>JBGSYG010000016.1:0-178544 GCA_041750995.1 Pyrinomonadaceae bacterium | reverse complement strand
ATTCTGTTGAGTGCGGCAACAGCCAAGGCAGACACGATTCAGATCGTTGGTGTTGACAGCGGCCAGTTTTCCACAGCCACTGTCGTTTGCTCATTCAATGCGCAAACAAACACGCTGACATTCACCATTACAAACACGTCCGCAATTACCACGCCCGGCTCAACTTCGACGATCACCGGGATTGGCTTTGATCTGTCGCCCATTGGAAATGCCAGTCCGTCGGGACTGAATGGCTTTAACGGGAGTCAAACCGGGGCAGTACCGGCGGGCTCGTCCGTTTTTGTTTTTTCGGACGCCGACCTGGGTAACGTACCGCATGGCTTCAACTCGGCGGTATTGGACTTCGGGTTTCTTACCGGTAATTCTGGCAACTTTAACTCCGGCTCGGTAAATGATGGCTTGCTACCGGGGGAGAGCGCAACGTTCACAGTTACAGGTGCAGGCTTTGCAGGAATGACGGAAGCACAGATCTGTAATGCGATTTTTGTCAGGTTCCAGAATGTTCCTCTAGCGGGAAACAGTGGAGGGAGCGACGTTGGTCGTCCAGGTAATCCCATTCCCGAGCCCACGAGCATGTTATTGCTAGGAACGGGACTGATTGGCGTCGCGGGTGCGGCCCGACGAAAACTCAAAGCGCGTAATTGAGTGCTGCTTTACGGATAGGAATCAAAAGCGCGTTATTGAGTTAGAGGGCGTGACCTCCCTACTGGGTCGGGAGGCCGCCCTCTCGCTCTATTACCTGAACTGGTGCGCTAGGTTAGTTATTCATCCTCTCCGCTCTGTCCTCTTAAAGGAGTTAGTGGTTCTGGTGGAGCAATTGAGTAGCGGGTGAGTAGGGGGCGCTGGCCTAAACTGAAAGACCGCTAATTTTTTAGGACGTCTGCACCTGCAATTAAGAAAGAGGCGTTACCGTTGTGGGCGGTAACGCCTTTTCGTGTTTTCAACCGCCAAACCTTCTCGGATTTAGATTCAGGACATTGCTGCACTCGTAGGTCGAAGAGCTCCCAGATTGGTGCGGCTACCGTGTTCGTGAATGCGCTCCAGCACTCGTAGTGCGAGCGAAAGGGCATTACGACCTTCAAGTCCAGACACAGGAGACGGCGATCCGTCTTTGGCCGCCGTGAAAAACTCCGCAATCTCCGTCCGCAGAGGCTCCACGTCAAGCACGTCAAGATTTCGCACGTGAACTCCAGGCCAAAGACCGTCGGCAGTTGGCGGCGCGAGACCGCTAATTGAAGCGCGCTTCGTTGTGTAGTCAACGGCAACATAGTCGTGCGGTTGAAAAAAACGCATCTTGCGAATCCTTTCGGTGCCGACACGTGATGCCGTGATGTTCGCGACCGCGCCCGACGAAAACTCGAGCCTTGCGTTAGCCGCATCGACTTTGTTTGTGAGAATTGGGATCCCGACGGCGTGGAGTTCTGTCACTGCCACCTCTTCCCCAACCAGCCACTGCACGATATCCAGATCGTGAATCATCAAGTCCAAAACTACATCAATGTCGAGCGAGCGAGCGGTGAATTCTCCAACACGATGGATTTCGAAGTAGACAGGATTACGAACGTAAGGTCGTAAAGCTATTAGCGCGGGATTGAAACGTTCGAGATGCCCGACTTGTAGCAGCGCGTGTCCTTTTTCGGCTGCGGCAATCATTTGATCCGCTTCTGCAAGCGTGCGCGCAATTGGCTTCTCAACTAAAACGTGAATGCCGTTTTCCAGCAAGCCACAGGCGATTTCGCAATGCGATACCGTCGGGACAGCCAAGCTGACTGCGTCTACCTCTCCGAGCAGCTCACGCCAGTCGGTGTTCCAGTCAACATTTCGTTCCTCGGCGATTGCACGAGCTGTTTCCACATTTTGATCGCAGGCGAAAACAAACTGGGACAAACCCTCGCTTGCGAGAGTCGCGTGGAGGCGCGCATGTTGTCGGCCTAAGTGGCCGACTCCGATTACAGCGGTTCGCAAGGGCACGATTTTACTGTTTTCTCTTTTTGCTCTAGGTTAGGTGCGGCGTGGACAGTAGCTCAACTAACGGTCTGATTTAACTGCTTTCTGCCGTCTGCCCCTGCCTACTGATCGGCGGAGCCACTATACTTGCAACTTCCAACCCTTGCCAAGCGCGTCTGGCTTTTACTTTTCCTTGCTGTTATCGCCTCCTATTGCTACGGACTTAATCTGATTCCGCTAGTCGGGCCAGATGAACCGCGTTACGCCCAGGTGGCGCGCGAGATGGATCAGCGTGCTGACTTGATCACTCCTACGCTCGGTGGTCACACCTGGTTTGAAAAACCCGCATTGCTTTACTGGATCATGATGGCCGCTTTCGGCCTCTTCGGCATTTCGGAAACTGCCGCGCGAATAGGGCCGGCGCTTTGTGGTTTGCTAACAGTGCTGGCTGTGTTTTGGGTCGGTCGCAGTGTTGCCAGATTAAGTAATGAAGGCGAGTTAGGCGTTGCTGGGCCCTGGAGCGCTCTCGTTACTGCCTCGATGCTGGGCATCATGGTTTTTTCGCGCGCTGCCAGCTTCGACATCATCGTGACGATGACGATTACCTGGGCGTTGAGTTTTTTCTTTGTTCACGAACTCGAAGTCGAGGAAAGTCGCAGGCGCCGTTTGCTGGTGGGATTCTACGTATTCGTTGGCTTGTCTCTGCTGGCGAAAGGTCTGATCGGCATCGTGATTCCTTTTGGCGTTATCGCGATGTATCAGCTGATGCGCCGCGCGTATCTTTCGCGCTGGTTCCTGCGCTCGCTGATCTGGGGTATACCGCTGGCTTGCGCCGTGGCGGCCATTTGGTATGGACCGGTAATCGCGCGACATGGCTGGCCGTTTATTGACGAATTTTTTGTGCAACACCACTTCGCACGTTACTTCTCAAACAAGTATCGACATCCCGGACCAGTCTATTTTTATCTTCTGTGCCTGATTCCCCTCACGTTGCCCTGGACGGTCTTGATTGTCGACGCGCTCGCTCGGGTTAGATCTTGGAAGTGGCGCGGAACGAGTCCGTTAGACAAGTTGCGGGTCTTCACACTCGCCTGGTTGCTGCTGCCGCTCGCACTATTTTCCTTCTCGAGTTCAAAGCTCGCTGGATACGTCCTGCCGGTGCTTCCGGCTACCGCATTGTTGGCGGGGCTGCAGCTGGCGCGCTTCACGTCTCAGGGACCGGGGCGATACTTGGCGATGCGAGCGACAGGAGCGCTGCTAACGATAATCGCGATCTCTGGGGCGGTGATCTCTGTACGAGGAGGCTATCTTTCCGCGGGCGGCGCCGCAGTTATTGTCGCTCCCATGATAATCGCCGGCTTAATCAATCTGCTGTCGGAAAAGAGAATGCTTGCCGCCTTGGCGGTCGTCTGCGCGGCCCTCCTTTTTCCCATACTGGTTCTTAATAGCGGGATGGTGACACTGACGGCTTCTGACTCTGTACGAGATTTGGTTGCCGCTGCAAATGAGCGGGGCTACGGAGCCGCTCCAGTCTATGGTCTTGGAGAGATCGATCGGACAGCCGAGTTTTACGCTTCGGGACGCCTGGTGTATGGAGTGGATGGTGAACCGGTAGTTTTTGAGAACGCAGCACAGGTGATGCTCGAAGCCTACAAGCGCGGTCCAATCCTCATCCTTGTGCCACGGGAATACGATCAGTTACTCAGGTTGAAAACATTGGGAGCTGAACCGATTGGTGACAACGGTAGGTTTGTACTTCTCGCCGTGGCTTCGCGCTAGCTAACCAATTGAAATCTGTAGGGCCGTCCCTCTGTGGGCCCCCATTTTTCAAAAGTGCCGGCCGCGGAGTGCCGCCCCTACAGTAATTTAAGATCAGCGCAAGTTGCGATCTAAGAAATCAATCACCACCCGATCGTAGCCTTCGCCCTGCTCTCCGGTTGCGGAAGGGAGCTTGAAACCAGTTAGCGGCAAATCAATCTTCACTTCCAGGTTAGCCTTGTTTGGGAAACACTTGATGATATCTATCGTTGAATTTCGTAGATGCCCAGCGTCGGGCCCTGACAACAAAAGGACTTTTTGTTCCTTCAGTGCGCCTACTAGCTCGCAAGTAGGAATATTCTGAAATCGACCCAGGAAGTACGCTTTGGCTGCAGCGCGCGTGAGCAAGCGCAGTGGGCCATTGTCTATCTCCAAATCGTTGCGCACCGCAGCGTGTAACACTTCCCCCGGATCTCGCGGCAACGAGTCCAACACCAAAACTCGAATCCCAGCATCGCTGGCAGCAGGCTTAAGCGAAGCGTAAGCGCCCATCTCAACTCCATACAGGGCAACTTTGTCGCCCACGAGTACCTGGCCGTTCGGACTTTTCAAAGTACGAAGGTAATCGAGAGCGCCGTGAATGTCCTCGCCTTCAAGCGATCCAAACGAGGTCCAGGAAACAGGGGGATTAAGCCCGTGACCACGGAGATCGGGCCACAGAATTGTGGCGCCGGTAGCCTCATTGATCTTTATTCCAAGGTTGAAGAACCACGAACGGTCGACGCCGTAGCGATGCGCAAGAATCACTGCTGGTCCGCCTGCGCCTCCTTTTAGCAACCAACCTCGGGCCGTGGTGTTGTCGCGATTACGCCAGGTCTGGTCAGAAACTTTAAGGGCAGGCCCGCTGAATTCCGCGAACGCTTCTGGAGTAACAAGATAGGGACGGCGCGGCGGCCGCGTGACTCCGTAAACTATGAATCCGAGGGCCACGCCGAGCGCCACTACCAGCAGAAGCAAAATAGGTAGCAGCGACTTAAAAAACTTCTTACCTAAGCGTCTTCGTCGGGCCATAGTCGCGAGTGGGAGGAATTGGAACGTTGGAGGCAATGTCCAGCGCGTCAGTCAATCGGTGCCGCTTTCCTGGCTGAGGCGAAGGTAATCCTGGGGCGTATTGATGTTATCAAAGAAACCCTCAGCGCCCGGCAAGTCTGCGAGCTCGGCGAATTGCACCCAGCGCGTCGAAACGGATTGTAACAGAGCCACTGGTTTTCGTTCCCCACTTTCAATCAATGCTGCTGTCAGCTGAAGGCAGGCAGCCACACGATAGAGAGCACAGAGAGGCTGGCGCCGGCCATCAGGCTGCAGGGGCGCCACTGCATCAAAATCCTGACGTAGAGTCAGCAAGCGATCAAAGAGCGACGCTTTCACGCGCGGTAGATCACAAGCGACAACCAATGCCCATTCCGCGGTGCAAGCCGCGAGTGCGCCGTGGACACCGCCCAATGCTCCCCAATCGGGATGGAGGTCGTGCACGACTGCCAGACCCGGATAATCTTGCCCGGCCCTTCCGACCACTGAGACCTGCGCTGTTACTGTGGCTAATTCGCGGGCGATCCGCTGCACAAAGGTCTCATGATCGATAAGGAGCTGCGACTTGTCCCTACCCATCCGGCTCGCAGCCCCGCCAATTAGAATGAAACCAGCTACTGAATCCATGGTGCTGGCAGGTTAATCGACCTGCTCCTCGACGTAAACGGCAAGCTTGACCCCCTACTGAGCGAAAGTTATATTCGAGTGCGACCCAAAGCGCTTTAATGCGCATCCAAGAAACCGTCAACCGCGGCCCACAGGCACCGACCCAACTTACGAGGTTTGCTTTAATGAAAAGAGTTATCCGCACTTCCCACATTGCGATTTGTGTCGCACTTTTCTGTGTTCTGGCGGCGGCGCAGAAATCATCCATTGCCCCGACCGCGAACTCGCAACCAGCCGCAGCCCCACGCGATGCCCGTTTTTTCCCGCTTGAAGAACTGAAACCGGGAATGAAGGGCATTGCTTACACGGTCTTTTCAGGAAAAGAACCCCAGGAGTTTGGAGTCGAGATCTTGGGAGTCTTGCCAGGATTTCCCGCGCCGCGCCAATCGGCGATTATCGGCAAGTTAACTGGGGCCAATGTCGAGAAGACTGCAGTCTTTGCGGGCATGTCCGGCTCACCCGTTTATATTGATGGCCGGCTCGTGGGCGCGATCGCTTTTAGTTTTCCTTTTGCCAAAGAACCGATCGCCGGGATTACTCCGATCAAGCAGATGATCGATCTCTTCGAAAAGGGTTCGAACGAAACGAAAAGAGTTAGAGAGCCTCATTCAGTTTCATTTGCGCAGCTTGCAGCCACTGAGTGGAAACCTAGTTACCCGAAGCCCGCTGTCAGGGGTGCTCCGTTGTTGGCAAGTGTGTCCGAAGGCTCGCCGTTGCTGGCGTTGATGGGTCAACAAATTGTACCTATCGCGACGCCGATGGTTTTTGGTGGAATTAGTCAGGAAACGCTGGCCTTGTTTGCTCCGCAGTTGTTGGCGAATGGTTTACTGCCAGTCTCCGGAGTTGGCGGTTCGGCCGCGATTACAGAACTAGGCGTAGCTACGGAAAAAACTCTTACGCCGGGAACTTCGCTCAGCGTGCAGCTCGTCCGTGGTGATTATTCCATCGCAGCCTCAGGCACAGTTACATTTCGCGATGGCGATCGAATCTACGCTTTTGGTCATCCTTTCCTGAGCCTGGGCGCCGCCGATATGCCACTCACCGAAACGTCTGTCGTGACGGTGATTGCGAACGTTAACAACTCGTTCAAGCTTTCAGTGCCGGGACAAATGATGGGAGCGATTTCACAGGACCGCGCCTCGGGTGTGTTTGGTCAACTTGGGCGTGCACCGAAAATGATCCCGGTGAAAATCAATCTCCACACAAGTCGGGACCGCATCGAAACTTTCTCTTACGAGATTGCCAATGATTCGTTCCTGACACCTATCCTGCTGAACATCACCGTCTTCAACACGATCACTTCAAGTGAACGCGTGCTCGGCGACTCGACGATCAGCATCAAGGGGCAAATCAAAATTAACGGCCAGGACGACGTCAGCGTTGACCGGCGCTTCTCCGCAAATAATTCTGCGATGATGGCCGCCGGCTCAGTCGCCGCGCCGATGGGCGCGCTCTTGAACAGCGGCTTCGATGACGTGCAGATCGATGGCGTCACACTCGACATCTCTTCGACTGACACCAAAAACGCGGCCACCCTCGATCGTATTGCGCTCGATCGCACCGAGGTTCGGCGCGGCGAAAAGATTGAGATTCAAGCCTACGTCAGAACTGAGGCGGGGAAACAATTTGTGCAACGAATTCCCGTGCAAATTCCTGAAGATGCTACGCCCGGCCAATTGTTAGTTTTTGTGGGCGACGGCAATGCCTTACAGGAAGGTTCGGCAGCTAAGGCTTTTGTTCCTCAGGATCTCGGCCAGCTGGTGAGGGCGATGAATAAAGTGAAGAAGAGCGATCGCCTGTACGTAAAACTGTTTCGCATCACGCCGGGCGCGGTGATCGGTACCGATGAACTTCCCAATCTGCCTCCGTCCGTGGTTGCGACACTAAACAGTGATCGAACGTCCGGCGGGTACACCCCCACAGTTTTGTCGCCAGTTTATGAAATGGAATTGCCGCGCGCTGATTTTGTGATTTCCGGTCAGCAGCTGATTGGAATTGACGTCGTTCGCTAAGCTTGCGCAAGAAAGGAGTTGGCAGTGCAGCGCCAACTCCGATCAAACATCGATAATCCCGCATCGAGATTCGTATTGCGGAATCGCTCTGAAAAGAGGGAACCAGCGAAAGCCTACCTGCTTCCATGAAAACTCCGCTTGGGCTTTTGGGGACTGGACGAAGCACACGAACGGCCATCGTCGTCTTCATCTTATTTATCCTGTTTCTGCTCTTCTATCCCTTCCAGACTGCCATCGTTCCTGAGTGGAGCTTGAAAGTAGTTGACGAAGAAGGCGCGGTTGTTCGCGACGTCAACGTTACGGAACATTGGCAGCACTTCCTGTTGGAAAGCTCAGCGCACGAAGATGCGCGGCGGGTTGGGGAAAACGGTGCGGTGAGTTTTCCTGAAAGAAATATCCGCGCGAGCTTAGTGAGGAGAGGCTTAGCGACAATAGGGCGAATCAAGCGCGACGGCTGGCGGGCGAGGCGTTCCCCCGCAGCTTCCGTCGTGGTTTGGGGTAATCCTGGTTATGCGACGACGGTTGAAGTCTACGTTCCTTCCAAACTCCCGCAGTCGCACGTGATGGTTCCCACAATCCGGTGATGCGAGTGCTCGCCACGGCTTTGCCGCCGGGTGTGAGGCGCTGGCTTGCCCCCCGTAGATGCGCGTAAAATATTGGGCTGAGAAGATCCACGGAGGTTCACCAGAACCGATAAATTACTCGTCGCGTTGAATGATATAAAGAAATCTTCGTTCGGAATTCGGAATAAGCATCTCCTCATACCTTAAACCCAGGGCTTTAAACGTCCCCGTCAATTCTGATCCACCAAACAACAACAACGTGCTCGGACGAGGCGCCCAGTCAATGAGGCGCGGCAGAATCTGCGCAAAACGCTCGACGGCGCGTGCGGTGACGAATTGAGCAGCAGATGGTGCGAGGTCTTGAAATCGTTGAGCAATCACCTCGGTCACACCGGTTTTTCCCACAAGCGCCAGGGCTTCCCGCAAAAAAATTGCTTTCCGCTTAGCTGACTCAATCAGCACCGCGGAAAGATCCTCCCGAGTAATCAAGCAAGGAATGGTCGGCAGGCCGGCACCTGAACCAATGTCGACGATTCTGGCCCCAGTCGGCAAATGTCTTAACAGCAGCAGCGATTCAAGGATGTGACGTCGAGCAAACTCTGCCGCGGAACACGGGGCCACCAGATGCAAACGTGGATTCCAGGTGTTGATGATCTGGTAGTAGGCAGTGAGTCGCTGAAGCGCTTCCTCTGAAACCCCAACGTCGTAGTCGGGCGCGTTTGCCTGCAACGCGGCAGCGAACTCCGCAACCTGTTTCGCAGGCAAGTTAATTTGGGGCTGGTTGATTTCCATAGCGATGCCGTGAGATATGATAGCGCAACAAATTATGTGGGAAGATTTCGTCGCGCAACACGAACTACTGGGCCGCGCTGTCACCAGCATCATCGCTGACTTTGCCGGGAGTCTTGAGACGCGCCGCGTAGCGTCTGAGGCCACGCCGGAGGATTTGCACAAGTTGTTTGCGGAGCCGCTTCCGGAAAAGGGCATTGGCTATGAAGAAATCCTGACGCGATTCAGAAATGATATCGCGCCGCATGCCATGACCGTTCCCAGCCCGCGCTACTTCGGACAGTTCAATCCCACGCCCTTGCCGATCGGAGTTTGGGCGGACGCATTGGCGGCGGCTTTAAACCAGAACGCCGGGGCCTGGCGGAATGGACCGACCTCCGCAATGATTGAAGCGCGAGTGATGCGCTGGCTGTGCGAACTGATCGGTTATGGGAATGAAAGTTTTGGGACTTTAGCCAGCGGCGGGTCCGAAGCAAATCTGATTGCCTTAAAATGCGCTCGCGACGCGGTCAGTGCGTCGATAATTCATCGAGGCGTGCGTCAGGTTCCGTCCGACCTTGTGATCTACGCTTCTGAACAATGTCATTATTCACTTGAGAAGAGTGCGGACATTTTAGGAATCGGCCGCGAGCTACTGCGTAAGATTCCTACCGACGAACGTTTTCACATTCGCACGGACTTGCTGCGCGCCGAGATTGAAAACGATCGAATGGCCGGATTAACGCCGTGCTGCATAGTCGGTGTTGCCGGCACAACCTCGACGGGAGTAGTTGATCCTTTGCCGGATTTAGCCGCAATCGCGCGTGAGCAGAAGTGCTGGTTTCACGTTGATGCGGCTTATGGTGGCGTCCTCGCATTCTCTGCAACCCATCAGATCAAGCTTCGAGGGATTGAACAGGCTGATTCTGTTACGTTCGATCCGCACAAGTGGATGTTCGTGCCCTTCGCTTGCGGCGCCGTGCTGGTTCGGGCAGGCGGGCGCGTGCTGCGAGACGCTTTCGATATCAGCCCCGAATACCTCAGCGAAGATCGCGGTGGGGCCGATGTGGAATACGATTTCTTTCGCTATGGACAGATGGGCACGCGGCGATTTAACTCGCTCAAGCTTTGGATGGCCTGGAAGTTTCTCGGGCGAAGCGGTTACGCACAGCTCCTGGAAAAGCAAATTGCGTTAACCGAGTACTTAGCTGGCCAGATAGACGGTTTACCGGATTTTGAGCGGCTTGGAGAAGTAGAAACTGCAGTTTGTTGCTTCAAGTTTCTGCCAAAAGGCGCGAGCGAATGGGACGGAGCTTCTCAGGATCGCTTGCAGCAGCGCCTGCAACAGTTGATCGAAAAGAGTGGCGAAGCTTGGATCACCACGACCGTATTGCATGGCCGGCGCGCGTTGCGAGTTAACATCAACAGCTTTCTAACGGAGAAGCGTCACGTTGATGATCTGATCGCGTTATTAAAACGAGAGAGTGCAATTCTACCAAAAGAGAATTAATAAACGATGACGACAAAAATCTTTGCCGACAAAATACTGGACGGGCGCGTAGCCCTCATCACTGGCGGCGGAACGGGAATCACCGGAGGCGTCGCCCGGGCGCTGGCAGAAGCAGGTGCCCGCGTGGCACTTGTGAGTCGCAAGTTAGAACACCTACAGCCCGCGGCTGACGCAATCAATGCGAATGGAGGTGAGGCAATTGCCCTGGCGGCGGACGTGCGCGAACCGGACGCTGTTGCCGCCGCGATCGCCACGACCATCGATCGCTTCGGCAAGCTCGATATCGTGGTTAATGGCGCTGCGGGAAACTTCTTGTGTGCGGCGGAAGAGCTTTCGCCAAATGGATTCGGTACCGTCGTCGACATCGATCTTAAGGGCACGTTCAACGTGTGTCGCGCCGCATTTGCTGAGCTGAAAAAGAATCGCGGCCAGATTTTGAATATCAGCGCCACGCTTCATTACCTGGGAACGCCGATGCAGCTGCACGTCTCAGCGGCGAAAGCAGGTGTGGACGCCCTCACAAGAAATCTTGCAGTGGAATGGGGACGGTATGGCATTCGGGTCAACGCTATCGCACCCGGACCGATCGGCGACACCGAAGGGATGAAGCGTCTGGTACCCGAACCGATAAAAGAGAAGCTGCGTCAGCGAATCCCGTTAGGACGGTTTGGCGAAATAGCCGACATTGAGAGGGCTGCGGTCTTTCTTTGTTCTGACGCCGCCGGTTACATCAACGGGACAGTACTCGTCGTTGATGGCGGACATTGGCTGGCAGCGAACCGGTTGATTTGAAGGGTGTCAGGAGACGCGGAGCCAGTTTCGAGTTTCCAGTTCATAGTTCCGAGTTTACAAGCGGGTTAAATTGTTCTTGCTACATACAATCGAACGAACTCCAAACACGAAACTCGGAACTCGAAACTGTCTCTACTGACTTCTGACTCCTGCCCACTGACCAAAAGAAAATGCGCACTCTTCTACTAATAACAATCTGTTTCCTGGCGCTTGTGCCAGTGAAAGCTCAAGAGCAAGTGCCCGCGTCCACACCCCCGGCAAAGCCAGCCGGCTCTGTCGAAACATTAAAAAAAGCAAACGCGCGACCGCCTGAAGCACCCACCCTGCCGTCCGATCCATTCGACGCCGCTTCAGTTGAGAAGATGCGCGATCAGTGCGTGACCCTAGAAACCGAGGCGGGTGCGATTGAGATCGAGTTCACGCCGGAAATAGCGCCCGAAAGCGTGCGCAACTTTCTCAACCTCGCGGCGACTGGTTCCCTCGACACCACCACATTCAGCCGCGTCGTCAAAGATTTCGTGATTCAGGGAGGAAATCTTTCCACGGGGGAAAAGTGGGGCGTCGAGCTATCCAAGCGCGCGTCACGAAAACTGCCCGACGAACCCAGCCTCGTGAAACATGTTCGTGGCATTGTTTCGATGGCGCGCGGCGAGGAACCAAATAGTGCCACTACTCACTTCTTCATACTCGTTGGCGAAGGCCAACACCTTAACGGAAAGTTTGCAGCGTTTGGGAAAGTGCGGAAAGGAATGGAGGTGGCAGATGCTATTAACGCAGCGCCAAAAGACGGTGACAAGCCCGAAAAACCTGTCCGCATCAATCGCGCCGTGGTTGCTGCGTGTCCCGCAGCCGCGGCGCCGTAAAAGTTCAATTGATAAGCGCAGGATTTCCCCTGCCATATTTTTGATCTTTGCGCTGCTGTGTTTCAGCAACTGCGCGGAGACTACGAACACCACCACCCCGGAAGGCGCCAAACAATTTCTCAAACTGCGCGGATACCAGTTTGACGACAAGTCATTCCTGACTGCGGCTGTCAGGCAAGACGTGATGGCAGTAAACGCGTTTCTGGCAGCGGGCATAAATCCTAATGTGAAAGATGAAATTCGGGGAGAGACAGCCTTGATTGCGGCGGCAACCCGGGGCGATATGGTCATTGTGAAGACGCTGATAGATGGTGGCGCGGATATCAATGCGAAAGCGGCGAATGGCGCCAACGCCCTAATCCGCGCTCTCGAAAATAAGCACGAAGAAATATCAGCGCTTCTGCTCGCGAAACCAAATTTCGACCTCAACACGCAGCGCGGCGATGGAACTAGCGCGCTGATGATTTACGCCGCTCGGGAAAGAGAACCAGAAGTTGCGCAGCTGCTTGATCGAGGAGCGAACGTAAATTTGCAGGATGCTGAGGGTGACACGGCACTTCATCGCGCCTGCCAGAGCGGTAGCCTCAAGATTGTGCAAATGTTGCTTGATAAATCAGCAAATCCAAATATGCAAAATAAGGTTGGAGGCACACCGCTGATGTGGGCGGCAGCTTTTGGCCATCACGAAATCGCGGCACTTCTATTGGCGCGCGGGGCCAATCCTCGTCTTAAAGACGAGGATGGTGTGACTGCTTCTGCCTGGGCAACAAAAAATAATCAATCCGACCTGGCAAACCTTCTCAGTGAAGCAGAGAAGAAGAAGTAACAGGAGTCAGGAGACAGGAGTCAGGAGTCAGGAGTCAGGAGTCAGGAGTCAGAAGTCAGAGCTCTACTACTACTGACCAGTGACAGTGACCCAATAACAAATTGACCACCAACAACTGACTTCTGACTGCTGACTTCTGCCTAGTGACCACGCAAATATATCAGCGAATTTCGCTTTTCAAATCTCGTACTGTTAAACGTTGACTACCTAGGATAGCCACGGGTTATCCTTGGACACCCCCAGCTTGAAAACAAGGAAGTGGGTTCCTCACGAATCCCAGGACTGAAATGAAACCTATTCCGCGGAAAGCCCAGACCGCCGGTGCCGGTTCGCGGGAGCGCGGCAGAGTCTTAATCATCACCGACGAGACGAAAATTCTATGGCGCAAGGCGTTGGAATCTGACGGTTATGAAATAGTCGATGTCGCTGCAGGCCCGGCAGCTTTGGTGTCGCTACGCCGAGCGCGTCCTCATCTCGTATTAGCGAGCACAAGATCCAAAGGGCTCTCAACGATTGAGTTGGTACGGATGCTGAACCAGACGGATGAAGGCGTCCCGCTCCTCTTGTTTGGAAGCGATGCATTAACGCCGCAGCTGCGTCAGGCGGCGCTTACTATCGGAGCCTTCGATTATTTTCAACTTCCAGCCGAGCTTGATTCACTGACTCTGCGCGTAAATCAGCTCTTGTCGTTGCGACAAACAATGGAGCGGCTCAGGTCGGAAGCTGACCTCGACCATTTAACCGGACTCGCGAACAGAAGACGCTTTCGCGTGGCATTAAATCGCGAGGTTGAAAGGTGGCGGCGATACGGTGTACCGTGCGCACTGCTTTTGCTCGATATCGATCACATGAAAGCGATCAATGATCGTTTTGGTCATCCAACTGGTGACTCGGTGATCCGGCAAATCGCCACTGTGTTGACAAAAGTCTTGCGCGACAACGACACGGCAGCGCGCCTTGGCGGCGAAGAGTTTGCCTTGTTGTTGGCGAGTATCGATGGCGAGAAGGCTGCGGCCGCCGCAGAACGTCTGCGCGGTATTCTTGCTGAGCAGACTATTCCCGAAGTTGGAAACTTTACTGTCAGCATTGGCGTGGCGGCATGTCCGGCACATGCCACTACAGAGCGCGCTCTCTACGCGGCAAGCGACCAGGCCCTTTACGTCGCCAAGAATGAGGGCCGCAATCGCGTGGCTGTTGCGCCTTTGGTCCAGGAAAACCTGTTTTAGTAATTGAATCATCGGATCTCGGACCATTGAATCATTGAATCATCGGACCATTGTTTCAGTGACCTAATGACTTATGACTCGATGATTTAATGATTCAATGTTCCGATGATTAATTGATTAATGGCCCGATGATCCAATGACCCGATGACCCAATTCTTCACGAAGGAGATCTGAAATGAGGAGCCCCCGATTGGCATGGTTATCAATCACGCTATTGTTGTTTACGGCATTTCCGGCGACTGCTTTTAGTCAGGATAGCGGATCCGGTTGGACGCCCGAGTTGGCAATGAAAGTAAAAAACGTCGGCTCAGTCCGTGTCTCGCCCGATGGCCGAAAAGTTGTTTACACGATCAACAAGGCGGTCATGAGCTCTGATAAGAGTGAGTTCGTTTCGCAGATTTGGACGGCGAACACCGACGGCAGCGATCCTCTGCAATTGACGTTTGCCGAGAAATCATCTGATAACCCGCAGTGGTCTCCAGACGGCCGCCACATCGCTTTTACATCCAGCCGGAGTGGCAAAAGCAATCTTTACGTGCTGCGTTTGGTTGGTGGCGAGGCGGAGCAGGTAACTGATGTTAAATCCGGCGTAGGCAATTTCGCCTGGTCGCCGGATGGGCGGCAAATCGCGTTTCTGATGCGAGACGCTCAAACCGATGACGAAGAGAAAGGCGCCAAGGGAAAAGACGACTCGCGTTGGATCGATGAGAACGTAAAGATGAATCGTCTTTATGTGATGAATTTATTGGCTGACGCAAACGGCAAACGCGAACCTCGCAAGTTAACGGGTGACTACAATGTCGATTCTGATTTCGACTGGTCGCCCGACGGGCAAACAATTGTTTTTAGCCGGACCAAGGCGCCGAAAGTTGATTATTGGCCCACTGCGGATTTGATGGCGATAAGCGTTTCCGGCGGAGAGCCGAAGCCTTTGGCCGCCACCACTGCGGCCGAATCGAATGCCGTGTTTTCACCCGATGGTAAGTGGATTGGTTTCTTGGTTTCAGATGACCCGCCCCGTTGGGCTGGCTACCGTCGCGTTGCCTTGATTCCGGCTGGCGGCGGAGCGGTAAAACTACTGGCGGAAACTCATGATGGTCAACCCAACGTCATCGATTGGTCGGCGGACGGCAAGAATATTTATTTCAGCGAAACCCGCGGCACCGTGACGCGACTTTATTCGATCGATGTGGGCTCGAATGCTATTACCGAACTGAACAAGGGCGATAACGTGATTGGAGGACTGACCCTAAACTCCAGTCGCACCATGTTTGGCTTCACCATGCAGAATTCAAACACGGCTCCGGAAGCTTTCGTCAGTGCGATCCAAAACTTTGCTCCGGCGCGAGTAAGCCGGGCTAATGACGATTTGCCCAAACTTCCATTTGGCAAGAGTGAGGTCCTTACCTGGAAAAGCTCGGATGGTCTGGCGGTCGAGGGTTTATTGACTTATCCGGTTGGTTACCAAAGTGGCAAACGAGTTCCTTTACTGCTCGTGATTCACGGAGGACCTGCCGGCGTCTTTACGCAATCCTTCCTCGCGGGCAGCCGCTCGGTCTATCCCCTCGCGGCCTTTTCTTCTCGTGGTTATGCCATCCTGCGCGTCAATCCGCGCGGTTCATCAGGCTATGGTCAGAAGTTTCGTTACGGCAACATTAAGGATTGGGGCGGCGGCGATTATCAGGATTTAATGACCGGCGTCGATCACGTCATCCAGATGGGGGTTGCTGATCCTGAGCGGCTCGGTGTGATGGGTTGGAGCTACGGCGGATTTATGACGTCATGGATCGTTACCCAAACGAAACGATTCAAAGCGGCATCTGTCGGGGCGGGCGTGACTAACTTGATGAGTTTCATCGGCACCGCCGATATTCCCAGTTTCATTCCGGACTATTTTGGCGGTCAGCCGTGGGAAAATCTTGACGTATATCGCTCTCATTCGGCGATGTTCAATATGAAAGGAGTGTCGACTCCAACCCTCGTTCAGCACGGTGAAGCGGATGAACGTGTGCCGATTTCGCAGGGTTACGAATTCTATAACGCGCTCAAAGTGCTTAATGTCCCGACGCGCATGATCGTCCTGCCGCGCATGCCGCACGGACCGAATGAACCGAAGATGGTGCTGAAAGCCAGTCAAACTAATCTTGAATGGTTTGATAAGTATCTCGGCACGAGGTAAGCAACAAGTGAAGCAATGAAGAGCGGCATCCAGCGGGCTGATCCCATCGTAGTAGTGCTGCACACTCCCAAAGAAAAATACTGGGGAGTGCTCGACGAGATCAGTACCGCTGGGGTATTCTTGCGCGGCCTCGACTTGAATGCTTTTGACGACTGGGTCGCAGCAGTTCTGCACAAGGAACCTTTCATCGGCCTAACGGACTTGTTCTTCCCCATGTGGCGTATTGAACGAGTTTCTAAAGATGAAGCTGCGGGAGGTATTGCTTCGTTGTACGAACAGGTCGAGCGACGTACTGGACTGACAGTAAGCGAACTATTACAGGCTCAGGATTAGAGAGAAAGTTGGTTCAGTTTTACAAGATTGCGCGCGCCTCACGACGGACAAGCGCAGAGAGGGCTGCCGGAGCGCGCAGTTGAATCTTGATTCCTCACCCTCCAAAAAAAAGGTTGTTGCAACGATGAAACACTGTTCCATTCTCGCTTTAGGTGTGTTATGCTCCGCGGTCAGTAAGGCCGGGAAGTCGTCCACAGGTGAGAAAAGGAGCGGAGAAAGAGAATGTATGCCATGGAAGACCGTTTAAGTGACCGCGGCAAAGCTGTCGAGGCCGCGCTCGCAAACATTGAAAAGAAGTTTGGCAAAGGCTCAATCATGCGATTGGGTGAACGTGAGGTTTCTGATATTCCCGCAATTTCCACCACCTCGTTAAGTCTGGATATTGCTGTCGGGATTGGCGGCGTACCGCGCGGCCGGATCATCGAGATTTATGGTCCGGAGAGCTCCGGTAAAACCACCCTCGCGCTGCACATCGTGGCCGAGGCCCAAAAAGCAGGCGGTGTAGCTGCTTACATCGACGCGGAACACGCGATGGATGCCGACTATGCCGGTAAACTGGGCGTGCAAATCGACCACCTCTTAATCTCGCAACCGGATTCCGGAGAGCAGGCATTGGAAATTGCCGAAGCTCTGGTTCGTTCAAATGGAGTTGATGTGATTGTGGTCGACTCCGTGGCTGCACTTGTTCCCCGCGCTGAACTTGATGGCGAGATGGGCGATTCGCTTCCCGGACTTCAGGCGCGTCTGATGTCGCAGGCTTTGCGAAAACTCACAGCCATTGTGGCGCAATCGAACACCTGCTTCATTTTCATCAACCAGATTCGCGAGAAGATTGGCGTGATGTTTGGCAGCCCGGAAACAACGAGCGGAGGCCGCGCTTTGAAGTTCTATTCGTCCCTCCGTCTTGATATCCGGCGCATTGGGGCGATTAAGGATGGCGATCGGGTAGTCGGTAATCGGACAAAGGTTAAAGTGGCAAAGAACAAAGTTGCCCCACCGTTCCGCGAATGTGAGTTTGACATCATGTACGGCGAAGGCATTTCGCGCGAAGGTGATGTGCTTGATTTGGGCGCGGTACAGCGCGTGGTGGAAAAGAGTGGCGCCTGGTTTTCCTACAAAGGTGATCGTTTGGGGCAGGGAAGAGAGAACTCAAAACAGGCTTTGAGAGAAAACCCCGAGCTGCTGAAACGCATTGAGAACGAAGTTAAAGTAAAGCTGGGACTGGCAGTGCCCGTGGAAAAAGCTGAAGCGGCTCCTAACGCCAAGGCTGCAGCTGCCGAGAAGAAATAACCAGTACGTAGTTTGGGGTGAATAAGCGTTTAGCTGATGAGGCACGCAATCGCTTCATTTGCTGAGCGCTTATTCTTGCTTTACACCCTCTCTTTCCGCAACGGATAATCCGGCGCGGTAGAAGGTAGAACGAACAACTTGTTTGGACTGCGGCAATTGGTTGCCGCTTTATTCTGTTTATAAAACCAGCGTGGGGAGAGCGCCGACAATTACGTCGCACTTCAAAGAAAAAGTTATGAGCGACTCGATACTGATCAAGGGTGGCAGCATTGTCACGATGGACGAACAGGATTCCATTGTGCGCGGCGATCTTTTGATTAGAAACGGTCGGATTGAGAGTATCGGTACCGTCAAAGATACTGAGGCCACTGTCATCGAGGCAGGCAGCTGCGCCGTTCTGCCCGGATTCGTTCAGACTCACCTGCATCTTTGCCAGACTCTGTTTCGCGGCGCGGCCGACGATTTGTCCCTCATCGATTGGTTAAAGAAGCGTGTCTGGCCGATGGAAGCGGCCCACACAGCTGCTTCTGTCGCCGCCTCCGCCAGATTGGCTATCGCAGAGTTGATCAAGGGCGGAACTACTTGCGCCCTAACGATGGAAACTGTGAGCCACACCGACGAAGTCTTCAAGGTAGTTGAAGAAACAGGATTTAGGGCGACGGTGGGTAAATGCATGATGGACAAGGGTGAGGAGGTGCCACCCGGTTTGCAGGAAGAGACGGAAACCTCGATCGCGGCCTCCATCGCTTTGCTAGAGAAGTGGCACGGTCGAGCTGATGGTCGCATTCGCTATTGCTTCGCGCCTCGTTTTGCCATCAGTTGCACTTCCGAACTGTTGTCCACCGTGGCGCAGCTCGCCCGGCAGCGCGGCGTGATGATTCATACGCACGCTTCCGAAAACAAAACCGAATGCGCGATGGTCGAGCATGAGACGGGCATGCGCAATATTGCCTATCTCGAGTCGGTTGGCATTTCGGGTAAGCACGTCGCCCTCGCTCATTGCGTCCACGTCGACAGCGATGAATTAAATTTGCTCAGCAGCAGTTGTACAAATGTCGTTCACTGCCCATCTTCCAATTTGAAACTTGGGTCGGGAATCGCGCCGGTAAAAGAAATGTTGCGAGCGGGAGTGGCTGTCTCCCTGGGGGCCGATGGTGCTGCCTGTAACAATCGGTTAGATATGTTCACTGAAATGCGCACGGCTGCGCTCTTGCAGAAGGCGCAGCACGGTCCCGAAGTGCTTCCGGCCGGTCAAGCTTTGCGCATGGCTACCATTGATGGGGCGAAGGCGATGGGATTGGATCAAGAGATTGGCAGTATCGAAGTAGGAAAACGAGCTGATATCGTCGTGCTAAACATCTCGGCTCTGCACTTGACTCCTGCTCCAAGGGATCTGGCGTCAGCAATCGTCTATTCAGCCCAGCCCGATGATGTTCAAACGGTAATCATAGACGGCAGGCTGGTGCTCCGGGATCGGCAGCTACTGACGCTCAATGAAGGGTTAGTCCGGTCCGATGCAAATGAGCAAGCTGTAGAACTATTTAAGCGGGCGGGTGTAGCTTAGAAAGAGGGAAAAAGGCGGGGAAAAGTGTTGGCCAAAAATAGCTGTGCCAGCTCGAAGGTAGCGACTGCGGGGGGCGCGATCGGCGGCCGAGCTGGCACTGGCGGGCACTATCAACTTGAATCGGATGGCTTGTCTTGCGACTGGCTAACGTTTGGGCATCAGCCCCACCCTCAACGCCGAGGATTATACACCTCTCTATTAATCCGTCAACGACTTTTGTAACTAATTCGACAAATCACAAGACCCCGCTAAACCAGGGCCTAAGTTGACAGTAGTTTTGCTAAGTCCCTATACTACGCGCTCTTTACCCACCCGATGGCCAGGTAGCTCAGTTGGTAGAGCGCGGCCCTGAAAAGGCCGGCGTCGGCGGTTCGATCCCGTCCCTGGCCACCAATCCTCGTCGTAAATCGTTGGGAAATCGTGAAGGGGAATATGGCGGCGCCACCGGCTTCGCCTCGAACGCCCGGTGAGGGCGAACGAAGACCGAGTTCTAGCGTTTCCAGTAGTGCTTGATCCGTTCAGCAAGGAGCGGGAAAGGCACATATTCAGCGCTGCGGCCGGCGCGCCTCATCTCTTCCACCATCCGCATCGCACCGTCAGCATTCCGGGTGTGCACCAGAATCGTGGAAGCCGGTTGGAGCTTTGGGTTTTCGGCGAGCCAGGCCGCGACCGCATAGCCCGTGCGCTCATCATCGTGATCCAGGGAACTGTAGTGTTCGGGATGGAGATCGTGATCGAGAAATATCGCGTCGTAAGAGTTTTCACTTAACAACTTCTGGGCTTGCTCCACATTCTTTGCCATGTGGATAAAGTCGCCTTTGAAGCGCACGGTAAACCATTTGTGCCGCCGGCTGTCATCGTCGAGAAGAAAAACCCTGATGGGATTACGCTTGATCGAATCTTTTCTTAGACCAAGTTTGCTTAGTAATGAATCTAACAGGCCCATGCTATTGCTAATAAATCCTCCACTGCGATAGCGACATCGTGTAGCTGGTTTTCGTTGAGGGGGATCGGACTAATAATATATACCAAAGAGGGAACGAGGCGCATCTTGATGATTTAACGCTTTCCAGAATCGCGTTCGTTGTCTAATCGAGTTGCGATGCTATACTTCCGACGCAAAGTAGAGACAGAATCGTAATTCCTGAATGCCTGC
Organism: Pyrinomonadaceae bacterium; assembly: GCA_041750995.1. Classification (GTDB taxonomy): domain Bacteria; phylum Acidobacteriota; class Blastocatellia; order Pyrinomonadales; family Pyrinomonadaceae; genus PSRF01. The sequence goes on along the minus strand of JBGSYG010000016.1, from coordinate 158,002 downwards.
CGAAAGCTCCAGCAAACAAGCCAAGAATGTGATTGAGGATAGCGCCGCCGTCTGTCCCGGATGTTTTGGAACCGGGGTAAAGATTGTCGCCGGCAAAGGAGCGAAGATCTGTGATGAGTGTCTACAGCGCACCGGGGTCACCCTCCTCGAGGCGGCTCGGATTCCAGCCAGATATGCTAACTGCTCGTTCAGCAGTTTTCGCGATCCCAAAGGCACAGGCTCAATCTACTGGGCGCTGATGAAAGCGAAGATGCTGGTCAATGAATATCCTGCTGTCGAAAAAGGTCTGCTTTTAGTCGGTCCGGTAGGAGTAGGAAAGACGCACCTCGCGGTGGCAATTCTTAAAGGACTCACCGAGAAAGGTGTTCCGGGTTTGTTTTGTGAGTCCGGTTCGCTGCTCAAGCAGATCCAGGATTCTTACAATCCGATTTCTCAAACCTCGGAAATGCGCGTCCTCGCTCCAGTTTATCAGGCTGAAGTTTTGGCGCTTGATGAACTAGGGGCGACGGTTCCTACGGAGTGGGTGCGCGACACGATGTATCAGATCATCAACAAGCGCTACAACGACCGGAAGCTAACTATCTTCACAACGAATTATTCGGATGAGGTGCGTGCCGAGCAAAACGAGCCGGAACCAGCCCCTCGTTCCTTTAGCAGAAAAACACCTTCCGACCGCATTAAGGAAATGACTACCCTGGAAGATCGAATTGGTACTCGTCTGCGCAGCCGCCTTTACGAAATGTGCAACGTAGTCGAGATCGAAGGTGACGATTATCGAAAGACCCACCGCTAACATAAGAAGAAGTAGATAGGAGACAGTAGCCAGTATGCGATTTGTGTAGTTTCGCCAATCGGTTCGCCCTTCTCCCTTTCTCCTTTCCCCTCTTCCCCTTCCACCCTTTCTGGTTTGTCGTGCGACGAGTCGTGCGCATATTGTCGGTTATGTATAATGATGCGACATCATAAAGTTCAAAGGTTTGCCTTCGCAGGCTCGAGCTATTACGAAACTCGAGCGCAGCAGCGAATGCCTCCGGTTCTGTAGTGCATGCCCAAACGCGCTGATATCCATAAAATCCTTATCATCGGATCAGGTCCCATAGTCATTGGCCAGGCTTGCGAGTTTGATTACTCAGGAACCCAGGCCTGCAAAGCGCTGCGCCAGGAGGGTTATCAAGTCGTACTGGTTAACTCAAACCCAGCGACGATCATGACCGATCCCGATACCGCCGACGTCACCTACATCGAACCTCTCACCGTCGCTGCCGTTACCGCAATTATTCGCCGCGAAAAACCAGATGCTTTGTTGCCGACTGTCGGTGGGCAGACCGCTCTGAATCTCGCGATGGCGCTCTCCGAGGCAGGAGTGCTCGACGAATACAACGTCGAAATGATCGGCGCAAAACTTGATGCTGTAAAAATTGCTGAAGATAGGCGACTTTTCAAGCAGGCCATGGATGAGGTTGGTTTGCCGATGCCGCGCGGCGGCTTTGCTCGGTCCTGGGAAGATGCTCAGGAGATCGTGGCCACCACAGAATATCCGGCGATCATCCGCCCCTCTTTCACCCTCGGGGGAACCGGGGGCGGCATTGCCTACAATCCGGAAGAATTTGAAGAGATTGTGCGCGCTGGCCTGGCGGCCTCGCCGATTCATGAAGTTTTGATTGAGGAATCGATTCTCGGTTGGAAAGAGTTTGAGCTTGAGGTGATGCGCGACCTCGCCGACAACGTGGTGGTGATTTGCTCGATCGAAAACTTTGATCCAATGGGAGTTCACACCGGGGACTCAATCACGGTGGCTCCGGCGCAAACTCTCACTGACGTCGAATACCAGCGACTGCGCGACATGGCAATCACAGTCATTCGCAAGGTCGGCGTAGAGACTGGCGGATCGAATATTCAGTTCGCTGTAAATCCGACTAATGGCGACGTGCGCATCATCGAAATGAATCCGCGCGTGTCGCGTTCCTCGGCCCTCGCATCCAAAGCGACTGGATTCCCCATTGCAAAAATTGCCGCCAAGCTTGCAGTCGGTTATACACTCGATGAGATTCCCAACGACATTACCAAGAAGACTCCGGCTTCGTTTGAGCCGACTATCGACTACGTAGTCGCAAAGATTCCCAAGTGGGAGTTTGAGAAGTTTCGCGAAGCGGAGGACGTGCTGGGTACGCAAATGAAGTCGGTCGGCGAGGTGATGGCCATCGGCCGCACGTTTAAGGAAGCATTGTTTAAGGGGTTGCGCTCACTTGAAGCGGTGAAGCCCTTGCGGTTGGAAGATGTTTCCGCTGATGAATTGCAGCGAAAACTCGCGCGTCCAAACTCACAGCGGTTCTCTTACATCACCTACGCTCTGCAACACGGTTGGCCGGTGGCGGAAATCTATCGCCTCTCGCGTGTTGACCCGTGGTTTCTGGAACAGCTTCAGGAGGTGATGGAAATCCAGCGAGAAGTTGAGGGTAAAAAACTCGAGGAAATTTCCCCGGAGCTGCTACGCGTATTTAAAGAGGCCGCCTTATCGGATCGGCGTTTGGCCTACCTTACCGATACGACCGAAGACAAAGTCCGAAGCTATCGCAAACAACTGAAAGTTACTCCGGTTTACAAGCGCGTCGACACCTGCGGTGCTGAGTTTGAATCCTTCACGCCTTATCTCTACTCGACTTATGAACATGAAGATGAAGCTGCCCCTACTGACAAAAGGAAGATTATGATCCTGGGTTCAGGACCCAATCGCATCGGTCAGGGAATCGAGTTTGACTATTGTTGCTGTCACGCCTCGTTTGTTCTTCGCGACGAAGGTTTTGAAACCATCATGGTCAACTGCAATCCGGAAACCGTCTCTACTGATTACGACACTTCTGATCGACTCTATTTCGAGCCGCTTACTTTTGAAGATGTGATGAACATCGTGGAGGTGGAAAAGCCTGAAGGAGTGATCGTTCAGTTTGGTGGTCAGACTCCGCTGAATCTGGCAATGCGTCTGCACGAGGCCGGCGTTCCCATTATTGGCACGACTGCGGAGTCGATCGATCTCGCTGAAGATCGCAAACGCTTTGGTGCGTTGTTGAGTGAGCTCGGTATACCGCAACCGGAAAGCGGAATGGCAGCAACCGGCGCCGAAGCGAAAGAGATCGCCGCAAAGATTGGCTATCCCGTACTAGTCCGGCCCAGCTACGTGCTCGGCGGCCGCGCGATGGCCATTGTCTACGACGAAGAGAGCTTGGATGAGTACGTACGAAACGCTGTCGGCTTCACGCCTGACCGGCCGGTGTTGATTGATAAGTTTCTAGAGCGCGCGGCGGAATTTGACGTGGACGCGCTCGCTGATGACAAGACCTGCGTGATCGCAGGAATCCAAGAGCACATCGAAGAGGCCGGGATTCATTCGGGCGACTCGTCTTGCGTGCTGCCTCCGGTTCGGATTGACCCGGAGCACATTGAGACTATGCGTCATTACACACGAACGCTTGCGACGGCGCTTGGAGTGCGAGGGTTAATGAACATTCAGTTTGCGATCAAGGATCATCGCGTCTACGTTCTTGAAGTTAATCCTCGAGCTTCACGCACAGTGCCATTTGTTTCGAAAGCGACGGGAGTTCCCATTGCGCGGATCGCGGCGCAAGTGATGGCCGGGAAGCCGCTCGCGGAGTTTGGCTTGCCCGAAAACCTAACGGTCAATCGCTTCTTCATTAAGTCCCCGGTCTTCCCCTTTGGAAAGTTTCCCGGCGTGGATCCGATTCTGGGACCCGAGATGCATTCAACTGGCGAAGTGATGGGAATCGGCGACACTTTCGGTGAAGCTTACGCACGAGCAATGCAGGGAGCAGGTTTGAGTTTGCCGCAAAGTGGCACCGCTTTCATCAGCGTCAACGACGCCGATAAGGGTCAGGCTGTAATTCTGGCGCGCAAGCTGACGCGGCTCGGTTTTAGCATCATCGCCACTCTCGGAACCGCGGCGCGTCTTCGTGAAGTCGGTCTCAGTGTGGAAAACGTTTTCAAAGTTAACGAAGGTCGCCCCAATATCGTTGACCACATCAAGCGCGCTGAGGTTGCGTTGATCATCAACACGCCTTTGGGTCGCGTGTCACACTTTGATGAGCAGGCAATTCGCCGGGCGGCGTTGCAATACAATGTGCCGTGTGTGACCACGATGACCGGCGCGCAGGCAATCGTCGAAGCGATTGCCGCCCAGGCAGCGAACGGCGAGATGAAGGTGCGTTCGTTACAGGAATTACACGCCGTTAGCAGCCCGGCAGTTCGGTAATGAACGTGCCGTAGTGGTTCAACGGGACAGCCGCGATAAGCAGTAGCGAGGAGCCTTAACTTGGAAATTAATCGTCCAGAAATCATCGAAGCGATCCTCAATGAGTGTCGCACGATCGCCGTTATCGGATTGTCATCGTCTCCCAGCCGCGCGTCTCACGGTGTTGCGTCTTACATGAAACGAAATGGCTACACAGTGATTGCCGTGAATCCGAATGAGACCGAAGTGTTTGGTGAAAAAGCCTATCCCGCACTCGCGAGCGTGACAGGCAAAGTAGACCTCGTGGATATCTTCCGCCGCTCAAGCGAAGCTGGCGCGGCCGTTGACGATGCAATTGCGGCGGGAGCGAAAGCGGTTTGGTTGCAGGAGGGTGTGATTGATGAGGCAGCCGCGCAACGAGCTCTCGATGCCGGACTGTACGTCGTCATGGATCGTTGTTGGTTAAAAGAACATGCGCGCCGGCAGCGTTGAGCCCCAGGTTGCTGATCGAAGATCAATTTGAAGCCCGCACGGCGGGCGAGAGAGCAGCGCACTGCGGCGCTGTCGCCCGTTCAACGGGCTCGGCTCCTTTGTTGACCGTAACATGGAGCTCACGCCCCGGTCTTTACGCTGAAGTCCGCTTCGCGGACTAAATTTAGCTCGTTTAGTTCAACGCTAACCGGTTTCAAGGAATTGCCAGATGAAAAAAAGCCCAATCGTTATTCTCGTTCTTATAATTTTGCTTTTGCCTTTGCGGCTTCATGCCGACGAAGGTATGTGGACCTTCGATAATCCGCCGCGCAAGCAATGGAAAGAGCTCTACAACTTCGAACCTTCCGACGCCTGGCTGGAGCAGATCAGATTGTCGTCAGTGAAAATCGAAGGCTCGTCCGGTTCTTTCGTCTCTCCAAACGGCTTGGTAATGACGAATCAACACGTCGCTAGCGGCCAGTTACAGAAACTTTCTACCCCAGAGCGAAATCTGCGCCGTGATGGCTTCCAGGCGAAGACAAAGGCAGAAGAGCTGAAGTGTCCTGACTTGGAAGTCTCCGTTTTGACCTCATATGAGAACGTCACCCCTCTCGTGCAGGGTTCAGTAAAATCAGGAATGTCTGACAGCGCCGCCGGCGACGCTCGCCGCGCCGAGATTGCCCGTATTGAAAAAGAGTCGACGGACAAGACGAGACTGCGCAGCGAAGTTGTAAAGATCTACAACGGTGGTGAGTACTGGCTCTATCGCTTCAAGAAGTACACCGATGTGCGCCTGGTTTTTGCTCCTGAGGAACAAGCGGCGTTCTTCGGTGGCGATTACGATAACTTCACTTACCCCCGCTACTGCCTCGATGTCACCTTTTTTAGAGTCTATGAAAATGGGGCGCCGTTAAAGACCCAAAACTATTTCAAATGGTCGACCGCCGGTCCCGCCGATGGCGAGTTTGTGCTGGCAATTGGCAGCCCGGGCTCCACTAATCGTTTGCTCACGGTCTCGCAGCTTAAGTATCAACGCGATGTCGGCAATCCGTTGCAGATGCAGGTTTGGACTTCGCGGCGGGAAGCCCTCGTGCGTTATAGCGCGACTGGACCGGAAACCACGCGCCGCGCTTTGGCAACCGTCCGCAGCCTTGCGAATTCGATTAAGCGACTCACGGGTCAGCAGGAGGGTTTGAGCAATCCGCGCATGATGGCGAAAAAAGAAGAGGAAGAGAAAGCCTTGCGGGCGGAGGTCGCGCGCCAGCCAGAGTTGCAGCAGTCTGTCGGCGGCGCGTGGGAGGAGATTGCCAATGCGTACGGAGAGCTCCCGTCATATGCAAAACGCACCGCCTTCTCAACACTTGTCTGGTCGCGTCTGGGCCAGATCGCTTCGACGCTCGTTCGCTATTCCGAGGAAATTGGGAAGCCAAACGACAAACGCTACGATGAGTTTCGCGATTCAAAACTTGAATCACTGAAGTTTGGACTCTTCTCACCCGCGCCGGTCTATCCGGACATGGAAGAGGTAATACTGGCGGCGTGGTTGGCGGAAGCTGAGAAGACGCTTGGCGCGAACGATCCCTTTGTGCGCGCCGCATTAAACGGCTCTACTCCAGCAGCGGTTGCCAAAGCGGTTGTCACCGGGACTAAGCTGGGTGACGTTGCGGTTCGCAAAGCATTGTTTGAAGGCGGCGCCGAAGCTATTGCCAAGAGCGACGATCCCTTGATCGTTTTAGCGCGTCGGGTCGAGCCCGTGATTCGGGAGCTGCGCGCCTGGAATGAAGAAAAGATTGTGAATCTGGAGGCCGTCGCCGGACAGAAGATCGCGACCGCCCGGTTTGCAGCCTACGGACGAAACGTTTATCCCGATGTCAATACCCAGCTCCGGATTAGTTACGGACGCGTTCTTGGTTACGAGGAAGATACAACCTTAGTGCCGTACAAGACGACCTTTAGCGGGTTGTATGATCGGGCCGCCAGCTTTGACGAGAAGGTGCCTTACGATTTGCCGCAACGCTTTAAAGATGGACGATTGAAACTGGATCTAACAACGCCAATGAACTTTGTCTATACGGCAGACACGATTGGCGGCAACTCCGGCAGCCCAATCATTAATCGCAAAGCGGAAATCGTAGGACTCAACTTTGACAGCAATATCCAGAAGCTACCCAATCGCTATTGGTATGTTGATGAAACTGAAGGCGGCCGTGCAATTGCGATTCACAGTGCAGGGATTATCGAGGCATTGAAAAAACTCTACGGCGCTGATCAGCTGGTTCAGGAACTGACAGGGAAGTAGGCAGTCCGCTGGCGCGGACTAGATAAAGCTGGATTTAATATGCCCACTCCGATCATAGCTGTCGCCATCACTGTCAGTGATCGCTGCGCGAGCGGCGAGCAGGAAGATCTCTCTGGCGCCGCCCTCGTCAAGCTCTTGCGCGAGGCGGGCGCCGAAATCATCGCTCATGAAGTTCTCTCTGACGATCCCGAAGCCTTAGCCGACTCACTTCGCGAATATGCTGGTCGTGACGACGTAAACCTGATCATCACGACAGGCGGCACAGGCCTTGGTCCACGCGATAACACTCCCGAAGTAACGCGCCAGGTAATTGAGCGTGAGGCACCGGGCTTAGCTGAAGCGATGCGCGCTGCATCGCTCAAGCACACTCCCATGGCAATGATCTCCCGTGGTGTCTGCGGCATTTACTCAGACTGTTTGATTGTAAACTTCCCCGGTTCGCCCAACGCTGTGCGCGAGAGCTTCGCAGTGATCAAGCCGGTGCTGAGTCATGCGGTGGCGCTCCTGGCTGCAGTCACCAGTCATGAAGACAGCGAGTGAAATTTGTAGCGGCGTCCCTCCGTGGGCGCCCCCATCTATAAAGGCTGGGGCGGCGCGGAGGGCCGCCCCTACAACTCATTACGGTACAATCTGATCATGAACAAGCGTGCCAAGAAACGACTGAAAGAGGCGATTGCCAAAGAGAAGCAAGAACGCAAGGAATCGCTTCCGCAACAACGTCAAGGTGGTTCCAAAGACCCAGCAGTGCACAAGGGGTTTCTGCCAAAGCCTGAGAAGAAACGCGGTTAACTAATACCGCACTGATTCTCGCACCTGGTCTCTGGCTAAAGTTGTATAATCGCCCGCGTGGGAACAAGTGGGAGCGGTTGTCAGCACATCGAATCATCAGCCCCGGCAGAAATCGGTTGCGCTTCCAGAAGGAGTCAACATGAAATTTAAAGTGAAACAGGTCTTCGTAGCAGTCTCGCTGGGGCTGGTTTTGTCGCTGGGCGCGTTGCCAGTAAGGGCTCAGGAGAATCAGACCACCACCACTGGTGAAATCAAAAAGAGTGGTGGTGAAACGAAAGCCGCTGGCAAGAGTCTGGGCAAAAACATGAGGCAGGGTCGCGTGGTGCGCGGCAGCAAGTCATTCGGCAAGCACATGGGACGCGCCGGCAAACACTTTGGTCGCAGCACGAAAAAGTTTTTTAAGAAAGTGATCTCGTGACGAAGGAGTCAGAGGCGGTAGGCAGTAGGCAGTAGGCAGTCGGCAGAAGGCAGTAGTCAGGACACAGTATTTAGCCCCGTCAGGCCATTCAACCTGACGGGGCTTAGTTTTTACGATCGTCTAAAAGTGACTACCGGTTACCCGACTACTCACTAATGAAATAATAACTGCCTACTGCTACTGCCTCCTGAGCTCAGTGCGCTCCCGCTGTGGCGCCGGTATCGATCAGTTGTTCGGGCCGAAACTTTAAGGGCTGCTTCAGGGCCACTAGATTTCCCGCCTTTGTAACCTCGTAGTCGGGCGAGCCGTGAAAGGCCCAGTCGTAGCGTCTAAACAGAAAACACGACAATCGCTCTCCTAACCGCGACAATATCCGCTTGCCGTCAGCCGTCGTTCTTCGCCTCCGGCTTGCAACGAAGCTCTCGCCGTTTGGCGCCAGGTAAATGCCTCGTTCTCTTAGTGGCTTCATGCCATACGCATTCGCATGCACTGTGCCATCGCGCAAAACAAGGACTTTAGGCATGGAGCTGGCGGCACTAAACGAATAGGTTTATTAGGCGCGCGAAACCGTTAGTGGGATTGGCGATTGCCAATTGCCAATTAGAACAGTGCCCAAGAGGGACTTGAATGGACGATTGGAAGTTCGTAATTGGCAGCGTCGGAGAGGCCGATACAAGTCGGTAATTGCTCATCGCCAATCGGAAATCGGCAATCGCCAATCGACAATGTCAAAACATGTATCTTGTCGTGACTAACGACAACTTGTTATAGTGGCGGTCAAATGATGCTTCAGGAAGCGGTAGCGATCACTCAGCCGGCAACGCAAAGCGTCGGTGCGCCGATCACGGCATACTGGCCGGTGATGATCTTTTTTCTCGTGGCGATAGTGTTCCCGGTCCTCCCGTTGATTCTGGGCAGGTTTCTGCGCCCAATTAAGTATGGCAAGCAGAAGATGCGGCCCTACGAGTGTGGCATCGATCCGACGACCGAAGCCCACGACCGCTTTACCGTGCGCTACTACATCGTGGCGATGCTGTTTCTGATCTTTGATGTGGAGACGATCTTCCTGCTGCCGTGGGCAATCATCTTCATGGGCGACGATTTTTCTTTCACCAAATTTGCGCTCGTTGAAATGTTTGTCTTTATCGGCATCCTGGTAGTTGGCTATTACTACGCCTGGCGCAAAGGCGCCCTCGAATGGGCATAGCCCGATTGGCGATTGGCGATTGCCGATTGCCAATTCGCGTCTAACGAACGTTTAAGCTCGCAACCTTTAAGGTCTTAAAAGTAAATAGGAATCTAACCAAAAGCGACAATCGCAAATCGCCAACCAGTATTCTTTAATCGGCAATCGCCAATCGGCAATCTTCATATGTCTGAACACGAAGAAGGATTTGTTCTAACGACCGTCGATTCCATTATGAACTCGGTGCGGCGCACCGTGGGCGCGAAGGCGATGGACATGACCGCACCTGTCGTGAACTGGGCGCGCAAGTCTGCGCTCTGGCCCATGACGTTTGGTCTCGCTTGTTGTGCCATCGAGATGATTGCTACGGGCGCCGGGCGTTTTGACATCGATCGTTTTGGCGCTGGCGTGTTTCGCCCCAGCCCACGCCAAAGCGATCTGATCATCATCGCTGGAACCGTAACTCTCAAGATGGGCCCAGTGGTCCGACGCGTCTACGATCAAATGCCAGAACCTAAATGGGCGATCGCGATGGGCGCCTGTGCCTCAACCGGCGGCCCGTTCGATTCCTACTCGACGATGCAAGGCGTCGATCGTTGTATCCCCGTCGACGTTTATATCCCCGGATGCCCACCTCGTCCCGAAGCTCTGCTCTACGGCTTAATGCGACTGCAAGACATCATCATGCGCGAGGCGCCCTCTGCTTACATCTTCGAATCTGATGGTTCCGTGCATCGCCGCCGCTCTCTTGAAGGCGACGAAGAAGCCGCCTGAACACGTCTCCGTATTTAGTTACAACATGATTCATAAGAGCGGCTCGCCGCCATCCGTGCGGTAGGCCTCTGGCTTACCGTGTGAGTCTCCCTGATTTTTGCGAGGCTCAGCCTCGTGACATTGTGAGATGGAGCCGGTGAGGCGAGCCTCACCGCACGGAAGGCGGCCAGCCGCATATCAGATCCTTCACCCGAAGTCATCTTTATACTTAAACTGCTGCCGGTGTTTCTTAATTCCTGGAAGAAACCTTCGCTCAGCTTCGTCTAATTGTTGGTCTGTCAGACGGAGGAGCCAATGGAGCAGCGCGCTGTAATGGCCGAACCGATAATCAACGAGCGCGTAATCAAGGCCTGCCAGCAGGGCGATCGCGAGGCTTTTCGGTTGCTCTATGAAGCTTACAAAGACAAGGTTTTTTCGATTGCAGTGTATTCATGCGGCGGCGACCAAACCTGCGCTGGCGATGTAACGCAACAGGTGTTTCTTAAGTTGATGTCTAACATCAATCAGTTTCGCGGTGAGTCGCAGTTCACTACCTGGCTTTATCGCATGGTATCCAACGCCTGCATCGACGAGCAACGAAAACGCAAACGCTTCCTGCCCTTCGCAGATTCGCCGCAGGGAATTAAGGTCGAACTCAAGCGGCCCCAGGAACAGCGGTACGCCAAACTCGAGCTCGCCGACTCCGTGAGGCACGCGATTGCGGAGTTAAAACCAAAATTTCGTTTGGCGATCGTGCTCAGGTATATCGAAGATCTGTCTTACGAAGAGATGGCAAGCATTCTGAACTGCTCGAAAGGTACGGTAGCGTCGCGTCTCAACCGCGGTCATAAGGAGTTAGCGCGCCGCTTGGCCCATCTGCGCGACGACGTTGTGTTGGGAGATTGAGATGTTTTCAAACCACGTAAGGGAACAACTGTCGGCCTATTTTCACGACGAGCTGGACGTTAAGGCATCGCGGCAGGTTGCCGAGCATCTAATCGCTTGTCGCAGTTGTCGCGCGGAATTTGAAGAGATCAAAGCGGGCGTGAAACTCGCAGAGCACTTACCGCTCGTTAAAGCTCCCGATTCCCTTTGGAGTGAACTGGAGAGTCGCCTCGACCAGCAAGTTTCGAAACACAAGGAGCCGACTAACCTTCGCAGAAGTTTTCGCAATCGATTTTTTTATCCGGTTCCCGCAGCAATCGCTGCCACATTGCTTTTGACACTAGGAGTCGCTGCTTTTTGGATCTATCGCCAGGAATCAAGGCCTTCGTGGGAAGTAGCGCGACTCATTGGTGCACCGATGATTGGCAACTCAAGGATTGGACAGACAGGGCAACTCGGCGTGGGGCAGTGGCTGGAGACTGATGCAGCTTCGCGAGCAAGGATTAGCGTGGCCTCAATTGGTCAGGTGGAGATCGATCCGAATACTCGCGTGCGGTTGTTGGAAACGCGAGCGACGGAACACCGGCTTGAGCTGGCCCGCGGACGCATGAGCGCGCACATTTGGGCGCCACCGCGTTTATTCTTTGTCGATACGCCTTCAGCAGTCGCCGCTGACCTTGGCTGTGCTTACACACTCGAGGTCGATGATCAGGGTGCGAGTTTGCTGCGCGTAACATCCGGCTGGGTGGCGTTACAGCTGCGCGATCGTGAATCGGTGGTCCCGGCAGGTGCTGCTTGTGCAACGCGTCCTGGTATTGGGCCAGGCACGCCGTACTTTGAAGATGCCTCGCAAACCTTCCGTGCCGCGTTGACCAAACTGGATTTTGAAAATGCCAACGCGACTGACAATGCTCTTCTGACAGATATTCTGGATGAGGCGCGTGTGCGGGACACGCTCACCTTATGGCATCTCTTATATCGAGTCGGTGACAACGATCGCGCACTCGTTTACGACCGTCTCGCGGCGTTGACACCGCCGCCGCCCGGGGTAACGCGTGAAGGCGTTTTGCAACTTGATGAAAAGATGTTGCGACTATGGAAAGGGCACCTGGACAACATTTGGACTGGAGCTTCGCCGTTAAAAAAAGGCTGGATCGATATGTGGACTCGTACACTTGGAAAAGTAAAAGGCTTGGAAGGGAAACGGTGAGAGACAGGAGACAGGAGTCAGGAGGCAGACGGCAGACGGCAGGAGGCAGACGGCACGAACCACGGACAACTGACCACGGACAACTAACCACGGACAACTAACGGAGTTCATTATGAGAAATCAAAACCAAATTCTTCCCCGTAGAAATTTTCTCAAACACGCTTCGGCTTTCGCACTCGCGTTGCCTCTCGTGGAGGTTAGTACTCTCAGCCTCTTCGGTTGTAGTCCGGCAAATTCGGCGGAGCAGAAAGCAGTGGCAACGCGCGCCGACAACGTGCCGGCAAAGACGACGATAGTTTCTGATAAGGAACCAGGACAGCCCTTAACTGTCTCGGGCACGATCTACGCTCCCGACGGCCGCAAAACCCTGGAAGGCATCACTCTGTACGTCTATCAAACCGATGCCACCGGCGTTTATTCGACCTCAGGTACAGGCGGTGACAACCGCAACACGCGCATCCACGGCATGATGCGCACGGGCGCGGATGGCCGTTACGAATTCCGAACCATCAAACCCGCCTCTTACCCCGGCACGCGCATCTCTGCTCACATTCACGCCTACGTTTCCGGCGCGGACTACCCGGAATACTGGATCGATGAGTACAACTTTGCAGACGATCCTCTAGTCACCGAAGACGTGAAGCGAAGGTTTGCGAGCCTCGGTAATTTTTCGCCCGTGTTGACGCTGACGCGGGGGAGCGACGGCGTGTTGCGTGGCGTACGCGATATCAAAGTCGAGCGCTGCACTAACAACTGCGTGAGGCATTAAGTTTGTCAGTTGTCAGTGGTCGGTCAGTAGCCCGGGCACCAACGACCGCTTGCAGCTAACTACTAACAACAGACTACTGACCACTGACAAATCCAAATCAATGCTCAAGCACTTATTGATCTTCATATCAGCGGCGACGTTTTGTCTGTGCCCGTCAACGAGCGCAATCGCGCATCCGGCCACAGGGATCGTCGTTGATCGAGCTGGCAACGTTTACTTCAGCGATCTGGAGACGATTTGGAAGATTAGCGACGGAAAACTCACAATCTTTCGCGCCGGCCAGCGAGGCCGGCATGTGCATGAACTGGCCATCGATGCCGAAGACAACATCTACGGTGCTGACGTCAGCTACAACCCTGCAACTGAGGGCTGGCCCAGTGCCATTTGGAAAATGACGACAGATGGAAAGATTAGTTACCTGCTTGCGACTACGGAAAATCTGCCGCGTGGGCTGAGTATCTGGCGTGATCGCGCAGGCAACAGCTACTGGGTGGATCAGAACAACCATACCAAGACTCAAACACTGCTACTGAAGCGCACACCTGAAGGTGTGGTTACAACGCTGGCTGGCGGTGCTTATGGAAACACCGATGGCAAGGGCACTGCAGCGAAGTTCAGTAGCGTTGGAGGAATAACGTTTGGGCCTGACGGCAGTCTCTATCTCTCCGATGGCGCTGCAATTCGCAAGGTAACAATGGAAGGTGATGTTACTACGATTGGCAGTGGGTTGGACTTCCGCGATCGCAAAGATCAGCCCCGCTTTCTTTCGGGCTTGTCCGGGAGTCTGACTGGTCTGGCTGTGGCGCCCGATGGAACAGTCTACGCCGCTGATTCCGGGAACCGACGTTTGCTCAAAGTTACCCCGCAAGGAAAGGCGAACGTGATCCTGCGAACCGAGCCGCCCTACTTTGCCAACGGTGTTGCCATTGCCGAAAACGATCTTTATGTCCTGGAAGTGGGTTTCACCTTGCCGAACATTTCGAGCGGGCCACGCGTGCGTAAAATTTCGGCCGACGGAAAAGAGACAATACTCGCCACCGTTGGTGCTGCTGACAACGGCAGTCGTGAAACTCCGCTCGCGGTCAGGGCTGGTGTTACCGCTGAGAATGCTCTCGTACTTGTCTCCGAAGTTGGCCGCTGGCGTTACGCGATAGTTCTGCTTAGCCTCGGGTTTTTGTCCGTAGTTATTTTGATCCGGCGAACTATACAGAGGGGCAGACGGAGGGCGCGGGCATGAGTAGAGTGCGAAAGGTATTGAAGTGGTTTGCAGTCGTTATCGCGGTTGTGTTTCTGGGCCTGCAGTTTGTGCGGCCGGCGCGAACCAATCCTTCCGTGGATCAAACGCAGACAATCAATGCGCAGCTTCAGCTCACGTCGCCCGTGGCAGCAATTCTCGATCGCTCTTGTCATGACTGCCATTCAAACTCAACGCGCTGGCCCTGGTACAGCAACGTCGTTCCTGCTTCGTGGTTCCTGGTCGATCACGTAAATGAAGGACGGGAGCATCTGAATTTTTCTGAGTGGGGAAAACTAGACAAGCGGAACGCTGACAAGAAACTTGAAGAAATGTGCGAAGAAGTTTCGGACAAGCTAATGCCGATGGACTCCTACACCTGGATTCACCGCAGCGCTAAGCTTTCGGACGCGGATATCAAGACTCTTTGCGATTGGACAGAAGCAGAACGCGCGCGCCTGGCGGGAAAGTAGAAATCGTAGGGGCGGCCCTCCGTGGCCGCCCATGCTCCGAAAACGGGCGCCCACGGAGGTCCACCCCTACTCAAATAATCCTACAGCCCCTCAAGATGGCGGGTGTCGTTGATGGCGGCGACGCGCACATAACCATCGTCGCGCAAATCGAAACGACTGATGCCACAGTTTGAGCTGTGAATCCAGACCGGCTTCAGCTCCGGAGCGTCGAGAGCTCCCATCAAATGCAAAGCCAGAATGCAGATTGTTCCGGTGTGTGTGAAGATCGCAATCCGTCCGCCCCGATTCGCGTCAATTGCTTCATCAAGTTTGCGAGCAGCTCGGTCTAAGGTTTGCCGGTAACTCTCGCCGCCAAGCAAAACGTGTTCGAAGTCCCGCTGCAAAAGCGCAGCGTATTGTTCGGGATGTTTCGCGGCGGCTTCCTCGAAAGTTAAGCCTTCCATTACGCCAACACTGCGCTCGCGAAACTCAGCAGCGGCTTCCACCTGAAGTCTAGTTAACTTTGCGAGCGGCTGCGCTGTTTCCAGCGAGCGCGCCAGATCGCTGGCGTAGATGGCGGTTAAGTTTTCTTTGGCTAAGGTTTCGGCTGCTGCTTGGGCTTGCTTGCGCCCTCGAGGTGATAAGGGCGTGTCAGTGTGTCCGCCAAAGCGACCTTCAGCATTACCACGCGACTGGCCATGGCGGACCAGGAAGACGTGTGTCATCACTATTGCCGATTGGCGATTGCCAATATTAAGTTTCGAGTTCCGATTTTCGTGTTCCAAGTTCAGAGTTTGGCGTTCCGCAGTTTTGAGTTCCGAGTTACGAGATTAATCCTCAAACTCGAAACCCTGAACTCGAAGCTCGAAACTTCTAAGCTGCTACAGCTTCAGCCTTTAGCTTTTCCGCTTGATAGTGGTTAACGAGTGCCTGGATGAAGGGATCGAGGTTGCCGGCAATTACCAAATCCAACTGATGAATGGTGAGACCGATACGGTGATCCGTGACGCGATTCTCTTTGAAATTGTAAGTACGAATCTTTTCGGAGCGATCGCCGGAACCCACCATTGAACGGCGCTCACTCGCTAACGCGTCATGCTGCTTCTGTTCCTCCAGCTCCTGAAGCCGCGCGCGCAACACGCGCATCGCCTTTTCGCGGTTCTTGATTTGCGACTTCTCGTCCTGCATGGACACAACCACGTTCGTTGGCAGGTGAGTTATGCGCACGGCGGAATAAGTAGTGTTGACGGATTGGCCGCCCGGTCCCGACGAACAGAACGTGTCGATACGTAAATCCTTAGCATCAATCTTCACATCAACTTCTTCAGCTTCGGGAAGTACCGCAACAGTGATCGCCGAGGTGTGAATGCGTCCACTTGCTTCAGTCTGGGGCACTCGCTGGACACGGTGTACGCCGGATTCGTGTTTTAGTTTTGAATAGACTTTGTCGCCTTCAATCAATGCCACCGCTTCCTTGACGCCGCCGATGCCCGACTCGGAAGCATCGAGAATCTCAAAACGCCAGCCTTGACGTTCCGAATAGCGTTGATACATGCGCAAGACTTCCCCAGCGAAGAGCGACGCTTCATCACCGCCGGTGCCCGCTCTGATTTCGACGATGACGTTTTTCTCATCATTAGGATCCGACGGCACCAGCATTAGTTTCAATTCCGTCTCAGTTGCCTCCAACTTCGCTTGCAGGGAGTCAACTTCGAGTCTGGCCATTTCGCGCATTTCGTCGTCGTCGGCGGTATCGAGCATCTCGCGTGCTCCGTCCATCTCCTGTTGGAGCGAGTTCCAGCTGCGATACTTCGCTACGATGTCGGCCAGACTCCGGTGTTGCTTGGCAACTTTGCTGTAGGCAGTGTGATCCCCAAGCAGCTCTGGCGAGAGCAGTTCCTGGGAAAGCTCCTCGTACCGTTCTTCAATCTGTTTCAGTCTGTCTAACATTCTCTATACCTCGAGCGTCGTCACGAAAGCGGCGCGAGTGCGGCCTCACCGGTTTGCGGTTCGAGTTTGAGCGACTCTTTGAGAGCTTCGATAGCTACTTCCAACTGCTGGTCGTCGGGCTCTTGCGTCGTGATGTTCTGAAGCCAGACTCCCGGAAGCGTGATCGACTTAAACACCCAACCACTCTCCCTGCGTGCCGACAGACGAATGATTTCGTACGACAGCCCGGCAACAATCGGCATCAGGGCGAGTCGGACGAGAAAATTGAAGAGCAAAGAATCAAACTTGATTACCGAAAAGAGAATTATCGAAACCAGCATCACCACCATAAGGAAACTGGTTCCGCAACGCGGATGCTGGCGCGGCTGCGGTCGTGCGTTCGCAACGGTCAGCGGCAAGCCCGCCTCCCAGGTGAACACAGTTTTGTGTTCGGCTCCGTGATACTGAAAAACTCGCCTTATGTCTTTCAGCAAAGAAAAACTAAAAATCATGATCAGAAAAAACGTCATACGAATTGCGCCGTCGACCAGGTTGAAAGAAATCGAAGGCCGCACTGGGTGCAGGTAAGTACGAACTGTGCGCCACGCTCGCGAATACCAGGCCGGTTCGGCTGGCGCCCCAGGGGTTACAGTTTGCACGCCCGCGACAGCGGGCACCGCCGACGGCGCTGACGTAGCTGCCACACTCGGCGCGGGAGCCCAACCCGCAGCAATGAAAAGGGCATTGGTCAACAACAACGGTGCGGCAACGAAAAGCAGTATGTTGAAAATAAGCGCGAAGACGATTGAGCCGGCCGCTGCCGCAGTGCCGCCTTTCTTCATTTCGTCTTTTGAGCGCTTTTCTGTCGGCACGGGAAAAAGACCGGGCATGGCGCCGGTGATTCCGGCGAAATCGCCCTCACCTTCAATGATTGCCGGAGTGAGCGCGACCTTCACTTCTTTCGCTTCAGCTTCCTCGGCTTCTGTAAAAGCCTCGCTTGCCGAGTAGTTCAGCGCTTTGATCCCCAAACCCATCGACTGGATCAGCACCGCGCCACCGCGCAACACCGGTAGTTTTAGGATTGGATACTTGTCGCTCCACTTGGGAAGGCGCGCCGAAATGTTTGTGATCGTGCCATCGGCTTTACGCACCGCAACGGCGTAGGCGTTCGGCGTGCGCATCATTACGCCTTCGATAACAGCCTGGCCGCCAACGATCAAATCTCGCTCGTTTATGCTCAATTTAGTTTCCTCGCTTGACTGGCAGATTTCAGATGTCAGTTTCAGATGTCAGATTTCAGATGTCAGTTTCAGGTATCGGGTGACGGTAGTTGGGGAAGGGTGTCAGCTATCGCGTTTTCTTTCTATTTGGTGCAGCACTCAATCGGGCCCGCTTCAAAAACCTCTCCGGGCCACTGCCTGAAGCCCGCTACCCGAGATCCGATACCCAACTCCCTGGTACCCGAAACCCTCTACCCATTTCCCGGTACCCGAAAACCGGACACCCTTCCAAACAATAACGCCGGCGTTTCTGACGTTGGTCGCTAGTTCGTGCACGGGTAGCGACCGACGTGATTACGCCGGCGTTGATTCTTAAGGTTAGCTAGTGACGGTTAACGCTCATGACTGGTTACTGCGTGGCTGCCGTAGTTTCGGCAGTCTTCTTACCGTAACGCTTGTTGAAACGGTCGACGCGCCCGGCGGTATCGATCAACTTCTGTTTCCCGGTAAAGAACGGGTGGCAAGCCGAGCAAATTTCCACGTGCAGGTCGCCCTTCTTAGTCGAACGTGTCTTAAATGTCTCGCCGCACGCACAGGTGACGGTCATTTCCTCATATGCTGGATGAATCTCTGGCTTCATTACTTTCCTCTTCCTAATCTTTGTCCTGTTCCCACAGTGAGCAATTTGATGCTCTCTGCAAACAAGCCATGATAGTTGCCGCGCTGGGGGATCGTCAAGCTCAACGCGATTTTGCTGAGCAAGATCGCGCGAGCGCGCGAAAAACAAGTTGGTTGACAGAGGTCAAGCTGCATGTTTAAATCCAATTTCGCCGTCCTTCTGTCACTGCATTAATACTTTAGTCCAAACGCTTTGCGCGGCCGGAACAGTGCCGCAGCGCATATCCGGTAAGGGTAAAAGCGCGAGCCGCGAGCCCTATGGAAGAAGAGAAAAGCGAAGCACGACCAGAGTCTGGTGATCAGCCCGAGGAATTAAAGCAGACTGATCAATCCGGCACGCCGCCCGCTTCTGCAATTCCTGACGCCGGTGAACTCGCAGGCGCAGATGCTGAGAAGTCGGCAATGGTCGAGCAAGCAAAGTCTCGAGTTGCCGCAGTTAAGGGTTCACTGGCCGAGAAAGCCACTCCTCCAGCGCCCGCCCCCGGTGCTCCTAAAGCGCCTGTTAAAAAGAAAGACGAAGGCTTCAAACCTAGCGACGCCGGAAATCATCCGCTCGTATTAAACCTAAAACAGACTTTTGGGCAGGCTGTAGTTGAGGCAGTCGAGTTCATCAATCAGCTTTCGATTCGGATCGACCGGGCCCAGATTGTTCAGGTCTGCGACTATTTGAAGCGACATCCCGAAACTCCATTCAATTATCTCTCCGACCTGACCTGTGTCCATCTGCCTGACCGCCACGAAGCTCCTTTTGAGATCGTTTACAACCTTTACTCGATCCCAGCCAACGAGCGCGTTCGTCTGAATGTCGCCGTGAACGGTGGCGGCGTCGAGAGTGTAACGGGAGTTTGGCCGGCGGCGAATTGGCTTGAGCGCGAAGTTTATGACTTGTTCGGCGTGACCTTCAACAACCATCCCGATCTGCGCCGGATCCTCTTGCCACCCGATTGGGAAGGGCATCCGCTGCGAAAGGACGTGTCGTTGGAGTTCGTCGAGAACAACTGGACGAAGCAACATCTGCCGGAGATGACAGATGTCCAGCGCGAGCAGCTGGAACAACGCCGGGCGTATGGGCTGGAGATTCTTTCAGTGCCGCAGGAGCGCCAGATGCGCGAGATCCTTCAAGATGGGAAAGAAGTAATGCCGAAAGACAAATAATTGCCAATTGGCGATTGCCAATTGCCGATTTGTGACGTCACGTAGGGAATGCGTCTAATCGGCAATCTGCAATTGGCAATCGGAAATCGAATGACTCCGAAAGAAATAGCAGCCCACTATGATGCCAAGGTCTTTGAGTCGCCGGAGGCGGCCAAAGTTGCCGGCTTCATCATTGGCGAGACTGCGGCCCCACGTAACGTTTGGAATAAAGCAAGCGCCGCCCAGGCAATCGTGCTGAAACTTGTCGCGGAACGTGAGAAGGGCGACGCCGCGGAGATTGGACTAATAATTGAACCCTGGAGCGTGACCGGCTGTTATCTTCCGGCCGGCTCGGCTCCGGCAGCGGCCTAACAAGAAAGAACAACATGCATCAGGTAGAGATCGCCACAACTCAGGAAACCCTGCTCGACAGCCCAGAGATGGTGCTGAACATGGGGCCGCAGCATCCTTCAACGCACGGCGTGCTGCGCGTGATCCTGAGGTTGGATGGCGAAACTGTCATCGATCTTGATTGCGATATCGGCTACCTCCATCGGGGCATGGAGAAGATTGCCGAGAATCGTCAATACACAATGATTGCTCCTTATTGGGATCGACTCGATTACATTGCCGCGGTCTCAAATGGACTTGTTTGGGTAGAGACGGTTGAACAGATGATGGGGCTGGTGGTTCCGCCGCGTGCCCATTACCTGCGCACAATCCTGACGGAGCTGAATCGCATTGCTTCTCACTTGCTGTGGCTGGCGACACATGCCCTCGATATCGGCGCCGTCACCGTGCTGCTGTGGGCGCTTCGCGAACGAGAAGAGATTCTAAAAATCTTCGAACGTCAATTTGGCGCTCGCTTGACTTGTCATGCATGGCGGATCGGCGGCATGCCGAACGACGCCTACGACGACTTCGCCAGCGACGTGCGGCGCTTCGTCGGCAACTTTCCGAAACGGCTCGACGAATATGAGACTGTGCTTTCTGAGAATCGCATCTGGTTAAGCCGCACTGTCGGCATCGGCGTAATCTCGGGAGAAGAAGCTGTTGCCATTGGTCTTTCGGGCCCGGCGTTGCGCGGTTCGGGCGTCGCGTGGGACATCCGCAAGGCGCGGCCATATGCTGCTTATGCCGATATGAATTTCGATGTGCCGCTTGGGGAGAATGGCGACACTTATGATCGTTACCTGGTACGGCTGGAAGAGATGAGACAGTCGCGACGCATCGTAGATCAGGCGCTGGATAATTTGCCTGACGGTCCGGTCAACGCCAAGATCCCGAAGATCGTCAAGCCACCTGCCGGTGATTACTATCATTCGATCGAGGGGCCGAAAGGTGAAATCGGTTGCTACCTGGTTGCCGATGGCTCGGCGCAACCCTGGCGCGTGCGCGTGCGGCCGCCCTCACTAATCAATCTGCAGGCTTTGAAACAGATGTGCGTGGGACACCTGGTGGCTGACGTCGTAGCGATCATTGGAACGCTGGATATCGTGCTCGGCGAAATCGATCGATAGTTTGTTCGACTTAGAATTATGGAAGCACTCATTGCCCTGTTCGCACCGATTAACTTCATCGACGAAATTTTGCTGAAGTTCTTCAGTCCGCAAACTGTCAATAATGTTGTCTGGCCTTTTATCCAGATTGGGGCCGTGGTAACGATTGTTGCCGGCTGGGTGGCTTACGCAACATACCTGGAACGAAAGATTTCGGCGTTCATGCAAGCGCGATTGGGACCAATGCGTGTCGGTCCGTGGGGATTACTGCAACCGATCGCGGACGCAATCAAGCTGCTCACGAAAGAAGACTTCATTCCCGACAAGGCTGACCGCGGCATTTTCTTTATCGCTCCTTACATTGCCGTCGCCTCCGCCTTCATCGTCATGGCAGTGATCCCGTTTGCGCCCGATTGGGGCGTGATCACAGACCTCAACATCGGTCTCTTGTTTGTACTCGCGGTTTCGAGCGTTGGCGTGCTCGCTTTGATTCTGGCCGGTTGGTCTTCGAACTCAAAATACGCGCTCTTAGGGGGCCTGCGATCCAGCGCGCAAATGGTTTCGTATGAAGTGGCGATGGGATTGTCGCTCGTCGGCGCTTTGATGTTCGCGCGTACGCTTTCGCTTTCCGGAGTTGTAAACGCGCAGGCGATGGACTCGGTCTGGTTCCTCGTTTATCAACCTGCAGGCTTTCTGATTTTTCTAGTGAGCGGAATCGCAGAAAACAATCGCGCGCCTTTTGATCTACCGGAAGCAGAGTCAGAGCTGGTTGCCGGATTTCACACCGAGTATTCCGGTATGCGCTGGTCGCTCTTCTTCATGGCGGAATACGCGGCCATGGTCGTCGTCTCAGCGATCGCCGTCACGGTGTATCTCGGAGGTTGGTATTTCCCGTTCGTGTATCGCTTAACCGAAGCGAATGGTCACCATAATCTCTATGTTATAGTCAGCTTGCTCGTCTTCATTGCGAAACTGCTGGCTGTGCTCTATGTGTATTTCTGGTTGCGTTGGACACTGCCGCGCTTTCGTTACGATCAGCTGATGGACATCGGCTGGAAGTGGTTGATTCCCTCAGCGCTGATGAATATCGGCTTGTCGGCTTTCGCTGTTTTCCTGGTTCAGGCTCTGGATGGCTGGCGCGGTATTAAAACGATCGATAGCATCACCGCAGGACTGAACCTTACTCCTGCCGGCAAAGGGATCATGATTGCGATGGGCCTGATCGGACTGGGGATAACCGGCTGGTTACTTTCGAAGATCAACTGGCGTTCGCGCGATTTCAATTTGCGGGTGCAACGGCGCAACATCAAGTTGGTAAACTTGCCGAAAGGGAAGCCGGCGGTTCCGCCACCGGCTGCCGTCGAGAGCTAGAGTTCAACGGTTGTTGGCCGAACTGAACTTTGTACCTTGAGCTTTGTACTTCGACCATTCGCTATTCGGCTTTAGGCAAATGTAGCCACCGAAACGCGAACAAAGTACTAAGCACAAAGTACAAAGTACAAAGTTCAAAGGGTAAAATTTGCTTATGCCGTTAGTTAAGATTCCTAAATTACGGTTGCTTGATAAAGTCAAACGCTTTTTCATGGCTGATCTCTTAAAGGGATTGGGCCTGACGATGAAGTACAACATCGGTGCGCTCACCGATAAAGACTCAGTAGCGGGGAAGGGAATCTACACCGAGCAATATCCCAAGGTCCGGCCAGATGTGGCCCCGCGTTTTCATGGCGCGCCGCGGCTCAACATGGATCCGGAAACCCACGACACTTTATGCATCGCTTGTAATCTCTGCGCCATCGCCTGTCCGGAAGACTGCATCGATGTGCTCGCGATGGATGTGGAAATCATGGTGGCTGGGAAGCCGCGCAAGAAGAAGGTGCTCGATGAGTTTATCTTCGACACGTCGCGATGCATGTTCTGCGCGTTATGCCAGGAAGCCTGCCCAACATCTTGTTTGGAATTGACTCAGGACTTTGAGCTGGCTACCTATTCGCGCGCCGGCTTTGTCTGGAACCGCGAGATGCTGGAACAAGGGCGAGAGACGGTCAAGTATCTGAAATGATGAATTATGAATGATGAACGCGGAAGGTCAGATGCCGGGACAAGCTCTGACCTGCGTCTGCGAACCCGCGCCTTCGCTATAAGAATCGTGCGCCTCTATACATCGTTGCCGAAAGCCGCGGAAGCTCAAGTTTTAGGTAATCAATTACTACGAAGCGGAACCTCGGTTGGCGCTCAGTATCACGAAGCGACTAGATCGAGATCGAATGCTGAGTTCGTAAGTAAGATCGAGTCAGGATTGCAAGAGCTTGAAGAATCCATCTACTGGCTTAACTTGCTAATCGACTGTGGAATTGTGAAGAAAGAAAAGTTGTCCGGGTTGTGTCAGGAAGCGAACGAATTGGCGGCAATTTTTGGGGCTTCAGTTAAGACGGTCAAGAGACGCCGTTAGAATTCATCGTTCAGCGCTCATCATTCATCATTATGGTCTTATCTGGTTGGGAAGCAGTTTTCTTCTGGATATTCTCTATCGCCGCCATCTTCGCGGGGCTTTTGACCGTGATGGCGCGTAATGCCGTTCACAGCGCCCTGTTTCTGATTTCGTCGCTCGTCTCTGTCGCTGCGTTGTTTGTCCTCGCGGGCGCGGAGTTTATCGCCGGCGTGCAGATTCTCGTTTACGTCGGCGGCGTGATGGTGTTGTTTCTGTTCGTGATCATGCTTGTCAACGTTGGCGCTGAGGAGCGTGGTAATCAACCGACCATGAACAAGCCGCGCCAGGTAACAACCAGCATGATTTTTTGTTTACTGCTGGTGCTGGGCCTGCTTTTCGCAATTAACGTTGGCTATCGCGGGTTGCAAAAGAGAAATCCCACGGCGGCAGCTCAATTACAGGACCAGACCCTCAAGCCGGGCGCGACGGGTACAACCAACATCACCACCGACACACAGCGCGTCGGCAATAGTCTTTACCGGTTTGCGGCGTTGCCTTTTGAAATAGCCAGCGTGCTACTGCTAGTCGCCATCATCGGCTCAGTGATGCTGGCGCGAACTCTTAAACAGGAAGCCGCGGTCGACGATCTAGCACCGGACGTACTCGCGGCGGAAAGTGCGCGCGAGCCGGAACTGGCCGGCGTCACCGCAACGGCTGAGGAAATCGAATAGCTCACGACATTCATTATGCTGACTCTCTTTGCACCAGGTCTGATTTTTCTGTTTCAGGAAGAAAGCCGTAGTGGCGTCATGTTGGAGAGCATCAAGAACCCCGACCTGTCGCGATTCCTGATGATTGGGGCGCTGCTTTTTGTGATCGGCGTGGGCGGTGTCCTGACTCGCCGCAACATCATCGTCATTTTCATGTCCATCGAGCTAATTCTGAACGCCGCGAATCTCAACTTCATCGCGTTCTCGCGTTATCTGCAAGCGACCGGAAATCTAAATGCCGTGGCCGGCCAGGTCTTCACAGTGTTCGTGATAGTAGTTGCCGCCGCCGAAGCGGCAATCGGACTGGGAATTGTTATTGCGCTTTATCGCAACAAAGAAACGATCTGGATTGACGAAATTGACTTGCTGAAATGGTAAGGAGTTTCGAGTTTCGAGTTTGAAGTTCCGAGTTGTTTCGGAACTGGCAACCCGGAGCAACCACCTAATACTGAGAATGAGTACTCGAAACTTGAAACTCGAAACTCGAAACTGATGCATCGTTACATCTGGCTCATTCCGCTCTTGCCACTTGCCGGCGCAGCTCTGAACGGGTTGCTGGGTCGCAAGTTTCGTTTTTCCGAAAAGCTGATCGGCGGTGTCGCTGTCGGCTCAATCGCCCTCGCTTTTCTGCTTAGTCTCGCCGCCGTCTATTCCTACGGTTATAGCAATCACAGTATTTGGCCCAAGCCCTACGTCACCAGCGAAGATGGGGCGTTCAGCTTTACCTGGATTCCGGGAGGTGCGGTTCGTTTATCTGCAGGCGCTACCGAACGCGCAGCGGCATCGCACGAAAACGATCAGACAGCGGAAGGGGCAACGACAGCCGCAACGACTGCTGATCAGGCTCCTCACCACTCAGAACTAAATGTCGAGTGGAGTTATCAGCTCGATGCCTTGTCGTCAGTTTTCATGCTGATTGTTACGGGCGTCGGCCTGTGTATCTTTGTGTTCGCGACCGGCTACATGCACGGCGATCCGGGCTTTTATCGGTTCTTCGCCTACATGGGTCTTTTCATGTTTTCGATGCTCATCCTCGTGATGGGCTCAAACTTCCTGATGATGTTTGTGGGCTGGGAGGGGGTGGGACTCTGTTCCTACCTGCTCATTGGTTATTACTTTGATCGGAAGGAAGCAGGCGACGCTTCACGAAAGGCGTTTATTACAAACCGGATCGGCGACTTCGGTTTTGCTTTGGCGATCTTTGGGGTGATTGCGGTGTTCGGATCGACGCAATACACAAATGTATTTGCACAGGCGAAAAGCTTTCCTCTCGAAGCGATTGGCCATTGGGGAATTCTGTCGTGGATTGCGCTCGGTCTTTTCATCGGCGCGTGCGGCAAATCCGCGCAACTGCCATTGCACGTCTGGCTTCCCGACGCCATGGCCGGGCCAACGCCAGTTTCAGCCCTGATTCACGCTGCCACGATGGTCACCGCCGGGCTCTACATGGTGACGCGAACCAACGTTATCTTTCAGCACTCGCAAACGATGATGCTGGTGGTGGCATTAGTGGGAGCGGCGACGGCGATCTTCGCTGCCACGATCGCAATCACCCAGAACGACATCAAGAAGGTTCTTGCTTATTCAACTGTTTCGCAGCTTGGCTTCATGTTTATGGCGTGCGGCGTGGGCGCCTTCGTGATTGGAATCTTTCACGTGATGACGCACGCGTTTTTCAAAGCCCTGATGTTCCTCGGCGCCGGCAGTGTGATCCATGGCATGCATCACGAACAGGACATGCGGCGGATGGGTGGGTTGAAGAAGTACATGCCTTACACCTATCTGACCTTCCTCGCGGGCTGGTTAGCCATCTGCGGCATCATTCCGTTCAGCGGATTTTGGTCGAAAGATGAAATCCTCTGGAACGCAGCCTCGACGTCCGTCATTCCTTATGGCTGGCTCGTTTGGATCGTTGGCACAATTGCGGCTACTTGTACGGCCTTCTACATGACGCGGTTAGTGGCGATGACTTTTTGGGGCAAGTTCAGAGGCGCTGACCCAGAGCACGGTAGCCACGATCATGGCGCTGTGCAGCCGGATCATGCGCTTCAGCACAAGGGTCATGCGGATGCACGTTACGGTCACGGCGGTCACACACCTCACGAGTCGCCCGCCTCGATGTGGCTACCGCTCGTTGCGTTAGCCGTACTGGCAACTATCGGCGGGTTCGTTGGTGTTGGTCCCGCCTTTAAATTCCTTACTGGCAGTGAACATCCCGGCGGCCGTCTAAATATTGTCAACTATCTCGATCCAATTATCTGGAATTCTGCGACCGGCGAATTTGGAAGAGAGCATGCGAGTGCAGCTGGAGCAGAACATGACGCGGCACCTGTTGCTGCAACGCCGGCCGGTGAGGCTGGGACGACAGAACACGCAACTGTCCCGATTGAAAGCCAGGCCGCGACTCAGACAACTACTCACGAAGGATTCAACTTAGCCCACGCAGCGGAAAGCGGCCTGGGCAGTCATCTGGCTGCGGAGTGGCTTTTCATTGTTATCTCACTCTTAGTAGCTGCGCTCGGCATCGCGGCCGGCTGGTTGTTTTACGTGAAGAGCCCGTACCTGCCGGATCTCTGGGCGCGTAGGCTCAAACCGCTTTACGAAGCCAGTTACAACAAGTATTGGGTCGATGAATTCTACGGCTGGGCCATAACCCGGCGCGTGATGGACTTGGCGCGCGGAGTCTTCGCGGTGGATTCAAATGTGATTGATGGCGCCGTGAATGGCAGCGCCTGGCTGACGAAGCTGACGAGCAGGTTAACTGGTGCGGTCGATAAGTATTTCGTCGATGGCATCGTCAATGGGATTGCTGCTTTCATTGTGCGTCTGATGTCGCCCCTCTTCCGCGCAGCGCAAACTGGCCTAACGCAAAACTACGCCCTCGTTATGGTTTTCGGATTGGTGGTTGCAGTAGCGCTTTTCTTTGCGGCGGACATAGTGAGCCTCGTGAAGAGCTTTGTCGCCTTGTCAGTAGCCAGTAGTCAGTAGTTGGTGGTCAGTGTCAGTAGTGAGCGTTCCCTACAACTAACAACTAACAACTGCGACTGGACTACTGACAACTGACAACCTACAACTGACAACTGGCAACTGACTACTGACTGCTGACTACTCTTACTATGAAGACCTACATCCTTTCCATCGTCACCTGGCTACCGACGGTCGGCGCCATCATCATTCTGGCGCTCTTCAAGAAGAACCAGTCGAATCTCATTAAGAAGTTTGCCACCGCCTGGTTTGGACTTGCGTTCGTCGCGTCGTTATTGCTGATGGGTTATGACCGCGGGATCGGCGGCATGCAGTTCCTCGAAGACTACAAGTGGATCCCGGTAATCGGCGCGCGCTATCAAATGGGCGCTGACGGCGTGGCCGTGTTGCTTATCGTGCTAACGACTCTGCTCGGCGTGATCGCGTCGCTCTCGTCATGGAAGTATATTGAGAAGCGTGAAAAGGAATACTACGTTCTGCTCCTGCTCCTGCAAACGGCCGTAGTCGGCGTCTTCGCTTCGATGGATCTTTTCCTCTTTTACTTGTTCTTTGAAGTCTCGCTTGTGCCCATGTACTTCCTGATTGGCATCTGGGGTGGCGAGAACCGGCTTTACGCAGCCATCAAATTCTTTCTCTACACGCTCGTGGGTTCGGTAGTAATGCTGCTGGGCGTTTTGAAGATGTATTTTCTAACGCAAGACACAGCCCTTACCTCGCAGATCACTCAGACCACGATCGATCTGCTTGCCGGCAATCCCCAAGCGAGCTCGCTGGTAAACGCCAGTTATCAGGCCGCGGTACTTAACGGCACGGGCACCTTCAACATGCTTTACATGCAGGCGCTCGGTTCGGTTATGCCGATGGGGACGATGCAAGTCCTGCTGTTCTTCGCGTTTGCTCTGGGCTTTGCGATCAAGGTACCGATGTTTCCGTTTCACACCTGGCTGCCTGATGCGCACGTTGAAGCGCCCACTGCGGGTTCCGTGATCCTTGCCGGTATTTTGCTAAAGCTGGGCACGTACGGTTTCTTCCGCTTCAACCTGCCAATGTTTCCCGCGGCCTCTGCGGACGAAGGGTACTTCGGTTCGTTTGGTGTGCGGAGCGTAATGATCTTCCTGGCCATTGTAGGCATCATCTATGGCGCACTCGCGGCAATGTACTTCGTCGTTAAGAAAGACGGGGACGTCAAAAAGCTGGTGGCTTACTCGTCAGTGTCGTCAATGGGCATCGTGATGCTCGGGCTGTTTTCATTGAACCCGAATGGGGTCAACGGAGCAGTCCTGCACATGATCAATCACGGCATTTATTCGGCTGCACTCTTCCTGCTCGTCGGAATTATTTACGAACGACGGCACACGAGAATCGTTGCCGAGTTTGGCGGGCTGTCACACGTGATGCCAGGTTATGCCGCCGTGTTCCTGTCGATGGTAATGACGGCCATTGGTTTGCCCTTGCTGTGTGTTTTCATTTCCGAGTTCCTTTCGCTCCGCGGAGCGTTTGAAGCGAATCCATGGTGGGCGGCCTGGGGCGCGCTGGGAATTATCTTGAATGCCGGTTACATGCTCTGGCTGTATCAGCGCATGTTCTTTGGCACCATTGATAATCCGAAGAACGAAACCCTCTCAGACTTGAGCGGGCGCGAATGGCTCTACATGACGCCCCTTGTAATCATGTCACTGTGGATCGGGGTCTATCCGCAGACTTTTCTTAATTACATTCGCCAACCGGTAGACGCTGTTGTGAAACACGTGCGTCCGGATTATCCCTTGCGGCCGCTGCCTGGCGCCGCCCCCACTCAACAGCAAGCAGTGAAATGAATGATGAACGCTGAATAAGACCACTGGGGTTGTCGAGATCATGACCGAAATATTAACGAGTACGATTCATCATTCATCATTCATCGTGCATCCTTTCTTCCTCCTGCAAGCGAATACGAGTGCGCTTTTTAATATCGCCGACCTGCAATTAATCGCTCCGGAACTGATCCTCACAGTATGTGCCTGCGCTGCGCTCGTGCTGGAAGTCATTCTTCCTTATCGCAAAAGCAAAGCGATCGCTTACTTCGCGCTCGTCAGCATTGGGATCGCCGCGGCGTCACTGGTGGTGCAATGGTGGCTGATCCGAGCCAGCTTGCCACTTACCGGCTTTTACGGGATGGTGCGCATAGATGGCTTTGCTCTTCTTTTTAAAGCCATTTTTCTGATTGCGGCGGCTTTAGCCGTCGCCCTCTCCATGCGCTATCTCGATATCGAGGGCGAACAGCACGGCGAATATTACGCACTCGTTCTCTTTGCCACCGTGGGCATGTTGTTTCTGGCGTGTGGCTACGACCTGATCGCCTTGTACATCAGTCTCGAGCTGATGGCTCTGACGTTTTACGTGCTCGTCGCTTTCACCAAGCGCGAGAAGCGTTCGAATGAAGCCGCGATGAAGTATTTTCTACTGGGCGCATTTTCTTCAGGCGTGCTGCTCTACGGAATGTCGCTGCTCTACGGGATTACGGGCTCGACGAACCTGGGAGAGATTGGATCGGCACTCGCCCAGATTGTTCCTTCGATGAGTGACACCGCAGATCCGTCCGACAGTCTCGCCAATCTCCGTCCGATGCTGTTGCTGGCAATGATTGCGCTCGCTGCAGGCCTGTTCTTTAAGATTGCCGCCGTGCCGTTTCACATGTGGGCTCCTGACGCTTATGAAGGCGCGCCCACTTCAGTTACAGCGTTTCTCTCAACCGGATCAAAGGCGGCGAGCTTTGCGCTCTACGCGCGCATCTTTCTCGAGGCATTGCCGGCGATGCGCGTCGATTGGGCTCCTTTACTCGGGCTGGTAGCCGCGATCACTATCATGGTGGGCAACTGGGCGGCAGTGACTCAAGAAAACTCTAAACGCCTGCTTGCCTATTCATCGATCTCCAACGCGGGTTACTTATTGCTCGGACTGGTGGCAGGCAATTCTTACGGCTACACGGGACTGCTGATCTATCTTCTCGTTTACACGCTAATGAACATGGGAGCGTTCGGAATCATCATCAGTCTGCGCCGGCGCGGCATCATCGGGGACAACGTCGAGGATCTGACCGGTCTGGCGCTCAAGTCGCCAGGCATGGCAGCGATGATGGCAATCTTCATGCTCTCGTTGGGTGGGCTGCCAATGACAGGTGGCTTCATCGGCAAGTACTTTCTGTTTGGTGGCTTGCTGCAGCGCGGTCAGACGGACGGGAAAAGCTGGTATTACTGGCTGGCGATCTGGGCAATCATCAACACTGTCGTCTCCTTCTATTACTACATTCGCTTCATCAAGGTGATGTACCTCGGCGATACCATCGCGGACGACAAACCCCTGGAGCTTTCTCCTGTGCTGAGGACCGCGCTCGTCGCCTCACTCGTCGGCATCATTGTCATCGGCCTTTATCCGCAGCCTTTCATCAGCATCGCCCAACAGCTCTTAACACCGTAAACGCTGTTTCCCCTGTGCCGCGCTCGATTTGGGATCGCGGGCGTCCCGCCCGCAATGAGCGCGCAGCGCGAATACGACCGCGATCCCTTTCGGTGTCATCTGTAGAAATCTGTGGCTAACTGGTGGTGCAATGCGGGCGAGACGCCCGCGATCCTTTATGTGGGTCTTTTATTTCTTTGCCGCGATCGTTATTTGGTTAGGCATCCTCTCACTCCGCGGCGGTTTTTGGTTTGCTAGCTACGTTAAGGCTCAACTCGCAAAACCGCTCGCTAACT
Organism: Pyrinomonadaceae bacterium; assembly: GCA_041750995.1. Lineage (GTDB taxonomy): Bacteria > Acidobacteriota > Blastocatellia > Pyrinomonadales > Pyrinomonadaceae > PSRF01. The sequence goes on along the minus strand of JBGSYG010000016.1, from coordinate 126,919 downwards.
ACACTCCTTTTGCTACCGTGATCGTCCCCTGTCGTGGCGATGAAGCTGGACTTGACGCAAACCTGACCTCGCTCTTCCAGCAAACCTATCCTTCCTACGAAATTCTTTTCGTTGTCGACAGCGAGAACGACACGGCCGTAGAAGTAATCGAGCAGGTCATCAAAAAACAACCTGACACAGTTGCCCGGAGGATTTTGATTGCGGGGCGGGCCACAGACGGCGGACAAAAGGTTCACAACTTGCGCGCAGCAGTTGCGCAAATCGATCAGCGCAGCGAAGTTTTGGTTTTCGTTGATTCGGACGCGCGCCCGCGGGCGAACTGGTTGAGATCGTTGGTTGCGCCCCTGGCGGAGGCGGCAGTTGGCGCCGCGAGCGGCTATCGTTGGTTCATTCCTGAGAAAGGCGGTTTCGCCTCGCATTTGCGCTCGACCTGGAATGCTGCGATTGCGTCGGCGTTGGGAGCCAATCGGAAGAGTAACTTTTGCTGGGGCGGTTCCACGGCGATTCGGCGTGCGACTTTTAAGCAACTTAATATTAGAGAGCGCTGGCGCGGAAGCGTGTCTGATGATTTCACCGTGACTCGCGTCCTCGGCGAGGCTCACCTGCCGATTCATTTCGTGCCGGCGTGTCTAGTGGCCTCCTTTGGAGACTGCGACCTGGCAGAGCTGGTGGAATTCTCCAATCGGCAGTTAAAAATCACTCGCGTTTATGCCCCGCACCTGTGGAAACCGGTGCTGCTCGGCAGCGCTCTCTTTTGTCTCGTGTTCTTTGGCGGCATTTTGCTGGTGACGATGCGGGCGCTGCAGGGACTTTCGTTTGCGATTCCGCTCAGTATGCTGATAATCATTTTTGTATTAGGCGCCGCCAAAGGGTTCGTGCGTCATCGCGCAGTTGAGCTGGCTTTAGGCGCGGAAAGCGGGGACCTGCATCGGAGTCTGGCGGCGCATTTGTTACTCTGGCCCTTAGCGTCGCTGCTCTATTTGTACAATGCATTGACGGCCGCATTTTCGCGGCGCATAACCTGGCGGGGAATTACCTATGAACTAGACAGTAGACCGTAGGAAGTAGACAGTAGGCAGAAGGCAGAAGGTAGTAGGCAGTAGGCGGAAGGCAGAAGGCGGAAGGCAGAAGGCAGAAGCGGAAGGCTCGAAGCCGAAAGCAGAAAGCAGAAAGCAGTAGGCAGTAGGCAGTAGGCGGAAGGCCAGAGCCAAAATATGTGTCAGGGATAGCTTGTGGTCACTAAAGTTTACTATCGCGCGTTATGATGAAACTGAATCAGCACGGAAAGAGTTACTTCCCTGCCTACTGCCTACTGCCTACTGCCTTCTTCTGACTCCTAACTCCTGACTCCTTTTTCATGTCCCACGCCACCCAATTAGTGCATTTGCTACGTTCGAGTAAACGTGAGAAACGCCTCGGCACTGTCATCCTGTTTGTTACCTCTCGCTGTAACGCCTTCTGCAAAACTTGCTTCTACCACGCTGAGCTAAACCATCCTGGCGATCTCACTTTTGCTCAACTGGATAAAGTTTCACGGACGATGCCGCCTATCACCGACCTTTGGCTCTCAGGTGGAGAACCGACGCTCCGTCGCGATGTTTCTGAGATCATCGACACGTTCGTGAAAACAAACGGCGTCAAACGAGTCATCATTCCCACAAATGCCCTCATCAAGTCGCGGGTTTACGAGATTGTAGATCGCGCGCTCGCGCGTCATTCCCAACTTGATCTCTATCTCAACATTGCCCTCGATGGTTATGGCGAGACTCACGATCGCATCCGCGGTGTGCCCGGAAATTGGGATAAAGCACTCGAGTGCATCAAGTCTCTTTACCCGTTGAAGGAGCAGTACCGGGATCGTTTTCGCCTGAACGTGAACACCGTCGTCTGTGCCGAAAACTATACCGAGATCGAACAACTCGCTGAATACATGTGGGCGAACTTTCGGCTCGATGGACAATATTTCAACATCATTCGCGGTGAGACATTAGTCGGGGACGAGATCAAGCAGGCGCCGCCGGATGCTTTGCCGGCGATGTATTCCTTTGTTTCGAAGCTGACAAAGCGATATGGCGATCGGATGTTTGCTGACGACGACACGGCTAAGCGCTTCGTCAAAAACATTGCTTATGTAGGCGCCATTACCACGCACTACCGCACGCAGCACGCGAATTTCATTACGCCAACACCCTGGCCCTTCCCCTGCACGGCGGGCGAAACTACAGCGGTGATTGATTACAACGGTGACGTACGCGCGTGCGAGCTGCGGGAGAAATTCGCGACCCTCGCAGACTACGATTACGATTTCGGCGCGCTCTGGGAGGCTCAGGAACGCCAGTCGGAGTTGCGCGCGATTGATGGCGGCAAGGCCTGTTGGTGTACGCACGTCTGCTTTATTCACGATTCCCTGCGTCATTCCCGTAAGGGCTTGCTTTATGAGTTGCCGAAGAACTTTGCAACACGCGGGAAATGGTAGGTGAAATGATGGCCGGAGGCGAAGATCAGGAAACGAACCGCAAGAGTGGACTTGCCTACGCGGCCGCGATCAATTTGTTCGCATCGGTTGTTTCGCTGGCTGGCCTGGGATGGTTGCTCGATCGCTGGGTAGAAACAGCACCATGGTTGCTGGTGACGGGCATCGTGTTAGGTGCGGTGGTCGGTTTCTATCAGTTCGTGCGAATAACTTCAAAGCTCAAATAATGATGCACCTATGAATCATCTCACCGCCAAGTCGCCAAGGAGCCCCAAGAACGCCAAGATAAGTAGGCAGTCCGGAAGCGCCCTCTTTCTTTTTATTGCTTCTTGGCGAACTTGGCGGTCTTGGCGTCTTGGCGGTTAAGTTTTTCGGTTACGGTAAATCCTACTAAAGCTGGAGTCAGCAACTCGACAATCCAACGTTTCACCGTGTAAAATCTCCCACTTCGCGCATGGCCAAAATTTCAAACAATCAGGTTCGGACTAAGTCTGGGAGCGCTATCGACACGCGTGTGTTACGCACGATGGCGATCGCTGTGGGCGTTGCTGTAATTGTTAGCAGCGCTTTCGCACCCTGGCGAGTAACGGCTGGTTTACTTTTGGGCGGCCTCCTGTCCCTGCTTAGTCATCACTGGATGCGCACCTCAATTGCCGCGGCATTTTCCGGCGCATTGGAAGCGGGGAGGACGCCAAAATTCACGTCCGTGAAATACGTGCTGCGATACTTTGTGATTGCCGGCGTAGTGCTGGCCGCCTACCAGCTGGACTTGATTTCGTTGCCGGCCACGATCGCCGGCTTGTGTTCTTTTGTAGTGGCTTTGTTTGCTGAGGCATTGAGAGAGTTCTATTTCGTAATCATTCGGCGAGAGGAAACTAGTTAATGTTCTGGTTGTTGGAAACCGCTAAAGCAGGCGAGCATGCGGAAACGGCTCACGAGACCGCACACCACACGCCAATTGTCGTTGAGCTGGTAAATCATTATTTTGGCCAGGCGGCGTACGACTTTCAGATTAAGTACACAAAACCGTTATGGACTACTTTCTTCGCCAAATTCGATACGACTCCGGAGGCGGTCTTCGGTCCCTACACACCTGAGACGGCGATTCCCTGGTACACGGTGATGTTCGTGATCGCCTGCATCCTTAGCGTCGTTATCATTTGGATTCTTAAAGGCAGACTTTCGGCGGAAGAGCCTGGCCACGGCCAGCAGACCCTGGAGCTCGCAGTGCTCGCCGTTCGCTCGCAGATTGCCGACATCATTGGACCGCACGGATTGAAATACTTTCCGGTGGTAATGACGTTTGCAGTTTTGATTCTAGTTTCCAACCTGATGGGATTATTCCCGCTCTTCATGTCGCCCACGGCAGCGGTTAGCGTTACCTTTGCGCTCGGGATCACATCGTTCGTCTATTACAACTACATCGGCATTAAAGAAAATGGTCTACTCGGCCACTTGAAACACTGGGCCGGACCGATCTGGTGGATTGCGCCCCTTATCTTCGTCATTGAGGGCATCAGCAACTTCATTCGCCCGTTCTCGCTGGGCATTCGTTTATTCGGAAACATGTTCGCGGACGAGCAGGTAGCCAGCACTGTCGCCGGCCTTTATCCAACGCTCACCCACTGGGTTGTGCCCGCGGCCTTAATGATTCTGGGCGTTTTCGTTTCGTTCATTCAAACATTTGTTTTCATTTTGCTGTCCCAGCTTTACATCAGCGAGGTCTCGCATGCTCCTCATGACGAACACGAGCATGAGTCTCACGACGAGCACGTGCTCGGAGTGACGGCGGCCGGGGAATTAGCTGCTGGCACTGCTGGGGTTGCGGTTTCTTAACGTTGCGCTCGAGCGACGCGGGCAACGGCTCGCGCACGTTGGCGCTTGATAATTAATTGGGTGTTTGCCTGAGCCAGAACCTGATCCGCGGATTATCGCTTCGTTATTTGAAGCAAATGTCTGTTTCGCAGGAGCGCCGTTGTAAGAGGGGCGGTGGATACCGGATGCGGGCGAACTAATACAAGCCGGTGAGGTTTTTGTTTCTCAGGAGCACCTTTGATTCTGAAGAGTTTCAAAAGGAGATTGAAGGATGAGGAAACTCAATAAGCTTTTCTTCGCAGTCGTCGCTGTCTTGATGGCTGCGATGCCGGCTTTTGCCCAAGCCGTTGATACCGCCGCTGCCACCCCTGATCACAATCCTGGATTAAAGGCGATCGCGGCAGGTGTCGGCTTTGCCATTGCGGTAGTAGGTGGGGCCCTGGGGCAGTCGCGCATTGGTGCGGCAGCTTGTGAAGGCGCTGCGCGTAATCCCGGCGCTGCGCCGAAAATTCAAACCATGATGATTCTGGGTTTGGCACTGATCGAGTCGCTGGTGCTTTTTGCTCTCGTCGTGGTCTTTGCCCGGACTGGCTGAGACGAATGGTGTTTGCATCGAGAATGCGAGCGTGGCTTATTGCTGCGCTCGCATTTTTTGTTTCAGGACAAACACTTTGGCAGGTATGAATTGGTGTGGTAGGCTGACAGCTCTCACAAACAAGACAGTAATGAGGCTGATCGCACGATGAAAAAATGTCCGAAGTGCGGGAATGAATATCCTGACACAACCACCCTGTGTCCCGCCGACGGCGTTGGTCTCGAAAAATCTGGCGATTCACTGCTCGGACAAACTCTAGCTGATAAATACCGGATCGATGAACGCTTGAACGAAGGTGGCATGGGAACTGTTTATCGCGGCACACATGTGCTGATGGATAAGACGGTTGCCATTAAGGTGTTGCGTCCTTCGCTTGCGGCAGATGAAAAGATTGTCGCCCGTTTCTCTCGCGAAGCTCGGGCGGCGTCGCGTATTTCCCATCCGCACGCCCTCAGCGTTACAGACTTTGGCGAATCTGAAAACGGAGTTGTATTCCTGGTGATGGAGTTCTTGAACGGTCAGACGTTGAAGAACGTGATTCGTCAGGATGGACCGATGCCGTTAGCGCGCGTCGTGGAGATCATTCGGCAGGTTGGCGCTGCTCTCGACGCTGCTCATGAACAAGGAGTGGTCCACCGCGATCTAAAAAGCGAGAACATCATGTTGCTCGGGGCCAACGGGCCGGACTACGCAAAAGTTCTCGATTTCGGCATTGCCAAAATTAAAGAACATGACGGGGACTACGATCCCGGTCTCACCGCTCCCGATCTGGTTATCGGCACGCCGCAATACATGTCGCCGGAACAGTGCTCGCAGGCGCCGGACATCGACTCACGTTCCGACATCTACTCCCTCGGCGTGATCATTTACGAGATGCTGGTGGGACATGTGCCTTTTACCGGCCCTTCACCAACGGCAATCATGATGAAGCACCTACAGGAGCCCGTGCCTTCGGTGCTGGTCGAGAGAACTGATTTGAAGGAAGGGATTGGCCGCGTGATTGCGAGAGCGATGGCCAAGAACCCGGACGATCGTTATCAAAACGTCGGGGAGCTTGTTGAGGATCTAACGATCGCGGCCGGCATCGAGGTCGGGGTCAGCCCGCCCGTTCCCATGTCCGCGGCAGCCAATCGCATCGTTGTGCCCACGCGCACATCAACGTTCTCGGAAGAGGACGCGGGTGAAGATGAGGTCACTGTCGTCCGTCAGCGCCTTGATACTACACCGGGAACGGGCGGGCATGCGGTTCAAGCTCTGCCTCCGGCTGCCGGTGTCAATCCCTGGAAAATTTTGATTCCTTCGTTGGCGGGTTTGCTGGTTGTGTTTGCGGCTGTTTACGTGTTCACGCGTGGCTCTCAGCAGCCTACAAATACTAATCAAACTGAGCCCGCCCTCGTGGCGGATCCAAACAGCCAGGCGGTCGAGCCGTCACCACCGGCGACAGGTTCCGCCGAGCAAGGGATACCGGCGGGTGGAGTCAGCAACAGTCAGGTTGTCGATGCGAATGCGAATGTCAATGCGAATGCAAATGCGAATGCAAATGCGAATGCGAATGCAAATGCGAATATTGAGGCCTCGCCGACACCGGAAGCAAATGTGAACGCTGAGGGCAATACAAATACGGCGAACGAAAACGTCAACGCGAACACCAACAGTAATAAGCCGGCTACCAATCCTCCGCTTCCCAGTCCGTCGCGCCAACTGAATGCGAATGAGAATCCGACGGCGCTACCGCCAGCTGAGAAAAAGTCACCATCTCCGAATCCGACTCAGGTGATCAGCTCAGAAGCTCCTCCTCTGCAAAGACGCTAACTGGATCTGATTGCCGTTCGAATCAAGTCCACTAGTTTCTCATCTTCATCTATTGAGATCTCGATCTCCAAAACATAACAAGGCAAGCCAAACTCAAGTTCATGTAACTTTACGGCGTCCTTTGCCGTGGTTATCAAACCTGCAGCGCCGGCGCGCTTAGCGTCGTCTGAAAGGCGAGTGATATCTGCTTGTTTGTATGCATGGTGATCTGGAAAAGCGTGGGTATGAACAAGTGTCAGCCCCTCATTCAATAGGTGTTCGAAGAAAGAAGTGGGATTGCCGACAGCACAAAATGCGGCGACAGGTTGAGCGATTCCGCTTCCAGGGTCGAGTTGCGCCGCGCTTAATCCTCTAACACCTTTAGTTCGCATTCGAGATGTGAAGATTGGCCGGTCGCCCATCAATTGTTTAAGTGTTGCTTTGAGCTCTTGAATATCAGGATCAGGTGCAGCCCGCGTAATGATGACGCAGTCTGCACGTGATGCGGCTTGCGGCGCTTCGCGTAATCTTCCTGATGGGAGCAGGCGTCCACCACCCCAGGGATTGCTGGCGTCTATTGCCAGGATATTTAGGTCGCGTGCCAGCTGGAGGTGTTGGAAGCCGTCATCTAAAACCAAGACATTGGAACCAAGATGCTCAATCGCCCATTGACCGGCGGCGGCGCGAACCGAGTCACAAATCACAGCCGCCACGCCTTTCAAGTTTTCAGCAAGCCATAAGGGTTCATCCCCAGACTCATGTACATCGGCAAGCACTTCTAACCCGTCAGAAACGGCGACCCGTTTCCCTGGGTCTTTCCGTCTATAGCCGCGCGTAAGAATACAAACCTTCAAGCCCTCGTTAGCAAGAATGCGACTAATGTGTGCCACCAAAGGTGTCTTGCCAGTCCCGCCGACAGTGATGTTGCCTATGCTGATAATCGGAACAGCCAGTCTCCTTGTTTTCAGGAACCCTTTCTTGTACGCAGCTGTTCGCAACCGCGTCACTGCGGCGTAGGCGACTGCTAGCGGAGATAACACAAGGTTGGAGCTCATGTCATGAATTCGGTTGCGTACTGCCGGTGAGTATTGGCTCGAGATAATGAAGTGTGCGTTCCGTCGCTCCTCGGTTCAGCTCGACCAACTGTTTCGCTTTCGCTTGCAGCTCGAAGCGTAGCGCATCGTCATTCATAAGACCGTTGACTGCTGCTGCGAGGGCATTCGCAGATTCGCGGTGGTTGCCCGAGCTTAGCTGGATGATCGCTCCTGCCTTAACGAACGCTCGCGAGATGGCGGCGAAGTTATGCATGTGCGGTCCGGTGATGATTGCGGCGCCCATGGCTGCGGGTTCCAGAATGTTGTGGCCGCCGGTCGAGGAAATACTACCTCCGACAAAAACAATGGTCGCCAAAGAATAGATGTTTGAGAGCTCGCCAATCGTATCGAGCAGGATTGCATCGCAGAACTTGTCACTAGTTCTGGGTGGAGAACTGCGCCGGCTCCAGTGCAAGCCAGATTGGTCTAGAAGTGAAGCCACATCATCGAAGCGCTCCGGGTGACGTGGTGCGATTAGGAGGCGCAGGTCGGGTCGGTTTGTCTTAGCCAAAGCTTTCAGAACCACATTTTCTTCGGGCGCGTGTGTGCTGGCTGCTATCAACAGTTGGGTGGTTCCGGTGATGTTATATCGCTCGCGAAATTCAGCGACGAGTGCGCTTGAACCGCTGGTGGTACCCACATCGAATTTCATGTTTCCCGAAACAGCGACGCGCGACTGATCCAATCCGAGCTCGATAATCCGGCCGGCATCTGTCTCAGTCTGCATCACGGCGCGAGTCAATGAGGGCAATACCGTTTTAAGAAGGGACTTGATCCACATATAGCGGCGAAACGATTGCGACGAAAGCCGGCCATTAACAATTGCCAGCGGTATCCCTTGCGCCTGGCATTCACGAAAAAAGCGCGGCCAAATCTCAGTTTCCATAATCAAGACCGAACTTGGCCTGATTGCTCTCAAAGACCGGCGCACAGTCCAGCGCCAATCGAAGGGAAAGTAAAACACTCGCTCAGCTTCGTCCTTGAAAATATCGCGAGCCAATTTTTGTCCGGTGAGAGTAGTAGTCGAAACGACGATACTATGATCGGGAAACTGTCGGCGAATACCGGCTACCAAAGGGCGCGCTGCCTGCGATTCTCCGACCGAGACACAGTGAAGCCAAACCACGGGCCTGCCTGAGGACTGGAGGGGCGGGAGTTTCCCCATTCGCTCACCAAACCCAGCTACGTATTTGCCGTGTCGCAGAGCGTCGAAAAGAAAGCGAGGGAGTAGAACGAGAAAGCCGAGGGTAAGAAGCAGGCTGTAGACGAGATACATAGGTGATGGGCGAGGGCTCAGGGCGAACCCCCGGCTAACTAGATCACCTGATAGTTATTTTGCGCGTTCAATATAGCGTCCTTCGTTCGGGTCCACGCGAATGCGATCGCCTTCATTCACAAACGGAGGCACGGTGATCGTGACACCATTTTCCAGCGTGGCGGGTTTGTTTACATTCGACACTGTCGCGCCCTTCATTGTCGGCTCGGTGCGCGTAACGGTCAGTTCCATTGAAGGCGGAAGGTCGATGGCTACAGGAGCGCCGTCATAGAATTCGGTTTGCAGACGCAACCCTGGGCTCAGCCATTGGGCCGCGTCGCCCAACTCATCTTCGCTCAGCGCAATCTGCTCAAAGTTTTCCGTGTTCATGAAATGGTGATGGGAACCGTCAGAATATAGGTATTCCATCTCGTGCTGTTCGAGAGTGGCGCGCTCGACGGTGTCAGCGGAGCGAAAGCGATGCTCAAATGACGAGCCGGTTTTAATATTGCGTAATTTGGTTTGCACCATCGCCCGCAGGTTACCCGGGGTGTGGTGTCTAAACTCTACAACCTTGCACGGTTGTCCTTCGAAAACGATGACCATACCGCGTCGAATGTGGGTTGCCGGAATCGCCATAGCCTAATCTCAGTCTCCATCTGTGGTTGAGCCCGCGTAGTGAGCGTTCGGGCTGGTGAACGAATCGCGTAGTCTAGCGAGAGCCCCGTAGATTTGTCCAGCGACGCCTTATTGAGATGTTGTCCTAAATCTGTGTTGCTGACTAGGCTACGCGCCCGCTTGTCCTACGTTGGGTATCTATTCCTCTGGCCGCGTGATATAAGTCGCTGGCCTCCTACGTTACTCAATTCCTCCAAACAAAACTTCCAGATCGGTTTTTAGGTTTTTATGCCGGCCGTAATAGTAGAACAAGGGGGATGGTATTTAGCGGCTTTCTGTCCTACCTGCCAAAAATATTTCAGATTCATGGGTGACATGTCACAGGGAAAGTCTGTGCTTACGCCCTTCACCTATAACCTAATTTGCCCAGACTGCGGCAGCGAGGTCCTATGTCACACAAACAACGTTAGGCGCGATCACGACTAATCCATTTCCACTAAAAACTTAAAACGGCGAGCACGTCCTTAATTGAAAGGCGGCCTGGTTAGGTTTTGTAACGCCAACTGTTAGTTTGCGAGCTTCTTGAATGCCATTCATTCAGCGCAAACTGACCTTGTGCGCTACAAACGGGGAAGGACTCCAATCAAACAAAAAGGCGGACCAAGTGACTTGGATGTCTCTTGGTCCGCCCTTTTTTTGAGGAGCCCACCTACCTCAGTTACCTAAACGTCAAAATTAAATTAACGTTCCAAAAGTTTTTAGGCCGCTCTTGCCCGCTGTCCGCGTCGCTGCCGGGCTACCCGCTCCAGCCATTCCTGGGCGTCATCGTAATGCGGAAAGCGGCGCTCGTCGCTGCGGAAAGCGCTGGTGTGGTAGTAGCGCCGGCCATTGATCAACCGTGCCGGGTGCTTCATATGAAGTAGTTCGTGGTAGAGGATGTATTCGACAAACCACTCGGGCACATCGTGCGAATCAAGAGTCTTGCTAATCGTAACTGTGTCGTAGACGCGATCGTGATGACCGAGAATATTGCGCGTGCGACGCTGCGACCAGGTCAATGCAGGTTTCTTTAGCTCCCCATCGAAGTGTCGGCGATTTAGTTTTGCAAACATTTTCTCCAAGTCATAGGCCTCGCCCTGAGCTGAGGAAATGTATTTGCGTCCTCGCCTGCGGCGCGCCAAATCTGACGCACGCATCACGTCCGGGGTCATTGAGTAGTCTTGATAAACGCGATTGTGAACGTCGGCGATCCGCTTACCCAGCAGTCTCGCTACGAGCACAAAGGCGAGGGCGCGCAGAACAGGCTGCGGACTGTCTTTACAAATATCAGAGAGACGCACATAGACACGGCCCGAACGTAACCTAATCGTGTGATGGAGACCGGCATATGGATAGAATCGCACTTCGATAGCTGGCACGGGACGACTGCCTGCGAGGTGACGAAAGGCATCGACGAAAAATTGGTTCACTTCATTCATCGCCCGTACTCCTGCAAAACTTGAACGCCCGGTTTGTTTGTTAGCGATAGAGACCTCGACGTTGATCTCTCGACCGGAGAGGCCTGGGGGTCGGGGGCTGGCTCCAGTTTGTGAAGCCATCTTAAATAGCGCGACTTGTCGCAGTCAAACGAATCCGGGAGACTTCAAAAAACCTCGGTAAAACTGAAATGCAGACTTCGGCGAGCACATCCACGCCGCTATTCCGCAAGGGAGTCATCACGTTAACTCAGCTAGTTTCAGCAAGTTAACTCACCCGTTAAGTGAAGCTGCTGCAATCGTTCGTCCTGAAATTGGCGTGCAAGGTCAGCAAGGTTGAGGAGAGCTGCCGAAGCTCTGCCAAGATGTCTAAGCCTATATTTGCGGCCAAGTTAACGATTCACTATACTGCGAATGGCGGCGTTTTTACCTTTTTCTGGCTCCGGTTTAGAAAGCCTCGCCAGCGCCGTCAACGGCCATTTTGCAGGTAGGGAATAGCTTGATGCCCCGTCGCAGCACAGCACCTCCAACTCCAGAAAAATACGTTCCTGACGCCCGCGGCCAAGCTGTTTTGGCTGCTGTAATCAAGGAACACTTGGTGACCGGCGAGGCAGTAGGGTCCTTGGTCCTCGCGAACAAATTCTCATCAGGTCACGGTTGGAGCTCCGCCACAATCCGAAATGTCATGTCCGAACTTGAGGAGGCAGGCCTTTTGGAGCAGCCGCATACCTCAGCCGGTCGCGTGCCCACAGACAAGGGTTATCGCTACTATGTCGACAACATGCTGGCTGAGACGCGTCTCTCGCGCGCGGATTTGCGCACGATCGACGCAGTTTTTGCTCCGGGCAAGGCTCGCGGCGGCGTTTCGCCGGAACGATTGATGGAAAGGGCTTCCCACGCTCTTTCGGAACTTTCGGACAATGTGGGCATCGTGCTTTCACCTTCTCTGGCGGAGAACCCTCTAAACCATATTGAATTTCTTAAGCTATCGGACAATCGGGTCCTGGTAGTGCTGGTTACCAAGTCGAGCATCGTTCACAACAAAATCATCAGAATCGCCGATAATTTGACGCAGGATGAACTGGAGAAAACGGCGCGCTACCTGAATACGGAGTTCAGCGGCAAGAGCCTGCTGGAGATTCGAGCCGAGATTTTGGAATTAATGAAAGAGGAGAAGGCCCTCTACGATCGCTTGCTGCGAAACGCCGTTCTCCTTTGCGATCAAAGTCTCGAGGGCGACGCTGGGATGGGGGATGTCTACGTCGACGGCGCGTCGAACATGTTAACCAAACCGGATTTTGTCGACGTTGAACGCATGCGAGACCTGTTCAGAACGTTTGAAGAGAAGTCGCGGCTGGTAAAGATCTTAAACGAGTGCCTGTCTCGGGAGCAGTCTTTTCATGGTGACATCAGTATCGTAATCGGTCGTGAACACCCGACGAGTTCGATGCAAAACTGCGCACTGATCACGGCTCCATATCGAGTCGGCATTAACGAAAATGTGGGGACGCTCGGCGTTGTAGGCCCGATGAGAATTGAATATTCACGCATCATGGCTATGGTAAACTACATGGCGCGGCTAATTGAGCGCCGTCTAAGCGAAGAGAACTCACTTTATTGAGCTCGCTCAAGGCTCGTCTACTCAGCCGGTGTTCTTGATTAATGGCCGACAAAAAAGGCAACTCGAATCGCATTCCGATCAGGTACCCGGATTCCGAAGAGGAGAGCGAAATTTCCAGTAGATCAAATCCCGACGACTTCGCCGGAGCGCAGGACGAACAGGATGAACCGCTAGACGAAGCGGGTTCACCTCTGTCTGCCCCGTACGAGGATGCTCCTTATGCGTCGACCATTGAGGACGATGCGGGGCTGTTTCCTAATGTTCAGCGGGGCAGTGGCGAATTGGGCGGCCCATTGGTCGCCGAGTTGGTAGCTACTCGTGCTGAGTTGAAACGAGTCGAAGGCGAGGTGGCTAACTTGAAGGATCGGCTCGCGCGCCGGCAGGCCGATTTTGAGAACTACCGCAAGCGGGTCGAACGCGAGCGCAGCGAAACTTACGAGCGCGTTGTGGCTGAGATAGCAGCGAAGCTGCTGCCGGTGCTCGACAATTTGAAGCGCGCCCTGGACACCGAAGCGTCGATGGAAGCCGGAGAGTCAGATGAGTTTCGTCATTTCCTGAGCGGCGTTGATTTGATCTTCAAGCAACTCAGCGGCGTGATTGAAGCGCTCGGCGTCAAACCGGTCTTGTCGGTGGGCGAACGTTTTGATCCCCACATCCACGAAGCGGTCGTGTCGGAACCGACTGACGATTACGAATCCGATACCGTGATCGAAGAGATCATTCGCGGCTATCGCATGGGCGACAAACTGATTCGACCAGCGCTGGTAAAAGTAGCGACTAAGAAATAGCAACACATGGGAAAAGCTATCGGCATAGATTTGGGAACGACTAACTGCTGCGTCGCCGTGTTGGAAGGTGGCGCAGTTCAGATTGTGCCGAACAAGGAAGGCGGGCGCACCACTCCCAGCGTGGTCGGATTTACGGATAAAGGCGAGCGCCTTGTTGGCCAGATTGCCAAACGCCAGGCCGTTACCAACGCAGCCAATACTGTCTATGCGGTGAAGCGACTGATCGGAAGAAAGTTTAACTCGGATGAGGTCAAGCGAATGCGCGAGACGTCGTCCTTTGAACTGGTGGATTCGCCCAACGGTGACGCGCGCGTAAGAGTTCAAGGTCGCAGCTATAGTCCACCTGAGCTCTCCGGCATCGTGCTGCAGCGGTTGAAAGCCGCAGCCGAGGATTTCCTCGGTGAAGCAGTGACCGACGCGATCATCACCGTTCCCGCTTATTTTGATGACACGCAACGGCAAGCAACAAAGGATGCCGGAAAGATTGCCGGATTAAAGGTCGAGCGCATTATCAACGAGCCGACGGCCGCGGCCCTTGCTTACGGATTTGGAAAAACTGGTGTCGAACGGATTGCCGTTTACGATCTCGGCGGCGGCACTTTCGATATCTCGATTCTGGAAATGAATGAAGGCGCTTTCGATGTGCTTTCTACGTCCGGAAACACATTTTTAGGTGGCGAAGATCTCGACGAGCGCATCATGAACTGGATGGCCGATCAGTTCCTGGCCGACACAGGCATTGACCTGCGCAAGGATCGGCTCGCGCTACAGCGACTCAAGGAAGTTGCTGAGCGCGCGAAGTGTGAACTGTCATCAGCGACGGAAGCAAACATCAACCTGCCCTTTATCGCGGCGGATGCCTCTGGTCCGAAGCATTTCAATAAGACCCTGACGCGCGACGAGTTTGAAGGGCTTGTTGGCGAACTGATCGAAGCCACCGTCGAGCCCTGCAACAGGGCACTCGCAGACGCGAAACTCAAACCCGAAAACATCGATAAGGTGATCCTTGTAGGCGGGCAAACGCGCTCGCCGATCGTCGAACGTACGGTTGAGAAGATCTTTGGTAAGAAACCATCGGCCGAGATCAATCCCGACGAAGTCGTGGCGATGGGCGCGGCCATCCAGGGCGGAGTCCTGACCGGCGACATCAAAGACATTGTTCTCCTCGATGTGCTTCCCTTGAGCCTGGGCCTGGAAACTCGCGGCGGACTCTTCACTAAGATCATTGAACGCAACTCGACTATCCCCTTGCGCAACAGCTTGACGTTTACAACCGTGATCGACAATCAGGCATCGGTTGAGATTCACGTTTTGCAGGGTGAGCGCGAAATTGCGGCAGGCAATCGTTCCCTCGGAAAGTTCGAATTGGTGGGAATTCCTCCCAGCCCGCGCGGCGTGCCACAGATTGAGGTGTCGTTTGAAGTTGATGCTAACGGAATCGTTTCGGTGTCAGCCCAGGACAAAGCCACGGGCCGCGAGCAGCAGATGCGTATCACTCCTACTTCCGGTTTGGCCCCTGATGAGATTGAGCGTTTGATTGGCGAGGCGGAAAGTTATGCCGAAAGCGATCGTCAAACCAAGGAACGGGCCGTGATGCACAACAAGCTGGATTCACTCTTGCGCAACACGCAGAAGTCGTTTACAAAATTTGGCGGCCTGCTCTCAGAGAACGATCAGGATATTGCCGAACGTCTCTTTGCCGAAGCTGAAGAGGCAGTGAAGTCTGGTGATCCGGAAAATGTAAACAAGTCGCTCACCGGCTTAGAGAGGATTGCCGCTCAACTCACCACCGCAATGATGAACCCCGTAAATGAACCCGTCGCCGAGGAAGCCGAATAGTTTGCAGCGAGTACTAATTCTTAAAAAAGCATTAAAGGTAGATTAATAAAAGAGAATGGATAAGCGCGATTATTACGACGTATTGGAAGTCGCCCGAACGGCGACTGATCAGGAACTGAAAAGTGCGTATCGCAAGTTGGCGATGCGTTACCACCCCGACAAGAATCCTGGAGACGCCACTGCGGAAGAAAAATTTAAAGAGGCAGCCGAAGCCTACGCTGTCCTCTCCGATGGAGAGCAACGCAGACGCTACGACAGGTTTGGACACGCAGGAGTTTCCAGCACGGCGGGAGCAAGCTGGGGAGCGCCTGGCTTCGGTGGTATTGAAGACATCCTCGGCGACCTCTTTGGTTTCGGCGATGTCTTCGGAGCATCTCGTTCTGGTTCGCGTCGCTCCACCGCGCAACGCGGCGCCGATTTGCGCTATGACCTCGAAATAACTTTGGAAGATGCCGCGAACGGGATGACGGCGAACCTGCGCATCCCGCGACTCGAAACTTGTGAAACCTGTAAAGGTTCCGGGGCCGCCGAAGGCACTCAACCCGAAACTTGTGCCACCTGCAACGGCAGCGGGCAAATGCGGTTTCAGCAAGGGTTCTTTTCGGTTGCTCGTACCTGCCACACATGTCGCGGCGTTGGCAAAGTGATTAAGTCGCCCTGCAAAGAATGTCGTGGCGCCGCGCGCGTCGAGCGCGAGAAACAGATGGAAGTGAAGATTCCGGCGGGCGTTGAAACCGGATCGCGGCTGCGAGTTCAGGGCGAAGGCGAATCAGGCATGAGCGGTGGTCCCGCGGGTGATCTTTACGTAGTGATCCACGTTGCGGAGCACGAGCACTTCGAACGCCAGGGAAGTAATCTCTATGCCGCTGTGCCCATCACTTTTGCCCAGGCAGCCTTGGGCGCGGAGATCGCCGTGCGGACCCTGGACGCTGAAGACAAGGTAAAGATTCCGGTAGGTACGCAGACGGGCACTGTGTTTCGCCTCAAAGGTAAAGGCATGCCGATGCTCGGCGGACGCGGACGTGGCGATCTTTTTGTTTCAGTTACGGTGGTAACGCCGACCTCGCTAACGCGTGAGCAGAGAAAACTTTTGGAGCAGTTGGCAACTGTCGAGAATAAGGATTTAGAAGATAAAGGTTTGGTAGACAAAGTTCGCGACATTTTCGGCTAAGGCCGCGGAGATGTTATGACGAAAATCCCCCCTTCGATGCGACGCCTCGTGCGCGTCGTCGCCCTCGTCATTTCTTGTAGCGTCGCTGCACTAGCGCAGGACGTTTCTGAAGCTGTAAAACGCTGGGAAGAATTCGATTTTTCCAAAAACAAGATCGTCGTTTCGCAAATTGCCGCACTGCCCCTCGAAGATCTGCAGCTGCTGCGCGGCATTGTCTTTGGAAGACATGGCCGAGTCTTTAAAGATCCAGCGATCAAGACCTACCTAAACGACCGTCCCTGGTACCGCGCTGATCCCGACTTCAAGAATTCCATGCTCAACGCGACCGAGGTGCGGAACCTCGATGTGATTCGCGATGCCGAAGCAGGGAAGCACGAGTTTCTGCAACCGGGCGACATGCGTTACTGGCGCTCACGGGCCCTGCCACGTCGCAAGCTGGGACAACACACATCAGCGGAATGGTTAGTGCTGCGTTCTGAGGTGGAGGCAATCCACGGCAAGCGTTTCGATGATCAGCCCTGGCTGCAGCAGTATTTCGATGAGCGGTACTGGTACAAGCCCAATGATCGCTACGACTCAAAACTCTTGACTGAGTTGGAGCGCAAGAACCTGCAAGTTATTGCCATCGCACAATCGAAACAACGCCGACTGGCAATTTCACCGGGCGACATGGAGCTGTTTGAGAACAAGCTGATTTCGGAAAGCATGCTCAAAGGGCTCAGTCTTCACGAGCTCCGTCTGCTTCGCAATGAAATCTATGCTCGTCACGGTCGATCGTTTCGCGCCGCCTGGTTGCAACAGTACTTTTGGAGCCAGCCCTGGTACGAGCAGAAAGAAGATTTTCAAGACGAACAAGTTTCCGGCAGCGACAAGCTGAACGTCGAGACCATCGTGCGTTATGAGAATCGCATGCACGACGAGCTGGGCAAGAAACCGCTGACGCGCAGCATGCTGGCGGGATTATTTGTAGAAGACGTGGAAAAGATGCGCCAGGAAATTTATGCGCGCCGCGGCAAGGTCTTCAAGGAGCCCTGGCTGCAAGCATACTTTGCGAGCTTCGATTGGTATAAGCCTAACCCGGAATTCAAGGACAGTATGCTGACAGCGGTGGAAAGGCAAAACCTGGCGAGCCTGGTCGCCTACTCGAAAAAGGCGGAGAGCGTCCTCGACGCCGTCGAAGGTTGATAAGCCGAATGGTCTCGCGTGACGAGACGAACGAGCAGGAGGCAGAAGGCAGAAGGCAGTAGGCTCTAGGCAGTAGACGGTAGGCAGTAGGCAGAAGGCAGTAGGCAGTATGGCTTGGCCGCCTACCGTGCTGTAAGGCTTGCCTTATCGGCGAATCATCTTGAAAACAAGAATGCGCGAGGCTTAGCCTCGCGCATTTATCTTATTCAGGGATCTCAGGTTTCGACCTCGCACCGTAGGTAGGCGGGCCGAGCCCCACTTGCCACTGGCCACTGCCTACTGCCTACTGCCTACTGCCTTCTGCGTACTGACTTCTGGGCTAAGGTTTGCCCTTGCCCTTACCTCGGCCAGGATTTTCAACGGACTGCTGTTGCTTAGCTGGAGGTTCCTCCACTTTGCTGCGACCCCGACCTTGCGACTGCGTTTGCGGCTGGGGCTGTTGACGTTGCGGCGGTCCCGACTTAGGCTCGCGCCGTTCTACCCTCTGCTGTACCTGTGGCCTTTCCTGCTGGCGCATCGGGATTTGTACCTGGCGCTGGCGTTGTGGCGGCGTCACCTGAATTTGGTTCTGCCGTTGAATCTGGCGCTGCTCCTGGCGCTGTTTGCTCTGCTGTCCGCGTTGAGCCGCCGCCGCTCGCTCATTCGCAACACGACGAGTCTCATTTTCGCGCTTCGCGTTTTCGACCTGCTGCCGGCGAACTGCATCCTGCTGTAATTGCGATTGCTCTCTTACCTGCTTCTGCTGCGAGCGTCGCACCTCAGCTTCCTGTTTGCGACTCTGTTGTACCTGGTCGCGTTCGATTCGCTGCAGCTCTTGCTGTCCGCCTCGTTCCATTAGTCGATCGGTTTCTGCAATGTGCACCTTGCGACCGATGCTCCGGTAATTCTGGCGATCGTCTCTCACCTTGTAGTTTTGGTTCCGAGCCTTGTCCGAAACCGTTTGCGTGCGCAGGACCTTCGTCAGGTCTTTGTGCACCAGCGGCGATGCGGGTATGCCGCTGGTTATTACCTGACGATCAACAAACCGCTTGGCTATCCCCGGAGGCAGATCGATCTTGCCTCGGCCCCACGCGGAATTAATGAAAGCGTTCCGCAACGGTCCCACTGTTAGCGGATCGAATATTGGACGCGAGCTCGCCAACATCTGTTTGTCGAACTTACGCACCGATCGATAGTCGATTTCCTCGCCAAACTGATTTACCGGCACATAAGTGACTGCGTTCGGCACATAGTAGTTAACGATCTGCTGATTAATGACCGGCGTGTCATACAAGTAATGCGGTTGCCAATTCGTGTCGTAGTAATGCAGCGCATAAGGATCGCCCGGGCCCAAAGGCACCCAGCCAATCGTGTCAGACTCCCCCGGAACAAAGGCGACGAGCGCCGGTGAATAAATAGGATTCGTGTTTGTCGCGTCTGGCACCCAGAACCACTGGCTACCCACGTTTACCCAACGCCCATAGTGATAAGGAGCGTAGCCCCAGGGTTCACTTGAAACCCAGGTGGGGCCATAGGGGTAATCGTTCATCCAGTAACCCGATTGATAGGGAGCCCACGCGGTATCGACGCGTGGCCGCCACGAGTAACCGTAGTCATCAAGACTCACCCAGTCGCCGTAATGGTCGAGGTCGTACAAACCGGGTATCGAGTTTGACGCATACTGATATGACGAATACTGGCGATACGGATCGTAGTAATTAGGATCGTCAAGGTAAGCGTCGTAGCTGTTGTACCTGCCGTCGTACTGGTTCGGGTAACGTTGCCGGTAGTAATCGTCAACAAAGTAACCAGCGTCGTCAGGCTGTAAGCGCGAAAGGACAACTTCCGCGGCCGTCTGGCCCAGCAGAGTAAGTATCTCTCCCTTGCCTACGCGACCACTGCCGTCCATTCCTACGACCTGAGCCAGTCCGCTAAGGACCGAAACAATCGCACCACCATTGTCATCCAGGCCTACTTGATAAAGCCCTGGCTCCTCAAGATCGACTGCGCCATAAGGCGTGGCTACTTCGAAGACATCGCCTGGTGGCAAATAACCAAGGTCGAAAATCGCATTGCCATCGCGTAAAGCGAGTTGCGTGCGGTGGTCTTCGAGCGCTAACAAGTCCAGTGATGTGTTGGGATCGAGAGTGGCAAAATTTCTGCCGGTAAAGGCGAGGGAAGTGCGCGAGCCGTCGCGCGTGTAAATTCGATCTCCTACCGATACCGGCGTATTAGGAGATGCCTCGACCCAATCGGTTTCGGACGCTGACAAAGTATTGTTCAGCGCTACCTGCCCTTCCACACGTTCGATGCGGGCGGCGTTAGGAAGCGCTTCCGCCTGCACTCGACTCTCGTGTTTCTTCCAAAGCACGACGGCCCCCGCACCGAGCACCGCGCAAATGATCGCAACAATGGTTAAGTGTGGCCAAACCTTCATCTCTTTCATAATGGCTTCTCCTGCTTCTCGTTCGACTTACAGTGGTTTTCACTATGAAGTTGGCAAGAGGTATGCCGGGGTGGAAGTTGTTGCGTTGTAGAAGCGAATCAGGCCTGCAGACACGATTGCGGGGGAAATCGACCCCATATGGAGACAATTGCAGGAATATTGCGAAGCGATTGAGATTCAGAATTGATGCAGATGGTCTGAATTGAATCGGCCCATTGAATCATCGGGTGATTGAATCATTGAGTCATTGCGTCTTTGGCTCGTAGGGCCATTCTGTCTAAGCTATAAATCGATGATTCAATGATTCAATGATCCAATGAGTCGAATGACTCAATGACCCGATGACCCGATGAATAAATCCTTAGAGCCGATACCGCGCTCCTGCGCGTTTTTTTGCTTCGTCTTCGAGTCCAATGTTTTGCAGTCGCAAACTGACATCGGCATTGAGACTAAAATCCGCGCGTTCGCCGGCTCGTAGCTTAACGTCGCCGGCCGCCGCGATCATCGCAGCGTTGTCAGTTGAGAGATGGCGCGAGGGGAAGTAAACAGGAACTCCGGCTTGCTTCGCAGCCGCCTCTGCTGCTTCTCGCAAAGCTTGATTGCACGCCACACCGCCGGACACGATCCAGGTTTTGGCGTTGGTCTCGTCAGCCACGCGCGCCAACGTGCCGACGAGCGAGCGCACCACTACGCTTTGAAAACTTGCTGCCAGATCTTTCACCGCCGCTGAGGGCTCGTCGTTGCCATTTACCGGTTGAAGTCCGGTTTCCCTTACGTGTTTGGTAATCGCTGTCTTCAACCCGCTAAAACTAAAGTCCGGCAGTCCATCGCCCATCCGCGGGACGGCGAGTTTGACGGCTCGGGCATTACCTTCACGCGCGAGCCGCTCGATGATGGGTCCACCGGGATAGCCGAGACCCAGCAGGCGCGCGACTTTATCGAACGCCTCACCAGCGGCATCGTCGCGTGTGCGCGCGAGCACGCGATACTTTCCCGGTTCCGGCAAGTGAAAGATGTTTGTGTGGCCTCCCGAAACGACGAGAGCGAGGGCCGGATATTCGACGGGAGGATTTTCAAATGCGACGGAGTAGATGTGCCCTTCGATGTGATTCACGCCGACCAGGGGTTTGTTAAGAGCAAAGGCCATCGCTTTGGCATAGGAGACTCCAACGACGAGGGAACCAACCAGTCCCGGACCCGCGGTAACGGCGATTCCGTCGATCGATTGCATCTCGATGCCGGCGCGTGAAAAGGCTTCATTGACGATGGGCACAATTTTGTCGAGGTGTTCGCGCGAAGCGAGTTCCGGAACCACGCCGCCAAATCGCTTGTGAATTTCAATCTGGGAAGAGATTACGGATGAGACGATCTCGCGGCCATCCCGGACGATGGCGGCCGCGGTTTCATCGCAAGAGGTTTCGATACCGAGCACAAGCATGGAAAGATTCTAGCAGGGATCGCGATCCGATTGCCGATTGCCGATAGCCAATTGGCGCGTAGGGAAAGAACATCAACGAGTAAGTGAAGGGTAGTGGTAGACACTTTCGCGCTTCGCGCTCATTGCGGGCGGGACGCCCGCGATCCTATTCATAAAAGCTGAGAGCGGAATCTCCCTGTTTGAGTATTCGTTGGCGCTGAATATTTCCCAGCTCAACAGGTAGGGATTTCTTGTGGTGGTGTTCGACTACGAGGAGGCCCGTTTCCGCGAGTAGGCTTCCCGTGTCAGCAGCAAAGGGACTAAGGACGTCCAGATAGTCATCGCCATAAGGCGGATCGAAAAAGATGATGTCCCAATTTTCGCTGCCTCGCTTCGCAGAGCTGCGCAGAAATTGAGACGCTTCCAACGTAACGACGGAAGTCTCCTCGGCGGGAATCCGGCACAACTCTAAATTTGATGCTATCAGTGCCGACATCTTTCGCGATTGATCAACGAAGGTGGCATGCGTTGCGCCACGCGAGATTGCTTCAATGCCCACGGCTCCGGAGCCGGCACAGAGATCCAAAAAACGAGCGCCTGCAATCCGCGGCGCTATTACGTTAAAGAGCGTTTCGCGCAGGCGATCAGAGGTCGGGCGCACTCGTAACGACGGCGGACTCTTCAAATTGCGACCGCGAAACTTTCCGGCAATCACCCTCATCTTACGCCACCCTTAACCGACTGCCGCCAGTCCGAATCTTTTATCGCTCTGCACTCTCTGAATCATCCTTTTCGTTTCAACCGAACGCTGCCGTTGCTCCAGGTAGAATTCTGCCTCCTTGCGCGCCTGCTCCAGAATCTCCTGGTCGCGAAGCAGGTTACCCACGCGAAACTCAGGCAGGCCAGATTGTCTGGTGCCGAGCAGCTCGCCGGCGCCGCGAATCTCCAAATCCTTCTCGGCGATCAGAAAGCCGTCGCTTGTCTGTTCCATGATTCCCAAGCGTTCCATCGCAACTGCGGTCTTCTTGTCTGCGGTCAGCAGCAGGCAATAACTTTTTTCCGCGCCGCGACCGACCCGGCCTCGCAGTTGATGAAGCTGAGATAGGCCAAATCGTTCGGCATGTTCGACAACCATCACGGAAGCGTTCGGCACATCGACTCCCACCTCGATTACAGTCGTGGAAACCAGGATCTGAATTTCTCCTCCGACGAACCGTTTCATCACGTCGTCTTTCTCGGCTGTCTTCATCTTTCCGTGAATCAGTCCGACTTGGTATTTCGGAAACACCACGTCGCGCAAATACTCAAATCTTCTGGTGGCGTCGCGCAGGTCCATCTTTTCTGACTCTTCAACTAAGGGATAGACAACATAGACCTGGCGGCCGGCCTTGATTTCTCGCGTCAACAGGCGCTTCACCTCGAGCCTTTGGTCTTCGCCCAGCACTTTCGTTTCAATGGGCGTCCTGCCGGGTGGCAGCTCGTCGATCACCGAAACATCCAGGTCGCCATAGACTGTCATGGCAAGTGAGCGAGGGATTGGTGTGGCGGTCATCACTAGCACATCAGGATTAAAACCTCGAGCGCGCAGCTCGGCCCGCTGCATCACACCAAATCGATGTTGTTCGTCAATCACCGCGAGCGCCAGTTTCTTGAACGTGACGGCTTCCTGGACGAGGGCGTGCGTGCCGATGCAAGCGTGAATCTCCCCAGCGGCCAGCTCGGCTTGCAATCGCTTCTTCTCGGCGCCTTTAAGCGAGCCTGTCAAAAGTTCAATGCGATAAGGTGTTGGCGCGAGGAGTTTTTTGATGTTGCGCGCATGCTGTTCGGCAAGAATTTCGGTGGGAACCATCAGGGCAGTTTGATAACCGCTTTCCATAATTGCCAGCATCGTAATCACGGCGACTATCGTCTTGCCGCTGCCGACATCGCCCTGAAGCAGTCGATTCATCGGAGCGTCCGATTGCACGTCGGCAAATATTTGCTTCACAACTCGCCGCTGCGCATTGGTTAGTTTGAAAGGCAAGACGTTCGCGATGCGCGCTTTGACGCCTGCGTCGATCGTAATTGCGGCGCCTTTGCGTTCCTTGACTCGCCGGCCGCGCTTCAAAGCAATGCCTAAAGCGATCCAAAAAAAGTCTTCAAAGATCAGACGCTGATGAGCGGCGCTGCGAGCAGACTCGTATTCATCGAGCGCGGCCTCATCGGCAGGGAAGTGAACTTCACGGAGGGCGGTCGCGCGATCAATCAGTTTCTGCCGCTGGCGCAATTCCGCCGGGAGCGTCTCCTTAATATCCTTGCTGGGAATTTCGTCGAGCAAAGCATGGATGATCTCGCGCAGACGCTTGGAAGAAAGATCGCCAAGTTTGCGGTAGACGGGTACGCGACGGCCGGCATGAATTGCTGCGAAGCGCGGATCGTCGTCGTCACCGGCATCGTCTTCATTTTCACCAGTTGTGTCAGCAACTCCGTCAGTTTCCCGGACCGGGAGCATTTCAAGTTCGTCGGCCGGTTTGTGCAGACGCAACGCGAAGGTTTCGCGTCGCTTATCGAGCTCCCACTTTCCGAAAGTGATAAAGCGTGCGCCGCGGGTTAGTCGCTTCGTGTAGTAATCGATGATGTCCCGAGCGTGTGGCCCGGAGACAAACCACCACACGACGACCGGTCGGCCTTGTTGTTTGTCAGTTGCAATCACCTGGAAAATGTAGAGTTTGGGCTTGCCCTCGAGAGCCCGCTTCTTGCCCACCTGGTAACCGGAGGCACCTTTGGCATACAGCTCAAGCGACGCTTCCATCCCATCTTTCAAGTCTCGAATCGTTGTGAGGTTCGATCGATCCTCGTAGCGCATCGGCAGGTAGCAAAGCAGATCTTCGACGGTCATGGAGCTTGCGGTTGTGCGGTTGCTGAAACGTGCCAAACCCGCAGAGAGATTTTGCGAAGCAGCCTGACCCAGCCGAGCAATGCCGTACCTGTAAAGTTCGTTAA
Organism: Pyrinomonadaceae bacterium; assembly: GCA_041750995.1. GTDB lineage: Bacteria > Acidobacteriota > Blastocatellia > Pyrinomonadales > Pyrinomonadaceae > PSRF01. The sequence goes on along the minus strand of JBGSYG010000016.1, from coordinate 102,375 downwards.
CCGGGGTTTCGAGGTTGAGCGGGGGGCGCATGGAAGGCGATCATAGCATAGCGCCCAAAAGGTCTTGCGAGGCCATGAAGTACTGGCAGGATTACAATTCTTTACAAGCAACCAAACAAAAAGCCCAACGGCAACGGTTCGATTCGGCCTTGAAGAACTTCGGAGGGTGCCTTAACGTTAAATCGATTCAGGCAGGTAGTTGCGTTAACTTTTGGAGTGCGCCGGCAGAGTCCCGACGCATCGGGAGCGACGCCGCTAAGGTTCGTTTTAAAAAAGACCTGTGGCCTATGCAAGACTGCCTGACATGTAGAATAACCCCAAGCGCCGTCGCTCCCGACGCGTCGGGACATTGCCGGCGCACCTAAAGGTTAGAGGTGATGTTGTGTCGAAGCGTTTGGAATCACTGACGGAGAAGAACATCCGCGAAGCGATCGAGAAAGGTGAATTTGATAATCTGCCGGGAAAAGGGCAGCCGCTTGACCTCAGCGAAAATCCCTTTGAAGATCCGGATCTGAGAACTGTGCACCGCTTGCTTCGTAACGCGGTTTCGCTCCCGCGTGGATTGAGGATCGAAAGGACATCGAAACCCAAGTTGAGCTTGCGCGCACAACCTTAACGCGAGCGTGGCGCCTTTATCGCGCCGAAGGCACGAGTCCAAATCCTGATGCCTGGGAACGGAATGTAACTGAGTTTCGCGCGAAGGTTGCTGAGCTGCGTCAGCGCGTACACCTCTACAATTTGAAGGCGCCGGCTACGATTTTTCATAAGCGACAGCTGGATGCAGACGCGCTGATAGAAGAGATTAAAAACGAGGAGCATACCCGGGCATGAAGAGGCCAACGCTAGTGAAGCGTGAGTGATTTGAAGCATTAGATTCAGCTAAGTATTCTTGTCGTGCCTAGCGCGTCTTGGCGGACTGGCGGTTGTACCGATCTGGAAAGGATAAACGATGAGTGAGAACGATCCGGTAGGGAGGTTGCGAGAAACGAGATTGGCGCTGCTCCATTTGCACAAGACGTTGCTCGACGATGAGCGAGAATCGTATGAACGGGTTCACGACCGGATTGAAAACAGCTATGAAGTGCTCCGGTTAGTGATGCACGATCCATGGTTCGCCTGGTTGCACGATCTTTCGGAGTTGATTGTAAAGATTGATGAGACGCTGGACGCGGAAGAACCACCGGTCCAAGCTGATGTTGAGGGCGTGATGCAACAGGCGCGCGAACTGACGACGCCCGATGAAAACGGCGCTGAGTTTCAGCAGAAATACTTTAGGGCTCTGCAGCGCTCTCCCGATGCCGTGCTTGCCCACGCCGAAACCGTGGGGGTAATCGGCAACTCCAAGCAAACATAAAAAAGCCCGGGCACTCCGCCCGGGCCTTCATTTTATTCACCACTCAAAACCTGCTTAAGCTACCGCTGCTGTTTTTCGGCAGTGCTCGTCGAAAGCCTGAGTCAGCTCCTGCGCGATCTCACGGGGTCCGCGTCCCTCGATTTGATGACGCTGCATCATGTAAACGAGTTTTCCGTCTTTCATCAAAGCGATTGAGGGAGAGGATGGCGGAAAGCCGGTGAAGTAGCTGCGCGCTTTCTCGGTAGCTTCGATATCAGCGCCCGCGAAAACTGTGGCAACTTTATCTGGACGCGTCTCATGCTGCAGGGCGAGAGCAATTCCTGGCCGGGCTTTTCCCGCCGCGCAGCCGCAAATTGAATTCACCACGACCATCACCGTTCCCTCACTCGTTTGTAGTGTGCGATCGACATCGGCCTCGTTGCGTAATTCTTCAACCCCTAAGCGCGTCAGCTCCTCGCGCATCGGCCGGATCATGATTTCTGGATAAGGCATTTTTTCTTGGCTCCTAGTCTGCTTATTTTGTCCCTTTATTCTAGCAGGACATTTATCATTCGTCATTGTCACTGAAACCGCCAAGGCGCCAATGAGGAAGCAGTCCAACGTCCAAAGTCCAACGTCCAAAGTCCAACGTCCTATGCCCCAAGTCCGCGCGCCAAGATATGACAGTCCTCAAAGCTGATTCTTTACCGCATCTGGAGGAGCTGCAATCCGAAAACAGACCTTGGGCGTTGGACTTTGGACGTTGGACTGCTTCTCCTTGACGTCCTGGCGGTATCAGGTTTTCCCATTAAAAATGGCAAATGGAAAATGAAAAATGCCTTTTCTTTAAACTGCTAAGCCTTCCGGATCGAAACCGTCCGCGGATCTTCTCCATCACCGGAAATGCCAATGCGCCAGACAGAATCCGGCAGGCGATAATCACCCAAACGTTCTGCCCACTCGATCACGATCACCGCATTCTCGTTCGTAAGTAACTCGTCCAGATCAACTGCATGTGCAGCAGAAGCGCCGGGATCCAGACGGTACAGATCGATGTGATAAAGCGTGACGCGCCCTTTATGCGGATTCACAAGAGTAAACGAAGGGCTGGTTACGTCTTCCTTATCGATGCCTAATCCCGCAGCAATTCCTTTTACAAAGATCGTCTTCCCCGCTCCGAGCGCGCCACTAAGCAAAAGAATCTCGCCGCCAACGAGCTGCTTCCCGATTCGCTCTCCCAGTGAAAACGTTTCCGCCGCTTCGGGGGAGAGCCACTCGCCGGTGGGGATCCGGGGTTGAAATGATGTGGCCATGACTAGGGTCGCTCTCCGTCGGGATCAAGAGTCCTGATCGCGTCGCTCAAATGTCTTTGAATATCTGACGCCAACATTGTTCGCATGCCTAATTCAGCAGCGGCGAGGTCACCGGCAAGGCCGCCGATGTAAAGCGCCGCCAACGTTGCTGAGAGAGCGTCGGCCTCATGCCGCAAAGTGCCGTAGGCTTGCGCCAAAAAGCCAGTGATGATCCCTGTCAGGGTATCCCCGGCTCCAGCTGTGCCCAGTCCTGCGTTGCCAGTCTGATTAACAAAGACACGACCGTCAGGCGCGGCCACAATGCTCCGCGAGCCTTTCAGAACCAAAATCACCTCGTGCGTGCGGGCAAACTCGCGCGCGGCTGAAACCCGATCAAGCAAGGCCGTTTTGTCATCGGTTCCCAGGAGGCGCAGCATCTCTCCCTGATGGGGTGTGAGAACGATTGGACAAGCGCGAGAGCCGCGGATTGATTGAGGCCAGGGTGCGAGGCAGTTTAATCCGTCCGCGTCGATGACGACTGGCGTTACTCGTTCGGCGACCACCGCCCTGACAAAGTTGCGCGTGCGTTCGTCTGACGTAGAAAGTCCGGGCCCAATGGCCACGACGTTGGCTTTGGCAGCCAAACTTCTGGCGTGCTCGACCGCCTCATCACTGACGGCGCCACGATCTGTTTCCGCTAGCGCGGTGGTCATAACTTCCGGCATGACGACCGCTGCGACAGCGGACTGCGCTGAGGCCGGAGAACCGACGGTTACCAGTCCCGCCCCTGAACGCATTGCCGCATTCGCGCACAGCGCTGCCGCACCCGTGTAGCCACGCGACCCGGCGATGATTAGTGCGTGTCCGTTAATGTTCTTGTATGAGTCTGCGGTGTAACGCGTTTTTACTAGCCAATCGCGCGCATCGCTTGCTTCAGTCAAAAACAAGTCGGGATGGGCAGCTTCGATAAGTGAAACTGGGGATCCGATGTTTACCACCTCTAGCTGTCCGCCAAGATGTGACGCGGGCGGCAAGACATTCGCGGGCTTCGGTGCGGTAAAGGTCACAGTAAGATCGGCGTGAACGGCAGCGCCAATCGGATCAGCAAGGTCGGCGTTTAGTCCGGAGGGAATGTCGAGGGAGAGAACAAAAGGGCGCAGGGCGCCGGAACGGGCTCGAGCGTTTCTGATCATCTCCAGGTGCTCAACCACTTGCACGAACAACCCGGCAAGCGGCCGCGTCAATCCCGTCCCGAAGAGGGCATCGACGATGATGTCGTAAGCTTTCCGCGGTTGGGCAAGCTTCTCCCACTCGTGGAGAGTGGTGCACTCGAAAAAGTTTATTGGTGAGGGGATAGTTGTCGATCCGGCTTCGAAACTCGCCAGACGACGCACTATCTCAAAGTTTGTGCGCGCATCGCCGTTGGTTTCGTCTGCTCTTCCAAACAGAATCAAGTCCGTGTGGACGCCTACATGAACGAGGCCGCGAGCGAGCGCGGCGCCATCGCCACCGTTGTTTCCGGGCCCGCAGAGTATGAGGGCCTTTTTGCTTGCCAGATTGTTGGGAAATTTCTGCGCCAGGACATGAAGACTGGCGGCGGCAGCGGCTTCCATCAAGAGCAGAGACGGCGTGTCAAATTCTGCCGTCGTAAGCCGATCGATGTCGCGCATTTGCGCTGCTGAAATAACGGGTTGCACGGCTTCGATGATACCAGAGGCAGTAGGAGGAAGGAGCAGGAGGCAGGAGGCAGGGGGCAGGGCGTGGGGGGGGCGACTTTTGGGCTCTGCCGAAGGGCGGCAAGCCGCGAATCCTAGTGAAGCCCGGCTCCTGCTGCTGCGCCTCTGCAAGCTGCGCCCTCGGGCTGGGTCCCAAAACACAAAAAAAGCAGCTCACGCTGCTCGCTCCTGCTCCTGCTCCTGCTAAGGCCCGCCGGCCAAGCCCCCCGCTCGCCGCCGCCGCTTACCAGCCCGTTTCGTCCAGGATATTAGAGGTAAAGGACCAATGAATGTGGTTCTCCAGAAAAAACCTAGAAAAACTTTTTGGAGGAAAGACTGAGTCTTTTGCTGGCTTTCCGGCCAAAATCAGCGGGTCAGCTTGAGAACTCGAAGAACTCGTTGCAGCAGCTGCCGGACTTCAGAGACACCCAGCAGGGCCGTCACCCCAAAGTAGGTGAGGCCGAAAACATTCAGCACGACGGCCGCGAGCGGAATCGGATGCAAAGGACCTAGTAGGCTTTTTACGAGCCAGGCTAACCCTGCTCCTACAATCGCCCCGAGCCACAGTTTGGCCAGGTAACCAAGGGGCAAGCCTGTGCGGCCGATGCGCCGGTTAAGACTCCGGCGCAGCAGGACGAATTCAATCCAAGCCGCGATGCTTGCGGAGGCCGTCAAACCGACAACGCCCCATTTCGGATCGAGGCCCAGATATCTGGGCAGGGGGAGGGCGCAGAGATAACCAAGCACCGTCGTGAGCGCGACGTGAATGATCGCAAAGAGCAACGGCGTGCGCGTATCGCGAAGCGCGTAATACGTCGACGAGTAGAGACGGCCAAGGGTTGCTGCCAGTAAACCGATGCTCGAGCCCGCAAGGATCGCCCAAACATAGATTGCGGCATCGTGAGTAAAGCGTCCGGTCTGATAGAGCACGGCGGCGATCACATCTCCCAACGCGAGAAAAGCCATCGCTGATGGGACGATAAAGAATGCGATACGCTTTAACCCCGCGTCGAGTCGCGTTCGCAAGACGTGAGCAACTTCTTCATCGGAACCGATGGCCCGCGACATTGCCGGCAGTTCAGCCGCGGAAACCGACATGCCGAAGAGGCTGACCGGCAAGGTGTAGAGACTTTGCGCGTAGGTAAGAGCCACGACGGCGCCTGTCGGCAAAAAGCTGGCGAGGATTGCATCCACAAAGGCGCTGATCTGAATTACGCCGCGGCTCATGAAAACTGGAAAGAAGTTTCTGACTACAGTCCGCACTTGAGAGTTTGCGATATCAATCACCGGCCTCAGCCGCTGAACTAGTTTGAAGACAGTGGGGAGTTGAATTCCAAACTGTAAAGCGCTGCCGATTACCGAACCCCACGCTGTGTACTCTGCGAGTGGAAACTGTCCCACCTTGTTTCCAAAAAAAATCAGCGCGGCAATGATGGCGAGATTCCAAACAACTGGCGCGGTGTAGGAAATAAAAAAGCGGTGGTGGCTGTTGAGAACTCCGAGGCACCATGCTGAGAGCACAAGCAGGCCCGCGCCGGGAAAAAGAATTTTGACGAGCCGGATTGTTAGTTCACGCGTCTCACCGGAAAATCCCGGAGCGATAAGGTCGATCAAATAGGGGGTTGTGAAGACGCCCACCAGGACGATCAAAGAAGTAACTAAGGCAAGCAACCCCAGGACAGCGTTAGCAACGCGCGAAGCCTCAGCTTCATCATCGGCGGCCAGAAGTTTCGCGTAGACGGGAATGAAAGACGCTGAGAGTGCGCCTTCTCCGAAGATATTCTGCAGGAAGTTAGGAATGCGAAAGGCAGCGCTAAAAGCATCGCCAGCGGCAGACGTGCCGAAGTAGTGGGCGAAGATTCGTTGGCGGATTAGTCCGACGATGCGACTGATCAGGATGCCGGAACCGACGAAGAAAGCGGAACGCGCGGTGCCGGGTTGTGCTTTGCTGGGACGATCGCTGTCTGGCGCCGAAGTAGCCGCCGTCGCCGGTTCCAGAGTTTCGCCGGCGATCGCTCCCGCGTCGTGATGAACACCGATGGATTCAGGATCGGAAGAGAGGTCAGGTGGCTGACGTTCGGGAGAATCTTTCATCTCTGATCAGAGATCGTAGTCCTTCAGTTTCGTTAGGAGAGTCTTGTAACTAACACCGAGATCCTCCGCGGTGCGCGTCTTGTTGTTGTCGTTGGCTGCCAAGGCTGCCTGAATCTTACGACGCTCGACAGATCGGATCGCACGTTGGGTTACTTCAAAGAGGCTGCCACTTAAGTCAAGCGACTGTAACTGTGCCGAGTCTTCTCCGCTGTGCTGAGCGAGGCCGAGATCCTTCGGTTCCAGCACCATCGTATCAGTCAGGATACAGGCGCGTTCGATTGCATTTTCAAGTTCGCGCACATTTCCGGGCCAGTGGTGCGTTTGTAATGCTCGAAGCGAATCCTCGTTGAGCGTGGCTTCACGTCCCCGCAGTTCTTTGCCGAGCTGAGCGGCAAACTCCCGGGCAATCAGCAACACATCATTATCACGCTGGCGCAATGCCGGAATCTCAATCGGAAATACGGCTAGCCGGAAATAGAGATCCCCGCGAAACTCACCCTTTTCGACAGCCGCTTTCAGATCTTTGTTAGTCGCCGCGACAACTCGGACATCAACTGGCAGAGGTGCTTTCCCGCCGATGCGATCGACGGTCTTCTCTTCGATAGCTCGCAGCAGCTTGCCTTGAACAGCGAGAGGTAGCTCACCAATCTCATCCAGAAAAACTGTTCCGCCCGCCGCCAGCTCAAACTTTCCCAACCGGCGATCGTTGGCTCCGGTAAAAGCGCCGCGTTCATGGCCAAACAATTCATTCTCGATAAGTGTCTCGGGTATGGCTGCGCAGTTAATTGCCACGAATGGTTTTTCGCGACGGTTGGAAAGATGATGAAGCGCGCGGGCAAACAGTTCCTTGCCGGTGCCGGACTCACCGAGCAATAGAACGTTGGTCTCGGTTGTAGCTACGCGCTGGGTCTCGGCCACGGTGCGTTTGATGGCCTGCGATTCTCCAAGGATGCGGGGAAAGCCGTAGCGTCGCGACCATTCCTCGCGTAACAAAATGTTCTCGGTGCGCAGGCGGGCCTGCTCCAAAGCGCGTTCCACCAAAAGGAGAAGGTGATTGGAATCGACAGGCTTTTGCAGGAAGTCGTGCGCACCGTCTTTCATCGCCTGCACGGCCTCATCGATTGACCCAAATGCCGTCATCACGATTACTGGCACACCAGCGTCCGCCGCGCGCGCTGCGTGCAGGACATCGAGTCCAGAGCCGTTGGGCATGCGCAAATCAGTAAGCACGATCCGATGAGGGGCGCCCGCGATTTCGTTGAGGGCGATGCGCGCGTCGGCTGCTTCCGTAACGGAGTAGCCGGCGTTTTCGAGAGTCAAACGCAAAACGCGGCGTAGGCTTTCTTTGTCTTCGACGAGAAGTATGTCAGGCATGCGCGACAGGAGGCCACCGACAAGTAGACCGACGCAACTCGAGTACTGGCGCCAGTCGTTTCATCATTCCCGCTATGTAGACCGCTGTCAAGCAAGTTCTCCAAGCGATTGCCGATTGCCAATTGCCAATTGCTGATTGTCGACGCCGTGGAGCTCGTCCCCGCATCTGTACGTCGACGTCAAAATGAGCCAATCGAAAAGGCAACGACAAAATGGGGGGGAAGGCCCAAACGCGAAAGCAAAAGGCGCGAATAGCAATTAACTATTCGCGCCCTTCAATTCAGAACTTACCTGCTGCTTATCGCTCTGCAATACCGAGGACACTTGGGCCTGACATAACCATCGCATTTAGGGTGGCCCTGGAATCGTACTGATGGTTTGAATTTCCCGCGCCATTGACCAGAAAAGTTGGTTCAAGGAAACCACCAGTCGCGCCGAATCTGGCAATCATCATTGCTCCCACAGAGTCTCCATTGCCGCCACCTGTTTTGACAACTCTTCCCTGGCCCAACACCAGAATCAACCCGCTGAAGTTGGGATTCCCATTCATGGTCAAGGTTCCTGTCACAATCAACAAGCCGGCGCCACTGTCCAAATTGCAGTCGCCCCTTACCACGGTAAACTGCGGTGAGGCGACGCTGCCCGCTGTGCCACTCAGCGAGGACACCACCGAACCTCTCATGGTGCATGGCGATCCGGGCGCGGCACAGGAGCGTGCCAGGGCCTCCGACTCAGCAACGAAGGCACGAGCTTCATTCGCGGTTCTTAGAAACCACGGAGGCTTGACGCCGGTCGGATGGGGATCATTGGGCAAATCGAGAATTGCGAGCTTCGGATCCGCGACTGTGTCTTCCTTGCCCGCATATGCAGCTGCCACCCTGGAAACGTCGTGGGCATTTACTGCGATTGCTGGCTTGGTCGGCTCAAGCCCTGCGGCATCCACTCCCGAATAAGTCTTGGCACCGCTGCTACCCAAGTCAATGGTCACGTTTGTGGCCAGGTTGTCGTGGCCACGCAAAACAAGTGGCGCCGGAACAGTGATGTTCAAGCCGTTAGCAGTCACCATCAGATACAACTTCTTTTGAGCGCCGCGTGGACCAAGTCCTATCGACTCGATAACCAGGCGACGTATTGGACGGGTTGCCGGCGTGTTGTCTGGATCCGTTATCGAAATCTGGTAGGCAACTCCATTTATCGGATTGTAGAGTTGACTGATGGTAACGCGATCCTCGTAAGTTAAGCCTGACGGAGTGTGGTTGTACGGCAGCCAGCGCGAGAGCCGGCTCGGAAATCCAGCCGAAGTTGGATCTGTCGCGCGGTTCGAGGTGGCACGATCGTATGCTTTACGGAAGTCGATCCGATTTTCGGGAGCGACGGTTCCAGCGGGATTGGCTACGAACAAAGGACTCGGCAACACATGGCCGCGAAGTACATTCAAGGTCTGCTGCACGCCTGCTTCCGCTGCATAGTAAGCCTGCATTTCAGCAGAGGCATCGAAAGTATTTACCCCAGTGCTCGCCGTCGTCAGCAACAGCATTCCGCCGGCCGCGAGCAGCAACATGCTTATCAAAAGTGTTGTGACCAAAGCGGCGCCGCGTTCGCGGACGCGCCTGGAACTAATAAGGTTTTCACTTCTTTTTTGCATCGGGGTTCTCCAAACTAGAACTGTTGCAGCGTGGCCGGGGCATTCCGCAACGCGACGTCCGACACCAGTCCGACCATTGAAGCCGGCGTTCCCATCGTTGCCGGCAGCTCTACCCGAATCTCGATTCTGACTCGTTCCACCCTGCCGTACTGAGCTGCATCCGTGACCAGGACGCCATTCGCATCGTAGTAACTCAATTGCATAAAGGTGACGTCATACGCCATCACTGATGTTGTGCCGTTGGGACTGGGCCGCGGAGAAAAGCGCACGATTGTCCGGTTGTTGCTTTGCAACATGTAACGAACATCTTCGTCCGCCTCACTGTCTGACGCAGCGAGGAAGAGATTGTTGTTGAGGTTGGCGCGAACTCTAATTGACGAGGTTCCTGAATCGTTGATGGCGATGCCATTGGTCTCTAATCCGTAACCTGAGTTTCCAATCTCACGCGACATCATGCTGAGCGCCCGTTCGGCATCGTTAAGCGCTTCCGACCTTTTGTTTTCACGCGAGCGCGTGCGGAGCGATGTTGCCAGGAGGGTAGTTGCCGCGGCCATGATGATCAGCGTCACAGTGAGAGCGATCATCAGCTCCAGTAACGAAAATCCCTGCTCATGTTTTGCTTTTCTCAGATTCATCTGTCGTTTGCTTTTACCGATCGGAGCGTGCGCGTTGCGTGACCAGGGTGATGCGGGCACCCGCGTTCAAGGACCAACCCTGGCTGACGTTCTCCGGAGCGACAGCAACGGTGATGCGCTTGAGGCTGGTGGTGGCAATGATTTCCGTTGTGGCAAGGGTTGTCGGGTCGTCGTCGATTGTGGTAGTCAGCACATAACGTTTGCCATTTCGGACTAACCCATCTTGAACTAGAGTCCCTCCATTCAGAATGGTGTCGGTGGTGGTTGAATTGAATTGACCGCTGCGAATTCTTTCCAACTGTTCCTGGGCAATAGCGAGAGCCACCAGGCGATCACTGCCCCCAGAGTTGTAATTAATGGAGTAAGAGAAAACCGAGGCCGCCCCTAACGCTGCGATCATCATGACGACGAGAGCAATCATCGTTTCTAACAACGTGAAGCCTGCGGCGCCGCGCCGGCACGTAGAACAGGGCGCGTTGTTTACGCCGCCGCGTTTGACGATAAGCGCCTCAATCTTGAGCATTAAGATTAATTTCATGGGTAAGGAGTTACTTGAGTCGTCTCACGGAAAGCAGGCACTGACGTGTCCTGGTTGGATACGGCAGTGGTAACAGGATTCAGGTCGATCGCTGTTTGACCAGCGTTTGTAATTCTCACCGTGGTCGAACCGTAAGAGTTACCGATCGTCACGTTTTCGGGATCGGGGGTTGGGTTGCCGCCGGTATCAACCGTGCGGCCACGCCAGTTGAACATAATCGTCCGGGGAAAAAAGCCATTCTGGATCGTCAGATTCGAATTAGCCGGCATGCCAATGACGCGGGGAGCGTCAACATTGCCATCGCCATTCGTGTCCAGCGTCACGCTATAAAAATTAGCGTTGATGATTGACACCTGGGCCATCTGGGCGCTCGTAGTCGCGTGACGGCGGACCGAGTCAAGGCGCGCTTTTTCGATGTAGGTGGTGAGCTCTCGGACAGCGTTGGCGCGCGTCATGTTTTGCTTTGCCTGGGCTATCTGGGTGATGGCAAAGCCTACCAGCACCAAAAGCATTACGGCGACGATCAATAGCTCGAGCACTGAAAACCCGGAGGCATCTGCTGCGCTCTTTGTCATGAGAGGGGGCTTCATTTCGCTAACTTCTCCACTTGTATAGTGGTCGGGATCCTACGTTTTAAGTTTTCATGGCAGCAGGTTTAGAACTCCCGCACATCTCGCACGATGGTTCCCAAAACATTTCTGCCGGTTTGGACGGACGGAGAATCGAATCGAAGGTCGGAGTTACCGTCACCCTTGGTAATAAAAGACGGTGCGAGAAAGGGGTGCGGCTGGCCGTTTTCACCTGCCGGCCAGGAGCGCGCGAACTTGGCGACATACGCGGTTCCAAGCACGTTGCCGTTGCCGGCGCCGTCACGTTCCAGATAACCATTTCCCAAAACCAGGACGATGCCGTTGAAGTTTGGATTTCCATTCATTATCAGGTTGCCGGTCACGATGAGCAGGCCAGCGCCACCATCGAGTGTGCAGTTGCCGTTCACGAAGGTGAATTGTGGAGTGGCGGTGCTGCCGGCGTATCCATTAAAGGAAGTGTAGTGACGACCCATACTTCGGGCCACAGCCTGCATATAGTTGAGAAACGCTCTCGCATTGTCGGCAGTCTGTAAAAACTCGGGGAGATCAGCGATTGGCACGATTCGAACTCGTTCGGGCTCAACCGTGCTGCCTTTGGAAATCGCATCTTCCGCCACGGCCTGATCCACCGCATGGGTAACGCCAAAAGACGGCAGAGCCGCTTCGCTGCCGGTGAAGTCGTGACCGCTATAGTCCTTGGCGGCACTCTCGCCAATGGTAAATGTCATCGGACTCGTACCGTCATCGGCTCCGCGCATGGCCAGTGCTGCTTTGGCTTGAATGTCGAACAAAACTCGCTGCACCACCATCTCCATGCGCTTAACGGAACCTCGCGGACCGAATCCGGTTGAGCGAACCAGCAAGCGCGTAGGAATGTAGGCAGGTTCGTCTGCCAGGCGTGTTCCGTTGAAGTCGTCGGGATCGAGGACCTGAATTGCATAGGCGAAATTAGTTCCGGCGGGGGTGATGCGACTGAAAGTGTTGTCGTAGGCAAGCCATCCTGAGAGTCGCGCGACCGCCGAAGTATCGCTAGGCAAGTTCGATCGATTCAGCTGGACCGCACTGCGAAAACCGATTCTTGTTTCCGCGGGCAAGCCAGCGCGCGGTGCGACGTTGCCGCGCAATACGTTTAGCGTCGCCTCCAGCCCGGACTCTGCGCCGTAATAGGCTTGCATCTCGGCAGTTGAATCAACGGAAGTGGTAGCCGACATGCCGGTGGTGAGAATCACCATGCCGGCGATTCCCAACAGCATGGTGGCAATCAGCAGACAGGTCAGCAGCGCTGCTCCACGCTCGTTTTTCGCCGCCGCTGAAATAAGACTATTGCTCTCGTTCGCTAGCATCAAAGGTGCACCTCGAGGTCAGAAAGTAATTTGACTGGCGTTTCGCAAGACGACATCGGACTCCATGCGGACGAATGACTCCGGTTGATAGCCTGGTGAACCTTTCTTTCCGTCCTCCGGCAGAATCACACGAAGCTTGATCCGTACTTTCCAGGCGTTAGTAACGTTAGCCGGGACACCGAGGTCTATGGGCGCGCCGGCACTGTCGAAGTACTCCAGTTCAAATCTGTCCAACCTGTTGGCCAGGACTGTCCTGGCTTTGGCTGGGTCTGTCTGCGCCAGAACGGCGTCTAGCCGGACGAGGTAATGCCGGTTTTCAGCTAGGTCGTCGTACATCAAGTACTTTATGTCTTCGTCCGGATCGCTTACCTGACGATTGCCGGATTCCAAAGTGTAAGCATTCAGGTTGGCGCGCACGCGAATCGAGACTCCGTTGGTATCACCGGGAACAATACCGTTATCGATCAGCCCAAAGCCGGAGTTAGCGATTTCGCGCGAAACGATGTTCAGCGCGCGCTGAGCGTCCGCGATGGCGTCCGAGCGAATGTCTTCGCGCGAGCGCATTCTGTACGACTGGCTCAGCAAAGTCGCGGAGGCGCCTGCCACTATTAATGTCATCGTCATCGCGATCATTAACTCGATTAGCGAGAAACCAAGCTGACCGCGTCCGGAAGTAAGTTTCGTGTTCATGAATTAGGTTTTCCTCGCTTACGGACCGCCGACAAAAGCCCCGAGAGTGAAAGCCGCACGTTCCATCGAGATTTGCACGGTCCGACTGGCCCATGCGTCTGAATTACCGATTGGAGTGACGCGAATCTGAATCGTCTTCATGCTCGGAGTGGTGTTTAGGATGATGGTGCGCATGGCGAAAGTGCGCCCACCGTTGGAAACAGTGGTGGGTGTGCCAAGGACCGACGTGGCCGTCAACGCCGCATCGTTGAACGGGACAGCTCTTAGCCGCTCAAGTTCCTGTTGCGCTACGGCGATCGCGATGGCACGGTCGCGCGACCCGTTGTTGTTCTTAATGGCGTAGGCAAAGACTGCGGCAATTCCCAAACCTCCCACCATCATCACCACCATGGCTATCGCGGTTTCAAGCAGAGTGAAACCACTCTGTTGTCCGGCTTTCTTTCGTTTTGTGACGAAACGCATCAAGTGTTCTCCGTCTTGCTTGGTTAATTGATAACGCTAACCGTTACCTGGCGCGAACCGCACGGCGTGCTGAAATACAACGTGAAGTCGCCGCGTGAATTGTTCAGCGAGGTAACCTGGAAGTTGTAAGTTGAAGTCTGCGTTACTTGCAGGTTGCTCGGTCCGTCCGCGTACGACACCGCACCTGACCCGCCTGTAATTGCGAAGCTTAAGTCTCCAACGCCACCGTTCTTGCGAATCGAGAGGGCCGTCGGGGTGATAGTCACCACGCAGGGCGCCGGACTTGGCGATGGCGATGGCGGTGGCGACGGATTCAGCGACGGACTTGGACTGGGACTCGCCGACGGATTCGGCGACGGACTTGGATCGGGACTCGGCGACGGATTCGGCGACGGGCTTGGACTAGCACTCGGCGAAGGATTGGGTGACGGATTTGGATCAGGACTGGGCGAAGGATAAGCCGAGGGCGACGGCGAGGGATTCGTATTGCCGTTTACAGTGGAACCGGAATCAATGCCGCTTAGATTGGAGTTAACATTTACGTTAGGTACATCGTCCAGGTACTCGCGGCTATTGATCGTCACGTCTCCGGAACGCGTCACGTCGACTGTCCGTTGGTCACCCGCGCTGGTTCCGTACTGCAGCGTAAAAGTCTCTCTGGTCTTGGTAGGATCGATACTTCTAAATCGTCCTCGCCAATCGAATCGGGTAGGAATGGAATTATTTGCGAATACGATCCCGTCATCCAAAGTGATGTCGCGAGTTTCGACGGTGCCGTTGCTGTCGAAATCAAGTCGGACTTGGTATGAAGTGGGACTTGTGACCGTCAACCCTGCCATATCGTCAAAGTTGACTGCATGTCTGCGAACTGAGTCGACCCTGGCTTTCTCCAGATAGCTGGCGAGCATTCGTGCAGAGTTGGTCAAACGAATTCGCCCGCGCGCCTGGACGATCCCGAAGGCCGCCATCCCGCCAATCACTGCAATCACCAGGACCACAATCATCAACTGCAGCAGAGTGAATCCCTTTTGGTGACCAGGCTTCTTTACGCTCGTATTTTTGCTTTCGACGGCCATTGCTCCTCCGGGTGCCGGGGACTTGCAAGGTAGAACCTCGCGCAGCCTCTTTGGCAACGACTATGCCAGCAGAAAACCGGCGAAAAATAGGCTAATTGCGAGGATGTCTCGAAGAAGGAGGGACTTGTCCGTTACCCACGGTGACAGCAGTGGAAGCGGACTTCTCATTTGCATGGCGAGTGGTCGGACCGATTCTGCAGTTTCGGGAGCGTTCGCTCTTTACTGAAGTAACCATTTCTAAGCGTCGCAGCTTTCGGAGGCAGCGGCGCTACGGATCGTCCGCTCGTGTGTGGTGCCGCACGCCGCGCGCGTCAGTTGGACGGTAAGCGCCCCATCGGTTCCCGTAATCGGTGGGGCGCAAAATTTTTAATTTGATGTGGGTTACTGAAGTGGGTTACTAGGGAGCAGTGGAAAGCTTATTAACGGGTTCGAACTCATCACCCGTCCCTGCGAAACTGCTTTGAGTGTCAGACAGTTTCATTGGGAGAGAGCGCGGCTTATAACTGAAAGCAGCTGGACCGCCTCGCGTGCTTTGGATCTGCATCACTAGAAAATCCTGGTTCAAGCGAAACTTCCACACACTGCCGCGGCGGTTCATGATAACGAAAAGCAGCGGTGCGCCGCTTGCGGTTTTCAACTGCCCCACAAGGGAGCTGGCGCCCCCATCGGTTCGCAATAACGTTCCGGTCTTCGCAATCACACTGCCACGGTAAGCGGGATTCGTGAAGCGCGTTTCCATCGTGCCGGGATCGATACCGGCGACCGGCATAATGTCCGTGGTGGAAAGCCGGTGCTTGCGCAGCTCCTCCCGGAGGGCGCGGAAAATCCTCATCATCGTGCGCGGGCTGGCACGATTGACACCTAATCCGCTCAACGAAGCCATCTGAATTTGATCCGGCGCGAGACCTAAGGTCTCAATCAAATTTCGTCGCACCCCCTGGAGGCCGCCGAGGGAGTCGCCGATGCGCTCGGCCATGAAGTTGTTGGAGTAGCAAAGCAGGACTTTTAGAATATCGACCAGCTTGCTGGAACGATGCGAGAGGAGCAACTTCGCGTTCGCAGCCGCCGGTTCAACTCGCACCTCACCCATTACCGCGACGCTGGGCACGCTGGCGAGACTCGCCTTGTCCCCCAACAATCCCCGCTCATTAAGCCACGAGCGGGTCGCTTCGCCTGAGCGAAGACTCGCATCAAGAGTTTTGTAGAGCTGAGAGCCGGAGGTCTTCGCTGACCATCGGAAATTCATTGTAAAACCGGGGGCGACAACCAAGTCCCCGGTCACCGTTCGGATGCCAAGCGCGTTAAGTTGTCGCGCGATCATCACTCCGTGCTCATAATGAAACGACGGATCGCGGCCAGAAATGTAAAGGTTTCCGTTGATAGTTCCGGTGGTCTTATCGAAAGAACCATCGGTCCAGGCCCCTGTAGAAAAGCGGTGCTCCGGGCCAAACGTACGCAAAGCTACAAGAGCTGTTGCAAGCTTCAGCGCAGAAGCGGGATTGAAAGTATCGTCTGCAGCCTGGGTGGAAACGACCGAGCCATCAAGCGTTTCAACCAGCACTCCCTGCAATCCGTAAATCGCTTCTTGTTCTGATGCTGCTTCCTCAGCGGTCGGCGTGGGACTGGGCGTGACAACGGGGGGAGTCGCGGAAGTCCTCGGCCTCGTGCTTCCGGAGCTTTGAGTCTGGGCCCATGAGGGCACAGCAACTCCAGCAGCGAGTATCGCTGCCAAAACAGCAAGCAAAAACTTGGAGCGCGTATTATTCATTCGAGCGGTAGCGACGCGGCCCACGGCGTCAGCTTATTAATCATAACATGATCGTTTGGGAGAGAATTCCACAAGTGTGTGAGGAGAATGTGCTCTGATGCGGTGGGATTGCGCAAAGATGCACACTCCGGAAACCATGCAAACCCTTCCCAAGCCACGGGATAATTGCGTTGACAAGGAAAGAATCCGACACCTAGAATCTCGCTATTGACAAATCAAAGTGCGCAATCACTTGCCCGTCACAGTTGAAAGCATTCGAGCTACGCATCGCGCGCGCAAGAAAGAAATTCAAGCCCGGCTTCGTGAGTTTGAAAAAGTCTGGCAGGAAGGTTCCGACGAGCGCCTGTGGGAGGAACTCGTTTATTGCATCTTTACCGCCGGCGCGTCAGCACGCATGGGTTTGAAGTCCGTCGCGGCAGTGCGGCCGCTGTTACGCGACGGTGGCCGGGAAGAGATGACGCAGGCTTTGACCCAGGCGGGTGCACATCGCTTTCCCGTGGCGCGCCCGGGCTACATCGTAGTGGCGCGAAACTACCTGCGTGAACAATGTCCCGGCGGATTACGCGAGCGGTTGACCAATTTTTCCAGCGCTGTCGAGCGTCGTGATTGGCTGGCGCAGGACAAACAGGTCAAAGGCCTGGGTTACAAAGAAGCGAGCCATTTCCTGCGCAATATCGGTTTGAAAGGCCATGCAATTCTTGACAAACACGTGTTGCGCTGTCTCACTGACCTTAACGTAGTTGAAAATCCGAAGCCGCCAACTACGCGAGCGCGTTACCTGGCCACGGAAGAGAAGCTACGATCGGTCGCACAAGAACTGAAAATAGACTTTGATGAACTTGATCTGGTGCTTTGGTCGATGAAAACGGGGGAAGTCTTGAAGTAGCCGTTTTAAAGAATGACCTCGTAATTGGAAAGGTTGTAATCCATGCGGTTGATTAGTTATACCGATTTGAAGCGACTGATGGCGGTCGGACTTGTGGCCGCCTTTGTCATTTGCTCTGGACTCCCCACTGCTACTCAGGCAACGACGCTCGACGAAAAGAAGAAATTTAAGCTCGCCCAAAAGGAATTGCGCGAAGGTGATTTTGAGAGTGCTGAACTGATCCTGAGAGAGTTGGTCGCCAAGGATGCGCTGAACAAGGACGCCCGTCTCGGATTAAGTTTTGCACTCCTCAAACAGCGGCGCCTACAGGAAGCCTACGATCACGCCGCGCGCGTGCTGGTTGCCGATCCCGCTTCCGCGCGGGCGCACGCCTTGCTGGGCCAGGCGATTCTGGCTTCCGGAGACTTTAAAGAATCGGTCGAAGAGTTCCGCACCGCCCTGGCTATGAATGAGAATGAGTCAATGGCTGTGGCCGGACTCGCGATGGTTGATTTCTATGAGAACCGTTTGGCTGAGTGCGTCAGGGGCCTTCGCAAAGCCGTGAGCATGGACGGCAACGAGCCTGATTACATTTTTAGTTTGGGACAGGCGGCGGCGCGCTACGAGATGTTCAAGGAGGCGGCCGACTCGTACGAACGCTTCCTCGCCATCGCGCACAGAACCGATGCCGATCGCCGTGAAAGAATTCGTGGCCTGATCAACTTCCTGCGTTACCTCGGGCGGCAAGGTCAACTTTACGTTTCCTCCGGGCGCGATTCCACCGTGATGTCCTTTGAAACTATTGATGGCCGGCCAATCTTAAAAGTTCGGATCAACGGACAGAGAGAGCCCCTCCGTTTCGTACTGGACACAGGTTCAGGGATGTCTGTGATCTCGCAGCAAACTGCCAAGCGGCTTGGCTTACAACCGATTGCGCGAGGAGGCATGGCCCGAGCGGTGGGTGGCGCCGGCAAGTTTGAAATAGTCTACGGTTTCCTTTCGTCCTTAGAAGTAGGCGAGGTGCGCGTAGAAAATGTGCCGGTCTACATCCGCCATTTCTACGACGATAAGGTCCCTGTCGATGGCTATCTTGGTCTCTCGGTAATCACACGGTTCTTCGCTTCTGTCGACTACGGTGATCGCACCTTCAAGTTAGTGAAACCGCGCCAGACTGACAGTCTTGAGATGTTTCACAAGGACGATACGGCCGCGCGTCCGGTTGGGGGAAATTTTGTTGACATTCCGGTGCGCACTACTTCAAGTGGATTTCTCAGCGGTGAAGTGCGGCTCGAGGGAATCGATAAACCGCAAAACTTTATTATCGACACCGGCGCCAGCGTTTCAGTCGTTTCCGAAAAACTTGCCGAGCTTGAGGAGATGGCAAATTTTATGACACCGGCCCGGCTGCGGGTTTTTGGGGCTGCCGGTGTTACTGAAAATGTGAAGACGATGTTGCTGCCGCGGGTGATGCTTGGTTCGTTAATCCGTGAGCAGATCAACGTAGCGATACTCGATCTCGAGTCGATTAACGAAACCACCGGATTCACCCAGGCCGGTATTTTGGGAAGCAATTTTCTCAGTCACTTCCGAGTTTCGTTTGATTTCCGTCGCGGCGTGATTCGCCTGGAACCGTTGAGTAAATCGGCAAAGAGTGTAGGTTCCCCTGTAGAAAAGATGTAAAAACTCAGGAGCTGGATGAAGCAGAGCCTGTATCTGGAAACTTCGGTGATTGGTGCTTACCTCGATAATGGTGAGCCGTTTCGGCGCGATCTGACGATTCGCTGGTGGGAACACGAGATGAATGACTATCGCGCCGTTGTTTCGCCACTCGTGACTCGCGAGCTTGAAAGAATTCCCCAGCCACATCAACGTTCCTATTTGAAGTTGATTGCTCCGCTCGAGCAGGTGGAACTTACTGCTGAGGTCGCGATTCTGGCGGACGGTTATGTCTCGCGCGGCATCTTTCATCGCAAGTACATCGCAGACGCGATCCATGTGGCGCTTGCTTCGTATCACAAAATCGATTACCTCGTTACCTGGAACTTTGGTCATCTCGCGAATGTGCGACGCCAGGCGCGGATTCGCCTCTTTAATACGGCGGCAGGATTTTACGTGCCCATGATCGTCACGCCGGAGTTTCTTGTCTCCGAAGCGACTGAGATTGCGAAATGAGTTTGCGATCCTGCGCCATCCGGCTGAGCGATGTTAAGATGCAAAAAGCTCGCAGCAAAAAGTTGGAGAGTGTGAATCGGAAAGTTAAGCTCCGAAGCATGCCGATATATCGCCGTCCTAAGTTTCTCGAAGTGCTTCACGCGATTCGCGAAGAGATGTCGAGGGAAGCCGATTACGATGTAGATCTTTTTGCGGAGCTGGTGCGTTCAGGTCTACGTCCAGCATATGGGCCGGAGCGTCGCATTCGCGGTTTCAAGTCTCGTGCTCCACGCGCTGACGAATCAACTGCTCCTGAGCAAGGAGTGAAGAAAACGCGGCGCAAATGATTTACGGTGAGTAAACCAACGGGCTGAAGTATTCCTATGAACCCAACTTTTGAAACCATCGGCCTCGAGGTCCCCAGCGAAAAAGCTTTTAACTACCTGGCGGAACGGGCTGGCGATCAGGGCGAAGCGACACAGCTAAGCCGTCGCGGCGCGGTCCTGCACGGACGTTGTTGGAAGCTGGGGGATGGATTGGAAGTATGGACCGTCTTGTATGAGTCGGGCAGTGGCGATGTTTTTTATGCTGATTGCCGGCCCGGATTTCGCGCGCGTTACATTCAAACAATCACTCCCTGGGCGCTGACCGAATATGACGAAGAAGGCGAAGCGGTAGTTCATGGTTATCGCGATGGCACCGAGTGTGAAGTCTTGTTTGAATTACAGAATCTCACGGAGGTAGGGCCCGCAGGTTTTGGCGCGCAGGAACTGCACGTCGGACTTTGCGGGCTCGCCTACCGAGCGCGGGTTCGCAAGGGCACACATCAGACTCGCTGGTTGCCTCTTGAAAAAGCAGCACCCGCGCGCGCCGCTCATGAAAACGATTGGAGTCTTTCGGGGACGGTGATCGCGTATAAGCCTCTGAAGAATCCCCTCTCCGGCAGCGATCTTTATTGGATACACCTTGATTTAGGCGACATCAAGCTGGAAGTCTTAGTTAACCAGCGCGCGCTTCGCGGTGATTGTCTGGCGCCTGGAGCAACGCTTGATGCCGAAGTGTGGCTGCAGGGTCACGTGCTTGACGAGCAGGCACTGCGCTCACGATATGAGGGTGTCGACCTCACGACCTCGCCTGCGGCTTTTTGGGCCGGACTTAAACGCAGGAACTAAACGCACATGCGGAGCTTACCTACAATCCCTGATTTTGTTTGATGAAACGTCTCATCGTAATTAGCCTTGTCATCCTCACCGCACTTCTAGCAGGCTATTTTTTCAATCACTACTGGGTCCATCGTTACGATGACGTAATAGCGCGCCAGGCGGCGATCTATCGTCTTGATCCGGATCTGGTTTGGAGTGTGATCTACGAAGAGACCTACTTCCGCCAGTGGAAGACAGGTAAAGACGGCGAGATCGGACTGATGCAGGTGACACCAGGAGTCGGTCGCGATTGGGCGAGGGAAACGGGCATGGTTGAGTTTGAGCGCCAGATGGCCACCGATCCTGAATCGCTCCTGCGCGATCCGCAACGCAACATCCAGATTGGTTGTTGGTACCTGGAAAAGTTTTACGAAACCTATCGCGATGTGCCTGATGCCGAAGCACGCATGGTTGCGGCCTACAATGCCGGTCCGACGCGCGCCGCTGAATGGAACCGGGCGGAGCCGGGGCGTCCGTTGTCAGGTGCGGAATTCATCGAACGCATCAACATTCCTTCCACTCGTGCTTACGTCACTTCGATCCTGCAGCGCTATCGCAAGTTAAAAGGGGCGAAGTCTCAGTGATTCGACTCAAGGTCAATTCCCCTTCCAACTAAATGACGACCCTTTACAGCGCGCGTTGGGTTTTGCCTGTTTCGTCTACTGCGATTGCCGACGGCGCTATTGCGGTCGAAGGAACGGCCATCGTTGGCGTGGGCAATTACGCGGAGCTGACTCATCGCTATCCGGAAGCTAAGCGAAAGTCTTTCGGAGAGGCGGCAATCCTTCCGGGATTAATAAACGCACATTCTCATCTTGAGCTGACGGCGATGCGAGGTTTCCTCGACGACGTAGAGGGCGATTTTTTTTCCTGGCTAAGACGACTCACGGTCGCACGGCTCGAACATATGACAGCCGATGATCTGCGAGTGTCTGCTACCTGGGGCGCATGTGAGGCATTGAAAGCCGGAGTTACTTATGTGGCAGACGCCAGCGACGCCGCCGGCGAAAGCATGAACGCTTTACGAGAAACCGGACTGCGCGGCACGGTGTATCAGGAGTCGTTTGGCCCTGATCCCAAACTAGCGAGCGAAAATTTCAAGAAGCTAAGCGAAAAGATCGCGAACTTGAGATCGAGGCAGACGTCACTTGTTCGAGTCGGGGTCTCGCCTCATGCGCCCTACACGGTCAGCGCACCACAATTAGAAATGATTTCCGGGTTTGCCCTTGCTGAACAGCTGCCTTTGATGATGCACGCTGCGGAGTCAGTCGCTGAAACAATGCTGCTAGCTGAAGGCAACGGCAGCTTTGCGCAAAGTTTTGCCAGCCGCGGCATCAAATGGCAGGTGCCAGCGCTCTCGTCGATCAAATACCTGGCCCAGCACGGCGTCTTGCAGACGCGGCCGCTTCTGGCACATTGCATTAATGTCGACGCTGACGACCTCGACATCATCGCTGAAACCCAAGCGCGCATTGCTCACTGCCCTAAGTCCAACGCCAAGCTCGGTCATGGGCGAGCGCCGTTCGCAGAATTTGTGCGACGCAAACTTCGGGTGGGACTGGGTAGCGATTCTGTAGCAAGCAACAACACGAGCGACTTACTTGAGGAAGCACGTTTCGCGGTGCTCTGCGCGCGAGCGGCGAGGGAACAATCAATTACTTTGGACGCCCATGATGCCCTTTACGCAATGACCGTGGGCGGAGCGCGAGCCGTCGGATTTGAGGGTCAGATTGGTGAACTGCGCGAGGGCTGTCAGGCAGACTTCGCCGTGGTTTCATTCGCTGGTACGCATCAGCAGCCGTCGTACAATCCGGTCAGTACGCTTATCTTTTCGTCTACTGGGCGCGATGTGGTTCTGACCGTGGTTGCCGGCAAGGAACTCTATCGTGATGGGAGTTTAGCGGGTATTGATGAGGAAAGGCTGAAGGCCAGGATGAAAGAAATTGAGAATAAGCTAAGTTCGATATAGCGTGCGAAGCACGCGCAAGCGTAAAGCCTGGGGCGTAAGGCCCAGGATCGTGTAACCCAATTATCATTGAGTCCGCGTAGTGGACGACAGTAATTCATTGAAACTGCCGTCCGCTATGCGGACTCTCTATTTCTCCGAAGCTTACCTGGGGCTTACGCCCCAGGCTTTACGCTTACCGTGCTTTGCACGCTCATCCTTCTACTTTGCGGCTGTGATCGCTTGATCGAAGATTTCGATCGCAACGTCAACGTTTTCTTTCGTCAGGATGAGCGGAGGCGACCAACGAATTGCATTCGAACCCGCTCCCAGAATAATTAGTCCGCGCTCAAAGCAAGCCACCTCAACGCGATCACGAAGTTCCGGAGCAGGCGTATTGGTTTTCTTGTCAGTTACAAACTCGACTCCCAGCATCATCCCTAAGCCACGCACGTCTCCAATGCAGTCGTGCTTCTGCATCAACTTTTGCAGCTCGCCCTTCAAATAGCCGCCTACTTCAGCGCTATTTTGCACGAGACCACCCTGTAACAACTCAATCGTCTTCAAGGCTGCCGCGATGCAAACAGGGTTTCCGCCGAAGGTTGAAGCGTGCGCGCCGGGCTTCCAATCCATCAATGACGCGCGAGCTACGGTCGCACCGATTGGCAGTCCGGAGCCGATACCCTTCGCAATGCAAACAATGTCGGGCTTGAGCTCATGATGATCGCTGGCGAACATTTTCCCGGTACGGCCCATGCCGCTCTGCACTTCATCAACCACTAAAAGAATTCCGTGTTCGTCGCAAATCCGGCGCAGGCCCAGCAGGAAGTTTTTTGGCGCCGGCACGTATCCGCCTTCGCCTTGCACTGCCTCAACGATGATTGCAGCAACTTCCTGCGGCGGCGTAGTAGTTTTGAACAAACGTTCCTCAATCCAATGCAGCGCGCCCTGACCAGCTCCTCCGTCACCACAGTCTTCCGCACGAAACGGGTTGCGAAACTCGTTGGGATACGGAACGTGAACCACATCCAGCGCCTGACGCTTGAAACCGAGGCGTTGCGCTGACTTGGATGAAGTAAGTGAAAGCGAGCCGAGTGTGCGTCCGTGAAAGCTGTTAAAGAACGCAATGAACTTTTCGCGTCCGGTTGCATGCATCGCCAGCTTCAAGGCGGTCTCTACCGCTTCTGTGCCGCTATTGGCGAAGTGTGTTCGCGTCGGCGAGGGAACCGGAACAATCTCGTCGAGTTTCTGCGCAAGCGCGGGCATGTGCCGGTAGTAATAATCAGTCCCGCACATGTGAATCAATTGTTCGGCCTGGCGTTGAATCGCCTCGACTACTTCCGGATGACAGTGTCCGGTTGAGCAAACCGCCACGCCGGCATTGCAATCGAGAAAAATGTTTCCATCGACGTCTTCAACCCAAACGCCTTCGCCACGTTCGGCAACTAATTTGAAAGAGGGCCGGGGATACGACGGGTTAACGAATTGCGCATCGGCTTCGATGATTTCTTTGCCTTTTGGCCCGGGCAGCGCGGTTTTGATGGCGGGTCGACGCGGTGGCGCCAAAGTGGTGCTAGACATTTGTTTCTCTCCTTAATCGCTCGCTCTTGATAGGTGGTCAGGAAAATGACAACTTCCCTGAGTAATTCTGGAAAAAATGAAACGCAGCGTTGGTTAAATGTGACTAGTCAGCGAAGAGATTCGCGCGGGATTGAAGCGGAAGGGTATGCATTGCGCGCTTAAACATGAGCGGATTTTACACGTTCAGGCTGCAAATTATCAATGAGGAGAGAACTGGGATCGCAGCGTCTCTCCCGGGATGCGCGCGAAGCGCGAGGGGATCGCGGGCGTCTCGCCAGCAATGAATCGCGAAACGCGAGTAAAACTCAGCCACAGATTTTCTCGGATAACACAGATCAAGACAGGTTAGTTGCCCCGTTCGACCTCCGTAGATTTCAAGCCCAAGAAGGACACTCAGCTGGAGCACCTTTCAGATCAGGAAGGGGGGCCCTGCCGCATCATTGGTAAATAAGTTCAAGACATCCGCGATCAGTGTGGGCGCGAGGCCCGCGATCCCATAGGCAAACCTTCGATGAAGTGATCGAAGCTTAACCAGATGCTCCAGCTGTGATGAAAGAAGGCAACGGGAAAGAGGAGGGCGAGAACCAGGAGGACACCAATGACGAGGTCGTAATGGCCGGAAACGATAGGCAATGAAATGAGGTAGGCCAATACGATGACGGCCTCTGTCGTTACAACCGCCACCATGATGGCGCCGACAAAGAATCCTTCTTCGCGTTTGAAGATGACACGACACGATTCGCAACGTTCCTTCACCTGAAAAGGACGCGCGAAGATTCGCATCCCGCCGCAAGCGGGGCAACGCAGCGTCAAACACCAGACCAGCGATTTACTCAATGGTGGACGAATGCGTTTCAATGCCATGCTTTGTTCCGTTGCAATTAAGAAATTGACGGCTGAACCTTGTGCCCTCACTGTTTCATAGTAGGCACAAAAACGCTACCGTGCTCAACTCAGAAGAAAAGTGGACGCTTGGTAAGGAAGGTTACTGAGGTTCTAAACCACCTAAGTGATTTACTTTGGACCTGGCGTCTTGCTTCCCTCGCCACTGTTTAAAGTGATCGTTACGATCAATCCGCCGTCAGCAGCATTCGCAGCGCTCACGGTTCCTCCGTGCAGCAGGATAGCGCGTTCGGCGATTGCGAGTCCTAGTCCCACACCACCGGCCTCGCGATCTCGCGCATCGTCCACGCGATAGAACGGCCGGAAGATTTCCTCCAGCGCTGATTCAGGGACGCCCGGGCCATGATCGCGCACTGAAATCGCAATCGCATCATGATTAGTTTCCGATGAGGCACGCCTAACGGCTATTTCTATGCTGCTTCCTCCCGGCGTGTAATGAACGGCGTTGCGCACGACGTTCTCAATTGCGCGTCGCAGCAGCTGTTCGTTGCCCGTGAAAGCGCAGGGAGGGTCGCTCTCTAGTTTCACGGCACGGTTTCCGCTCTGCGCTTCAAACTCCGCATCTTCGGCAATTTCGCGTACGAGGCGACACAAATCAAATGTCGACTTCTGAATCTCCCGCGCGCCGGTTTGTAGGCGCGTGAGTGTTAAGAGCTGGCCGATCATTTCGTTGAGGTTCTCAGCTTCGCGCTGAATCCGCGCCAGGGCACTCGCGGCTTCGGCTCCTGAACGTTGCCTTGCCAACTCCAGGGCTACGTTCAAACGCGCAAGCGGCGATCGTAATTCGTGCGAAATGTCGCCGAACAAACGCCGCTGCGCTTGGACAAGTGATTCAATCTGTTCCGCCATCAAGTCAAAATCAGAACCAAGGGAGACTAACTCGTCTCTCCGGCTACCCGAACGACCCACACGCGCCGAAAGATTACCCCGCGCCAACTCCTGCGTTGCGATTCGGAGTTTCTTGACGGGGGCTGTCAGATAGCGCGCCAGCCAATAACAGAATGCACCTCCGACCAAAATCAGTCCGAGAATATGCATGACGTGATGTATCAAAGGCGGCGGTTGCCGACGCGGTAATTCTGCTACAAACGCATAACGGGTTTCGTTTGCCCCTGTAACCGGGCGAGCAACGAGCGGAGAAAACTCAGTCGGCGCAAACTCTGGTGAGTTGCTGTTGAGTACACGCTGGGCTATTTCGCGTGCGCCGTACGGCGTGCGTCGTCCGGACAGCTCATTCAGTTCGCGATCAAACAGGAACACACGCATGCTGGCGCGTTGCTCCATCTGATCCATGTAGCTAATCAACGCGGCTTTTCCCTCGCGCTCGAAAGTGTCGACTGCCATTCTCGAGCTTTCGACTAATGCGGGATCAGCGGCTTCGCGCTGCGACTGCCGTGGCGGCTCGCGAAACCTAAAGTACTGAACGACAATCGTGGCGAGGACCATTGAAACCATGGCTAGGCCGAACCAAAGAAAGATTTTTAAGAAGAGACTGCGAAACAAATTGGCTAGGCTCCTTTGTTGACACCGGGCTGAGCGTAGATGTAACCGACGCCGCGCACCGTCTTGATGCGTTCTGCCGGACCGATCAGATGGCCTAATTTTTTTCGCAGGTTGCTAATGTGCATATCGATGCTGCGATCAAAAGGCGAGGTGCCGCGACCTAAGACGTCACGTGACAAATCTTCACGAGTCGTGATCCGGCCGGCAGCGCGAAGTAGCTTCTCAAGTACTTCAAACTCCACTGCCGTCAGTTCAACTATTTTCCCCGAACGTCGCACCAGGCGCGTCCCTAATTCCATTTCGACATCGCCCACGACAATGGTGGGAGCACCTTCAGCGTCGTCGCGGCCGCTGCTGCGCCGCAAAATTGCCCGGATGCGTGCCGCCAGTTCGCGCGGATTAAATGGTTTCGGCAGGTAATCGTCCGCGCCGATTTCGAGCCCGACGATTCGATCGACATCGTCTCCGCGTGCGGTGAGCATGAGAACCGGAATCTTCGACGACTCGCGGATCTGCCGCAGCACTTCAAAACCGTTTTGCCCCGGCAACATTACGTCCAACAGAATCAGGTCGTGTTCGGCCCGCAGCGCGCGTTCGGCGCCCGTGTCGCCTCGATGCACGGCTTCAACAGTGAAACCAAGCGGCTCAAGGTACTCGCCGACCAATTCGCACAACGCTGTGTCGTCGTCAATGATGAGAATTCGTTCCATAAAAGTTGTGGCGCATTCGACCTGTATTGTAGCCCACGAGCGTGTAGCGCTTTGTAAAGAAGTGTCAGACGGCGGCGCTGTTCATTTACAAAACTTTACGTTTGGTTAACCAACTCTTTACGTCGGCGCCCGAATGCTTCGCGTATAAGGGTGGCGTAAGCACGAGCAGCTAGTCTAGTTGGTCGGCAGCAAAAAGTAAGGAGATCAAAAATGAGAAAACGAGTACTCGTTATTAGTGGGATTGCGGTGTTAGTGATCGCAGCCGCAGTTTTCGCGACGGCCCAGGCTGGGTTGCGTTTTAACCATTTCCAGGGTGGTCATGGCCGCTCGGAGCGACGGCATGGACCAAGTCCGGAAATGATGGAGCACATGGCCAAGGTGTTGGGTTTGTCTGAAGACCAGAAGACCCAAATCAAAGCCTTGATGGACGGGGTTCAGGCAAGTGAAGAAGCTCGCCATCAGAAGATGGATGAGCTTCACAAACAGCTCGAAGCGGCCACTGCTAATGGCCAGTTCGATGAAACCAAGGTTCGTGAAATTGCGAACCAGCAGGCACAGATTCATGGAGATCAAATCGTCGAGCATCAACGGATGAAGGCGAAGGTTTTCAGCCTGCTGACGCCGGAACAGCGCGTCAAAGCTGAGGAGATGCACAAACGAGGTGGCAAAGAATACCGTCGTCACGGTGGACCGCCCCGGGAAGGCGGTGGGGAAAAGAATTAGGAGATAACAGCACCCTCAAGTAAAGGCGTGACAGCGATGTCGCGCCTTTTTGTATCTTCTTCAATAAATGAAAAGGAAGAATTGATGATGGAAGGAATCAAACCCAGTCGAGCGGGCTTAAGTCTGACTTCCGGTGCGCGGAGCATTAACCCCGTCGAGCGGGATTAAGTCTCTGACTTCCGGTGCGCGGCAAGTCTCTGACTTGCCGTGGAAGCGAACTCATCCGCGCGGTCTATGACCAAGGTGCTGAATCCTTCGGTCGGAGACCTCAAATCTAGATTGCGCAGTTTCGGCAAGTCAAAAACTTGCCGCGCACCTGCAGTCAGAGACTTTTCAAGTTGCCGGCTAATCTAATTTGACCGTCAGGAAACGATAGCCAGACGTTCAGCCGTCCGTTTCATTGACCTCTGCGCATCGGATGGGCTTCGGTATTGAAAATAACTTGATCGAAGTTGAGTGTCTGCGGCGGCGCGAATAGCAGATAGAAATACTTGAAGGTTTCGGCAAAGAGAAAGCTTTGCATCGAGTCGGATTTTTCTTTCGTGACTACGCTCTTGAGCGCCGCGTATCCGGCTTCGCTGCGGCAGTGCTTCACAAAATCGCGGAAGAGCGATTCTCCCATCCGCAGGTAACGCGGATCCTTTGTGTAATGGAAAAGATAATAGGTTGATTCAACAATCTCGGGTCGGAGCGGATAACCGGCGGAAACTACTTGCATCTTTTCATAGTCAAACTCTTCCGGTTCGATGCCGTGCTGGTTCCACATCTTGAAAGAAGACGCTTGCAGCCGCGACGCGCGATTGAGATCGCCGGATAAAGCCAGAACCGCGGGAAAGAAAGCGTCCAAAGCACCATAGACCGTAGCCGTGCGTTTACCGCTATTCATGTCGGCATGGCCGTACCAAAGTTCACGGTTAACCCGCGGCCCGGCCGGACGTCTCGGCTCGTCTGCCAGATACCGATTGATTGCCTTAATGCTTTCCTGCCACATCCTTTTGCAATCCTGATCGTCGAAGAGCAACCAGCACTTCAGAAGGTATTCGTAATAGCTGTCAATCTCAGCGCTGATGTGACTATCGGTGTTCGTCCATTTACCGGTTTCGACGTTAACTCTCGTTCCTATCAATCCGAGGGGCGAGCGGCGCGCATAAGTTTCCACTAACGCGCGTTTCGCTTTTTCATAAAAGACCGGTTTGCGGGTAAGTTTACTGAGCGTGCCGAACTCCATGAGCAGTGTGCCCGTCTCTGCGGGATTGGTGACTTCACCACGGACTTTGCCGGTGCGCAGGTTCACGTAGCGATATGGCAAACCAGTTGGCGAGTTGAAGACCGGCAGCAGTCTGTTTCCAAGATCTTCCCCGAGCCTGAGCAGCCTTCTGTCGCCCGTCAGCTCGTAAGCCGAAAGCAAGCCGCCCAGCAGACGAATTGTGATCTCAAAATTTTGAACGTAGATATCTTTGTCGAAGGAGAGATTCACGAGGATGTATTGCTTCGTCCGCGCTGCTTCCTCCTTGAACCCCATGATGATGAGCGTGTCGAGGGCATCAACCGGAGTCATCAGGAGTGGCTGCGCATACCAATCGTGGTAAGACTTGCTCAGAGGCTTCAAGTCATCATGACCCCAGGCGTATTTCTTATACCCCTGCCAGGCGTGCAGGAATTCGGCTTTCACTTCGGCGGCGAGTTGACGACGCTGAATCGGTTGTTGTGCTTGCGAGACGGGTGCGCAAAAGATAAGAGCCAGAACGAGAGCGATTGATCTAGTCATTTCTCATTCTTCATTGAAAAATGAAACCGCCAAGCCGCAAAGAGCCGTAGAGCACGCCAAGCAGATAAAACGAACTTAGTGCTTTGTGCTCTGGGCTTAGTACTTTGCTTGAGCAGTTTCAGCGGCTTTCGACCATCAAATGCTTCAGCCGTTTCACCCGTAATTTCTGACACTCAAGTTTCATTAGCGAACAAAGTTCAAAGCACCAAGTTCGTTTTATCTTCTTGGCGTACTCTGCGGCTCTTTGCGGCTTGGCGGTTTCAGTTTCTCCAACTTCCTAGATGCTGTCGTTGAGTTTGCGGAAGTGATAGCCCATCACTGCGAGCCGCATCGAATGCGCAAACTGTTCCCGATGGTGGGCCAGCGTACTCCCAAAAAATTTCCAGAACTCCCGCCGCTCATGGTCAAGCACACCCAGCCTCACAATGATTCGAGTAAAAGCCATCAGGCCACCTCTGATGCTGTAGTGGCTGGGCTCGGGCGGTGTTCCCGAAACGCGCCGCAAAGTTTCCAAAGCGCGCTCATAGTATTCGCGCGAGCTGTAGATCGTCCGCAGAATCGAGCGATAGCCCTCCACCAAAAGTCGTGAATCCATCCGCGGAACAAAATTCAGACAATCGCTGGTGTTGTTGCCACTGCTTTCGACGAGCAGACGTCCTTCCTTCTTCAGCCGGCGCCAGAGCTGTGTGTCAGGGAGCGCGGTCAGGAGTCCAACCATCGCGAGTGGGATAGCACTCTCGCGAATGAAATCGATCTGCCGCTCGAAAATGTCTTCAGGATCGTTGTCGAAGCCGACGATAAATCCGGCCATCACTTCCATGCCGTAACTCTGAATCTTCTTAACCGACTCGAGCAAGTTGCCGCGATTCTGCGACTTCTGCGCCTCCTTCAAGCTCTCCTCAACAGGCGTTTCAATTCCGAGGAAGACGCGGCGAAATCCCGAAGCTCGCATCGTATCCAACAACGCGTCATCATCGGCAAGATTCACGCTCGCTTCTGTTAACAGTGAAAAGGGAAAGTCGTTCTGCTTTTGCCACGCCACGAGCTCCGGAAGGAGTTTCTTAACGTTGCGCTTGTTGCCAATGAAGTTGTCATCAACGACGAAAACAGTTCCTCGCCAGCCAATGCTCTTCAACTTATCAAGCTCGGCAATCATCTGCTGATTACTTTTGGTGCGGGGCACGCGGCCATAAATCTCAATGATGTCGCAAAACTCACACGAGAAGGGACACCCGCGAGAATACTGAACTGACATTGCCGAATATCGATTCAACTCTGCCAGCTCAAAGTCCGGAAGTGGCGTGAGCGAGAGGGGCGGGCGTTCGGAGGCATGATAAGTGGCTTTGGCTTCGCCTCGCTCCAGGTCCTCGATGAACTGCGGCAATGTTGTTTCCGCTTCGCCGATGAAAATGTGATCGGCTTGTGGCAGTTTCTCTGAGCTCGTTGAAACATAGGGCCCGCCAACTACGACGCGTTTTCCCAGAGCCTTGCAGCGATCCACCACTCGTCCGAGCGCGTCCTTCTGGATCAGCATCGCCGTGACGAAAACCATGTCAGCCCACTCGATGTCCGAATCTTTCAGGCGCCTGACTTCCATATCAACCAGACGTCTCTCCCATGAGCGCGGCAGCATTGCCGCTACAGTTAAGAGCCCGAGCGGAGGATAGGCGGAGCGTTTCCCTTCGAACGCAAGTGCATGCCGAAAACTCCAATAGGTATCGGGAAACTCAGGGTTAATTAAAAGGACTTTCATTAGCATGCTCCTTGCAGCAGAGTTTCAAGAACCGCTTCCAGCGCAAAGGCTGCTGCACCAAGTCAGCGAAATAGGTTTGGGGCGGGAAATCGGTGCCATCCTAGTCCCGAGGGAGAGGTTCGTATGTAATAGTTATGTAAAAGTGCGCCGAAAAGTGATGACGATGTTTGGGAGTCTAACATTACTGTTGTTCTATCGATGAGCAAGAGTTAGCTGTATTTATTAGAGTTAGCCAGCGCCTATGCCCCGCATCTCGCATCATCCAGTTAGGAAATCGACTGCGACCGAGCCCGGCGAATGGAGTCCTTGCCCGGGGGCTCAGGCCAAATAGGAAGATACTTCGCGAGGCGATGTTTCAAAACGAGGGAACGAAAGTAGCGCTCATGCTCCCATTCGGTTTCCGCCATCGTCAATAGGCAATCAATAAAATCGTCACGTCCGCACTCATGTGCCAGCCTGGCTGCAGTCTCATACTCGCGAATGTTGCGGCTTTCCAGACGTCCCGCTCCGTACATCGGCCCCAGCCAACCCGAGATGTGGCAGCCGAACCCGAGGGCGCGGCCAATGATTGCAGCACGCCGTTCTCGAGACGGGTCGGGTTTGGCGTGCAAGTCGGCAAGCATCTCGCCCACGAGTTTGCGATGATGCCATTCCTCCCGCTCAATCTCTTCAATGCGGCGCCGTTCTTCAGGATCACTAACAGACTTCCAGTGTCCGCGGTACGCGTATGCTGCCGCAAGCTCTCCCGAATAAGCAAGTTGCAGAAGAGCGATGAGCGGCCGTGTATTCTTAACTGGAGACATCAGCGGGCCGGTCGATCCCATAAATCAGCACGGGAATGCCAAGCACTTCGGTTTGACCTTCGACTTTTTCTCCGAGTTTTTCCGCGACGCTCATGGACGCTTTGTTCTCCGGATGGATCAAACTGATAACGTGAGGTTGGTCCAGGTCATTAAAAGCATAAGCGAGCGCTCGGCGCGCTCCTTCAATTGCATAACCCTTCCCCCAAAACTCTCTGCCAAGAGTCCAGCCGATTTCGAAGGCGGGCCAGCCGGCCGGATTGAGGAAGCCAATACGACCGGCGAATTTCCCCGACGCTTTTTCTTCGACCGCAAAGTGGCCATAGCCGAGCAGCTCCCAGTGTCCGATCAGGTAGGCCATGTGCCGCCAGGCTTCGATCCGAGTTAAAGCCTTGCCGCCGATGTAGCGCATGATCTCTTCATCGGCGCACATCTTCTCGTAGGTCTCAAAGTCTTCGAGGCGCCACTGTCGCAGCAAGAGTCGATCAGTTTCGAGTTGAATATCTTTCATGAAAGGCGAACCTAAAAGTCTGACTGCTGACTATTGCCTACTTGTGCTTCCATCGCACTCCGTCCTTCGTATCCTCCAAAACTATCCCCCGCTGCAGCAGTTCGTCGCGTAGCTCATCTGCGCGCGCGAAGTCACGTCGCCGTCGCGCTTCCTGCCGCTCCTCAATCAGAACCTGAATTTCAGCATCGAGTGATGCAGCACCATTGTCACCAAAAACATTGAGGACGGTGTCGAATCTCCCGAGCAACTCGAGAATTTCGCGCTGGTTTTCGGCGCGCACCTGTTTGCGTGCGAGGGCGGTATTAACGTCGCGCGTCAGATTATGAATGGCGGCGAGTGCGACCGAGGTGTTCAGGTCGTCATCCATCCCATCTTCGAATTCACGGAGCGCGCGTTCCCCAGCTTCGCGCAGCGCTTCGTTTACGCCCGGCTCGGTCTTGGCTTCACTCAAACGCGCGCGAAAGTCCCGGAGACCTGCAACAGTCTTTTCCGCACCGGAAAGGGCCTCGAAAGTGAAATTGAGTTGCTTGCTATAAGGAACGCTTAGCAGGAAGTAACGCACCGCGACTGGCGAATAGCCTTTAGCGGCAATGTCGCGAAAGGTGAAATAGTTTCCTTTCGACTTCGACATTGTTTCACCCTCGACCTTGAGATGTTCAAAGTGAATCCAGTAACGGACAAACTGCTTACCCGTCGCTCCTTCGCTCTGCGCGATCTCATTCTCGTGGTGGGGAAAAACGAGATCGATTCCCCCAGCGTGGATGTCGAAAGTCTCTCCCAGATATTTCATCGACATCGCTGAACACTCGATGTGCCAGCCCGGGCGCCCGCGGCCAAGCGCAGAGTCCCAACCGGGCTCCTTCGGGTTGCTGGAGTCTTTCCACAACGCGAAGTCGCGCGCATCTTCCTTCTCATACTTATCCGTATCGATGCGCTCGCTGCCGCCGACGATGTTGCCGGCGAAGTTAATTTTGGAAAGTTTGCCGTAATCGGGAAATGACGTAATGCGGTAATAGATTGAACCGTCTGACTTGTAGGCGTGGCTGGTTTGCAGCAGTCGTTCGATCAAAGCAACCATTTCCGGAATGTGGCGCGTCGCGCGCGGCACAACATCCGGACGTTCGATACCGAGAGCGTCGGAATCTTCCCAGAGCGCCTCGATGTATTTTGCGGTGTACTCGTCAATGGTCAGTCCGGCTTCCTGCGACTTGGCGATGATCCGATCCTCAACGTCCGTGATGTTCATCACGTGCGTTACTTTGAATCCTTTGAACTTCAGGTAGCGACGCAGAATGTCGGCGTTCACGTTGGAACGGAAATTTCCGATGTGTCCATATTCCCAAACCGTCGGGCCGCAGTAATACATGCTGACCTCGCCCTCGCGCATGGGACGAAATTCTTCAATCTTTCCGGAAAGAGTGTTGCGAAATCTAAGCATTAGGTTGGCATTTAGAAAGGCGTATCTTTTAAGAGAACTTAAAACGAAAGTCAGGCGAAAGTCCAACCGCTAAACGGGAGGGACCGGCTAGCGCTCAAGAACACACTCAATCAAGCGCCGAAGTGTTGCCAGCCTTGGGGCTCTAATTCCCAGATTCTTGAACCCTCGGAAATCTTCACGCCCGCGGTTGCCTCTCTAATCTCGCCGATACAAGTAATCGAAACGCCATCCACCTTGCGGGGCAGGTTGGCAGCCTTGTCCGGCGCAGCCGTAAACAAGAGTTCAAAATCTTCACCTCCGTGCAACGCCAGCCGCAAGGGATCGAGAGCGCGCCTGCCGCAAAGATCGGCAACGGGCGCATCGACGGGAAGCTGGTTAGCGTGCACTAGCGCGCCGACGTTGCTCTCGCTACAGAGGTGATTCAAGTCTGACGACAAGCCATCGCTTATGTCGATCATTGCTGAAGCTAGTCGTTCTTCTCCCAGTACTAGACCCCAACCTACACGTGGTTCCGGACAAAGCTGGCGTAACAACAGCTCCTGGACCAGCTTCCATTCCGGTTCATCCGCATGTTCCTGCCCGACGCGCGCGCCTCGTTCAATCAATCGCAGACCCGCCGCCGCAGCGCCAAGCGAACCGGTCACATAAAGCAAATCACCCGGGCGAGCGCCGGAGCGGTACACCGAGCGTTCCGCGACGCATTCGCCGAGGGCAATAGAATCGATAACTAGTTTTTCGGAAGTTCGCGAGACATCGCCGCCGATTAGGCGCACGTCATATCGCTCGGCTAGTCTGAAGAATCCCTGGTAAAACTGATCGGAAAACTCGCTTTCCCACAAGTCCTGCGGAATGCCGAGGGCCAGGAGTGACCAGCGCGGGCGCGCACCCATTGCCGCAAGATCCGAAAGGGAAACAGCGAGGGCCTTGTGCCCGAGCAGAGCAGCGGGGGTGCTGTCACGTCGGAAGTCGATATCTTCCACCAGTAAATCGGTGGTGATGACTGTCTCACGGCCGGACTGCTGCTTGATTACAGCACCATCATCCCCAATTCCCTGGAGCAGGGAGGCGTGATGCGGTTGGTGTCTTGCTGGAAGGGATTGACTATCCACTCGTTGTCTAACTGAGCGAATCAGATCGAATTCGTTGCGCTGCGGGCTGGAGCGTTTTGAAGAAGTGAAGCCAATCCGCCGCTGCTCTTCATCCTTCATTCCTCGTCCTTAGCTAAGGTTACGTCGCAATGACTCGAGTCCGGCCTCAATCGTTTCCAGTGAGGTAGAAAAAGAAAAGCGCAGATGACTTTCACCGTGCTCGCCAAAGACTACGCCGGGAACTGTTGCTACCTGGGCTCGGTCGAGAAGTATTTCCGCCGCCTCCCGGCTGTCACGGCTAACTCGCGAGACGTCGGGAAAGGCATAGAAGGCGCCAGCCGGCTGCTCACAAGTGAGACCAAGTTCGTTCAAGCCGGCGAATAACAGATCGCGTCGCTGCCGGTAAGCGCGGGTGTGTTCTTCAAGAAGATTTGAATGATTAGTAAAAGCTGCGAGTCCGGCCCACTGTGTTGGAGTTGATACACCGTTAGAGGAATAGAGTATCGTCTTCTTTAGTCCCGTCATCCACGGTTCACTCGCAACCGCATAGCCCAGTCGCCAACCGGTCATCGCATACGACTTAGAAAAAGTGAAGCAGGTAATCGTTCGGTCAAACATGCCGTCGATTGAAGCAATGGAGAAGTGCTCGCCGTCGTAAACGAGATCTTCGTAGGCCTCGTCAGCAATCACGATCAGATCGCGTGCCTGAGCAAACCGCGCAACAGCGTGGGCTTCATCGGGTGTGAAGACAACTCCGGTCGGATTTTGTGGCGTGTTGAAGTAGATGACGCGCGTGCGATCGTTGGTTAAGCGCGCGAGCGTTGCCTCAAAGCCATCGCGCCGCGCACTCTTTGTGGGCACGAGGACGGGCTTGCCCTCGCAGTGATATACGAGATCTTTAATCGGCGTCCAGTAAGGTGAAAAGATCAAAACCTCTTCGCCAGGATTTACCACCGATTGAAACGCGCCGAAGAGCCCTTGCATGCCTCCATTCAAAACAATCACATCTTTGTCTGCGGCAGGGATTCGGTTTTTCTCGCGCAGCTTGGCAGCGATCGCGGCACGCAATTCCGGAATTCCGGATGAAGGTGCGTAGCGAGTTTTATTTTCTTCGATTGCGCGCGCCATCGCTTTTTTGATGAAGTCGGGCGTGTTCATGTAAGGCTCGCCGCCTTCAAATTGATAGACGGTGGCGCCGGAAGCGCGCAGCTTCATGATGCGATTTCGAATATTTACAATGTCGGAAAAGCCAATCTCATCAAGCCGCGAGGCGAGGCGGAAAACGGTTGGTGACGTTGTCACTGTCTGCAATGAACCTCCGAGGTGCGGCCGATCTGATGGGGGTATGCGCGTGATTATAGCTTGCGAGCTAAGGTGAGTCTACCGGCTGAAAGTTAAGGTGTCCTAATTTTGAAAACAGACGTAAAGGCGTCCCTGCGTGGGTGCCCTCTAATCTCCAAACGCGGGGCGGGCACCGAGTGCCGCCCCTACAATTTCAAACCCTATCAGAGTCAGATTAGGAGATGAGTGATCAAATCGACTGACCCCTTGGAGCGGGGACAAGACGCCAGCGATCCGAACGCCAATCAAGCTTCATTTGAAGCCAGCTGGCGACTCGATCTCGTTTGTGGAAACAGTGTGGAAAATCCCGTTCTTTAGACATTACCTTTAAGAAAGAGTTTTAACTAAGCGGACGTAAATATAACTGTTGACACGGCAAATGCTGGACAGTAACATGCCCCGGTCTCCTGTCTGCTGGCCATCTCGCCGTTAATAAAAGTCAAAAACCCCGACGCCAGCATATCGAGAAAATCCACGAGCACGAATTGAGCTTTATGAGTCAACCGGCGGTTGTGATTCCCGAAAAACTGTTCTTCAAAATCGGCGAAGTCTGTGAGCTCGCTGGGGTGCAAGCGCACGTGCTTCGTTATTGGGAATCCGAGTTTCCCATGCTCGCGCCACAGAAGAATCGTGCGGGCCAACGCGTCTATCGAAGGCGCGATGTGGAGATGGCGCTGCGCATCAAGGAATTGCTTTACGAAGATCAGTACACCATCGCTGGAGCGAAAAAACGATTAGCTTACGAAATCCGCGGTGGCAAATTAAGATCTGCTGATGAAGGCGCCGCGCGTGAGGAATCGGCCAATCATGACAACGATGCGCCCCGTGTGCGAGCCGCCGCCGCTGCGACGCCTAAGACCGCTGAAGACCGCGAGGCCTTGAAAAAAGTTGCTTCTGAGCTGCGAGAAATACTGGCGCTGCTCGAGAAGCAGAACAAAGCTTTCGCCTCTTCAAAAAAGTAATAGCCCCCGTCGCAGTAGTCGCTTTGACAATTCCAGTTTCAAGACATACTTTGATCACACAACGGGACGTGGCGCAGCCTGGTAGCGCGCACGCTTGGGGTGCGTGAGGTCGCTGGTTCGAATCCAGTCGTCCCGACCAGATTTGGAAAGGCTTCCGATTTCGTAGGCGGGAGCCTTTTTTGGTCTCAGGTCTCAAGTCTCAAGTCTCAAGTCTGAGGCCTGAGGTCTGAAGTTTCACGTTTCAAGTTTCGAGTTTCCGGTCTCAAGTGGTCCGGGCTACGAATTAGTAACCTGAGACTTGAGACCTGAGACTTAAAACTGACCACTGACGACTGACTATTCCCTAAGTTCCGCGATCACAATTTCCGACGTAAGAGTTTTGTGCACCGGACACTTGTGCGCGATCTCTTGCAGCCGCGTGTGCTGCTCCTCAGTCAACTCCCCTGTGAAAGAAACTGCGCGCTCAATTCGATGCACATAACCTTCATCGGTCCCAGTGCAGTCGGCGCAATCACGCACATGAATTCTTTCTTGACGTAAGCGCACGGACACCTTTTCCAGGGGCCAACCTTTTCGCCGCGCATAGAGCATCGTGGTCATCGAAATACAACTTCCCAGCGCCGAGAGGATCAAGACATAAGGATCAGGGCCGGCATCTTCACCTCCAGCTGAAATTGGTTCGTCGGTGATGAAAGAGTGGTCGGCGCCGTAGCGCACTTCGTTCTGTAGATTGGACAGAGAGGTTACTGTAACTTCGCTCATCGAATGGCCTCCTTGCGCGGAGAGCATAGCAAACGCTTTTGTGGCGCCTCATTGAATTGGGTTAACTTGCCCGTTAACACGCTTGGCGGCTACACTCACTGCGCTCCAACATTAAAACTTCCGAAAAAAATCGATTCGTTGTCGGGGACTTCGCATGAAGATTCATGAGTATCAAGGTAAGGAACTGCTAAGTAAGTTCGGTGTTCCAGTCCCGCGTGGTTTGGTCGCGCGTTCGCCGGAAGAGGCATATCACGCGGCGAAAGAACTGGGAACTGAGATTGTCGTTGTCAAGGCACAAATCCATGCGGGGGGTCGCGGGAAAGGTGGTGGTGTGAAACTCGCGAAGAGTGCCGATGAAGCCCGCGAGATTGCCCGCCAAATGTTAGGGATGACTCTCGTCACGCATCAGACCGGACCCGAAGGTCGGCAGGTTCGCGTGTTGTTGATCGAAGAAGGATTGCCTATCGATACGGAGTTCTACCTCGGCGTGGTTCTTGATCGGGCTTCTGGTCGTACAGTGTTCATGGCGTCATCAGCTGGAGGGATGGATATCGAGGAGGTCGCCAGCACGACCCCGGAAAAAATACTGAAAGAGACGATTGATCCAGCAGTGGGCTTTCGCTCATTCCAGGCGCGAAAGCTAGCTTTTGGTCTGGGCCTGCCGGCGTCGTTAATCACTCAGGCGGTGAAGTTCATGCAGTCGCTTTACACCGCTTACGAACAGATGGACGCGTCGCTTTTGGAAATTAATCCTTTCCTCCTGACAAAAGATGGGCGCCTGATCGCACTCGATGCGAAGGTCAACTTTGACGATAATGCGCTCTTTCGGCACAAAGAGTTTCTCGACTTACGCGACTTAAACGAAGAAGAGCCCCTCGAAATTGAAGCCTCGAAATTTGATCTCAACTACATCAAGCTCGACGGCAACATTGCCTGCATGGTTAACGGCGCCGGGCTGGCAATGGCGACGATGGACATCATCAAACTCGCGGGAGGCGAGCCGGCAAACTTTCTGGATGTTGGCGGGGGCGCTTCGCAAGAGCGAGTCGAAGCTGCGTTTCGCATTCTCTTAGCCGATCAAAACGTGAAAGCAGTCTTGATTAATATCTTCGGTGGGATTGTCCGCTGCGACATGGTAGCGCGTGGCGTCGTCGAAGCCGCGAAGAACCTGGGGATAAAAGTTCCCGTCGTGGTGCGCCTGGAAGGAACTAATGTTGAAGAAGGGCAGCGCGTGATCCGGGAGTCGGGTTTGAACTTCACCGTGGCCAACGGCATGAAAGACGCAGCTGAAAAAGTTGTAACGCTGGCTGCCTAAGGCGATACACGCGGAGACGGAGATGCGGTATTCATGAGCAACGAAGGTGTTGGTGCAACCATGCACAAACAAACTTCTGAAGATTTTGCGGCGGCGCGGCGTCGCCGAGTCCCCGTGTCAGTATTGAAATGGCTGGTGCAGCTAAGCCGGTTCGCTTTAGCTGCGCTTTTTTTATTTACGGCAGGAGCCAAGTTAGCAATCGTCCAAGCTTTTGCCGCCAATGTTGCGGAATTGATTTCAGCTACAGGTTTTGATTACCGCACGTGGATGTGGCCGGCCACGATTGCGGTCATCGTAGCGGAGCTCATCACTGCAGCTTTACTGTTAATTCCGCGAACTGTTCGTATTGGTGCGTTGTGTGCGGCGGTGCTGTTGCTTGGCTTTGCAGGGTTCGCGCTTTACTACGTCTACGTTCTTAACGGCGAACCGTTAGAGTGCGGTTGCTTTGGGGGCATCATCGGCAGCCAGTTGGGGGTAAAGACCGCGCTGCGCAATCTCGCGCTCTTGATTCCAGCGATCCTTGTCTTCGTTGGTTACCATCGCTGGGGCACGCAAACAGCTGGTGTTGCAGCGCGAAACTTCGGACAAGGGCCCAGCGTTAACGAACAAATTTGATTGGCTAAGAAAACTAATGGCAACACTTTCATTTTGGGGCGGCGTCGGCACGGTCACGGGATCAAAGTATCTGATTGAAACGGAACAGGCCAAGGTGCTCGTGGACTGCGGCATGTTTCAGGGGTTGAAGGAACTGCGCGAGCGTAACTGGCAGGATCCTCCTTTTGATCCGCGTGCAATCGACGCCATCCTTATTACTCACGCTCACATCGATCACACTGGCTATCTACCACGACTTGTCAGACAGGGATTTAAAGGAGCCGTCTACGGTTCGCGCGGCACTGCCGACCTGCTCAAGATTCTTCTGCCCGACGCGGGCCGTTTGCAGGAAGAAGATGCCGATTATCGAAATCGTCACAAAGTCACTCGGCATAAGCCGGCGTTGCCGCTTTATACCGAGGACGATGCGTTTGCCTCACTTGAGCTTGTGCGACCATTGCCGAATGACGGTGTGGCCGTTGAAGTGGCGAAGGGAATACGCGCCGGCTTTCGCATCGCGGGTCATATTCTCGGTTCCAGTTTAGTGCTCGTCGAGATTGAAGGAGCCGGGGCAGATAAGGCTGGTCGTCGGGTTTTGTTCTCAGGCGACCTGGGCCACTACGACCAGCCCATCATTCGCGATCCAGTGGCCCCGCCGGAATGCGATTACCTTCTGGTGGAGTCGACTTATGGTGACCGACTACATGATCCGGAAGATCCCAAGGACGCTTTGACTCGCATCATCACTGACGCAGCGAAGCGCGACGGCGTAGTTCTGATACCAGCATTCGCCGTGGGCCGGACTCAGGAATTGATTTATCTGATCAGGGAACTTGAGGACGAAAAAGCAATTCCCGTCTTGCCGGTCTACGTTGACTCGCCCATGGCCGCCGCCGCAACAACAGCCTATACAAATCGCAGGGAGGAACACGACGAAGACTACGCCAGCGTTCTGGCGCACCAAAGGCATCCGCTGCAAACGAACAAAATGGTCACCGCGACTTCGAAGGCGCAGTCTAAAAGTTTAAACCAGGCTCAAGGTGCGCGTGTGATCATCAGTGCTTCGGGAATGATGACTGGTGGTCGCGTGCTTCATCATGCGATTCGCCTGGTTCCGGATCCGAACACGACCCTTGTATTTGTCGGCTACCAGGCGGCCGGAACTCTCGGTCGCCGCATACTCGACGGCGAACCCGAAGTTCGTGTTCTTGGTCAGCAAATTCCAG
Organism: Pyrinomonadaceae bacterium; assembly: GCA_041750995.1. Taxonomy (GTDB): domain Bacteria; phylum Acidobacteriota; class Blastocatellia; order Pyrinomonadales; family Pyrinomonadaceae; genus PSRF01. The sequence continues at coordinate 60,679 of JBGSYG010000016.1, read as the reverse complement.
TGCGTTGCCGCCTGGATAAGATTGGCGGCTTTTCGGCGCACGCTGATTGGAAGGAAGTGATTCGTTGGCTGGAGGGATTGCCGACAGGGCCGCGTCAAACTTTTCTGACGCATGGCGAACCGCCGGCAGCGAATGCCATGGCCGCGCGCATTCGAGAAAGATTTGGTTGGACGGCTTCCGTGCCATCGTACGGTGAGCGGTTTGAACTTTCATAAATGGTTAGTTAGATTGAATTGAACCACCCAAGCAGGTCTTTGGTCTTGGGCCTTTGGCCTTTGTTTTTGCAGCGTCCCTTGAGAGACATATTGAAAAGTCACTCAGAGTGACCAAGTATCAGGGGTCCGCACGAACTTAGAACAAGAATTCAAAGACCCAAGACCAAAAACCCAAATAATCATGAGCATTCTTGTTGATAAAAATACCCGCCTCGTCGTGCAGGGGCTGACTGGGAAAGAAGGTACGTTTCACGCGAAGCAGATGGTGGAATATGGAACCAACGTTGTCGGTGGCGTAACGCCCGGTAAGGGCGGTACGACACATGAGAACATTCCCGTCTTCAACACCGTCGCTGATTCGGTGCGGGAAGCCGGGGCCAACGTTTCCGTAATCTATGTGCCTCCTGCATTTGCCGCAGACGCGATCATGGAAGCGGCGGATGCCGGAGTCGCTCTTGTCGTTTGCATCACTGAAGGAATCCCGACACTCGACATGGTGAAGGTTCGCGAGTATTTGCGGGATAAACCTACGCGATTGATCGGTCCCAACTGTCCCGGCATCATTTCTCCCGGTAAGTGCAAAATCGGAATTATGCCGGGTCACATCCACCGTGAAGGCCGCGTCGGCGTGGTGTCTCGCTCCGGAACTCTAACGTATGAAGCAGTCGGCCAGCTGACGTCACTTGGCCTGGGACAATCATCAGCGATCGGCATTGGCGGCGATCCGATTGTGGGAACCACGCATGTGGACGCGCTCGCGCTTTTCGAGGCGGATGATGAAACTGATGGCATCGTAATGATCGGTGAAATCGGCGGGTCGGCTGAAGAGGAAGCCGCGGCATTTGCCAAAGATAATGTGACGAAGCCGATCGTCGCTTTCATTGCCGGACAGACTGCTCCGCCCGGGCGCCGCATGGGCCATGCCGGGGCAATCATCGCGGGCGGGAAAGGAACAGCGGCGGAGAAGATGACTGCTTTACAGGACGCCGGGATTCATGTTGTGAACTCGCCTGCGGACATTGGCCAGGCGATGAAAGACCTGCTGTAAGAATGGTCTTGGGTCTTTGGACTTTGGTCTTTGATGTCTTTCGCTGATCCGCCGTCGTCTAAAGGACTAAGCTTCGAGGCCCCATCCGAACACCAGAGACCGAAGACCAAAGACCCAAGACCAAAATCCAAAGACCAAAAACCAAATCCAAACAGAGGAACTGATAGTCGATAATGACCAATCGTACTTTCGCAATTATCAAACCCGATGCAGTACGCGCTGCGAAGACGGGTGCAATCATTCAACGCATGCTTGATGGCGGGTTTCAAATCCGCGCGCTAAAGTTAATTCACATGACGCTGAAAGAGGCAGAAGGTTTTTACGCCGTCCATCGTGAGCGACCGTTCTTCCCCGGCTTAACGGAATTTATGTCGAGCGGACCTTGCGCTGTCCTGGTTCTGGAAAAGGACGGCGCTGTCAAAGCATGGCGGGATTTAATGGGAGCCACCGATCCTGCTAAAGCAGATGCCGGCACGATTCGCAAAGAGTTCGGAGCATCAGTCGGTGAGAACGCTACGCACGGTTCGGATTCCGACGAGAATGCTGCGATTGAGATCGCCTACTTCTTCAGTCAGATCGAAATCGTTTAGACAGGAGCCCCCGGCATGAAGCGATGCCCTGTTTGTAACGCCACCTTCGACGACCCGTATCTTAGTTTCTGTCCGAACGACGGCACGCCCCTCGTGCGCCTCAGTCCTGATGAGGCGCATACGATATTGATGTCGGCCCCTCAGACCGATCCGGCAGTCACGGTGGCGTCGAATCTACCCCCGGCGCCGCAACCCTATGGTTGGGCCAACGACACGCCGGCACAATGGACACCACCACCTCCTCCCGCGATCCGCGGTCCCGCCACTCAGCAACAGACGCTGGCGGTGGCGTCAATGATTCTCGGACTGGTGGGCATTACGTTCGGCTGGATATGCGGCGGTCCGTTCTTCGCTTTGTTTGCCTTAGTCATGGGAATCGTCGCCTTGTTTCAAATCAAGAAAGATCCAACACGTTACGGCGGCAAACCCATGGCGCTGATTGGCGTGGCCCTGGGAGCAGTCGTGTTGGCGATCTATATCGTGTTAATGGCAATCTGGATCATCATGATGTTTGCCGGCGCCGTTTCGTGAGAGCGATGAGTTTTGCCGGCTTAGATTTAATATGAAGCGCTGTCCCACTTGTAATAAAACCTTCACGGATCAGAATCTGAGTTTCTGTATTGACGACGGCACGCCTTTGCTGGCAGTTGCAGAGGGAGCAGATGAAACTACAGTTGTTTCGCCGCACCCGCCTATCGGGGATCAAAATGCTGAGACCAAACCATACGAGCCACGGGATTGGCAACGAGATTATCAGCCGCCCGGATCGTTCCAGCCCGCGGGAACGAAACGTAGAGTTTGGCCGTGGGTTGTGGGAATCGGTGGCGCGTTCTTACTGGGAATCGTCGGCTTGGGGATTGTTCTAGCGCTGATGGTCCCGAAGATGGTCCGGAACAACGCGAATACCAGTAATGCCAATACGATTGCTGAGCAGCCAAATTCCAATGGGAATACCAATGCGAATGCCGGCGCTGCGACTCCTGACTCAAATGTAAACATCAATTCAGCGAATGAAAACGCGGTGACAATTGATGAGGCGTCACCCGCGCCAACCGACACGGCTGAGGTATTATCAGACCTCACCGAGATCGAAAACGAGTGGACTGTTGCCAACATTAATGCTGACAAATCTAAGTTGGCGTACATTCTCGCCGACGACTATGTGGGGAGTACCAACGACGGCAAGAGTCAGGGCAAGGCGGAATATATCAGAACGATCGAGCGCGATACGACGATCGAGAAATGGGCTTTCGAGGACTTGAACGTTGCATTGCGCGGGGATCGTGCAACACTAACTGGTAGGATTAGGATTCAAATCAAGGGCCAGGAGTTAGTCTTTAACTTCACTGATAAGTTTGTCTGGCGCGACGGACGCTGGCAAGCAGTGGGTTCAGAAGTGACGCAGCAGCAGTAGGCAGTAGACACTAGGAAGTAGGCAGTAGGCAGTAGGCAGAGGGCAGGACGCAGCAAACCCAAAGTTCGAAGCCCAAAGACCAAGACCAAAGACCCAAAGACCCAAAGACCCAAAGACCAAACTAAAGACCATTTAGAAAATCATGTCCATCATCGGCGACGCAATCGAATCAACTAAAGCAATCATTCAAGGCATGGGTGTGACGCTCTCCTACATTCCCAAACGGAAATGGACGGTGCAGTATCCCGAAGAGCCGGTGACCCTGCAGCCACGCTATCGTGGCCAGCATCTGCTTCATGTCGATGAGTTGGGACGAGAAAAATGTGTAGCCTGTTTTCTTTGCGCGGCTGCCTGTCCTTCCGAGTGCATCTACATTGTTGCCAGGGACGATCCGCGGCCTGCCGAGGAACGCATCGGCGTTGATGAACGTTACGCCGAGGTTTACAACATTGATTACGGTCGCTGCATTTTTTGCGGCTATTGTGTTGAGGCTTGTCCAAAAGATGCCATCACCCACGGATACAATTTTGAGTTGTCAGTCTATAACCGCGCCGACCTATTGAAGACCAAAGACGATTTGCTAATCACCAAACAGGTGCAGTCAAGAAACTACCGTGTTGCTTCGTCTACTGAAGATGTAGATTCCGAATACAAAAAGGTCTAGCTCGGACGCGATACAGAAGTGAAGGTGAAAGCCGGGCTCAGCGCCTTGCTTTTGCCTTTTTGTTTTAGCTACTGCGATTGCGATGTCTTACCGTGAATTCCATTACCGTTGGGAGTATCGGCTGAATTCGGATCCCGAGCGCCTCTGGTCCTTCGTTGCCGACACCAATCGCTTCAATCGCGACACGGGCGTACCGTCGATTGATGAAGGAGAGTCTCGGCAGCGCCTGCGAAATGCGCGACGGCGATTGCGACTTTCCTTTTTGGGCTTGCCGGTTGAATGGGAAGAGCAGCCCTTCGAATGGATTCGCCCGGCGCGCTTTGGAGTTACGCGCAAGTACATCAAGGGTCCGGTTGCTGAATTGAGAGTACTTGCAGAATTAAAGCCACAAACGGGTGGCGGCACACACTTGAGTTATCAGGTTTGGGCGCGGCCTAAGTCGTTGCTGGGTTTCATCGTGATCCCGTTACAGATTGGTCAGATTAGTGCGCGGAAGTTTGCCTCGGCTTTTCATCGTTATGATCAGGCGGTCGCGACTGAGGTCGTCGCGAGCGGCGCAGAAGCCGGACCAGAACTTCCACCGGTAGTGCGCAATCGGATCGACACGATCGAAGCGCGTCTTGTGGCGGAAGGCGTGCAGCCGCAGGTCGCCGCGCTCCTGACTGATTTTGTGCAGCACGGAGACGACTTTTCAGTATCCCGAATTAGTCCTTATGTCCTCGCGGATAATTGGGGCGTGCCGCGCCGGGCAGTCCTGGAAGCATGTCTGCGCGCCACACGCGCCGGCCTGCTCGATCTGCGTTGGGATCTTTTGTGCCCTCTTTGCCGCGGACCGCAGGAGAGTGAAAGCTCGCTCAGTGAAGTAAGCTCGAAAGTCCACTGTGAAACTTGTCGGATTGATTTCACAGTCAACTTTGATCGCTTTGTCGAGATCACCTTTCGTCCTAATGCGTCTGTGCGCACTGCGGATGTAAAGAACTACTGTATTGGCAGTCCGCAACGAACACCGCACGTTGTCGCTCAACAACTGCTGGCAGCGCGCACGCACCGCGCAGTCGTGTTACCACTCGAGGACGGTAGATATCGTCTGCGAGTACTCGAGTTACCGGGCGAGCGTTTGCTGACAATCGATGCGAGTGGCGCGTCTGACGCAACTGTAAGCGTGGCGAGCAACGTGGGCGGTATCGCCGGAGATGAGTTGCGTCTTTCTTCTCCCGCCAACTTGAACCTGGAGAATGCCAGCGACTCGGAGCACTTATTCATTCTTGAACGGCTCTCATGGAGCGATCAGGCAGCTACGGCTGCGGAAGTAACGGCGCTGCAGATTTTCCGTGACCTCTTTTCGAGCGAAGCCCTGCGTCCTGGGGATCAAATCTCGGTGGGCACGTTGACGGTGCTTTTCACTGACCTGAGAAATTCGACGCGGCTCTATCGCGACATCGGCGACGCTACAGCGTTCGGTCGAGTGATGAATCACTTCGATGTTCTAAAGCGAGCAATCGCCGAAGCTGATGGCGCCCTCGTGAAGACGATTGGCGATGCCGTGATGGGCGTGTTTCGTAATCCCGCATCGGCGCTGGTTGCGATGTTACAGGCCCAACGGGAACTCGCCGCGCCGCCCGCAGGAACGGCGCCGTTGACACTAAAAGCCGGAATACATATTGGACCGTGCATCGCGGTAACTTTGAATGAGCGACTTGATTATTTCGGATCCACGGTGAACCTGGCGGCGCGTCTCGAAGGACTCTCAACAGGAAATGACGTCGTGATCTCCGCCGCGGTTTACAATGATCCCGAAGTTCGTCAACTGCTGAATGCAGCCGAGCACAAACTCCAGGCAGAGCCGTTCGTCATGGAGCTGAAGGGTTTCGATCAAGAGCAGTTCGACTTGTGGCGCATAGTGCGCGCAAGCGCGGGTCAAACAGCGGCCGTTTCTAACTCGACTTAAAAACATGCCGGCAATCCTGGAAGCGAAAGACGTTTCAAAAATCTATCAGATGGGTAGCACGAGCGTGGCTGCGCTCGATCACGTTTCTATGACGATCGATGAAGGCGAGTTTGCCGCAATTCAGGGTACCTCGGGCTCGGGCAAATCGACTCTGCTCAACATGCTCGGAGGTTTGGATCATCCCACCAGCGGCGATGTCTTCTTCGCACAGCGTGCGTTAGGGCCGCTTAGTAAAAAAGAGATGGCCCGTTACCGCCGTTTCTCAGTGGGAATGATTTTTCAAAACTTCAATCTCGTGCCGACGATGAGCGCGGCGGAAAATGTGGGACTCGCATTGGCATTCGGCGGATTACGCGGCGTGCAACGGAAAAAGCGAGCAGAAGAGTTGCTAGGGCGTGTCGGGCTTTCCGATCGCCTGACGCATCGCCCTTCAGAACTTTCCGGCGGCGAGCAGCAGCGCGTGGCAATTGCCCGCGCACTCGCCAATCGCCCGAAGGTCTTACTTGCGGACGAGCCGACGGGCAATCTCGATTCAACGCGAGCGCACGAGTTGCTGTCCTTACTGCGCGAGATGGTGAATCACGATTCCTTGACTATCTTAATGGTGACGCACGATCACGAGTTGGCAACCAGCTTCGCCGACCGAATCGTTTTAATGAAAGACGGAAAGACGATCTGATAATTGGTCTTAGGTCTTTGGTCTTTGGCCTTTGAACCTTAATCCTTCGGATCTTGAATGATTCGCCAACGGTTCTGATAGTCGAACTCATCGCCAAAGACCAAAGACCAAAGATTAAAGACCAAAGTCCAAAAACCAAAAACTAAAACCTAAGACCATTGGAGTTCGGAGAGGCCTTCGTATGACTAACAATGCATCGGAAATGACGCTCGAGGCGTTGCGATCAGTTCCACTCTTCGCCTCGCTTGATGATCAAACAGCGACTGCCTTACGCCGTCTTCTAAAGTTCAAAGACGTCCCAAGCGGCACACAGTTGTTTCAAAAGGGCGAGACTGGTGATGCGATGTATCTTGTGGAAAGCGGTCGCGTCCGGATCAGTATCACCGACGAAGATGGTCACGAACTGACCCTGGCTGAAAATGCGCAGGGAGACTTTTTTGGCGAGATGGCGTTGATTGATGGCCGCCAAAGATCTGCGGATGCCCAAGTGATCGAAGACGCTCGACTCGCGGTCCTCGCGCGCCCGGACTTTCTTTCCTTCGTCCGGTCCAGTCCCGACATGGCCCTGGAGATGTTGGCAGCTTTGACGGACCGGCTGCGGCGCACAGACGAGTTGTTGCGTGGTCGTGTCTCACGCAATGTGAATGATGAGGAGCGTGCGCGCGCGACGATGGCGGATCGCGCCGCCGACTTGATTGCCGAGTTTGGCGGCAGTTGGAAATTCATAATCGCCTCGATGGCGCTGATCCTTTTTTGGATCATCTTGAACTCTTACATCCTTGTGCGCGGTTTTGATCCTGCTCCGTACCAGATGCTGAATTTGACACTAGCTGTCGTTGCCGGCATGCAGGCGCCAATCATCATGATGTCGCAGAATCGCCAGGGTGAAAAAGATCGGCTGCGTGCCGATCTCGACTATCGAGTAAATTTGAAAAACGAACTTTCTCTGACTGAAGTGCTGCGGCGCCTTGATGTCTTGGAGAGTGAACGGCTGCCGCGCATGGTTGAAGAACTTACGGCTAAGTCTCAAGTCTCAAGTCTCAAGAAAAAGCTTAGCCTGCTGTGTCTTTAATCTGCCGTATGAACTCTGAAACTCTGAAATCTGATACCTGAAACCTGATACCCGAAACCTGATATTTATTCATGATAAAAGCAATCCTGTTTGATTTTAACGGCGTCATCATCGACGACGAGAAACTGCAAATGCGGGCGTACCAGCAGGTGTTTCAACCTTACGACGTGCCCCTTAGTGAAGCGCAATACTTTCAGGCGCTTGGCATGGATGACCGCACCTTTGTGCGCTCGGCATTTGCCAACGCTTCGCGAGAACTCGCCGACGATTTGCTGGAGACGATTCAGAAAGACAAGACCGAAATTCATCGTCGTCTTTTGACTGACGACCTCCCGCTCTTCCATGGCGTCAAGACTTTCCTGAAGGCGGCGGCGCGCGAATTCACGCTCGGTCTTGTCAGCATGGCCAACCGCGAAGAGATTGGCTACATCTTCGAGCGCGCCCGGCTCACCCCATTGTTCTCAATCGTTGTCAGCGCTGAAGACGTAAACGTTTGCAAGCCGGCACCGGACTGTTATCTGAAAGGTCTGGAGAAACTGAACGAATACCTGCGACAGGCAGGTCAACCGTCGCTGCAGGCGAGTGACTGTTTGGCGATTGAAGACTCGCCGCCCGGTATCGCCTCAGCTCAGGCCGCGGGGATGCACACGCTAGGCGTGACGAACACGGTTTCGGAAGCGGAACTGCGTGCCGCCGGAGCGGAAGTGGTAACGAAGGATTTGGCAGACTGGAACGCTGACGCGGTGAGACTTGTTTTTCGATAAAGCGCTTTAGTTCGATCTGGTCTTTGGTCTTTTGAATTTGACTTTGATCTTTCGGACCTTGAGTGATTCGCCAACTCAATTTAATAGACGGTTTTGATAATCCAACTCACCAAAGAGCAAAGACCAAAGACCACCGGGCGGCTTGGCGGTTTGTTTTCAATGAAAAATGAAAGATGAAAATGACTTTAGTTGATTTGTACACTCACGCAGTCACCTTGTTATGAGTTTATTAGACATCCTTCATCTCGCGTTACGAAATCTGCGCCAGGCAAAATTGCGCGCCGTGCTCACTACCATGGGCGTCGTCGTCGGCGTCGCTGTGATCGTCACGATGGTTTCGTTCGGCCTCGGCCTGCAGGGAAACATGCTCGCTCGTTTTAAGGCGCTCGATCTCTTCAGTGAGATTCGCGTATTTGGTCGCAGCCTGAGCAGCATGGCATCCGCGGGCGCAGAACGATCCGGAAGCAGAGATGGCGAACGTCGTGGAGGACGCTCAAACTCAGGAAACGCGCCTTCCCGAATTTTAGATGACGCAGCCATTGCCGAGATTGGAAAGATTAAAGGTGTCGCCTACGTCGAGCCGACAATCAATTTCACGGCTTATGTGCGCGCGAACGGAAAAGTCTTAACGCAGCAGGTCAGTGGGGCGATGGTGCCCAACTCATCGACGCGTTTTCATGAATTTATCGCCGGCAAGATGATTAGCGCACCTGATGCCGATGAGGTGGTGGTCACCGAACGCTTTGCTCGCGATTTTGGTTACCAGAACCTCGCGGATGCTGCGGGTCAAACCATTGAGTTTCTAGCACCGCCAAGCGCCAATAAGGATGAGGACAACGAAGATCCGCCGAATTTTTTCGGCATCCCGCTTGGAGAGCCGGAGCCAGATGAGAACGCTGCCGGTCTGGTAGCTCACACTTTCAAGATTGCCGGCGTTTTGAATACCGAACTCAAGGAAGGTCCGGGCCAGGGTGGTATGCGTGGCTTGCTGCCACGCGCCGGAATTTATGTAGCACTCCCCGCGGCGCGCGCCTGGACATTGGAGCATCGCGGACCGATGGGCCAAGTTGCGTTGGAGTTGGCACGACAGAGCGGCGCACTCGGTGACGCAGACAGCGAAGGCTACGATTCCGCAGTGGTGCGGGTAGACGATCCGGTGGCTCTGACCGAAGTACGCAAACGTTTGAACGAGGCCGGCTTTAGTAGTTTTTCAATTGTCGACGAGCTGGAACAACTGCGAACTGTGTTCCTGATTCTTGATTCGGTTTTGGGTTTGCTGGGAGGCATCTCGCTGCTCGTCGCTTCATTCGGCATCGCCAACACGATGATCATGTCGATCCTGGAGCGGACACGGGAAATCGGAATCATGAAGGCTATCGGCGCCGAAGATCGAGAAATCAAACTGATCTTCTTTGTCGAAGCCGCGGTGATTGGGTTGACAGGCGGTGTAATTGGAACCCTGGTGGCGTGGGGTGTTGACGGAATCGCAAACCGGCTTGCTTATCGTTTTATTCTCAAACCTCAGGGCGCGACTTACGTGGACTTCTTTTCTTTGCCCATTTGGCTTTCGGCAGGGGCGATTGTGTTTGCACTATCGGTTTCCATTTTGGCCGCGTTGTACCCCGCGGCGCGCGCGGCCCGCATTGATCCGGTTAAGGCGTTAAGGCACGACTGAGGAGTTTTCGGAATGTCTGTTGTGGACGCGTTCAATTGCTAACTGCCACCATGAGTGCCATGAGCGCTACCACAAATATTTGCAGAAGCAGGAAGATAGTGCCAACTATCCCGCAGATCCTGCCTGCTTGAGTTAAATCTCTCCCGCTGTAGTCCATTCGCCCAGAAGCCATTTCCTGCAGATCGCTGTTGCCCATCGTCCACGCTGCAGGACCGCAGAACGGACAAAGAACTATACTCAGAATACCTAAGACGAATACGGTGCTGGCTCGGTGTGGCTTCATAGAGTTCCTATCTAAGACAAGGCGGGACAGTCAGGTAGTGCCTAATTTGTAGCGCAAACTGTTAGTTTGCGATGAATGGCATTCAAGGCACGCAAACTAACAGTTTGCGTTACAAAGACCTAACTAGGCACTACTGACAGTCAGAGCTTCCTAAACTTGACGACAGCTTCGGGAGTTTCTCCAGTCATGGTATTGCCCTGCAAGGTACAGGTGGCGTAGTCGAGAAGTTGAGAGTTGATCTTAACCGAGTTGCCTTCGTCGAGAACTTCGTAGTTGTTCTTATCAACATACATCCCCGGGTCCCCTAGCGGTGCGGCTGTGAAGGTGCCATCGGATAGGAACTCCCACACCATTTTAGTTTGGTTACCGCTCCGCTTGTGCGTGACGGTAGCTTCCCATTTTCCGACAAGTTGAGTTTTTTCTACTGTGGAGCAGGCAGTAATGGAAAGGGTTAGCAATACTAGCGTCGCCAGGAAGAGCGATAGTTTGATCATCAGTCCTCCTTGGGGAGACTTCTCGTGAGAGAAGGAGGCGCAATCGACTTAAAGATATCGCCGATCAAGTTTTCTGCATAGGTTTTCCGCAGCGATTGCAGAACCGCGCAGATGATTCTTTTTGCAGCGCGCCACATGAGGGACAGGCGAGACCCACATGCAGGTTGGCGCCACAGGTGGAACAGAATCCGGAGCCCGCACTATTGGCGGCGCCACAAGTGCCGCAGCGACCCGGTAAGGGCGGAACATAACCTCCAGCTTTAACTGCTACGTGAGCCTCGATCGTCTTCCAGGCATCTTCAGTGATCTTGTATTGCCAGTAGGCACCGAGCGCCGGGAGTGCAAGCAGCAGTCCTGCGGAAAGCACAAGCGCAACCGCCGCCACCGCCGCTTTGTCAAACCACTTCTGCATTCCAATTTCGACGCGCGTACCACCACCTTCCGGAGTGATCTTGATTGTCAGCGCCGCGGAGAGTCCGGTGAGATCGCGCAGCGTGCTAGACTTACGTGCCTGCAACACACTTGTGGCGGCTACCTGCATCGTTTGCACTTCGTAGTCGTCATCAAATAGATTACGAAGCTCATCGAGCAGTTTGTTAACGTCTATTTCGACTCCGGGATAATATCTGCTGTCCATGATTTGACCTCGGATATTCTACGCGCTAAAGCCGAACAATGTTCAGCGCAAGTTTGCGACGCAACCGCCTTCATATGGTCAAGGAGAACTCTTCCGCAGTGAAAAGCACACGCCAGGCATTTTGCGTTTCGTTAATTTTAATCTGCTCGCTGTTCGCAGGTTCGCTCCCTTCAGCTTATCCACAGGCGCCAACGCCTTCGCTTGATGGTTTCTCACCTGAGGGCGCTATCGCTCAGCGACGCTGGGAAGAACAGTTTCGCTCGGTGCCGGTCGCGAGCTCCGCGCGGGAACACTCCCGCCGCCTGACCGCCGAACCCCATGTCGCAGGGACAAAGGAAGACTACGCCACAGCAATTTATGTCCGGGATCAGCTGCGAAGCTTTGGTTTGGCCGCAGAGCTCAACGAATACGACGTGTTGCTTCCTTATCCAAAACGGCCCTCCGTTGTCGAGTTGATTGCGCCGCGACGTGAGCGACTCGCTGTTACCGAAGCCGTGATTGCTGAAGACGCAAGCTCCTCGAGTTCGAAAATCATTCCTCTATTTAACGGCTACAGCCCCAGCGGAGATGTGACTGCGCCGCTCGTTTACGTCAACTACGGACTTCCGCCCGATTACGAAGCGCTTAAGAAGGCGGGCGTTGACGTAAAAGGGAAGCTGGCGATTGCTCGTTATGGGAACTCATTTCGCGGCGTGAAAGCAAAGGTCGCGGAACAGAACGGCGCAGTCGGCTTACTCATCTATTCCGATCCCGCTGACGACGGCTACATGCAGGGTGATGTTTATCCCAAAGGGCCGTGGCGTCCTGCGACCTCGGCCCAAAGAGGCTCGGTGCAGTACCTGTTTCAATATCCTGGCGATCCCCTAACTCCGGGTAAACCCTCGGTACCTGGTGTCGAACGAATCAAGATTGAAGACGCGACGAACCTGACGCGCATTCCGGTGCAGCCGCTTTCCTACGGTGACGCGCAAAAACTTCTGCAACCGCTGCGCGGACCGGTGCGCCCGGCTGGTTTTCAAGGCGGGTTGCCGTTTTCCTATCACGTCGGCGGGACGGATGATGTACGGGTCCACTTAAAAACAGAAATGGATTACCAGATTCGCAAAATCTGGAACGTCGTGGCTCGCATCGAGGGCGCCGTGGAGAAAGATCGTTGGGTGATCATGGGAAACCATCGCGACGCCTGGACGTTTGGCGCAGTCGATCCCAACAGCGGCTCGACGGCGATGCTCGAAGCGGCGCGTGGCTTCGGGCAGCTGCTAAAGAATGGTTGGAAGCCGCGCCGAACTATCGTGCTGTGTAGTTGGGACGGCGAAGAGTATGGACTGATCGGGTCAGTTGAATGGGCCGAGGAAAACGCCGCCGAGTTAAGACAAAAAGCGGTGGCGTATCTAAACATGGATTCCGCAGTCTCAGGTCCAAACTTCGGCGCTTCGTCCGTGCCTTCGTTATGGAAACTAATCCGCGGCGCCACCCGCGATGTTCGCGATCCGAAAAGCGGAAAGAGTGTTTACCAGCAATGGCAAGATCGTTTTAACGGAACGCGGCCGGAGGCAGAGTTGACGGACGCCGAAACTGGCTCCGATCGCGCGATTGCTGAAGCACGTATCGGTGCCCTGGGTTCCGGCTCAGATTACACTCCATTTCTACAACACCTGGGCGTGCCGGCGCTCGACATGGGTTTCGGTGGCGACTACGGCGTGTACCACTCGGCATACGATTCCTTTCACTGGATGTCTCGCTTTGGCGATCCGGGTTTTGTGTATCACGTCGCGGCGGCACAGCTCTGGGGCACGGTCGCGATGCGACTGGCAGAGGCCGATGGATTGCCTTTTGACTATAGTGACTACGCCAGGCAAATCCGTGAGTTCTTCAATGAGAGTTTGAAAAACGCGAAACGCTTAAAGCTGGCCGATGGTTTGAACGACAAGGAAATGACTGAAGCGATCGACGATTTTGCAAAAGAAGCTGAGCGTGTCGAAGTGAATCGGCAAGAGACAGTCCGGGATATCCAGCGCACTCGGGTGGATGGGAATGAAGCTTACCCGCGAGCAGTCGCCAAGCTGCAAAAGATAAATGATGTGCTGATCGCCGTCGAGCGCGACTTCATTGATGAGCGCGGCCTGCGTGGTCGGCCCTGGTACCGGCACCACATTTACGCGCCCGGCCTCTACACCGGATATGCCGCACAGCCGTTGCCGGATTTCCGCCAGGGACTTGACGATCGCAATAGCACCAACGCTAAGGAATCCTTACAGCGGATCATCGAGTTGCTCAAGCGAGCGACCAAGACGCTGCGAGAGGCACGCGACTAAGATAGTTTGATTTCACCGCCATCAGGGCGGGATCAGTAAGAACAATGAAGGAGAAAGCAATGAAAGGAATAAGGTTTAGGGGTCTTTTAGTTTTGTTTCTGCTTGCAGTTTCTGTGTCCGCGATCTTCGCTCAACAGCGCCGCGGACGAAACAATCCGGCGCCGGCCACACCGCCCGCGCAAACCGATCTACGCATCAAATACAAGAGCACGACATCTGGTCAGTCGTACGAAAGTTCGACGATGATCAAGGGCAAGCGCGAGCGGACCGAGATGCGCATGGGCCAGGGCACAGACATCATCAACATCACGCAGTGCGACCTGAAGCGCACCATTCAAGTCAGTGACAACACGCGCAAATACGTAATCACGCCGATGCAGACCGTTAATGCGTCGGGCACAAGGCCGAGCGCCAGTTCGACTACCACTCCGGTTGGCGAGCCTGTGCGGCGCGGCGGAGTAGTCAACTACATCACAACAATCAACGACACTGGCGAACGGAAAGAAATGTATGGCTTCACCGCGCGTCACATCAAGTCCTCGATCTCGATCGAGTCGTCGGCGGATGCGTGCAATCCGATGAAGCAACGCATGGAGACCGATGGCTGGTACATCGATCTAACTTTTGGTCTTGATTGCGATCTCGGCGCCGCGCAGATGGCGGGCCGGCCGCCGGTTCCGCCAGGCGGCTGTCGCGACGAGGTTGCGTCGAAACAGATAGGCTCAGGACGCAAAGGTTATCCGCTCAGCGAAACGACGACGATGTTCGGTCCCGATGGAAGAGCATTGTTCTCTTCAACTAAGGAAGTGCTTGATCTTTCTCGGGAGCCGTTGGACACGGCTTTGTTTGACGTGCCCGCGGGTTACACCGAGACGACGAACTCGCAGGAGCTTTATGCAGCACCGTCGATGGCTTCGATCATGTCTGAATCGAGTCAGCCTCAGGCAAGTCAATCGCAGCCGAGCGCGGAGCGTCCCGAAAGCAGCGTGTCGGCAGCGATGACGAAGGCTCCGGGTACACTACGCGTTGGTGTAGTAGCGATTAATAACCGGACCGATCGGTCCGTGTCATTAGATTCGCTGCGACAACGCCTAATTGGACGGATTGCGGGTTCTGGAATCGATGCAGTTGCATTGTCTGGAATTTCGGCTGCAGAGATTGAGGCTGAAGCGAAAGCCAAGCAATGCGATTTCATCCTCTACACGGACCTGAGCACTCTCAAGATTTCGGCGGCTAAAAAGCTCGGCGGAATTCTGGGGCGCGCTGTGGGCGCGAGCGGGATCGAGAAAACAGAATCGCGAGTTGACTTCAAATTGTTTGCCGTCGGTGAAACTGCGCCGCTACTGCAAGCAAACGCCACTGCCAAGGAAGAAGGCGACGAAGCCAGTGCCGGGGTCTCAGTCGATAACGAGGCCAATAAGGTGAGCGCTGAAGTTAGAAAGAGATCGAAAGGTTGAGAGGTTCTTAAGACCGGCAGATTACGAGTAGGGGGCTTCACGCCCCCTATTCATTTTTCAGTTGCTTGTTTTTTCCTGCTGCTTCTTCTTCTTGTCTTTCGCGACGGGCGGCGGCAGCTTATTCGCAGCAGCGAGGATTGATTCAGCATTCTCTGTCAACTGTTCAATGCTGGCGACCTCGGCCTCGCTGCTCGCCTGGGATTGGAACGGTTGCAGTTGTTCGACAACGCGTTTGGCTTCGTTAGCTAGTAAGCGCAGCGCCGTCGGAATTAGGGGATTCTTTTCATCTCGTGAACTGACATCGTCGATGTTTGTGATCGCCTCATCCAGGATTTTTCCGATGTCGCCAATTAAGTCAGCCCGCGAGCCCGTGGGCAGCGCGCCATAGAGTTCGGCATCTTTCTTTTGTTGTTTGGCGGTGTCTGTTGTGGCGCCAGTCAGGACGCGTAGACGCCGCTCAATTGCTTTTACAAAGACGCCGATGCGCTTATCGAGAATCTGCGTTTCCTTGATCTGTTCCACTTCCAACTCAGTAAAATGATCGCGGTGCTGAGCGTGGTTGATCGTGTCGGCGTTACCCACGGAGGGAAAAATGAGGAGCAGCGCGAGGATCAAAGTTAAGTTGCGAATTGTCATGATGATTAGTTATCCGGCGTCGGAGTCGCTTCCGGTTTCGTTGAGTGCTTGTCGTTTTCGGCTTTCGATTGCGGATCTTTTAAAACGGTGGTGCCATAAAAAGAGTTCAACGCTTCCGTTCGTCCTTTGCGGGCAAACTCTTCCAGTTGCTTGACCCAAACTGCGTATTCGAGCGGAGTAATGCGACGAATCGCAACTAAGCGAGGACCATGAGCGCGTAAAGACAATTCGAGTCGCTTGTAAAGATCGCGCGTTCTGTTTTCGTCGCGACTTCTGGAGCCCAGGAAAGCTAAGGCATCTTCTACAAGGGCGTGGTACTTCCCTAGCGACGCTGATGCCGCATCAAACTCTTCCCCGTTTGAGCTCGTCTCTGCCTCAGTCAAATGGGCTTCTGCAATTTCAATCGTGATTCGCAATCGTGCCTTGTCGTCTTTGGCGGCAGCCACGCGCGCGCGATCCTCTTTCGTAATTAGCTTCGCTGGCGGCGGCGCACTCGGCTGCTGTATGACGGGCGCTTCCTGACCATTCGCTGCCTGCAAACAAAGAGCCAGCAGGCAGAAGGCAAGGCCGAAAAAACTCAGTCGCCGCATTTGGAAGTTGATTTGCTGCATCATTGCCCAGTGCTGATCACGGCTTACGCTTAACGCCTTCACCTCGCTTCACTTGCCGGCGTAACAGTGGCAGGCGCAGTCGGACCTTTTCAATCTCCAGCTGGTTAATATTCGGATCGGCTCTTTCCAGAAAGCTTTCATACGAAGCTAAAGCCTCGCGGTATTCTCCGAGATAATCATGAGCGCTGCCAATAAAATAATAAGCCACGACAGCGTCCGGCTTCGCACGCAACAGCCATTGATATTCCGGTACAGCTGCAGCGTAAAGCTTCTGTTCATAAAGCGCGGTCGCCAAATTCGCGTGCGCGGTGTAATTATCCGGCTGCGCAGCTATTACCTTACTCAATATTGCCGCCGCCTCCCCAAAACGCCGCGCGCGTACTAGCGCCGCTGCATAACCGGTCGCGTAATCAGGGTTGGCCGGTTGCAACTCCGAGGCACGATGATAGAACTGCAGCGCGCGATTAGGATCATCAGTTCGATATGAGGCACCCAGACGAGCTAAGAGCATTGGATTGCGCGGATTTTTGGCTAGCAGTTTCTCGAGCGCCTTACGCGAGATTAACGGATCGTCGCTGTTCGCTGACGCAATTTCTTCTGCTGTTCCGTCGATGTGCGGCTTGGTCGGATCTTCCGTGACAATTCCCGCAGCCGTCGCGATGCGGCGCGCCTCTTCCGTTTTGCCGGCGCGTTCGTGGGCCAGCGCCAGGCGCGCGGCAATCTGTTTGTCACCCTTGCTGATTCGATCCGCAATTTGGAGACTTTCAATTGCGCCCTCGTAATCGTTCTCGTCGAGCGCGAGATCCGCACTTTCGACTAGGGCGGCGACGTTTTCAGGCTCCAATTGCAAAGCGCGACTCAAACTTGTCTTTGCGGCCAATTTATCACTCGCCGCTCGTTCAGCCTGAGCTCGGACTAACCATGCGGCGGCGGGTGCCTCAGTTGCGCTCGTTGCGCTTTGAGCGAGTCGCAGAGCTTCGGCACTATTCCCAGCGCGCAATCGCAAGCTGGCAAGCACCCTCAAAGCGAGTGTGTCGTTCTTGTCGAGCTGCAGTGCTTGCTCAAGGAACGGAACGGCTTCCGCATCGCGATTCAGCCGGGTGAGCAAGACTCCGAGCGCGCTGTAAGGCAACGACCAATTTTTTCGCAGCTCGATCGCGCGACGAAAGGCGGGCTCAGCTTCAGGCAGGCGATTCAGCGAGAGCAAAGCGGTGCCTTTTTGAAATTCAGCTTCAGGGAATTCCGGACGAACCTTGAGGGCCTCCTCATATAACTCGAGGGCGCGATCAAATTCACCTCGGGCGTGTGCAGCTTGCCCGCGTTCAAACAGCCTGACCGGATCTGGATCGTCACTAAGCGCGGCTTCAGTTTGCGCAGCACACATGGTTGCCACACAACCAAAGATCAGGCTAGCGATCAGAAGTCGCAGTGAGCGCTGAAGTAGTCTTAAACTAAAAAATCTCGACATCGGCGCCGGGCATTGCCTAACAAGTTTTCGGTTGCGTTGATTCGAGGAGTACATGCTGGGGAGGTGGCGATCTTAACATGCTCCAACTCAGCACGTCCAAAGTACTTGGATTCGACTCAAACAGTACTAACTCAATTGAATTAACCACACTACAATCTCGCATGAGATGCCGGTTGCACCGGGATTGATGCATGGGATAACATGCCTTTCCGTAATCCAACAAATTCTGATGAAGTGATGAATGCGGTCGCGTGTAGTGTGTCCGCATGATCGGATAGGCTCGCTAATGAACTCGGTCATCGAGGAACCTCATAAACAAGAAGACTCGACACACGACTTGGCAGCTCTAAGGGTCAAGGAAGAGCGGCTGCGATCCATCATGCGCGAGATGGCTTCGGTACTTGTTGCTTTCTCGGGCGGGGTCGATAGCACTTACCTGGCTTATATCGCTACCGATGAGCTCGGCGCGCGCGCACTGTGCGTTACTGGTGAATCTGCCAGCTTGCCCACCTATCAAAAAGCAGAAACGGCGCAGATCGTTGAGCGGTTTGGTTTCCACGTCGAAACGATTCAGACGCACGAATTAGAGAAAGCTGAGTACGTGGCGAATGGCCCAGCTCGCTGCTTCTTTTGTAAGGATGAGTTGTACCTGAAGCTCGAGCCGTTTGCGCGGGAGCGACAGATTCAGTTCGTCGTCGATGGTTCGACCACAGATGACCTCAGCGATTATCGTCCCGGCAGAGTTGCTGCCAGCCAGCATGGCGTTCGCAGTCCGCTTGTCGAAGCAGGGCTAAGTAAGCGTGAAGTGCGGGAGTTGAGTCGCCTCGCCGGTCTTCCGACATGGGACAAGCCCGCGAGCCCGTGTCTTTCGTCGCGGATCGCATATGGCACTCAGGTCACCATCGAACGTCTGACAACCGTGGACCAGGGGGAAGACATCTTGCGGTCCCTCGGCTTCCGCGAGTTTCGCGTACGACATCATGATCAAATTGTGCGGCTTGAGATCGCTCCGGCAGAAATGGATCGCGCTTTGCAGCGCGAAATGGTCGATGAATTGGCCCGTCGCTTTCGTGAGCTTGGGTTTAAGTACGTGACTTTAGACTTACACGGATATCGTAGTGGCGCGATGAACGAGATCCTGCCCCAAGTATCTAAAACATAATGGAGAAGAAATGTGCAGCATGCCTAATGCAGTTTACGTAGACGACATCCGGGAGATAAAAGAGGCGAATCCCTTCGAGTCAATGATGTCGCGTTTCGATCGCGCGGCCAAGATACTCAACCTCGATCCTGATTTGTACGCCGTGATGCGCGTACCCAATCGGGAACTGAAAGTCTATATCCCGACGCGCATGGACTCCGGCCGGATTCAGGTCTTCGAAGGCTATCGTGTGCAGCACAATTTCGCGAGGGGCCCGGCTAAGGGAGGTATTCGTTATGCGCCGGATGTAAACATCGACGAGGTTCGAGCCCTTGCTGCCTGGATGACATGGAAGTGCGCAGTGGTAAATGTGCCCTTTGGCGGAGCGAAGGGCGGCGTAGTTTGCGATCCCCAGCAGATGTCCATGGGCGAGTTAGAGAGAATGACGCGGCGCTATGCTTCAGAGCTGCTCGACTTCATTGGACCGGAAAAAGATGTGCCGGCCCCTGATATGAACACCAACGAGCAGACCATGGCGTGGATCATGGACACCTATTCAATGCATGCGCGCCACACCGTCACCGCGGTGGTAACAGGCAAACCAATCGACCTCGGAGGGTCATCTGGTCGACGCGAGGCCACCGGCCGCGGCATCCTGTTCGTCATAAATGAAGCTATTAAGCGGTTCAAGATGACCCCGGAGGTTACCCGGGTGGTTGTTCAGGGCTCGGGCAACGTCGGAGGCATTGGTGCCCGTTTGCTTCACGAGGCAGGCTACAAGGTCGTAGCCATTTCGGACGTTCATGGCGGAATTTACAATCCGAACGGCATCGATATCCCGGCTGCGCTCGACTATCTGCAAGCCACCAGGTCATTTGAAGGGTACGAAGGTGTGGAAAAGGTTACCAACAGTGAACTGCTTGAGCTGGAATGCGATGTCCTGGTGCCGGCTGCCACCGAGAACCAGATAACGTCGCAAAACGCCCATCGAATCAAGTGTAAAGTACTGGCAGAAGGGGCCAATGGGCCAACAACGGCAGGCGCCGATGAGGTGTTGCATCAAAATGGAGTTTTCGTTGTTCCAGACATTTTGGCCAACGCCGGAGGCGTCACAGTTTCTTATTTTGAGTGGGTTCAGGACCGTATGGGCTACTTCTGGCGTGAGGACGTTGTAAACCAACGGCTCCAGGACACAATGGTCGCCAGTTTCAACGATCTGTGTCGTTATGCCAACCAACACGACGTCGATACCCGGACCGCAGCCTACATGTTAGCGATCGATCGAGTGGCCTATGATACCCGCATGCGAGGCATCTACGCCTGACCCCATGTGACGGAAAAAACATAAAAGAAGTTGCCGCTAAATAGTGAAAAAGTCTTGATTTCCGCTAACAGGTAGAGTATGGTCGGCATGATTTTAGCACCTGGCCCAGCGATGAGATTTCACCATTTCGTGCGGTGCCTTCGAGGTGCGTAGTGGCCCAAGATGCCACTTTGGTTCATGAAGTGAAGCCCCCGGCTTTGGCAAGTGGTTGCTTGCGCTGGTCAACGCTATTAAGCAAATTTCATATTTTGGCAGGAGGAATGCGATGAGACTCGCAACTAGAGCGCTATTTACCGCGCTCGTCATGTTGGTGCTGTGTGCCGCTGTATTGGCACAAACTCCAAGGAAAGAAAATGACCCACGAAATCAGGCGCCGACCGTGGGGACGGGTGGCCCTCCAGGTGGTCCAACCGGCCT
Source organism: Pyrinomonadaceae bacterium (assembly GCA_041750995.1). Classification (GTDB taxonomy): domain Bacteria; phylum Acidobacteriota; class Blastocatellia; order Pyrinomonadales; family Pyrinomonadaceae; genus PSRF01. Next base: position 39,827 of record JBGSYG010000016.1, on the reverse strand, counting down.
GTTCACGATCTATGACGGCGACACGTTACGTCGTGGCGAGTACACGTTTAGCATCGCGTACAGCAACTACGATCGAGATCCCGGCGACGTCGACATCGTTGAAACTCCACTTAGCTTCAACATTGGGTTGAACGACCACATTGAGTTGTTTGTTAACACGAACGGTTATCGCGGAGTGAAGGTTAACAATCCGAGACACCTCTCGGGTTTCTACCTTCCTAACTCCCAGCTGTTCTTTCCGGCACTATGCTCACCGCAGGCAATCATTCTGGCTCCGGTGCGCGTGAGTGGTACTAACAACATTACCGGTACCGTGTTCCGGCCCGCTGGTCCGCCGTGCAATGTTGGTGGTCAGCGCTTTGTGCAGTTTCCGTTCGTTGGCGGCGTGGGACCGAACTTTGGCTTGACTGGTAACGCTACGGCGCCACCATTCGTCAGCCGTCTCGGTGTCCCGTCAGGTGGCGGCGGCAACTTTGGCTCGGCGGCGTTCTTCCCCGGCATTGGTTCGCCGGTAGGCGGAATTCTTCCTGGTATTGTTTTGACCACTCGTAACATTCCCCCCAACCTGACTTTCAACCTCCTGAATGTACCGAACCTGCATACCATCGCTCCGACGTACATTGCTGATGCTCCTTTCATCAATCGTCTTTATGGCGAATCAGCATGGGGAAGCTTCACGGTGGGCGGCAAGATTCGTTTCACTGGACCAAACAACCCGCTGGGCGTTGGTTTGGTTGCTTTCTATCGCTTCTATCCTGACAAGGCTGACGACTTTTCGGGATTTAACCAGTTGCAGCGCGGTGCCAGCCCCGGTGGTGACATCGGTGACTTTGGCTTCGTCGGTTTCGTAAGTGGACGTTTGGCCAAGCATGCGAACGTCTCAGCCAACGTGGGATTCATTCTTAACAGCAACCCGCGTTCGGACGCCTTTGGTGGACCGAATGTCGTGCTTCTCAACCGGCCCGATGAGCTGGTTGCGGGCGTTGGTTTCGACTTCCCAGTCAACAAGCACTTCCAGATCATCACTGAAGTGAAGTCAATTCAGTACATCCGTGGTCGAACGGAGAATGCTTTTGGGAACAATCCCGTAGACATCCTCGGCGGCGTGCGCGTTTTTCCGCGACGCTGGTTGGGTTTCAGTGCGGCTTACAGGCAGCATGTGAATCAGCAGGGTGATCGACTCTTTGGTTTGTTTGATCACACCTATCCGGCAGGCTTCCGCGAGTCAGAAGATCCGCATGGCTTCCTGGCGCAGTTCTTCATCGGAAGACGTAATCCGCGTGGCTTACCAATTCCGCCAAATGTGGCGCCTACGGTGTCAGTATCGTCCTCGTCGTCTTCAGTCACACTGCCGTGTCCTGAAGGTACAAGGTCGGAGACCTGCACTCCCAGCGCTAGCCGCGAAGTTACTCTAACAGCCGCCTCGGCGGATGCGGACAACGATACGTTGCTGCACACGTGGACCGTCACCGGTGGTCGTATTACTGGTGAAGGCCGCACAGTGAGCTGGGACCTTTCAGGAGTTAACCCAGGCACGTACACCGCTTCGGTAGAAGTTAACGACGGTAATCAGCATATGGTGAATGCCACCACGACGGTGACAGTCGCAATTTGCACCGATTGCAAACCGCCGTGTCCGACACTTTCGGTTAGCTGCCCGAGTGAAGTTGACGCCGGTCAGCCGGCTACGTTCACGGCCTCGGTCGGTGACTCCGGTTCGATGAACCTGACGTATAACTGGTCAGTTTCTGCTGGTACAATTTCCAGCGGCCAGGGAACTTCAGCGATTACGGTTGATACCACGGGTGTTGGCGGTAGCACGATAACGGCAACAGTCGAGCTAGGCGGTGTTGACCCGGCCTGTTCACGAACGGCTTCCTGCACGGTTTCAGTCAAGCAGTTGGTGGTCGTAACTCCGAGTAAGTTTGACGAGTACGGCAACATCCGGTTCAATGACGAGAAGGCTCGTCTCGACAACTACGCAATCGCGTTACAGAACGATCCACAAGCGCAGGGTACTATCATTGCCTACGGCAGTTGCGAAGGTGAAGGTCAGACCCGGGCCGATCGCGCCAAGAACTACCTGGTCAACACGCGCGGCATTGACGCTGGCCGAATCACTGCAGTTGACGGCGGCTGTCGTGAAGACCTGACCGTTCAGCTGTGGATTGTACCCGCAGGTGCAACTGCTCCGGCTGCCAGCGATAGCACTGTCACTCCCTGCCCACAGTGCAGGCGTGCTGGAGGCCGTCGCGGCCGACGTGGTGATGAATAACTAACCCTTCGCGTTCAAGCGGAACGCGAAACCTTCCAACGCGGGCGATGTTTCCGAAAGGAGCATCGCCCGCGTCGCGTTTGGCGCACATCTATTTATGCAACTGAGCTTTAGCGATAGCGCATCTTAAGGCGGATGAGTTCTTTGGATACAAACCGCGGGATTTATATTAGACTCTCAAGGGAACCCCAGGCGGTTCCTGGCATGATTGGAGAGAGTTCTGAGCTGCTTTGACCGATGATAAATATGAAAGATATGAAGTTAATAAGCCTTATTTTGCTGATCGTTGTATTTAGTCTTCAGTCGTCCGTGCTGGCCTTTCCGTTCAATACGAACGACGACGCCACCCTAGATCCCTCCGGTTATTCGAGCACTTGGCAGGCAACCGGCCCTCCAGGCGGCGATGTGCGCGACCTGGTTGTCGATCCCAACAACGCTGACCGTCTCTATTTCGGAACGCTTGACGGTCAGATATATACGTCGACAGACGGCGGCAAGCGTTGGGATCTTCTCTACAACTTTAACCGGCCCAAACTATTCATCGATCACATCCTCGTCGACCCGCGCGATTCGCGGGTGCTGTATGTGGCAGCGCATAGACACAAGGAACCGGGTGGATTTTTTAAGTCCACAGACGGCGGGCGTAAGTGGAAGGAAAGCTCGGAGCTGAAAAATGAAGCGCTCCACTCGCTGGCGCAGTCCAAAGCTGATCCGAACGTGCTGATCGTCGGAACCTTCAATGGGATCTTCAGATCTGACAATGCCGGCGACAGCTGGGAGCAGTTGCCCACGCAGTCGACGCCCGGCCTGCTACACGTTGAGTCTCTGGCCATTGATCCGCGCTCGAATGACATTATCTATGCCGGCACCTGGTACCTGCCCTACAAAACTATTGATGGCGGCAAGACTTGGAAGTCGATCAAAAACGGCATCATCGACGACTCGGACATTTTTGCGATCGACATTGATCCGCGCGATCCCAATCATCTAATTGCTTCGGCTTGTAGCGGAATTTACGAGACCAAAAACGCAGGAGAGAGTTGGAAGAAGGTTCAAGGTATCCCCTCGCAGTCTCGCAGGACGCGGGCCATCTTGCAGCATCCCTCCATTGCTGGAGTGGTGTTTGCCGGGACGACTGAAGGGTTCTGGCGTTCGGAGCGTGGCGGCGATGCTGACTCCTGGATGGTGACTACGTCGCGCCAACTCGAGATCAATTCGATTACGGTTCATCCGTCTCGCCCGGAGACAATTTTTATCGGTACCAACAATTACGGTGTCATGGTCTCCAACGATAATGGTAAGACCTTCGTTCCTACCAATGGTGGTTACAGCGGCAGGTTCGCAAATAGCATTGTTGCCGATTGGGAAACGCCGAATCGCATCTATGCAGCAACAATCAACACTGCTACCGGCGGCGGATTTCTTTTTACCAGCAACGATAATGGCCAGACGTGGCGACCTTCGATGCGCAACATGCCGGCGCGGTTGATCACTTATTCAATCCTCCAAGACATGCGCGACGCTAACACCATCTATCTTGGCACCAACCTCGGGATCTATCGCTCAGTGGATCGCGGTGCATCATGGGCTCCTATCTGGGCCGGCAATGCGCCTCCTGAAGGAACAAAGCCTGCTGCAACTCCGAAGAAGGGACGAAAGGCGAAAACTGCCAAACGCACGGTTGCTCCGCGTCAGAGTAGCGAGGTGGTGTTGCGTGCGCAGAATGCTCTGAACATCGCCGGCTTTAGTATCGGAGTCCCGGATGGAAAGACTGGCACCAAGACCACGGTTGCGATCAAGAAGTTTCAGACCGAAAAGAGTCTGCCCGTTACGGGGAAGCTCGATGCGATCACACTTTCAGCCTTAGGCGTTTCTGCAACTAAAGGGTCGGACGATGGGGAAGAGACGGCAGTGATTATCACTGATGCGATCAACGCTCTGGTTCATACGATCGATGCTGCGACAGGCCGCCCGGCAATGCTTGCCGCTACTAATGCCGGCCTTTATCGCACCATGGATCCTCTCAAGGGTTGGCAGCGTTTGCCCTTTGATTCGAGTTTTGATCCACGCAGCACTTGTATCGCGACGAACCCGCAAAATCCTGAATTGATCTGGGTTGGTACTGCTGCTTCGGGAGTTCTTGTCTCTCGCGATGGTGGGCGAACGTGGCGCCAGTCCAGCGGAGTTCCCACCGAGGCGCCGGTCAACACGGTGGTCATGGATCCGAAACGCCCGGAACGTGTCTATGTCGGCACGAAGCAGGCGTTTTACTCATCACACGACGGCGGAGAGACTTGGAATCGTCGGGGCGGGAATCTTCCCTTTGGCGACTTCACCAGTATTCTGATCAATACGCACAACACGGACGAGATCTTTGTTGGTAATGCCTATCAGAATGGCGAGGTTGGCGGCGGTGTCTACCGCACACTCAATGCCGGCAAAACCTGGGCCCGGATTGATCCCAAGGATCAGCGTCTGGCCAGCCAGAGAATCTGGTCGCTGGCGTTCGACGGACAGGACCAGAACGTGCTGTTTGTGGGTTCACACTCGGCGGGTGTGTACGTCGTGCCTCGCAGTGAAACGACAGCGGCCGGCAGCCGTTAGTTCGTGTTGAGTCGTAGCGCGCGCGTGCTCGTAACTCTTTGCCCTAGTGGTCTTTCTTTCTTAGCCGGTTGGACTTAGCGCCTTGACACGGTCTTCTTTTGGCGTGTACATTGCCGACCTACCCGGTAAAGCGGCAATAATGGTCGGATCAAGCGGGTGACTACGGGCGCGGCGGAAATCGAAACAACATAATAACCTCCTTTTCCAAATCTGAACGGCTCGCACTCCTCGCTTCAAAATCCGACAAATCAGGACACGTTAGTAAGGCAGCCGCTTGAGTATTGTCCGCAACTCTGCAAATACGGACATGCTGCTCAATTTTGCGTGACAAGTTTTGCCACACGCCAAATTGTCCGGGGTCTATTTAGGAGTCTGCATGCTTAGTGATGAACCAAAGCCGAATGACGGCGAAACCAACGACACCTCTTCCGGCGCCCCCGAAGCAGCGCCGCAACAAGCCGCCGCAACTGCCGCAAGTGAAGCGCGAAGAAATGTAGCCACCGAAGCAGCGCCAACTGAAACTGAAACGCCAGCGAGCGAGGCTTCAGCGAACGAAGCTGCCAAGGCAGCGTCCGCACCGGCCCCCTCAACCGACGCCGATGATGACGACGATGCGCGTCCCGGCGATATGGATTTCGGCCAACTCCTCGATCAATTTGAGCAAGAGCAAGCTACGCTTCAGGAAGGTGAAGTGGTCCGCGGCACAGTTGTGGGAATCAGCGAGCGCGGTGTTGTCATAGATTTTGGTTACAAGTCTGAAGGGCTGGTTAATCCTGCCGAGTTTACTGAAAACGGCGTCATTAGCGTGAAACCAGGAGACGAGGTTGAAGTGCTCGTCAAGAGCATGGAAACGGCGGACGGCCTGCCGATTCTCTCGCGCGCTGATGCCGTACGCATGAAGGCCTGGGACGATCTGGAAAAAGCTTACCAGGAAGGAAGCACCGTTAAGGGTCGAGTGATTGAAAGGATCAAGGGTGGACTGCGCATTGACATCGATGGTATCGGCGCCTTTCTTCCCGGCTCCCAAGTCGATGTGCGACCCGTTCGCAATCTCGACAGCCTCCGCAATCAGGAGATTGAAGCTAAAGTCATCAAGCTCAATCGCAAGCGCTCAAATGTTGTCCTTTCGCGCAAGGCCGTGATCGAAACTCAGAACGCGGGAAGAAAAGATCAAACGCTGCTACACATCGAGGAAGAGATCATTGTCGAAGGACAGATCAAGAACCTAACTGACTACGGTGCCTTTGTAGATCTCGGCGGCGTCGATGGCTTGCTGCACGTCACCGATATGTCCTGGGGAAGATTACAGAGTCCCAACGAGCTCTTTAAAGTTGGCGACAACATTCAGGTCAAGGTGCTTAAGTTCGATCGCGAGCGCGAGCGCGTCTCTCTGGGTTTCAAACAACTACAGCCGGATCCCTGGTCGAGCGTGGAAGAGCGTTTCCCAATCGGCACGCGTGTTAATGGGAAAATCGCTAGCGTCGCGGACTATGGCGCGTTCGTTGAGCTGGAAAGCGGAGTCGAGGGATTGGTGCACGTCTCGGAGATGAGCTGGTCGAAACGCGTCAAGCATCCGAGCAAGATCGTTAACCCCGGCGACAGCGTCGAAGTTGAAGTCTTGAGTGTTGATCCGAAGGCGCGACGCATCAGTCTCGGCATGAAGCAGATTCAGGATAATCCATGGCAGACCTTGAACGATCGTTACCAGGTGGGCAGCAGGGTGCACGGACGCGTGCGTAACCTGACCGACTTTGGCGCGTTTATCGAAATCGAGGATGGTGTCGATGGCCTCGTACACGTTTCTGATATTTCCTGGTCTCGCCGGATTAAGCATCCCAGCGAAGTTCTAAAGAAGGGACAGGAAATAGACGCGATCATCACCAGTATCGATGTGGAAAATCGCCGCCTGTCGCTGTCAATTAAGGACCTGGAGCCAAATGCCTGGGAACGTTTTGTTACTGAGCACAAACCTGGCGATGTAGTTAAGGGCAAGATCGCGCGCTTTGCTAACTTCGGAGCTTTCGTGGAGTTGGAAGAAAATCTGGAGGGTCTCTGTCATATCTCGGAGCTTTCCGACGACCGGGTTGCGAAGCCTGAAGATGTGGTCCAGGTAGGCCAGGAGATGGACTTCAAGATCTTGAGAATTGACTCGGAAAGCAAGAAGATCGGACTCTCCGCGCGCGCCGTCGGCAAAGACGACGAGCCCATTCCCGATACAAAGATCTATTCATCAAACATCGGCAGCGGGATGGCATCTCTAGGCGAACTGGCCGACTTCGGAATCAGCACTCCCGAACCTGAACAAGAATAGGAACTGGATTAGGCGGTGGCGATTGACGCGGCGACGCGCACTAAGCATTAGCAAGTCAGCTGTGCTTTTTCGCCCCTTGATTAACTCCAGACGCGCCGAGTGTGCTAGTTAAGAGTCTTGCTCAGGGCGAACATTTTCTGATAGTGTACCGACGAATTGACCTCTCCACTCGGTAATCGAATTGCTTCGTTGGACATGAAATCTGGACTCCACAGTCTGAGGTGATTCATGACAAAAGCGGAACTTGTCGAAGACGTAGCCCGAGCGGCCGAACTCACAAAGAAAGACGCAGAACGTCTGGTCGAAATCGTCTTCGAGAGCATCATCGAAACATTGAATCACGGCGAAAAGATTGAGCTCCGCGGCTTTGGTAGTTTCCGCGTCAGAGAGCGCGGAGCGCGGCGCGGCCGCAATCCGAAGACCGGAGATCCAGTCAGTATTCCCGCCAAGCGTGTGCCCTACTTCAAGCCCGGAAAAGAGTTGAAGGAACTAATCAACCTGGACGTGGCCCCCTCTCGTGCCTCCTCTGAAAGCGCGCCACCGGCCCCGGATGAAACGCGCCAGCCACCGATCCTGTAATTGCTTTCCCGTCGAGGTAATCTGAATTGGACAGGTTGTGGAGCCCATGGCGAGGTGATTACATTGCCTCCGTCGGCGCTTCCGACTCCGCGGCGAGCTGTGTCTTTTGCGAAATTCAAGCAGACTTGAGCAACGACCAGCGGAACTTCGTACTGCATCGCGCTCGCCTCAATTTTGTAGTTCTCAATATCCATCCCTACAGTTCCGGTCATTTGTTGATTGTTCCCAATGAACACGCCGCCGAACTGCGCGCAGTCTCCAAAGAAACATCCGACGAATTGATGGACTTAACCAAGCGAGCCGAAGCTGCGATTCGCGGAGCCTATCAACCGGACGGCATTAACCTGGGAATGAATCTGGGAAGGGCAGCGGGTGCCGGAATTGCGGGCCACATTCATGTGCACATGCTGCCGCGCTGGAATGGTGATACCAACTTCATGACGACGGTTGGAAAGACGCGCGTCCTCCCGGAAGAACTTTCGACGACTTATAGCAAGCTTCGCGACCGGTTCAGCGATTGAGCTGCTTACCGCTTCATCGCTTTACGCGTCACCGCTTCGTCGCTTTACGCGTCACCGCTTCGTCTTCGACCTCGCCACCATCATTGATCGGAACTTCAGAGAGCTTACTGTAGCTGACGCCGCGTTCCTCGCTGTCGAGAACCGGATTGGGAAGGTGCGGTAAAGGACCTGTCAGTCTGGGCGGGTTGAAACCGGGATAGTCTATTCGGGCATGATAGATCGCAGTCAACGCACTGATCATCGCTTCTCTAATCGTGGTGAGTTCCTTGAGAGTGAGATCGCACTCATCAAGCTGTCCGTCGCTGATAATTGCGTCAACAATCTTTACGACAATCGCGCGAATGTTCTCAGGGTCCGGACGCGCCAGGGAGCGGGCCGCTGCTTCGCATGAGTCAGCCAACATCATGATGGCCGCTTCCTTAAACTGCGGCTTGGGACCGGGGTAACGAAACTCCTTCTCGTCAATCGTATCGTCGGGCTTTGCCAGCGCCTGGGCTTTCCGTAAAAAGAAATGCAGGGTGCGGGTGCCGTGATGCTGGGGAATGAAATCAGCGATCTTGGTAGGGAGTGAGATCTCCTTTGCCAATCTCTGTCCGTACGTCACGTGACTGGTAATGATTTTGGCGCTTTGCGTCGGACGCAGGTGGTCGTGAGGGTTAGCGCCCTGCTGGTTCTCGACGAAATATTCCGGCGCGGCGAGTTTCCCGATGTCATGGTAAAGCGCGCCAATGCGGGCAAGCAGCGGGTTTGCGCCAACCGCGCGGCAAGCGTCTTCGGCTAATTGGCCGACTGCGTGTGAATGCTGATTGGTTCCGGGAGCCCGCAAAGCGAGTTGACCTAACACAGGCAGGTCTGCATTTGAAAGCTCGAGCAGTTTCACGTCGGTTAAAATTCCGAAAAACGACTCATTGATTGGCAAACCGCCGGCCGTAAAGATCGCCGTCAACAGACCTCCGGCGAAGCCACACCCGATTGCAAGCACGACTGTCTTGAAAGTGAAAGCCTGTTCGGCATAAGCAATCAGCGCAAGCGCCATCAGGATGTTGACGGCGCCGGTTATTAATCCCGCGACCGTTACCGATTGCCGCTCACGATAACGTCCGATGCCATAAACAGCCGCGGAGCAGGAGATCATGGCGAAAGCGATCGTCGGCACTCCAGCAGGCGCCAGGATTCCCGCAAAGAGCGCCGTCACAATTCCGGTAAGAAAGGCGAGTTGCGTATCAACCAGCATCGCGACCAGCAACGCGGCCGCGGCAAACGGAATCGCGAAGGACCAGATTGTCGGGTCATCCAGGGGAACACTTTTCATCTGCAGCGCCACGCTATCTCCGACGGTGAAACCCACTCGCATGAGCGCGGTTTCCACGACGATGGCCGACCCAACCAGGGCAAACGCCTTACGCTTCGACAGTGAAAGCGTAGCCGTAGTGCTGCGGTGTTCTGTAAACTTCCACGCCGCCCAATAAACAGCTCCCACGACCATCAATAAGCCCAGCAGATAATGCCAGGGCCGACCGCTGCGTCCAGTGCGTCGCAGCGCCGCAAACTGAGCCGACACGGCAGGAGTGACTGTGTCCCCTTCGCGCGCAATCACCTGATTTCTCTTCAGCGAGATCGGGACCTGCTGGATATTGTTGGCTTCAGTTTCGCGCGCGCTGGCTGTCGCTGTTTGGTCGAGAACAACGTTTGGCCGAATCAACGGAACCAATGCAGCGATCAGCGTTGCTTTTTCCTCCTGGGACCAGCCGGGCATCTCGAGCAGCCGTAGCTCGAGATTGCGGCGAGCCACACTCGCAGGCGTCATTCGCGTCTGCGGTGAAGGAATAATCATCTGCGCCGAAGGGTTGCGCACGTCAACGAGCACGATCTCATGTTTCAACCGCTCGGCGTCGCCGTCATCGTAAACATAACCGTCAGCATGTTTTCGCAGAAGCGCCGTAAGACGATCCAGTTCCACGGGGTCAAACTTGTGCGCGATGATTGCGCGGGCAACTGCGCCGCCGCCCTCACCACGCCAGCCAGGGGGTCTACCGTCGGGAGTTTTGCTTTCAACCTGCTGTTGCAAGTCGCCCCAGGCAGCCCTAAAGCTTTGGGCTGAGCTTGCGGAACGAGTAGAGTCAAAATTGAAGATGGGTCGCGTGTTCTCGCGTGCGGCGGTCCTTCTGCGTTCGGTTTCGGCGACATCGATCGTATTTATGTCGCTGGGCGCCACGACTGTCCGCCGGACAATCTCGCCTTCCTTATAGTCTTCAGCGAAAGATGAGGAGTAACCGCTAACCAGCAACAGGGTAGTAATCAAAACCAGGAAGGCAAAGCCGACAAACAACTGGGCCCGCGGCGGTAACCCTCTTAACGGCCGCAGCAGATAGCGAATCAGCGAATCGCGAGCGCGAGTTAACGGAGAATCAAATTTTGGACGTAGGCCCATCGTTGCAAAGTGTCGTCAGGCGATTCGGGACAGCCGCTCTGTGTCCGGATTAATGTCTTCCGCGTTGGAAGTTGAGTCGCCCCTGGTGTCGCCTGTGAGATCGCGGGCCAGCATGGTGCCCGCCTTTTCCAACAAGGGTTTGATACTCGCGGCGTTTGTTGCAGAAATGGCTACCGCTTCTCGCCCTTGCTGGGCCATTTGTCGCAACACTGCTTCCTGCGTTTCCCGGTCAACGCGATCTGCTTTGTTTAAAGCAACCAAGGTGGGAATCTCGGCAAACTTCAATTCACGCAAAATTCTTTCAACTGACTCGACCTGTTGTTCAAATCGGCGGTTTGAGATGTCAACAAGATGAATCAGCAGGCTGCTCTCACTAATCTCTTCAAGAGTCGCGCGAAAAGCGGAGAGGAGATCCGGCGGCAGATCACGGATGAAACCAACGGTATCGTTGATTATGACTTCACGCTCGCGTGGCAGTCGCAGTCGCCGCGACGTTGGATCTAGCGTCGCAAACATTCGCTGCTCGGCGCGGACGTCACTGGCCGTAAGAGTGTTGAGCAACGTGGATTTACCGGCATTGGTATAACCAACAATGGAAATGATTGGCAGTTTATTTCTCGTTCTTTCCTTGCGCCGCTCTTGCCGTCGCTGTTTCTGAATCTCGATTTCCTGTTCCAGGCGATTGATTCGATCGCGCACGCGGCGCCTGTCGGTTTCCAGTTTCGTTTCGCCCGGTCCTCGCCCACCAATGCCGCCCGCGAGCCGGGAGAACGCAGAATCCTGGCCGCTAATCAGGCGGGGCAAGAGATACTTCAGCTGCGCTAACTCCACCTGAATCTTACCTTCGCGCGACTGCGCCCGTTGAGCGAAGATGTCGAGAATTAATTGAGCCCGATCTACAACTTTCAAATCAGTGGCTTCAGAGAGGGAGCGCACCTGTGCGGCAGCGAGCTCCTGATCGAAGATCAGCATGTCCGCGCCTAACTGAAGTGCTCGAATCAATAGTTCGTCCAGTTTGCCGCGACCCAGGACTGTCCGCGGATCCACTGCGCTGCGCCGTTGGATAATCTGATCCTGGATCACTACGCCAGCTGATGTCGCGAGCTCGGAGAGCTCAGCGAGGGATTCTTCCGCGTCTGAAGTTGGTCCCGTCGCGACGCTCACCAGAATCGCGCGATCTCGAGTTTCCGCGCGGCGAGTGACCTGGCGGTTACGCGCCATTTCCTCTTCAAGCGAAGTTATCAGCGCCAGAAAATCAAGATCGAGTTGCGACGGTGGCTTCGGTTCGATGAAGGCGTATGGCGCCGTGCCGCCGACGCTTTGCAGCTCACCAGCGTGCATTGGTAGCAAGTGGGCAGCTCGGACGAGATTTGGCAGACCACTTTCCGGATCGACGTCAATTGCGGCCATCAGATCCAGTCGCAACAAAGCGAGGTCAGTAAGGTCGTCTTGAGTTAAGTCTTCACCGCGCAGATGCGTGTGAATGCAGCGCAGGCCGCGGAAGCGCCCAGTAGCTACGCGAATACGTTTGAAGTCCGGCAGTTCAATACGTCGGTTGTCGCCGACCATCACATACTCGATGTGACCTTTCCGATCGATTAGAACTCCAATTTGACGTCGCGTCTCGTGGGATAGCTCGGCAATCTGCCTGGCGAACTCAGGGGTCACAATTTGGTGGGCCGGGATTCGGCGCGTGTAGAGTTTCTCTATGCGCCGCAGTTGATTAGGTTTTAGTCCCAGTGTGTTACCGAGTACGTTACTGATGTTCTCCCCTCCTTGGATGCGCAACCCTAAGAGGTCCGGCCCAGAGGTCAAAGCGGACAGACGGAGTCGCCGGCAGTGATCTCGAGCTGGTCAGGCTGCAGTTACAGTGGGATTGGTGCGAGCGGTAAGAATCGGACGCCAGAGGTAATTCTGTAATGTTGCTCTGCGATGTCGCGTCGCTTATTCGCTTGAGCATTCGCTTTCGTGCCGCCAACGCTGCCGCCGGAACACCGAGTTGTGCAACTCCTGCGGCAGGGGGGCTGGATTATAACATAGCGTCGACTAGCGCAAGTACGTGGGGAGAAGCGGGGACGCGGGGACGGGGAGACGCGGGGACGGGGAGACGCGGTGATGGGGTGACGAGGTGATGGGGAGAAGGGTGATGAGGAGACGCGGGGCGCCGATAATGGGAGTGAGGACGGGATAAAGAAATAGGTTGTGTGTGCATCCCCGTATCTCCCCATCTCCCAATCTCCGCGTCCCCTCGTCCCCGCATACCCGTCATCATTTTTTTCCGCGTTAGACATGACCTTTTGGGCGTCGTATCATGTCACGTTTTTGTACTCGACATTTTTGTCACCTGAGATCGATCCGCTGCAGTCACCTGAGGGTGACTTAACACATGAGTAAAGCTGGTCAAATTGTGAGCATCTTGCCTGGTGCTGGCGTTCCTGGTGGCGAGTTTGTCATCGAAAGCAATGAGTTCGACACCAGTGATCCTACGGTGTTTGCCGTCTGGGTCGATGACGTCCGTGCGCCCCTCGTTGCGCTCAGTCCCAAGCGCGTGATCGCCGTCGTGCCAGAGATGAAACAATCAGGTGCGGTTGATGTCTGGGTGGAAGCCTCAGGGCAATCAAGCGAGCCTGCTCGTTTCATTATCGGCAAAAAGCTGGCTGAAGACTTACACCCGGTAACTAATCCGGCGTTCGATCCTGACGACAAATCTCTTTTCGTGACCCGTTCAGGTTCTCGCGGCGAGCGCTTGCCGGTATCTCTGTTTCGCATCGACACGGCCGGAGAGCTTTCCGAATTCTCGGGTGACATTCCCAATCCGACTGCTATCGCGTTCGACGATACCGGCCAGATGTTCGTAAGCAGTCGCTTCGACGGCACTATCTATCGCGTTAGCGCTTTCCGCGAAGCGCAACCGTTCGCTCGTAACCTTGGAATTGCGACCGGAGTAGCCTTCGCGAACGATGGAACCATGCACGTCGGCGATCGTACTGGAACTATCTATCAGGTGAACGCTATCGGTGAAGAGAAGGCGTGGGCGCAACTTGAACCTTCGGTTTCCGCTTATCATCTGGCGTTCGGGTCGGACGACGCACTCTATGTCACCGGGCCCACGGTTTCGAGTTTCGACTCAATCTATCGCATCGATGGAGACGGAACAGTTAACACATTTTTCAAAGGGCTGGGACGGCCCCAGGGCTTGGCTTTTGATACCTCGGGCAATCTCTACGTGACGGCATCTTTCAAAGGACGCCGCGGTGTGGTGCGCATTTCACCGGATGGCAAGAACGCGGAGCTGGTAGTGGCGGGAATGAACCTCGTTGGCCTAGCATTTGGTCCAGACGGGGATTTGGTAGTTGCTTCAATTGAAGCGGTGTTTAGTCTGCCGCTGGGAATAGCGGGAACGCTTTTGTAGGACTTACAAACCTGCGCCGCTTAGTTGAAATCATGAGCTTGGTCGATATCGCTTAGCTCTTAATTTGTGAACTGAATCCACAATTTTGTTTTTTGACTCTCGCATAGGGTGATGCTAACTTGACTGCTTCTTAGCATCTTCGGACATCGACTAAGTGACCTCAGAATTAATCCCACAACTGTTGATTTACATGGTGGTGCTGCTGTTCGCCATCTCGGCACATGAAGCGGCACATGCCTGGATGTCCTACAAGTTTGGCGATGATACGGCGCGCCTGCTGGGCCGCATCACGCTTAATCCGGTAGCACATACGGATCCCGTTGGCACGCTGTTAATTCCAATCGTAGGCTTTGTCCTGGGCAGTATGGGGGGGGCAGGAGCGCGCATACCTTTAATTGGCTGGGGCAAGCCCACTCCCGTTAATCCACTTCGTTGGCACAACAAAGATTTGGCCAACGTTATGGTTTCATTGGCGGGCATTATGGCGAACCTGCTGATCGCCACCTGCGCTTTTGCGATCATCAAAATGTTCTTACTAACAGGATGGTTTGTTCATGTCCCGGAATCGATTCAGGAACCTGTGGCATTACTACTGGACCGTACCCTCATGATGAATGTCTCGCTGGCGGTTTTTAACCTGCTTCCTTTTCCGCCCTTGGATGGCAGCAAGGTTCTGGAAACGTTCCTTCCTGCGAGTGCCGGAAATGTTTTGGCTATGCTCGAACAGCACGGGTTCATTATTCTGATGATTCTGATGTACGTCGGCTTTTTCAGCGCCATCATTAGTCCCGTCATGACGTTTGTATATTACCTGCTTTATCTGGGAGTTTCCTGATGGGCTCCGGGCTTACCATCAAGTTATAAGAAGCGGCATGGCGAAGAGAATTTTTAGCGGTGTAAAGCCCACGGGGCCGTTGCATTTGGGAAACTATTTGGGAGCGCTGCGTAACTGGGTCGAGTTACAGCACCAGTACGAAAGTTTTTTCTGCATCGTCAACCTCCACGCGATTACGATTCCTGTCGAACCTACGTATCTGGCTGAACTGACAAAAGAAATCGCCCGTCTTTATCTCGCAGTCGGAATTGATCCCGCAGTCTCTACCATCTTTGTTCAGTCCGATGCTCCTGAGCATGCAGAGCTGGCGTGGATTTTGAATTGCTCGACTCGTATCTCTGAGCTGGAGCGCATGACACAGTTCAAGGATCAGGCGAGGAAACGGCGTCAGAGTTTGGGAGCCGGAATCTTTGAGTACCCCGTCTTGATGGCAGCTGACATTCTCCTTTATCAAACGGAGCTTGTGCCGGTTGGAGAAGATCAGAAACAACATCTTGAACTCACCCGTGATCTCGCCCTACGATTTAACCGTGATTATGGCGAGACGTTCCGCGTCCCGGAGCCGTACATCCCGCAGGTAGGGGCACGGATCATGTCGTTGTCAGATCCGACGAAGAAGATGTCTAAGTCGGATGACGATCCGAATGGCTGTGTGATGTTGCTTGATGATGGCGATTCCGTGAGCCGTAAGTTCAAGCGTGCGGTTACAGATTCCGGGACTGACATCAAGTTCGACGACTCTCGGCCGGCGATTACGAACCTGCTAACAATTTATCAACTGCTTACCGGAAAGACCGCCCCGGAAGTTGAAGACCATTTTGGCGGGAAGGGATATGCACAACTAAAAAACGACCTCGCTGAGCAGGCGATCGAGTTTCTGCGACCCTTGCAGGAACGTGTGAACGCAATTAGCGACGCGGATCTGCAGCAGATTCTTGGACAAGGCGCCGAGCGGGCCCGCAAGATCGCGCGAGCTACACTGCAGGACGTTATGAAGCGCCGCGGCATTGTTGGCGCCACAGGAAGTAGCTAGATGGAAGAAGCTGCCAAAGCAATTGAGCCCGAGAAGGTTGAGGAGACGACTGGGCAACCGCTAAAGGTTGCCGGTTCGAGTCCCGAGATCGTTCCTGATCACACCACGGACGATCTCAAGATCATCCTCGGAGAATTTGAAGGCCCTCTTGATCTCCTGCTCCATCTGATCCGGCAGGAGCAAGTCAGTATTTACGATATTCCGATTGGGCGCATCACCGCTGAATATCTGCATTATCTTCAGCTGATGCAGGAGCTCGATATCGCTGTTGCCGGCGATTTCCTGGTGATGGCGGCAACACTGATCGAACTCAAGACCAAAATGCTGCTACCGCGCGATCCTTTTGCGCCTGAGATTGAAGAAGAAGATCCGCGGAAGGATTTGGTGCAGCAGCTACTTGAGTACCAAAAATATAAGGCCGCGGCCCAGATGCTCTGGTCACGTGCTACGGTTGAACGGGCAATCTTTAAGCGCGCGGAAATTGAAACAGACAAAAATAATCCCGAGGTTGTTGTCGGAGTCTTCGATCTGCTTAAGGTCTTTCAGGAAATCTTGAACCGACACAAAGAAGAAGTCCTGATGGAAATCGAGCGCGAAGAGATTTCCATGACGGAGATGTTGGAGCGGTTGCGCAACATGGTGTTATCGGCCGGAGAACTTAACCTGAGAGTGTATTTCGAACGCGCGCGCTCGCGGCGTGAATTGGTGCTGGCATTCCTCTCCGTGCTTGAGCTCGTGCGCACAACGGAGATCAGATTGTTTCAGAAAGAAACCTTCGGCGAGATTCTCGCCCGCGTAGTTAGCTAAGGTCGAAATATGAGTACACAAGCGAAAAAGAAGAGCAGGGTTGGAGAGTCGGTCGCCGAGGCTGGCGTTGCGGAAGCTTTTACTGTCGAGGTTGACGCTGCGGAAGTCAGCGATGCCGACAACACTACTTTGGATGCTGAAGCTCTTGAACCACTACAGGTGCAAAATGCTGGGGATCGCACCGCGATAATTGAGTCGTTGATCTATGTGTCTGACGAGCCTCTTAACGCAAGGATTATTGCCGAAGTCCTGAAAGAGGACGAGCAGTTGGTTCAGGCGGCAATCGACGATTTAGTCGCGGAGTTCAACGGCCGCGGCGGCGGATTGCAACTGCGCGAGGTTGCCGGCGGTTGGCAGTTCGCCACTAGGCCGGAATATCACGAGCATGTACGAGCGTTTCTAAAATCACGGCCGAGCGCGAAGTTGTCTTTAGCATCACTGGAAACACTCGCCGTGATTGCGTACAAGCAGCCGATCACGGTCCCCGAGATTCTGGACATTCGCGGCGTGCAGTCGCCATCGTCGATCAAGACGCTCCTGGATAAGAAGCTGATCGTGGCCAAGGGCCGCAAGGAAGCAGCTGGTCGTCCAATGATGTATGGAACTTCGAAAGAGTTCCTGATTCAGTTTGGCTTAAAAGATCTTTCGGAGCTCCCCAGCATCGAAGACTTTCAAGACTTGGCAGGCGGGATGGTCTAAAGACAGGAGCAGGTGGCAGTAGCAGGAGCAGGATTAAGCCGAGATTTATCGTTCACCTGCCTCCTGCACGTGCCGCCTGCCGACTAGTTTTATGGAGCAGCGCTTACAAAAACTGATTGCCGAAGCCGGAATCGCGTCACGCCGTCATGCTGAGCAATTGATTGCCGCCGGCGAGGTGACGGTTAACGGCCAGGTGATTACTGAGCTCGGAACCAAAGCCGATGCGGGCAAGGACCACATCAAGGTCAAGGGAAAACTGATCAACCCAGCGCTAGCCAAGCGGGAAAAGGTGCACATTCTGCTTAACAAGCCTAAGGGTTATTTATCAAGTGTCTCTGATCCCGAGGGAAGACCTTTAGTCACCGAGTTGTTGCCTGCTTCCCTCGGCCGGCTCTACCCCGTGGGCCGCTTGGATTTCAATACCGAAGGGTTATTGTTACTAACGAATGACGGCGACTTCACCAACTTTATAACGTCGGCGCGGAATCGCGTGGAAAAGGTTTACGAGGCGAAGGTGAAAGGCTTGCCCCCAGAGGCAGCGCTGCAACGAATCCGGCGCGGCGTAACTCTTGACGATGGCACGCGCACGGCGCCGGCCAAGATCACAAAGGTAGACGCGACCGAAAACAATGCCTGGTTTGAGATCGTTCTGCATCAAGGTAAGAACCAGCAGATTCGCCGCATGTTTGATTTGATTGGCCATTCCGTTTTGAAGTTGAAGCGGTCGCGCATTGGTTTTCTTTATGACGAGCGTTTACGTCCCGGTGAGTGGCGCAGGCTTTCACCACAGGAAGTTCAGCGCTTGATGAAGAGCCAGCGTGTGAAGCAGACCGCGGCGGCGGCTGTCAGGCGAAATTCGCGGTAACGGCTGCTCGCCGCTACAGTTCTAATCGGCCTCGCGGTAGAATTACGAACCGGCCCAATCGTTGTAGTGTTCCGGCAGGCATTCTTGCCTGTTATCTAATTGGCAAGGATGCCCTTGTTGTGTCAGGACTAGAGTCATTGGGGAATTGATGGAATTCGAGTTAAGCGAAGAACAAAAACAAATCAAGATGAGCGTGCGCGAGTTCGCCGAGGCGGAGATCGCGCCCCACGTTATGGAATGGGATGAAGCTCAGCATTTTCCCATCGAGTTGAAACCAAAACTCGCTGAGCTCGGATTGATGGGGGTGATCTTTCCCGAAGAGTACGGCGGCGCCGGCATGGGTTACATCGAATACGCCACGATCATTGACGAGCTCTCACGCGTCGATGGCTCTGTAGGTATCTCCGTCGCCGCGCACAACTCCCTTTGTTCAAATCACATTTATGAATTTGGCAACGAGGAGCAAAGGCAGAAATACCTCGTGCCGCTCGCACGCGGAGAGCATCTCGGCGCCTGGGGCCTGACGGAACCCAGCGCTGGGTCGGACGCCTCCGGAACGCGTTCAACTGCTGTTCGCCAGGGGGATGCGTGGGTCGTTAATGGCTCAAAAAACTTTATTACGCACGCGATCAATGCTGACACGTGCGTCGCCGTTGCTGTGACGGATCGTGCGCAGAAGAGTCGCGGCATCACCGCCTTCATCTTCGAAAAAGGGATGCAGGGGTTCTCGCCGTCCAAGAAAGAGAACAAGCTGGGCCTGCGAGCGTCAGAAACCGCGAGTGTGATCTTCGAAGACTGTCAGGTTCCGGATGCCAATCGCTTGGGAGAGGAAGGCCAGGGCTTCGTAAACGCGATGCAGATCCTCGATGGCGGTCGCATTTCAATTGCTGCGCTCGCGGTTGGTATCGCGCAGGGCGCCTACGAATCGGCTTTGCGTTATTCAAAGGAGCGCCAGCAGTTTGGCAGGCCGATATCAGAATTCCAGGCAATTCAATTCAAACTTGCAAACATGGCAACGCAGATCGACGCAGCGCGCCTGCTGATGTATCGCGCCGCCTGGTTGAAAGATCAGAAGCGCAAGGTGACTAAGGAATCTTCAATGGCAAAATTGTTTGCGTCTGAAATGAGTGTGAACGTTTGCGAAGAGGCGATCCAGATTCACGGCGGTTATGGCTACACCAAGGATTATCCGCCTGAAAAGTATTGGCGTGATTCCAAGCTCTGCACGATTGGTGAGGGCACTTCTGAGATTCAACGTCTGATTATCGCCCGCGAGCTCTTGAAGCAGGCGGGTTGATCCCGGCGACAAGCTGCGATGAAACCTGAAACCGATCACGGTTCGAACCTGGCTTCACTGATCGGCCGTATCACTTCGGGTGATCCGCGTGCAGTGGCGCGGGCTATTTCAAAAGTTGAGGATGGCTCAGATGATGCTTCTGCGCTGATGAAGGAGATCTTTCCCCAGAGTGGAAAGGGATTGGTTATCGGGATCACGGGCGCACCGGGCGCTGGCAAGTCTTCTTTAGTCGATAAACTGGCCTTGCTCTACCGCTCACGGAACGAGCGAGTTGGAATAGTCGCCGTCGATCCTTCAAGTCCTTTCTCGGGTGGTGCAATCCTGGGTGATCGGATCAGGATGCAGGCGCTTGGTCTCGACAAGGGCGTTTTCATCCGTTCCATGGCGACACGGGGAAATCTAGGAGGCTTAGCACGCGCCACTGTTGACGCGGTCTCAATTCTCGCCGCAGCGGGATATCAAAAGGTTGTTGTCGAAACAGTCGGAGTGGGTCAGGACGAAGTCGAGGTCGTGAAGGCTGCCGACGTCTGCGTCGTCGTACTCGTGCCCGGGATGGGCGACGACATCCAGGCCATCAAGGCCGGCATCATGGAGATTGCCGATATCTTCGTTATTAACAAGGCGGATCGCGAAGGTGTTTACTCAACAGAAAAAGAGTTGGAGGCGCTGCTTTCGCTAGCGCATCGCGAAGATGGCTGGCAACCGCCAATCGTTAAGACTGTAGCGACTGAGAACAAGGGCATTACGGATTTAGCGACCGCAATCGAAAGTTACCAGGAGTTTCATTTTCGGTCTGATTTGGGCAATGAGCGCCGCCGTGCGGTGGCGCGCTGGCGGATCCTCGAACTGTTGAGAGAAAAGCTGGTTGCGCGAACCCTCGATTCGGAATCTGCATCTGAGAGGCTTGATTCCCTGGCCGATGAGGTTGCCAGACGCCAAAGAGACCCTTATTCTGCGGTGGAAGAGCTGATAAAGCAGGAGCCAGAAGTCAGGAGTCAGGAGACAGAAGGCGGTAGGCGGTAAGAAGAAGGCGGTAGGCAGTAGGCGGAAGGCAGAAGTCAGACAGCAGAAGGCAGAAGGCAGACGGCAGGCGCCAGACGGCAGCGAACTTATCCTCAAGTTGGACAACTGACTACTGACAACTGACAACTGACAACTGACAACTGACCACTGACCACTGACCAAAATGCAAATCGACCACATCGGCATCGCCACGGAACGTCTTGACGACGCCACTGCTGTTTGGCGCGACGCCTTGGGATTGGAGTTGGACTCAACCGAGCAAATCGACACGCAGGGTGTGCGAGTGGCGATGTTCACGCTCGGCGAGTCGCACATTGAATTGCTTGAACCGCTGTCACCGGATTCGCCAGTGGGTAAGTTTTTGGAAAAGCGTGGCCCGGGAATTCATCATATCGCGGTCAGAGTTGAAGACATCCGCGCCAAGCTCGCAGAATTGAAAGCCAAAGGCCTGCGTTTGATCGACGAAGTGCCAAGGGTAGGTGCCGGCGGTTGCCTTGTTGCCTTCGTTCATCCAACAGCCGCCAACGGAGTATTACTGGAGTTGGTACAACATCAATAGTTTTGCTTTAGAAAGGAATTTATTTTGACATCTACAAAGAAAGCCTGGATTGCGGCGGCGGTCGCCATTGTTTTTTCACTCGGATTAATTGTATGGCAGGTTAAAGCGCGGCGCGGTGAGGAAGTTAAGCTGACCGCGGAAGACATGGCGTTGATTGCAGAGGATCAAGCGCCACAGTTTCGTGCTCGTCTGGCTTCAGATGAAGCGGCGCGTAAAGACTTCGCGGAAAACATCCGCAGCCTGTTTGCAGTCGCCGAAGAGGCTCGCACGAAAGGCATTGGCAACAAGCCTGAGATCAAACGTCAGATGGACCTGGTCCGCTCAATCGTGATTGCCGAAACCTTCTTCAAGTCGCAAGAGGGAACTGCCGGAGCGCCGCAAATTTCCGAACAGGAAGTGGAAGAATTTTTCAAACAGCCTGCCAATAAGGAAAAGTTTGATCAGTTCGTGGCCGATGCCAAAGCGAAGAATCCCCAGATGTCCGGTCAGATTACCGAAGAGCAGATGAAACAGGTTCGCAGTCAACTCGGTCAGGTTTTGATCGGAGAGTCGAAGGGTATTGCGGCCGGAGTCGATAAGAAGCGGTCAGTGCAATTGCAGATTCAGATGGAGCAGGCGCGCATCCTCGCCCAGACTTACGCGCAGGAACAGTTGGCCGAAAAGATGAAGGCGACCGACGAAGAGATCAATGCGTACGTTAAGGCCCACCCTGATCTGGACGTGGCAAAGACTCGAGAGAAAGCCGAAGCGGTGCTGAAGCGCGCGCGCAGCGGAGAAGATTTCGGCAAGCTGGCGGAAGAGTTTTCCATTGATCCAGGCAGCAAAGTGAAAGGTGGAGACCTCGGTTGGTTTGGTCCCGGGACAATGCTTCCCGAATTCGAGAAAGCTGCGTATGCCCTAACTCCCGGCCAGATTAGTGACTTGGTTGAGACCGATTATGGATTTCACATCATCAAGCTGGAAGAGAAGCGGACTCAGGATAAGGACGGAAAGAAAGAGGAGCAGGTGCACGCGCGGCACATTTTGATCGGTGGCGCGCAGTCCGACAGTCCCATGGCTCCGCCGCGTAATGGTCGCGACCAGGCGCGCGCCGAAGTTGAAAAAGAAAAGCAAAAGAAAGTTTTGGATGAAATTGTGAAGCGCTCGCACGTTACTGTCGCGGAAACCTTTACGGTGAAGATGCCGGAAACGCAGGCGCCAATGATGCCGCCGGGATTTCAGCCGCAGCCGACGCCCGCGCCGGAGTCGTCCGCTCCAGCGCCGAAACCTGAATAGTGCTCCTGATAAGAGTGGCGCAAGAAGAACAACTAGGCGGCCACGTTCGAGTTTCCCATGCAGTTTGGCGATTATCGCGTCGAGATAATTCCTGACACGGAGTTTCGTCTCGACGGTGGGGCGATGTTTGGCGTCGTCCCGCGCAATCTCTGGTCGCGAGTCGCGCCGCCGGACGAACAGAATCGCATTCGCATGAACATGAACTGTCTCTTCATCGAGAGAGGCTCGGAACGCATTCTGATTGAAACGGGAATCGGTGAAAAATGGTCGCCCAAGCATGCGGCGCTGTACGGTATCACCCGCGAGCAGTCGTTTGCTGACTCATTGCGTTCACGCGCCGGAGTCTCACCAGACGAGATAACGATTGTTATCAACACGCATCTGCATTTCGATCACGCTGGCGGTAATACTGCCCTGAATGGCGACGGCAAAATTGCGCCTGCATTTCCCAATGCCCGTTACTTTGTTTCGCAGTCGGAATGGGAACACGCAGAACAACCGAGTGAACGCGACCAGGCTAGTTACTTGCCGGACAATTGGCGGCCCTTGGGCGAGAGCGGCCAGCTGGAACTCAAAGACGCGGACTATGAGGTGGTTGAAGGCCTGACGATGGAAACACATCCCGGGCATAATCGCTCGATGCAGTGCTGGCGTTTACAACAGCGGGGGCAAACTCTCTTCGGCTTTGCCGATTTGGTGCCGATGCGAGCTCATGTACAGCTTCCCTGGATCATGGGTTACGATCTTTTTCCTGTGGAAACGCTGGGAGCAAAAAAGAAACTGCTGCCGCAAGCCGCTCGCGAAGGCTGGGGCTGCCTCTTCTATCACGAGCCCGACGCGGCGTTTTACCGGGTCGTCGAGGACGAAGGGAAGTTGCAAACAGTTGAGTTTGAGATGTGGCACGGCGACGGCTTGTCGCTAGGCGCTTGATTATGTCATCACCCAGAATAGGAATGATCGGCGGCAGTGGCCTTTACCAGATGCCCGAGCTCCTGGATATCGAGGAGGTAAAGGTCGAAACGCCTTTTGGCGATCCGTCTGATGCTTTCATAGTTGGAACTCTCGAGGATCAACGCGTCGCTTTTCTTCCACGCCATGGACGTGGTCACCGCTTCACACCCACCGAGGTTCCTTATCGCGCAAATATCTACGGCATGAAACTGTTGGGTGTTGAGCGTTTGCTCTCGGCGTCAGCTGTGGGTTCGTTGCAGGAACAGTATGCACCGCTCGACATGGTGATTCCCGATCAGTTTTTCGATCGCACGCGGGCCCGCGCCCAGGAATCGACGTTTTTTGGCGAAGGTATAGTGGCTCATGTTGGCTTTGCGCATCCGGTGTGCAGCGAGCTAGGGGACGTTTTGGAGCAGGCGTGCAAGTCAGCAGATGTAAAGATTCATCGGGGCGGAACATATATCTGCATGGAGGGTCCGGCCTTTTCCACGAAGGCCGAGTCGAACGTCTATCGCTCCTGGGGCATGGACGTGATCGGCATGACGAACTTACAGGAAGCTAAGCTGGCGCGCGAGGCCGAGATTTGTTACGCCACGCTTGCTCTCGTTACCGATTATGATTGCTGGCATCCGAGCCATGACGCAGTAACGGTTGATACAGTAGTCGAGTATCTTAACAAGAACGTGCGCAATGCCCAGATCATCATGAAAGCAGCGGTAAAGGAGCTGGCTGCGGCACCGCGCACCTGCAAATGCGGCTCGGCGCTCCGAAGTGCAATCTTTACCGCGCCCGATCTTTGGCCCGCGGCGACAACAAAAAGGCTGGATGCCATCATCAAAAAGTACGCACCAGCCCAAATTAGTGTTGACTGAGGTGATTATGAAGAAGTTGATAGCAATAACAGCGCTTTTGTTCGCAATCGGTATTTGCGCGCCCATCGTCATGGGGCAGGGGACTGTCAGAAGCGGGCCGGATCCCTCAACTCTTCGCGATCCTGAGTTGGAAAAGGACTCGATGCACAACCTCGAAGTCGCGCGAAACTACTTCAAGTTGAAGAAGGCTTATGTGGCAGCGTTAAAGCGTACCGAAGAAATCATTGCCGGCAATCCGACTTTTACGCGCATTGACGAAGCTTTATTCATCGCCGGCTCCAGTAGTCTTTCGCTCGCACAAAATAAGGGCAAGCAGAATTCGTCTCTGTATATCAGTTATGACGGCAACACGAAGAAGACTTTAACTGCTGAAGAGTTTCGGGAGATGGGTCGTGATTATCTCACTCGATTGGTTACCGACTATCCCGACAGCAGTTTTCGCGGTCAGGCTGAGGAAGCATTGAAGTTGGTGGGAGCGAAGAAGCAGTAGGTGGAAAGGGTGTCGGTGTCCGGGGTCGGTAATACGAGTTCCAAATTCAAAGTTCCAAGTTCAAAGTTCTATTTAAGACCAAAGTCCAAAGACCAAAACTTCATGTCTCTCTTAGTCGTCGGTTCAGTTGCGTTCGACGCAGTCGAAACGCCTTTTGGTAAGTGTGAAAAAATGCTGGGTGGCTCTACCTCGCACGTATCGCTAGCGGCCAGCTACTTTTCCGACGTCAGAATCGTCGGTGTTGTGGGCGGCGACTTTGGCGACGAAGAACGGCAAGTATTTGTTCGTCACGGCGTCGATACGAGCGATCTCGAATGCGTGCCGGAAGGCGAAACGTTCCGCTGGTACGGCCGCTATGATTACGATTTGAACACTGCCCATACGCTCGATACCAAGCTAAACGTCTTCGCGGACTTCAAACCCAAGCTCTCTGCGGAATCAAGAAAGTCTCGCCTCGTCTTCCTTGGCAATATTCAACCGGACTTGCAGCGCGAAGTTCGCGAGCAGGTGCCGGAAGCCGAGCTGGTTGCGCTCGATACGATGAATCTGTGGATCGACATCGCCAAGGAGTCTTTGTTGCAAACGATCCGTGGCGTTGACGTAGT
Source organism: Pyrinomonadaceae bacterium (assembly GCA_041750995.1). Classification (GTDB taxonomy): domain Bacteria; phylum Acidobacteriota; class Blastocatellia; order Pyrinomonadales; family Pyrinomonadaceae; genus PSRF01. The sequence continues at coordinate 14,383 of JBGSYG010000016.1, read as the reverse complement.
GATCATTAATGATGCTGAGGCGCGCCAGTTAACCGGAATTCCCAACGTGATTAAGGCTGCGAAAACGATTCTCACGTGGGGTCCGAAGGCGCTGATCATCAAACGCGGAGAATACGGCGCGGCCTTGTTCACTGAAGAAAGTTACTTCGCCATTCCTGCTTATCCACTCGAGGCGGTGTTTGATCCTACAGGAGCAGGTGACTCATTCGCCGGCGGGTTTATGGGATATTTGTCGAGTCAGGATTCGCTTGATAATGCCGCGCTGCGACGGGCAATGATCTTCGGCTCTGTGATGGCGTCGTTTAATGTTGAGGAGTTTGGCACGGCGCGCGTTGACCGCCTCACTCACGAAGAAATTAACGAACGCTTCCGCGCCTTCAAACAAATGACGCACTTTGACGAAATTCCGTTTGAACGGGCCGCCTCAGCTTTATAGTTTCGAGTTCCGGGTTTCGAGTTTCGAGGAAAATCACACCTCAGTCCCTCGAGTGAAGTTTGAGAGTTAGTGAGTACCACCAAACTGCATCATTACGCTTTAGTACTGCTCAGTTTACTGTTAAGTTAGCGTAACGCTGGAACCTTGATAGCGAACTTGAAACTTGAAACTCGAAACGCGGAACAAAGGGGGTTTTATGTTTTGTCCTATCTGCGAAGCAGAATATCAGCCTGGTATTAGTCGTTGTCCTGACGACGAAGCGCAACTCGTCGAGCGCTTGACTCCCGACAACACCCTGCACGACAGCAGCGAAGCACGTTTTGTGCATCTTCATCATCTCGGCTCGCCGGTGGAGGCGGAAATGGTGAACGACCTACTGCGCCAGAACGGAATTCGTTCTGTTGTTCAGTCAGGAGGCGCAGACGCGCTGGCACCACTTCTTTCGACTTCCGCAGACGGCAGTGTCCTACTCGTTGATGAGCGGGATCTCGATCGCGCTCAGGAGCTATATGCGGCTTTTTTCGGTAGCGACACGACACCACTCACTGGCTCCGCTGAATAATGCTGATGGAAGGTGCCGGGTATGGGTGATCGGTGCTTTCGCGTCGGGAACCTGAACTCGACCGGATACCCGACGGCCGACACCCAACACCCGAGCCCCGACACCCACTCTTGAACCCTAAAGCCATCGTCGTTTTGATGACAGCAGCGTCCCGTGAAGAAGCAGGACGAATCGCAGACATGCTTGTCGGGAACCGGCTCGCAGCCTGCGTGCAAATCCTTCCAGCAATTGAATCGGTTTATCGTTGGCAGAGAGGTATCGAAAGATCGTCGGAAGTGCTGTTACTCGCCAAGACTGAATCAAACAAATTTGCTGAGCTTGAGCGGCAAGTGAGAGCGATCCACAGTTACGAAACTCCCGAGATAGTAGCAGTGCCAATCACCGCAATTTCTGAACCTTATGGCGAGTGGCTCAGTGTCAGTCTTGAACGCAGTGAGGATGACTAGCGGCCTTCGAGTTCGCGAATCTCTTCAGAAATACTTTCGGCAATATGTTTTCCTACGACGCTAAGCGAATCCTGACTTTCATTGACGATCTTCACAACCTCCGCAGGCGAGTCGGTAAGATGCAGCAGCTTTAGATCCTGACTGGAAACTTTTCCTTCCCTGAGAGCCGTCTCGCCGATCCAATCCATTAAACCTTTCCAGTAGTCTGAGCCGAAGAGGATTACAGGAAAATCCCTGATCTTTCGCGTCTGAATAAGCGTCAGCGCTTCGAATAGCTCATCAAGCGTGCCAAAGCCGCCCGGAAAAATAATGAACCCCAGACTATACTTGACGAACATCATTTTTCTGACGAAGAAGTAACGGAAAGTCACCGAGCGCGTCAGGTAAGGGTTCGCCCCCTGTTCAAAGGGCAACTCAATATTGCAACCTACGGATAGACCTCCTGCTTCAAAGGCGCCGCGATTCGCTGCCTCCATTATTCCCGGCCCGCCTCCGGTGATCACTGCATAACCTTCGCGTGCCAGCAGGGCCGCAGTTTCCTGCGCTAGTTTGTAATACGGATCGCCGGCCGCCGTACGCGCCGAGCCGAAGATTGAGATGCCGCGAGTCAGACTGGCAAGCTCATCAAACCCTTCGACAAACTCGCCCATGATACGAAACACGCGCCACGTATCTGTGTGCGTAAACTCGTCAAGACCCGGACTCTCAAGGAGTTGTTCGTCCTGAGTTGCGTGCGGCACGCGCTGATCGCTTTCAGTTGGCTTCTCCATTTTGCTTTGCCTTGTAACGCAAACTGTTAGTTTGCGGCTAATTTTTCCACGCAAACTTAAAGGTTGCGTTTACGGCTAACCGATTCCCATGCAAGTTTACAGGTTGCATTACGGCTAATTGTGCTTACGCAAACTAACAGTTCGCTTTACAGCTAAATTCCCATGATGCTGTAACCGCAATCAACGTAAATCACTTCGCCGGTAATTGCGGATGAGAGTGGACTACATAAAAAGAGTGCAGTGTTGCCAACCTCGCGGGCTTCGACATTGCGACCGAGGGCCGCATGTTCGGCGTGATGCTTCAGCATCGAGCTGAAGTCCGACACACCGCGCGCTGAAAGTGTTTGGATCGGTCCGGCGCTGATGGCGTTGATGCGAATATTGCGTGGGCCGAGATCCTTCGCGAGATAACGCGTGCTTGCTTCGAGAGCCGCTTTCGCTACTCCCATCACGTTGTAACCTGCCACCACTTTCTCCGCTCCGTAATAACTCATGCAAACGATGCTGCCGCCTTCAGTCATCAGGGGCGCGGCCGCCCGGGCCAGCTGCGCCAGGGAATAGGCACTGATCTCGAGAGCGGTCAGAAAAGCTTCACGGCTGGTATCGAGAAACTCTCCGCCCAAAGCTTCGCGCGGCGCATAGGCAATGCTGTGAATCAGAAAGTCGAGTCGCCCAAATTCTTCTCCAACGCGCTTGAAAGTGGCGTCAACTTCATCCTGTTTCGTCACGTCGCAAGGCAGTAGCAAAGAGCCGGGCATCGCTTCATTAGTCAAACCCTCGACGTTTTCTTTCAGGCGTTCACCCTGATAAGTGAAGGCGAGACGGGCGCCGGCTTCATGTAAGGATTGCGCCGTGGCCCAGGCAATGGAGCGTTTGTTCGCGACACCGAAAATGATGCCAAATTTGTTCTGCAGCATAGGTTTTGAAGTGTAACGCAAACTGTTAGTTTGCGTCACAGGTGACGAATGCTCTGCATGCGCAAACTAGCAGTTTGCGTTACATCTAATGTTTGAAATGCCGAATCCCTGTAAACACCATCGCTAACCCATGTTCATCGGCAGCAGCGATCACTTCGGCATCGCGCATTGAGCCGCCCGGTTGGATAACTGCTATGATGTCATGCCTCGCCGCTTCATCGATACCATCACGAAAAGGGAAGAACGCGTCTGAAGCGAGTACCGATCCGGCTAGGGGAAGCCGCGCCCGCATCGCCCCGAGTTTTACCGAGTCTACGCGCGACATCTGGCCTGCACCGACGCCCACTGTTTGGCCGGCTCGAGCGTAGACGATTGCGTTTGACTTAGTGTGCTTACAAACCGTCCAGGCGAAGAGCAGCGCTTCAAGCTCTTCAGCGGTTGGCTGGCGTTTGCTAACTACTTTTAAATCCTCTCGAGTTAGTTTGTGAGCGTCACGTGTTTGCAAGAGCATGCCGCCACTAATCTGTCTGTATGCAACTTCCTCTTGAGCGTCTGAAGTAGGCACTTGTAATACCCGCAAGTTCTTCTTTGTCTTGAGGACCTTGAGGGCTTTCGATTCGTAGCTGGGCGCCACTACAACTTCAGTAAAGATTTCAACCACCGCTTCTGCAGCGGTAACATCAACCTCACAATTGAAGGCCACAATTCCGCCAAATGCCGATACCGGGTCGGTTTCAAGAGCCTGGCGATAAGCCTCAGCAGCGGATTCGGCCACGCCGACTCCAGCCGGATTAGTGTGCTTGATGATTGCGCAGGCAAGCTGGTCAAGATCTAACACAAGCTGCCAGGCGGCGTCCGCGTCAACATAGTTGTTGAACGACATCTCCTTGCCGGAGAGGAGTTCAGCCTGAGTGAGGCCCATGTTCTCCCCGGAACTGTAAAGCGCAGCTTGCTGATGCGGATTTTCGCCGTAACGAAGATCGATGTTCTTCTGGCAGAGGAACTTGATGAAAAACGGGAATGCGCCGCGTGGGTGAAGTTCAGAAGCTACGGCTTGCAGCTTATCAAATGTCTCAATAGAAAACGTTTCACTTGTCACGGCACTGGTTTCGACTCCGGTTGTGGGATGAGTCTTTTCAAATGTCTCAATGGAAAACGTTTCACTTGTCACGGCACTGGTTTCGACTCCGGTTGTGGGATGAGTCTTTGCAGCAAAGTAGACCGAGATACTGCGATCATATGCCGCTGTGTGAAAAAATGCTTGAGTGGCAAGATCCACGCGGTTGGCGAGAGACGTGGCGCCGCCGTTTCTTGCAAGCTCGTCAGCGATGTCCGAATAAAAATTTGGCGAAACAGCCACGGCAACATCTCTAAAATTCTTTGCCGCCGAACGAATCAGCGCCGGACCACCTATATCAATCTGCTCGATGGCCTGCTCCAAGGTTACATCTTCGCGAGCTATGGTTTCTTCAAACGGGTAGAGGTTAATAACAACCATGTCAATCGGCTCGATGCCATGTTGCTGCATTGCTGCTTGATGGCCCGGGTTGTCACGCACGCCAAGCAAGGCACCGTGAATTTTGGGATGGAGCGTTTTGATCCGTCCATCCATCATTTCCGGGACACCGGTAACGTCAGACACTTCGCGAACTTCGATGCCTGCTTCACGCAATGCCCTGGCAGTTCCGCCAGTGCTGATAATTTCCACGTCAAAACGTTTGAGCTCGCGGGCGAACTCTACGATTCCAGTTTTATCTGAAACGCTGATGAGCGCACGGCGAACTTTTCGCAAGCCGAGTTGCTGGTTGTCGGTCATCGGGTACACACAAACTGACTTTGAAAGTTTGGAAGATAGTGTTTACAGAATCAGTATGAGGTAAGCAAGTCCTCGCCTTGCCAATTTCCGATCGCCGATTGCAACTGGTTTCTTTCCTTATGGGCCAATCGGCAATCGCCAATCGGCAATTGACAATTTCCTAGGGGGTTTATTGAGGACGATTTTGGAGGGCCTCTCGTGGTCGCTGAACGAAGAACTCATGCTTGCGCGAATACTTGAGGTGTCCGAACTGATACTCAACACCAGCCGGCAGGTTAAGGGAGAAACGGTGCTTGCGACCATCGTTGGCCGCTTCGCCGATATAGAAGCCGATCAAATATTGACCTTTTAGATCCTCCTCGATCGCCTGAAAGACCGGAGCTAAATTCACGGGTGCTAAGGTCAAAGCGGACCGTGCATCTCCTGCTACGAAAAACTTGCCACCAGTTCTCTCCGCAAGCTCGCGAAACCCTTTTGCCGGCGAACGTATGGCGAGTCGGCCGTCGCGTGGTGCGAACAGGGGCAAGTGGATTACATAAAAGGAAACACGTTTGTCGAGGGCTGCCTTGATTACGCTCTCAGCTTTGGCGGAGCTGGCGTTGTCGAGTCCGTCGCTGATTAGAATAACGATATGGCGTTCCGACCGAATGCGTGGCAGAGAGTCGAAAGAGCGGACAGCTGCCGCCGCCGCGTCGAAGATCGCAGTTCGCTGGTTGGGCCGTGCGGGAAAATTAAAAGCGGAACGCACGGCTGCCAAGTCTCGGCTGAAGTCTGCGACCAACGCCGGGCTACCGGAAAAGCGCAACACAGCGACGCGCGATTTCTCACCAAACCTTCCGAAGAGCGCTAGGGCCGCTTCGCGTTGCTGCGCGATGATTTCGCGCAAACTCCCAGACTCGTCGAGAGCAAACACTAGGGCTAACTGATCGGCCCCGGCGGAAAAGTACACACCGTTAGTTACCCGGTCTTCGTCCTTTAGTGTTAAGTCGGCCTCGGTTAGTTTTTGCTCTGGCTTTCTCTTGTCGCGAACGCGAATCGGGAACAACAGCAGCTCGGTATTGACGCGAATAACTTCGTCGTCGGATGCGGGCTCCTGGCCGAAGGCAGTAATGGGAAAGAGCGTAAGGAGCAGCGCCGGGGCGAGACACACAAGCGTAAGGAAACGCAGCGATACAGACAGGTTTCTTTTGAGCGTTGCGGGCAGGCGAATCGCCTTTCGGCTAGATAAAGAAGCGCCCGAGAAACAGAATGCTCAGGATAATCAACACCGTGATGACTATGATCTTTACGAGAGTCACAGAGGGTTCCTCATTGGGGACTGACCAACTGAAGCGGCTGGGGACGACTTGACCGCCATTCTAAGAGCCAGTCATTAGACTGTCAACGAAGCGACGTGACGAACTAACCGTATAACGACTCTGAACGAGGTACGGTTCCATTGAAAGTCAGCAAATGGCAGGTACCTGGCCTTTGGTGTCAGGTATCGATGTCAGGTGTCAGGTGTGTCGGGTGTCAGGTAATGGGTGTCAGGAATGGGTGTCGGGTATCAGGTATTGGGGTCGGCGGCCAAAGTGTATGCTTGAGCCCATGCCGTTCGATCCGGCTTGGAATCTCTAGCATATCTTTGGCGCCTTGGGTTTCCTTCCTGAAAGCCCATACCCGACATCTGACACCCGATACCTGAACCCGATCTGACACCCGTTACCTGATACCCGGTCTGGCTCCCGACATCTGATACCCGACACCCGGTACCTAGAACCACCTTAACGTATAGGTAACTCGCAACCCGCGGCCCATTTCCGGCGCAAACTCCTTAATAAACGAAAGGTGATTCCGATAAAGCTTATTACCTAGGTTGAAAGCATTAAAGGAAATGATATGCGCCGCATGCTGTCCGGCGATCAAATACGACCCTGAAACCCCAAACACACCGTAGCCCGCTGTTCTCGTTTCATTTGGGAAGAGCCGGTTCTGGTCTTGCGCCACGACAACCTCAGGATTCAACAGCAGTCCCTTATAACGAAGCTCCAGCCCAGCGCGCGCGCGCAGTGGCGGTATGCGTGGCAGTGGCGTGTTCGTTTCGGTTAGTTCGGCATTGACGTAGTCAGTGCCAAGATTTAGCCAGACGTTGGGATGCAGTGCCACATCCAGCTTTCCTTCCAATCCGGCGTAGCGAGTTTGGCCCTGACGATACTCGGCTTCGAATAGATCGTCGACGATCGCTCCGGTGGGGGCGAGAAAAATGAAGTCGTCGATCCTGTAGTAAAAACCGTTCACCTCAAAGCGAAGGCGTTTGGATGAGTGCCTTACGCCAAAGTCCAAGCCGTTCCCTAACTCGCGTCGCAAGTTTGGATCGCCGATCTCGAATGCGAGATTTCCCCGATGCGGACCATTGTTATAAAGCTCATCAAGCGATGGCGCGCGATAGGAATGAGAATAATTGGCGACGATCGAGCCCCCGGTCCACGTCGGAACCCGGAGCCCGATAGCGCCTGAGAAGCCTGTGAAACTACGCTCGGGGAGTAGCCCCCGAGTCGGTATTTCTGCTGGCGTGTAGTGATTGCGCTCCAGCCGGCCGCCGAACTGGAGAGAGGCGCGTTCGAAATCAAGGTTCTCCAGAGCAAAGATAGCGAAAGAATTTTGCTTTGTGGGTGGCGCCAGCGCTTCTTCTCCTACGGAAGAGAAGTCGCGATGCTGGCCCCAGATTCCAAACTTGCCTGACAGCTTGCCAATCTTCTTTTGATCAAACAATCCTTGATACAGGAAGGTGTTGTTCTTGAACGCTGTGTTTGTGAGACCCGTAAAAGCATCTACTTCGGCGTGCTTGTAGTCGTTGTACTGGATCGAGAATGTTCCTGCTTGTAAGAAAGACTTGTTCTCGCGGAAGCCGCCGCGGAACTCCAGGCCGTGTCGTCTGGGCGTAAGAAACACAATTTCGGGATCCGGCACAGTCGAGTCGTACGGAATTCCGTAGCGTCGCTTGTCGAAGGTGTAGTTAAAACTAAAAAATCCCTTCTCGGGAAAATAACCGAAACCGGTTGAAAAACTGACGGCCTTCGAAAACGAATTCCTTACCTTCCCGATTGGCGTGCTGTAGTCTCCTGACCGTTGGCCGCCACCGTTGCCCCAAACAAGCCATCTGTCAGTGCCAAACTCGATCCCGCCACTGCCACCGGCCTGGTCGCTGTTGGTGCTTCCGATTCCTGTGAGGTAGCCATTGATACCCTTGTGCGCCGAGTCGTGACCGGAAATCGTATTAACAACGCCGCCAATGGCATTGCTGCCGTAGAGAAGCGTGGCTGGACCTTTAACGATTTCCACGCGTTCAACATTTAAGACATCAACTGGCTCAGCATGGTCACCAGACTCAAAGCCCAGACCGCCGATGCGGTTCCCATCCTGCAGCACGAGCACGCGGTCGCCATCGAAACCACGAATCACCGGTCGGGCCGTTCCCGGACCAAAGCTGCGTTTGGAGACACCGAGTTCACCATCGAGTGCTTCACCAAGGGATACGGGACTCTTCTTAGCGAGGTCTACCGAACCTATCACTTCAACCGATTGAATCGAACTGGACACCGCCTGTTCTGTGCCGCTCGCAGTCACCGTCACTTGCTCTTGCAGACCACTTAGTTGTACCTGAAAGTCGACCGCCCTGGTCTCACCGGCTTTTACCTCTACGCTCTGAACCATGTCTGGGACGCGATCAAGGTGAGCAAGAATCTCGTACCTGCCCGGCGGCAAGTTTGAAATCTCATAGTTACCGTTTTCATCAGTGCCGACCGTTCGCTTCAACTGCAGCACTGTGACCAGAACATTGTGGATGGGCTTGCCGCTGTCGCCGAGTGTCACGGTTCCGCGCAAAGTTCCCGTTGCCGGACTCGTTTGTCCCAAGGCGGAAAAGCACGATAGAACCGTCAACATCAAGAAGAAACTAAATTCCGCGACTTTAAGAAAAGCCTGCCTGTCAAAATGGATCATTGCCTTACCTCTTAATATTTACCGGAAGAGAGAACCTGGCTGCTTCTGAACCCGATTAACGGCGCCAACGACGCGATCACCGAGATAATTGCCGGCGACTCTTTCGAGAGCGTCATCGCAAAAGCAGTTGTTAAAAATTAAGAGGTAAGAGGAGGTGCTCGACCGGAGCGCATCGTGGTCGAACGGCTTTGAATGGAATCTGAGTGAGCGTCGAATATTTCTCCGCTGGCTTTGTTAACGCTATTACTTTCGCGAACTGTTACCAGGGAAGCGGAAAAATGCTGATGGAGCTGGCAGATTAAACATTCAGCGCAGGAGAGGGAACTGCCGGCTACACCTTTTGTCGCGTCGTCGGAAGCGAGAGAAGCTAATGTGGATTGTTCGGATCCGAAAATTCTGCCATGACGATGCGCGGCCTCGATTGTAGTGCCGTAGATAACGAACACAAGCAAGAGTCCGGCGACGACCCGCGATACCGCACAATGCCGGCTAAAAGGAGAATTCTGTTGGTGCTTTCTGGCTAGCATTTCGAACCGTGTGCTACATTCCGAGTTGCGATGTTAGATGTCGTTCAGCGAACGTGTCAATGCGAGTCTTTGCAGTTCCCGCAACCTTCTTTCCAGGTTTGCCGGCGCGGTTTTGAGTAGGCTTGGATGCTATTTGTAACCGGTAGGGTTTCTCTCTCTAAACGGCTGAAATTTCTATCAGTCTTGGTATTTGTGGTTGTCTCGGCAGCTTCAACCATCCACGCCCAGCAATCATTTGTACAAATTTCCGTACTATCTCTCGATCCTGCGAGATTAAGAGTCGAATTGGACACTCTTGGTAACAGAGAGTGGTCCTTTCGTAATACTTACACTTCCGTTGTCGGCCTTGCTAATCGGATCGAGAATTTTCATGGCAAGGACTCTCTCGGGCGGGAAGTGTTGGGAAGAAAGCTGGCGCCCGGCGAGTTTCAGTTTCCCGAAAAAGTCACAAGCGTAAGTTATGACGTTTTGCTCAATCCACCTCCGAGGTTGGCAGACTTGTCGCATGTCTCCTGGCTCCACAAAGAACACGGCCTGCTAATGCTTGGCGATTTGTTACCCGTAGCCGGAATGGGAACCGAGCCGTTGCTAAATCTGAATCTCGTTCTTCCACCAGGTTGGAAGAGCGCGTCAAGCCGAGATTCTGATGGGGATCGATATGTAGTTTCGCGTCCCGAACAGGCAGTGTTCTTAGTTGGATCCTCGCTGAAAATGAAGTCTACCCGAGTTAGCACCACCGGAATAAAAATCGCGACCGTGGGCGATTGGTCGTTCGGTGATAACGAGATACGCAAGATAGTTTTGAAAATAGTTGAGGAGTACACAAGAGTGCTGGGACACGCGCCACCCGAGAAAGTGGCTTTACTACTCGTACCTTTTAGCGGCGCGGTTGGACCGGAACGGTGGACGGCTGAAACACGAGGTCAAAACGTGGTACTCCTGATGGGCAGTCAGGCGAACAGGGGATCTCTGCTAGCGCGCTTAAAAGTCGTCCTTGCCCACGAGCTTTTTCATCTCTGGATTCCGAATTCGCTCGCGCTTCAGGGCGACTATGATTGGTTTTTTGAGGGATTCACTCTCTATCAAGCGCTGCTCACAGGCCTCCGACTTCACTACATTACTTTTGAAGATTTTTTGGAAACACTTTCACGGGTCTACGGCTCATACCGCTCCTCAACAGAGCGTGATAAATTATCTTTGCTCGACGCTTCAGAGCGTCGCTGGACTTCAGCATCGTCACTCGTTTATGACAAAGGAGCGCTCATCGCCTTTATTTATGATCTGATGCTTCGCCAGAGCGCTAAGCGCGAGACGCTAACAAGCATCTACCCCCAGGTGTTGCAGGCAGGACGAGGAAGCAAGCAGGACGGAAATGAATTGCTAATGAGGCTTCTCAACAACCGAGAGGGTATGGAAGGATTTAGCGAAAGGTTTGTGGAGGGTACAACGGAAATTGATCTGGCAAGTGTGCTGGCGCCCTTTGGATTAGAGGTTACGAATTCAGGCTCGAGTTCGCGGATTCAAGTCAGCAAGAACATTAATAAAGGGCAGCGACAGTTATTGAAATCCTTGGGCTACAAGAAATAAGTTTTACTTGAAATGCAGTTAATTAAGAGTTTCCTAATTGGCGGATGCTTAGCCCTGGCAGTGGGCTGTAGCACGCTCGCGAAACGTAATGATTCGGGCGTCATCGTGGCAACGCGCGCACCGATTCGCAGTTCCACCGCAGTTGTGGCGGCGGACATTCTTTTCGTGAGCCGGGGTGATCAAGTTGACGTCTTAGAATCTGTCGACGTTCCGGATCCGACTGATAACACTAAGAAGGAACGCTGGCTTCGAGTTAGGGCTCATGACGAGGAAAGCACTGAGGGTTGGATCGAGTCGCGCAACGTGATGCCGGAGGAGGTGCTTGAAGCCTCGCGCAAGGCAGCTGAAGAAGATAAGGACATTCCCGCCCAGGCAACGGGCCAGTTGCGCTCAAGCTCCAATTTTCGCTTAACACCTGATCGCAGCCAGAATGAAAACATCATGATGCGGCTCGACTCAGGATCTAGTTTTGAAATTGTAGGCTGGAAGCGCGTTCCCAAGCCCAATACGTCTGAATCAATCGAGAGTGATGTTGCCCCCAAAGCAGGCAGTGCGCAGCAGGGCACGCAGAACCGCGCTCGAAATGAGCCCGAAGAGATCCAGATCGAGGAAGACAACGAACTCTGGTACAAGGTGCGTCTCCCACCCTCGATTTCACCCGCACCTGGCGGCTGGATCTACGGCAAGCAGGTGCAACTGACAGTTCCAAGTGACATTATCTTTTATCGCACTGGGCGTGAGTTTGTGGCGTGGCAGCGGTTAGACGGAAATCCCAACGAGAACGATTCCATAAGCGATAAGAACGCGGGTAGAGAATCGCGGCCCGGAAGCTGGGTAATTCTGGAGAAGAGCAGCTCAAACCAGCCCCATACGATTGAGGAACCCGATTTTGATCGGGTATATGTGGTGGGCTATGACAAGCGGAACCAGGAACACTACACCGCGTATCGAGGCCCGGATGTCAAAGGCTATCTCCCATTAAGAATCGAAGGTCGCGGGGAAAATAAGACATTTAAGATTCGCGTTCAGGACGCGAGTGGTCAGGTAAACGAAGTCGCGTACGGCGTCTATAAGGATGATCGCGGAGTGCTGAAAGTAGCACCTCCAAAGTGATAAGCGAAAGTTGATGTATTAATGACGAGTCTCCCAAAGGTTATCGCAGTTGGCGGGTTTGCTTCCGACACGGGGAAGACCACTCTGATGTGTGACTTGCTGCGCGCCTTTCCCGGTTGGGAAGCGATCAAAACCACGCGCGGCCACTATCGATCCTGTGGCAAGGACCCTCACACTTGCTGCGTTAGTCACCTATTGAGCGATGAGCCGGTTATTCGCTCGGGACATGAGGAAACATACGCACCCGGCAAGGACACCGGTCGTTACTGGGATGCCGGCGCCGCCAATGTTCACTGGTTGATTGCCACTGATAATCAAGTCGATTTAGGTATCAAAGAAGCCTTGCAGCGCGTTACTTCTGCCGGAGTGTTTATCGAAGGAAACAGTTTCACTGAGTATGTACCGGTGGATGCGATGATCATGATGGTTCGCGAGAGTCAGACCAGCGTCAAGCGTTCGGCGAAACGCGCCTTGTTGAATACGACCGCACTGTTCGTCTGGCGCGATGTGAGTGAAGATTTTTCGCCGAGTGAAATTGTAACAACGATGCTAAGCGGTAATGACGACCTGGTAGCTCGGATTTCAAAGATACCTTGTTACACTTCGGATAGTTTTTCTGATCTTATATTTAGCTTGCGAAGGTTGGCGCGTTCGGCCGCGGCTTAAATGATTCGTCTCGGCGCTTGGTTAATCTTCAGTCTTCCTTTCAACGTCAACAATCTATGCAATCTTTGGATGAACTGCTCAAAGAGTGTGAGGCTCTACACGGTCACATGTGTCCGGGCCAGTTACTCGGTGCCCGCATGGCACTACTTGGGTGTTCGGCCATTGGCATTAACGATCCAAAAGGTCTCGACCGCAAGAAGTTGATCGTCTGGGTGGAAATCGATCGCTGCATGGCAGATGCGGTCAGCGCCTCAACTGGAACTCGCCTGGGGAAACGAAGTTTGAAGTATGTTGATTATGGGAAAGTCGCGGCGACCTTTTTAAATACTGAGACCAACGATGCGGTCCGCATCGTTGCTTTGGAGGATTCTCGTCTGCTCGCTGATCAACGCTACCCGGAGATTGAGCAAAAGAAGGAAAGACAGTTTCGCGCGTACCGCGAGGCGGCAGATGACGAGCTCTTCCAAACACATCGGGTCGCTGTTGACTATAGCGAGCACGATCTTCCCGGCAGCCCCCGCTCACGAGTGACGTGCGATCTGTGCGGTGAAGGTGTGAATGATCATCGCGAAGTAGCTGGAAGGAGGAACTCAGAAACTCTCTGTCGATCTTGTGCGAACGGCGGCTATTATCAGTTGCTCGACTGAGGCAACCAAGGCTCGCGATGAGCATCTAAACCGACCCTTAAGCGTATTCCTGACTTCCTCTGGAGGCGGAATTTGATGAAGGGGTTGACAAGTAATCGATAGTCCCTATAATGCCCATTCCCCGGAGACGTGAATTGACATTCTTAGGTGCAAGGCACTCGTGAAGTGCCGTTCTTCTCTTTTAAGAGTCGTTGAGAAGGGCGGCGCTTTTGTTCGCTAAAAATAAGATAACGCGAACATTCGAGACCCGCTTGACAGAGTAAAGTTCATAGGTTACAGTCTCCGTTTGCTTGGGACGAGTTTAGGCCGTCTGTAAGGCAAATCCAAATACAATTTTGGAACTGATGTTTGAAAACTAGATAGAGCGTGTCCATATCAATGACTTTGGGAGTCAAACGCTGAACGATAAAGTTCGCGTAAAACTCTTTTTGAAGAGTCATAATCGGATACTTTTAACCAGTATAAGATTATGTTCCAGAGAACAAATTCTAACGAGAGTTTGATCCTGGCTCAGAATCAACGCTGGCGGCGTGCCTCAGACATGCAAGTCGAACGCGAAAGTCCCCTTCGGGGGGCGAGTAGAGTGGCGCACGGGTGAGTAACACGTAGGTAATCTACCTTTGGATGGGGAATAACAACCGGAAACGGTTGCTAATACCGCATAATGCAGCGGCACCTAATGGTGACAGTTGTTAAAGCGGGGGATCGAAAGACCTCGCGTCTGAAGAGGAGCCTGCGGCGGATTAGCTAGTTGGTAGGGTAACGGCCTACCAAGGCGACGATCCGTAGCCGGCCTGAGAGGGCGGTCGGCCACACTGACACTGACATACGGGTCAGACTCCTACGGGAGGCAGCAGTCGGGAATTTTGGGCAATGGGCGAAAGCCTGACCCAGCAACGCCGCGTGAAGGATGAA
>JBGSYG010000015.1:0-30740 GCA_041750995.1 Pyrinomonadaceae bacterium | reverse complement strand
TCAAAGTCGGCAAACCACCCAAGGTTGCCATCACCGCTTGCATGCGCAAGCTGCTCACTATCCTTAACATCATGATCAAAACTCAAACATCATGGGGGACTGCATAATCCTCTTGACTTACGACACAGTTGCTTGGCGGTTGAAATCCTGGACCACCCTACAGCTGCCTTGGCTTGCCGCGGCTGAGTTCGCAATCTAGGATTACTGAATGAACTCCTACACCGATCCCGCGATCCGAATCACCCTTCTGCCGCGCGATACTAATTCAGCGGGCACAATCTTTGGTGGCGTTATCTTGAGTTATATCGACATGGCTGGCGCGATCGAAGCCCATCGACGCACCAGAATGGACCGGTTCGTAACAGTCGCCATGCGCGAAGTCATTTTTCACAAACCAGTATTTGTCGGTGACCTTGTAAGTTTCTACAGCGAGACCGTGCGCATCGGGACGACGTCAATTACGGTGCGCGTAGTGGTTGAAGCGGAGCGAGTCGGGTCGAGTAGCGAACGCGTGCGCGTCACCGAGGCTGAAGTAGTTTATGTGGCAGTCGACGCTAACCGGCAGAAGACAAACATCAAGCTTCCTTGAGTAGAAAAGATGCAGGCGAGTCCCTCAATGGGAGTCCCTGAATCCCAAATTGGGGGCGGCCACGGAGTGCTGCCCTACAATATCTTAATTTAACAGAGATTGGAGCCGGCGAAGTGCGGAGTTAGCTTCACTGAAGCCCGGTTGTTGTTCGAGTGCGAGTGAGTAATGGCGCACGGCGTCGAGGTACCGATGTCGTTTTTCGTAAACTCGCCCCAGATTGAAATGCGGAAAGGCGTAAGACTCGTAACGCGGCGCCAACAACGCGCGCTTGAACCAACGAACGCAACTGTACGAATCGCCCTGCGCCAGCATGTAACTGCCAATGTCGTTGTAAGGGTTGCCAAAAGTTTCGTCGACGCGAATTGCTTCGAGGCATTCTGAGATGGCGTCGTCGTACCGATTCTGAAAACTGTAGACCCAACCGAGGAAGGTGTGAGCTTCAGCAGTCGGATAAGTCTCGATTGAGCGCCGGTAAAGCTCAATCGCCGTCTCAAAGTTCTGAGCCAACTGCGCCTCGTACCCTTCCTGAAACAATTCCTTCGCTTCGTATTTGGCCAGCGGCGAAGTGTCGTCCTCGTAAATATCGTCAGCTATCATTGCTTACCCGGGCATCCCTCCTTCTGCTTCCGCGCATTATCCAGCCGTTTGATGCGACCGTCCACCTTCGGAGCGATCGGTCGGGGGCCCATTGCCCCACGCATAACATCAAAATCGCTCAGGCCCTGCTCCTTTCCAATCAAAACGCGCGCGCTCTTAAGGATTTCGTAGCCGTCGCCGCCTTCGGCAAGGAAGTCGGCCGTTGCCAGGGTGTAGCTTTTCGCTTCGTCTAAGGGAACGCCGTTCACCTTAACCTCAACCACCCGCGATCCTGCGGGGCGGGCCGCGTCGAAGGTAAAACGAATCCCCGAAACCTGAGGAAAGCGACCCGGCTGCGTGTCTTCTGCACTTCGCGCTACGCCGTGTTCTAACATCGAGCGGATCGCAGCTCCGGTTAATTCCAACTTCACGACTTTGTTCTTGAAGGGAATGATTGAAAGCAAGTCTCGCTTCGTGAGCCGGCCGGCGCTAAACAAAGAGTCGGCGCGAATTGAGCCACCATTCATGAGTCCCACATCGGCGCGCATCGCTTTCCTAAAAGCGTCGGCAATGAGATTGCCAACATTGGTTTCACGAGTGCGACCTTCCAGGCCGCGCGCATCAAGGGCGACGGTTGAACGCCCGACAACTTGAGATAAGTCGCGTAACAGTCCGGCATATTTAGTGTAAACAGGCGCGAAGTCCTTGTCTTCATTCGTGTCGGAAGTAACTGGAATTACTTTCCAATCGATACTCTCCAACTTCCCCGACGACTTTGAAATATTCAGATCAATTCTTCCCAACTCGCGCGCGTCCGCCGTCATCTTGAAGATCGGCGCACCGCCTGCGGCTGATTCCAACAACGTGTGCTCGTGACCGCCGATAATCACATCGACATCAGAGCAGCGCGCCACTTCTTTATCTTCGTTCATCGAAAGGTGCGTCAACGCCACGACAACCTGCGCCCCCTTCGAGTGGATCTCCGGGATGAATTTGTTAGCAGTTTCGCAAGGACTTAGAAACTCGACATCAGCTCCCGGCCGCGAGGTTGTTTTCGTGTCCGGCAAAACCAGACCAATGATGCCAATCTTTACGCCATCAAACTCTCGAATAACGTAAGGTGGAACGCCGCCGAACGGCTGTCCCGTTTTCTTGTCAATGACATTCGCCGCCACCCAACCGAAGCGCGATTCCTTAATACGCTCCAGCAAGACCTCGGGACCGAAATCGAATTCATGATTGCCGAATGTGGCGTAGTCGAGTCCCGCGACATTCCAGGCTTCGATCATCTGAGCACCTTTATGAGTGATCGATTCGACCGAGGGCGAAATCGTGTCTCCCGCGAAAAGAAAGAGCGTGTTAGGCGAGTCTTTCTGAATTTGTTTTTTGAGCGTAACGACGCGGCCAAGGCCGCCGCGCGTACCGCGATCAACTGGCGCGAATTGGTAAACATCGTTCACTTGCAGCAAAGTAATGCGCGTCGCGCATTCTTCCTGTTGCGCCCGAATCGCCACTGCGGTAGCGAGAATTATTAACGTTAGCCACGCGGTGCTGCGGAAAATACGGTTGGTCGATCTCATTTATTTCTCCCGACTATGATAGTAGCCGCAAAATTGCGTCTGCGCGGCTTACGGTTTTGTTCAAGTATAATTCACCCTAACCATGGCAAGTAGGTCCGACACGCAAACTGAGACTGTGCGTTACAGCGTATGACGGCGGGCGAAACAATCTTTATCACCGGGTTTCCTGGCTTTATCGCTAGCCGGCTCGTCAAGCGCCTAGCGCGGAGTGGCGGCAGGTTTCTGCTGCTGGTTCAACCGGCACTTCTCGAGCAAGCACGATCAGACCTCCAGGCAATCGCGCACGAGATTCAAAAACCAATTGAGGACTTTCGACTTCTCGAGGGTGACATTAGCCAGCCCGATCTTGGCTTGAATTCTTACGATCTGGGAAGCGCGCGTTCTGAGTCCACGCTGATATTTCACCTCGCTGCCCTTTACGACCTTGCGGTCGCGCGTGAACCGGCGATGCTCGTGAATGTTACCGGCACGCGTAACGTGAACGCCTTCGCCAAGTCCGCTAGCAACCTGCGCCACTACCACTACGTCTCGACTTGTTATGTAGCCGGGAAGCGCCGGGGCCGGATTCTCGAGACTGACTTAAAGCACGACGCCGGATTTCGTAACTACTATGAAGAAACTAAGTATCTTGCGGAAACGGAAGTGGCGGCGTTAAGTGGGCAGCTGCCGATTACTATTCACCGGCCAGCCGTCGTTTGCGGCGATTCGGTTTCGGGCGAAACGGCAAAGTTCGATGGCGTCTATTATCTGATCAAGTATTTGCTGAAATCGCCTGGCCTTTTCTCGATCCTGAACATCGGCAATCGCGAAGTGAAGCTGAACCTGGTGCCTGTTGATTTCGTGGTCGAGAGTCTCGCCGCCCTCGCGCGGGATGCGCGCGCAATTGGGAAGACTCTGCAACTGGCAGATCCTAATCCACTCTCGACGCGTGAACTCTTTGACGTGCTCGCGGAAGAGATTACTGGCCATGGCTCACGAATTAGCCTGCCGCCGGCAGTCGTCCACTCTTTTCTCAGGCTGCCAATCTCGCCTCCTATTACAGGGCTGCCGCACGCCGCCGTACCTTACTTTTTTATCGATCAAACGTATGACACCAGCGCGGCTACCAAGCTTCTAAAGCCCCTCGGAATTACCTGCCCAGCCTTTCCTAGCTACGCCCACAACGTCGTCGCCTATGCTGCAATCTGCTTTCGGCTGCCGAAGGCCGATTGATGCGATTCTGGGCGCCAACGGTCCTTTCCCCCAATTCCCCAGCATTTGACAGGTCTTCTATTTAGAATTAGTATAACTCTACTCAATGAGCAGGGAGGCAAAAGATCGGGATAAGCAGCGGTTGACTCCGCAACGGGAGGCGGTTTTGCGCGCCGTGCGAGGGCGCGACGACCATCCGACAGCGAGCGACATCTTTGCCGCGGCTAAGCAGCACCTGCCGGCAATCAGCTATGCGACCGTTTACAACTCCCTTCGTTATCTGCGGCAGGCTGGCCTCGTGCGCGAGCTCAGCTTCGGGGATGGCGCCAGCCGCTACGACGGAATCACGGATCGCCACGATCACGCACTCTGCACCCAATGCGGCAAGCTGGTCGATTTCGATCTGGCGGAGCCGGCGGAGCTGATGCACGAGGCCGCGCGTAAGTCTCACTTTCAAGCTGAGTCGGTTCACCTGACGTTGGTGGGCCGTTGTCCCGATTGTATTGAACCCAACGCGAACGATTCTTAACAACCGCTCCACAGGTCTATAGCAAGTGGAATTATCTTAATTAGAAAACTAACGGAGGATGCATGACAGCAACAGCAGTAGCATTTGAGAAGGCGATGGTGGGCCAGCCCGCGCCGGATTTTGAGATGGCCTCAACGAAGAATCTGGAAAAGTTAAACGAGAACGTAAAAATGGCCGACTATAAAGGCCGCTGGCTTGTTCTGCTTTTCTATCCGCTCGACTTTACGTTTGTTTGTCCTACGGAACTGACGGCGTTCAGCGATCGCTATGAAGATTTTCAAGGTATCGGCGCTGATATCATCGGCGTTTCTACCGACTCGGCTTTCTCGCATCGCGCCTGGATTAATACACCGCGCGACAAAGGTGGCGTGGAAGGTCTCAAATATCCGCTCGCCGCGGATGCAACCAAAGAAGTAGCGCGTGATTACGGAGTGCTGATTGAGAACCGTGGTATCGCCCTGCGCGGATTGTTTGTGATCGATCCGGAAGGGATCCTGCGTTACAAGGTTGTTCATGATTTGAACATTGGTCGCTCAGCCGAGGAGACGCTGCGCGTGATCCAGGCTCTGCAAACTGGTGGACTTTGCCAGGCTGAATGGAAGCCCGGTCAAAAAACGCTCAACGCATAATTAGTAAATAGCTCGCAGATGGGTGATAGGTAAGACCAGTTTCTACTTATCACCCATTGCGAATTTAGGAGAGCAACAATGGCAATGAGAATCGGAACCGAGATGCCTAAACTTGACGGGGCAACCGAGTGGCTCGGCACAACGCAGGCCCATGCGGAAGCAGAAGCTGAGGGCCATCCCACGATTATTCATTTCTGGTCAGTGAGTTGTGGAACCTGCAAAGAGAATTTGCCGCGAATCGCCGAATGGCGCGACTCGGAAAGAGAGCAGGGCTTGCGCGTAATCGCCATCCACATGCCGCGTTATGAGGCAGACACTGACGTGGAAGCGGTGCGCGAGGCGATTGCCACTTACAACATCACCGAGCCATGCGCTGTGGACAATGAACACAAATTGCGCGAGGTATTTCAAAACGATCAGGGATATGTTCCGGCCTATTACCTGTTTGACGCTGAGGGAAAACTGCGAGGGTTCGCCGCGGGTGAACGCGGCCTGGACTTGTTGAAAGCGACACTTGATCGCGTCATGCGACAAGCAGCTGGGGCGAGAGCTTCCGAAATGGCTTCCGCTTCCTAGGAAGCTAGCTCGCCATTGAAGCCAGACTGCGAAATAGCATCGCCAGCAAATAAACGCTCACAATTGCGGCCCCGATTGCGAGAAGCACCAGGAAAACCATAATCACGCCGACGAACAGCCAGTCGCTGAGACGACCCTCGCGAGCTTCACTCGCCGAAACCGTCGCCCGCTGCCGCAAAAGTTCAACATTCTTCTGATTCGATTTCCACCACGCGTCAAACAAGTCGCCCACTAACGGCAGCGAGCCGAGCGCGTAGTCGATTCCCAGGTTTAGTCCCATCCTGAGAAGTGTGATTTTCGGCACTCGATAGCGCACGGCAGAACCGAGCACATACAAAGAAGCGACCGTTGTCGCTGTATCGCCGACTCCCGGAATCAGACCGACAAGCGCATCCAAACCGATGCGCCACCCCAGGACCGGGATGCGGAACAGATCATCCAAGAGCCAGCTCAACCGATCGAGACTCTCTTCGATCTCGATGGGACGCTCCGGCCTGCTCAGGCCCCGCTTGTCCGAGATCAATTCGTCTTCCCTAAACGCTCTCATTACCTTGCTCATAATTCTTCACAACCTGCTAACCGCTAACGTATGCGCGTCATCTGCTGCCAAAAAAACTTTCCCAGTTTTGCGAACGCTGACAACGCGGTGCGATCGCCTTTCTTTTGCTGGGTAGGTTTGGAGGGGAGTCCCAACGTAGCTGCGAGTTCCTGGTCAGGCTTGGCGATGTCTTCATCACCACGTTTGCTTTCCAACCAGCGATTGAAAGTACGAGCCACTGTTCTTCTTTGTTCAAGAGGACTTTCGGCAATGAACGCACCCTGGAGGTCGTCCAGCCGGGCGATCTCAAACTGGTTTGCCTTGTAATAGCTGGTGAGGGCCGCAAAAAACTTCTCGTCTCCGAGCAAATTTCGCAAGACTACAAACATCATTGCGCCCTTTGTGGAAACGATGGCTGCATATTGGAACGAATTGCGATAATCGCGCGAGGCGCGATTCGCATCCATATCTTCACCGCCGAAAGTGCGATAGAGCCGGTACACTCCCAGCAACTGATCTTCCTGCACGATCGCTGCCTGCTCTGCTCCATGAATCGCCTCGTAATAAAGCAGAGCCGACCAACCTGAAAGCGCTTCATCGAGCACCGGCTCGCGCGCCGGATCGTTGCCCACCGCGTTGCCCCACCACTGGTGCGCGAGCAAATGCGCTACGGTCCATTCCAGACTTTGTTCAACTGCCGGCCGTTGCTCGCGAATGATCTCAGGTAGATTGCGGATCGCGGGAGAATCGAAGTCGACATAAAACGCGCTGGCAATCACCATCAAGCCGGAAAACTCCGTGCTGCCCAAGCCCGCGACCAGGGGTGCTTCGGCGATAGTAATCGTCTTGTACGGCAAGGCCCCAAAGCGAGCTGAGAAGACTCGCAGCGCAGCGGCACTCGTGGCAAGAACATGCTTGCCAACTCGCTCATGCTCGGCGAGAAAGACCGAACGCAAAGTTGTTTCGCCAACAGTGACCTGCTCGGAACGCAGACCGCGGCCGGCTACGATCGCAAAATCTCGCAGGGCGATTCCGGAAAAAGTCCTTGTGTGGCTGTCTGTAGTTTCGTGCTCTGTTCCTGGGGCAAATACATGAACGCCCGGTAATGACGTCACTGTTACTTCATAATCAGCCGACTCATTGAAGATGAGATCACCGATACCTGGTTCGAGACGGCGGCGCCAGTCGCCGCCATCATGTACGGCTAACACGGGATACGCGGAGCCTAACAGCATCACGCCGCGGCAGCGAAAATTCAGGTCGCGCGCCCGGCGCATTTCGCGCTCATCACGAAGTGCAGCACTGACTTGCTTGATGACGTGAGTCGTGATGGCCGACTCTTCCGGATCGATCTCCGGCACACTCCCGCTGAACTCCATCGCGATTTCAACCGGCTGGCCCACCGCCACTGCGTCCCGCAGATTGACGCGCAGTGTTGTTCCCTGATCTTCAAGCGCGAACATTAACGGCGCATCGGTCGCGACGAGACGAACCTTCGTAACTTCAATTTTTGGCTCATCTGCTGAAGTGGATTGCCCTTCCACGCGCAGGTTGGAATAAAGATGAAAATAGAGTGTGCTGGTCGCGTGATCGCCGCGGTTGATCCACCGAACTCTCTGCGAACCTGAATAGGAGAGGGCGTCGACATCGATCTTTAATTCAATTTGATAGCGAGTGCGCTCGGCGGCGCGACTTTCACTCGGTTGCGCAGTGACGATAACAGCGAAAAATGAGACTACTACAGCTATCGAAGTTCCCCAGCGAGCACGATCAGCAAACCTGCGTGAAACTCTGGTGCAGACTCGGGCTGACTCACCTGGGTTGTGGGATCGTTTAATCACAAGCTGCGCCTATGTGCTAATTCTCAAGAATATCCACCGGGGCCGTTTGCATTTTGGGGCCAAGTTTTTCCGAGACAACAATCGAATTGATCACGTCGCCGCGCACAATGCGATCGACTACTTCCATTCCAGAAATTACCTTACCAAACACCGTGTAGCCGCCGTCGAGGTGGGGCTGCGGTGCGTGCGTGACGAACCATTGCGATCCGCCGGTGTCTTTCCCGGATAACGCCATGCCGACTGCGCCACGCTGATAAGGCACTTCATTAATCTCGCAGCGGATTTGATAACCCGGGCCGCCGTTTCCATCCCCGCGGGGATCGCCGCCCTGAATCACGAAGTTGGGTACCACACGATGAAACATGATCCTGTTGAAGAACTTACGCTTTGCGAGTTGCACAAAATTGTCGACGTTGAGCGGCGCTTCTGCCGGCAGCAACTCGATTGTAAAACGTCCCTTGTTTGTATTAACCACTGCGAGAACGCGCTTGCCAATCCGTGAGAGGGCGCGTTCGTAATCGCGCGCGGTGTTTCTCGTTCCTACCTCACCGAGCTTGTTACTGAAATCTCCTGCGCCAGTCACTCTCAAAGACTCAATAGCCTTGCGCCGCACGAGGTAATCGCGCGAATCCAACGCCGTCATGATCACCTGATTAGCTGAGGGGTTTTTGTATTTCGCGAGTGCATCCAGAATCGCGAGGGCTGCGTCGTTCGACTCCTTTTCCTGCAACGCAAATTTCAATGCCGCGCTAAGTGCCTCGATGTTGCTGCTGTCCCCGGGAAGATCGCCCAGCAGTTCGGCAGCAGTTGTCCGAACCGCCATGTCTGGTTCTTTCAAGTAGTCCCGGTAGATCGAGTCGGCATTTGCCGGTTTGAAGGCAGATAGGGCACGCAACACGTCGGGTATCGCGTATTCGGAATGAACCGCTACGAGGGTCTTGGGCTTGATGGTTGAGTTTTTGAAATCAAGCATCGCGCGCAACAGATCTTCGGCCTTCGCTCGCAGCTGCTTACCTTCACCATCTGCTTTGATGATGGTAGCTATCTCACCTAAACCCTGAGCAATACTTGAAGCAAATCTCCAATCCGTTAGGATTGCCGCCTGAACTCTCTGCGTTGCTAGCAGTGCATCGATGGAATTCATCACGTACTCAGACGGCCAAATTCGCGCGAGAGCTATCTCAACTTCGGGTGCTGGGCCAGCCGACCCTCTGAACAGGCTAACCGAATTAAACATGTGCTTGTTGTTTGCGCTTTGCATGAGACGTCCAACGGTTGTCGCGATCTCAAGCAACTCGCTCTTTGGAACTGAATTCCTCGAACTCTTTGTGCTCTCCATCACATACAACATCAAAGAAACAGTGGCACGTGAAATTTTTAACGCTGCTAGTGCGCGAACCGCACTCACACGCACGCGCGCGTCGGGATCTTTCAGCGCGCGATCAAGTAGTTCATCGAACGCATCCTTATCTTCTGTCGCACCAAGCACACGCGCGGCGTTGGCGCGCACGTTGGGATCCGGATCGGTTGTCAACAACTTCCGCAATTCTGGGTTGCCATCTGCGGCGCGCAATCGCGCGAGCGTATTGCCTGCGTCAGAGCGAATGCGTGGGTCGGAGTAAGAAAGAAAATTAGCCACGACAGCCCCGGCTCCGTCCGGACGAGCACGAAGAGTAGCGGTGAGGGCCTGCAGAATAACTTCGGAGTCGGGACGCGAGCGCCGGCGCGCTTCGAAGGTAAGAACTCCCAGGATCGTCTTTCCAATTTCCTTCTTTTGCACCTCGTTAGTTTGCGGAAGAGCAGCGGCAATCTTTCCCAGCGCTTCCACAATGCGAGCGCGCGGGGCGTCACCTTTAGCCAACTCGGATGTTAACGCTTCAACTGCTTTGGGCGATTCAATTTCACCTAAAGCAAAAGCCGCCAATGAGCGAACAGTTCGATCCTTGTCGCTTTGCAACAACGAAACGAGACCGGGCACCGCAAGATCGTTTCCGATTCTTCCGGCTGCGAGAGCGGCGCGACTGCGTACGGCGGAAGCCGAATGCGAAAGCAAAGCCTCGAAAACACCATCCCATCGCCGTTCGTCTTCGGCGCGAACGATTGCAAGCAAAACCGGCTTGGGAACCACGTCTGCTTTTCTTGATTGCGCGCGGACCAAGCCGGGAATTGAGCCAAAAACTGCTAATAACAAGGCAAACACTACTACTGTGGTGGATGGCTTTGTCATGAAATGGCGAGACATTGTCATTGAGAAATGCTGAACAGCTTGGGGGTTTTGGTAACGCGATTGTTTGTAAGAGCTGAAGGGGAATTTACAGTTCTATGTATCGACGAGTTGCTGTATCGATGTCAAGGCCGGTTGCGGATTGGCTTCGGCTCTGCCGCCCGATGTGAGGCGGCGAAGCCGATTCAACAGGGCGTCTGACTTCTGCGGGTGAGCTAATTTAGTCACCAATCCCCAATCAGAAATCGAGTGCCGCTCCCAAAGCAAAAGGCGCCAGCCCTGCCGGGCTAGCGCCTGATGTGATCTTGTGTCGGGCTCCCGACTTAGTTAGCGAGTTTTGAAGCTGGAGAAGCTTCTGCCGACTTCGCTGCAAGACTCGGCATCTCTGCCGGTTTGTTGACGTCAGTAGGCGTGGGCTTCATGCCCGTGGTGTCGAGCGGCGACTTCGTATCCGTAATGCGTTTCTCGTCACGCGACTTATCGAGAGCGGCAGTCATCTTGATCATCTTACAGTTGCCTTCAAAAATGCCACCCTGTTCAATAACCAACGACGGCGTTTGAATGTTTCCATTAACTTTCGAAGCCCGACCTAACTCCAAACGTTGCGACGCAATGATGTCGCCGTTGACGGTTCCATGGACGACGGCCACCGCAACTTCAACATTAGCATCGATCTTACCAGTGGCTCCCACGATCAGAGTTCCGCTACTCGAGCTGATTTTTCCCGAAAGGTGTCCATCAACGCGCAGCATCGCTTTAAACGTCGTCTCACCAGTCAGCTCCGTTCCGCTACCGACGAAACCACTCAACGTCCCTTCTTTAATCTCGCGCGCGAGGTTTTCACTCTCGGTCATCGCTTTGACAGGAGTCGGCGTAAAGTCCGCGCGTGGTGCTGCCGGGCTTGCGGCTGGAGCATAAGACTGTTGATTGGAATAAGACGGCGCTTCTTGCCGATCGTTCGTATGTTCGTTTTCGCTCTGATCCTTGGGATTTTTTCCTATCCTGAGCATTTATAACCTCCGTTGAATGGGGGCCGCGGTAAGTTTAGTCACAGGTGCCAATCGGGTTCGGTAAAAGCAACAAAACGACGCGCTTGCCTTCCTGTTTTGGATTGTTCGCTAGCTGGGAGGCTAGCCGTGTGATCTACCGCCTCGAAGCGGGAACTCATAATAGCCGCACTCGAACTCACGTGTCTACCCTGTAATGAAATTATAATCGGAAATGTTTTCGGAAACCGCCGTGCCGTAAAGAAGGGTGCGTCGTTATCAGGCAGAAGCAACAGCTCACCTTAGTTTCAATTATTGTCAGGTGAGTGCGGACATGGCATTCTCAGGCATTACCAGCGGCAGTTAATTGCTAAAAGATGGCCGAGCTCAAAATAAAAACGAAACTCCTTCGCCGCGTGGGCGAGGCAATCGACAAGTTTGCGATGATCCAGGACGGCGACCGGATCATGGTCTGTCTGTCTGGTGGCAAAGACAGCTACACAATGCTCGACCTGCTGCTGGATATCCGGCAGCGAGCGCCAGTCAACTTTGACCTGCTGGTCGTCAATCTCGATCAAAAGCAACCAGGATTTCCGGCTGAGGTGCTCCCGGAATTTCTCACGGCGCGGGCGGTTCCCTTCCGCATCATTGAAGAAGACACTTATTCAATCGTTAAGCGACTGGTTCCGGAAGGGAAAACTTTCTGCGCCGTCTGCTCGCGCCTCAGAAGAGGAATTCTTTATAACGTAGCCGTAGAGGAGCAATGCAACAAGATTGCCCTTGGTCATCATTCCGACGACATCATCGCGACGTTTCTTCTCAACATTCTTTACGGCGGCGTAATGAAAACAATGCCCCCAGTGCTCCGCTCGATAGATGGACGCAACACCGTAATCCGGCCGCTCGCGCTCTGTCGCGAATTGGACATCGCGGAGTTTGCCGGCGTGCAGCAGTTCCCGATCATCCCCTGCGATCTCTGTGGCTCGCAATCGAATCTAAAACGCGCGCGCGTCAAGCGACTACTTGATGAGCTTGAAAAAGAAATTCCTCACGTCCGCGGTTCAATGCTGAAGGCGCTCAGCAATGTAAAGCCTTCGCATCTACTTGATGGTGAACTTTTCGACTTTAAAAAGTTGACAGCGGGAACAGGAGACGTTGCAGCGGAGCTTGATTTAGCCGTGGGCCATACGGATGCGGAACTAGTCCCTACGCTCGTATCGATTATGTGACGAGCGGGACCTTGCAGATAAGACTCCGCTTCAATGACTACTTTCAATTCACTACGGGTTGCTCTCATTCACACGCGCTTCAGCGCGGTGTCCACCGTAATAAAAAACAGAAACCCGATGTGAATGAGAGTACTCATCGCTTGACCTTATGAACAGCAACCGTTTCCAACTGGATCTGACCGAGTTTCCGCGTGGCACGATCACGGAATACACGACGCTCGTCTGCCTCGCCTGCATCTTCGATATCTTTACGCGACAGTTTGGACTCGCACCGCGAACTGCCTACTCCGAAATAAAACGTTACTCGCCAACCGTTGCAGAACTCACCGGCCGCATTGCGACACGTCCCTTCTTCGACAGCGACGAAAAGAACCCTCATTGCCCGCACTGCAACGCTGCCAAGCGCTGGCACGCACGCTTTGATACGGCGCGCATCGTGGGCGGCAAAGCTACCGACTCAGTGCGGCGAAAACTCGTCAAATCCTTGTCAAAAGGCGAACAATTTCAAGTTGCTGAAACCAAGTCGGATCTACGGGCGGTGCTCTTTGATTGGCTCGAAACATTGAGGGAAACGCTGGATTTCGGCGGCGAGGCATGGTTAATCGAAGTCACGCGCGCCTTCCTTGAACGAAGAGATCCGAAGGCAGACTTCGCAGAACTGTTCGAGGGGTTGCGAACTATCCGACCTTCACAACGACTAACCGACGGATGGGAACGCAGCGGTTCACGGCTTTTTCTGGCTCCGACTCTCTATAACGAAGCCTTAGTGGTGCAGTATCTGGTGAGTCGCTCCCAAACTCATGGGGGGCAGACTCTGGCGGGACGCTTAACCCTGATGGAGCTTATTCGTAGCCTACGCTATTCCGGTTACCTGGACGGGCACGGAATCGCGGAACGTGATCAATTTGAAGTACTGGAAAAGCTGGTCGAGAAACTTGCTTCGGGTTCAGGAACTGTGAAGCTGCACTTCGTGATCGACCGGCGCGACTTTCTCGAGAAGGTGAAAACAGTCTACGCGCGTTATGCAGCTTGAGCTTGGCTCAGGGCTTGGCCGGCGTTTTGTATTTATCAATCAGCGGCTGGAGTCCGGTTGTAGATTTGTATCGATAGCGGTAATAGGGAGTGATTGATTCCAGCACCTGATCGTACATCGTCTTGTATTCAGGTCTACCGGACGCTGCACCCAAAGCGCGCGCGTAAAGATCGATCACCTTGTCCATCATCTCAGTGACCTTTTTCAAAGCGGCCTGCTTCTCGGGACCGTCGGCCATTGCTTGATACGACTCCGCGGCCGCTCGATATTCATCGTCGGTCAGACCACCGAGAAAAACATAGGCAGTCGGTTCTGTGGGATTAAGCTGGATTGCTTTTTCCAAACGCGGTCTTGCCTCTGCTGGCTTGCCGCCAGCCACGGCGAGCGCTCCCATGTTCAGATACAGTTGCGGCAGTAATGACTGGTGATAGGCCCAGTAGGCATCATCCATATTGGCTGGCTTCTTATTCGTCTCGATCAGTTCGATCGCTTTCACGCCGTACTGCACAGCCTGTGCGGCGTACTTTGTATTCTGTTTCCTGGCTTCCTCGGTTCCCGCGAGGGCTAACGTGGAAAGCACCGCCAGATTCTCCGGTTGTTTGCCGAGAATACCGTTACCAAAAGTGAACGCCTCGTCAACGCGCTTGGCAATCACGTATTCATCCACCACTAAGCCCTTCATGCGGTCCGAGTCCGGGTCAGTACCAAACGTTTTCAAAAATCTCTCAGCGAGGGCCAGACGCTGGGCAGCGTCTGTTACTCGACCGATCTCGCCAGTGAGACCTTGAACTACCTGAGGACGAAGCGTGCTCTTCGGATATTTCTTGGCAAAGGCTTCAGCTTGCGTCAGTTTAGCTGCCGCATCTGCAGCGCTGCTGATAGCTTCGACAGCCTTAACTTCGGCTTCAGGCGCTTTTGGTTTTTCCTGGGCAGTTACACCGATCAACGAAACAAAGATCGTCAAGACAGCAGCAACTAGGTGCGACGAGTAGCTCAACCTATGCATGATTTTCTCACCTGTAGGAAAGTTTTTACGAACTGGGGGATCTGGACAAGCGAATATTGCTTGAGTGGGCGATGGTTGGCAAGTTAATGAAAGAGCTTTTAGCAAGAACCCGTCCTATAAAGGAACCGCCAAAGCCGCCTAAAGCATTTCAACGCCAAGACGCCAAGTCGCCGAGACGCAAAGAGGGTCTAGCGGGGCAGATTGAGCGGATAGCCTTCAGGACAAAATAAGCCCTAAAATCTCATAACAAGCGGTCGACATGTCCCAAACTTTCTCTGCGTCTCGGCGACTTGGCGGCTTGGCGCGTTCTGTTCAAGACGTTGTTTTTACAACCCCTTTCTCCGCCGGCCGACGCTTGTAATGGTGGGTCACCGGGCGTCGCCGTCCGATTCCAATCGCGTTGCGTGAAATGATAAGCGTCGGCGGCAACTGCCGTCGCTTAAACTCATTCGCCGGCGATTCGACACGATTCAGAATCTCATAAACCAGCCCGCCATCATTTCCCGCCGCAATGATTTCGTCCGGAGTCGCTTTGTCCTCAAAGTACATTCTCAAGATAGGATCTAGCTGGTCATAAGGCGGGAGTGATTGATCGTCAAACTGATCCGGAGCAAGTTCCGCCGAAGGCCGCTTGTTGATGATAGATTGCGGAATTTGCTCCTGCGTTGAGTTGAAATTACGAGCGAGGGCATAAACTTCCGTCTTCAAGAGATCGCCGATTACCGCGAGGCCGCCATTTGTATCTCCATAAAGCGTGCAATACCCGAGTGCAAGTTCTGATTTATTACCCGTCGAGAGCAACAACCGTCCTTCGTCGTTTGAGATCGACATCAGGATGTTGCCGCGCAAACGCGACTGGAGATTCTCGGCGGCGTGTGAATTCTTCTCGCTAGCGCTAGGCGGTTTCAGGTTCAGCTCCTTTAACAGTACCTGGAAGGCCTCGCTGATCGGTCGCTCTATGACACGCATGCCGAGTCGGCTTCCGAGTTCTACTGAATCGTCGATGCTGGAGCGCGACGAGTAGGGTGAAGGCATCATCACCGCGAGCACGTTTTCTGCTCCCAGAGCTTCGCAGGCGAGGGCCGACACTACAGCTGAGTCGAGTCCACCTGAGAGGCCAATCACGGCCTGCGAAAAGCGATTCTTCTGCGCGTAATCGCGAATGCCTAGGACAAGGGCGCTTCTGACCGTCTCAATACCGTCTCCCGGCAAGCAACGCTCGTCGCGCACTCCACATTCAAGATCGACTGTGCCGATAAATTCCTCGAAGGGCGGCGCCTGCATGATGATCTTGCCTTCGCAATCCGCAACGATGCTGGCGCCGTCGAAGATGACGCCGTCGTTGCCGCCGATCAGGTTTACGAAAACTATCGGCAGGTTGGCGGCTTTCGCGCGATGGGAAACCATCGAGCAACGCTGGCCCATCTTCCCCTTGTTGAAAGGCGAAGCATTGATCGAAATGAGCACTTCCGCGCCCATCTCGATCAGCTCGTCAGCCGGATCGTGCGGATAGAGACGGTGTTTCCAGAACGTCTTGTCATTCCAAAAGTCTTCACAGACCGCGATACCAAGATTGCTGCCACTGACCTGAAAGAGCTGACGCTGGGATGCCGGCTCAAAGTAACGCGGATCATCGAAGACGTCGTACTCAGGCAGCAGAGTTTTGTCAGCGAACCCGATCAACTTCCGATCGCGGATGATGGCGGCTGAGTTGAATAGCGGCCGTCCGCTGGTCTTGTCAGTTGGTCTTACGGTGCCGACGACGGCCGTGATTCCGTCAGTCGCGGGAATGATTTGATTAAGAGGTTCGAGGCTGTGAAGCGCTACGTCGCGATCAAGAAACCAATCCAACGAAGTGTAACCCTGGATGCTTGTTTCGGGGAAGACGACGAGATCCGACTTCTCGCGCTTGCCTTGTTCAATTGCACGCAGGATGCCGGCGACATTGTGTTCGTAGTCGCCGTTGATCGTGTTGATTTGGCCGATTGTGACTCTCAAGATTTGGGTTTCAGGTTTCAGGTCTCAAGTTTCAAGTATTAAGTCTCCCACATTTCACCGCCAAGACGCCAAGCCGCCAAGCCGCAAAGGAAGACTTGGCAGGGAAGTAACGTTCCCACTCTTAAGTCTCGAGTCTCAGGTCTCAAGTCTCAAGTCTCAAGTTGAAATTGTTAGAGCCCTGGTTAGAACAAACTCGAGACCTGCGATTGACGCGAGGGCTGCAACCCGAGAGTCGCTCTTACTGCGTTCTCTTTGCGTCTTGGCGGCTTGGCGTCTTCGCGATGAAATGTTTTGGAGACCTGAAACCTGAAACTTGAAACCTGAGACTTGAGACTTGAGAGGTAGGAACGTTATATTGTTTGGTGCACGCGGAGGGGTCGCATAATGGTAGTGCAGCGGTCTTGAAAACCGCCGGCCGAAAGGCTATGCAGGTTCGAGTCCTGTCCCCTCCGCCACTTCCTTCAATCGCGTGACGTGCTCGTTAGTGAATTTCGACCATTCTGCGCCGCCTCTCATAAACCCATAAACCCTCCTCATGTCTGGGGGGAAAGAATACAATTACCTACGCATCGCTCCAGTCAGCTCCAACCCTCGCGCACCCAATCAAACAATCTCGCGTTCGTAAGCCCGGCTGCCGTCGGGCATGTGAACGATCTCGTTAATGCGACTGCCATCGAGCTCCAGGGTCATGTAACCGTTCGGGCCATACTCTTTTTCATGATCCTTCACATAAGGATTCGGGCCTTCCAGGATCATGCCGCCCGGCACCATATTCTTCGTACCAACTGTCCGCCAGATGGCGCCCTGCGCTTTCGGATCCGCAGCCGAAACGGATCCGGCATTGTTCTTGTCCGTGAAGTAAGGATAGCCGCTGTGACCAACGCAACGTCCGTAGATCTCAAACTGGGGATGACGATCGTAGATCATGCAACGATGTTCGTGTCCCCAATACCACGCGTAGATTTTTTTGTTAGTGAGTAATTCACCAAGGGCCGATTGCATTTTGGACTTCGGCGTCTCCATCCAGGAATAAAGTTGATGATGCGAGAAGAGAACAACTTTGCGGTCGCCTGCACTTGCAATCAGACCCTTCAGCCACGCGACCTGATCGTTGACTAGTTCCCATTCTTTGTAAGCGCTGTCGAGCCCAACCAGTAGCCAGTAATCATTTTGCAGAGCGAAATAACTGGCTGGTTGATTAAACGCCGGAAGTGTTCGATCAAAGTAGGCATAGCCGCCGGTATACATCTCGTGATTGGAGTTGCACGCGCGGTTAATGGCATTCGCTTTCTTTGGCCAAAGACCGAGGAATCGATCATTTACTTCTTTATCAGTGCCCGAGTAATAGACGTCGCCTAAGTGCAATAACAGTCCGTAATCTTTCGCATCCGTTTCAATGCTTTGCGCACACGCAGGCGCTCCGTAAAGCCCCGTTCCCCAATCACCGAGAATTGCGACTTGCAACGAATTCGGTATTTGGTCGGGGGTGGACGGTGCGGTTTGCCAGTCATGTGGGTCCCAGCCTTTGACCCACGTCAACAGACTTCGCGCCCAGCCCAGCAGGTCCTTCTCATCAAACTTCGCTTCCAGACCTTGTGCGACAGGCTCAACCTGTCCCGACAGCAAAGCATTCTCCGCCAACTGACTTTGAAGCAGCGAGGTGAAACGATCATCCGGAGCCGCGAGAATTCCGCTGTGTCGTTGTTCTGCTTCGAGTATCTTGAGCGCTCGAATGAGATTCTCATTTAGAGCTGCGGCTTCCTCATCAGTAGCGAGTGGCTCGTTGGATTCAAACGCTTCATAGCCTTTCGGCGCCGGTTTTTTGGGAGCTTCCAGAAGGGCGCCGGGCGTTCTCAGAGCATTCTGGACCGCGTTGTTCAACTGCTCGTAACTGACAATGATAGTCTCGTTGGCCATGATGAGTGTTCTACAGGGAGTCGGTTCAATTACTGAGTTAAAACTAACTTGTTGGGGACGGGCTTGGGGCTTTCGCTTTCTCCGTTTCTTTTCGTAGAGCCAGGATCGATGTCGCTTCGTTAGCCTGGTACTGTCCCTCTCCGTCGAGACGCTTCATTTCTTCAGTTCCTTTGTGGTGGAGCCCGACAACTCTCCAATCGTTTTGCTCAAATACGGGACTGCCGGAGCTGCCGGGTTCTGTAGGCGTTCGATAGTGAAGCCAAGTGTCATTACACCCAATCAGGTTGTTATCTTGTAACGAAAGCTCGAGGTCACGACCGGCCGGGTGTCCGATGATGTACATACGAGGCGTAGGCTTGCCCAGCGCCATGGCATCTTCAGACAGTTCCAGAGGCGGCGCCTTCGGCTCACTCTTAAGTTTTAGAAATGTAGCATCAAGATCCAAATACGAGCTGTACCAGCGGACTGACTTTTCTACCTCGAGCACTTCGCCCATAGCCTGAAAATTAACGACGCAGTCGACCGGACGAATAGCGAGTGCATTCGGTGATGGACTGATGACGTGATTGTTGGTTAAGAGCAAGACACCACTGTCGCCGGGGAAAAAGTCGCTTGCCCTAACCAACCAGCCCGTGCCATGACCCTTTCGGTTGCGCTTCTCTATCCGGGCAACAGAATCGCACTGCGCAAGTCCTTTCTTATACCAGTGAAGCGTGACCATTCTGTCTTCGCCGAAGACTGCTTCAAAACCCTCCATGCCCTGCATACTGTCGATGGCAGCGCTGACGGAGTTCGCCTCCTCCTTAAGCGTACCGGGATCGTAACTAGTGAACCCGCCTTCCCTCTTGAGGCGACCTGCTTTAAGAATAGGTAGCAGCATGTTGCCCGGCGGTTCGTCATCTTTGAGTTGCCAAACATCCTGAAGTTGTCGCAGCGTACTGGCAATCTCGAACCCGTTCGCAGCTGGATTGTTTACATAACGCAGCGCCGTGTCGGCGGCATCCTTATGCTGACCGAGTGCCACAAAGGCTTCCAACCTCGTGCCGACATTCCACGTCTTGAGCGGCTCAGCCGAATCAGATTCTTTGTTTGCGATCGTTGCCAATATCTCGCGTGCTAGTTCAGTTGAGTCAGGCAGGCCGGCAACCTGCAGCTTGTCGAATTTTGCTCGCGCCGCGAGGGCGACTACGTTAATCCCGGGCCAGGTATTTTCCTGAGTATTCAGAAGATAAAGAGACTGGTACTCATTTAGCGCTCGTTCGAAGTTTGTTTGATTAGCGGGGGACTGTGGATCCTTGTTATTGAAGTAAGTTTGTTTGTAAATGCGGCCCAATAACCCACGGGCTTCGAACTCCTCAGTCTTTGTTAACTGCGGCTCGGAAAGAATCGATTGCAAGACGGGCTCGGCCGCAATCAGCATTCCTTGTTCAATGAGCGCCTGCCCATACTGTCGGCGAATTTGCGGCGCGCGCAGACCCGACTGAATCATGGCTTCCGCGAGCTGCATCATTAAGCTGAACCGACGTTTCCGTCGGAGGGAATGCATGAAGGCCTTGGCTGAGTTTTCAGGGATCAAGTCAGGCTCAGTCTTGATTCGATCTATGATTTCCTTACCAACGTCCTCTGCCTTCGACCAATTAAACTCTTCCAGCGCTCCGTCCAACCTGGACTCATACTGGGCGACATCATCCCAAGGCATCTTCAACCTCCTTGTGACCAGGCTGCACCGCTCTTTCGCAAATGAGCGAGCGCAACTATTTCATTAACGGATCAGAAATCTCGGGCTACTTTGTTAGCACTGCTGCCACTGCGAATCCGCGCCCTTCAGCTGCTTTCGCAAACGCCGCAGTCTCATCGTCGTCTCCTCTTGCAGCACCTTCCCAAACGATGACTGCCAATATGGACTGAGCGTCCTCTCCTTTGTGAGTGCGAAGGGCGTCAGCTTCATCGAGGATAGCGCTCGACGTGGCCGAGTAGGCGGTTTCAGCATCTTCTTCTGAGCAGCCTAGAATGACCAGATCACCTTGCTCAGCCACTTCGTTACAGATTGCGTCGAACATTGTTCCCCAGTGTCCGGGTCGATCCACAACAGAAGTTGAGCGAAAGCTCTCGCGCGCGAAAGGAAGGACGACGCGTCTGCGAATGCCAAGCTCGCCCGCAACGGAAAGCGCCAATAGATCGGCGCCGCAGGCCGCAGAGCAGACAAGAGTCGTAGCCGCTTTTTCAAAAAACAGTTTATGAAGGCGCCCGCGTACAAGTTCGACTTTGCTCAAAGGGAAGCGGGGTGAATCAGCGTCCGCGGGATCAATGCGACGACCGGCCAACGCAACTATCATGAAGACTTCCTTCCGGCGGTCAAGGCTCAGGCAAATCGCTGGCGCGCCGCGCGATGTCTGACTATCCGCCCACTCTAACCATTGAAAGTTTGCAGCTTAATCTCGAGGTGTAGTCTTGGTGATTAAAGAGCTCGCCGAGGCGGTTGCGGGCCGTTGGAGGAACCCTCTGGAGACAGTTGAGCAACGACT
Source organism: Pyrinomonadaceae bacterium (assembly GCA_041750995.1). Classification (GTDB taxonomy): domain Bacteria; phylum Acidobacteriota; class Blastocatellia; order Pyrinomonadales; family Pyrinomonadaceae; genus PSRF01. The sequence continues at coordinate 9,773 of JBGSYG010000015.1, read as the reverse complement.
TTTATGCCATTCGCGATGGTAAGTCAACAGAAACTCATGAAGGATCTGGACGCTAACTATAGATCAGACTTGAGGCCCTCAGTATCGTTATTAGGACATCTCTCTCAAACCCTTTGACGGTTGCGCACGCTCGTCTATATTGGTCACGCAAAGAGGTCAGTCACGTTCAAGGTTTATAAGAAACCGCCGGCCGAAAGGTCCTGCTGGTTCAAAGTCCTGATCTCCTCCGCTAATCGTCTTCCTCGCCAATCAGTCCCACTAGTTCCAACTTCCGACAGGAGAATGCCATGGCACTGCCGCTTCCCAATATAGAACATGTAATCCTCTTAATGTTTGAGAATAGATCTTTCGATAATGTGCTCGGAGCCTTCTACCCCTTCAGCCCAGACAGTGGCGGCGTGTCCAAGGATTGGTCCAACCCCTGGGCCTCTTATGCCCCCGTCACGGCCTGGCAAGGCCCGGCTGGAAGCGCCACTCAAAACATTCCTTATCCCGATCCGCAGGAAAGCGATGTTCACATGGCAGCCCAGATCGATACCACGCCTCCTATGATGGGATTTGTTAACGACTATGCGACTGTAAGGAAAACGGGCGTCAATCCGCCGGACATCATGCAATACTTTGTCGCGCAAAATGTTCCCGTCACCCAAGCCCTCGCCAGCACTTATGCAGTGAGCGACCGCTACTTCGCGTCGGGTCCCGTGCAGACCTGGCCCAACCGTTTGTTTTCCTTATGCGGCACGCCCTGCTTCGACGTCAAAACCAAAACTGCCTACCTAAATAACCACAATTATCCTGATTACCCGTTCATAATTGGACAGCTCGATCAGTTATCAATCTTTGAACAATTAGACCAGGCCAGGCATTCGTGGAAGATCTACTACGATGACGAAGTTCCAGTGGCCGCAGTGATTAGATATGTTAACGATCATTGGGACCACTTCTGGGACGGGGGGAACGTTTGGCCGTTTGAGTCGCATCCCGATATTTTCCACGGCACTTTTTTTGACGATGTAGCCAAGGGACGCTTACCCACATTCAGTCTGATCGAACCGCGTTATCAAATGCTCAGTTTCCGCGGCGAGATCGCACCCAATAGCAACCACCCCGGCGATAGCCTGCCCGTTGGCAAATCCGGAATTCCAATCAACGTGTCTTGCGGCGAACAAATGCTGGCGAAAGTCTTTCAGGCCCTCGTCGCAAACCCGAACCTATTCGCCACAACTCTCCTGGTTGTTACCTACGACGAGCACGGCGGACTCTTCGATCACGTCACTCCACCCACAGCCAAATCGCCGTTTCAACCAGGAACGGTCACAGGTTTTGACTACAGCAGTTATGGCGTTCGCGTCCCCACGCTGTTTATCAATCCTTATGTGAAGCCTGGGATTTTTCGAGCGCCAACAACCGCTCTGCCTTTTGATCACACTTCACTGCTCGCCACACTTAAAGCTCAATTCAGCCTTACCGGATCACTATCGCCCCGGGTTGACGTGGCGCCGACCTTCGCTGGACTTATCAATCCCACACAGCCCGCGATCAAGCCGCCTACGATTCCGATGCCCGCGTGCAACTGGGACAGCTCAACGCTCCGGCTCGGCCACGCTCATCCAATGATCCAAACCGCGCTATTGAACGCGGCACGAAGAAAGATTCGCGAGCCGGTTGAGTAGATGACGGCAGTGCCCTGGTAGGTCTTTGTAACGCAGACTTTTAGTTTGCGTGCGCCTTGAATGCCATTGATTCGGCGCAAACTAACAGTTCGCGCTACAAATTAGCGTGAACCTCAATGCCGGTTCCGCTTTCGCTTGCAGGGCAAGATCAGTTTGTACTATCGTCTCGCTGCCATACCAAAGAGATCGGTTCCGGCTACCTCGAACCCGGAACCTAACTTAGACCGCGGGGCTGGTCTTAAGCCTTTTGTTGCCGCGCTCTTCGCACCCTCGCACAGCGACAGCACGCTGGATCGATTCGCCCGGCTAATAGTCACCGTAAATTCTTCGAAGCACAATCGTCGCACCTCGGAGTGTGACAAACATTTCGTCGCCAGGAGGAATCTTGATGGAAACCTATAACGCTGATCTCATCCCCCTGCCATCGTTGGCGGTTAGTTCGTTCATCAGTGCGAACAAGCCCGGAAATGTTGCCGTGTGCTTGAGCGGTGGCGGCTCGCGGGCGATGACTGCGGGCATGGGGCAACTGCTCGCCCTCGAAACGCTTCAAGTCGGGCATGCCAGCCTCTTGTCGCAGACGAAAATGCTCTCGAGCGTCTCAGGCGGTTCCTGGGTAAGTGTTCCGTTTTCGTTCCTGACTCCCGGCACAACCGATCAGGTGTTCCTGGGCGGGCCTTACACCGATCCTGGTTCTTTGACGGTGGCCGGTCTATCGACGCTGGATGCGAACTGCGTCGCGTCTGGGATCACCCGCGGTTTCACCCTCGTCGATCTGGCAACAGAAGCCATCGTTTTCTACAAACTGGGTGTTCCTGCCGACATGCTCTGGCAGGTACTCATGGGTAGCACATTCCTGTTTCCGTATAAGCTTTTCATTGCGGTGAACCTTTTGCCCTCTTCCTACTTCGCATACGACCAGAGCGCCGTAACGGCGATTCGGAACGCGAACGCCGGTAATTCGCTTGAGACCGAGGCCGCTAACGTCGTCGCCCAGGTGAGTGGCCAGACGCGGCCATACTACTTGTGCAACATGTCGATGAGCGTGCCTGATCCAACTTCCCCGACTAAGCAGGATCCGATATTGCTGCCTGTGCAAAGCACGCCGTTCTTCACAGGGATCGTCAGCTCACCTGGTATAAACGACATTAACGGACGTGCAGCGGGAGGCGGTGGCGTAACTTCCTTCGCCTTTAACTCGGCCCCGACTGCAGTCAGCGGAAACACAGTTTCGGTAGAGCAGTCGCGGCAATGGTCTCTCGTGGACATTATCGGAACCAGCAGCGCTGCTTTTGCTGCCGAGCTTATCTCGATCTTCAACGAGATGGCGGCGAACCCGCCGCGCTTCGCCGCAGCACTGAGCTCAAACCGCGATGAGATCCTGCGCGACGCTACGAATCTCGGCCTCGATCCTAATCAGGCCGCAGCAATCATCGACGACGCCGTCGCGGCAGTAGCCCGTGGCGATATTCAAGCGCACCTCGCGAACTTTAGTTTCGATCCCACCGGGATTGTGCCGAGCTATCAATACTGGTCGCCCAGCGATGTAACCGGCGGGGAAACGGTGCTTCCCTCGCCCTTTGCCGATGGCGGAAGCCTCGACAACACTGGCGTGGCCTCCGCGCTGGCATATTCAGACATCGACAATGTGATCGCCTTCGTCAACTCAGTCACGCCTATCGCGCCGGGTGTAAACAGCGTCATCATTGTAGACGACATGATCCCGCCGTTGTTCGGATATCAACCCTACGATAAGACCTTCGGTTACCAGCTCTACACTCTGCCGCTACTCTCTGAAGATAACGCTGGTTTCGCAAACAATCAGATCTTCCCAAGCGATCAGTTTGAAATTCTGTACCAGAAGTTATGGGCGGCCAGCGGGAGCGGAACGTATCTCAACACACCGATCTACAACCAGTCGCTCACCACGGTCGAGAACAAGTGGTTTGGCGTCGCGGGGAATGCGAGCGTTAATGTCCTGTGGGTATATCTGGAAAATACGGTGGGCTGGTCCAACGAGCTATCGAGCGCGGTATCCCCCATCGAAAGCGAGCTCGTCAGTAGTGTGAAATTTCCGCACTACAACACGTTTACTAAAACTGAACTTACGGCTACCGAAATCCAACTGCTCGCGAATCTGACAGCGTGGACTGTGATGACCAACGCCGCCGCGTTTCAGGCGATGTATGCGTAGTTGTGGGATCAAATTTTACTCTTTGGAAAAGGGGGGGGGTGGCCACAGAGGGCCACCCCAACAAACGTTCTACGTCTCACCGGCAGCTACTTTACTTCGAGCACTGACAGAATATTGCCGGCGGGATCCTTGAACCAGGCGATCGTTGGCCCTGGGCCACGAGCGATACCGCGATCGTCTGTCTTGAGATCCGGTAAATTGTAGTGTTCCAGACTTAAGCCAAGTTTGCCGATTTCGTCGACCGCCTTTTCAACGCTTTCCACGGAGAAATTCAAAACAGTGAATGACGCCGGTTCATGGTTCGGCTTGGGATAAATGAATACGGTGCTGCCGGGAAGGTGAAGTTCTAAACCCTCCGGGGTTTCTGCAACTTCAAGTCCGAGCGTTTGTTCGTAAAACTCCTTCGCAAGCTTCAGGTCGTTTACCGAAAAACTGGAAAACGCCGCGGCGTCCTTAAACATGTTCGAGGCCTGCCTTTTAGTTGCCCTTTGTGCCCCTTGTGCTGTCATGCTGACTCTCCTTTAATGCCGGGGTGTAACGTAATCGACTTACCTGTTCATCTTGCACATGAATGTCCGGCAAGGTTACGGTTGGTCTTTTGGTTGATGACTAGTGCGGTAACATCAGGGCCATTAGAGCATTGAAGCACCTTAATCGGGTCGTGATTCGTGCGTTTTCTTATTACGATTTGGTGGCGAAGTTTAGCTCTTCACACCCAGACTGCCCGCGGCCTCACGTTGAGATGAGCTTTGCCAGTTGTTACCATCGATGAGTTGACCAAAACAACTTTCGGGAAACACAACGTGATCAACTCAATCGCCAGCAACTACGCTCTCGTTCCTCTGTCCTTGCTTCAGACCGGAGGGAAGCTCAATTCATGACGCCATTCATTGCTGGGAATAAGTTGTGGATAGCAACGTTTCATCTACAGGATGCCTCAGGCGTAATTCAACGCATTTGGCGCTTGATCACCTACCGCTTTGTCGATTCGGAGAACATGAAGGTCTCACTCGCCAGACTGGTGATGGGAATTCTGCTACTAGTCCTCGCGTTATACCTGTCGGGAAGAATCAGTTCGTTCATGGAACGCCGCATCGCCAAAGGCCAACACCTCGATCCCGGTCTCCGTTACACCATCGCGCGCCTGTTCAGATACCTGCTGGTGACTTTCGGCGTGTTCTTTGTCCTGCAGCAGGCTTTTGATCTGGATTTGACCTCGCTTGCTGTGATCTTCACCGCACTGTCGGTCGGCATTGGTTTTGGCCTGCAATACATCGCTGCCGACATCGCTTCCGGATTCATTCTCCTTTTCGAGCGGCCGATTCGCATCGGCGACCGGATCACGATCGGTGATGATGAAGGCGACGTGCAAAGCATTAACCTGCGCACTACCATCGTCACTACCAACGATCGGATTTCGATTATCGTGCCCAACTCACGCTTGGTTAGCCAGCGGGTCATCAACTGGTCTTACGGCGATCCGCGTGCCCGCATCTCGATTCCGGTAGGCGTTGCGTATAACGCCGACGTTGATCTCGTGACCGAAACCTTGATTCTCGCAGCTGAAGGCATTGAGAACGTGTTGCCTGAACCGGCGCCGAAGGTCCAGTTTCTAAAGTTTGGGGACTACTCACTCGACTTTCGCTTGCTCGTGTGGACCCGTCAGCCGCGCCGCCATCCTCAGATCAAGAGTGACATCAACTACCGCATTGAAAAGTTGTTCCGCGAACGCGGGATCGAGATTCCTTATCCAGTGCAAGATCTGCGTCTCACCGGTTTGTCACTGCAGGCCGATCGTAGTGCCAATGACTTGATCGGCAACGACCGAGACAAGTAAGGATGGATCTCAAGTTCCAAGTCTCAAGTCTCAGGTCTCACGTCAAACATCTCACCTCCAAGACGGGAAGACACAAAGGCGCAAGGAATGATTTGGCCTCCTTCGTTGCAATTGTTGGTTGGGGATTTCTGAAAAGCGTCAAACGCGTAAACGCTCAATTTAACTGTCAAAGCCTTTCTTAGCGTCTTGTATCTTGGCATCTTGGCGGAAATTTGCCGTGAAATCTGAAACCTGAATCTGAGACCTGAAACCCCTTAAGTTGCCGCACTCCAAAGAACTGAGTTAGGCTAGCGTCTACTGAGTGAGCATTCATTCAGGAGGAATTCCCGGATTGCCGATTGCCAATTGCCGATTGGCGATTGCTCTCTTATGGAGAATCCCTCTCTTGTAATCAAGTCCACAACCCGCACCCGGCTTAATTGGCAATCGGCAATTTAAAAGTGAGTTCCGCCCGTTCCCTCAATACTGCCCGTCCCATCGTCGCTGATAAGCGGCAGGCAATCCTGCGTGCCGCGATTCGCGTCTTTGCCAACAACGGTTACTTCAACTCCAAAGTTGCCGACATCGCTCGCGAAGCTGGCGTCGCCGATGGCACCGTCTATCTCTATTTCAAGAGCAAAGAAGAAATCCTCCATTCCATCTTTGACCGCAACATGGAGGAAGGTATCGCCGAAGGTCGCAAGTTATTGCAAAACATTGCCGACCCGCGCGATAAGCTGCGACGCATCGCCGTACTTCACCTGGAACGGCTCGGCGCCGATCGTGATCTCGCCGTGGTCTTTCAAGTGGAGCTGCGCGGCTCGACCAAGTTCATGAAAGAGTTTTCCGCAGCCGGCCTCGCGGAATACCTCCATTTGATTAGTGCGACAATCGAAGAAGGTCAAAGCGCCGGCGTATTTCGTCCCGAGCTAAACCCCAAAGTGATGGCGAAAATCTTGTTCGGCGCCCTCGACGAGATGGCGACTAACTGGATTCTTTCGCCGCGCAAGTACAAGCTGACGCCTATGGCCGATCAAGTTCTCGACATTTTTCTCAATGGAGTGAGCGCGAAGTGAAAACTATTCCGCCAGTCATTGAGAATCATTCTGTTTCTGCCGCGACCACTGTCCGTGAGTTTCAGCCCGGCGAGCCGACGACCCTGGTCGAAGTGTTTGAGCACATCGCGCGTGACCATAAACGTGCTGACACGCTCAACTACAAACGTGACGGGCAATGGTTGTCGATCTCTTCAGATGAAATACTGAAGCGGGCGCGCGAAATAGCTGCAGGTCTTGCTGCCTTGGGAATCAAGCGCGGAGATCGTTTGGCAATCCTTGCGGAGAGCAGGCCGGAGTGGACTTTGATCGATGCCGGCTGCATTTTCGCCGGCGTTATCGACGTGCCGATCTATCCCACCCTCATGCCTCCCCAAGTGCGCTACATCATCAAGGATTCAGGCGCCCGCGTTCTAGCTGTTTCCGGTCGCGAAAAATTTAATCAGGTGAAAGAAGCGTTGCAGGACATTGAGGCGCTGGAACACGTGATCTTTCTTGACAGTTCCGAGCTTAACGATTCCTCGGGTATTACACTCGAACAACTGCAGGAGCGCGGGCGCAAGCTTATTTCTGAGACGCCCGAAATAATTGAGGAGTTGGCGCGCGGAGCGCATCCTTACGATCTCGCAACCATCCTCTACACCTCAGGAACGACTGGTGAACCCAAGGGCGTGATGCTCACGCACGCTAATCTTGTTTCTAACTTGATCGATTCTTCCGGACACCTCTCGTTCGACAAAGACGACATCGCCCTTTCGGTGCTGCCGCTCTCGCACATTTTCGAGCGTCAGGCAATGTACATGTATCTCTATCAGGGCATGGCGGTTTATTACGCTGAGTCGCTCGACACGATTGGCCCGAATCTGCGCGAAGTGCGGCCGACAATCTTGGTTGGCGTGCCGCGGATCTTCGAGAAGATTTACGCGCGCATCAAGGAACGCGTGGCGGAAAAAGGAAAAATTAACCTCAGCATGTTGCTCTGGGCCGTCGCGGTGGCGAAGGAATATGCGCATCATCAGGTGGAGAAAAAACCTTTGGGACCCTGGCTGGCGCTGCGGCATCGATTGGCGACCAAACTTGTATTTTCCAAATGGCGCGCCGCGTTTGGTGGGCGAATCCGCCTGCTGGTTTCCGGCGGCGCTGCTTTGCCGGAAGAGTTGGGTTACATCTATCTCGGCGCCGGCATACCAATCATTCAAGGCTACGGGTTAACTGAAACTTCTCCTGTGATCACGACGGGTCTGCTGGACGACAATCGTGTGGGAACGGTTGGCAAGCCAATTAACCACGTCGAAATTCGGATCGCTCCAGACGGAGAAATCGAGAGTCGCGGACCAAACGTCATGCGCGGTTACTACAATAAACCGGCGGAGACTCAGGCTGTCTTCACTCCCGATGGCTGGTTCCGCACCGGTGACATTGGAAAGATTGATGCTGATGGATTTCTCAGCATTACTGATCGGAAGAAGGAGCTGTTCAAGACTTCCGGTGGTAAATATATTGCGCCGCAACCACTCGAGCAGATGATCAAAGGATCACGGTTTGTGAATCAGGTTGTATTGATTGGCAATGGTCGCAAGTTTCCCGCAGCCTTGATTGTGCCCAACTGGGAGCAGATTGAGTCGTATGCGCGGCTGAAGGGTTTAAAAGAATCCAGCCGTGCAGAGCTGTGTTACAGCCCGCGCATCATCGATTTGTTCGAGCGCCAGATCTCCGAACTCACACCTGATCTCGCGCAGTACGAGCGCGTGAAGAAGGTCGCGCTTTTGGAAAATGAATTCACAATTGATGGCGGCGAGCTCACGCCGACGCTAAAAGTTAAGCGACGTGTGATTGATGAAAAGTACCGCAGCGTGATTGATGAGCTTTATCGCGATGATGAGGCTTAGGGTTAGTGGCAACGGGCCATTAATCAAGTGAACGGAACGCAAAGACGCAGGCGCGAAGCCGCAAGAGAAAATGTCCTGGCAAACCGACGTTCTTCGGGATTCTGTGAGGCTTTCTGAATTTCTTTGTGTCCTGGCGTTTCTGCGACTTGGCGATTATCAGCGTCCGAAGATCGATCCGAGAATTCTTTGCGCTGCCAAGCGCGCCGCATTTTTCAGACGCTGTTCAGTAGCAGTAGTTGAATCGCTCCGGCCTACAATGATGTCGCGAATCCCGGAAGATTGCTGGTAGGCAGGACCTGACGTGACGTGCTTGCCCGTCACAGCAGCAAAGACCGCGTATTCGATGTAGATCCTCGATAGATCATTCTCCTGGCTGCTCGACCTCATGCGATCGGACCGCAGTTCCAGCAACACGACATAACCTTCCTTCATTTTCTTGGCTTGATTGACTGCGTCGGCGCGCGTCATGTCGCGAGAAGTTTGCTCGACGTGAATTATCCCGCGCTGTCGCAAACCTTCCGCGCAACTCTTAGCGACAGACTCTGTGAAGTAAAAAGGAATGGTACCGTAGGAATCGAAGGCGTTGGCGCCGAGATAGATGGGGATTGCCGGTCGTTCGGGAGTGCTTTTCGGGGTTGGTGATGGGGTAGCTTCAGGTGTTGGAACGGGCGGCGTCGTTGATTTCTTTACGCGTCGGCCAGACTGCGAAAAAGCAGTGAGAGTGCACACGACCAACAACGCGGCGACAACCAACATCGCTGGTGCTCGGAATGAAGATAATACTTGCTTCATAAGCACTGTTTTGTTCTCGAGGCTGATAGGTTGATCTGTCGTCATTCTAGCACCGCGGGAGGCGTAGCGTCGTTATGATTTTAGCCCGGCGTTTCAACATAACCATTCGTTGGCGAGAGGTGATCGCTTTCCTCAAAAGGTTTGTAGGGGTGGCCGTCCCTGGCCACCCCTCGGTTTGTGTCCGCCGACGAGATAACAAAACGAGGGGCGGGCACTGAGGTGTTTGTTGTCAAGACATCCTTTACAGATTGTTATCACGACATCCTTTACACTTTTGTTATTTCTGGCTGTTTTGGTTGACGGTTCGTGCCGGCAGGAGTACAGGAGCGCTCTTACCAGTGCGAACCTCGATTTCGC
>JBGSYG010000014.1:0-71330 GCA_041750995.1 Pyrinomonadaceae bacterium | reverse complement strand
TGATCGCGACGACGATGAGAAGTTCGATCAGTGAGAAGCCGGCTTGGCCTTTGTTGGTTTTCATTTCTTAGTCATGCTCCTTAAGAGAATTGTTGCTTTGTTTGTCGCGCCAACGGCTTCTTTCTCTAAAGGCCGCGCGGTGCGCGAAGTTGTCGGGTGGTCTAACTACAAGGTTCGTGCCAAGGAGCGAAACCGGCCTAAACAATGCAAATTCGCAAGGTTTTAGAGGAGCGGAAAAAACTGGAAATGAGTGGTTTGAGTTCCTGACAATTTACGGCAGCAGGCTTTGACGAATTGTGTGAGGAGCGAACTGTTGCTCTTATTTCTCACCAGCGCCGGCGGCAATCTCGGCTTGATCTTCGTCACGCCGTCGTTCGCCGGAGTCTGTAGAGCGTCGTCTCGGTGTTGAATCAGGACTGCGCCGTTCGTCCCGCATTTGGGCTGTGAGGGCGCGAATGCGATGCTTATCGAGCAGGTGGCGCAGCGAGCGTACGGAGAGACGCAGGAGCGTGGCAGCGTTCGTCTGGTTGCCTCCGGATCTCTGAAGCGCCTCGAGCAAATAGGTCTTCTCTAACTGGTCAAGATAGGCAGTAAGGTTTAAGCCTTGGTCGGGGAAATCGAAGGCCGCGGCCACTCGATGCGGGTTGTAATTGGTGATCTTCTCAGGCAGCCGCTCCGGTTGAATCGCATCGCTCGTCTCGAGCGCTACGGCGCGTTCGATCGTGTGTTCGAGCTCGCGCACATTTCCCGGCCACGAATAGTTTTCCAGCAACCGCATCGCCACATCGCTGATTCCCAGGCTGCGACCTGCCTGGGCGCAGAACTTGGTAACGAAGTGGTTTGCCAGGTCGGAGACATCTTCGAGTCGCTGGCGCAGCGCGGGAAGTTCAATGGGAATGACCGAGATGCGATAAAAAAGGTCTTCCCGAAATGATCCTTCCTTGACCATGCTCGCGAGATCGCGATTCGTGGCGGCAATGACGCGCGTATCAACCGTGGTCTCTTCCGTCGCGCCCACCGGCCGCAATTTTCTTTCCTGCAGCACGCGCAACAGCTTCACCTGCATGGCGGGCGACATCTCGCCGATCTCGTCGAGAAAGATTGTGCCGCTGTTGGCCGCTTCAAAAAGACCTTTGCGATTAGCGTTGGCTCCCGTGAATGAGCCTTTCACGTATCCAAACAGTTCCGACTCAAGCAGTGTCTCCGTGAAAGCGCCGCAGTTGATCGAAACGAAAGGCTTCTCGGCGCGCGGGCCGAGGTCGTGAATCGCGCGAGCGACGAGTTCTTTTCCCGTCCCTGATTCTCCGGTAACGAGTACGGTCGCTTGCACCAGGGCCACGGTTTCAATCATCTGGAAGAGCGACTGCATGCTAGCCGAGCGGCCGATGATATTTCCGAGTTGCGCAGGGGTTCGCTGACCCTGGGCCAGGACCTTTAGGATTGCGTCCTTTTCTTTTACCAGCGAGATCTTTTCCAGAGCACGGGCGACAACTTCTTTCAGCAGATCATTGTCGAAGGGCTTTTGGACGAAGTCGTAAGCGCCGAGCAGGAAAGCTTCACGGGCTGTCTCAACATTTGCGAAAGCAGTCATCAGCACAACTTCCACATGGGGCAAAAGCTCGCGTGCGGCGCGCAATAACTCGATGCCGCCCATGTCCGGCATCTTTACGTCGGAGATGATTAAGTCGGCAGGCTCTTCGCGCAGCATAGTCATGGCCTTGCGTCCGCTTTCCGCAACCCTGACCTCGTGACCATCACGCTGAAAGAGATGCGTCAAAAACTGACGCATGCCTAATTCGTCGTCGACTATTAGAAGGTTGGACATTTTAAGGAGTCAGGAGTCAGAAGTCAGAAGTCAGAAGTCAGAAGTCAGAAGTCAGAAGTCAGAAGTTGACCGTCAGTGTTTGGAGTAGTAGCTATTGGCCACAATCGCTCGACTGTAGCCTTCCAACAACTTACTGACTTCTTCGAGCTTCGTCATCAATGTTTGAGAATCGCCGTATCCCAGATCCTCCGCCAGAATCAAATAGTATCTACACTCTTCAAGCGATCCCTGTGAAATATTCATGAAGCGCGCTTTGTCAATGCGGCTTCGTTTCTTGAAACCTTCGGCGACATTCGCCGGAACCGATACGGCGGCCCTCCTAAACTGTGACGTTAGACCGTAACGCTCGTCCTTGGGAAAGTTTGTAGTGAAGCGATAAACCCAAAGGACAAATTCATGAGCCTTGCGCCAAACAATGAGGTCCCGGAAAGTTCGAGCAGGATTTGTTTGCAAGTGAGGTTCTCCTTTCGAATGCTTTGGTGTTTAGGTTGTTGTTCTAGTTTCTGGCTTCCGGCTGCTGACTTCTGCCTTCTGACTTCTGTCTCGGCAGCTCCAAAGTAATCGTTGTTCCGCGGCCCTCGCGGCTGCTCACATTAATTGTACCACCATGCTCACGAATGATTTGATAAACAATAGAGAGCCCCAGGCCCGTTCCCCCTGTTGTTGAAGAGAAGGGTTCAAACAAGCGTTCGACCTGAGCCGGTGTCATTCCCCGTCCGGTATCCGCAAAGGTTATGCGCACACGGTCATTCGCTTTGCGACCCAGACCTGCCTTCAAAGTCCCACCCTCAGGCATTGCCTGCAACGCATTGCGCGCGAGGTTCCAAAACACCTGTTGCAGCTGTTCAGCGTCCGCGTCGACAAGAAAGCTACCTTCGGGAACATTCTCTTCAATCGATTGGTTCTCATTAATCTCCGGACTAAAACGCAAAAGAGTAAACGTGCGTCGCAATAGCTCGCCCACCTCAACTTCTGCATGACTCGCCGAGCGGGGACGCGCGTAATTTAGGAAGTCTGTGATGATGCGATTAAGCCGATCAGACTCGCGCAGAATAATCTCCATCAGCTCCGCCTGCGAAGAGTCGCCTTTCATCTCGTGACGCAACATCTGGATCGAACCCCGCATCGCCGCGAGGGGATTTCTAATCTCGTGAGCAATAGACGCAGCCATTCGCCCAATCGCAGCCAGTTGATCCTGGCGTCGCGAGGTCTCTTCAAGCGCGCGGATGTGGGTCAGATCCTGAAAAGCGATCACAGTTCCGGTAGTCTCGCCGGTTTCGGAAAAAAGCGGCGAGATACTAAATCCCAGGCGCAGTCGCATACCTTCGGCAGTCAGGCAATCGGCTTCAAAACGCGGCCTGGTAGTGGTACCCAACCCAGAAGCATTAAACGAAGCTCGTGTCTGTTCCTTCAAATCACCGAAGAAGATCGATACATCTTGTCCTCGCACGTCCAGCTCTTTGTATCCGGTAATCTCCTCGGCAGCCGCATTAAGCGTATAAATCTGTCCCTGGAGATCGGTGGTGACGACTCCCGATCGAATAGAGGCCACAATCCTTTCATGCAAGGCGCGCAGATTCGCCAACGATTGGGTCGCAGCTCTTAGCCGGACATCTGATCCCGATTGATGTTCCGCGAGTCTCGCCGAGAGCAGGCCCACTACGAAGAAGGCCACGTCAAAAAGGCCCACGGCTTGAATCGCGCGCGAGAGCGATGCTGCGTCCAAAGTTTGACCCGCCGGGTGGTTACCGAAACCGCTAAGAGCCGCGAGGGCAGCAGCTGTAAAGACTACGGCGCAACCTACCGATGTGATCACCACCTCCCGCGGCGCCAGAAAGAGGCTGGCTATCGCGATGATCACGATGTAAAGCGCGGTGTAGGGGGAATTGATGACGTACGAGTTCCACACCAGCCAGGTAACTAAAAAGATATCGACTGCGATCTGGAGTCGCACTTGAAAGAGACGGGTTCGAGGGAAGCGGTGTGCAAGTGCATAGGCGGCTGTGAGGGTGGCGACGAATAAGAGAAAGGGCACCGTCTTCGGCCACAAGACTTCCCGGCTGGGTGTTCCGGTCCAAAAGGAAATGGCCAACAGCAGTAATGAAACTGCCAGCCGGCCAAGGATCAGCCACCAGAGCCTGCGGCCCCGGTTTGGGTTTTGTTCTGCTATCGCCTCAGAGGCCATCTCAAGCAAGCCTACCACATGGGCGATGTTGTTTTACGCGTTGCGGTTTGATTCATGATTTTCCATTTTCATCTGAAACTTGAACCGCCAAGTCGCCAAGGACCGCAGAGTGCGCCAAGGGAAATAAAACGAGCTTTGATCTTGGTTCTTTGGACTTTGAACTTTAGAGGTCTGGTCAAAGCTGAGCTGATTGAGCAAAGTACCGAACCAAGATCAAAGCTCGTTTTGTTTTCCGTAGCCATACGGGCAATGACGGCAGCCCCGCTCACAACAATATCCTCGCTTCAACAAAAACGCTGCGGTGAAAACCATAAGACCGTTCTCAAGATCATAATCCACGCCTTCTTCAAGCACAGGCGGAGGCGCCTCGTCGGAATCGAAGACATCTTTGCTCTCAGTCATGCGTTCCGCTAACGGAGGCGGCGATTGAAAGATGAGAAAGAAAACGACGCGGCGACATTCTTGCGCTTAATGATCTTCTTCCGCCAACCCTGAGAGAGCGGCTCCCGACAATCGATAAACTGCCCACTCATTCATCGGCACCGCGCCGAGGCTCTCGTAAAATCCGATTGCTGATTTGTTCCAGTGCAGCACCGCCCACTCAATTCTGAAACAACCTTCCTGGATTGCCAGCTTCGCTAGATACCTGAGCAACTCCCGTCCAACTCCATGGCCGCGAACATCGGGCTTAACAAAAAGATCCTCCAGATAGAGTCCCGGCAATCCCGCAAAGGTTGAATAAGTGAAATAGTAGAGAGCAAACCCCACGGGACGTGCCTCATCATATGCAATCACACAAAAAGCCCGTGGCGCTGCTCCAAAGAGATTATCTCGCACGCGTGCTTCCGTGGCTTCCACTTGATCCGCTACCTTCTCGTATTCCGCAAGCTCGCGAATGAATTGAAGAATCAACGGAACGTCCGGCTCGGCAGCCTGCACGATTCGCAATGGTTGAGATAAGACCAAACGATTCTACTCCGTCAGCAAAGTGCACTGAGCATAACCACGCAAAGTCTGAGCGAGCAACAAAAAGGGAGGCTGTTAAGCCTCCCTTTAAGTTAACCACAAAGGACAGCTGAAGTTTCGCTTAGTGTGCTGCGGAAAGCTTGCCAATCAAGCTGAACAGCGGCAAGTACATCGCGATCACGATTGAACCGATGGTGATGCCGAGGAAGCCGATCAGCAAGGGCTCCATTAAAGTCAGCAGGTTCGCGATTGCCGCGTCGACTTCTTGTTCGTAAAAATCGGCAATCTTTCCGAGCATTGCATCCAAAGCGCCAGTCTGTTCGCCGATGCCCACCATCTGCGCCACCATGTGCGGAAACACTTCGGTAGCCTTCAACGGATCAACGAAACTTTCGCCGCGCTCGACGCCGGCGCGAACCTTAAGGATCGCCTCTTCGATAATCACGTTGCCGGCCGTGCGTGCTGTAATTTCCAGCGACTGGAGAATCGGCACACCGGAAGAGAGCAATGTTGACAGCGTTCTCGAGAATCTGGCGACCGCTACTTTCCGCAGGATGTCGCCGAGAATCGGAATCTTCAGCAGCACCCGGTCGATGTTTCGCCTGCCGTTAGGTGTCTTGTAGTAGAACCTAACGGAAAGCGTAATTGCGATCAGCACAATCAAAATTGACAAACCGCCCCATCCGGCCAGGAAGTCACTGATGCCCACAACAATTCGAGTCGGCAGCGGCAACTGTTCTCCAGGTCCCAACAAGCCCAGGAAGATGTTTTGGAACTGGGGAATGACAACGATCATGATCACTGCCACCGCACCAACCGCCATCAACACAACCGCCGCCGGATAGATCATCGCGGAGATCACGTCGCGTTTTAGTTTCACAATCTTTTCGATGAACGATGAGAGGCGTTGCAGGATCAGGTCGAGAATACCGCCTGTCTCACCGGCTTCGACCATGTTGGTGTAAAGCTGATCGAACACTTTCGGATGCCGCGCCATTGCGGCGGAAAGTGTTGAACCTTCTTCGACGTCCTGTCGGACTTGTAGCAGCGTTGCCTGAAAATACTTGTTCTCCTGTTGTTGGGCGAGGATTTCGAGACACTGGACTAAGGGTAAACCGGCGTCGATCATAACTGAAAATTGACGCGTGAAGATTGAGAGGACCTTTGCTTTAACTTTTTTGCGGCCACCGAGTTTGGGGATGCCTACTTCACGGCCCTTCTCCTTCACGGAGGTGAGCGTGACCTGCTCGCGGCGCAGAATCTGGCGCAGCGCGTCACGATTGTCCGCAACGCGTTCGCCAACGACGGTCTCGTTTAGCTTGTTGCGGCCTTTGAAAACATAGGTAGGCATAGTCTAGAGCTCCGTTGTCGAGGTTTATTTGGTGATGGTGGGGCGCGCGCCCACGGGGCGTGCCTGGGCGTAGGGGCTGGGATGGTTGCCGGGGCTGGGTGCTTGATTACTGCCGTGACCAGTGTTCACGCCTGAACCGCGATCCATTAGTTCCTTCAACTCATCGACGTTGGACGAACGCTGCATCGCGATATCGGCTGTGATCAGGCGCTTGTGATAGAGCGTCGCGAGGGCCTGATTGAAAGTCTGCATGCCATATTTATCCTGACCGGTCTGCATCATGGAATAGATCTGGTGCACCTTGTCTTCGCGAATCAAATTACGAATGGCGCCGTTGGGCACCAGTATTTCCAGAGCCATTACACGGCCGCCGCCATGAGCACGCGGTAGTAATGCCTGGCAGAGGATGCCTTCCAGCACGAGGGAAAGCTGGGCCCGAATTTGGGCCTGCTGGTCAGCAGGGAAGACATCGATGATGCGGTTGATTGTCGAGGCCGCAGAATTTGTGTGGAGCGTCGCGAGCGTAAGGTGGCCCGTTTCAGCGATGCGCAAGGCCGACTCGATCGTCTCGAGGTCACGCATTTCGCCGACGAGGACCACGTCCGGATCCTGACGCAGTGCTGTACGAAGTGCTTCGGCAAAGCCGTGCGTGTCCGCATTGACTTCGCGCTGATTGACGACGCAGTTCTTGTGGTTGTGAAGAAACTCGATCGGATCTTCAATTGTCAGAATGTGTTCGTGACGGTCGCGATTGATTTTGTCGACCATCGAAGCGAGCGTCGTTGACTTTCCTGATCCAGTAGGTCCGGTGACGAGAATCAAGCCGCGGGGCTTTTCGCACATCTGCTTCACAACCGAGGGCAGTCCTAGCTCCTCGAAGGCTTTGATCTCGTAGGGAATTGCGCGAAAGACGGCCCCTACAGCACCACGCTGATTAAAGAGGTTCGCACGAAAGCGCGAAAGACCCTTAACGCCGAATGAGAAATCGAGCTCCAGGTTTTCTTCAAAGCGATGCTTCTGGGCGTCAGTCAAAACTGAGTAAGCCAACTGCTTAGTGTCGGCTGAAGTGAGGACGCGATAACCATCGAGTGGGCTGAGGTGACCATCAACGCGAACCTGAGGCTGAGAGCCGGTGGTGATATGGAGGTCCGAGCCGCGCAGCTCAGAAAGTTTTCTGAGCAGGTCAGACAAGGAGATTTGAGGGGCGCTCTCGTTTATTCGCATCGAGCTGTATTCCTCCGAGGGTAGGAACTGAGAGTTGAGTGTTATTTGCTGGCAGGTTTAGAAACAGCATGAAACGAAGAGATAAAGCTTTCTGCTTCTGAAGCCATGCGGCCGGAAAATTCCTGCGGCGTGTTGGTCGTGAGCCGGTAGATGCGTCCGTTAACTTCGGTGAAGTAGAAGTTCCACGATTTATCAGGTGAGCGGCCGTCTCCGGGAGTTTGTGCGGTCACGATAAACACCCGCTGCCCAGCGACATCACGGAAGTAGTCGTTAGTGACCCAACCACCGTCAGAGATCATCTTGTCGATCACGAGCCGACGGAGGTCCGCGATTGCAACTCCTGCGAGCAGGCGGCGCTCTTCGCGCGCCGGCATATAGACGGGATTGGGACGGCTCAGGGCGACCACACCAAGGGACGCGTGTCCGTTTAGCACGCCGGCAGAGGTTTCAGTGCGGAATCTAACTTCACCATTTTTGCTTGCTGGCTGAGCGTTCCAGCCTGCCGGTAGATGCGGTCCACTAGCAGCAGCGGAAACGGTAGAGCGTACTGCGGTGGCAACTGGGGTCACGACTGTTGCCAAGGTGGTTTTCGCAGCAGGCACGGGAACTGTCGTCGGGGCTGCCGACACTTCTGTTTTCATCGCTGGCGCGGGAACGGCCAACGCGGGGGAAAACTTCACTGTATTCAAGGGCCTAGCCGATATGGTCTGCGAGGTTGGAGCTGTTACCCTCTTCGAAGGTGGCGCCGGAATCGTTACCGCCACCGGAGCCGAAACTGTAGCCCTAACAAAACGCGGGGCAGGTGCAATCGCGGGAGTGGGAAGTCTGCGCGAAGCTGGCGGGATTACCGCTGCCGGAACTGAAGGCGAGGCCGGTACTGGTGCTGGCGGCGCTGTTACTGCAACGGTTGCTGGAACGGTTCCGGGGATTGATGACAGGACCAGTTCAGGAGCAGGGATTGAAACCGGGACCGTCGGGGCCTTAACTAACGCCAGGGGCATGACTGGCCTAAGCACGGATCTGCGATGTGCCATGATTGCCGCTTCCTGTCGTCGCTTCATACGAAGGCGCGCCAAGCGGGCGCGATGACGACGCCACCAGGCGCGCGAATGCCGGCGGTGGTGGAAACTGCGCTTCGAGATGAAATTCTGGCGCAGTCCATGCGCTGATGAACCTGCGAAGGGCAGCAGCACTCCAGTCGAAAGCAGCAAAATCATTACTAGTGCAACTATACGCAACATCTTTTTGTCCTCTGGTTAGGCCACGGTCTCGCGAACTACTTCTTCGAGCGTGGTGAGTCCATTGCGAATCTTGTGAAGTCCAGACTCGCGCAAGGTGATCATGCCGTCATCGATGGCTTTCTTGCGAAGTTCCAAAGCCGAAGCGCCGATCAGAATCAACTCGCGAATCTCGTCACTGACTTCCATGACTTCATATAACCCGATGCGTCCCTTGTAACCGGTGTTGTTGCAGGTAGAACAACCTTTACCTTTGAACGTTTTCAGCTTGCTCGCCTCGTCGGCGGAGAAACCAACTTCGATGAGGGCTTCCGGGGGCATAGACTCTTCGCGCTTGCAGTCTTTACAGATGCGCCGGATGAGGCGTTGCGCCTGAATCAGGTTAACGCTGGTGGCGACGAGAAAAGGCTCGATACCCATGTTCATCAGTCGCGAAATCGTGGATGGGGCATCGTTCGTGTGCAGGGTGGAAAGTACGAGGTGGCCCGTTAACGCGGCCTTGATGGCAATCTCTGCCGTTTCAAAGTCGCGGATTTCACCCACGAGAACAATATTGGGATCCTGACGGAGAAAGGCGCGTAAGGCTGCGGCGAAGTTCAAGCCAATTTGCTCTTTCATTTGCACCTGGTTGATGCCCATCAGATTGAACTCAACCGGATCTTCCGCAGTCATGATGTTTGTCTGAATCGTATTTAGTGATTGCAGCGCCGAATACAGCGTGTTCGTCTTACCGCTGCCTGTCGGACCGGTAACCAAAACCATGCCGTAGGGCTTGGAGATGTTGCGGCGGAACTTGGTGAGCGACTCCGGTTCGAACCCCAGCTTGTGCATATCAAGCATTAGGTTTTCTTTGTCGAGCAGGCGAAGCACCACCTTCTCGCCAAAGAGGGTAGGAAGCGTAGAAACACGAAAATCGAGTTCGCGTGAACGGGCATCGACTTTCACTTTGATCTTGATGCGCCCGTCCTGTGGCAATCTCTTTTCCGAGATGTCGAGCTTCGACATGATTTTCACGCGCGAGATCAGCGCGTCGCGCAGCTTCAGAGGCGGATGCATCACATCGTAAAGCACACCGTCGATGCGGAAGCGAATGCGCAGCTCTTTCTCGTAGGGTTCAACGTGGATGTCAGAAGCTCCTCGTCGCAATGCGTCAACAAGGAGAACGTTAACAAGCCTGACTACCGGCGCGTCTTCGCTTAGCCGTGAGAGTGTCGAGAGATCAATCTCTTCGTTGTCTTCTACAACTTCTACGTCTTCAGTGCGGCCTACCTCGAAGTCAATGCTATCGAGCGACACCAGGTCTGCGTGAGTGATACCGCCATTGCCGGTCTTCATGTCCACCGGTTCAAACACGGCATCGTCGACAGTGACTGACGACAATTCAATTTCTCGGGAGGTGCCGTAGTACTTGGCGATCGCTTGTTGAATGCTGACCTCCGCTACAACCACAGGTTCGACATTCAACCCCGTCATGAACTTGATGTCGTCCATGGCGAAGACGTTAGTCGGATCGACCATGGCAAGCGTGAGCGTGGCCCCTACGCGCGACAGCGGAATGACAGAGTATTTCTGGGCCACTTCCTGGGGAATGAGGCGCAGGACCGGTTCATCTATTTTGAAGAGGTCGAGATTGACGGAGGGAATACCGTATTGGCGCGAGAGCACCGCCGTAATCATGTCGTCGGTGACGAGTCCCAACTTGACCAAATTGTAGCCAAGCCGGCCACCATGCTCGCGCTGGTAGTCGAGAGCTTCACGCAGGTGCTGAGCACTGATGAGGTTCTCGCGGACGAGAATTTCGCCTAATTTTGCAGACATTTCGTTCGGAATTCGGACTTTTGAAAGACGATTTACCGGGTGGGGCTAGCGCTGGAAGAGAAGCTTTTGGGTGCGCTGGGACTGCACAAGCGGCGTGATTAACACCGTTGCCCAAGCATAGTACAGGTTGTTCGTTTGGCCTGTCAAGAAGTCATTTTGTGGGAAATTTGAAGGAAATCGGCCGGGGTTAACGCCACAGTGAAAATGAAAAAGCCGCGCGAAAATGACATCCGCGCGGCCCCATTTGAGAGGTGTCATCGTTGGGCTTACGGTCGACGGCGACGAGCCGGAGCAGCGGTTTTTTCCGCGGTCACCTTCTGCTCGCTTTTAAGATTCTCGAGAATGGCTTTGGCGTCGTCTTTGAACTTGTCGGTGTCCGGCGCCTTGTCGACAAACAGCTGCAGGTAATTAGCGGCTTCCTGATATTTAGCTTTGTCGTTGTTTTGACTAGCGCCGATGTTGAAGAGCAACATTCCGGCCTTTACGAGGGCGTCAGTATCATCCGGATTCGACACCAGAATCTTCTTATATTCGGCCAGGGATGGCTCAAATGAACCTGCGTCAAAGAGCATTTGCGCGAGATCACGCTGAGCTTTTAACTTTTTGGCCGGATCCGTCTCCATCGCTATGTATTCTTCATAAGCGGCCTTGCCCGCTTCTGCCTGAGATTGATCCACCTTCGTGATAAACAACCTCATTGCGTCGGCCCGGTTGGCATATGCAAACAACTTATTGACGTTGTACTGCGTTGGATCGGCTGGAACTGGTTGGGCTTTGATCATCTCGACCGACTTAGTCATGGCCTCGGCGGCTGCACGAAAGTCGCTTTTAGCCCCGTCAAGGTTAGTCTTCTTTTCAGCGTCGTTCTGGGCCGCGATGCCGGCGTTATACCTTTGAACTCCGCGTGCTTTGAGGGCGACCGATTTGTTGGCGAGGATCATTGGCTGTTCAGCGTCTGCGGCCAGGCCGGCGTCGTACTGAGTGATCGCCTCGTCGTAGTTCTTAAGGCCTAAAGCAGCGTTTCCCGCATTAAAGGTGCGCTCAACGACGGTGTTCGTTTCTTCGATCTTCTTGTTCTTGTCCTCGATCTCCTTATTCTTGCGCATCGCCTCTTCGCGCTTCGCTCTGTCAGCCGCGGATTCTGTTCCCGAAACCGGAGTGCCGCTGGCGGCTCCCAGACCCTTGATGTCGTCAATCGTCAGCCGTTTGCCGTCGCCCGGGCTGACAGTCAGCACAACGTCAACATCGCGACCTGCTTTCACGCCCGGTTGCCAGGTCGGCTGGGCAGTCGGGTGGCTAACTGCGACCGTGTAGGTGCCGATGTAGGGAATCCCCGCGAAAATCCATTCCCCTTTCTTATTCGTCTTGGTGTTGTACTTAGACGAGATGTCGGTTCGGTAAACGTCGATGACTGCGTCAGCGAGCGGAACTTTCGTCCCATCAGCCTGTTGCATGAAGACCTGACCGTGTAGCTCCCCGACCTGAGCGGAAGCCACTATGGCTGCTGAAAACAGCATTGTCGTCGCCGCCACGATTGTGAAAAGTGATTTACGAAACATCCAGATATTCCTCCAAGACGCGGTCTACCAGAGTTGAGTTCCAGGAGAGACCGATAAGATGAGTCTTAACTTCAATCAGTTGTAAATAGTGTACGAGAAGCGCCCTAAACTTAATAATCTCAAGCGACCGTGTCAAGCAGATAGGGTATCGGATCGGCGATTCCAGCCTCGCGAAATGCGCGAAGTCGCAACGCGCAGGAATCGCATATTCCACATGCCCGCTCAGATTCTTGATAACACGACCATGTCAGCTCTAGAGGCGCGCCCAGTTCCACGCCTCTGGAAATAATCGAAACTTTTCTCAGAAGAACCACCGGCGTCCTAATCTCTATACGAGTTTCAGGTTTCGTGCCGATTTCAATCACCTTCTGGAAGGATTCGTAGAACTCCGGGCGGCAGTCAGGATAGCCGGATGAGTCTTCTGCGACGGCACCGATATAAATCCGTTGGGCGCCGATTACTTCTGCCCAACTCGTTGCAATAGAAAGCAAGTGCGCGTTGCGAAACGGCACATAACTGGTCGGTATTCCCGCACTCGCCCTGCCCCGAGAAACTGGAATGGCCGGATCCGTCAGCGACGAGCCACCGATGCGGGTTAGGTATTCAATCGAAACAGCTAGTCTGAATGCGACCCGGAAATGATCAGCGAGTTGTTCAAAAGCGCGCCGCTCGCGATCTTCGGTGCGTTGACCGTATGAGACATGGAGGAATGCCAACTGATCGTTTTCTGTTTGCGCGATTGCTGCGGTGACACAGGAGTCCATGCCACCCGATACGAGGCAAATTGCCAGACTCGATTGCGGAGAGTCTTCCGTCGCGGTAACTTCGTAAGCGTTGTCTTCAGTGCCTCCCACTAGACTCCGTGAACCTCCGGTCCCCAGATGTATTTATGCAGTTGCAATTGCATGCGCACGTCTAGACCACTGGCGACAATTGATTGAGCAAGTTGTTGCAAATCAACGGCTCCCCACGCCGGGGAGATCAGAATCGCTTTGGCACGCTTCTCTAAATCTAGTCGCTCGATTAATTCGCGCGCGTACTTCCAGTCTGCTTCGTCGGCAATTACAAACTTCACTTCATCCTGGTCGTGACGCAGTAACTCAAGATTCGGCCAATGGTTCCGCGGCTCCTCACCAGAGGCTGGACACTTAATATCGAGGATCACCTTTGCTCGCGGATCGACATCCGCTGTTGAGACGAATCCTCCGGTTTCGACTAGCACCTCGTAGCCCTCGTCGCAAAGCCTTTCGATCAACTTAAACCCTTCCTTTTGGGCGAGTGGTTCTCCGCCAGTGACCTCGACAAGTTTGCCACCGAACGACTTCACCTGTTCGAGGACCGCATCGATTGAGATATGATCGCCGCCGCTGAAGGTGTACTCGCTGTCGCACCAGACGCAACGCATCGGACAGCCGGTGAGCCGCACGAAGATACAGGGTCTGCCCGCATGGGTTGATTCGCCCTGTATAGACTTGAAAATTTCGGTAATTCGCAGCATTTTGCGGAAAGTTGGCGGCACTTCCTGCCCAAGTGACTATTAGGAGAACTCGGTGTAGCGCGATATTAGCATCTAACTAAAGAGAGATTGAATTATGAAGTGATTGGGTGATTGAGTCATTGGGTGATTTTAGTGATTGGACGATTGGGTGTCATTGGGTGATTTAGTAATTGAGTGATTTAGATGATTCAGTCATTAGATATACTTTATGTTTGCTCCAATGATTCAATGACCCGATGACCCAATGGTTCAATGACTCAATGATTCAAGGATCCGATGATTCAATAAATAGACTTGAGTGAAAGAACCCAACAAGTTGAAGCCTTAGTAGCCGCGGGCGCAGAGCGTTTGCTTGCTCGCGCGAGCGAAACTCATGCGCTCGGAGTGGCAGAGTTGGCGCCGCGCATCGGCAACGCGGTCGCCAAGTATCTTCTGAAAGACGAGACCGACGCACCGGCTGCTTCTATCGCCGAATTTATCGACCAGTTACAAGCAGACGATCTCTGTCTGATCGTCGGCTGCGAGCAAGGCGATGAAGCCGCGTGGGGTGATCTGGTGGCGCGCTTTACCACGACGGTTCGTTCCGCCGCGCGCTCCGCGAGTTCGAACGAGGATGCCGCTGAAGATCTGGCGCAATCAATTTGGGCGGAGCTTTACGGTTTGCGTGTGCGCGAGGACGGGAAGCCGACCAGCAAGTTATCCTACTACTCGGGACGCGGTTCGCTGGCCGGTTGGTTACGAGCGGTGGTTGGGCAATTAGCTATCGATCAGCACCGCAAACAGTCCAGACTTGTGCAAACTGACGAAGATGCCGATCTGGATCGTTTGGCGCAGCATCGTGACGAACGCAACGAGCAACTGCTCTCGGTGGGCGCGGTTAATCCGGAGCAGTCGCTGTCAGATAAATTTGCCGGAGCCGAGATGCAAAAGGCGCTCGCGCGTTCGGTTAAGGAGCTATCAGATGAAGACCGCTTGCTGGTGAAACTCTACTATTTTGATGGCCTTCGCTTGCGCGAGGCAGGGGCTGTATTGGGCGTCCACGAAGCGACGGCGAGCCGCAGGTTGACTCGAATTCACGGCGACTTGCGCCGCTTTGTGGAGCGTATCTTGATTGGAGAAAAAGGCTGGAATAAAAGTGAGACTGATCGCTCGTTTGCTGAGCTCGCGATTCATCTCGACGGAGATTTAGAAGGATTGATAACTATTGACGAAAGTTCGACTCGGCAGCAATCGGTCACTTAGCTCAAACATGTGCGTCTGTGCAAGTGTTCACGTTTCCAGCGTTCTTAAGATGGTCAGCTCGGATTTGCAATGAAACAAACTGAAAATAACGAGATGGATCTTTTGTTACGCAGCCTGGCAAAACGGGCTTCGTCTATCTCGCAATCTGTCAACGAAGCGCAGCTTGACGACGCGCATCTTGACGCCGATGAGTTGAATGCATTTGCGGAACGCTCGCTGCCGCCGCCGGCGCGCGCGCGTTACACGGCCCACATCGCCGACTGCTCACGTTGTCGAAAACTGGCAGCGTCGTTAACCGCAGCAGCTGGTTTGCCCATCGCTGAAATCAAGACTGGAGAGCGCGCGCAAACGAGTCTCTGGCAACGACTGCCAGCATTTCTTTCCCCAGCAGTTTTACGTTTTGCCGTGCCTGCGCTTGCCCTGCTTGCTGTCGTCACAGTGGGACTCATTACTCTGCGCCAGCAGCCCTCAACAGATTATGTCGCGCAGAATCGGGAAACTACGACACCGCAGCCAGAGCTAAAGTCCTCGCCGGAAACGACAAGCTCGGGAACCGACGGCCAAATCAAAACCCATTCATCTCCCGCTCCAGCGCAGAACGCGGCGCCCGCCGCGGAAACGCAGGCCAAGCCCGATGAGAAAGGTAAGGTTGTAGACGAGATAGCCGCAGTTGATTCTTCTTCCGGCTATTTAGCAAAAGACGCACCTAAGGTGGACGCGCAGAAGACAGCAGAACCGACGTTTGCTCCTGAGCCCGCAGCGGCTCCTCCCGCCAAGCCGCAGCCTACGCCAAGTCGCGAAGCTGACAAGAATGAAGCCGTTGCCAAACAGAATGAAGAAGCGGCAGGAGACAACGCTACTCGAGAAGCGAGAGATAAACGACAGGCGGTTGAAGATCGAGAAACTCTCGCCCTCAGTCGCAAAGCCGCGTCTGCTGGCAGAGGTGGCGCCCTTAGTTCGGCGGAAGCACGTCGCAGCGAAGCTAAACAAAAACGCGCAGATCAGGATGCGGAAATTCGTGAAGTGGCCGGACGCCGTTTTCAAAGACAGGGCAACCGCTGGATCGACGTCGATTATGACGCTAATCGTTCCGTTATGACTGTGGTCCGAGGTTCCGAGCAGTATCGCGTTCTCGTCGCTGATGAGCCCGCCATTCGTACGATTGCCGAAAGACTCGGCGGCGAAGTGATCGTAGTTTGGAAAGGCCGCGCTTATCGCATCCGCTGATAACTCAAAGCGATTGCCAATTGCCAACTGCCGATTGCCAATTGGCCTGTAGCGTGCGCTGCACGTCAATCACAACACCAATCGCCAATCGCGCAATCGCCATTCGCCAATCGGCAATCTTTCCTTGAGAGTGATACATTAGCCCTTACAAACCATTGGTGCGGAGGTGCTGCATGTTCTGTTCCTCTTGTGGCAACGAAATCACCGTTGAGCTGAAATACTGCAATCGGTGCGGCGCGAATCTGACCGTAACCTACGACAACTTTCCGGCCACCGTTGTCCCACCGGTTAAGTTATTGGCTCCAACGCTAGTACTTGGTCTGACTGTCGTTGTCGGATTGGGAATTATTATCGGCGGTGCGGCGTCACTGGCCGAGAAGCACGTTCATCATGCCTTCATCACTTGGATAGTGCTCTTCAGCATGCTGACACTGTTCGGGAGCACGGCCATGCTTTTGCGCTTCTGGGGGAAGATTCTAAATTTGCAAAGACAAATTCCCGCGCCGCCACCGCAGAATCGAAACGCAGCACCTGCGACGTACGCTCCGCAGCAATTGCCGCCACGTTACGATCCGGCATCGAGCGTTACTGAACACACGACTCGAACGTTCACGCCGATCTATCGCGGACCCTCAGAACCCAGCTAAGTGACTGCCATTAGACTTGCGAGGTTGCAATGAGATCAAAGCTCAAGCAAATGATCGTTTTGCTGTCAGCATTGTGCTTGATCATATTGACTAGCTTTTCATCAGTTAATAGTCAGCAAGCGCGAGGCCCCAGGGCGCGCCGGACAGCCGCTACCTATCCTGCGAGTCGTAACCGAGAGATTCCCAGAATCATCAGCGAGATCAAAGCGCGAAACATTGAACTGACGATTGGTAAGCTCGTTTCGTTTGGCACGCGCAACACGCTCTCAGCACAGGACGATCCCAACCGCGGCATTGGCGCTGCGCGTGACTTTCTTTATCAAGAGTTTCTCAAGGTGGCGGAAAAATCCGGCGGGCGCATGACAGTTGAGAAGCAGAGTTTTCTTCAAGAGAAAGCCGCGCGTGTTCCTACGCCCACAACGATTACAAACGTGGTGGCGACTCTGAAAGGAACCCAACCGCAAGCGGAGAACCGCGTCTACGTTGTCAGTGGGCATTACGATTCGATGTGCACAAGTCCTACTGATGAAAAGTGTGATGCGCCTGGCGCCAATGACGACGCTTCCGGCACTGCTGCGGTGTTGGAGATGGCGCGTGCGCTGGCTCCGTACAAGTTCGAGGCGACGATAATCTTCATGGCGGTTGCCGGTGAAGAACAGGGACTGCTGGGGGCCACGCATTTTGCAGAACAGGCGAAGCAAAAGGGCACAGACATTGAGGCGATGTTCACCAATGACATCGTTGGCAACACGCTCGGCGGCAATGGCGTGCGTGACCGGCGCACGCTGCGAGTCTTTTCTGAGGGCGTACCTTCGAGTGAAAAGCCAGAAGAAGCAACTGTGCGTCGCGGGGTCGGCGGCGAGAACGATTCCGCGTCACGCCAGCTCGCGCGCTTCATCAAGCAGGTTGCGGAACGTTATGTACCTCATATGAAAGTGATGATGGTGTATCGGCGCGACCGGTATCTACGCGGCGGTGATCACATACCGTTTCTTGAGCGTGGCTTTGCGGCAATACGTTTTACGGAACCTAACGAAGACTACACACATCAACATCAAACACTACGCACCGAGAACGGGATCAAGTATGGCGATCTGCCTGAGCATGTCGACTTCGCCTACGTGGCGGACGTTGCCCGCATCAACGCTGCGAGTCTGGCGGTTCTGGCGCTCGCCCCGGCAAAACCGAAAGGCGTTAGCGTTTTGACTGCGCGGCTCACCAACGACACTGATCTCAAATGGGACGCCAACACGGAACCTGATCTCGCCGGCTACGAAATTGTCTGGCGCGACACAACCTCACCGGTCTGGACCGACTCGCGTTGGATTGGAAACGAAACCGCTTACACAATCATGGGAATGTCGAAGGACAATTATTTCTTTGGCGTGCGCGCGGTCGATCGGGAAGGGAATCGCAGTCCCGTCAGTTTTCCGCGACCGCTAGGTCGCACCGGCCCGGCCACTTCACCCACGCCAAGACCAAGCCCGGGGCAATAGGCAGGAGTCAGGAGTCAGGAGTCAGGATTGAGGAGTCAGTAGGCAGTAGGCAGTAGGCAGAATCTAAGGAGGCAGTGTCGGTCACGAATCCCATTAAAAGTCATGCTTGATCACGGCTTTGCCGCCGGATGTGAGGCGCAGCTTGCCGCGCCGTAAGCGCCGCTTCTTTCATCAGGGCTAAGCCCTTTCCTGGCCGACGACTGACTCCTTAAATTTCTGCATTTGCCTCCTGCATCCCGCCTACTGCCTACTGCCTCCTCCCTCCCCCCAAGTTTCTCAACCGCCTAAGCACTCACGGCGTCTAACTCGGCAGGGAAGGATCCCGCACAAATCCAAAGGAAATCATGAGAATGCAACTATCGCTTTATAATCTTCGCCCGGCAGTCGCCGCTCTATCACTTGTGGCATTAATGGCTACCGGCTTCCCGAGTCTTACACGTTCGGGTTTTGCGCAAAAAGGAAAACCTCGCGTCCAAGGCGATCGCTTGACCGACGAACAGCGCATCACTCACGTGCTGAACCGGCTCGGCTTTGGCGTGCGTCCCGGAGCTGTCGAGCGCGTAAAAGCTCTCGGAATCGAAAAGTATATTGAGCAGCAACTCCATCCGTCTCAAATCGCCGATGAAGTTGCCGAGGCAAAGGTGAAAGATCTTTCTACCCTCACGATGACCACGGCACAGCTCTACGAGAAGTATCCGCAGCCAGGCCAAATCCTGCGGCAACTACAGCGTCGCGGCGAAATGCCAAATGAACCGGCAAACACGCGCGACGATCGGAACCAGGCTGCTCCCGACACCTCGAACACACAGGGGCAGATGCCGCGACCCGAACAGCCGAACGCCAATCCCAACGCCGCCGGCCGCAGCGCGGATAATCGCCGTGCGATTCGTGACTACTACGCTGAGAACGGTCTCTTGCGGCCACAGCGCATCCTCGTGGAATTACAGGCCTCACGAATTCTGCGAGCGACTTACAGCGAGCGACAACTGCAAGAGGTGCTCGTGGATTTTTGGACTAACCACTTCAATGTGTTTTCTGGCAAAGGCGCCGATCGCTGGCTGTTGGTCTCCTACGATCGCGATACGATTCGACCAAACACTGTCGGAAAGTTTCATGATCTGTTGTTGGCTACAGCGCAGAGTCCGGCAATGCTTTTCTACCTCGATAACTTTCAAAGCGTCAGTCCTAACATGCAGACAGCAGAGCGGCGTGGACGGGACCGCGGTTTGTTTGGCTTAGGTGGCCGCAATCGGGGCGGCCTCGGCCGTGAACAGCGTCCCGCGGATCGCAATCCTGGGGCGTCGCCCGATCGGAGCAACGTGCCCGAGCCACCCGCGAATGCGCAAAGGCAACGTCGCGGGATCAATGAAAACTACGCGCGAGAATTACTGGAACTCCACACACTTGGTGTCGATGGAGGGTACACGCAGAAGGATGTGCAGGAAGTGGCGCGGTGCTTCACTGGTTGGACAATCCTGGCGCCGCGGGGAGGCGGCGCGGCGGGAGCCATGTTGAACGAGCGCCGGGCCGAGATGTTGCGCCAGAACGCGGGCCGGTTTTTCTTCAACGCGCGCGCGCATGACGAGGGCGAGAAAATCGTCCTAAGTCACAAAATTCCCGCGGGCGGCGGCATGAACGATGGGCTCCGCGTCCTCGATATTCTTGCGCGCCATCCGGCGACAGCAAAGTTTATCGCTACAAAACTGACTCGTTACTTTGTCAGTGATTCGCCACCCGCAGCACTCGTCGATAAGGTCGCGGCTGCGTTTACGAAGAGTGATGGCGACATTCGCGAGACCCTGCGCGCAATCTTCTACTCGCCTGAGTTCAGCTCTGCCGCGGCTTATCGCGCCAAAGTGAAACGACCTTTCGAACTGACAATCAGCTCGCTGCGCACGCTTGGAGCGGAAACTACGGGAGGTCCGCAACTGCACCAATGGATTGCGCGCATGGGGGAACCGCTCTACGGGTTTCAAACGCCGAACGGCTATTCCGACAGCGCCGAGAGTTGGGTTAACACCGGCGGACTGCTTGAACGTTTGAATTTTGGTTTGGCGCTCGCCAGCAACCGCATCCCCGGCACGCGAGTAGATCTCAAACGCTTTGCCGGAGGTACCACCGCCGATTCTAACTCCGACAAAGTTAAGATCATGGATCGTTTTTTGGAGATCATCGTTGGTGGCAACGTTTCACCCAAGACGCGGGAGCTGCTGTTAGCACAACTGGATCAGGAGATTGTGATAACGCCTGCGCCAGCTCGAGAGGAAATGACCCGCGTTGCTGAGGCCGGTGAGGTTGATGAGTCGTCACCAGCAATGCCTGGGGAGATGGAGCGAGAGCGTTCCCAACCGCCCGCGGGCCGCGCGCGAGGCCGGCAAATGGCGCGCTTGGATGCAAGCATCACCGATCCTGTGACGAAGATCGTGGGATTGATTTTAGGTTCGCCGGAGTTTCAGCGGCAGTAGGCCAGTTTCGAGTTCAGAGTTCAGAGTTTCGAGTTTGTTCTTTCCCGGGCCAGCGAACTCAGAACTCGAAACTCGAAACGCGGAACATGAGGAACGACCATGAACAGACGTTTCTTTATTAAGTCCGGAAGTATCGCCCTGGCGAGCATCGGTGTTTCAATCTCCGCACCGTCCTTCTTACACCGCGCTTTGCTGGCACAAACGCGCGACGGTCTGACGGGTGGGCGCCGCAAAACACTGATCGCGATTTTTCAGCGTGGCGCCGTTGACGGCCTCAACATGATCGTTCCTTACGGCGAACGCAACTACTACGACCTGCGGCCTTCGATTGCGATTCCACAGCCCCAAGCGGGAAACGCGGAGGCTGCGCTCGACCTTGACGGTTTCTTTGGTTTGCACCCGGCGATGTCTCCGCTGAAACCGTTCTGGGTCCGGAAGCAGCTAGCGATCGTGCATGCCGCTGGTTCACCCGACAATACACGTTCTCACTTCGACGCGCAGGATTACATGGAGTCAGCGACACCAGGTCGCAAAGGCACGCCCGACGGTTGGCTCAACCGCTATCTACAAAGCAAGACCGATTCTCAGCGTGCGTTATTCCGCGCCGTATCCATGACTCAAACAATGCCGCGCATTTTTCAGGGGAGCGCGCCCACGTTGGCGATTTCTAATCTCAACGACTTCACGATTCGCGCGGGTCGATCTTCGGCGAATGTGCAAGGCGGGTTTGAAGCGATCTACGATCAGACTGTGAACGATGTCCTGGGCGGCACAGGTAAAGAAACATTTGAAGCGGTTAACTATCTGAAGCGAGTAAATCCCGGCCAGTATAATCCGGAGAACGGCGCCGTCTATCCGCGTTCAGCTTTTGGTAACTCGCTCCTGCAAATCGGGCAATTAGTAAAAGCTCAGGTTGGTTTGGAAGTCGCGTTCACGGATGTTGGGGGCTGGGACACGCACGTCAATCAAGGAAACGCGCGCGGGCAGCTCGCGTTGCGGTTGCAGGATTTCAGCAATGGCCTCGCGGCCCTCGCGACGGACCTGGGCAAGCGTATGGACGATGTAGTGATCCTCACGATGTCAGAGTTTGGACGCACGGTGCGCGAAAATGGCAATCGCGGAACGGACCATGGTCATGCGAATGCGATGCTCATGATTGGCAACGGCGCGCGCGGGGGCAAGGTCCACGGACAGTGGCCGGGGTTGAAGAGCGATCAGTTGTATGAGGGACGCGACCTTGCCTTGACTACAGATTTTCGCGACGTGTTTGCGGAAGTAGCACAGAAGCATCTCGGAACTACGAATCTCAAATCAGTATTTCCTGGTTATGTAGCTAACAAGGTGGGATTGCTTTAAGAATTCGTGCTTTGATCTTTGAACTTCGAGCTTTGTTCGGTTGCGTCGCTAGAGTTCTCATTCTGGAACTTAATTCTTAGAGAAGAACAAAGTACAAAGATCAAAGAACTAAGTTCGGTTTCTTTGTCCAAAATGGTTGATGAAATAAAGCAACACGATTGCGATCAGTGAAACGATCACCGCAAGCATGAAAGCCTCATTATCTCGTCCCGCCTGTGCCGCATCATAAATCGCCACCGAAGCTGTTTGCGTCTTGCCCGGAATGTTTCCGGCGATCATGATTGTCACACCAAAATCTCCGAGAGCGCGCGCGAAAGCCAAGGCAGTTGCCGCTAGCACGCCGCGAGAGGCCAGCGGCAGCGTCACGCGAAAGAAAATCAGGCGATTGCTGAGGCCGAGAGTACGCGCTGCGGACTCCAGCTCAATGTTAACCCCTTCAAAGGCCGCGCGCAGACTCTTAGTCACCAGCGGTAGTGCGTGAATCGTGGCTGCAATGATCGCCGCGGTCACGGTAAACGTTAATCTGATGCCAAAAGTTTTGTAGAGAAATCCGCCGAGAGGCGAGCGGGTTCCCAATAACACGAGCAGGTAATATCCCAGGACAGTCGGTGGTAGCACGAGTGGGAGCGTGATCAGAGCATCAAGTAGATCGCGTCCAGGAAAGCGTTTACGAGCCAACACCCACGCGATCGCGGAACCGGCGATCAAGGCAATCAGTGTCGCCGCGCTCGCTACTGCAAAAGACAGCCGGATGGGAAACCAGTCAATCATTCATGGAGAGTTAAGAATTTAGCAGGGCAATGATGCGCAAGGGTCCGCCGCTGCCGCCTTTGATTTTCATTGGCAAAGCGATTACTGAAAAACCCCGCGGTGGTAGTTTGTCGAGATTGGCAACATTCTCAAAAGCGGGAATGTTCTTGTCGAAGAGAATTTGATGACTCTCAAATTTCGTTGATTGTCCAAAATCGATGCTGGCCGTGTCGAGTCCAATAGCTTTAATCGAACGATTGTTCACGAGCCAGCGAGCGGCATCAGGATGCAGGCCGGGAAAATGTAATTGAGCCACAGCAGCTGGCCCACGTTCTGCCGTACCGAGATATTTCTTGCGGTCCGGGTAGTGTTTACCGAATCCCGTACGCAACAGGACTATCGTTCCGGTAGCAATCTTTCCGTGCGCTTTTTCCCAGTTTAAAAAGTCGTCGGTGGTGATCCGGTAATCCGGATTGCTTGCGCATCGCTTCGTGACGTCGATCACGATTGCTGCACCCAGCAATTGTTCGAGTGGAATCTCATCAGCGCTGTGGCGGCCCTTGGCAAAATGGACTGGCGCATCGAGATGCGTGCCACCGTGTTCGGCGGCGCTGTAGCGGTAAGCCGAATAATAGAAGCCCTGATCGGTGACACCTTCAAAGTCTTTCTCTAGACGGAAGGGTTCCGCCGTGGGCCAGTAGACTGTCTCCGAGTCAAACGCGTAGGAAAGATCGACGATTGGTCCCGTGGGAAAACCGCGCAAGCGATTTTGACTGAATCCAATCGCTGCGAGTAAAGCCAGGGAAAGTAGGATGCTCAACCACTTCATTGGCAAATCCTCCTCATTGGTGAACGCAAAATTACGGCTTACAGCCCCGCATGTTAACGCAGAGATGAAGAAGAGAGAAAAATCATTTTCTCATTTTCATTCCTTCTTTCTCATTTGTCATGGGAACACAAGTTGTGAGAGTACCGGATTAGCCTTAAGCGCAGAGACACGAAGGCGCAGAGCCGCAAAACACTCAGCCTTAATGTTGTGCTAATCGTGGATAGTTAGGATAGATAGCTGGCTTGTTTCCTTTGCGGCTTTGCGTCTTGGTGTCTCTGCGTTACCTTCGCGCTGCGACTTGACCATTAATGACAAATGGAAAATGGAAAATGCCAAGTGGAAAATGATTTTTGCCTGCCTCTGTTACAATCTCTTCCTTATCAACCTATCCCTACCAAGGACCAATCATGATTGATTTCAGCATCCCGCCGGAATTGGAATCGCACCGCGAAAGTGTCGCCGCTTTCATGAAGCAACATGTCTATCCAAACGAGAGCGCATTCGTCGAAGAAGAAGGATTGCCCATCGAACTTGAACAGGAACTGCAACGCAAAGTGAAAGCGCAGGGCCTATGGGGACCGAACCTTCCGCGCGAATGGGGCGGCATGGGTATTGGCTTCATTGGTCAGGCCTTGCTCAATGAGATCATCGGCCGGTCGGTGTTCGCTCCGCGGCTGTTTGGATCTGCGGCGCCCGATGCCGGCAATGCCGAGTTGCTGATCATTTCCGCAACCGCGGAACAGAAAGAGGAATATCTACGCCCCCTCGCCGCAGGCGAAGTTCGTTCGTGCTTTGCCATGACTGAACCGGAAGTAGCCGGATCAGATCCGACCGGACTGCGCACTACGGCAGTTCAGGAAGGCGACGAATGGGTCATAAACGGCCACAAGTGGTTTATCAGCGGCGCGATTGGTTCAGCGTTTGCGATTGTGATGGCCGTTACTGATCCAGACGCAGAGCCGCATGGTCGCGCCAGCATGATTCTGGTGCCAACGGGCACACCTGGGTTCGATATCGTTCGCGCCGTTCCAGTGATGGGCTCCGGCGGCGTCGGCGGACATTGCGAGATTCGCTTTCAGCACTGCCGCGTGCCGCTCAGGAATTTGCTAGGCGAACGAGGCAAAGGTTTCAAGCTGGCGCAGGCGCGTCTCGGCCCCGGAAGAATTCAGCATTGCATGCGCTGGATCGGCGCGGCGCAGCGCAGTTTTGAAATGATGTGCAGCTATGCGCTTGAGCGAAAGTCGTTTGGCGAACCCCTCGCTAACAAACAGACAGTGCAAAACTGGATTGCAGATTCGACGGCCGAGATCGAAGCCGCACGTTTACTGACTTTGAAGGCGGCCTGGAAACTGGATCGAGAAGAAGATGCGCGGACGGAGATTTCAGTGATTAAGTTTTTTGCGGCCCGCGTGCTGCACGATGTGATCGACCGGTCGATTCAGGTTCATGGCGCGCTCGGTTATTCGAAAGATACACCCCTCGAAATGTTCTATCGTGACGCCCGCGCCGCGAGAATTTACGACGGTCCGGATGAAGTCCACAGGCAGGCTGTAGCGCAGCGTGTACTCAGGATCGTGGGCAATAGGGAATAAGGTCCAATGTCCAAATATCCAAAGTCCGCTTACGCAAACGGACATTCGGCCTTGGACGTTGGACTTTGGACAGGTAACCAAATGACTTTGGATAAGGACACTGTTGGGTTACGTGGTGGCGAAGAGCTTAATCTCTCCGCATTGGATGAGTATCTGCGGATCCACCTGGCAGCGCCCGATTTAGATCCCAAAGCTTCACTAGAGCTCGAGCAATTTCCTGGTGGGCACTCGAACCTCACTTACCTGATACGCTACGGCAAGAATGAGTTTGTGCTGCGGCGGCCGCCGATTGGTCCAGTAGCGCCGACCGCTCACAACATGCCCCGCGAGTACCACCTGCTCTCCGTGATCCATCCCCATTTTCCGCTCGCGCCAAAGCCGCTCCTGCTCTGCGAAGACTCAGATGTGATTGGTGCGCCGTTCTATTTGATGGAGCGCAGGCAAGGACTCATAGTGCGCCGGTCTCTGCCGGTCCCGTTCGACGATGATCTGAATGCTCGCAGGCGTCTGAGCGAAACAGTCGTGGACACCCTCGCGGCGCTTCATGCGGTCGACATCCATACGACGAACATTGTGAGTATCGGAAAGCCTGAAGGATTAGTGCGTCGCCAGGTACAGGGTTGGGCCGAGCGTTGGCAGCGCTCGAAGACTGGCGCGCTGGAGGGCATGGAAACAATAATCCGCTGGCTCGAGCAGCACCTGCCTCCCGAATCCGGGAGGGATGCGGCGACGATTGTTCACAACGACTTTAAGCTCGACAACCTGATGCTAGCGCTTGACGATCCTGCCCACGTGATTGCCGTGCTTGATTGGGAAATGACTACAGTGGGCGATCCGCTTATCGACCTCGGTCTCGTGCTTACCTATTGGACGATGCGCGGCCCGCAGCAGGGTGAGCCAAACCGTTCGTTAACCGCGGTCACAAACGGGCCGGGCTGGTTCACTCGCGAGGAGATTATTGAAAGATACAAATCAAAAACCGGACGCGACGTCTCACAAATTGTTTTTTACGAAGTCTTTGCGCGGTTCAAGGTCGCTGTAGTCATTCAACAGATCTACTTTCGTTTTGTAAAAAAACAAACTCAGGATGAGCGGTTTCGCAACCTGGATGCCCTGGTCAATACCCTTGCCTGCGAGGCGTTGACGCTTGCGGAAGGCCGCATGGATTAAATCAGTGTTTGGCACGCTGAAAGCGTGCAAACCAATAGCCGGGGGTGAGCGTTTCGCGACGCCCCCGGAATCGATTGTTGAATAATCCGTCCCTGAAATGGTTGAACATTCTTTGACCCTTTCAGGGTTGCGAGAAAAAATCACCGCGCTTGTACCGTGGGCGTTGCCCACGGCTATTAAACTTTCACGCTTCCAGCGTGAAGGTCCGGCAAGTAGTTCAGCAAAGGTGCTCTGACCATGCCCGACCTTGAGTTTCAGACGCTGCGCTTTGATTCATTGGCTTCGACTAATCTTGAAGCCACAAGGCGGGCGCGCGAAGGTGCGGCGGAGGGTCTTTGCATTGTCGCCAGTGAACAAACGGCGGGCCGGGGTCGTCTGGGACGACTATGGCTTTCGCCACGCAACGCGGGACTCTACTGCAGCACCCTCTTGCGACCACAGTTTGATCAGAACCTTTGGCCGGTGATCACACTAATGTCAGCAGTTGGCGTACACGAAGCATTGTTGACAGCGTGCGGTTTACAAACCGATATCAAGTGGCCAAACGACATCCTTCATAACGAGAAGAAGCTTTGTGGCATCCTAGCTGAGATCGTTGAAACTCCAACCGGGCGAGCTGTAATTGTAGGCATTGGCATTAACCTGACTAACAACTCATTTCCGCCCGAACTGTTAGCAACAGCGACATCTGTGTCAGCAGCTACAGGCCGTCCAGCGAATTCGGACCAAGTCCTCACTAAATTGCAGGAATGTTTTGTTAATTGGTATCAACAACTGCATCGGCCGCAGGGCGCAGCCGAAATCCTTGCTGCCTGGTTGCAACGTTCCTCGTACGCAGAAGGAAAAGAAATTGTGATCAAGGACGCTGACACTGAATTTTGTGGAACAACGCGTGGGCTGACAGAGCAGGGAGCGTTACGAGTGGAAACTGAAGCTGGTGAAATCACAATCGTCCGGGCGGGTGATGTAAGCGTACGATCGTTATATAGAACCTAGCTTTTTCATTCTCACCGCGCTTTACCGGGGTGCTGCTTTTGAGCGGGGAGGTGCACCGGGTTAAGCCTGGTGAGAATGAGACCCGCGCCAAGGTTTATCGAACATATTTAAACGTCAAAGTCGTTCCCGATGTCTTCTGGTAAACGCATAATACTTAATACCTTCGGCTCCTTCGGCGATGTTCATCCGTATATGGCGATCGCTCTCGAGTTGCGAGAACGCGGTCATCATCCGGTGATTGCGACCAGCGAACTCTATCGCGAGAAAATGCTCGCTTCAGATTTCGAGTTTGTTCCAGTCAGCCCGCATATCCCGCCGCCCCAGGAACAGGATCCAGAGATGATGGAAAAGGTGATGCATCCCAGATCCGGCAGCAGCTTTTTGCTCCACGAGATGCTCTTTCCATACTTGCGCGAAGGGTATGCTGATCTAACGCAGGCAGTGGCCGGAGCCGACCTCCTGGTGACACATCCGATTAGTTTTGCTGGACCGCTCGTTGCGCAGAAGACAGGCATTCCCTGGGTTTCGACCGTGCTGGCCCCTGCTTCACTCTTCTCCGCTTATGATCCACCGCGGCCACCCTTTTGGCAGTGGATGCGGCACTTGAACGTGCTCGGACCGCGCTTCATGTCTCTATTCCTGAACCAGGCAAAAAAAATCTACAAGAATAATACTTACGAACAGTTTCGCCTCGAGCTGGGCTTACCCGATCGCGGTAACCCACTGTTTGAAGGAGCGCACTCTCCAAATCTCGTGCTCGCGCTCTTTTCCAAATTATTTGCGCAGCCGCAACCGGATTGGCCGCCGAATGCCCGAGCCACAGGATTCGCATTCTATGATGGGCGCAATGAATTGAAGATGCCGAATGAACTCAGCGACTTCCTCGACAACGGCGACCCGCCAATCATTTTTACACTCGGCACCTCAGCAGTCTGGGTCGCGCGGGACTTCTTTCGCGAGAGCATTGCTGCCGCACAACTCCTAAACCGGCGCGCAGTGCTCCTGATCGGTGATGAACGCAACAAAATTTCGGAACCGTTGCCATCCCAAATTATCGCTGTTGAGTATGCCCCGTTCGAGACGTTGCTTGAGCGAGGCTGCGTGATGATTCATCATGGTGGCGTTGGTACCACATCGCAGGGACTGCGCGCAGGAATTCCGACTCTGATCGTTCCTTTTGCTTTCGATCAACCGGACAACGCAGCCCATGCTGAACGACTCGGCACTAGTCGCACGCTGCCTCGGGATAAATACAAACGTGCTAACGTGGCTAAAGAGCTCGGCAACCTTTTACACGATCCGAAGTACGCCTTAAGAGCCAAAATGGTAGGCGAGCAATTGCGAAAAGAGCACGGTGCGGCACGCGCTTGCGATGCGATCGAGGAATATCTCGCGCAACTCCCGCCGCCGGAAACGAAAAATCGAGAGCTAATCTATGCTGCTGGTAATTGATGTTGGCAACACCAACACTTCGTTAGGTGTCTATCGCGAAGCGGAGCTTGTGGCGCATTGGCGCCTGACAACCAATCGCGCACGCACAGTTGACGAGTATGGTGTTCACGCGCGCAACCTTTTTGAGCTTGCCGCTCTCGATTTCAAAGCCATCAATGCGATCGCTATCGCTTCCGTGGTACCGCCGCTCAATTACACTTTGAAGACAATGGCGGAGACTTACTTCAATCTGTCTCCGCTCTTTGTCGACAGCAACACGAACACCGGACTAAAGATCCTTTATGAACCTGCGACTGACGTAGGCGCGGATCGCATCGTTGATGCGGTGGCGGCAATTGAAAAATACGGTGCGCCTTGTATCATCGTCGACTTCGGCACAGCGACAACTTTCGATGTGATCAACAGTAACGGAGAGTATCTCGGTGGCGTGATCACGCCGGGGATCATGATTTCATCTGACGCTTTATTTGAACGAGCCGCGAAACTGCCTCGTGTCGACATCAAACGTCCCCAACGGGTGATTGGATCGTCGACTACGACGGCAATGCAGTCAGGTCTTTATTACGGCTACACATCGCTTGTTGATGGCGTCTTGAAAAAAATAGTTGAAGAGCTGGGTGGAAGCGGAAAGTCCCCGCATGTAATCGCGACCGGTGGGCTCGCCCCTTTGATTGCTACCGGTTCCGAATACATTCAGGTAGTTGACGATACTTTGACGCTCGATGGGTTGCGCTTGATTTATGAACGGACAAGGGTCGCGTCGATCTGATACGCAAAACTCTCGACGTTGGACAGACTACCGCCAGGTCGCCAAGGACACGCCAAGGTCGCAGAGAAAAGCGAAGACGTAAAGCTGCGAGTAATCCGCTACCACGCGGTATCCACTAAGGCGGCCGTAATTGCTCGGTCAATACGTAGCGTTAGCGACCGCATTCAGCGCCCGCAATTTCGACTGTCGCGTCCGCGTGCCGCTTCCCCAGAATGAGTGGGTCTGAATCAAGGATGTCGGGGCACGGCGTTTCCGTGCCCTTAATTGATCAGGCCTCAAGGATTGCCGAGCCGAACTTGAGACCTGAAACTTGAGACCTGAGACTTTCCGCGTGAACTACTTCAACTACTTCACAGAAATCGAAGATGCGTTCGTGCGGCGGCGAGGCAAGCATTTATTGCTGAGCCCGATGGACTGGGCTTTGATTGAGCGCTGGAAGGAACTGAACGTTCCTTTGCACATTGTCCTCCGCGGAATCGAGCAATCATTCGACTCCTGGGAATCAAAGCCGCGTAAGCGCAGCGTTAAGTCCCTGCTCTATTGCCAGGAGGAGATCGAAGCGCAGTACGCCGAATGGCTTGAGTCGCGTGTTGGTGCGACTACAGAGGGAACCACTTCTGAACCTGCAACCGAGGACGAAGGGTTACCTTTTGCGCGCCAGGCAATACTCGACCATCTACAACGCGGCGAGGACGCGCTCCAACGCGCCGGCCGCCAACGAGACGCTCAGGACGATCTGACGGAAACGATCGAGCGGGTTAGCGCTCTGCTGGCCGCGCTGCAAAAGGATTTCGCTGCCGCCACGCGTCCGGATGCACGAAAGCTCGAAGTGTCATTGACAGGACTTGAGCGAATGTTGAGCGATGCACTCCTGCGCGTTGCTTCACCTGAGGAGCTGGCCGCTGCGCAGAAAGAAGTTAAGGAGCAGCTGCGACCTTATCGCAGTCAAATGGAAAAAGCGGCCTACGAACAGACTTTCAATAGTCTTCTATTGAAGCGGCTGCGGGAGGATTGCGGTCTGCCGCGTCTGAGTTTGTTCTATCTATAAAAAAAGTACTTTGATCTTTGGTCTTTGTATTTTGATCGCCTTTCGTAGTTTGAGTTGCTTCGATAGTTGTACCTTCCAACAGTCGTCATAAGAACCAAGTACAAAGCACAAAGTACCAAGTACAAAAACCAGACATGCCGAATACAGAAGGCACAATCGAGGTATCGATAGAGCGCATCTTGCCTGGCGGCGTGGGCCTGGCACATGCCGAAGGGATGACGGTGTTTGTGTATCTTGCAGCGCCAGGCGATGTCGTGCGCGTTGAGGTGGAGCGCATGCGTGGCAAAGTCGCGTTCGCTTCCATCAAAGAGATCATCAAACCCTCGCGGCTCCGCGTTGAACCGCCCTGTCCTTACTTCGGAAGGTGCGGGGGGTGCGACTTTCAACAACTGGATTACAAGACTCAACTGCAAACCAAAGTCGAGATCATTCGCGATTGTCTGCACCGGCTCGGAGGTTTTAATCCTGTACCCGACTTCGAGATTCAGCCTTCGCCAAACGAATGGCACTATCGCGCGCGCGCGAACTGGCAAGTCGATCGGACAACTAAGGAGCTCGGTTACTTCGAGCGTGGTTCAAACCGAGTTTGTGATGTCGAATTCTGCGCCGTGCTTGTGCCCGAGTTACAAGCGGAGCTCGAAAGAGTGCGCCGCCAGCTTGATACGGGATCGCGGGCGTCTCGCTCGCCACATGCGGGGAAAGATGCACTCAAATCAGAACTAGCCTCGTTACCGAGTGCGGGCGGGACGCCCGCGATCCCAGTGCAGTTTGCGATTGACGCCAGCAGGAACATTGAAGCAGTTGCCGGAGACGAGGGCGTCTCGATCGCATCTGATACGGGAACATTCGAGACTAAAGTAATCAGCCGGAGGATTGCCGGCGAAACCTACCATTTCAGCGCTGCCGGTTTTTTCCAGATCAATCACGATCTGCTCGAACCGATTATCAAAGAGGCAATGGGTGACGCTACGGGCGAACTCGCTGTCGATCTTTTCTGCGGTGTTGGTTTGTTCACGCTTCCGCTCGCGCGTCGCTTCAAGAAAGTTGTGGGAATCGAAGCGAACCGCATGGCGACGGACTTTGCGCGCCGGAATCTCAAGTCGGCGGACCTAACCAACGCCCTCGTGGAAACAGCGCGGGTCGGAGATTGGATGCAAGCGAATGCTGCTTCGCTCGGGTCGGTAGATTTTCTGCTTTTAGATCCGCCGCGGACGGGCGCGGAGAATAAAGACATTCACGGGATTGTTGCACTTCGTCCTAGCCAGATCTCTTACGTGTCCTGCGATCCGGCCACACTCGCGCGCGACTTGAAAAAACTGGTTGCCGCAGGATACAAGCTTCAATCAATCAAGGCGTTCGACATGTTTCCGCAAACTCATCATGTGGAAACTGTCGTCCGGCTGCTGGCAAGCTAACCTGCGTGCCGCAGTTTGGATTTAAGGTCTCATTCTCACCGGGCTTGAGCCCGGTGAAAGGGCGGCCCCGACAGCGTCGAACCGTTTCAACGGTTTCTCTTTCGATCGGTCTGGAAACCGTTAAAACAGTTCCCATGCATTTTGAGGCATGAGTCACCGGGCTGAAGCCCGGTATGAATGAGATTCAAACTGCCACAAAAAATTTCGCTTTCCTCACGAGCTGGCAATGTCAACTTCCTCGCACGAGTTTCAATCGCACCCTTTATTAACCCTTGCTGCCGCATTCGCGATCGGCATCGTCGCCCTCGAGATCTTTCCAATCACACCGCGTGTACTTTCGGGGATCACTGTGCCGGTGTCGCTGTTCTTAATTGCGGGTTTAGTGCTTCTGCTGCGATCACATAAGGCGATCATCCTTTTGTTCATAGCCTTCGTGTTGGCCGGAGCGACGCTGGCTGCTGTAGAGAAACACAGTCGCAGTGCGAACAGCCTCAGCATTCTTCTGGACAATGGAGTCATCGGCGCCCGCGAAGCGGTGGTGCTTACCGGCGTTTTGGCAAGACAGCCGGAGGCTGCGCCGGAGGGTTTCTATCTTACTTTGCGCCTGGAGAAGTTAAGCCGAAAATCCACGGAGGAGAACACGGTCGGAACCGTTTCGCTGCTTGTACTGATTTCAGGGGACGCGGCAAAGATTGAATACGAGAAACTTGAATTACGCTATGGCGCGCGGATTCGCGCGGTAACTACTTTGAAACGCGGCGAAAGTTTTCGTAATCCCGGCGCCAGTTCTTTTAAAAAGTATCTGGATCGCAAGGGCTTCGCGGCTACTGCTTTTGTGAAGAGCCCCCGCCTAATAAAGCGTCTTAATGACGAGCGCGTGCTGCTGCCGCTCGCCTGGCTTTACGATTGGCGCCAGCGACTGCAACAGGCGTTCAATGCTCACTTCGCTCCTGAGACTGCGGGAGTTCTTAATGCTGCGGTCCTGGGTAATCAACATTTTCTCTCGAAGTCGGCTTCAGAAAGATTCCGTGAAGGCGGAACGTTTCACGTCCTCGTAATCAGTGGCCTGCACATCAGCTTCATCGGCGGCCTGTTCCTACACATTGCTCGAAAAGTTTCTCGGCGAAGATTGACGCAGTTTCTGATGTCGGCAACCGTGCTGTGGAGTTACGCCATTGCCGTCGGCGCCGAAGCTTCGGTAGTGCGCGCAGCTCTGATGTTTACGATGGTAGCGTTTGCTCCAGTCGTGTCTCGGCGCGCGGCCTCGGTAAACGCGCTCGGCGGGGCGGCACTCGTGTTATTGATATTGCATCCGCGCGATCTGTTTGATCCCTCGTTTCAACTTACATTTCTCTCGGTTGCAGCGATTGTGATCTT
Source organism: Pyrinomonadaceae bacterium (assembly GCA_041750995.1). Taxonomy (GTDB): domain Bacteria; phylum Acidobacteriota; class Blastocatellia; order Pyrinomonadales; family Pyrinomonadaceae; genus PSRF01. The sequence continues at coordinate 37,835 of JBGSYG010000014.1, read as the reverse complement.
TGCCTGGCCGTTGCTGCAACGCATGTCAGAAATTGGTTCCTGGCGTCCGACTCGTGCTAGTCCCTATCCACCGCGTTGCGCTCGCTGGTTACGGGTTTTCTGTGAAGCGCTCTTTTGGTCGGAGAAAACATGGCGTCACGAGCAGTCGCAGCTTAATTTCCGTTACAGGTTTTTTAAAACGCCACCGGCAGCGCGATTCGAGCGCTTCCACTGCCAGGCGTTTCTTCGTTACGGGTTCGCGGCGATGCTGGTTTCCTGCTGCGTGCAGATCACCATGCTGCCGTTGTTGGTCGTCTACTTTCATCGCTTTTCACTCTCCGGACTGATCTTGAATATTGGAGTAAGCGCGATTATGGCGGTGCTCATCTTCACCGGTATGGCAGGACTGCTGATGGCGCCGCTCAGTACATTCGCTGCCACTCCGCTCTTTGAACTTACCAATCTCCTTCAGTGGTTGATGGTGCACAGCGTCGATCCTTTTGCACGTCTAAGCATCGCGTCAGTTCGTCTGCCGGAATACTCGGGCCGTTCGGCAGCTGTTTATGGAATTTTCTTTGTACCGTTGCTGATCCTGGCGATCTCTTTGCCGCGATGGAATCCGCTGGCAGGTCCCCATGCCCCTGTGCGGAAATTTCGCTCGCGATTGGTAGCAATCACGGCGATTGTTCAAGTGCTGCTAGTCGGCATAGTTTTGTTTCATCCATCGAGTGCCGGGAGCTTCCAGGAAAAGTTGCGTGTCGATTTTCTTGATGTGGGCCAGGGCGACGCAGCGTTGGTAACGATGCCTGATGGCACAACTCTGCTGGTCGACGGCGGTGGACGGCCGAAGTTCATCAAGAAAAACTCCGAAGGCGAAGAGATCTTCGAGCGTGATACTCGTTCAATTGGCGAGGCCGTTGTCTCGGAATATCTCTGGTGGCGCGGACTGGATCATGTCGACTATGTGCTGGCCACTCATGCGGACGCAGATCACATGGATGGTCTGAACGACGTAATGAGGAACTTCAAAGTTCGGGCCGCACTCGTGGCGAGAAGACCTGCCGGCGATCGAGAGTCTGTTGGATTTGCCGCTGCGGCAGACAAGAAGAGCATTCCTTTGGTGTTGATCGGGGCCGGCGACTTGTTAGACTTTGGCCCAGTCCGCGTTGCGGTGCTTTGGCCACCGGCTTCGAACAATGTCCAGGCGCGATCTTCTAATGATGATTCCCTCGTGCTGCAAATTGAATATGGGAAGCGGCGAATTTTGATGCTGGCCGATATCGAAAACAAAGCAGAGCTGGCGCTGTCGCATCAAGCTCGCGGGGCTTTGCCGGCAGATGTCGTTAAGGTTGCGCATCACGGCAGTCGCACGTCCTCAACCCCCAGTTTTGTAGCTGCCGTTCGGGCCCAGGTGGCCGTTATTTCGGTTGGGCAACACTCGATGTTTGGTCATCCTCATCGGGAGGTAGTCGAACGCTGGCGCGCAGCAGGGGCCGAGATTCTAACAACAGGGCAGAGCGGCACAATCACCGTCGCAACCGATGGAGTTGGGCTGGACTTGACGACCTTTGTGAAGAAGTGAAGAGAGTGCCGATTGCCAATTGCGGATTTCCGATTGGCTTATTACTCTACGCCAACCGGCAATCGGCAATAGCTAATCGCTAATCAATGGACCCATCGGCTACCCCCTGGTGGTACCGACTTCACTTCGCACGAGCCAAGCGGCAATCGCCAATCGGCAATTGGCAATGGTCTCAGCTGGGAAAATCGTTGGGTGTGTAAAGATCGATCTCAGGGCTGCCGACTTTGTAAGTCTTGAGCACGCCGAGCGGCGGCGAGTAGATGTGGAGCGTGATCAAATCCTGACCACTGACGTCCGGATTTCCCAGCTGATGAATGTCGGGAACAGCAGCATCGGTAACTTCGCCGGGGCCGTACTCGCGACCTGATTTGTACGAGAGGCCAGGGCCGGAATCGAAATTGAATGTGGTCTCCCACATCAGGCCTTCATAAACCATCACCGCGCCTTGCGAGCCGTTGTGATCGTGAATCGGAGTGCGTTGTCCGGGTCGCCAGCACAAGACCAGCATTTCCACGAAGTCGTTGCGGAAGACGCGATGCCTCCAGTAGTTGCCCTCCTTGAAGCCAAGGTAGGCCAGCAAGTCTTCCCGATTGATCGCCGAGTTTGCCAGCCAGGAGTCTAGCTGCTCTAGTGAGGGAAGAGTCTGCTGCGCTGCGAGGGCCGCGACTAAACCTGCGAGCGAGGTCGGATCGTTTTTCGGTTCCGCTTCGGCTGCGCTGTTAGTCAGCGGTTCGACGTTTATTGACAAGCTCGCGACCCCTCCAGCGTGAATTCATTTGTAATAATGCGATGGCAAAAAAGCAGAGGCAACAACCCTTATATGATCCTGCGGGAGTTGAGTCAAGACGAGCCTAGCCAAAAGTTCGGCCACAGATAAACACAGAGGGCCACAGATTTAAGTCATGACTTCCGTGTGAATCAGTGTAAATCTGTGGCTAATTTTTGCGTCATTGGGGGTTAGAAACACCGGATTCGACAAGAACGATTCGTACATCGCGCACGTTGGTACCCGTCGGGCCGGTAACAATCACGTCTCCGAGCTCTTCGAAGAAATTAAAAGCGTCGCTGCGCTCGAGAAAGTCGGTTGGCTCGAGAAGCTTGCGCTTCGCGCGAGCGATCGTAGTTTCATCAGCAACCGCTCCCGCCGCCATACTATTGCCATCCACGCCATCAGTTCCCGCGCTTAGCACCGCCCAGTGTGGCGTTATTGCCGAGTAGTGAAACTCATCCAGCTTGATCGCGGAGCGCAAAACGGTTTCCAGATTTCGACCGCCGACGCCGCCACCACGCACCGGACACGAAAACTCTCCACCCGAAACCAGGCAGACAGGCTTTCCTTCGTTTCGATTCCATAGGGCTACCGCCCTGGCAATAAGTAAATCGCAGCCAGCGCCAATCTCTTGTTCATTGATGTCCGTAGCGAGCTCGACGACGAATCCGCGTGATCTCGCTTCCTCAGCCGCGGCCTCAAGCGCCGTGCGATTATCCAGTAAGACACAGTGCGCCCGCAGGCCGGTTGCCGCAGCTAAATCTTTAACCTGCGACTCCCCGATTGCTTTTATGATCGAGTGAGGGAGGGAAGCTAGCAAGCCGTAACGTTGCACCACTTCCCGCCCGTTACCGCCTGCGGCATCGGGTTCAAGGGTAGGACCGGACGCGACACTCGTGACGTAGCCGGAATTGGTGTCGGAAACAATTAGCGTGATCTGATCTGTGTGCGGCGCGATGGACGCAAGCCTCCCACCCTTCACTGCAGAAAATGCCCGGCGCACTGCATTGATTTCCGCGATAGAGGCACCGCACGAGACGAGCTGTCGATTTGCTTCGCGCAGGTCGGCAAGGGTGATTGATTCGTTAACCGGCAGTTCGAACATTGCCGAGCCACCGCCCGAAATAAGAAAGACGATAAGAGCATTTTTCTCAGCATTCGCCAGAAGCTGCAGACTGGCGCGTGCAGCGGCGATGCTTGCTTCGGTGGGAAAGGGATGTCCGCCGGCGAAAATTGCCCAGTCAGGGTTAAGTCCTTCAGCAGCCGAGCCGCAAACGATACCCTTGGAAATTCTGTCGCCCAGCACTTCCGCGAGTCCGGCTGACATTGCCCCCGCGGCTTTCCCGATTGCAACGAGATAGACCGGGCGTTCGGCAAGATTGATTGTTGTGTCGCCGATACGCAGCAGGGAATTGCTTAGGCTTACAGCGCGCCGCGTCGCCGCGCGAGCGTCGACGGCTCGCAGTGCACTGAAGAATATTTCCCGAGCCTGATCCAGCAAAGTGATCCTTTATAGACAAACAATACTTTGTGAAGACTTTACGAGCACGCCGCTGCCGTGTGCAATTTGCTACAAGTGCTCGGATAACTAATGGTTTATTTGAAGGTGTGAAGATTGTCCACAGACTTTTCCACAGTGAGAGGTGGAAATGTTTGCAAAACTATGGCGACCCATGACGCCGGGACAACTAGGAGCCGCCAAGACGCCAAGATCCGCAAAGGACGCAGAGAAGTAATAGACGGAATAGTCGACTTATCTGTTCTGTCAGGGAATTCCTTGGCGAACTCTGCGATTCTTGGCCGCTTGGCGGTTTACTTTTCTTAATCTTCAACCCCTGCTTCGTCCCACTGCGCGATCATTTCGTAAGCGCGACCGAGCACTGGTCGCGGGCGCGAACCATCGGCCTGCCCAATCAGACCCTCACGTTCCATGATGTCGAGAATTGCCGCCGCGCGGCCGTAGCCGATGCGAAGCCTTCGTTGCAGGACTGACGTCGAAGCGCGTTTCATCTCCACGCAGATGCGCAGAGCTTCTTCGAAGAGCTCGTCGTGTTCGCCATTACTGTCTTCGAGCCCGAGTGCTTCCTCTTCCGATTGCGTGATCGTCTCATCGTATGACGGCGGTCCCTGAGTCTTGATGTGGTTAACGATCCGGTTAATCTCCGTCTCGTCGATATAGGCGCCGTGGACACGGATTAGACGCGAAGTCCCAGGCGGCAGGAATAACATGTCGCCACGACCGAGCAGGTGTTCAGCGCCGTTTGTATCGATGATGGTGCGCGAGTCTACCTTGGACGACACGCGGAACGAGATGCGCGAAGGGAAGTTTGCCTTGATCAACCCGGTGATGACATCAACAGATGGTCGTTGCGTCGCCAGCACCAGATGAATGCCTACGGCGCGCGCCATCTGGGCGAGGCGCGTAATCGATTCCTCAACCTCTCGTCCCGAAGTCATCATCAGATCGGCGAGCTCATCAATGATGATAACGATAAAAGGCAGCGGCTTGTAAGGTTCACCGGTCTCGTCGTACTCCTTAACGAGATTGCGCCGCATGATCTCGGTGTTGTAGCCGTCAATATTGCGCACGCCCCAGCCGGCGAGATCTCGATAACGCCGCTCCATTTCACCGACGGCCCATTTCAGAGAACGCGCGGCCAGCTTCGGATCGGTAATGATCGGAGTTGCGAGATGTGGGATGTTTTCGTAGAGACCTAGCTCGAGGCGCTTCGGGTCAATCAGGATGAATTTAACTTCGTCCGGACGTGCCCGATAAAGAATTGAGACGATCAGTGAATTAACGCCAACCGATTTACCCGCGCCGGTAGTACCCGCTATCAGCAAGTGCGGCATCTTCGCGAGGTCGGCAACGTAATTGAGACCGTCGATAGTTTTGCCGAGGGCGATTGTTAGTTTCGAGCCTGACTCACGGAAGGCGCGCGACTCGATCACTTCTCGCAGAAAAATCGTTTCGCGTCGCGGGTTCGGGACCTCGATTCCCACGTGCGGTTTGCCAGGCATGCGATCGATGCGAATTGATTCCGCCTTCAATGCCAGGCAGAGATCATCAACGAGGGAGACGACGCGCGAATACTTGACGCCGGGATCTGGCTTGAACTCGTAAGTGGTGACAACGGGACCGGGGCAGATGTGTTTGATCTGTCCCGTGACATTGAACTCTTTACACTTCTCGGCAAGATTGGTGGCAAGCCTGAGCAACTCAGCGTCTGCCTGTTCACCCGGTGGCGGCGCTTCATTAAGAAATTCAAGCGGCGGCAAGCTGTAGTCGCTGTAACTAACCTTTTTGCGATCGGCGTCGAACGGCAACTTTCCGGTCGCGGGTGCTTCGGCTTTGGTGCGGAGTACTGAGGCGCCTTTCACCATTTCTTCCGCCTCCGGATCTTCGACGCCAACAGCACTGCCGCCCGAGGGAAAGATCGAACGGCGGCCGGATCGGCTTTCAACAATCGTTGCTCCAGCGGCAGCGGCAGCAGCACGTGGCGGCTCAGCGACGCCGGCAGCACTGCCGATTGAAGCTCGCGCCGATGACACGGTTTCAGCGCGAACGACCGAAGCAGACGGCACAATCTCCGGTTCCTTCATGAACTCCGCAACTCGCTCCGCGGGTGTTAGCTCCCGAACTTCGCGCAACGCCGCCCGAGCTGCTTCCTCTTCAGCTTTAAGCGCAGCCTGCTTCTCTTTTCGCAGAAGAACCTGTTCGCGACGAGCCCCGCGCCAGGCCGCGAATCGCGCCGGAAAGGAGTGAACAACTTCAAAGCGATTACCGACTAGTTGGACAATTTTTTCGTAGAGTCCGACGAAGGAGAAATTGGTCGCCAGCAACAAGCCGGTGCAGGCGATAGCGATTAACAGCACGGTCGCGCCGACGGTGTTCAATCCACTAGCGAGTGTGCGGGCGATCAAGGTGCCAATCAAACCTCCCGGTTGCACGCTCGAGTCAAACAGCGGACGCATCCCCGAGATGGAAAGGAGCGCAGCCGCGGCGAGTACGAGCGTCACCAGGCCGAGCAAACGATTTAACGGTGCGTTAATGCTGCGCGTGCGAAACCGGCGCCAGGCGGCGGCCAGGAAAAGCACCGGCAGCAGATAGGCTGCGAGCCCGATAAATTGAAACAAAGCAGCCGCCACGGAAGCACCGATGGCTCCGGCCCAGTTATTTGTTTCTGATTGTCCGGCGGAATTCCAGGAGGGGTCGTTGGGGTTGAACGCCGCTGAAATCAAGCAAAGCGAAAGCAGCAACCCGAGGGCGAGAAACAGAATAGCGATGATTTCATTTCGCCGGCTGTTGCGCGGCGTGATGATCCGGGCTTTTTCCTCAAGCTGACTAGTGGCCATCAACACTCCAACGAAACTGACTTCAAGTCCGCCCGCAGTTTACGCTGCTTTCTTCGCCAAGAGGTAGGCTTTTATAAAGTCGTCCAAATCGCCTCCCAGTACCGCCTCGACGTTTCCGCGTTCGAGTTTGGTTCTGGTGTCCTTCACCAATTGGTAAGGTGCGAGCACATAACTTCTGATTTGCGAGCCAAAAGAAATGTCGGCTTTGTTCGCCTCGAGCTCCGCGGTGTCTGCCCGGCGCTTCTCAATCTCCAGCTCATACAGTCGTGCGCGCAAGACCTGCATTGCCACGGCCCGGTTCTGGTGCTGGGAACGTTGGTTCTGACATTGCACCACGATGCCGCTGGGAATGTGCGTGATACGAATTGCCGAGTCGGTGGTGTTGATGTGTTGGCCGCCGGCTCCAGTGGCGCGATAGGTATCAACGCGCAAGTCCTTGTCGTTGATTTCGACTTCAATGTTCTCGTCGATTTCGGGATAGACGAAAAGGGAAGCGAAAGAGGTGTGACGGCGCGCTGCCTGATCGAAAGGAGAAATTCTCACGAGCCGATGTACCCCGGCTTCGGCTGAGAGCAGCCCGTAGGCGTACTCGCCTTCAACGCGGAAGGTAACGCTCTTCAAACCGGCTTCTTCACCTGGCTGGTAATCAATGACTTCACTTTTAAAGCCGCGCTGCTCCGCCCATTTCAAGTACATGCGCAACAGCATCTCGGCCCAATCCTGAGACTCAGTTCCACCCGCTCCCGGATGAATTGTGCAGATAGCATTTAGCTGATCATTTTCGCCGGCGAGGAGCATTTCGGTTTCAGCCTGCGCTAACTCATGTTCCAAGCGCTCAACCAGCGACCGCAATTCGTTTAGCGATTCGGGATCTTCTTCGGCAAATTCAAAAAGTACGGCTGCGTCGGCTATCTTTGCGTCGAACTGTTCCTGCCGCTGAATCTTCTTCTCCAAGCCGCTCCGCTTCTGCAATAACTTTTGCGCGCCGTCCTGATCGTTCCAGAAATCCGGCGCCGAAGCCTGCGTTTCAATGATGCCTAATTCTTCGCGCGCTTTAGGAACATCAAAGAAACCTCCCGAGCTGTTCGACTCGCTTCAGGAGGTCTTCGTAAGTTGTGCGCAGGTCCTGTATTGATAAGGTCTCGATCATTCGTTCCTCTAACTATGTTTAGTTCGCCATCCGAAAGTGCTGACAAATAAAGTTAGGCTTAGTGCCCCGCAAATCCCCGCGAAAACGTCGCCGTGACGGGAATAAAATGTCTGAGTGTTAGACCGGTGCCCGATTGTCCAAATCCGCACGGCGCTGGAAAAACTGTCTGTTGCATCCCGTACCTCACCTTGTGAAGTGATGTAAGCGGTAATTCCCGAATTCGTTACACGGATGACGTTTCGATCATTTTCCACCGCGCGAAATACCGCGTTTGCCAAGTGCTGGCGTCTCACTGCTGTCGGCCCCAGATAGCCGTCATTGGAAATATTGATCAGCACGTCGGCGCCTTCTCGTGTCAGACCACGCGTGATGAACGGATAAGCTGACTCAATGCAAATAAAGACTCCTACTCGAGTTTCGCCCACCGGCATCAGCGTGAAGCGTGTGCCTGGCGTGAAGTCTCCAACGATCGCAGTTATCAAATTCGCGCCCGGTAACCAGCGTGGGACCGGTACGTATTCGCCAAACGGCATTAAGCGAATCTTATCATATTGAGCGATCAGCCGGCCTTGCTGATTTACGAAGAGCGCTGAGTTGTAGATGCCATCATTCGGTGCCGGCTCCTGCGAGTTAAATAATATTGAGGTGTTGTGTTTCGTGGCGAAGTTCAACAGTAGTCCTCTTAATTGCGTATCAGTGCCGTAATCAAAATTCATCGGCGACTCGGGCCAGATGACTAGACGAGTTTTGGACGATTGCGGTATGGAGTTCAACGCTTCCTCAGTCATGCTTACGTGTCGATCCATCAGTGCCTGCATTTCTGCAGTAGACTTCACAAGCTCCATCGGCACATTTGGCTGTAAGGCGACAACGACCGGAGTATTAGGATCGACGACGTAGCCAATCTGCCATGGGAGCGAAGCAGCAATAACTACAACAACTGCACACAGAATCCCAACTGTGATGATGGCCCCTTTAAAAGTTCGTCTCAACAACGCGAAGGCTAGAGCAGCGTTAATTACAACCAAAAGAAAACTGACTGCATAGACCCCGCCCCAACTCGCAGATTGAATTAGCGACGGTTTGTACGCGAGCGAATACCCTAGTGCATTCCAGAGCTGCCCCGTGATTCCGAGCCGCGCCCATTCGGTGGCTGGCCAGATTACGGCAGCGGCAAGCAATGCCGCCGTGCCCCAGCGTCTGATTGCTCGCGCGAGTACAAGGGCAAAGATGCCGGGGAACAAACCAACAACTACCGGAACCGGGACCAGCAGGAGATAGGCGAGCGCAGTGGGAACGCCGCCGTAGTGAATCATCGAATGGGTTAGCCAGTAGCAGGAGCCATAAAAGAAGACGGTCCCCATCAGCCAACCGAGGAAGAACGAGCGCAAAGGCTTGGGCCTCTGCGCAACGACAATTAACAAAGGGATCAATGCGACCGCGGCCAGTGGCCAAAGCTCGAAATCAGGGAAGGCGAGGATCAGTAAGACTGAAGAGCTAAGGACCAGGATCCAGTCGCTGAATGGTCGGGCAGCCGCGCGAACTCGAGAGGTCAAACTCACCTTCGTGGCATTCACTGCGAGAGAGGCCGCTGCATTGGTCATCCTGCGCGGGAGTGTAGCAAAGGAAGTTTGACTGAGGCCAAAATTGCCCGCTCTGCCGAACTGCAATTGGGAAGAGTGGCTTGCGCTCGCGCCTAAATTCAGCCTACGAAAATATTTTTTTTGCTTGCTCCATCACCCGACTGCCAACTGCTTAAAACGAGCCCTGAGACGGTCGAATCGACAGAAAACGTCACCGTCAAAGTGACAAATTCCGTCGCAGACTGACTGAATGGTGCGTCAGTCACGCGACGGTGGTTTGTAGCCGCCGCAGCTCAATTTGGCTTGAAAGATCAGGCAGGTCGCGAGACTGCCAAAATATCCCCGTTCTAAACGCGGGAGAACCCAGTCATTACTGACTGGGTTCGCTTTTCGAAGGGATTAACTGAAGGGTTGCTCGGCGGGGGGCTGGCGCAGCGGCAGGCGGCGCTCAGAGGGGTGATGGCGGCGGGGGCACGTTTCAACTTTACTTTGGTCTCCCGTGCTTGCCGTCTTTCCCTAGAGCACCTCCTGTGCCACGAAAAACTTTTTCTGGAACCGAGTAACCATTGAGTGTGAGAAGGTAGCCGTTCAACGTTTGACGAGTAGCAGGTGTCCCTGAATTTGAACGACCTCGACGTGCTCATTAGCAGCGATGGATGTGCCATCGAGGGACCGTGCTCTCCAAAGTTCTCCAGCAATCAGCACAGCGCCCTCTGGACTTAACTCTGTCTGCGCGTAGGCGCTGGCACCACGCAACTGAACCGGGCCCATGCCTGATTTTTTGTGTTTCCAGAGGGAGATGACCGCAATAGCTAGAAATAACTCAGCTAGGCCGAGGGCGAGGAGCAAGTAGGCAGAAGCTGACACGACTTTAATACTTCAGTTGTTTACCGGAATTGTGGAAGGTTCTCTCCACAGCAGACGATCACCAAACTTCATCGGGAGCGAATCAGTTTTTTCCCATTGTGACTTGGCGTTGCAACGCAATTGCTTCCTGATTATTAGGATCAATTGTCATCGCACTGGCCGCATATTTGGTCGCCTCGCCGCGGTCGCCCCGATCAAGGAAAATTCTACCGAGTAAAATGTGCGCATCAACCAACTTTGGGTCCCAGAAGATGGCCGTTTTCAAAGCGGCTATCGCTGCTTCCTGGTCCCCTCGCCGCAGGTTGATACGACCGCTCAAAAGGTAGGCCTCAGCGTTAGTCGGTTCGACCATCACCACTCGATGCAACTCCGGCAAGGCCTCATCGTCGCGTCCCGCGCGATAAAGGTCTTTTGCCTTTGCAAGCAAGTCCTCCGTCGGAGAGCGATCAATATTCGCTGCCGCGGCTTTCTTGCGCATCAGATCGGAAACGTCATCTCGATTAAGCACGTCGCGCATCCGCAGAGCGAGGTTGCTGGTGGTCTGTGATTTTTGCCACTCGGTCTGCCACTTCGCATAGTTCTGAAGATAATGCCGCGCCTGGTCGTCAGCGGCGGTGGCGGCTTCAGCCTTCCCGATCTTTTCGAGCGCCTTTGCAAACAGGAAATAAGCCTGCCCGTCGCGCGGATCAGCGGTGATCACGGGACGGAGTTGTTCGGCCGTTTCCGCGTACTTGCCTGCCAGAAAGAGAGCCACCGCGTAATTGAAATGCACCATCTGATCGTCAGGCGCCGATTCCGCTGCGCGTGATAGAAATGAAGTGCCCTGCTCCAGCAATCGTGAGCGCTCAGCATCCTTCTTCTCTTCGCGAGCCGCTTGCACGGCGACAGCGCCGGCATTGTTGTAGATTCCAATCAGCGGCATATCGGCAGAGAGCGGCACGAGTGCAGCCAGGGCGTGACCATGATCCCCAAGCTTCGCGTAACCAAGGCCTGCGTAAAAAGCTGCTTCGGTGTAATGCGGATCCTTCTTTTGCAGTTTGGTGAAGTACTCAGTGGCGTCTTTCCACTTTCCCTGAATCATGTAGAAACGCCCAAGCTCGAAAGCAGCTTGCGGATACACCGCTCCACCGTTCGCATCGGCATAAAACTTCAAAGCATTCTTGAGATAGTTCTCGCGCTTGGGATCGCGTTCGCTCAACTGGGCGCCTTTAACGTAAGACTCGAACGCGCGCTGCGGAATCTTCGTCGCTTCCTGGACTAATTGATTTTGCGAAAAGGGAAGTGCCTTGTCTCGCTGATAGAGAATCTGGTAAGCGAGCCGCCCCTGAATGTTTTGCAGCGTAGTAAGCAAGCCGCCGAAGTCGAACTGCCGCGTGGCCCATGCGCCATCCAGAATCTCGCCGAGGTTTCGACCTTCGTTCACCTTGATCACGCGAGCCGTAACCTGAACGTAAGCTTCCATTGCAGACTTGTCTTTTTCCTCAGCCGTCGGATTCTCAGTTACGTTATAAGTTCCGATCACGATCATCGTCGCTTTCGCTTCACGCGCGAGTTTAATCGCCGTGGCTCGTGACGGAATAACTGTTTGTGGAAGACGTAAGCGCTGATATGCGAGCTCGCGTTCGTCGTTAGAAACTACGAGAAGGCCCGGCTTATTGAGCAACTCGGCGACGGAGTCGGCGAAGCTTTCGCCTACCCAGTTGTACTCGGGGCGGTTCGAAGTGTTCTCAAAGGAAAGCACCATGACAATGTCGGCGTTAGGCGCACTCTGGGCAAAACTGTTTATCGTCCCGGCACCCAAGAGGGTGCAAAGGAAAATGGCAGACAAAACGGCCGGCAAGAATCTTCTAGTAATAATATTCAACATAAATCGCAATAATCCTTAGAAATATCAACAAACACAACGTCCGGAATATGATGCCAAGCGCATAATTCCGGTTGGCAATCGCTCAACTAATGACTGTCAGACTGTAACAGAAAGGGAAGTAATTGCCGATTGACGATTCTGAAGGAGTTATTAAAGGACAAGGACCCTGATAAGACGAACCGCGTGATCCAAGCCATGATGAAGATGACGAAGCTGGATTTTGCGCAGCGGAAAGCCGCCTACGAGGGAAAGGGATAAGGAAGTAGGAAGAAGGAAGAAGGCAGAAGGCAGAAGGCAGGTGGTCAACGGTCAACAAAAAGCCCCACTGCCTACTGCCTACTGCCTACGGTACTTTTACTGTTCCTGCTCATGACGATTTCCGACCCGAGCAACGCCGAGCTTCCGCTGCACTAGCTTCTCAACTTCCAGCGGCACGCCATCAGCTTTGGCTTTGCGAATAAAATCGCTGTCAATCTTGAAGATGCGCATCTTGACAAGATCTTCAATATCCAAATTGGTGAAACCCTCGTTGCGCATCTCGGTTATGAACTCAGGCGTGACTTTGAAAATCTGCATCTTCACCAGGCTCTCGAAAGGTTCTTTGTCAAAACCCAGCTGTGTAACTTTGCGAACGAACTCGGCATCGATCTTGAAGATACGCGCTTTAACAAGCTCTTCCATTCCCAGGTTAGGGAAGCCGCTCGCTTTCATCTCGCGCATAAAGGTCGAATCAACCTTGAAGATCGCCGCTTTGAAAAGATCTTCGACATCAAGTTTGAAACCGGCTGAAGCCAAATCATCGGCGAGGGCCGTCGTCACATTCAACGCCGCTGCCGAGAAAAGTCTCTCTTCAAGATCGCGATCGTGTTTTGAAGATTTGCTTTCGAAGTCGAAGCCGCGGCTCTTCATCGCCGACAGAAACGCCTGGCTTCCAACGAATCGAAATGTTCCGGAGCCGCGCCCGTTCTGAAAACTGCCCTCGCACTCGATTGTTCCCGCTTCACGAACGAGGCTGAACTTGACTGAGCCGCCCCCAAGGGCTTGTTCGCGATTCAGTCCCTGCAACTCCGAAAATTCGTACGTCTGACCCATTGAATGCTTGCCGTCCTGACCACCGCGACGATCGAAGTTGAGATGGATCTTGGAATCGTCACTTTCAACTTTTCCTTTCCATTCACCCGTCAATACATTCTGAGTCAGTGAATTGGCGGTTTCAGAGCTGGCAGTAATGAGTGGTTGGTAACTGGCAGAGGCATCGGAGGTGACTGCCCAAGTTGCAAGAACCAGCCCTGCGACTAAGGCGAGGCCCGCAACGACACCCATACAAAAGACGAAACGCATTTGCTTAGACATAACGACTCCCGAAAGCAGATTTTGACACTCAATAAGAAAACACCGCGGATAGGTTTTTGTGGCAGAAAGATCACATTGCCAATTGCCGATCGCCAATTTGCACTTGCGACAAAGTTGGCCGAAGGTTGGGGGCCGCCCCGACTTATCAGGGCAAAACATCTAATTTCTAAAGAGCAATGGGCAATCGGCAATGGGCAATTAGCAATCTCTACTACACAAATTCCCTATCACTGACAAGTATCCGTGAAGTGTTCCTGAAATATTGAACCGATACGGGAGGGCAATTATGAACGACCAGGACGCCAATTTTCAGAAGCTACGGGAGATGATTAAAGACATGGACTTCTGCATGTTGACCACAGTCGATGAGAACAATGATTTGCATAGTCGACCGATGTCGCTCAATGGCGAAGTCGACTCGGAGGGAAACCTTTGGTTTTTTACGAGGGACAATTCGCACAAGGTATTCGAAGTCAAACGCACGCCAAAGTGCAACGTAAGCTTTGCGGATCCAGACAATCACCGGTACGTCTCAATCACCGGGAGTGCGCAACTCGTCAAAGATAAGGCGAAGGTTGAGGAACTCTGGAAGCCGCAGTTCAAGGCGTGGTTTCCCAAGGGAACCGAAGAACCAGACATAGCGTTGCTGCGAGTGGGGCTGGAGAAAGCTGAATATTGGGACAGCCCGGGAGGCACCGTCGCACAGGTCATTAGTTTTGTTTCTGCGCTCGTGACGGGTAAAAGCGCAGACTGGGGCGAGAACAAGAAAATCGAGATGAAGTGAACTGATTGCCGATTGCCAATTGCTGGACGATTGCCGATTGCCAATTGCCAAATGCCGATTGCCAAATTTCGATTGGTGTTCAGCGAAGTTGGCGCTTCCGCTTAGCTACGCCGAACACCAATTCCCAATCAGCCATCACCAACCAGCCATCACCGATTAGCAATCGGCATTCGGCAATGACCAATCGGCAATCCCTTAGCTGATTCTCACTCGGCTAATCAGCCTTGTGTCTACTACGCGGCCGTTTGGGAGATAACGGGCGACATAAGTTTCGCGATAGAGCCGCCTACCGACTCGCACGACGCGCGTTCGCGTAACCGACCGGCGCCGGTTATAAATTCTCCGCCCATAACGATCACGCTGCCATTGAGCGCTCGACGTAGTCACTACGCTGTTGGTCGGATTTTCCCCGGCCTTTGCTTCGGACCCGAGTCCGACCACTCCGATTGAAGCGACTGTAAGTGCTAATCCAAGTAGCCTCTTCATATTTGCTCTCCCTCAAAGTAATTTGACCGGACACCCCCAGCTTGTAGCGGGAGAGTCCGGCCTATTAATTAAGACACTCGAGAGCTTCGGTTGGTTGCAATATTTTCCGCACCACGGTAGCGGAAAAATTAACTTTCTTACAAATCGAATTCTCATTTTCGAATATGTGCGTTCATCCAAACAAGACTGGCAGACGAGCGGTGAAACCTTACGAAGGACAAATCAAAAGCGAAAAACATACAACACCAGGCAGCCGCATCTTCCTTGCGTCATGTGTACTCGCGGCGGTGAAGTGTTTGATACTGAGACCTATTGCGCCCCGCAGTTCACCATCCACGGAATCCCAAACTTGTCTGCGCACATGCCAAAGCCAGAGCTCCAGAAAGTAGCCTGGAAGGGCATATCAATTCGACCACCTTCCGACAACGCCTCGAAGATGGCTTCACCCTCGCCCGCGTCTTTAAAGTTGAGGGTGATTTGCATTCCCTTGGGCTGCTGATACTGGTCCGGCGGTGAGTCGGCGCACATCAGGGTAGAGCCCCCCACTTCCATCGTCGAATGCAGGATGTTGTTGTAAGCCTCCTCAGGTACATGCTTGGCCATCGGCGAATCACCCCAGGTTTGTTTAAAGGTTACCTTGCCGCCGAGCACCTGTTCATAAAACTTGAGCGCTGCCTCGCATTGCCCGTTAAAATTTAGATAAGCATTTAATTGCATTCTCTCCTCCGTAGTTTTCCAGATTTCTGCAGCCCCGTCAGGGAGCCGCCGTATCATTACCGCCAAGACTGTAAGAAGAGAAGGAGTTCAAAAGCAGCATCATGAAGATTTAATCTTCGCGGAAATGGGTTAATTTCAAGCTGTTGATATGTCCCTTGGATCTTGGCGCGCTTTGGGTTCGGTTACCAGTTTTTCGGGTTCCGCCTTTAAGTCGAATTAGCGAACCACGGATCGACAACTGGAAAGGCTTTTTCTCTAGAAATTCTCCCGCAAACCTTTGCTTTGAACTTTTTGTCTACTCTTTAAGCGATTATTATGCACCTAGCAAACTGATGTCCGATAGAAGGAGGAACGCGCCGTGCAAACGAAATATGCTTTCCTGCGAGCAGTGACTCTCCAGCATCGCCTGGGTTTGGTAATCCTTGCTCTCGCTTTCATGCTGGCGGCTGCAGAGTCCAGCGGCTTTCAAGGATTTTCCTCACGAGCCGCAGACACAACTGCTCAGCGCGCAAACAGCTTGAACAAGACTGCTAAGAGTTTATTTCAAGAGCAGAAGAAAACTATGGGCGAGTCGCGGTTTACTAAGCTCAACGGCGCACGCGTTCACTATGTGAACTACGGCAAGGGAGACGAGGCGCTTGTCCTGATTCATGGTTGGACAATGAATGTGGACAACTGGAGCGATCAGACGTCTGAATTGGCAAAGCGGAATCGCGTAATCGCGATAGATCTTCCCGGACATGGCCAGAGCGACAAACCACAAGTCAGCTACACGATGGATCTCTTTGCGCGGGCGGTTGAGGCCGTGATGCGTGATGCGAAGGTCAAACGTGCGGTGCTCGTTGGTCACAGCATGGGCACGCCGATCGCCCGGCAGTTTTATCGTAAGTATCCCCAGAAGACGCTCGCGATTGTTGTTGCGGATGGCGCGCTCGGGCCATTTGCCGATAAGGCGACAATGGATCAAATGATCAATGGCTTTCGTGGTCCGAACTATCGCACTGTTGTAAATCAGATGTTCGGCATGATGAAGGGAAGTCTTCCGAGTGCAACCGTCGAGCAACTTCTGGCTACGTCTGGGAAAACGCCGCAGCATGTTTTGGTGAGCGCGATGGAAGGAATGGCGGATACCGCGATTTGGGGTACCGACAAGATCAATGTGCCGGTGCTCGCGATAATGGCGCGCAATCCGATGTTCCCGCCGAATATGGAGGAGATCTATCGCGCGGTGGCTCTTGATCTCGATTTTCGTATGTGGGAAGGCGTCGGGCACTTCGTCATGATGGAAAGACCAAAAGAGTTCAACGAAGCGGTGATAGGGTTTTTGGACAAGCACAAGTTGCTGATTAAATAGGTGTCGGTTGTTGGGCTTCGGGTTCCGGGTGCAGAAAGGTAAACATTGACTTCGTGGGTCCCGGTCCCGGCACGGACTTCACTCTCAACCTGGAATTTGGACATTGGACATTTGGACTTTGGACATTGGGCCCGCTCGATTGGCAATTAGCAATGTCTATTCGGAGGTTACATCGATGATATCTAGAAGCTTTGGAGTCTCACTCCTCTCTCTCATGCTGGCCCTTACTCTCGCAGTGACCGTTACGACTGCGACCACCTCGGCGGAAAGCGATCCTGCGGTTAGCTCTTCTGGAGTAATGGACCTGCAGGATGATCGCGCTGCGGATCGCGAAGCCATTCGCGCGCACATCGATAGCATTTTTCAGGCCTTCATCAAGAAAGACGCTGCCGCGCTTCTCGCCACACACGCGGAAAATTGGCTCGGCTATCTGGAAGGTTCTCGCGAAATGATCAAAGGCATCGGCGGCTATATGGACTGGAACCAGGTTGATCCGAAGAGTCCCTACGGTATGAAGAGCTACAAGATGCGCGAGTTTGACATGATCTTTAAAGGCGATGCGGCGTTTGTCTGCTTCGTCTCGGACATTGAGTCAAACACACCGGACGGACCGTCTCGGCGGGCGTTACGGATTTGCGATTTCTACACGAAACAAAACGGCCACTGGATCCAGAGCGGCAGTGACACGGCGCTGCATCCGGAGTCATTGGAACAGAGGCTGGGCGCGCTGCGGCCCATGCCGGATGAAATGAAGAAGCGCTTGCTCGACGCGCGTGAAGCTGTGTGGCGTGCATTTTTCGCCGGCGATCGAGCGACGTTGGAGAAACTAATTCCTGAAGAGACGATTGCGATCGAAGCTGGCGACAATAACTGGTCAAACCGGCAAACCATTCTCAGCGGTTCAGAACAATTTGCGAAAGGCGGCGGCAAGCTCATCAAACTCGAATTCCCCAAAACTGAAATTCAGCTCTACGGGGTTGCCGCTGTGGTCTATTCCAACTACGCATATGAACTGGAAGTCGGCGGGCAGCGAATGAACAAGGCCGGGCGAGTCACCGAGGTCTTCGTCTTAAGAAATGAGGAATGGGTAAATCCGGGCTGGCACATGGACAGCGGACAATGATTGCCGATTGGCGAATGCCGATTGCCGATTGGCGGTCCGGGAATGATGAGTGATGCCTGATGATAGAAGAGTCGGAGACAACCCATCCTTCTTAGCTGCAATTTTCTCTGGCGTCGAGTTCCTTTCTGGGAAGTTGCCAATCGGCAATCGCCAATCGCCAATTGGCAATTACTTCCGCCACACCCTTACGGTCTTGTCCGCCCCACCACCGGCGATCCACTTGCCATCAGGACTGAAAGCGACTGAGTGCACGTCGTTGACATGTTCGGCGAAGGATTGAATCAGCCTACCGTCCGCCACGTTCCAGAGGCGAACTGTGACGCCCTTGTTCCTTTCGGTCTCACCCAAAATCATTTGCAGCAGTTTACCGAATGTAGAACGATCACGACTTCCGCTTAGAAGCTGCTTACCATCGGGACTGAACTTACAAGCGTAAACGTGTTCCAGATCTTCGGACAGCGTCCTGATCAAGCTCCAATCCTGAGTGTTCCACAACCTGATCGTCGAGTCGTCGCCGCAACTCGCTAGTAGCTGCCCATCAGGACTGAAATCGACCTGGAGGACCGCTTCGGAATGTTCAGAGACCGTTCGTTCCGCATTTCCGGTAGCGAGATCCCAAATCTTAATCGTTTTATCAAAGCTGCTGCTCGCGAGTATCTTTCCGTCAGGACTGAAAGCAACCGACCAGACATTAAGTGCATGCCCAGCAAATGTTTTTTTCAAACTTTCTTGATCTACATCCCATAACCTGACCGTCTTGTCCTCGCCACTACTGGCAAGTGTCTCTCCATCAGGACTGAATTCGACAAACCAAACAGTCTTTTCATGTCCAGAAAAAGTCTTAACCAGATTTCCGTCGCCTGTGCGCCAGAGCCGTACGAGTGAATCGTAACTGGCGGTTGCCAGATATTCGCCGTCGCGACTGAACGCCAAAGCAGTCACGCCCTGAGGATGCTTTAGATCGTGAATGACACGTCCGTCGGCGACGCGCCAAATCTTTGCTGTACCGTCGATACCTCCGCTCGCGATTAACTCTCCCTGGGGGCTGAACATCACCGACCAAATTCCATTAGTGTGGGCCGTGAACTTCAAATGAAGGTTAGCGCTGCCAGGAACCGGAGGAGATGCCGGCTGAAAGTAATGCAGGTAGAGAATGGATAAACTCGCCAGCAACAAAGCCAGGCTTGTAATGATCGCGGTTCGAGCTAAGGTTCTTGATTTGGGCATACTGTTAAAAGACGGAATGGATGAGGAATCATTAACAGCCCGCATCGCTGATTAGACAAGCTTCTGAGTGCAATTCGAAGGAAACGAGTTAATATGGCTCGCGTAAAACGTTTCCCCGAAAGAATCTCCGCCTAACCGAGAAAATACAATGAGATTATTCGTAGCTTTAGTGCTCGCAGCGTTTGTCGCTGCTTTGACCACCGTCAGCCCGTTAACCACAGCCGCTGTTGGGGACGAAGATTGGTCCCAGTTCCGGGGTCCGAATGGAAGTGGAGTGTCGACCACCACCGGGCTGCCGCTCGAATTCGGAGCAGGGAAGAATGTCGTGTGGAAAACCGCTCTACCGCCCGGCCACTCTTCACCAGTGCTGACGAAGGATCGGATATTCGTCACCGGCTACTCTAAGGTTGAAGCGCGCGCAAAGGAAAACGCCCATCCGCGTTCGCAGGAAAGCCCCATCGAAAAAGAGAACTACAAACTTCTTGTCATCGCACTCGACCGGCAAACCGGAAGAATGCTTTGGCAACGCGAAGTGCCGCGGTCAATCAAGGGCCGGTTGCAGAACGTCAACAATCCGGCTTCGCCTACTCCCGTTACCGACGGCACGAATGTCTATGTTTTCTTCCAAGAGTTTGGCCTGATTTCGTTTGACACAAAAGGCAAGGAGCGTTGGCGACACCCGCTCGGACCATTCAATATGTTCTACGGCTTTGGCGCATCGCCAATCCTCGTCGACGACAAGGTGATACTGCCTGTCGATCAGGATTCTCCCACCTCGTATTTGATAGCTCTCGATAAGAACAGCGGACGGGTACGCTGGAAGGTGGACCGGCCGGTCGTCATCTCCGGCTATTCAACTCCGATCGTCTATCAACCGAAACAGGGTCCGAAGCAGATTGTCGTTCCTGAGTCGTTTCAGCTCTCAGCCTACTCCGTTGCGGATGGCAAGCGAGTTTGGTGGGTGCGCGGCCTCGCCTGTGAAATGAAATCGATTGCCAGCCACGACGCGGAGTATCTGTACATCAATGGTTGGGGTTTCCCTCAGAATCAGCCAGGACAGCAAGTCGCCACGATTCCCTGGGAAGAAGCGTTGCCGAAATATGACAAGAATGGCGATCGGCAAATCGCAAAAACAGAGATCTCTGGCGCGGAGAAGATGGACAAGATGTTAGGCGGCGCCTTTGAGGCGTTTGACATGGATCGCGATGAGAAGTTGAACCCGAAGGATTGGGAAGTGTTCCGCTCGATGATGGCGTCAGAAAATGGGTTGCTGGCGATCAAAATGGGCGGAGTCGGAGATCAGACCGCGAATGCCATTCGGTGGCGTTATACCAAGCCTGTGCCCCAGGTTCCTTCGACACTGTTGTATAAGGGCGTGCTCTACATGATCAACGACAGCGGGATTCTGATTTCATTCGATCCGGCCACCGGCAACGTGATCAAGCAGGGAAGGCTGCACGGCGCCATTGATAAATACTTTTCCTCGCCTGTCGCGGCGGATGACAAAGTATTTTTAGTGGGGCAGGGAGGTCAGGTTTCGGTATTGAAGGCGGCCGGAGAATGGGAAGTACTCAAAGTGAATGAGCTGGACGACGAGGTGTTCGCAACGCCCGCGATTGCAGATGGCCGCATCTATATCCGGACCAGAAGTGCGATGTATTCGTTTGGAAGCTGATGCAGTAGCGCGTTGTTGACTGCAATCGTTATGCAAAAAAGGGTAGGCAAAAGCCCCCCCCTTTTTTCAGAATCTCCAGTCTAAAGTGGGCCGAAGCGGAGGAAGTACTCCGCAGAGTTTACGAAACCATTGATCATGTTCCGCGAATTGTTCGTCGTGTTTAGTTCCTGAATCCAGTTGAGATAAGAAGCATCCGGGTCTCGCCGCAAATAACCAAAGTACTGCATCACCACGAAAGCCTGGTTATAGTACTTGTTGTAAACCTCCGGACTCTCCGAAATATCTCGCAGCACCGTCGCCCTCGTCCTCGTGCCGTTTCCTAAAGCTGCGATCCAAAAATCGCGAAACTGGTGGGGCGCAACGTCGGCTGTGTTTAGCAGCGCGTCCACATATTGAGTATCGGTGAGCCCACCGTAAGCTGCCACAAATGCCGGCCGGGTCATAAAGTCATTGATAAAAGCGACTTTTGCTGCCTCCAATTGCGCATCGCTAAGGAAGCCGCTGACACGCGCGAGATCGGGAATGAACTCGGCGTAATCAGGCTTGCGCCCAAAGGCCACCGGGTAGAAGCGATAAATGAAATAACCGCGTTGCTGAAATTCAAGCGACTGAAAGAAATTTCCGGAGACGTGGATACGATCACAGGAGTTATCCCCTGAGGGACAGTTGTTAATTGTGTTCTGCCAAGCTTGGAAGCCACCTGGATCTGGTTCGCGACCGAGGAAGTCGATGTAGTGCTGGCGCACAAAGAAAGCCGTAAAAACAATCGGGTTCTGCCCGTTAGAGGCTTCGTTATCGCTGATCATGACCGTCGCATTCGCGAGGGCCAGAGTCCCACCCGTAGCATTGCTAAGAGCAATCGAAAAACTCTCCGTGCCTTCTGCCCACGAGTCATCAACGATCGGGATAGAGATCGTTTTGAAGGCCTCCGCCGCAGCAAAGTTTATCGTACCGACCGAAACAGCGTAGTCACAACGTGATGACGCAACGCCGTTCACAACATTGCAATTCGTTAAGCCGGCTCCGTCGCTGGTGGCATACCTCACACTTGCAGGTGCTGACGTGCTACCAGCGCGCACTACAGTTACGGCGACACTGCCACCGCCCTCTCCCACCGAATAGGTGGGAGCATTGAATTGCAAAGTTGGCCCGCCGGATGTTTCACCCGTAAAGAAGAGAGTCCGAGAGCCAGTATTGGTGCCACCCTGCGTCCCAGGGTTGAAAGTGTAGTTCGGCTTAGATGGCGTTACATCGTAGCTGCCTGATATACCGGTAAAGACGCACGTCCCGTTGCTATCTGTTTGGCAGTTAAATTGGGTGCTGCCGTTCATGATCAATTGCACATTCACCCCGCTAATACCCGGCCCCTGGAGCGTTCCTTCGGTAATTTGGACAGTGATAGTAAATGTTTGTGCTTGCGCCACATGAGTGTGCGCTATGAGGCCAAATACGGTGATGAAGATTGCCAGTGGCAAACGCAACTTTCCAGACACGTGTATTAACTCCTTTGGTCAGCTTTGTGGAGAGAGGTAAATAAAGGGGACAAGCGGGCGGACTTGAAACGTGAGGGAGCGTTAAAGTCGAGCCGCGAGCTTATCTTTAGTGGGGAAAGAGTTCCGTACGCTTTGGCACAGAAGGGGATTGTCGGCTGCTGCTTGAAAATTGTCAATTCGCGCGATCGCAAATCGACACCAAACACGGCGTCCGGCAGGGCTGGGTTTACCGCACGTTCTGATAATTGGTTAAAGCTTTTCACAAGAAGTCCAGTAATCAACGATGGTGGCGGGGGACGATATGCTCATAGAACTAATGAGCTACAAGTTCCAGTTCGTCAGGAAAAAAAATTAGACCCCGACGGAAATTGCCCTGCCTTGATCAAAATCTAGCCTCTGACAGGAAGTAATGCTCGTCCAAAGTCCAATGTCCGGTAGCATCTCTTGACCCGACCACAACCTAGCCTTCAAAACCAAGGGTCGGACGCGGACCTTGGACATTGGACTGACTAAGCAAAAGAATTGGCAATCCGCGCACCTCAGCGCCTTCGGTTCGATTTCTTTTTCAACAGATAATCCGCAATCGGCCCTCCGGCAGCCCCCAGCCTCAACTGTGGTTAACACGGTTCGAGTCTGTGGCGGCAGACATTACTCCTAACTTCTCCACGCCCTAGCATCAGCCTGTTCGAATCGAGGGCCTTCCCTCTACAAACAACTGGAGCTGATGACATGACCACGAACGTAAGCCAATTCATGATGCGAAGCACTCGCGCGTTTAGTGCCCGCAGTTTCCGACTGATTTTAATAGCCATGGCAATTGTTTGCTTCGGCGGCGCGGCGCGAACGCAGGAAGCAAACAAGGAGGATGCGCCGGAAGATAAAACTCTGGCGCCCTATTTTTTTGTGAAGGGAGATCCGAGCGTTGACAGTTTGCCGCTCAAAGACACGCGCGTTGACATAGCTGTCTCTGGAGTCATCGCCGATGTGACGGTCGTGCAGACCTATCGCAATGAGGGTTCACGGCCAATCAATGCCTCTTATGTGTTTCCGGCTTCAACGCGCGCGGCCGTCTACGGCATGCGAATGCGGATTGGCGACCAAATCATTGTTGCGAAGATCAAAGAACGGCAAGCGGCGAAGCAAGAGTTCGACAAAGCGAAGGAGGAGGGAAAGAGCGCATCTCTGCTCGAGCAAAACCGCCCCAATGTTTTTTCGATGAGCCTTGCCAATATCATGCCGGGCGAGCAGGTTGAGATTGAGCTTCGTTACACCGAGCTGCTGGTTCCAACCGATGGGATTTATGAGGTCGTTTTTCCCACGGTGGTGGGGCCGCGTTATTCTTCAGAAACCGAGTCAGGTGCGCGAACGCAGGATCGTTGGGTCAAGAGTCCTTATCTTCGCGAGGGCAAAAAGCCAACCAGCACTCTGCACATTTCCACCAGCATCTCTGCAGGGGTTCCGATCCAGGACTTGATCTGCGCTTCGCACAAGATTTCTCCGCAATGGGTAAGCGCGAGTGTCGCGCGGCTTTCGTTGGACGAGGCTGATGCGTTTCAGGGGAATCGCGACTTCGTTTTGCGTTACCGCCTTGCGGGCAACCAGATCACCTCTGGACTTCTGCTTTTCCAGGGTGAAGGGGAAAACTTTTTTCTCTACATGGCGCAACCGCCGCAACGAGTGGAGTCCGATGACATCCCGGCGCGCGAGTACATATTTGTGGTCGATGTTTCCGGATCCATGGAAGGCTTTCCGCTCAACACTTCCAAGCAGCTGCTTAAGGATCTAATTGGCCAGCTCAAGCCCACAGACCTCTTCAATGTCGTGCTTTTCGCCGGCGACTCTTCAATCCTTTCTGAAAAGTCGCTTGAGGCAAATCAGCAAAACATCGCGCGCGCGATTCGTCTGCTCGAGGAACAGCGCGGCAGCGGCGGAACCGATTTGCTGCCGGCGATCAAGCAAGCGATGAATGTTCCGCGCTCAGCAAACATCTCGCGGAGCATTGTGCTGGTGACTGATGGCTTTATCTCGGGAGAGCAGGGCGTGTTCGATTACATTCGCGAGAATCTGAACGAATGCAACGTGTTCTCTTTTGGCATCGGCTCGTCAGTGAACCGGTACCTGGTTGAAGGCGTGGCCCGTGCCGGCATGGGCGAACCCTTCATCGTTACGCAGGAATCGGAAGCTGCAGCGATCGCGGCTAAATTCCGTGAATACATTCAGACACCGCTGCTGACAAATATTGAAGTGCGGTCTAACGGTTTTGATACTTACGACGTTTATCCGGAGCGCCTGCCTGATCTGCTGGCGCAACGCCCTGTGATCCTGTTCGGCAAATGGCGTGGGCCAGTCGGCGGCACATTCGAACTTCGCGGCCGAACCGGCCGCGGTGAGTACTTCACCAGCTTCGACGTTGCCAGCGCCCAACCGGATCAAGGCAACCGAGCGCTGCGATATTTGTGGGCGCGCTCGCGGATTTCCGAATTGTCCGACTATGGATCCGGAAACGTCTCTGCTGACCGCGTGAAGGAGATCGTGTCGCTGGGCCTCCAGTACAACCTGTTGACACAGTACACGTCCTTCATCGCCGTCCGCGAACAGGTGGTAAATCCCAACGGGCAGGCGGAGAACGTGGAACAGGCGCTCCCGCTGCCGATGGGAGTAAGCGACATGGCGGTGGGAAGTGAACCGGAACTTGTTTGGCTGGTGGTGGCATCACTGCTGCTGGGCCTGGTCATGCTGATGCGTTCGCGGCAAAGGCGTGCGGTCAACAATCTGAGCTAAGGGAGAAGCGCAGCACCGCGAGCGTTCCACGAAAGGATCGCTCGCGACTGCTGCCGGCTTCTGACTTCGGAGGAGACGAATGTTTAGTGAACCAGGCGCTTTGAAGATAAGTGAGTCTGGCGACGGCGTGAAACTAGCCATGTTCCGCTCCTATGTTTGCAAAACCCTCGAGCGAGCAAGAGAGATGGAGCACTTGTCTCAGCAAAAGAGTTATGGCGCTACCGCACAGCTGGTTGTTGTGCTGCTGTGCGCCGTTGCCATTAAGTGGTACTACGCAACAGCGAACGTTAATCAGTTGCGGTGGATCCTTGCTCCGACCACGTGGCTGGTTGAGTTCATAACTGGATCCAATTTTGAATTCGAATCTTACACCGGCTACATGAGCAGCGATCGAACGTTCGTAATTGCTGCTTCATGTGCTGGGGTCAACTTCCTGATCACCTCATTCCTGATGCTGTCTTTGAGAAAGCTGTGGAAAGATCGAGCGACGAAAGTTGTCTGGAGATTCTTCGCGGTCGTAGCCATCGCTGCTTACCTGGCAACAATCATTGCCAACACCGTGCGAATTTCCTCGGCGTTGCTATTGCGACGAATGCCGATTGAGATCGGACTCAGTCCTGATCAGCTTCACCGCTTCGAAGGAATCTTCATTTACTTTGGATTTCTGCTGTTGTTGTTTCTGGTAAGTGAAAAAGTGAGTGATCGGAGCAGTGGTGCCCACCGCATGGATTCAACGGCGAGTGGTCTACTGCGGCAAGCTTTCTTTCCTCTGCTGATTTATTACGGCACCACGTTGGGAATACCGCTCGCGAATGGCGCTTACCGGCAGGGCTTTAATTTCCTCGAACACGCAGCCTTCGTGTTGGCAACTCCCTTATTGTTGCTGCTGCCGGTGCTCATGTTTCAGTTTTACCGGACAGTAAGCATGCGAAGCAATACCCAAGTCTTTGAGCATCACTCAAGAATTAAATAGCCACTCATTTCAAGTAAGCTCACAGTCAGGAAGGTGGGCTTGCACCCGCTTCTTCATGCTGAAAGCATGAAAGTGTAATAGCCGTGGGCAACGCCCACGGTTAGGTAAGAAGCATTTCGACCCTGAAGGGGGTCGAACCATCTGCGACCCCTCAGGGTCGGCTACAAAATTGGTGGCTTGGTCCGTGGGCGTTGCCCACGGCGATTAGCTTTCACGCCTTCGGCGTGAAGCGGGGCAAGGCCCACCTTCCTGGCTGTGAGCTTATACGGATTGAGTTGGTAGCTAACTCTTGAGTGATTGGACTGGGTTATGTCCCCTTCCTCCCCTGTGGCATAACCGATCGAGTAACATCTTTCTTACCCGTCCGCTTTAACGTAAACACCGTGCCGCCGCCTTCCCTTCTGGTCCAGGAGATTTCTGCATCGATCAGCTTCGCGCGTGCCTGCATGTTAGCTAGCCCGCGTCCATCAGAGTTTTGCACTGCCTTAGGATCAAATTCACGCCCGTCATCCTCGAGCCTTAAATTAAAAGCACCATCCGCCGGCGAAGAAACTTGCATCTTCACGTGCCCCGGTGCAGCGTGCCGGCAAAGATTGTTAACTGCCTCTTGTGTGATTCGGTAGATCTGCATCTGCACGTTCGCGGACAGGTTCGCTTGTTCTTCAAGGCCATCGTCACACACAAACTCGTACGCAAACTTCCTTTCTAATGGTGCATGTTGCACTGCCTGCTCCATCGCAAACTCGAGCGCCGCTGAAAAGCCCACGTTCTGCAATACCGAGGGGCTTAAGTCTTCGCAAATCCGCCGCACTTCCTGCGAAATATCTTCTATCTCGCCGCGCAAGGCGCTGGCATCGACAGGTTGACTGCTAACGTTACTCTTCAGCGGAAGCTGATCGGTTAGCACAAGCAAATGTCGCAAGTCCGCGAGCGTTTGGTCGTGCAGATCGCGCGCGATGCGGTGCCGTTCGCGCTCGGCCTCGTTGGCCAGATTCAACCGCGCGTCCGCTAGCTCATGATTAGCCGTTACGAGAGCTGCACTCGTGCGCGCAATTCGCCTTCGTTCTAGGAGAGCCCAAAGCAGCGCAAGTAGCGTCAAGGCCAGCAGGATGGCGAGTGCGGTGGATGTCCAGGGGAACGGAGCCTTGGCGACATTGAACTCGAAGATTAACGGCTCCGATTGGACCAGATCTTTGGTGAAGGCGCGCGCCATCACGCGATACTGACCCGGCTGCAACCCATCCAGAACGAATTGCGACTCGCGTGAAAGTCGTTGCTTGATCGTTTTTCCGGCAGCATCCCGGAGCACAAAGGCATATTGAAATTGTTCCGGGAACGTGCGAGTGCTGATCGCCGCTACGTCCAGCAACAGACTGTTTTGCGGATACTCAAGATTCAACCCGGCGGCGAGTTCTGCCGGTTGATGAACTCGTTTGCCGATTATGCGCGTGGCGAAAAGCGTAGGGACTGTATGTCCTGGGCCATACCTCACGACGCCGCGATTCGTGCCGATTAGTACCGGACCGCCATCAACTTGTGGCAGGACGGCAAAAGCGTTTTGCGATGGTAGTCCTTGTTCAGAATCGAGTTGTGAAACAATTGGGCCGACATCTTTGTCGATCGTGGCTTTTAGCAGGCCTGCCCCCGTGGTCGCACACCAGACCTCATTGCTGTTCGCATTGGGAATAACGGCAAGCGCGCGTGCGTCGTTACCACTTGCGGCACCCGAACAGGGATTATCTCCAGAGCAAAGGTAAAGGCCTCGGCCCGTAGCGACCCACAGGGTGCCATCGCGAGTTCGCGTGATTGCGCGCACGGCGAAGCCTTTGAAACTCGCCAGCGCCGGGTCTGCCAAGGTCTGCGTCCCATCGAAAAACAGCACGCCATCTTTTGCGGTGCCCACCAGCAGCCGTGAATCTTCATCGGAGAAAAGACTCAAAACCTCGGTTGGCGCTTCGCGAGGCCAAACCGTTCTAACGCGACCGCCCTGGTACTGTTCAAGGCCACGACCAAAACTTGCGATAAACGTCTGTCCACGAAATTGAGTAATGGCACGCACACCACCAGGAGCATCAGCGCCTCCTGAGCCGGTTGTGACACGAGTGAAGTTTAGAGACTCGGGAGTTCCATCAGCCACGCTTCGCTGACTTACATAGAACCCGCTCGCCGAACCAACCAACAAATTGCCGGCGTTGTCTTCAGCGAGGGCGTAGATGATGTTGCGATCCTGGGCCGGGACAGAATTCCAATTTCGCAAAGTCTCTTCGTAAACAAAGAGACCACGATTGGTGCCGGCGAAAAGACGACCGTTTGACGAGCGAAACACCGTACGAACGAAATTGTTGTCCGGAGAAGTGCCAACAGTTTCGACTCGCGGGGCGTTAGGGTCATACCTAGAAACGCCGCGATCGGTCCCGAACCAAATGACGCCTTCACGATCTGGGAAGATTGCATAAACGCGATCTGAACGTAGACCGCCCGCCGTACCTTCAAAAGTTAAACGCTCGATCTCATCATCTTGAAAGCGAAAGACACCGCGGCCATCCGTTCCGACAAACATCGCTCCCCCGATTGGCTGAAGAGTCAGCACCGGACCCGTGCGTGCGTCGCTTCGTTTCGGAGGGGTGAGGATCTCACTGAAGGTCCGGTATCCAACCGTAAAAACGCCCGGCTCCTCCTTCTTGACGCGGGATCCAATCCAAAGAATGTTCTGGTGATCAACTGCCAACGCGCGCACGAAAAACCCGGCCGGTCTCGGCAGATACTCGCTGACATTGCCGTTTTCGATTGCAAGCATGCCGCGACTTAGTGAGCCGGCAATAATCGCGCCTCCCTGATGTGCGACGAGACTGGTGATCACTAATGGACCCGGGTTATCACGATCGGCGCTTTCCAACGGAGAGGAAAGGAGCGACTGAACCATGATTGTCCCGGTTGGCGTAGTTCGACATTCGAAGATCTTTCCTTGTTCGGTAGCAAGTAAAATTCGAGCAGGTTCGGGAATGACAATCGCGCTAATCGCATTGTCCACGGTGTCTCCAATAGTTTCCACTCTACTTCCTATAATTCGGGCTGCTCCGGAATCCGTTCCCACCCAAAGAGCACCAGTGTCATCAGTCTTGAGCGAAAGAATTCGAGTGCCGGGTAGTGCGAGATCTTTGATCACTTGCGTGCGGCGTCCATCGAACTTTGCGAGACCGCCCTCGGTTCCGAACCACATTGAGCCGTCATGGCCTTGCGCGATGGCGCGCACCCGATCCGAAGGCAATCCATGAAACAAGGTTACGGCGCCCCATTGATGCAGTCCGGTAACCGGGGTGGGCGATGGTGACGGCGATGGCGAGGGAGAAGGGGAAGGGGACGCAACGGGCGAAGGAGATGGCGTGGGAGTTTCTGTTTGAGTTTGTGCTAAGGAGAAAGCGGGCGGCAGAATGCAGAAGGCAGTAAGCAGAAGGCACAAGACCGCCGACAGGATGAGAAGCGGGGGCGCAAAGACAGGGGGATTGGGTGACGTCGATCGCAAGATTTGAAGGTGCTTCGGTGACCTTTGGTTCTTAAACCATGTCCTTGATTCGGTAAACACCCGACTCAACTTCTTCCGTTACTAATCCCTGTTTTAATGAACTCTTTACGCACTTGTTTCTCCACTGTCCGTGTCTCCGTGTCTCCGCGTCACACGCTCAACGTCTTCGCGGCTCCGCCTCGCGTCGCCTTGGCTCCGCGTCTCCGTGTCCACCGGCTCGCTCCTCCTCAAGAAACCGTTGACGATCTCTTTCGATCCAGCCTTCGAGATCAACGGCGGCTTTTTCGAGTTCGTCGTTGTTCAGCAGTCCACGCCGCAGCGCTTCGAAAAATGCGCGCGTGCGAATATTGTAGGCGAGCTTGTCGTAAGCCTCGTGCTCAGTACCTTCAGCCGCAGACACGAACAGCTTCTCGTAAAGCGTAGCCAGGCGACTTTCAACTCCACGCAAACTCAGAGAACACTTGCGTGCGATTGCCCAGTTGGATAAACCGAGTGCGAGGTAGTAAAGCGCTTCGGCTTCAAACTCAGTGAGCAGCGGTCGCTTGAACGAATCCTTGAAAGCCGGATCGATCATGTCGGCGCCATCTTCCAGTACTGAAGCGACGAAGCGCAGAAAGCGCGACTCAGGATTGTTCTTGTGAATGAAGCCGTAGGCAGGAGGCGGATCCACCGATTTAACGATCTTGCGAATCTCGTTGATGTAGATCTCGTGCGGGAATTGAGTCCAGAAGATGATGCGTGCCTTGGGAAACTCCTGCCAGATCGCTCGCGCCGCCTTTACGCCTGAGAGCTTGGGCATCTGAATATCGAGAATGCAGACTTCCGGTCTGTTCTCCAGCGCGAGCTTTACCGTCTCCTCGCCATCGGCAGCTTCAAGCAGCGGCGCATGCGAGGGAAACTCTTTTTCCAAAATTCCGCGCAGGTAATGGCGCTGGGCAACGTTATCTTCAGCAATCAGGATGGACATAGGGTTGATTATCCGGTCAAAGCTCAGGCGCGTCTACCTTCATCGTCTCTGTTCACATAATCATTCTTGCTTCAGATAGTAATGTCCTCAACGTGGGCTGCCACACTCCTTGACGCGGCTCTGACGGGTTGCATTAGGCTCTCTTAAAGACATGTAGAGACAGCTCAAAGTGTAGGGGCGGCCCTTCGTGGCCACTCGGTTGTTCCTGGTAGCGTTTAGGGTTTCTTCATGGATCGTTCGCGACATCAATTCGGAAAATGTTAAGTCCAGCATCATCATGTAATCGAGCACCGGCTTTGAAGAGAGAGGCAAAGGATGGCTAGTGACAATGAAACGCGTGCGTCAGAGGCACCGAGTGAAGAGTTGACCAAAGCAGAGCTCCAGGCCCGCATGGAAAAGACGCGAGAAAATCTCGCCGAGAGCGTCGAGGAGCTGAAAGAGAGGGTTGAACGGCAGTACGATTCTGTTAAAGAGACCGTGACGGGCGTCCTCAATTATCGTGAACAATTCAAGGAAGAACCGCTGGTCTGGAGTCTGGGCGCACTCTCTGCCGGCTTCGCGCTCGGCTATACGCTCGGGTACGCGCATAAAAATACTAAGCATACGGGGCGCAACCACTCCCAAATCGCGGAGTTCGCCGATACAATCACCCGTCAACTATCCACCGTCGGCGAGCATCTGGTGATGCCTGCACTAAACGTGCAGATCAAAGAACTATTCGGTTTCGATTTCTCCAAGTTGCTCGAGGAAATGAGCAGCGCTAAACCCAGCGGCGCGAAGAAACGCGCGTCTAAGAAGAGAAGTACGAAAAAGCGAGTCCGGAAGACAGCCGGGAAAACCCGGAAGTGATCACGAGTCCAAACTACGACACGCTTCATTGAAGATCAGATCCTGAGTCACTCATGCAAAATATAAAGGGACTGATCGATCCGTATGGCGGTAGCCTGGTTAATCTGATTGCTCCGTCCGAACAAAGACTGGCATTACTGCAGCGAGCGTCAAGCCTGCCACGCATTCAGCTTTCTGATCGCGCAGTATGCGATCTCGAGTTACTCGCCAACGGGGGGTTCTCGCCTTTGAAAACCTTTCTCGGACGCAACGACTACGACCATGTAGTCGAAGAGCTTCGTTTAGCGAACGGTATTCTTTTCCCGATTCCCGTGACGTTAACCGTCGGCAAGGGCAACCCGATCAAACTCGATGCAAAGGTCGCGTTGGCTGATGCCTATAACAATCTTCTGGCAATTCTTCGCGTTGATGAGATCTACGATTGGAACCGCGTTCGGGAGGCCGAGCTCGTCTGCGGCACTACTGACAGTTGGCACCCTTTGGTTGCGGAAATGAATTCCTGGGGCGACGTATGCCTTAGCGGCGCTTTAGAGGTGCTGCAACTCCCACCTCGATACGACTTCAAATCTTTGCGAATGGAGCCAGTGGAGGTCCGACGCCGGCTTCAGCTCTTTGGACGAAACAACGTCGTTGCTTTCCAGACTCGCAATCCACTGCATCGTGCGCACGAAGAAATGACAAAAAGGGCTATGAGTGCTGTGGACGCAGCGCTACTTTTGCATCCGGTGGTAGGAATGACTAAGCCCGGCGACATCGACCATTACACTCGAGTCCGATCATACAAGACGCTGACGGACCGTTATTACGATCCAGATCGCACGCTACTGGCGCTGCTCCCTTTAGCCATGCGCATGGCCGGGCCACGAGAGGCCCTCTGGCACGCAATCATCCGCCGTAATTTTGGGGCGAATTATTTTGTCGTGGGAAGAGATCACGCGAGCCCCGGAGTAAACTCGAATGGTATCCCCTTCTATCAACCGTACGCTTCGCAGCAACTGCTTAGCGAATACAGCGCTGAAACTGGGATCACGCCGTTGCCCTTCGCGGAATTTGTATATGTTCCGGAAACGGATCGGTACGAAGAGGCTTCCAGGATCCTGCCCGGGACGTCAACGATTTCGCTTTCAGGAACTGAAGTTAGAGAGAGTTACTTGCATCAGGGGCGTCCCTTGCCATATTGGTTCACCCGACCGGAAGTATCGGCAATCCTGGAACGCTCTTATCCGCCGCGTCATCGGCAGGGATTTTGCCTATGGTTTACCGGATTGAGTTGTGCGGGCAAAACGACAACGGCCAACATCGTGACCACCAGGCTTTTGGAACATGGCAGGCAAGTTACGTTGCTCGATGGGGACGTCGTTCGTACACATCTTTCGCGGGGCCTGAATTTCAGCAAAGAAGATCGGGATACGAACATTCGGCGCATCGCGTATGTTGCGGCTGAAGTTGTTCGCCATGGTGGAGCGGTAATATGTGCTGCCGTCAGTCCTTACAGAGCGACCCGCAGCGAGTGTCGGTCAATGGTGGGCGCAGATGTTTTTATCGAAGTTTTTGTTGATACTCCGATCGAAGTATGCGAAGCTCGCGACGCAAAAGGCATGTATGCGAGCGCGCGTGCTGGTGAGATCAAAAATTTCACGGGGGTCGATGATCCGTACGAGCCTCCAGCTTGCGCCGAAATCACTATCGACGCAGTTAATCATTCCGCCGAAGAAAACGCCGAGCACATTCTGGCTTACCTCATAGGTCAGGGATTCTTGAAAGATTTGGGTGTACCAGAGACGGGAGAATTGCCCGAGCGGCTGCAGTTTGGTTCTTAAGAACTGGAAATTTTTCATAAGCCATTAGAGGTTTTGGGTCTCGCGTTCGCGTTTAAGGATAGGCGGAAAAACGCGTCGCTGGCCGCGCAGCTTGAAACAGTTCGGAAAAATAAATCATTACGAGCAGAACCGCCGCCTGTGGAGAAAATGAATGCAGGAATCAAATCTCGTAGGTCGAAGGGCTGACTTTATTGCGGAAACCGGCAAGGAGATAGGCATCCAGCCTGCCAGCCAAAGCCTTTACAGCGTCGTGCAGCAAGAGGTTGAGCTTGGGGTTCAAGCTTTGGGTCGCCAGGACGCCGATATGTCGGTCATGCTCTTTCAGAGCGCTCTGCAAAAATTGAGCCTCGACGAGCCGTTTTACGACCACTTGGTTCACAACCTGCTGCTTAGCTACAAACTTTTGATCGAAAAACTTTTGAGGCAGCGCGACACGTCCATGGCGCTGAACTTTCTAAGGGCGGCGTTGCGTTTGGAGATACGGGGCGAGCTGGAGGCCGATCTAACGTTCCTGCGTAGATTCGCTGGTGTGTTCCAGAGCCTCGGGATCGTTTTCTTCCAAAACGACCTGAATGAAGCGAGCCTCCTGTGCTGCCGCAAAGCGATCTCGGTCTATCCCAGCCCCGGTTCTTACGTCAATCTAACAAATTCCCTTGCGGCCGCGGGCCGACCCGCGATGCTTTCAGATTTCACGACGGAGATAACGACTGAGCAGTTGGGACGGCATCTGTTTATTGCCTGCGTTCCGAAGAGCGCCTCGACATTTCTCAAGAACCTCCTTGTGAATGTGACAGGCTATCGCGATCTCTTCACGGTTTACGCGGCTGGCCAGAGTGAACACGAGATCTACCTGCCTACGCTGCGAGACGCGGCTCATCTAGATACCATTACGCAGCAGCACTGTCGGGCCTCGGATGCGAACGTTCACCTCATGCAAGGGTTCGGCATCCGTCCGGTTGTGCTTGTTCGCAATATCTTCGACTCCGTAATCAGCTTGTTTGACTTCTATAACAAGGGTGCGTTTCAGACTTCGTTCTTCCGTGCCGATTGGCAAGCTTTAGATGAAGAAATGAAGATTGATCTGCTGATCGAGAATGTAATTCCCTGGTACTTCCAGTTCGTTGCGTCGTGGGACCTGGCTGAAAAGCAGCGGCGGCTCGAAATTCATTGGCTCAGTTACGAGGAGCTTCTTGCCGACAAACCATCCAGCATTTTAAAGGTTCTTAAGTTCTACGGGCTGGGCGCGTCGCGGCAAAGTGTCGAGCAAAGAATTTGCGAAATCGAATCGGAAGAACGAAAAATACGCTTCAACAAAGGAGTCGTGGGCCGGGGCAAATTAGGTCTTAACGATCGCCAAAAGGAGAAAATACGCAGCTTGGCGAGATATTACCCGTCCACAGATTTTGGGCGGATTGGCTTGTGATTTGGAAAGCAAAGGGAAATGAAAGCAGATTGCAAATTGAATCTATCGCAGAGTGGTTATGGCAAGGCTTATCAGCCGTTTTTGACTTAACGTTGTTACGTCAATCTTGGCCTGGATCGCGCTTGGGCGAGACAGTCGACGCTCGGAAGATGATTCATGGGTTGATCAACTCGTCGAGTATCGCGCTTGCTTTGGACCTTTAAAGATCACGCGAACTCGCGTCGCGAGTCCCCGCCGTTGACTAAAGTCTGACTCTCGTCAGGTCGGCAACGGCGTATTTAGGCTCGTGGCGTGCTCGCCCGGAGGAATAAGGAGAATGAAAACCAAACTAACGAACTCGAAGCGATTGGATATTCTTGGAAATAGCGATTCTGATCGCGATGTCTTAACCTCGTTGCTGAAGCAGTGGCGGCAAAAGTTGGGTTACTGTTCTGTATTTGCGGCAATCCCTGCACTTTTGTCATCGCAGATAACAGGGGCTCGTTCTCAGGAAACAATCAAAACGGAGGTGAACGTCCCCGGACGAGGCGCTGGGTTTTTTAAAAGCCTGAATAGAGGCTGTAGCAACCCGGCGTTGCTGAAACGACAAAGTGAGTTTCGCCTGCCTCATCAGAATGGTAACTTTGCCGCGCTGGTCGCGCTTGCGGGAAATGATGATTGTCCGGGAAGTCGTATTCCAGGTGGTTCCTACACTGCGGCGGTGCCTTACAGTGACTCCGGCGATACCACTGGCGCAAACAATACTATCAACCGAATTCAATATTACTATTACTACAATGTTGACGCCCTCGGACCTGACCATGTTTACTCCTTTACCCTCACGGGCCGTGGTCCAAATCCGCAGATTCAGGTCTCAACAACATCTGCCTCTTACAGTCCTCTGATTTATGTTTTGTACGGGGGTTATGCTGGAGCCTGTCCGGCGGGCACGGGAACTGTTAGTGACTCGCTGGCGCACTCGCCCTCCGCGGCCCCAGGCGTCACGGTAGCGCTGAACAGCCAGCAGATGAATTTCCTTCCCTTAAATGTTCCGCTTCACCTGTTCGTTGATTCGCGCGTAAGTGGGCCAAACGGTGGCGCCGGTGCTTATACCCTTCGCATGCAGGACGTAACAATTTCTCCGTCAGTGTGCTCCAATCCGATTGACTGCCCTGAGTACTTCCTTTACCAACACTACCTCGATTTTCTCGGCCGCGAACCTGATCCCCCAGGAATCGCCGCGTGGCTGGCCCTTCTAAATAGTTGCGCCTCTGGCGATACGTCTTGCGATCGCATTCACGTTTCGTCGGCCTTCTTCCAATCCCCGGAATTTCTGGGGCGCGGTTACTTTATCTATCGCCTCTATCCAGTGAGCTTTGGCCGCAAGCCCGACTACATCGAGTTCCGAGAGGACTTTTGGAGGGTCAGCGGTTTTCTTACCGATGAGCAGCTAGAAAATATAAAGGTGGCCTTTCTTGGCGACTTCATGAGGCGCCCCGCATTCGAGGCGAAGTTCGGTGGATTAAGTAACACTCAGTATGTGGACACCCTGCTTTCAACAGCGGGGATCACGCATCCGGCTCGCAACTTCTGGATCGAGGCTCTGGGAAATACCTCTAGAACCAGGCTCCAGGTATTAAGAGAAATCGCCGAGAGCGCCGAGGTGTACCAGAAGTATTACAACCAGGCCTTTGTCATGATGCAGTACTTCGGGTATTTGCGGCGCCAGCCAGACGCGCTTTATCTCAACTGGATTGCGCACCTGGAAGCGACCAACGACTATAGAAGCATGATTAACGGGTTCATCAACTCGACCGAGTATCGCGCTCGCTTTGGACCTTGATGTAGTAAACAAAGTCCTTTTCCCGCCAGGTGAGACAGTCCCTGTGAGTTGCTCGCACTTGCGAGGGTCAGGCATCGACCCTTGTATGAGTTTGTGATTTTATGAGTTCCATCGTTCTGTTGGATGTGAGCACTCCCAACCAGCCTCGTCTCAAGGTAAGATAAGACCCATCAGGCGCATTTACTAGTAAGGGAGATTAATGAACATGAACGAAACGTCTTCAACTGCCCCAGCAAAAGATGTTGCCGGGGAAGCAACCACATACACAGCGAAATCCTATGGTGCTCAAAGCGTAGCTTCAGAGCTCGGTCCTTTGTCAATTAAGCGCCGGGCGCCGCGGCCCGAAGACGTGCAGATCAAAATTCTATATTGCGGTGTCTGCCATTCGGATCTTCATCAAGTGCGCGATGAGTGGCATGAAGTAATGCCAACCGTTTACCCGTGCGTGCCCGGGCATGAAATCGTTGGCCGTGTCACGGAAGTAGGAAGTGCAGTCACAAAATTCAAAGCAGGCGATCTTGCAGCCGTCGGTTGTCTTGTAGGATCGTGCGGCGTTTGTGAGAGCTGTAAGGAAGGGCTTGAACAGTATTGCCTAAACGTTCCCGTATTCACGTACAACTCGGAAGACAAGATTCTCGGCGGCGTAACATATGGCGGCTACTCGGAGAGCATCGTTGTCGACGAGGCGTTTGTCCTGAACGTACCTGACAAGCTCGACCCTGCCGGCGTGGCGCCACTGCTGTGTGCGGGCATCACGACCTATTCGCCGCTGCGACACTGGAAGGTAAGTGCGGGTCAGAAGGTCGGCATAGTTGGTTTAGGCGGCTTAGGTCACATGGGCGTGAAGTTCGCCAACGCTCTGGGCGCGCACGTGGTTCTGTTTACGACGTCACCGAACAAAACGGCTGACGCGCTGCGGCTCGGCGCCAACGAGGTGATCCTTTCAAAGGACGCCGCTGAGATGGAGAAACATTTCCATAGTTTCAATTTCATCCTGGACACTGTTTCTGCCCAGCATGACCTCAACCCTTACATTGCTCTCTTGAAGCGAGATGGAACGATGACGCTTGTGGGCGCTCCGCCCGAGCCATCGCCAGTTTCATCCTTCGGGCTAATCTTTGGACGGCATCAACTGGCGGGCTCTGGGATTGGCGGCATTCGTGAGACTCAGGAGATGTTGGACTTCTGCGCTGAGCACGGGATCACTGCGGACATCGAAATGATCCAGATGTCTCAGATCAATGACGCCTACAACCGCCTGCTAAAAAGCGACGTGAAGTATCGCTTCGTCATCGATATGGCATCGCTGTAG
>JBGSYG010000013.1:0-6104 GCA_041750995.1 Pyrinomonadaceae bacterium | reverse complement strand
AACGGAATCTTTTTCGTTCTTTTTAGTGATTACAAACGAGCTGACTACCGTGAACTTGTGTTTGAATTGGTCAGGCTGTCGATCGGTGCGATAGGGAGAGTCAATTTTCTTCAGTACGATGCCTTCGAGGTTACGCGCATGGACTTCTTGCAATAGGTCGATCTTGCCTGCCTGTTCAAATTCAGTCCTTGCAATCTGAATCGATCTCGTCCTGGCCGCCTGGAGTGTTGCCAGTAGCTGGCTGTTGCGTTCAATGAATTTCCAGGGGCGCACGTCTGTGCCGTTGATTTCCAGAAGGTCGAATGCGTGGAGAGTTTTTGTTTCCCGGATCCACTCGCTATCGAATATGACAGGCGCGATGGGCTCGAATTGTCTTGCTTCGGCAATGATGTCAGGCGAGACGCTGCAAGTGAGGCCTTCTCGGTTATGTGCCGTAATGGACGAACGCTCGATGTGCAGCATGATGCGCTTGCCATCGAATTTTTGCTGGACCGCATAGTTTGGATCGAGAAGTGTGGCGGCGGCTTCATTCCCGTCGTCGATGGCGGTTAGAAGTTGACAGGCGGCTCTGTGCTTCACTATGCGATTGGGTTATTGAGGGTCTTTGCTGTGTAGGACCTTTTTGCGAGAGCGCAACGGATTGCGTTCCGCTTCTTTATCCGGGTAACGGGTTAGGTAGGGTGCGGAAGGCTGAGCAACGCCTGGAGCATCTCAGGTGAGGAGATGCCGGTTGTTGGATCTATTAACTTTCGCGAACGGGCTAGACGATGATTAGTGACGTGGCCGGCGCTGCCTCAAGCGGCTTGGTGACTAAGTTCATCTGCAATATCGACTGCTAATCTGTGTAGATACTCTGCTGACCATTTCTTCCAGGCGTTGAACGCCGGAGGTGCCAAACTTGGGATGGGGTACACGATTACATTAAGTTCACCGTGATTGATATTTGCTTTCGTTAAATTCGCAGGGTTGCTAGGGACTGACGGCAACTTTGCGCCAAGTGCCTTTTCGAGCGCGCTGCGACTAGATCCACCATGAACAATCAACATTGATGGTCTGATCGTCTTAAGTAGGTAACGGAAAATCTCATCTCCACGTTGCTGACCGCCGGCATGAAGACGCCGAGACAAGTCAGAGCTCATCGGGGTTGAATAGCAAATAACATTGGTTTCTAAGATGTCGTACACGCCAGCGTCCCGCAACTCGTTCGCCAACAAATCAATATTTTGCCGGGTCGGGGAACTCTTACCTTTAGAGAGTTCATCGTATAGGCCTCGGCAGGTCTCACCGTTGCGATTAAATAGCGCATTTAGATGGCGGCTGTGGTGGCCGATCGACTCGACGCAATAGGTTTTTGCCTGATTCCTTCCGACGACAAAGACCTTGGCTTGTAAAGGATCGCTGAGATCAGTCATCCACGGACGGGGATATTGTCCATTTAGCGGCTTCGTCAATTCCGTGATATCTGATTCAAAGGCTGCTGCGTTCAATTTCGACTCGAACATGAGGTGAATTTATCAGATTGAAGCTCGTCAGTAGCGGTGGACTCTGGCCTACGTTCTAACAAGGATCGTAGGCGACATGGATAGTCGAATTAGGTGCTGGTGCGACAACATTCCCATCTGGTCGCGAATTCCTCTCAGCGCCGCTTACGGATTGAACTGACCCAGTTTTCAAGTTCTTGAATATCTGCCTTGAGTTCCGATGGTTCAGGAACTGGAGCGCGCGCGGCTGCGGCTTGATCGTGCCCGGGTAACCACTTCGAACACTTGGACATTGCTGCGTCCACGGTCCGGCAATCTTCGTCTGTGATATCGGCGATGATCGCAATATGCTGTGTCTGAACGCCCGGTCTGAACCGCTCTACAATGCCGCCGAGAAGAACTTCCTCGAGTCCGCGCTCCCACGCCTCTCGCAGCAACCCGTAAAGGTACTTGGCTTCCTTTTCATAAGCCGCCTGATGACCGTCGCGAAATAGCTTGTCGACGGACTGCCATTCGTTATTTAGGTATCCGATTTTCTTTCTAACTGGCAGCGCGACCCAAGGCAGTTCGTTTGCGCAGACACCTGCGCCCTTAGAGAGATGCCGCACGTGCTGGTCAAGTTGGGGGATCTGGAATTCTTCAGCAAACTGCTTGAGGAGGAGAAGGAAGACGATGTCGTGAGTGAAAACTATCACCTGCCTAGAGCGTGCCTCCTGGACCAGTCGACGCGCCACTGCTTCGCGCCATCTGTAATCCAGCGAAGAGACCGGATCGTCAAACACGATTCCTGAGCGATCGTCGGCGGTGCTGAGCTCGGCAAAGAACGCGGCGATGGACAGGCAACGCTGCTCGCCTTCACTCACAACTTTCGGGAGTTCGACGCCGGGAGCGCGCGTGAGAATGAGCTTGTGGTAAAGAACACCTTCGGTTCCGCCGACCTCCTTAAGTTCGACTTCGACATGATGAAAGGCAAGATTTGTTAGCTCGTCCCTAAAACCTTGTTTCAGTTTCTGCGTAACGGCCATCTTGGTTACAGCCGTACTCTTTTGGGTAATCGCGTGAGTCCTGGTCTCTTCTATGCAAAGGCTATATGCTGCGTACCTCTTCCTTCGCTCTATGTCATCGAGCACAGCCTGCTGACGTGTTGCCAGCCACTTGCGTGCTCGCAACTCGTTCGCTTCGGCTGCCACGCCCTTCCGTGACTCGTCCGCTGAAGTAGTGCGCAACGCTTGAATCCGTGACTCGATTTGCTTCGCGAGTACATTGGTCTGTTCAGCAACGGTCGCCAGCGATGGACAATCGGCCGTCAGATCCTCGTCTTTGAGCAGAGCGCTAGCCACGGCAAGGCGACGGTTTTCGTTTACCGAAAGCGCCGCGGTAATAGCATTTGCTACGGGCTCATCTTCGATTGCGATTTCATCCAGGGCCTCCTTGATGCTTTCGGGCAGCGTCGCGAGATCGGTGAAATTTTTCCTTAGTCCAGCGAATGTTTCCCTGATCTGTCGAAGCTCCCGTTCCACTGTGGAGGCCACAAACGCCTCAAACTGCCTGAGACGGTGTCCGGTCGTGTGATCTATGCCTTGCTGACAAAGCAGGCAAAGTGCATCATTTTCCACGACCGGAAAGTCGAGCCCGGGATATGCCTGATTTTCTGAGAACCGACGGGCCGATTCCCAAAGCGCCGTCCAATCCTCGGAACCTGTTCCGTATAACATGGGATCTGGAAACGTATTGTCGCGGATCCTTTTGGCTTCCTCGCTTTTGCGGCGACCTACAGTTCGCGTATCGAACACGGCGGTCACGGCTTCCGCCGAGAGTGTTGCTTCTACGTGCCTGAGATGCCGCGCCAGCGTTTCGATTCGGCCTGCCCGAAGGCTAAGGGCCCGGATTAGTTTTTTCGGGTCATTTGCTTGCAGGTCGAGCATAGACTTCTCCAAGAACCCAAGCCGGCCATTTTCTTCTGGCGACACGCGGGCGAGTTCCTGGACTGTTTCGGGTTTTGTGAGCGAACTGATGGTCGTCAGGAGTTTTGCGACAGCCGTTCCTTCTGGGATTTCCGCTTGCAGAGTCGCCAACCTACTTACCGACAGACTGCGTTGTTCGCGCTCCAGCTGGGCCCGCACGGCCTTGCAGACTTGTACGAGCTTGTCAAATAGGTCGAGTCCAAGCGGTCGGAAGGCGACGTCAGTTTTCTCAGTGAGATAAACCGCGGCACATTGGGTGTCAAATACACTCACGCGCGAGATAAAGTCATCTTGGCCATTTCCGGTCCATTCTCGTTCGTCGGCTTCGGTTCCCGCCTTGTATTTGATCGAAACTACAGGTGAGAACGGTGTACCGTCGGATACGACATTGCCGAGGATTTGTTCCTGACCACGGGCGCGGCAGGCGCTCTTAAGAATACGGATATATCCCGTCTTGCCCGCTGCGTTGTCGCCGTAGACTATAGTGAGATTGGGACCAAACATAAGTGTTTGATCTTCAGCTAGGGCGTTAACTCCGCGATGGTGAAAGATCGAAACCAGCGAGATCGGTGCGCCAGCGGTAATATCGGGGATGTGATCAGCGTTTAGCGGAGTTACGATCTGTTGCTCCGATAATCCATGCGCGGCCTTACAGATTTCAGTAACCGCTTGAATGTCAGCATCTGAAACGTCGCCGTTTAATACGAGGCGGCGCAGTGCGTCACGCTGCCAAGCCGGCCGCTCTTGAGACCACTCAAGAATTTCTTCGAGAACCGTCACCATCCCACCATCAACTTAAAGTACTGCACCGATTGCCTCCTGGTTTCTTGGATGAGCCTACGATTCAGGCGACTTTGCCGAGTTGCACTTAACCTCCACTAAACTCAATTGCAGAAATGACAAGGCGCCAAGACGCCAAAGGAAGCTAAGCAAGAACGATTGCGGGGAATGCTTTAGGTGGGAGGGTGGAAGACCGTGTTCACGTTCGTCACTGACGATGTCGCCAGCGAACTTAACGATGTTCGGCGCGTACTTCTTCAAAGACTGTCGACAACAGCCGAAACAATGTCTAGAGTTTCAACGTCGCCGCGCCTGCCTGGTGTTTTAAATTTCTCCCAGTAATGTCACTTGCCGCCTTCTTTCCGAACCGTACTTACCAAGTCCTTTATATTATCGACGCCGAAGTAGTCTTGCACGGTTCCGAGATGAGCATCACTTCGAAACCCGGTGTCAATATTATATTTTTCCTCGATTTTGCCGATTTCAGTGTCGTCGCGTTTATTGCGTAGTGGACCCCTGTCAGTGCGAGAACGATTGCCTCTCATACCCGGTGCATCAGGTGCGCCTTTTCCCTGTGCCATAACCTCTCCATCCCTTCCTTACGCGGTTTTGAGGAAAATCTGAGCCGATCTTCGTAATTTGTCAACGTCGGCGGGCTGATATGGGGTTGCGCAAGCCCAAGGCGCTCAATCTCATCACCGATCCAGGAGGAATACCCGCAGACAGCCTCCAGAGTTCATTGATGTCAGGGCCGGCCATCAAGGTCATGGTGGATTTGAGCAGAGCCTGAAAAGGTCCGCCGATAGCACCGGGCACGCCGGATCCGTACTAGCGACCATCGAGATGAGGAAGAAAAAGCGATACGCAGATATGGATAGGCGTCTAGACCGCCGTAATCGGAACGCAGTGCGGGTTTGGAGGAGGAACGAGGATGAACAGACGAATCAGCGCGAAGCTTACCAGCGTGTTACGCGTCAAAAACATGACTTTTCCCTAAGGCGCGCCGTTGTTATCGACAAGCTTTTACACCTTGACGATCCAAATTTGCCGTTGTCGTCAGAAGTCTCGGACTTTATTTGTAAGTTGCAGACTCTAAAAGTGAGTTGCGAACTGTATTCTCCTGAATCAGTCGTGGTTGTTTTAAGCAAGTCTCCTAGATGCGCATAGGCATGACGATCGAGACGGGCGCGGCGTCAATTGACTCCGCAGGTTGCATGCGAATTTGCGAGTTCCCGTCCTTTAATTCCATTTTGATTGCGGTTCCGTTTTGGAACAGGCGGTAGTAGTCGAGAAGGTAGTTGCTGTTAAAGCCGATTGTGATCTCTTCTCCATCATACTCGGCTGGGATCGCTTCTGCTGCTTCGCCTTCATCAGGGGATTGGGCCGTGATCCGGATTTCGTTTTGTTTGATTTCAAGTTTGATGGCGTGGCTTCGTTCATCGGCCATCAGGGCGATTCGTTTGATGGCTTCGCGAAAGGCGGCGGCGGAC
This sequence comes from Pyrinomonadaceae bacterium, assembly GCA_041750995.1. Taxonomy (GTDB): domain Bacteria; phylum Acidobacteriota; class Blastocatellia; order Pyrinomonadales; family Pyrinomonadaceae; genus PSRF01. The sequence goes on along the minus strand of JBGSYG010000013.1, from coordinate 389 downwards.
ATTCTTACGATGAGGTTGTTCTCTTTTGGAATGACCATTTCGTAATTGGGAAACTGTCCGTAGATGAGGCGAGAGATTAGAGTCCGGGTACCGACTTGAAAGTAGATATGGTTTTCGTCGGTTGAGAAGCTCAGGGGTCCTTCGTGGCCATTGGTGATCTTCGACAACTCGGCCAGGGCTTTTTTGGGGATGAGCAGTTCAAGGGTTTCGTCGGCCGTGACTTCCTTGCTTTCTATCAGTGCGAGTCGGTTGTAACCCTCCCCAAAAACAGGGCCATTGAAAAGTAGAGGTTTCCGGGCGAGTATGACGCCAGGAGGCCAAAGTGAAGAAGAGCAAATTTAGTGAGCATCAGATCATCGCGATCCTGAAAGCAGTCGAAGCCGGACGAA
>JBGSYG010000012.1:0-93581 GCA_041750995.1 Pyrinomonadaceae bacterium | reverse complement strand
GCCACCGCCAAAGCCGCCGCTCCCCCAGCCACTACTTGAGCCACCACCCCAGCCGCGACCGCCGCTGTTGAGCAACGTATTCAAAAGCAACAAATTCAAACAACCGCCCCCACCGCCGCGTCCCCCACGCTTCATCGATGAAATAAGGAAAATGACGACCACGAGAATTATCAAGAGGGTGCAAAAGCCTCGGGAAAGGCCACCCGATCTGCTGCCGATACCTGGTTGTGTGCGCGGTTCACGATAGGCGTAGCGTTGATCGATGCCTTCGATTGTGAAGCCGCGCTTCTCCGCTAAGGTGGCAACGTACGCTTGAATGGTGTCGTTAATGCCCTGGCTGTAGTTTCCTTTCTTTAACTGCGGTACGAGTCGTTCGCGCTGAATCTGTCCCACCAGTCCATCGTTCAGATCGCCTTCAAGGTGGTAACCAACCTGCGTGTAGTACTTGCGATCTTTTACCGCGAGCAATAGTAAGAAGCCGTCATTCGTTTTGGTTCCAATTCCCCAGCCGCGATAGACAGCCAACGAGTACTCGAAGATGTCACGATCGCCTGTGGTGTCTACAGTTACCACTGCAAACTCAGTGTTTGCACGTTCTTTCAGGTTCAGGTAGATGGATTCGAGCTTCTTGCGGGTCTCCGCATCGATCACGTTGGCGTTATCGACAATTGGATTGAAGGGAACGGGGAGCGGGACGGGCGATTGCGGCGTCGCTTGCCCAAATGCGTGGCCGAACGGCGCAGCACTGCTGCCGGTTAATAAGAGGATGATCGCGAGCGCGACCATCAGCGGAGCAACGCGGAAAGTCAAAGGTAACCCTGGAATAGAAAACTTTTTCAAATGATTCGCTACTAGCTTAACCCTCGATCACTTTATGTAACAAATAGAACAGGGCCACTCCTACAAAAACGACAATTGAGACCGTTGGGTTCCGATGCTCATTATGATTCACCTCGGGAATCAGATCGCTCGCCGCTACGTAGAGCGTGACGCCCGCAGAGAAGGGAAGGGCGTAGGCTATTGCCGAGTGGACCTTTGCCTGTAGCAGCGCGACTCCAATTACGCCTGCGAGGGTCGCAGCTCCGATTGCCGCGGTCGCCAGCAGCGCCTTTTTGTTGGAACGTCCCGATGCCAGCATGATCGAAGCAACAGTAAAACCCTCTGGCATTTTATGGAGCAATATGGCCACGAAGACGAGCAGACCCACCCGAAAACTCACCAGGAAAGCTGCGGCTATTGAAACGCCGTCAAAGAAAGTGTGAATAACGAGACCGCCTACGGCTGTGTAAGCTGCCGCCGGCTTCATAAATGATTCAGGATGGGTTTCGGCGCCGAAGTGAAAGTGCGGAGCAATCGTGTGTTCGAAGAGCTGGATTACCAGATAGCCGGCCAACAATAGCGTCATGGCGCCCAGAACCGCCTCAGCGGCACGCACGCCAGTCCGATTTTCGGTCCAAATGCTGATGGTTTCCGGGAGAATTTCGATGAAGATTGCCGCTAGCATGAAGCCGGCGCCGAGAGCGACGAGATACTTGAGGGATCGCTCTCCCAGCCGATGAACGCCCGCCTTTATTAGGACGAGTCCGCCAACCAGGTTTGCTCCAGCGGCGAGCAGGCCGAACAGGAGCAGTTCCGGCAGGCGTCCGAAAGTTTGCTCCATCCGGTGCTACTCAACGAAGTAATTCAAGGAATTGAACACGGCGCGTCAATATACATCATGGTCCGACCCTTGGCTAATTTGGGCGTCATTGCTCGAAAAGTCTCAAGTCTCAAGTCTCAAGTCTCAGATCTCAAATACCAAACTTAAGAGAAGTTTTCTCCCGACCAAGAGACCTGACTTGAGACCTGAGACTTGAGACCTGAGACCGCAGGCCACCGGCAAACAAGAGGCGAACAGTTATCTTTCGCGCTCCTCAAAACCCGCCTAAAAAACCTGTATTTCCCAGATTTGGGTATTGACAGCAAAAATAGCCAAGCGTAGTATCCGCTTCGGGTGGTCGAAAGTGGTCGGAAGTGGGTCCAACCTCGTTAGCACCTGACCATTTAGCTACTTTTCCTTAGAAGGCCACCCACAAAACCTATCGATGATTGGGCGAACGATATGCTGCGGGGGAATTACACGGCCCGGATAGACGTGAAGGGTCGGCTGAAAGTGCCGACGCCTTTTCGCCGCCTAATCGAAGAAAAACACGGCACCGAGTTTTACATCACAAGCTTAGCGGGTGACAACGTGCGCATTTACCCGCTGCCGGAATGGGAGTCGATCGAACAGCGGCTTTCGCTCTTGCCAACGATGGATCCCGCGCGGCGCAAGTTCCTTGACAGAACTAATTACTACGGCCAACAAGCAACGATTGACGGTCAGGGTCGGCTACTGATTCATCCCCTCTTGCGGAAGAGCGCGGAAGTAATCGGCGATGTGGCGGTGATGGGTTACCTGACTTACCTGGAAGTTTGGGAGCTCGATAAATTTAAGGCACGCATGCTGGCGGACCCGTACACGGAAGAGGACGAAGCGGCTATCGCCAGACTGGGAATCTAGCGTGGATCGCAAAGCACCAATCGGCAATCTTAAATCGGCAATCGGCAATCCGATTGACAGTTCTTTGAACGAGATCACGGGGCGGTGGTGATGGCTGCGCCTTTGGGGGGCAAAGGCGCGCCCCATCGCCCCGTGCTGCTTGGGGAAACGATTGAATTCCTCGCCCCGCAGCGTGGAGGCCTCTTCGTCGATTGCACGTTGGGCCTCGGTGGTCACAGCGAAGCCATCCTTGAATCCTCTGAAGCTACTCGCGTCATCGGCCTCGATCTAGATCCCGAAGCACTTCACTACGCGAGCAAGCGTCTCGCTAAATTCGGTGACCGATTTCGCGCAGTCGCGGTGAACTTCAAAGAAATTCAGACAGTTCTCGCTAAGCTGGGTGAAGCGGAAGTGCAAGGTGTCTTAGCCGACCTCGGTGTTTCTTCAATGCAGTTCGACGCACCGGAACGAGGTTTCAGTTTCCGCTGGGATGCGCCTCTAGACATGCGCATGAACCCGGCGAGTGGAGAGGAAACAGCAGCCCAGTTGTTGGAGCAATTGCCGGAAGCAGAGATTGCCCGAGTCCTTTTTGAATATGGCGAAGAGCGGCGGTCCCGCCGGATAGCTAAGTGGATCGTTGAAAAGCGAGAACAAGGGACACCGATAACAACTACCAAGGCTTTGGCCGACCTGGTGCAACGGGCCACGGGCCAGGGCAAAGGAAAGGGAATCCATCCAGCGACGCGTACTTTTCAGGCCTTACGCATCGCCGTCAATCGCGAACTTGAAGAGCTGGACCAATTCGTCCAAACCGCAATCGATCTTTTACAACCGGACGGTAGATTCGTCGCAATAAGTTTCCATTCGCTTGAGGATCGGGTCATCAAGCAGGAACTCCGGCGGCTTTCAGGCTATTGCCAGTGCCCGCCGCGCGTTCCCGTTTGCTCCTGCGGCGTACGCAAGGTGGTAGAGATTTTGACGAGACGTCCAGTGGTTCCCGATTACGAAGAAGTGGAAGAGAACCCGCGAGCGCGAAGTGCCAAGCTGCGAGCTTGCCGGAAACTCAGTCTCCCGCATTCCTGAGTCTGGTTGATTCTAATTCGTCACTGGAGACCGAAGCCCCATGAACAGACATTCGCTCCCACATCAGAATTCAAATGTTAAGCGCGAGCGTGATCTGCGGGCGCTCTCGCGGCTGGCCCTGCAGCTCGGGTGCGCTTTGGCGCTTTGCGGCGGCTTTGTCTTTGCCGCCGGACAGCACTTCGCGGCGATTCATTACGGATACGAAAGTGAGTCGCTGCGAGTTGAGCGGCAAAAGTTGCTTGAAGAACAAGAGCGTCTGATCCTCGAAAAGGAACGAGCGTCGTCCCCTGCGCGGCTCGAAGCGGCTGCCCGTCAACTGGGACTGAAACCATTGCAACCAGGACAGGTCGGCACGCGAAAGCCCGGAAGACAACTGCCGGTCGCTACGGCACTAATTCATCCGTCCGCTTCTTTCAATCGTTAGCTAATTACGTCGCTACTTCGGCGCAGTAAATCAAGGTTGGTGCTGTTTCCCTCGCGGTACCGTTTAAGGGGATCATGTCCGCAATGCTGGCACGCCTTTCCGCTGAATCTAAAATTCGACCTGATGCCTCGATTCGCCGCGCGCTCTTCGTCGCGGCGTTTATCGTCTTTTGGGTGTTCGCGATCAGCGTGCGGCTGGTTTATCTACAAGTTTCGCAACACGAAGCACTCGGCGAGCGAGCGCGCTCGCAACAGCAACAGGCAATTGAAACCGCGCCCCAGCGCGGCACTTTGCTTGACAGACAGGGACGCGAGCTGGCCCGCAGCATTCAAACCGAATCGATTTTCATCGACGCTGCTGATTTGGAAAGCGCCGGCGATATCGCTTGCACCGCGACCGGGTTAGCTTCAGTTCTCAAACTTAAAAAAGAAGATCTGCAACGCAGATTAGAAGAGGCGAAGACAAAGAACAGCAGGTTTATCTGGATTGCGCGGCGGCTATCGGCTGAACAAGCAACGGCAATCCGCGCCCAGGGATTGCCTGGAGTGAACTTCCGTTCAGAGCCGAAGCGTTTCTATCCGAATGGGTCAATCGGCGCTCACGTTCTGGGCTTCGTTGGGATTGATGGCGCGGGCTTGGGGGGCGTCGAGCAGTTTTACAACGAAAAGATTACGGGCGAGCCCGGCAAGCTCTTTATCGAAAAAGACTCTGAAGGAAATCCGTATGAGAGTTTCGAGCAGCCAGGCACGCCGGGCCACACGATCATCCTGACGCTCGACCATTCAATTCAGTATCGAGCAGAACAAGTTCTGTTGTCGGCGATCGCCAAATCAAGAGCAAAGTCGGGCACTGCAATTGTTCTCGATCCGCGCAGCGGTGAAATTCTTGCCCTAGCTAACGCCCCAACCTTCGATCCCAACAAGCCAGGAGAGTCGAAACCGGAGGCGCGGGCTAACTGGGCGTTGCAGAACATCTATGAACCCGGCTCGACTTTCAAGATCGTTTCCTTTTCCGCGGCGATTGAAAAGGGATTAGTGAAACCTGACGACCGCATTGATTGCCAGATGGGAGCTATCAAAGTCGCCGGTCGCGTGGTCCACGATCATCATTCGTTTGGCAGCCTGACCATTACCGAAGCTCTAGCGAAATCGAGCAACGTCGCGGCAATCAAACTGGGAATAAGAGTCGGCGATCCGACGATGTACGACTACATCAAGCGCTTTGGTTTTGGCTCGCGCACCGGAATCGAATTGCCTGGTGAGACTGCGGGGCTCTTACGGCCCGTGAGTCGTTGGCAGCCATCCTCGATCGGATCGATCGCCATTGGTCAGGAAATCGGAGTGACGCCGTTGCAGATGGCCGCAGCCTTTGGCGCGCTCGCGAACGACGGCGTTCGCGTGGCCCCGCATCTCGTGCGTGAAGTTCGCACAGCAGCAGGCGCGACTGTGTATCGCGCAGATCCGGAACAGCGGCGCGTGGTGAATGCTGAGACGGCGCGCGCGCTCCGGCAAATGCTAGAGAGCGTGACCCTGAACGGCACCGCAAAGCTCGCGCAACTCAATGGCTACACTGCTGCAGGGAAAACCGGCACCGCGCAGAAAATCGATCCCAAAACAAAAACCTATTCGCAGACCAAACACGTAGCGTCATTCGTCGGCTTTGCTCCCGTCACCAATCCTTCGGTAGTAATTATCGTAGTGATTGACGAGCCGGGCGGCGCTTATCACGGCGGAGATGTGGCTGCTCCGGTCTTCCGGGAAATCGCCGAACAAATATTGCCTGATCTCGGAGTGGTCCCAGATACGTACTTCAAGTTACCGGACGGGCAGATTGCGCAAGCAGCGATTCCTGAAGTGAGTCCGCAGAGCAGCGATGAAGAAGTCCAAACTGAGCTCGCCCGGAAAGCGACTTTGCCCAGCGTGGCAGGAAGCGATGGGCACGGCGGCGAGATTATTTATGCGGCTGCAAATAAGAGCTCGATCCTAATGCCCGACTTGAGTGGCCGCAGTATTCGAGATGTGGCGCGTACTTGTGGCCAACTGGGTTTGAAGCTGGAGGCGCGGGGCGAAGGGCGCGCAACTTCACAGTTCCCAGCGCCCGGAAGTGAATTGAATGCCGGGCAAGTTGTTTACATCGATTTCGCGCGCGCGAGGTGAACAAGCAGTGCCGTTTGGAACTGGTTTTTTGACATTGCAACTCTGACATAAAACGGAGTCAACAGATGATCCCCCAACGAAGGCCGACCCGTACCGGTTTTGGTAATGGAGTAAGCTGTCGCATTGAAGCTTGTAGGCGACGACTGCGAACAGTTCGAGCAAACGACGCCCCGGCCCGCTTGGAAGAACTTACGACGAACGCGGGTTTCGCATCCGCTGGATTAAACGTTGCCGCAAACACGGAAGACATGAGCAGACAGGGACTGGACGAGGCTGAAATAACGTGAATGTCAGGGAAGCGTCGATACTGATGGGCGCTGATGCAACTTTCGTCAGCGCCGAGTTGTTTGACAAACAAATTACGGACTTCTCGATTGACTCGCGCTCGGTGAAAACGGGCGAGTTGTTTTTTGCTTTGTCTCAGGACGATTATGCGCGCGCCGGCTTCAATGGGACTTTTGCGGACGCTCATGAATTTATCGCGGACGCATTTGCACGCGGAGCGATCGCCGCAGTCGCCCGAGCCGAGCGCGTTAACACTGACGAGAATTTGCTTCAATACAAGGATCGTTTGCTGCTCGTAGACGACGCGATAGCGGCCCTGCAAACGCTGGCGCGCCGAGTCTACGAAGCATGGGGGCGGCCGGTGGTCGGAATCACAGGTAGCGCGGGCAAGACAACAGCCAAGGAGCTTACCGCGCAAGTGCTTTCCGGCGCCGGCCGGCGGGTGTTGAAGAGCGAGCGGAACTACAACAACGGACTGGGCTTGCCTTTGTCGGTTTTGAGATTGGTAAGCGCGGGTCAGTTGCCTGACCAGTTTGATATTGCAGTTTTGGAAATGGGAATGTCTTCACCCACCCACGAAATTCGCCGCCTGGTAGAAATCACTCCCCCCGACATTGGCGTGGAGCTAATGGTGGCGCCTGTTCATCTTGAATACCTTGGTTCAATCGAAAACATTGCTGCGGCAAAAGCGGAGCTCATTGAAGGATTAAAACCGGAAGGCGTCGCCGTTCTGAACGCCGATGACGATTTTGTAATCAAGATGCGGGGTCGACACTCGGGACGGACGCTCACTTTTGGTATTGATCGGCCAGCAGATGTGACTGCTACCGAGATCGATACGACCCACCTTGGTTCAATCAGTTTCCAGTTGCAAACACCGCTGGGAAAAGCGCCAGCGGTTTTGCATATGAGCGGCCGGCACAACTTGATGAACGCGCTTGCTGCCGCCGCCGTGGGAACGTGTCTGGAACTGAAACCCGCGCAGATTGCCGCCGCACTGAAAGATGCCAAGCCGCCTGCAATGCGGGGCGCCACGCTCACCTTTGCTGCCGGTTTTAGAGTTGTTGATGATTCGTACAACTCAAACCCGCGTTCTTTGCTTAGCATGGTGCGGACGATTATTGATGGCAGTGAGAAGAGCAAGCGACGCATCGTGATCGCCGGCGAGATGTTGGAGTTGGGACTGAATGCGGCGGAATTGCATCGCGAAGCTGGTCGCGAAATGGCGCGGATGGGAGTTGATGTCGTTTGGGGAGTACGCGGTCTAGCGGAAGAGTTAGTCAAAGGAGCAAAGGAGGCTGGCTTAGATCAAGTTCGGTTTTTTAACGACTCTGATGAGGCCGCCGCTGCAATTATCGGCGAACTAAAACACGGTGACTTGGTGTTAATTAAAGGTTCGAGAGGTGTGGCAACGGATAAGGTCGTCAGTGCCATTCGTAAGTCGTTTGCTGACTCCTGACTCCTGACTTTCTGATTACTGTGATCTACTACTTCCTATACGAGCTGCTTTACGGTCACTTCAAAGAGAAGGACTGGTTTCTGATCAAGGCGCTCAACGTTTTTCAGTACGTCACCTTTCGCACCGCTTACGCCTCAATCACCGCGTTGTTACTTTCGCTCCTGTTCGGCGGCGCGCTGATTCGGGCGCTCAAGGGCTGGAACATTGGCCAGCAGATTCGCGAAGAAGGTCCGCAAGGACACATGGCGAAACGAGGCACTCCGACCATGGGTGGTGTGCTGATAGTCGGCTCGGTTTTGATTTCGACTCTGCTGTGGGCGCGCCTCTCGAATCTCTACATCTGGACCGTAATCGTCGCGACTGTGCTCTTCGCCGCCATTGGCTTCATGGACGACTACGCCAAGATGGCGAAGCAGAGAAGTCTTGGCTTAACGGGTCGGCAGAAGTTGATCTTCCAATTCTTGATCGCATTGGGCGTCTGGACGGTACTTTTTATTTCGACCAAGTACCTCGCCAGTGACTATTCCTGGAATGTCAGCATCCCGTTTTTGAAAGCAACGGCGGAGCCTTACGGCGTCAGTTACATTGGCCCGTATCTCTATCTCGTTCTGATCATCATCGTCTTGATGGGCTGGTCTAACGCGGTAAACCTGACGGACGGCCTCGATGGTCTCGCCATCAGCGTGACGTTTATAGCGATGACGGCGATGACAGGCTTCACTTATCTAAGCAGCGATGCGCGTTGGGCACGTTATCTGGAATTGACGCATCGACCGGAGGCTGCGGAGCTGACCGTTTTCTGCGGCGCGATGGCGGGAGCCAGTCTGGGGTTCCTTTGGTATAACGCGCCGCCCGCGGAAGTGTTCATGGGTGATGTTGGCAGTCTGGCGATCGGCGGCGCGATCGGGACAGTCAGCATTTTGACGAAACAGGAGTTCATGCTGGTGATGGTGGGCGGAGTCTTTGTTATGGAAGCCATGTCGGTGATGTTGCAAGTGGGCGTCTTCAAGATGACGAAGCGAACGACGGGAACCGGCAGGCGACTGTTCAAGATGACGCCGTTGCATCATCACTTTGAAATGCAGGATTGGAAGGAACCGAAGATCGTCTTTCGCTTTCTGATCCTGGCAATACTTTTTGCATTGTTGAGTCTCTCGACTTTGAAACTACGCTGAGGCGGTTTCGAGTTTCGAGTTCCGGCTTGGCAGTTTCCAGTTCCGAGTTTCGGGTTCGAACTTGGTTTAGTTCGAAATTGTCATCCGGCATCGAAGAAACGGAAGAGGATCCTTAGCGAACTCGGAACTCGGAACCCGAAACACGGAACTGATGTGGATGTCGCCGGCAAGAAAGTCTTGATCATTGGAGCAGCGCGCAGCGGAATTGCCTGCGCGAAGTTTCTCGCAGCCCGCGGCGCTACTGTTGCGCTGAACGATCAGAAGCCCTTTGAAGAATGGAGCTCGGACGCGCGAGCTCTCAAGAACCAAGGCATTGGCTGCGTCGCAGGTGAGCTGCCGGGTTGGTTACTCGACAATATTGAACTGGTAGTTGTGAGTCCGGGCGTTCCAAGCAAGAGCATCCCGATCAGATACGCTGAGCGAGCTGGGGCAGAGGTTATCGGCGAAGTCGAATTGGCTGCGCGCCATTTGAAAGGCCGCATCGTTGGCATTACCGGCTCAAACGGGAAGACAACTACTACGGCCCTGATTGGGCAGCTCCTGAAAGATGCCGGATTGACCGTGCAAGTGGGCGGCAACATCGGGACGCCGCTGATTTCCCTTGTGGAAAGTTCAATGGCGGATGGTTGGACGGTGGCAGAACTCTCGAGTTTTCAGCTGGAGACGATTAAGGATTTCCACCCGACAGTAGCACTGGTTTTGAACGTTACGCCGAATCACATGGATCGTTACGAATCTTTAACTGCGTACGCGGCTGCCAAGCACCGCATCTTCATGAATCAAACGCCATCTGACGTCGCGGTCTTGAATGCTGACGACGAGATTGTTTCCTCGTGGGCGCAGGGGCTGCGCGCTCATGTGGTCGAATTCAGCGGCAATTGTGAACTTGCGGAAGGACTTTTCTTGCGCGGCGATAAATTGATTTCCCGGACGGCGGCTGGCGAGAAGGTGCTTTTGCGACGTGACGAGATGAAGTTGCGTGGTCAGCACAATGTTGAGAATGCGCTGGCCGCGCTAGCAGCCGGACTAGCGTGCGGCGCTGCTCCGGATTCGATGCGGGAAACGATAAGCCGCTTTCAACCGGTCGAGCATCGGCTCGAGTTCGTGCGCGAAATTGATCGCGTGAAGTTTTACAACGACTCGAAAGCAACAAGCGTTGACGCTACGGTGAAAGCTTTGGAGGCATTCGCGACTGAAAAGGGAAAAGTCGTGTTGATTCTGGGCGGCAAAGGTAAGCAGGCCCCGTATGCGCCGTTGGCCTCGCTCGTGAAGGCCCACGCGCGCGCGCTGATTCTAATTGGGCAGGACGCGGAGACGATCGCGCGTGAGTTGGGCGAGTATGCGCCGCACCAGCGCGCAACCGATATGCAGGATGCGGTTACTCGTGCTTTTGCAGCGGCGCAACCTGGCGACGTCGTCTTGCTGGCGCCAGCCTGTGCCAGCTTTGACATGTTTGAGAGTTTCGAGCACCGGGGAAACGTCTTTAAAGACGAGGTCCAACGTCTAACGTCCAAAGTCCAAGGTCTGTCTTGCTAATTTGAATCGTTGTTTATGAATTGAGTCCAATCCCCGATTGAAGACTTTGGACTTTGGACATTGGACTTTGGGCAATCGATAAGATGGCCAGAAAAGCTACACCAGATAAATGGTTGTTCGCGGCGACGGTGGGATTGGCACTGTTCGGCGTGGTGATGGTGTACAGCGCCTCGGCGGTCTTGGCGCAGAATGAAGGTCACAACCAATTTTTCTATGTCATCAAGCAAGGCATCTTTACGTTGGTCGGATTCGGAGTGATGTTTGCGGCCATGCAGTTTGATTATAGACGACTAAAAAACCGGCGCATCGTTTATGGCCTGCTGATTATCACGACGTTGCTGTTGCTTGCCGTGTTTGCCTTTCCCAAGATCAACGGTGCACACCGCTGGATTAAGTTGAGCAGGTTTTCGCTTCAGCCGTCCGAGCTTTCGAAACTAGCGCTTGCAATTTTTCTCGCTTACTTCCTCGAGCGCCGCGCGGGTGAAGAGGCACGCTTCTGGCAAACGTTTGTTCCCTGCGCGTTAGTCACGGCGGCCCTCGCTTTTCTGATCGTTCTGGAACCCGATCTCGGAACAGCGATGATGCTGGTAGTGCTTTTTGGAGTAATCACCTTCACCGCTGGAGCTCGTCTACTCCATCTGGGAATTGCATCGGCGCCCGCCCTAGTCGGCTTGATTGGACTGCTGCTGCTTGTGCCTTGGCGGCTCAAGCGGATGGTCACGTTTCTAGATCCCTGGGCCGATCCGCAAAATAGCGGATTCCAGGTGGTGCAGTCGTTGATCGCAATAGGCTCCGGTGGGCTGAATGGACTCGGCTTTGCGCAGGGTAAACAGAAAATGTTGTTTCTGCCGTTTGCCCAATCGGATTTCATATTCGCCGTGATCGCCGAGGAATTAGGACTGGTGGGCGCGCTCGCGGTGATTGCCGTGTTTTGTTTGATCCTGTGGCGCGGTCTGCGAGCAGCTTTGTTAGCGCCCGATCGCTTTGGCATGTTGCTTTCGCTTGGGCTTGTCACAGTGATCGTAACGCAGGCGCTTTTCAACATCAGCGTCGTCTTGTCCCTGCTGCCGACCAAGGGGATTCCGTTACCGTTTGTTTCTTACGGCGGTTCGTCGCTCGTGCCGACGCTAGCGGCCATGGGAATCCTTTTGAATGTTTCGCAACAGGCGGTTGGAACGGTGGATTTTGGCGCGCTTAGATCGGCGAAAGCGAGAAATGAAGGAGCGCCAGCGCGCGTGCGAATGGCCACGGCGAGCCGCCTGGCGTCGTCGCGGTTTGGATAAACATGCGCGCATTGATAGCCGCTGCCGGGACCGGCGGCCACATTTACCCGGGCATCGCGGTTGCGAAGGAAATTCTGCGCCGAGATGAGAAGGCGCAGATCAGGTTCGTGGGCACGACGCGCGGCCTCGAAAACAGGTTGGTACCACAAGCGGGTTTTGAACTTTCGATCATTGACAGTGCCGGCCTTAAAGGCGTGGGAGCAGCGGCAAGGTTGCGCAGCATGGCGAAACTTCCGCGCAGTTTCTCCGGCGCCCGCCGAATTATTCGCGAGTTCCGGCCGGACATAGTGATTGGCGCTGGCGGTTATGTTTCGGGCCCAGTGTTGTTGACAGCAGCGCTGATGAACCTGCCGACCCTGGTTTTGGAGTCGAATGCATTGCCGGGTTGGACTAATCGGAAGTTAGCTCGCTTTGTCGACAGAGCCGCCGTCACTTTTGAAGAGTCGCTACCTTTTTTTCGCGGCAAAGGAGTAGTGACGGGAAACCCGGTGCGGCGCGAGTTCTTTGAAATACCAGTCCGGCAACGTGATGCGAGTCAGTGTTCAATCTTAGTTTTCGGCGGCTCGCAAGGAGCGCATGCGATCAACGAAGCAATGGTCGCAGCCTTGCCGGAACTGGAAGCGCAACGGGGGCTACTGCGAATAACTCACCAAACTGGAGAAGCTGATTTTGAGCAAGTGCGCAGTGCCTATCTCGACGCGGGTTGGGGCGAACAAGCGGAGGTGCGCCGGTACATCGACGACATGGTGAAATCATTCGCGGCAGCCGATCTTGTAATTTGTCGCGCCGGTGCGACGACAACAGCAGAGCTGATCGCGGCGGGTAAAGCGGCAATCATGATTCCATTTCCGTTGGCCGCCGACGATCACCAACGAAGAAACGCTGAAGCACTCGAAGCGCAAGGGGCGGCAAGAATGATTCTGCAGAAGGACTTAAGCGGCGGCAGGCTAGCGAAGGAGATTGAACGACTCGTTCAGTTGCCCGACGAGTTGGTTCAGATGGAGACAGCGAGTCGCAAATTGGCACGAGGTGATGCGGCCGCTGCGGCGGTTGATTTGATTCACGAGTTGTTGGAGAACCGGAAGCGGTAAGTGCCGGAAAGCAGGAGCAGAAAGCAGAAAGCAGAAAGCAGAAGGCAGAAGGCAGCAGGCGGAAGGCAGAAGGCAGGGGGCAGGAGCGACAGCGAGAGCAGGAGGCAGGAGCAGACAGCAAGTGATAGAGCGAACCAAGAAGTCTCATTGGAAACGAATTTCGCCGGGGAGTGCCAGCAAAGAGCACAAGGTTGTCATGACCCCTGCCGTCTGCTTCTGCTCCTGCCTACTGCCTACTGCCTACTGCCTACTGTCTTCTGTCTCCTGACTACTGATTATGTTTCGCAGAATTCAACACGTTCACTTTGTTGGCATCGGCGGTATCGGTATGTCCGGGATTGCGGAAGTGCTGATCAATCTGGGCTTCCGCGTTTCCGGTTCCGACCAAAAGAAGTCCCCAGCCACCGATCGCCTGGAACGGATGGGCGTTGAAGTTACCGAAGGTCACGCTGGTGAAAACGTCGGTGATGCTCAAGTGGTGGTTCGTTCGACTGCAGTGCGTGAAGACAATCCCGAGATCGTCGAAGCTCACAAGCGCTCGATTCCCGTGATTCCGCGGGCGGAAATGTTGGCTGAGCTGATGCGACTTAAACCACACACGGTGGCTGTCGCTGGTTCGCACGGGAAGACGACAACTACATCGATGGTAGCGACAGTTCTGGGTCACGCGGGACTCGATCCGACGATCGTAGTTGGCGGCGTGGTTGGCGCATTCGGATCAAATGCGCATTTGGGGAAAAGCGATCTGATGGTTGTGGAAGCTGACGAGAGTGACCGTTCGTTCCTGATGTTAACGCCGACGATTGCCGTCGTAACCAACATCGATCGCGAACATATGGATTACTACCACGACATGGAAGACGTGCGTACCTGCTTCACAAATTTCGTTAATAAGGTGCCGTTCTACGGCGCGTCGGTGCTGTGTCTCGACGATCCGAACGTGCAGGCAATCATTCCCCATATTGAGAGGCGGCGCATGACATACGGGTTGAGCGCCCAGGCCGATATCTCCGCCCATAACATCCGATTCAATGAAACCTTCGGATCGAGTTACACCGTCTGGCGTGGCTCGGTGCCGGTCGGTGAGATCAATCTGACCGTACCCGGCTTGCATAACGTTTACAACTCGTTGGCAGCGATCGCCGTTGGCCTCGAGCTCGATGTTCCTTTTGAACAGATTGCCTCAGCTTTGGGAAGTTTTGGCGGCGCCGGGCGGCGTTTTCAAAGCAAAGGAGAGGTTGGGGGCGTGCTCGTCATCGACGACTACGGGCATCATCCGACTGAAATCAAAGCGACCCTTGCCGCGGCGAAAATTGGTTCCGGCGGCAGACGCATTGTCGTCCTCTTTCAACCTCATCGGTACAGTCGCACACATGATCTGATGGAGGAATTCGCGCGCTCTTTTAATAACGCCGACTCGCTCTTCATCACAGACATCTATGCCGCGAGCGAAGAGCCGATCGAGGGCGTCACCGCAGAAGCCTTAACTGAAGCAATCAAGCGATTCGGACACAAGGACGCCCGGCATATCGGAGCACTCGAAGGCGCTGCATCTATTTTGAGGTCACACGTGCAGCCCGGAGACCTGGTGTTGACGTTGGGCGCCGGCACGGTCAGTCGCGTGAGTGATCAGTTGTTGGCTTTGCTGAAAGAAAAAGCTCCGGGGGGCGAAGGTTAGAGTTTACTTGAACGAAGCGCAATTACAAAAAAGGGACGAGGCCATAGCTGAGATCAGCGTGCGTCTCGGCGTGCGCGCGGAACGCGGGCGACGCTTTGCCGAGCTAACCAGTCTGCGCGTAGGTGGATCAATTGATTGGGTGATTTCGCCGCAAACAGAAGCGCAGGCAGCGGCCGTCGTTTACGAGTTGGAAAATGCCGGCATCGGTTGGCGCGCGCTCGGCTCGGGTAGCAACGTGCTTGCTGATGATGGCGAGCACCATTACGTAGTGCTGGCCTTGAAAGATTTGAAGGGTGAAGTTCGGTTTGAGGGTGATCTCGTCCACGTTAGTGCCGGGTATTCGTTACCACGCTTGTGTGTTGATGTCGCCCGGCAAGGTCTCTCCGGAATTGAAGGGCTGGGCGGAATTCCGGGCACGGTCGGTGGCGCCTTATGGATGAATGCCGGAGCTTACGGCCACGAGATTGGCACAGTAACAGAAACTGTTCGCGTCGCTCGCCAGGGGCGCGTCGTCGAGATACCGGGCGACACCGTGCAATGGAATTATCGTCATACCTCTTTCAAAGATGGCGAGCTGCTGCTGGGAGCAACGTTGCGACTCACTCCTGATGATGCCGCAGCCATCATGGCGCGAATGGAGGATGCTAAGAGCCGCCGCCTCGCCACTCAACCTCACGGCGGGCGCTCGGCAGGTTGTTTCTTCAAGAATCCACCGGCGAGTACGGTGGGCACCGGCAAGATGATTGACGATATGGGTATGAAAGGAGTGCGCCGTGGAAGCGCACTTGTTTCCCCCGTTCACGCGAATTTTATTGTGACGGAAGGCGAGAACGCTCGGGCCGAAGACGCTCTCGCACTTGCGGAAGAGATCCGCGAGCGCGTGAAGCGCGAACAGGGAATTGAGCTCGAGTATGAAGTGGAACTCTGGCGTGCGAATGAACCGCGGAAAGATGAAACGAGTGGCGACGCGCCCGCCGCTACCCCCGATGAAGTTGAGAAGGAGTCGACGTGAGAGAACAAGTTATCTCCCAAAAAGTTGGAAATCGTAGCGGTCTCAACGCGAAGCGCCGGAGCAACGCAGTTTCACAACGACCGACACGTCGCGATGCGGAGAGCCGGTCACCCAGCGAGCGCTTACGCGCGCTGATCGGCTACGTCCCTGTTTTGTTGAAAGTGATCATCGCCATTGCGTTGGGAGTCGGAGTTTTCGCCGCGTACCAGGCGGCCTCGGCTGCAAGTTTTTTTAAGTTGAGCACCGTCGAAGTGCAAGGCGAGTCGCGCGCTTCGCTGTCCGATGTGCAGGGCTTAGTGAAACGGGAAGTGGCGAAGTCAGGAGTTTGGCAAGCTGATTTGACGGAGCTTAGCGGCAAGCTCGAGCGACTACCCTGGGTCAGACGTGCCGTGGTTTCCAGAGTGTTGCCGGACGGTATCCGCGTCCGGATCGTGGAACGAGAGCCGCGCGCGGTCGTGCGCACCGCGGCGGGTCGCTTTGTTTGGGTTGATGAAGACGCTGTGACGCTTGGCGAGATGTTGCCGGCCGATCAGCTTCCGCCCTTCTTTTTGCGTGGTTGGAATGAAGACGAGGGCGAAGCGGCGCGCAAAGAAAACAGTGAGCGAGTCCAAAAATTCATGGAGCTGCGGCGCGATTGGGACGCCCTCGGTTTATCGGAACGTGTTAGCGAAGTAAATCTAGTCGATCTCCGCGACGTGCGGGCGCAGCTGGCCGAAGACGACTCGCAAATTGAAGTGCGCTTAGGTTCCCAGGATCTCGGCAAGCGCTTGCGGCAGGCTCTCGAAGTTTTGGATGGACAACGAAACACGCCGCGCGGTTCGGCGATCAGTTATATCGATCTCAACCAGGGCAAAGGCGCCATCGTTGGATTCGTGTCCGGCACTCACGCGAGCACAAATATCGAACGAAACGCCGCGGCCAATTTGGAGAGGCGCAGGACTGAATCAGATCGAGAACAGAGTTCAGCGGCCAAGCCGGCCGCCAGGGAAAGAAAGAAAGAGACGGAACCGAAGGCGAAGAAGAAAGAAACTGATGCTGACACGAGACCACGACGAGTTCGTGCTACCTAAGTCGAACCGGAGAACCCGAAAGGTTTTGTTAAGGAGCAAAAGTTGATGGCCAAGCGCACCCCACACACGATCGGCCTGGATATCGGAACCAGCAGGGTGACGTGTATCGCTTGCGAACCGGGTGACGGCGGACTTCTTAACATCGTCGGTATTGGCGAGGCGGAAGCGCGCGGACTGCGCAAGGGTGTGATCGTGAATCCGGACGCCGCCGTCGACGCCATCAAGAAAGCTGTGGAAGAAGTAGAGCGCATGAGCGACGTCCAGGCAGAAGAGGTGACGATCAATCTAGCGGGCTCGCACATTCTGGGGCTTAACGGTCAGGCCATCGTCGCCGTCTCCGGACGCGATCGTGAAATCACGGCGGAAGACGTGCGGCGCGCAATCGATTCCGCTTGCGCAATTCAGTTGCCCGCAGGTCGCGAGATAGTCGATCGGCTGCCTCAGGAATTTATCGTCGATGATCAAGACGGAATCAACGATCCGGTCGGAATGATCGGCGCGCGTCTCGCAGTCAAAGTTCACATTGTCACCAGTCCGGTTACCGCGCGACAGAACGCGATAAATGCGGTTAACCGGGCCGGCCTGATTGTGGCCGATATGGTCCTAGAGCAACTTGCCGCTGCCGAAGCGTCGCTATCTGAAGACGATAAAGAGTTTGGAGCCGCCCTCGTTGATGTCGGAGCGGAGACGACGGGACTGGTGATCTTTCAAAGGGGCGCGGTGCAGCACACGGCGGTTTTCCCCTTAGGCGGATCACATTTCACTAACGACATTGCATTCGGCCTGCGGACCCCGATTCCGGAAGCTGAAAAGATCAAGCGCACGGTCGGTAGTGCTTGCAGTACTTCGTTAAGCGAGATGGAACGCAGCGAGTTGGTTGAAGTTCCCTCGGTTGGCGGCCGCGCTCCGCGGCAACTCTCGCGGCAAATCCTTTGCGACATCCTGCAGCCGCGCGCGGAAGAAGTCTTGATGCACGTCGCCGATGAAATTAAGGACTCCGGCTGGGAGCGGCAGCTATCGAGCGGCATTGTGCTGACCGGAGGAGGAGCGCTCTTAAGCGGTATGACGGAGATCGCGGAGCAGGTGTTTGATGCGCCAGTGCGCATTGGTTTTCCTGAGCGCGATCGCTTTGGTGGTTTAGTTGAAGACATTCAGAGTCCTGCATGGGCCGCAGCCGCAGGATTGTCGCTGCTCGCCTCGCGCGCGCAAGCGAGCGAAATGCGCGCCGGCATGAGTCGGCGTGGTTCTACCGGAAAGTTGACGCACTTCGTGTCAAAGTTTCGAAATCGTTTTGGTAGTATTTTTTGACAACTTGTTGTATGCTCTCGCCCCGGTTGCACAAGATATTGTCCGCAATATATGGACGCCGATGGCACGAGCTACCCAATATAGAAGAAAAGGGCCTTGGAAGCCTTCCCGCTTTGGGAGAGAGGAAATGACTATGGCACCGGACGCTCGTAAACCAGGAACTGGCATTAATATTTTCATAGATGATGACCCGCCCATCACCGGGGCACGCATAAAAGTGATTGGAATCGGCGGCGGCGGAGGTAATGCGGTCAACCGCATGATCGAAGCCGGCATTGAAGGAATTGAGTTTCTTGTCGCCAATACTGATTTGCAGGCGCTCAAACGTTCGCACGCGCCCATCAAGATTCAGCTTGGCAGCCGCCTTACCAAAGGTCTGGGCGCCGGCGCCGATCCGGGCGTAGGACGTGAAGCGGCCCTCGAAGATACCGACAAGATCATCGAAGTGCTGGAAGGCGCGGACATGGTTTTCGTGACCACCGGCATGGGCGGCGGCACTGGAACGGGCGCAGCTCCGATCATTGCCTCGCTGGCCACGGAGTTGAACTGTCTTACCGTCGCCGTAGTAACGAAACCGTTTCAGTTTGAAGGTCGACGACGCATGCAGCAGGCAGATCACGGTCTGCGTGAGTTGCGCGAATGCGTAGACACGGTAATCACAATTCCGAACGAGCGGTTACTCCATACAGTTGAAAAGGGCGCTTCATTGTCCGACTCGTTTCGCATTGCCGATGATGTTCTGCGGCAGGCGGTACAGGGCATTAGCGACCTCATCACAGTGCCGGGATTGATCAATCTGGATTTTGCTGACGTGAAAGCGATCATGTCCGGAATGGGAATGGCCCTGATGGGCGCCGGTCATGCGTTCGGCGAAAACCGCGCGATTGAGGCGACGCAGCAAGCGATTTCATCACCGCTGCTCGAAGAAGCTTCGATCCAAGGCGCTAAGGGCGTGCTCATCAATATTACTGGCGGCTCTGATTTGACGCTTTATGAGGTGAATGCCGCGGCGACGATCATTCGCGAAGCTGCTGATGAAGAGGCCAACATCATCTTCGGTGCCGTGATTGACGACGAAATGCGCGACCAGATGAGAATCACGGTCATCGCGACAGGCTTCGACCGAGAGTCGGTGGCAGTTGCGGCGGCTGGATCGACATCGACGCTGCCCGCAAGCGCGCCGCGCACTATCCCTCGGCCATTAGACGACCTGCCGCGACCGATGATGAGCGCTCGCGCAGACGACCTCGACGTACCCACTTTCATTCGAAAAAAAGCAGACTAAGAACCCGCGGCAGTGTTTAGGTTGAAGCAGGGGAGGCTGAAAAGCCTTCCCTTCTTTTTCATAATGGCATTGCCCCGCGGTTTTGTTTTCACTTTGCTTTTTTTTTGGTGGTTGTGTAGCATGTGCCCATTCCCTGGCAGGTTTTTCCATTACGAGCAAAACATTTCTAAGTCTCCTCGAGTGGCCGCAGCCTGCGGGAGTTTTGTTTATCGATCTCCGTCAGCTCTTCCCTTCACATGATGTGCTTGGCACGATCGATCTAACCCGTCCTAATTTCGGAGGTATTGATCCAGTGAATCGTAAACTTATAAGAACTACGCTTGCAGAAGTTAAGGGTAAGGCGCGCGAGACTCCTCCGCCCAGAGAAAGATCTAACGGCGGTTTCCAGCGCAATTCAGGCGGCGAAGGTGGAAGGGAACCTCAGCAACGTCCGGCGCAGCCAGCGTCCGTGGCGGTTCGCAAACGTGTGCCACCGCCGATGGAAACCAATGCGGAGATCTTCTATTACAAGAAACAGATTGATGCTCACACGCCGATGGTGATTGTGCTTACCGACGGTGAAGAGATTGAAGGAACTATGGAGTGGTACGATCGCGGTGCGATTAAGGTCAATCGCCAGGCAGCGCCCAACCTGCTGGTACTCAAAAGAAACATCAAGTACATGTACAAGGCCGATGAACGCGTAGAGCAAGCTGCCGAATAGTTGCGGCCACGTTTGTAGATGGACCTCCCCCACCTTCGTCAGACGCGACAGACGCGTCGTCTCTACTAATGAGACAGTTCGCCAATAGCTCAAACGCCTTTGGTAATCGCCGGCGATCGTTACCGAGGATCGCCATAACCATGGGCGATCCTGCCGGTATCGGTCCTGAAGTTGTGCTTAAGGCCGTCGCTGAAGATGAGATCAAAGCAGTCTGTATTCCTTTGATCATTGGCGATGCGCAATTGTTGGCCCACACAGCCCGCACCCTCGATTTGCAATGCGGCTATGACATTATCCGGCAAGGTGAGGCGATCCCGGACGATCTCTCCGGCCCGGCAATCTATCATCTGAACAACATCGGTGGTCACATCGAACCCGGCATTGAATCCGGAGCCGCGGGAAAGGCTGCGGGCGGTTATATCGAGGCGGCAGTGGAGCTTTGCGCGGCGGGCAGCGTGGATGCCATTGCTACCGCTCCGATCAACAAGCGGGCCTTGTTTCTTGGCGGGTACAGTTTCCCCGGTCATACAGAATTTCTGGCACACCTAACGAATTCGGAAGAGTTTGCGATGGCGTTCGTTGCCGCCAACCTTCGCATCGTTTTGCTTTCCACACATGTCCCTTTAGCCGAGGCGATTCGGATGGTAACCCGGGATCGAATCATCCGCACGATTCACCTTGCCGACCGGGAAATGAAGCGCTGGGGTATCGAAAGACCCCGTATTGCTGTGGCCGCGCTCAATCCGCATGGGGCGGAAGGCGGGCTGTTTGGAATTGAAGAGGCCGTCGAGATTGCTCCTGCAATTGAAGCCTGTCATGGCGCCGACGAGATAAACGTTCAGGGTCCGTTTTCCGCAGATACCGTCTTCCTGCGGGCCTCGCGCGGGGAATTCGATGCGGTAATCGCTTGTTATCACGATCAGGCGATGATTCCCGTTAAATGCCTCTCGTTTGGCGAGGCGGTTAATGTTACCCTCGGGTTGCCGTTCATTCGCACTTCGGTCGACCACGGGACGGCTTTTGATATCGCCGGCAAAGGCCTCGCTGAACATTCGAGCATGCTGGCTGCCATCAAACTTGCAGCAGACCTCTCAAATCGGGCTGGCGAGAGTAGCCGGGCCGTGGAAGTGTAACGAACCAGAAAATGGCAGACAACACCTCAAACTTAGAAAAACAGCACAGCCGGCGCGTCCTCGTAGCCGATGATGATCCGGCGATCCTTCGCCTGGTAAAGACGATCCTCGAAAAAGAAAACTACGACGTAGTCGCCGCACGCGACGGACGCGAGGCTTACAAAATTCTGCAAACTGATCACAACTTTACAGCCGGGATTTTTGATGTGGTAATGCCTCACATCTCCGGACCGGAGTTGGTGCGCTTCATGAAAACCGAAAAACGTTTGATGCGCATCCCCGTAATGATGATGACGGCGGAACAGGATCCCAAACTTTCTTCCGATAGCTTTGCGGCTGGAGCGGTCGTGTTTTTGCCCAAGCCGTTTACCACGGCGCAACTCCACATCATGCTGCAAATGCTAATCGGCAAGGCCAGCGCCAAGTAGTACACGTCTAATGCACGCCCGCGCAAAACGATCCGCTAGTCTCTTCAGTCTCATAGTCGTTTGCCTGCTCACGCTCTCCGCTCCAAACGTTCAAGCCGATCTCAACGCGAAACAGGCACGTAAAGCGATCACGCGGATGGCGGGTTTTGAACTGACGAACGGAGCGGTCAAGGTGAAAACCGTTTCGCCTACCGGACCGACAACTGCTGAGGCGACTGCATTAGTGCGAAGTGTGTTTCGTTTTGAGAAGGACGCCCAGGGCATCTGGCGAGTTGCTGAAGTCAGAATTGCTCCCGACAAGTGGGAAGCTATTGAACCGATTGCGAGAGTTCTTAATGCGAGCGCAACGGGCGAACAATGCATGGCTGCCGACCCGCCAATCCGCGGGACTGTAATTGACCCCAGCGTGAAGCGCGTCCGTTGTCTGCTGGGAAATCTGCTGGGGATTCAAATGCCTTCCGATGCAGTGCGCATTCAGGAAGTAGCGCCCTTTGCAATTCCCCTCGCTTCGCAACCCTCGACAACAGTCATCGCCTGGATCCAGGTTGATGCCCGTCTTGTTAATGCCGGCAAAAACGATTGGCAGGTTTCCGAGTTGCGCACGGGAAATCGCGGTTGGATCAAGCTCGAACCAGTGCTGGCGAGCTTAAATGACGTAAAGCGCGATACCGCGCGCTCGGAAATGGCGACTATCGCCCAGGCGCTCGAAAAGTTTCGCGGTGAGCGCGGGTCTTACCTAATTGGTGACAAACATTCCGTGGCGATTGACCACCTCAGCCCCCGGTATTTGCCCCGAGTGATTCGGGTGGATCCCTGGAACCAGCCCTATACCTATAGCGGCCAAAGGGATCGGTTCACCCTGAGTTCCAATGGGCCCGACCGAAAAGATGCGACCGCGGACGACATTGTGGTCAGTGGCCCTGGCCGTTAGCCTTCCGTGGTGGAAAACCAAAACTCTTGACTGCGTCTTGCCGCGGGTGTTAGGTTGCCAATGGCAACTGCTTTCCAGTCTGCCAGCTACGCGAGCCCGCCTCGTAAATAGAAACTACTCCTGACGCCGCCACTGGCGCTCAATTTAGCTAAGGAAATTAGCTTTGTTAGCTGGGCGCAAACTCCTACTCGCTGACGATTCCCCAACGATTCAGAAAGTTGTCGAACTTACCTTCGCCGATGAAGGCGTTGAAGTCATTAGCTTCGGCAGCGGGGCTGAGGCGCTGGAAAAGCTTGGAGAAATCAAACCTGATGTAGTCCTTGCTGATGCTTACATGCCACTCCCGAGCGGCTACGAGATCTGCGAGTACATCAAACAAAATGCTGAGTTAAAACACATTCCTGTTATGCTTCTGGTCGGCTCGTTTGAGCCGTTTGACGAAGCGGAGGCGCGCAGAGTTGGCGCGGACGATATCTTGACCAAGCCATTTCAATCGATTCGACGCTTGATAGACCGCGTGGGAGGACTTGTTTCCGGTAAGCAAGATACGGAACAGGTGCCAACCGCCGAGCTGCCACACGTTGCAGATGAGCCCGAGCCGCCCAAGATGAGCACGGGCCAACTCGAGATTAGCACTGCCAACACCAGGCCACTTCCCGAGGGCATGGCCCCGGAAATGCTCAGCAGCGCCCACCCCTCGCCCGACTCACTCGAATCAGCAGTCAGTGATCAGCAGTTCAAATCTGAGCCTGAACTACCCACCTCCGACAAACAAATGGGAACGAATAACCTGCAAACTAAGAGTGCTCTGGAAGGCGGCGACGTGCTTTTGGATCTTGGCGATATGCCCGCGGCACGTTCCGCTAGCGCTGAAGATTTTGTACTGGACATCGACCTCGATGAAACGGCTCCCGTGGCTTCTTTTGGCAGCGGTGCAAATTCGTCAGTTTCAGCTTTTGTTGAGCCTCAGGTTTCAGCTCCCGCTTCAGTGGACTGGCAAATCGAAACTGAACCCAGTGACCTAATGTTGAATCGCAGCACGGGAGAACTGAACACGCCTCCCGATGCAGCGCCGCAAATGCCGGCCACCACGCCGCAATTTGAGGACACGCTCGAATGGATGCGAGAACCTCCTGCAGCTCCGGAAGAACGAACTGAACCAGTTGCTGTTTCCGACACGCCGCGAAAACTTGAAAGGGTCTTCGACGATCCAGTGCCAAATGATCAAGCGGTTGCACCTACAGCAGCGACTCCAAGCGATTTAACGCCGGAACAGATCGAAGTGATCGCGCGCCGCGCGGTCGAAATGCTTTCCGAGAAAGTGGTACAGCAGATCGCCTGGGAAGTTGTGCCGCAGCTCGCCGAGTTGATGATCAAACGAAAGCTGGAAGAGAAAGAGATCCAACCGAAGTAACTTCGCGTTACTCGAAATCTATCCTCGGACGCAGCACGCCTCGGCGTGCTGCTTTTTTGTCGGTGGTCAGTCGTCAGTTATCAGTTGTCAGTAGTGGGATGAAAAGACTTAGCTATTCCCTTACAATGCTCGCTGACCAACTTCTGACTTCTGACTTCAGAATCCTGACTCCTGACGACATGGACATTCCTAAACAATACGATCCGAAACAAGCCGAAGAACATCATTACGCCCGCTGGGAACAGCGCGGCTATTTTGCTCCCGAGATCAATCAAGACCCGGCGGCGCCCGTGTTTTCCATCTCCATTCCGCCGCCTAACGTCACCGGCTCACTTCACATGGGTCATGCTTTGCAGCACACCATGATGGATGTCCTCACCAGGTACAAACGGATGTGCGGCTATCGCACCCTCTGGCTCCCGGGAACGGATCATGCCGGAATCTCCACGCAATTGATGGTGTCGCGGGATCTCAAGAAAGAAGGACTCACGCGTCACGACCTGGGACGCGAAATGTTCGTCGAGCGGGTCTGGAAATGGAAGCATGAATCAGGCGGTCAGATCACAAAGCAAATGCGGCGCGAAGGTGCTTCCGTCGATTGGTCGCGCGAGAAGTTCACGATGAACGACGACTTGTCGCGGGCCGTGCGGCATGTATTCGTCAAACTCTATGAAGAGGGATTGATCTATCGCGGCAACCGGATTGTGAATTGGTGTCCCAACGATCAAACGGTGCTCTCGGATCTTGAAGTGATAAAGGATCCGCAACCAGGGAAACTCTATTACCTGCGCTACCCAGCCAAAAACGCAAACGGCGGCGTGACGGTCGCAACCACCCGGCCGGAGACGATGCTGGGGGATACGGCGGTCGCGGTAAATCCCAACGACGAACGTTATCGCGATCTCGTCGGGACTACTCTGCTGCTGCCACTAACCGATCGACAGATCACAGTTGTCGCTGATGAATTCGTCGATCCTGAGTTCGGCACCGGCGCCGTAAAGATCACACCGGCCCACGATCCCAACGATTACGAACTGGGAATGCGACACAATCTCGATCAAGTTGTCGTCATAGACCTACACGCAAAGATGACGGCGGCGGCGGGCGTCAATTTTGCCGGTTTGGATCGTTACAAAGCACGCGAAAAGGTAGTCGAAGAATTCGAAGCTCTAGGCCTGTTGGTAAAAGTTGTCGACTACGAGTTCTCAATCTCAAAGTGCGAGCGCTGCAAAACCGTCCTCGAGCCGCTGATCTCTTTGCAATGGTTTCTGCGGATGGAAAACCTGCGCGACCTGGCGCTCGAACTCTTGGCTCGCGACAAGAAACCGCAATTTGTTCCCGAAGTCCCTTACGAGAAGGTTTACGCGAACTGGCTCGAGAACCT
This sequence comes from Pyrinomonadaceae bacterium, assembly GCA_041750995.1. Classification (GTDB taxonomy): domain Bacteria; phylum Acidobacteriota; class Blastocatellia; order Pyrinomonadales; family Pyrinomonadaceae; genus PSRF01. The sequence continues at coordinate 68,222 of JBGSYG010000012.1, read as the reverse complement.
CCGCGACTGGACAATTTCGCGCCAACTTTGGTGGGGACATCAAATTCCTGCCTGGTACACGAAGGACGGGGAAGTAATCGTTGCGCATTCGCTGGAGGAGGCGCAGGCGAAAGCGGGCACCAGTGACCTGACGCAGGATCAAGACGTGCTCGACACCTGGTTCTCATCGGCGCTCTGGCCCTTTTCGACCCTCGGCTGGCCGGAACAGACGGCTGATTTGCAGACCTTCTATCCAACGTCGGTGCTCATAACGGCGCGCGACATCATCTTCCTTTGGGTTTCACGAATGGTGATGATGGGAATGAAGTTTCTCGGCGAGCGACCGTTCGATGATGTGTTTATCACGGGAACAATTCTGGACAAGCACGGTCAGAGAATGTCGAAGACAAAACAGAACGGCGTCGACCCGCTCGAGGTCTTCGACAAGTTTGGCGTCGACGCCACTCGTCTGACGCTTGCTCAGGTAGGGACGACAGACACTCGTTGGAATGAGAAGCAGGTTGAGTCGTATCGCAACTTCGCCAACAAAATTTGGAACGCTGCGCGCTTCTGTCTGATGAATTCTGAAGGAGCGGCGATCAATGCCACGCTTTTGGAAGTCGAACCAAACTTGTCGCTGCACGACCGCTGGATCTTGTCACGTCTGAACCGAACAGCCGGAGCAGTACGCGAGGCCCTCGGCGGTTATCAGTTTCATGAAGCTGTCCAGGCGCTTTACCACTTTTTCTGGGACGACTTCTGCGATTGGTACATTGAACTTACCAAGGCTGACGTGACAGCCGAGGAAGACACTGCGGCGCGCGCGAAAGCTCGCAGCCGGTTGCTCACCGTTTTGGAGCAAGCCTTGCGCTTGCTTCATCCGTTCATGCCCTACATCACTGAAGAGCTCTGGCTGCAACTGCCAGGAGTGAATCAGCAAGCACTGCATCCGGCCTATCGCGGAGCCGATCCTACAATAATGTTAGCGGCGTATCCGGAAGCCGGCAGCGGGTTGATCGATGATCGCGCTGAAAGTGAAATGCAAGCGGTAATTGATCTTATTTCGCGTGTGCGCAACATTCGTTCGGAGATGAACATCAAGCCGGGCGAACGCGTCGAGCTAATTATCGGTGCGCCCGAAGAAACTCTACGTGCGGTTTTCGAAAACAACCAAAATCAGATTAGCCGTTTAGCGAGGGCTTCGAATGTTGTAATTAGCGAACAACTGAATGCGCCTCGAGCATCTGCTCGGGCGGTGCTGGTGGGTGGAGCAGAGTTGGCGATTCCCCTGGAGGGTTTGATCGACTTTGACCAGGAGCGGCAACGGCTGGCAAAAGAAAAAGAGAAACTCACAAACGAAGCGACAAAACTTGAAGCCCAATTAGCGAACCCGCAATTTGCGGAACGCGCGCCCGCCGAGAAGGTCAACGAAGCGCGCGCTCGGATCGCTGATATCGCGCAGCGGACCGCACAGCTCCAGCAGACTATTGCTAATCTGGAGTAGCAGCTAGTTACAACTCAAGATGAACTGGATGGACGAAGGCGCGCTCTACTCGCAAATCGCGGAGATGTTACGCGAGGACTTGGGGCGTGGCGATATCACGAGTCAGGCGATAATCGAACGCAACACGCGCGCGCGCGGACGCTTCGTGGCTAACGAGAAAATGGTCGTTGCCGGTTTAGAGGCGGCAGAAGAAGTTTTCCTAACCCTCGACACACAACAGCAGCTGGAGGCGTTCGTTTCCGATGGGGAAGAAATAGAAGCGGGGAAAGTCATCGCGCGGACTTCAGGATTTGCCGACATCCTCCTGGCCGGTGAACGCGTGGCGCTGACCCTGATGCAACGTCTTTCCGCGGTAGCTACTTCGACGAGTCAGTTTGTGCGCGCCGTGGCCGGGACGGGAGCTCAGATTGTAGCCACGCGTGAGACGACTCCCGGCATGCGCATGTTGGAGCGCTATGCAGTGCTTCTTGGCGGAGGCCGGAATAATCGTTTCGGACTCGATGACGGCGTCTTGATCACTGCAAATCATCTTGCTGTTGCCGGCGGCCTGGCGACGGCGTTGCGGAACGCCAAAGGGAAACTAGGACACGCGCAGAAGCTTGCGATTCAGATTTCCAATGAGATGGAGCTGCGGACAGCAATTGAGCACGGTGCGGACATTCTGCATTTTGAAACTTTATCACCGGAGGAAGTCGACAAATTGATCGAGGTTGGTCGCTCGCTTTCTCCGTCGCTGGGTTTCGAATGTTCGGGAAAGATTACGGTGGCTAATGTTCGGGCCTACGCCGAAGCCGGTGCGAATGTAATCAGTATCAATTTGCTGCACAGTTCCCCCGCGGCGATGGATATCAGTTTTGTGGTTCAGCCTTATTAAGGAGATCCGGGCGTCCCGCCCGCAATGATACGCAATCGGATCCGGGCCTCTCGCCCGGGAAAGGGCGTCAAGCCCGAAATTACTGGCACTTTAACCGCCTAGGGGCGTTACTAATTGGCGAGCGCAAGTCGTCAGTGGCAAAGCTCGGGGCGCTCGCCCTCCGAACTCAAGCAGCGTGTCGGCGCTTGAACGCATCTCCTCACCGGGCGTATCTTGAAGACTAGGTTTTTGAGGAAGAAAAGGGAGTTTGTATGCAGCGATTGATTCGAGCGGTAGCCGTTTTAGTGATCCTGGTTGTTGTCTTAGGTCTGGGTTTCATCGACGCCGATGCGCAGACGCGTCGCAAACGGCGCGCGCGGCGTGTTACTCGCCCCGTAATTACCAATCCCACGATTACGTCGACCGATGAAACTGCTGAGACCGGCGAACCCAAAGTCCTTAGCACCGCAGATGAGACCGCTGATCCGGTCGAAAGTGCCAAGTCCAGGAAGAAGAAAGCTCCATCGAGTGCTGAGGACATGCAGCACACGATCAATGCGCTCTCAAATCAGGTCAATCGGTTGACTGACAAGCTGACGGAGATGCAGGGCAATGATCGTTCGCTCCTGGATATGGAGCGGCTGACGCGAGCTGAGCAGCGTTCGGAATCTTTGCGATCGCAGCAGCTCGAAGCTGAGACCAAGTTGGCTGACCTGCAGTCGAAAATGGATCAGACTGACTATGCCTTGAAACCGGAAAATATCGAGCGCGTAACTTCGGGCTATGGCACGACTCGACCCGAGGAAGCGCGGGACTCGCGGCGCCGGCAACTTGAGAGTGAGAAGGCTCGCTTGCAGGCGCAGATCAGAATTTTGGAAACGAGCAGGGCCCGGCTCGAGACTGCTGTGGTCAATTCCGACGCTGAGGTCGACATGCTGCGCCGGCGTTTGCAGCAAAATGACACCGCCCCGACGGTTGTTGATTCTCAACCAGCTCGTGTTGAGAAGCCGGAATGAAGAGCATTGCCAACTGCCAATTGGCGATTGCCAATTATGTGTTACGTGATTTGCCTTGTTTAGAGTGGGAACTGAGGTGGCACGCTTTACCTTAGACGCGGTTGAAAGCTAATTGTTATGAGCGCGCCAAATCGGCAATGGCCAATCGCCAATCGGCAATCACTTTATGATCTTTACAGACTGATCGAACTCGCCAATGAGCGTGGCGAGTGCGTGGTGGTGGCGACAGTAGCGCACACGCGTGGTTCAACGCCGCAACGGCGCGGGGCTAAAATGCTTTTTTTCGAAGACGGCCAGGCGGTGGGAACTGTAGGAGGCGGCTGCATCGAAGCAGAAGTTTGGGCGGAAGCTCGGGAAGCGTTGCGTTCAAAGAAATCCGCGCTGCACCACTTTTCACTGACAGCCGAGGAAGCGAGCGAAGAAGGAATGGTTTGCGGGGGAACGATGGAAATCTTTCTAGATTGCCAATTGCCAATTGGCGATTGAAGATTGACTGTTAAGGTTTGGTGGATTTAACTCCTCCACGAGATTAGTTAGGCTGACCGCCAGGGAGCAATTGGCAATAGCCAATTGGCAATCGGCAATGACCGGAGGTCGCATGCCAGACTCACTAATTCAAAACTACAAAGCCAAGCATCAACACCCGCTGAATAAGCTGACGCACAGCATTGGTATTCCGCTGATCGTGCTTTCGCTTCCGCTGTTTATTTTCAGCTGGCGTTGGGCGCTCTTACTCTTCATCGTGGGTTGGATACTACAGTTCGTAGGACATGCCATCGAGGGTAATCAACCCGCCTTTTTCAAAAACCCGATGTATCTGCTGGTCGGACCGCTTTGGTTGGCCAAGCGCGCCGCTACCGCAATCGGCCTGCTCAAACCATCATCCTTCAAATAGTCCTCACACGTTAGTCTCTTCCGCATGCCAGACTCCGCGAACACGTCTCGATCCGCGCGTGTCAACGCCGCCATCCGGCAATTGCTGGAGCGGGGCGGTATTGCAGCGCTTGCCACCATAATCGAGGAACCGTCCCCAGTAGGGGCCAAATTGTTAGTCCAAACCACTGGTGAAACTACTGGTGATCTGGGAGACGCTGCACTCAATTCAGCCGTGACTGAATTCGCCCAGCAATTCTTAGCCACGCGCGATGAAGCACACACGTTTAGCGTTGGCGATTTTGCTCCGGACTTAACTTCCCTGGCGGCGACAAGAATCTTGTTCGAACGGATTCAATCCGAGCCACGCATCGTCATTTTCGGGGCCGGACACGTGGGCGCCGCGCTTGCCACCTTTGCGAGTTTTGCTGGCTATCGCGTAACCCTCGTTGACGACCGCGCAGAGTTTGTTTCGCGTGAGCGCTTTCCGAATGAGTTGGTTGAATTAGTGCCGGCCGAGAGTTGGACGAAAGCCGCAAGCAAGGCCATCGGGAAGGGACGAGGTGTTTCCGTTGCTATAGTCACTCGTGGCCATGCGGAAGACGAAGAGTGTTTGCGCGCGGTTATCGACTCTACGCCGGATTACATCGGCTTGATTGGAAGCAAGCGTCGCACAAACATTGTCCTGGATCGTTTGCGCGCGACGGGCACGGCGGAAGCACAACTAGCCAACGTGCGCGCGCCGATCGGGCTAGACATCGGCGCGGTTACGCCGGAGGAAGTTGCTTTAGCAATACTTGCGGAGATAGTCGCAGAACGCCGCAGCGGAACGGGCGGATCACTCTCGCAGTGGCGCCGGATAGGGAAACAGGGGAAAGGGGGAACAGGGTAAAAGGGGGGAACAGAGGAAGATGGGAACAGGGAAACGGTGAAACCGGACCACTCAACCGTTTACCTTTTCCCCCTTCCCCTATTCCCCCTTTCCGCTACTTCAAGTATTTCTCCGGCAGCACGTTCTTTTCATCTTCGCCCTGCCAAAATATCGTCACAATCCACCGGCGCTTTCCATCATTCATCAACTGAATGCTGTTGATGCCACGTTGAAACGGCTTCGCATCCTCGGGCGCATGACGCGATTCATAGGTGCTGAAGATATGAGCAATTTGTCCGAAACTTTCCGTGCGTCGCGCGCCTTCTGTCTCAAAGAAACCTTCTTTCTCAAACAGGGGAGCACTATGCGTAGCATATTCCTCGACTGTGACTGCACGCGAACCGTAACCACCGCCTGGGCGAGGCCCCGTGGGAATCAGGCGCGCTCCCGGCATGAAGAGGGAACGCATTCGATCCCAATCACGCTTCTTGCCCGCTGGACCGGAAATCACGTCGTAAACCGCAGCGATGATCGCGTCGATGAGTGCACATCGGCCGGGTTAGCTGCCGGAGTTGCCATTTCAGCGCTTTGAGCTTTCAGAGGCGTCGCAGTGGGAGCTGGCGTTGCCTTTTCGGTTTGCGCCAACGTGACCGCAGCGCTCAGGATGGTAAGCGTGCTGATGAGTAGAAATCTGATCATAAGAATTTCCCCCTGCTAGAATTGACGACAACTGAATGTTAAACAAACTTCTGTCAGTGCGCAGTGCGTCATCGTTTCGCTTCACGCATGTGAAACTTACGCGCTAAATAATATTCTGCGCTACAAATGGATGTTACCGAGGCACGGTGACAAACCATAACGAAGGTCAGGACTAAAAAGGTATGGTTCTGGAAGTTCAGGAGGTCCCGCCGGTTGAACGGCCGATGAAGCGCCGCACGGCAATGTTTCGTGCGCTTTCGCACGCGAACTACCGGCGCTTCTGGATGGGCGCTTTCCTTTCCAATATTGGTACCTGGATGCAGGCAGTGGCCCAGGGCTGGCTGGTGCTGCAGTTAACTGACTCCGCTTTTTGGCTCGGCTTTGACGGCTTCATGGCAACAGTGCCGGGATTTTTTCTAACGCTTGCTGGAGGTGTGTTCGCAGATCTGGTTGACCGCCGTCGCTTGTTGCTCTACACGCAAATCGTTGCGGGCCTGGCAGCCTTCGCGCTTGCGATTCTGGTTAGCACACATCAGGTGAGTCTTTATCTGGTACTGGGGTTTTCATTTGTGACTGGCTGCTGTATGGCGATCGCTGGACCTTCTTACCAGGCGATGACCTACGATCTCGTGGGACGCGAAGATCTCGCCAACGCAGTCGCGCTCAACTCAACACAGTTTCAACTATCACGCGTAGTCGGTCCCGTTGCCGCCGCGCTTGGGTTCAAATTCTTTGGACTCGCGGGTTGTTTTTATGCCAACGGGATTTCTTTCATCGCTGTTGTGATCTCGCTCAGCAAGATTCGCTTCGACGGACAGCGGACGATCGCTCACTCGGTAAAGGACCGTCGCGCACTTTGGCAGGATCTGATTGATGGGTTTCGCTATGTAAGAAAGCGTCCGCGCGTCTCTTCATTACTTTCGATCTCGGCGGCAACCAGTCTCTTCGGCGCGCCGTATCTGACACTGATCCCGATTTTTGCCCGCGACATTTTTCATCTGGGCGCTAGTGGCCTGGCGTGGATGATGGGGACTGCGGGCGCCGGCGCGTTCCTGGGAGCCTTAGTGCTTGCCTACCTCGGCGACTTCAGGAAGAAGGGTTGGTCCGTTCTGGGTGGGGCATTCTTTTTTGGAATCTGCCTAATCGTGTTTGCCCAGTCAACCTGGTTGCCCCTAACACTCATCTTTCTTTTTGGTCTCGGGTTCGCGATTGTCGCTTCGGTGGCCGTCACTAATACCTTGCTGCAGAAACTGGTTACCGACCGGATGCGCGGCCGCGTAATGAGCATGTTCATTCTTTCGTTTGTGGGGGCAATGCCAATTGGAAATCTGCTCGCGGGCGTCGTGTCTCAGCGGTTCGGAGCCCCGACAGCGATAACCGCCGGGGGATTCGCAATCGTGATTTACATCACGATTATCACGCTCACGAATAAGAGACTCCGCGACTTACACTGAATGCTGCTTCAAAGCAGAGGTGTAGATCTCTTAGCTGAAAGTTTGCATCTCACTAACCTGCGGAGCAGGTGAACGCGTAAAGCCTGGGGCGTAAGCGCCAGGACACTTCCGCCAACTGATTGGCGAGCCCGCGAAGCGGGCGTCAGGAAACGGTGTGGGCCTTGCACTATCGCCGCGTGGCGGGCTTCGGAAGTGCTCTTCGTCACACACCTAAGGCTTCGCCCCAGGCTTTTCGCTTTTCGTCCGCTTCGCGGACTAGCCCTGTGAAAGCCGACACCCCCAAGGTTCACTTAATTGCAAGAAACTTTCAGATAGCCGTTCTTAACTCGTGATGCCCGCGTCCTAAATTTTCTGTCGAGGTCAGTATGCGTATCAAATCACTCTTATTCATTGGTCTTCTGCTCCTCCTCGTTGCCTTTGCCCCTAATTCCTCTGCCAGCGCACAGGGAGTGATTGTGCCGGGTCCATGCCAACGCTGCCCCGGCCTGCCGCGTCGCCTGCCGCTGGTCGCCATGCCGCGGACCCTGCCGATCAAGTCTATTAAGATCGACACAAAAATAGTTTCCCAAGTAGCGACTACTCATCTTGAACAAGTGTTTAGGAATGATACCGATGCGACTCTCGAAGGTACCTATCTGTTTCCGATTCCAGAATCAGCGTCGATCATCGAGTTTGCGATCTGGGATGGTGACCGCCGCCTGGTTGGGGAAGTACGCTCGCGCGAGGAAGCGAGGCGCATCTATGACGAGATCGTTCGCCGACAGCGGGATCCCGGACTGCTTGAATACGCCGGCAAGGATCTTTTTCAAGCTAGCATCTTTCCCATTGGTCCGCACTCAGACAAGAAGCTTGAACTTACTTATTCACAAGTGCTGCGCGCCGATGCGGGAACCGTTTCGTATCGCTATCCGCTTGGCGTCGGTCGCCAGGCCACCGCGATTGGCTCAGTTGCCGGTCGGGTGGTCTTGGAAAGCAGAGAGCCCATCCGCAATATTTATTCACCTTCACATGCGATTTCGATTAAGCGCGCCGGCGAACGTAATTCGGCAATTTCGTTCGAATCTGTTAGCGGACAGGAACCCGAGGACTTTCGGCTTTTCTATACGCTCTCAAACCAGGACTTCGGCGTCTCGCTTCTGACACATCGGGAAGCAGGCAAAGATGGTTACTTTCTGCTGATGATTTCTCCCAAGGATGAATTTCGAGAACAGGAGTTTGCCGCCAAGGACATTGTGTTCGTGCTAGATACGTCTGGATCCATGGCAGAAACGGGAAAGATGGAAAAGGCGCGCGCGGCGCTGCTTTACGGAATCAGAATTCTGCGCCCCAAAGACCGCTTCAATGTGATCTCATTTGCTGGGGAGGAGCGTTTGTTTGAGACGGATTTGATTGCGGCCGACGACGAAGGCCGCCGGCGAGGCGAAGCATTTGTTCAGGCCTTGCGACCTGTGGGAGGCACGAACATTAACGAAGCCCTGCTCGCCTCGATGCGACAATTCCGTGCAGACGACCGTCCCAAGATGATTGTCTTCATGACTGATGGTTTGCCTACGGCAGGGGAAACAAAGCCGGCGCGGATTCTCGAAAACGCAAGGCAGGCGCGCATTCCCGGATTGCGCCTTTTTAGTTTCGGCGTCGGCTACAACGTCAACACGGCTCTCCTGGACAAACTCGCTGCTGATAATGGCGGCGTCGCTGACTACATCGAGCCCACTGAGGATCTCGAGGCAAAAGTCTCGACTTTCTTTTCGAGAGTAAATTCCCCAGTGTTGACTGATTTGCGTCTGGATATGGCAGGAGTGGAAACGGATCTGGTCTATCCGCGAGCTTTGCCGGATATTTTTAGAGGCTCGCAGGTGATGCTGATCGGCCGTTACCGGAATGAAGCGGATATGGACTATGTGCGCTTGCAGCTCAGCGGCAAGGCGGGCAGCAGCAACAAGGAATTTGTTTACAACAACCAACGCTTCCCCCTGCGCGAGGAGGCAAACGATTTTCTGCCGCGGCTGTGGGCCACGAGACGAGTGGGCTGGTTGATGGAGCAGATTCGTACCAACGGCGAGGCGGCTGAGCTCCGCGATGAGGTGGTTGATTTGGGAACTCGATACGGCATCGTCACGCCCTACACTTCTTATCTGGCCTTGGAAACGGGTGCGAGTCCGCAGTCAGTTACTCGCATTAGCGGTGTTGGTCGCGGCGTAACATTTGGAAATGTCGCGCGGTCACCCAAACCTGCCAGCGCTGCTGACGCCCAGGTAATGACTGGGACGGTGGGCGTGCAGGAAAGCAAACGAGCGCGTTCACAGCAGGATGCGGAGCGTTTCTCCAAGGATGGACTGTCGGCGGCCGTGCGGACCGTCGGTGGCAAAACTTTCTACCTCCGCGATGGAGTTTGGACAGACGCGGAATTTAAAACTGATGCGAAGCTTCCGGAGACTGCGATCAAGTTTGGTAGCGACGAGTACTTCGTGTTGCTGACTAAGAAACCGCGGCTAGGTGACTTCTTCGCCCTAGGGGAAAAAGTGATCGTGGTTTATGAGGGCCGGATTTATCGAGTGACAGCGCCCTGACGATATCGGGTCATTGAATGAATGAGTCATTGAATCATTGAGTCATTGGGCGATTGGGCGACTCTGAATAGAAGCAATGATTCAATGACCCGATGACCCAATGACTCAATTCAATAATTCCGGGCCCCGCTTTCATTGATGTGAATGCGTGGCCCATTTCCGTCTGGTCTGGAATCTTGTCTTGTGAACCCGAACTAAGGTACAAAAGAAGTGATCATGAACAACTAAATGGACTCAGGTGCTGACAGACTTTTAGTCGTTCTGTGTTTGAAGTTGCCACAGTGAATCTGCAATCAGGGGAGCAAAATGAGGTTCGGAGACAAGCAATACTTTGGTCGCTATCTGGCGACAGCAACTGTTTTGGCGGCAGTTGCCGCAGTAGCAATCGCGCAACAGGGCTGGGTAGCAACTCGTATCGCGCCGCCAAATCAGGAGTTGAACACCGTCTTTTTTCTCGACAGCAAACGTGGATGGGCTGGCGGCGATGACGGCTTTCTGGTGCGCACCGAAGACGGAGGCGTCACGTGGACAAGTCAGCGAGTCGAAACTACCGATGCAATAAACGACATTCACTTTCGCGATAAAGAACGCGGGTACCTAATCGCGGGCAATGCCATCTTCAAGACAGAGGACACGGGAATCCGTTGGACTGAGGCGCGGCGTTTCGCTCCCCCTGAGTTCGAAGGCGCCACGGTGGAACTCTATTGCATCCGCTTTTCCTCCAAGAAAAAAGGTTGGGTAGTGGGTTCGATCAGTAAAAAAAATAGCGTCATCGATAGCATCCTCGCTTACACGGACAATGCCGGTGAAACGTGGCAGCGCAAACAGACCCCCAGTAAATCCGAACTAATCCACGTCGACTTCGACAACGATAAACGCGGATGGATTGTCGGTGAGGGCGGCACTATTCTCTTCACTGGGGATGGTGGCGACACGTGGGCGCGCCAGGATTCAAGAACGACGGTGACCCTCTATCACGTGGATTTTCGCAACGATAAAAATGGGCTCGCGGTAGGCGCAAAGGGAACACTATTGCGTACGTTTGATGGCGGCGCCAATTGGATGACCGTGAGAACCTCGGTTCCTGCAACCCTGTTGAGCGTTGAGTTTGTCAACGATGAGGAGGCGTGGGCGGTTGGGCGTGCGGGAACGATTCTGCGGACTGGCGACGGCGGTGTCACCTGGCTAAAGCAGGATTCTGCGAACACTCATAATTTGTATGCGCTTCATTTTCAGAAAAAGATTGGCTGGGCAGCCGGCAGCAACGGAATGATGATGCGCTATGAACGATAGATAGTGGCCTTTCAGACAGCAAAGGTGGCGTCGTTTACGCGTCATCCCGAAGGGCTAATAGGCCAGCCGTTTTACGGCTGGTTCGCTCAGCGATCATTTGTTTCAGGCCGCTTCAGCGGCCTTACCTTAGAAGGCCGTTGAAAATGGAGTTGTTACTTCTCAATCTTCACGTGCACGATCCTGGATTTATTTTTTCGCAAGACCTCCAAAAACATAAAAAAAACCGCCCGGCATGTTGGCCGTGCCGGGCGAAATCAGGAGGAACCGAGAGTTACGGTCATCGCTATCAATCTGCGACGATCCATTAACCTCGATGCTTAAGATGACTGTCTGACCTCATGCGTTGCTCTACCGAAACTCTTCACTCATCCGTTCGCTCGCCCGCAGTATTGTAAATCTCAACTTTATCCGTAAATGGTTTCACTTGCCGGCTAATGTCCGCGCCATCTCCAACGATAATGACCGCGGCCTCGTCAGGTCGAATATATTTATTGGCAACCTGCTGCACTTCATCAAGGCGCACTTCCTGGATTTGCTGGCGGTAGGTCTGCAAATAATCGTCCGGAAGTCCGAGCATTTTGATCTGCACTATCTGCTCAATTAGTCCTTCCTGCGTTTCCAGGCGAATCGGAAAGACTCCAGTGAGATACGATTTCGCGTCCTCGAGCTCTTTTTCAGTTACAGGTTCGTCGCGAATGCGATCAAGTTCATAGAAAAATTCTCTTAGCGATTCTTGGGTCACCGCGGTACGAACTTCCGCGCTCACGCGAACTGATCCAGCGCTGCGGCGCGCGTCGAGGCTCGAGTAAGCGCCATAGGTGTAGCCCTTCTCCTCGCGTAAATTCATAAACAACCGTGAAGAAGCGTTAGCCCCCAGCACTGTATGCATCAGCAACATCGGGAAGTAATCCGGACTGGTTCGCGTAATACCGCCCCCATTGGCGATCACAATATTCGACTGTGCCGAGCCCGGCCGGTCGACGAGATATGCCGAGCGGAAGGATCGTTGCGGCGGCGCTTGGAAGTTGTCCGCCAGGACCTCGCCAGGTTTCCAATCAGCAAACAAAAGCTCCGCCCTTTTTATTAGCGCATCCGGATTAACATCCCCGGCGACCACAAGCACGGCATTGTTGGGTACAAACTGGGATCGGTGAAACGCGACAAGTCTTTCGCGCGTGGTCGCATCAAGGGAATCCAGGGTCGGCGCAATTTTCGAATAAGGGTGCTCACCAAAAATAATGCGCGAAACCATCTCTGTTGCCAGGAAGGATGGTTGCGCGCGTTGTTGCCGCAGGCTTTCCTTGGTGTTTTCCTTGATCAGCTTTACTTCGTTCTCAGGGAACGAAGGATTCAACGCCACATCAACCAGCAGATCGAGAATTCGCTCGTGAAACATCGTCAGGGACGAGGCAGCTACCGTTGTGTAGTCGGAGTTTGCGCCCGAACTCAATGTGGCGCCCATTTTTGCTACCAAGTCTGCTATCTCACGACTGCTGTGCGCCGCCGTGCCTTCACTTAGAAGACCCGTGAGCAGATCCGTTAATCCGGGCAAGCCCGCTGGATCATGCGCATCCCCCGAGCGCAAGGCGAGACGATAACTTACCAACGGCAAGCGCACGTCCGGGACTACAACTACTTCAAGTCCGTTTTTGAGTGTGGCTTCTACCGCGGTTGGCAGTTGAATCGGACGCGGTGCTAAAGGTGTAGGCGCCTGCTGGCGAAATTGTTCCTGAAGGGTCATAGCTACGGGTGTAAGGGACCAGAGACGCGCTTCGCCGGCTTCGGCGAATCTGTTGGTTGTTCTACCTCACCCGTGGCCGAATCAGGTTCGCCCAGCACAGTAGCTGGCGCAGTTCCGACTGTAGGTTTTACGGGAGGACGCGACGGAACCTGAGGCGCTGGAGCAGTCGGTTGCTTAGACTCGCCTGGGGGCAAAGGAGAGGCGGCGGGTTCCACTTCCTCAGGCTCTTCTTCCATTGCGGCAGGAATAATGTCGAGTACGACGCGGTTATCGACGTCAAGCAACTCGCTTACTGCGTCCCTGATTTGAGCAGCTGTTACGGCAAGATAGATACTCAACTCCGAATCAAACAGCTGCGGGTCATTATCATAAAGCGCGTATTCCGAGATCCGTTGCGCGCGATACATACTCGACTGTCTCCCGCGGACGGCATCGTTTGATAAGGAGTTGCGCAGTTTTTCCATCTCCTCGTCACTTGGTCCGGCAGTGGCGAGATCCTTTATCTCAGCAAAGATTTGGTCGCGAATCGTTGCCACCTCTTCGCCGGGTTTGGGCAATGCGAATATGTACCAGGCTGAAGGCCCACGCCGCTCATCGACTCCGCCCTGAATCGAAACTACCGACTCGTCGCCTTTCACGAGCTTTTGATAAAGCCGTGAGCTGTCGCCCTCAAACAAAAGATCGCCGGCGAGTGCCAGCGCGTAATACTTCGGCGTCCGCCGCTGCGGGATCTTCCAACCCAACACGAACGCCGCCGATGGCGCCAGCTTGTCATGGAAAACCTCGTTCTGTTGCGAAACCTCCTCTGGCTCGCTTACGTCAACTTCCTGAGGCTTTGGCTGACTGGGGATGCTGCCGAAATAATGGTCAACAAGGGTGCGCGCTGCCTGCTCGTCGAAGTCGCCGGCGATGGTTAGGACCGCGTTGTTGGGCGCGTAGAAGATGCGGAAGAATTCCTGCACGTCCTCGATTGTCGCCGCATCGAGATCCTCCATCGAACCAATTGTCGAGTGCGCATTGGCGGGGTTAGAAAAGATCAGCTCATTGATTCTTAGGAACGCATTCACGTAAGGCTGGTTGTCATAACGCAGACGCTTTTCTTCCTGAACCGCTTGCCGTTGGTTGTCGAGGTTTTCCTGCGTCACCTTGAGCGAGCGCATGCGATCGCTCTCAAGCCAGAGCGCCAGCGGCAAGTGGTTAGCCGGCAGCGTTTCATAATAATTTGTGCGCTCCGTCGAGGTCGTGCCGTTCATCGTGCCCCCAGCATTAAAGATGTGCTGAAAGTGAGCGGCCTTGGGAACATTCTCAGAGCCTTGAAACATCATGTGCTCAAAAAGATGCGCAAAACCGGTTCGGCCAGGTTTCTCGTTACGAGAGCCTACGTCGTAATAAACGGCAATAGAGACAACAGGGACAGCGTTATCCGGCGAGAGGATCACGCGGAGGCCGTTGGAAAGTGTAAATTGTTCGATGGGAGTCTGCGGAAGTTGAAAAGTTTCTGCCACGTTTGTCTCGATTCGCCTAACTCTCTTTTGGGGCGTGCTCATCTCCTGAAGGGAGAGTTCACTTCGGTTGGGGGACCGAGGAAACTGAGGTGCGGGCCGCCCTTCTAAATTGGTTTTTCGGTAATCATGCCGCGCAGCTCAGCGCGCAGGCGTTCAATTTCGGCCAACTTTTGCTCAACGCGTCCGAAGAGGGCCGCTTGCGTCTTGATGCCTTCATCAATCAGGAAACCCGCCGCCTCGGCGCGATTGCGAAAAACGCCTGCCTGGACCAGTTGCTCGAGTTTGTCCTGAGCTTCCGGAGAAATTTTAACTGCAACCACGTAATCATCCTTCGCTGACATGGCACGTTCGATCGTGCGGCTGATGTCGCGTCCAATTGCACTTAAGGACTCGGGAATCCGAGAAGCTATGTCTCGGACCGACGAAGCGGTGCGCGCATCGTCAGAATTTGGATCCTGCGGATCGCTGACCATCAGGTCGTCAACTGTTTCCGTCACTCGCGGTTCTTCCCTTTGGTATGGACTACTCATGATTTGAAGGCTCCTTAGATATTCAAGAGAGTTAGACTGTCTATGATACCTACGTGTTTAGCCGCGTATAGGTTCATTCTACGGACGCCGTCAAAGGCCCGTCAAGCTGGCGTACTACGTGGGGTAAGCGTAGTCGCTCTTCACGATCTTCTAATTCGCCTTCTAATTTGCCGGCTGCCTCTTCTCGAAAACGGTGGATGCGCGAACGGAGTTCCAGAGCCGCCCGGTATCGCGAAACGCAACCTTGCTCGCGTCCAAAGCATCCGTTAGTATGATCCTGACATGCGTTTGTTAGAGCGCGTGTCGTGTCAGCAATAACTTGGTTCATGGTGAAATAGTAGTGAAAAAGTTTTCTTTACATGCTGTCATCCTGCTCCTCAGCTTTACTCTCGCAATCCCGGGTTTCGTATTAGCTCAGCAGAAACCGCAACCACAGTCTCCGCCGGGTAGCAGTTCGGCTACGCGTCCCTCAACGAACGTCCCCGCTCCGGGCCGCCGCGGTACGCGCGGGACTTCCAGCAACGAGATTCCGTTGATTGAACGCGACTTTGGCGAGGCGCTGGAGTTGATCAAAGAAAATTACGTCGAAGGGAAGAAACTTGATTACAACTCGGCATTTAAGTCGTCGATCATCGGCATGTTGCGCTCGCTCGATCCGCACTCGAATTATTTTGACCGCGATGAGTTTGAGGAGTTAAAGACGGACCAGCGCTCCGAGTATTTTGGGATTGGCGCTTCGATCTACAACTATACCGTTGGCAAGGACGCCGACACGTTTATCATCGCCACCTTTGCCGACGCGCCTGCGAACCGTGCTGGTCTGCGTTATGGCGACCGCATTCTCGCAGTCGATGGCGCGAAGATGACAGGTAAACCTTCTGCGGAAGTAAGAGACAAGATTCGTGGCCCACGCGGCTCAGTTGTGAAGATAACGATTGAGCGCGCCGTCGATAAGCGGGTCAGCACGCTCGAGATTACGCGCGACTCTGTACCGCAGCCATCGATACCCGATAGTTATTTGCTAAAGCCGGGCGTGGGTTATGTGGATATGAGTCGCGGCTTCAATTACGACACTACGGAAAAGCTTCAGGACGCGATTGAACACCTGCGTGGGAAGGGAATGACCTCGCTTGTGCTTGATCTCCGTAACAACCCGGGCGGATTTTTGGATCAATCAATTAACGTGGCTGAGCTTTTTCTCCCGGCCCGTCAGTTGATCCTGACGCAGAAGGGAAGAAATGGATTGCGCGACAACACCTATATTTCTCGCAATACAACTCCCGATTTGATCCCCCTGGTGATCCTAATTAACGAAAGCACCGCCTCCGCCTCCGAGATCGTTGCCGGAGCCATGCAGGATCATGATCGCGCCTTGATTGTCGGAAAAACGAGTTTCGGGAAAGGGCTCGTGCAGAGCATCATTCCGCTTGAGTTTGGCGCGGGCCTGACTCTGACTTCCGCGAAGTATTTCACGCCATCAGGACGTTTGATTCAGCGCGATTATTCCAATGGCGGGTTCTACGACTACTACACCCACGGCGGCTCAAATCGGCTGGACAAGAAAACTGAAGTGAACAAACCGGCGGGACCTGAAAAGAAGACTGATACCGGCCGCGCTGTCTATGGCGGCGGAGGTATTGCTCCCGATGAAGAGGTGAACGCGAAGGTGGTAACCCCGGGACAAAGAAGACTAATAAGTCCCATCTTCAGTTTTTCACGCGAACTGGTCAACGGACGCTTGAAGGGCTTCGACGGTTATCGCGTGCAACAACCGATCGCTTTCGATCATGATCTTCAAGCAACAGATTTTCCCTTCACAGATTTACTCTTCCAGTCGTTCAAAGAATTCATCGCTACGGATCCTGGTCTAAAAAGTCTTTTGCCACTTGTGGAAGCCAACCGCTCTTTTGTCGGTCTGCAACTGCGTTTCAATATGGTAACCGCAGCTTACGGCAGAGTGATGGCGGACCGTGTCTTTGTCACTGGAGAAGACCCCCAGGTAACGCGCGCTTTGGAAGTAGTGCCACGCGCTCGCGATCTGGCAATGTCTGCCCGGCAAAGAACCCAGCAGTAAATCCTCCCAAACAAATAGCGAATGCCTGAGACCGCCTCGCTGTCCTCCGCGTGTTGCAGCAGTAAAACAAAGTCTTGCGTCTAAAACCGCCGGCATGATAGAGTTCCGGCCATAGGTGCAACTATGAAGCAAAACACTAAGACGCTCGTCAACACAGAAGAGTTAGGGCGCGCAATTCGCCGGAAGCGAGAAGAGCTGGGCTTGAGTCTGCGCGACGTTGCCGATGAAACCACCGTCTCTGCCTCGACGTTGTCACGCATTGAAAACGGAACGGGTAAGCCTGACGCCGACAACATCGCGCGGCTGACGAAGTGGCTGGACGTGCCGATGGAGCGAATACTCGGCGGACAGGCCGACAACGATAGCGCCAAAGCTGTGGTCTATTTTGCCCGAGAGTCCACGCCGGAGATCGTCGAGGCCCACTTGCGCGCCGATCGAAACCTCACTCCGGAAACCGCAAACGCGTTGTCCGAACTTTTTCGCGTTGCTTATACCCAATTCAGCCGGAGCGAGCCGGAAAAGACCGCGCGCAAACGTCGCTAGTCGCTGCCCCAATGACACTGCCCGGCTAAAGCGCTAAATTAGCCACGTGGCTCCGCTCGAGTTACCACCCGGCGAAAAATGGCGTCAGTATGAGTTGCAGGCCCTGGGGCTTCGCGACTTTGCACGAGTTCCTCCCGACGCCGCCCTCAATCCCTTCGACCTCGCCCGCTTTGCAAATCTTCTTGTAGTCGATTTCTCCAAGCTGCGGGATCTTAGTCAACGAACGCGAGATCATCTGCTGGGGGCTGCCGCGGAAGAGTGGTCGGGCGGCGCCACTTCTCGGGCTCTTCCGGATGGCCGGAAAGTTGTCATCCTGAATCCCACGCATGGGCGAGCTCGCACCAACGCGACTTTGATGGAAGAGATTTGTCATGTCTTTCTGGGTCACCAGGCAAATCGGCTGGCGATTATCGCAAACGATGAGCACGGGAAAACGCTCGCCCGCGACTATCGCAAGGCTGATGAGGAAGAAGCCTACGCGACCGGCGCGGCTGCGCTAGTGCCTTATGGAGCCCTCCGCCGGTTAGTTCTCAAGGGGCAAGAACCGACCGAGATTGCCAGGCACTTTCGCGTAAGCAAAGACCTGATTGAATACCGCTTGAAAGTTACGCGCCTTTGGAAGACCTACAAGTCGGCCCGATCCAACGCGGCGGGTAAAGAGTTTCAGGGTTGAAGCCGTAACCGCTTATAATCCTTAGTCGAACGATAAAGTTTTCACAGCCTCTACAACCACCAACGCAATGGCAGAACAACTGACACAGCCCCGTAAGCCAGGTCTTACCACGACCGACAAGTTGCGGATGCTGCTGGACATTACCAAGAAGATCAGTCGCTCACTCGATCTTCAGGAGATCCTTAATCTGGTAATGGACACGTTGGATTCTCTCATTCCTTACGACGCGGCGGGCATCTTCATCCTCAGCGGCGCCAGTCAGGCGCCGGTTGAACCCGGGGATCAGTTGCGCGTGTTTCATACGGAAGCAGTGCGCGGTTACGACATTGATGAGCTTTCGGACCTGCACCTGAAACTGGGCGAGGGCATCGTCGGCAATGTTGCTCTCACGGGCCAGTCTCGTATCTCACCTGACGTCCGGCAAGATCCGCTTTACATCAACGCTCGCGAAAAGACGCGCTCTGAGATGGTGGCCCCGATCATTTCCAACGACGAAGTGATCGGCGTGTTTGATCTGGAGAGTGATGAACTCGACGCCTATGCTAACGATGATTTGGAAGTGCTAAAGCTGCTGGCTTCCCAAGTCGCGATCATTATTGAAAAGGTGATGCTGCATGAGCAGCTAATCGAAAAGAAGCGGTTGCAGGGTCAGCTGGAAGTGGCGCGCCAGGTTCAATTGGAACTGCTACCTCCAAGCGATCCTCAACTCGAAGGTTTTGATATCAGCGCTTACAACTATCCCACGGAAGAAGTATCGGGTGACTATTACGACTGGGTGCGGATTTATGACGACCAAATCGGATTGGTTGTCGCTGATGTGTCAGGCAAGGGAGTTCCGGCAGCGCTGCTGATGGCTTTTCTGCGGGCTAGTCTTAGAGCTGCAACTCACATTGGCTACTCGCCGCACATCTCAATGGCCAAGGTTAATTACCTGCTTTGGGAGTCGATTGAGAGAAATCAGTATGTAACGGCGTTCTACGGTATTTTCGACGCCTCGAGCAAGACGCTTTCCTATACAAATGCCGGACACAATCCGCCGTTGTTGCTGGACGCCGCCGGGAACAGCAAATTTCTGGATCGGGGAAATATCCCGCTCGGGATCTTTCGCGATACTCGTTATCATGAATATTACTTGACGCTGGCACCGGATGACTTATTCGTGCTGTACACTGACGGCGTGACTGAAGCAACGAACTTAGAGGGCGAGGAATTTGGACGTATGCGGCTAGCTGAATCGGTCAAAGCGGCCAGACATCTGAGTGCCAAGCAATTGATTGCCGCAGTTCAGCGCGACGTCCTGGCCTGGACGCAAGGACAAGGAGCCACGGACGACATCACATTCTTTGTGATTAAGGCGCTGAAGGATGAATAAATGAGGAACGATGAATGCGGAATGATGAGTAAGAGTATTAAGAGGTCTCGTTCTTACTCATTATTCATCATTCCGCATTCATCATTTCTCTAGTGGGTGGTTATCGAGTTGTGTGCGTGATCGCCGCCGGGAGCCAAGGGAGCTCGATAATCTCCGAAATGAAATTCAGATTCGGCCTCTGACAAAGCGTAGACATCGAAGCCAAACGCGTCGAGATATGCTGCCAAATCATCGGGTGAAAGGAGATAAATGGCGGGTGCATAACCCGCTTCAGCACGAATTTCCAGCAGGCGCTCGACGACTTCAAGTGGAGCAAAGCATCTAACAGGATCTCTATAAGTCGCCATGTTTGCGCGCCTCCTTCTAATTTGGACCGGAGTGCTATAAAGCGTCGGTCGCTGCGAACAACTTTTAGATGGCGCGAAGCACATCCAGGTTTGTTCTTGCCAAGGTTTCTTTTTGGTCACGAACATTCCACTACATTTGACGTTCGGTAAGCACGAAAAGTTCCCATTTGAAAATGAGCACATCACCGAATACCTCAACTCCCCAAGAAGTCGGTTCATCACCACTAAACTTCGTTACCGTTTTACGACAAATGCTGAATGCGTCGGAGAAAGTAAGTGACTTGATCTTTTCTCCCGGCCGCGCGCCGCAGATCGAGCTCGCCGGAAAGCTTCAGCCGGTAAATATTCCCGGACTTGAAAAGCTTACTCCAGCGCACACCGCCGGAATCGCCAAGGTGATCATTGGCAATCAACAGAACGCCGTCGAAAGTCTGGAGAAAACTGGCTCGATTGATCTTTCGTTCAGCGCTCCGGGTGATGCACGTTTCCGCGTGAACATTTTCAAGCAGCGGGGCACGCACGCGATTGTGATGCGCGTGATTCCCATGCATCCTCCTAAGTTTAGCGACTTTAATCTGCCCGAACAGTTGAAAGAGATCGTGGAGATCAAAAACGGGATTGTCCTGGTAACGGGGCCGACCGGCAGTGGGAAGAGTTCCACACTTGCCGCCATTATCGATCTGATCAATGAAACTCAGTTCTATCACATCGTGACAATTGAAGATCCCATTGAGTTCCTGCACCCGCATAAGAATTCAACCGTGCATCAAAGGGAGCTGCACTCCGACACGCCAAACTTTGCCGTAGCACTGCGCGCCGCCCTGCGGCAGGCGCCAAAGGTAATCCTCGTCGGTGAAATGCGTGACCGTGAAACCATCGAGGTGGCGCTGGAGGCGGCCGAGACGGGCCACCTGGTCTTGTCGACGTTACACACCATCGATGCTGCGAAAACGGTCGACCGCATCATCGGCGTCTTTCCCAAGAATGAAGAGAAGGTGATTCGCACAAGAGTGGCGCAGTCGTTTCGATTTATTGTTTCGCAGCGCCTGCTGCCGCAACCGGACGGCAAAGGACGAGTTGCCGCAGTTGAGATTCTTAAATCGACGATGCGCACCCGCGAATACATTGAAAAGGGAGAATCCGAAGGCAAATCTTTGGTTGACGCGATGGAGCAGGGAGATCAGGAAGGGATGCAAACGTTTGATGGCGTGCTGGAGAAGATGATCCGGGAAGGGATAGTTACCAAAGAGGCGGCGATCCCTTACGCCACAAATGCAAACAACTTGCTGCTCCGACTTAATGACATGGGTGGTAGCGTGACGGCGCCCGTGAAGGAAGCGCCGCCTGAAGCCGACTCCATGTTGGACTTAATCGAGCGCTAACGTAGACCGCGAGAATAGGTCCCGGTTGAGAAGAATTGAGCTGGCGTTTTTAGGCGCACCAGCTCACGGTATTATTTCAACACTCTCCTCGGTTGTCCGACGTAGTGAAGTTATAGGGCATGTCTTTTAAGATCCGCGCATTTGCTCTCCCGCTCATTGCCGTCCTTGTCACCTCTGTTTTGCCGGGCGTTTCCTTTTCGCGAACTGAATCGAATCAGGATATTCGCATCGACGTTCCTGCCGCCGCGCGCGTTCGTATTGATAACCCTTTTGGAGCGATTACCGCTTCAGTTTGGAAAGAGAAGTATGTTTCGGTTGCGGCGAGTATCGAAGGCGGCGCTGCAGTGTTTCGGCGCTCGCCGATCGTTATCGACAATCGCAACCAGATGCTTCTGATTTCCGTGGTGCGGACGCCACTCGATCCCCAAGTTGGGATCTCACTGACAGTAAAGCTTCCCGAAGGTGTGCACGCCGAGATCAGTACCACCGCAGGCGCAATCATGATTCAGGGTTTGCCGGCATCCGCTTCTTTGAAATCTTCAGCAGGCGACATTCGCGCTGATCTGCCTCACCCGCTGGACGCTGACATAAGCGCTCGATCGGTTTCCGGCACTATCCGGTCAGAGTTAGCTGCGCCACTAAGTGCAGAGGGTCATCTGCTGCAAACACGTGAGGGGAGCGGCGCGCATGTGCTGCGGATTCACACCGAGCGCGGCACAATTCTCCTGACGCAGCCCGGGGCTGCCAGCGAGCCAACAGCCGTGCGGCGCGATCCGCCGCGCTTATCCGGACCGGAACCAAGCAAAGGCGCAGGCACGCCCGCCAGCAGTGCTGAGTCTGAGGAAATCAGTGAAGGCGACATCATTCGTGTAGATTCTCAACTGACAACATTGAACGTAAGTGTTGTCGACCGCACCACGAGCCGCGGTGTTATTGGCCTCACCCAAAAAGATTTCGAACTTCTCGAAGATGGCACGCGGCAGAACATCGTCCAGTTTGAGTCGTCGGAAGCACCTTTTGATTTAGTGCTTTTGATCGACATTTCAGGATCCACGCGTGACAAAATTAAGTTGATCCGTGCCGCGGCGCTTCGTTTCGTTTCCGCCGCTCGTCCCTCCGATCGCATCGCCATAATTTCATTTGCGGGTCAGCCGGTCCTCGTATCGCCCTTCACATTGAATCGGGAACTCTTGCGGCAGAGAGTTGGAGCGATTGACACCGCAACGGGCGACACAAAGGTTTACGATGCCATCGAGTTTGCCCTGCGACAGGTACCACTGGGAACGATCGGTTCGCGGCGCACGGCCCTGGTGCTGATGAGTGATGGACTCGATGGCTCGATTGAGGGAGTTCAGGGTGACGGATCGCAGATCTCTTACAACGAGCTACTCGGGCACGTGCGTGAGTTTGACGGCGTGCTTTATTCGCTTTGGCTTAATACGGAATACGAAGCATTTAGTCCGCTCGACACACAACCCGAAGCATTCGATCAAAGCCATCAGCGGATGAAGGAAATGGCGGAAGCGGGTGGCGGTGCGCTTTACGAAGTCGATCGTCTCGAAGATCTCGCCGGTTCATATGAGCGAGTGGTCGCCGATCTCGGCACGGTTTACAGTCTTGCTTATCGACCAGCAAATAAAGCGCGCGACGGCAAGTGGCGGACGATTCGGGTCAACGTGGCGCGCCCCTCGGCAGTTGCTCGAGGCAAACATGGTTACTTCGCGAATTAGATCTCGTCATCTGAACAGGTCTGCAGTGTGGCTTCTGGCATTAGTTTGCCTCGTGTTCCTGCCGGCCGTTGGTCTCGCTCAAAGCTCGGAGCTGGGTGAAGTCATTCGCGTTGATTCTGATCTGGTGGATCTCAAAGTAAGTGTGTTGCGTCTGAATACGCTTAGCCCGGTCGCCGAATTACAACAGTCTGATTTTTTGGTTCTTGAAGACGGCAAGCCTCAAGAGATCTCGTTTTTTGAGGGCGAGAATGCGCCTTTCGATCTTGTGCTCTTGCTTGACCTTTCCGGGTCAACATCTCAGAAGCTCAAACTAGTGCGAAATTCCGCGCAGCGTTTTGTCGAAGCGGCGCGCCCGATCGATCGTATTGCAATCGTAACGTTTACTGATGCGACACATGTAATCTCGCCTTTAACTCTCGATCGTGACGCCCTGAAAAAAGCGATCAAGAAAATCGAAGATCCTGGCGGTGGCACCAACTTCTGGGACTCGCTTCGCTTTGTGCTCGATTATGTTTTGCCCGCACAAAATGCAACACGCCGAAGTTCGGTCGTAGTAATGACGGATGGCGTGGACAATGCGCTGCCCGGAATTTTTGGTGAGGGATCGAAAACTACATTTGCAGAATTGCTCGAACGAGTGCGAGCTTCCGACGTAGTGCTGTTTCCGGTTTATCTGGATACAGAAAAGGAAGAAGTGAAGCGCCATCGCGGCACTGCCCTCGCCTACGCCATTGCGCGCGAGAGTCTGAAGCAACTTGCTGATACGGGGGGCACGAGAGTGTATCCGGCCAAGGATCTGAAGGATCTGGATGCGGTTTATGACCAGGTTATTAAGGATTTGGGCACCGTCTACAGCCTGGGTTACAAATCAAACAATAGTCAGCGGGACGGAAAATGGCGGACTGTCGCGGTGCAGGTCGTCAGTCGGACGGGCGTTGTTGCTCGAACCAAGCGCGGTTATTTCAGCCGCTCTGAAAACTGAAGTTTCGTACTTCTTGTCGGGATATTAGTTGAAAATTGTACCGATGGGTCTATAATGCCGCTGCGGTCAACTCCCCAGAATTACAGCCTCCGGTCGTTAATCAAGGAGATCCTTCCATGAGAAAAACCTCCACCTCCATCTATTGCTTGTTCTGCGCCATCATACTGTCACTTTCGGGAGTGGCGACCGCCTTTGCTCAAAAAGAAGCCGCGAGAGGTCAGTCTCGCGATCGGTTCGTGATTTCGGCGCGTGCCGGCGGGGTCAATGCGGTTACAGGGAAGACCGGGGTGCATTCGAGAGGAAGCGCGGTCTGGGAAGAGCTCACCATCAAAGATAACCTCGAGGGCGGCGATGTCGTTAAAACGGGGTTAGATGGCCGAGTCGAAATATTGCTTAACCCAGGCTCGTATATGCGCGTCGGTGAGAACTCAGAATTTGAGCTGACGAGTAACTCCCTGGACAACCTCGAAGTTCGCTTAATTAGAGGAACTGCAATTGTTGAAGCCACGGGTGCGGAAGACACCGAGCTCATGATCAATATCACGACGCCTCACGCGAAGATGGCGATCGTGCGCCGTGGTCTTTACCGCGTGAATGTCGTTCCCGGCGATTTGACTGAAGTCATTGTCAGGAAGGGACGTCTCCAACTTTCCGACCCGGACGCGAAGATTAAGGCCGGGAAAAAGCTCATTTTCAGCGGGAATTCCTACTCGGTAGCCTCCCTTACAGACGCCGAAAAGAAAGATGCGGATAGCCTGGAGCTCTGGAGCAAAGGAAGAGCGCAGGTCGTGGCAAGGGCCAACCAACAACTGACATCAGGTGATCGGAGAATCTTGCGTTCCGGTTTTTCTGACGATTGGGTATTTCGCTTCTCACCGCGAATCGGGGGTGTTTGGTTTTTCGACTCAATCTTCGGTTGCTATTCTTTCATGCCGTTTTATGCCGGTTGGGGATCGCCATATGATCGAGTCTCTTACCGTTCGATCTACAGTGCATACTGGTGGCAAATCCGTAATTCCTACTACCCGACGCAGCGAGGTTACTTTCCTTCCTACGGTTCACCCGGATCGATTGGAGCCCGGGGAAAGAGTATTCCAGTAACCTCGGGGAGCGTTGCAAGCCCCCGCGGCTCTTTCCCGAAGGGCGGAGGCGGCAAGGTTCTGCCTTAAGCCCGTCAACGGCTTCTCTCAGTCACCAGGCTGTTCAAAACATTATTCACGATAGTGAGGACCTCAGCGCGGCTCAAGCCGGCCAGCAAGAGGTCCGTCAATGCAGCCCGAACCTTCGCGTGTTGCCGCTCCTCCACCGTCTGTCCGGTCACGTGAGACACTACCACCGCGCCGGAACCATGCCTGATGCGGATTAACCCTTCCTTCTGCAATTGCCGGTAAGCAAACGCTATTGTGTTCAGGTTTACGCCGAGATCGGCCGCGACTTGACGCACTGGCGGTAGACTGGAGCCTGCAGCCAGCTCACCGCGGGCAATTAACTCCTTGATGCCGTCAACCACTTGGCGATACAACGGCCGCCCATCGCGCTCGTCAATCGTGATGTACATAGGGCCTCCTCAAATTGTCTGTTGCCTCTATACACCATACAATCAGACACTGTCTAGGAATTGTTTAGGATTTGGTGAGTTTGTTGGCGAGAGCGAGGGCGGATCGCGCAACGCCGGCGAGGCCCGACATCGGGGAGGCGGTATCGCCAACGACAAAGAGGCTACCCAGAAACGTAGTTCCAGGGGGTGAAAGGACTTCATCGTGAGCTCCTGGCCAGGAGATCATGCCCAGCTTGCGGCGGGTAAGCTCGTAGCAATTCAACGGAGTCGAGGTTTCGATAACTTCGATCCCATCTCCGAGCTCAGGCATGGCGGCATGGATACGCTGCCAGACATCTTCCAGCTTGCTCTGGTCCTGTTGCTCGAGCTCGTCCGCGCTCTCGTGAAAGGTGAACCATTCCTCGACGTCCGTAAAAGTCAGGACCGTGGCTGCCCGTTTTCCCGAAGGGGCGCGCGGGTCCCAAGCGGGCGCGGTCGAGAACATGAATTGGGATTCGGGATTGAAATCAGATTTGTTTGAGGAGAGTGCAAGAATTTTAGTGGCCGGGAGTTTAGCTGAAGTTGATTCATCGATCCCCAGATAAAGCAGGTACGCGCCCCAACCTTTGCTCGCTCCAAGCACTTTTCGAATTTCAAGCGGTGTGCGATTCAACCCCACCAGTTTGCCAAAGGTGTCCCAGACAGTCAGGTTGCTAATAATGGCGCGAGACGCATCCACCCTTTCCCCAGTGAGTAAATCAACGCCCCTGGCTCGACCAGCGGAGTCGTAGGCGAGCCGGAGCACCGGGGTATTTAGTCGAACACGACCGCCACTTTGCTTGATCGCATCAGCGAAGCGGTTTGCGAGAGCTGCAGCGCCGCCTTCAATCGAAAACGTGCTGCGGCGCGCAATGGTGAGGGCGACGGCGGCGCGCTGGAAGTCGCAGGTCGCACTGTAAGACTGAGTGAGCAGTTGCAGCTGCGCGTCAATGAACTGGCGGAACGATGCTGACGTATTGGCGAGGCATTGCGAGACTGTTTGAGTGGCGTCGGGTCGTGTTCCCGATCGCAAGTCTTCGGTGACAGCCGCGCAGTGGCGGTAAAACTCAATGGCTTGATCAGAGCATTCCGGAAATGTTCTCAGCAGTGCCGCGAAAAACTGACCATCTTCGCCAACGACGGGCAGGTCTACACCACCAGGCAATCGGACCACGTACGCCGGGGCATCAATGCGAACCTGTGGCGGTGCGACTGGTAATTCAGCAAAGACCTGATCATGAATCTCGCCGGGCTCCCAGCAAGGATAGATTCCCACGCCAGGGTCAAACGTATAGCCGAAAGCTTCAACCGCAGCCACAACTCCGCCCACTTGAGAGCCACGCTCCAATAAACAGACATCGACGCCCCGGGCCGCGAGGACGGCCGCGACGGTCAGTCCACCGATGCCGCCACCCACGACTACAACTTCGTGAGCCATCAATTACAAGATTCCTGAGCGAAGTAGTAAAACCAGAGTTGGCACGGGATCGGGAACGGTCTCGGTGATGTGAAGATAGGGTTCAATTAGTAGGATCAATGACTGAATTCCGTTAAAGACAAAATGAATGATCACGCACGGGAGGAGGCGGCCGCTCTTCGCGCGAACAACGGTTAGCGCCACGCTTAGAAAAGCGACGGCACTGAGGACACCGAGGTTGGGCCAGTATTGGGGAACATGAATTAAGGTAAACAGCGCGAGCGTTGATATGCCGGCCACGACAGGGCCGGTCAGTCGCTGAAGCGCGGCAAAGAGGATACCGCGATAGACAAACTCTTCAACAAATGGCGCCGTGAACACAGCAAGAAACGCGATCGCGTAGCGCGCGGTCAGCGAGCTATTAATAATCTGTTCGAGCTGGGTAGGTTTATCGGCGCCCACCAACTTCGTAAGCGCAACAGCCAGAACAAAAAGTACAACGCCCAGCACCACGCTTAACCAGCGCCAGGAGCGATTAGGCCATTCCCACCCGATCAACTTTAAGAAGGGATACTTGCCCAGTTGCGTGACGAGCAACCAGACGAGTCCAAACGTTAGCAGGTGGGTTGGTAAGATAGACACCACTTGCAAGATGACGGCAGTTTTGTCGGTGATGGCGAACTGAGCGAACGCTAATAGAAAATTTGGATCGGTGATATCTAACCCGCGATGTAGTGCATAAGGGATGAGAACGATCAAGGGAACGATCGCCAGCAGCAGCAGACTGAGAAACCATACAAGCAAGGCGCCGCCAAATCCCCAGGGCGGATTGTTGGCGTCAAACTGCGGCTGCTGCGGTGCGACTGAAGGTGTTAGCGGCGGATTGTTAAGCGGGACCGCGTCGCGATCGAACTGGTTGTCGATTGGCACGCGTTCGAGTGTAAGAGGGAACACGCAGGTGGTCAAACATGAGGAGGTATACTGACACCCGAGACCTGACACCGTCTCCCTTCCCCCTTCTACACGGCTGGGTATTCCATTTCCAACATCGACGGACCCAGCCGTGGCGCCGCCAACATCAAACCGATGATTGTCTTTGCATCTTCGATCTCGCCATCCGTAATCATTTCTAAAGCCTGTCGCAGCGGTAGCCGCACTACCTCCAGCAGTTCGTCGTCTTCCAATCGTTGCGTAGTGGGCGACATCTCAGTTGCGAGGTACAGCCACATCTTCTCCTCGCAGAAACCGGGTGAAACAAAAAATTCGGACAACTTCTCGAGCTTACCTGGTATGAATCCCAGCTCTTCCTCGAGCTCGCGGGCGGCGCCTTCTTCCGGGCGCTCGCCTCGATTCAAAGTTCCGGCGGGAGCTTCCAGCAGATAACGAACTGCCGGATGGCGATACTGACGAACGAGGGCGACGGAGCCATCAGGAAACGCCGGTATGATTACAGCGCTCCCGGGATGATGTACCACCTCCCGTTGGTAAGTGGTTTCACCTTCGCGAATGGTATCGACTGTCACGTCAAAAACGCGGCCACGAAAGATTTCTTCGCTTGCGACAATTTGTGGTTGCTGCTCTGGTCTCATTTCGATCCACTTCTCCTGCGACTCGGTTACGGGGGATCTGACTCACGGCTCTGTCCATCAAGTTCATCACGGCTCTGCCACAACAAACGGCAAAGCCGAATGTACTGAGTAGTCACCCTGCGGGGACAACTGTCCAGTCACTTTCGCGTTACCCTGCTTGCTTCAATTCCCGCTGTGCCTCACCGACCAGATAGAGTGATCCTGTGACGCAAATAAGATCGCCGGCGGGAGTATCATCCTTCGCAAGGGCAATCGCCTCCACAGTCGAGCTTGCGGTCTGAACCTCAACAGGAGCGCCTTCTAGCGCCAGCAGTTTCTGTAGAGTCTCCATTGTCGCCGCACGTGGATTTGCGAGTTCCGTCAGAACCAGGCGCTTCGCGGCAGGGAAGAGAAGCGCCGCGATCTCGACAAGATTTTTATCAGCCATTGCGCCAAAGATCATCGTGATTGGATTAGTCACAAAAGAATCCAAATATTGCCGCAAGGCGATCGCGCCGGCGACATTATGGGCGCCGTCGAATAGCCACTGCGGACGGCTGGGCCAAAGCTCGAGCCGACCCGCGTGTGCAGCGTTTTCAATTCCAGCGCTGATCGCTTTTGGGGAAATTGCGAAGCCGCCCTCACGCAGCGATTCTGCAAGACGAAGCGCCACGGTAATATTTTCTAGTTGATGCATTCCGCGCAGTCCGACTCGTAATCCAGGGTACCGGTTCTGTTTCGATGTAAAGCTAACAAACATTTGGCCATCACTTGTTACTTCTTCTACTTCAAAACGACAATCGTTAACTGCGGGAACCACCCCGTTTGTTTCGCACTGACGAAGAATAACTTCAAGGGCTTCTGGCGGCTGGTTGCCAATAATCGCAGTGGCGTCGGGTCGAATGATTGCAGCTTTCTCCGCTGCGATCTCTGCCAAACTGTCGCCTAGATACTGCTGGTGATCGAGCGCGATACTCGTGATTCCCACTATCTCGGCGCGCGCTGCCGTGGTTGCGTCAAGCCGCCCACCCAAACCCGTTTCGAGAATCGCGAGCTCAACGTTCTTATTTTTGAATTCGGCAAGCGCAATCGCAGTTACCTGCTCGAAAAACGTTGGCAAAGCCGCAATCTGATTCGTCGCCATCAGGCGTTCTGCCGCTTGACGGACGACAGTAGCACCACGCGCGAATTCTGCTTCAGAGATCTCAACGCCAGCGACACGGATGCGTTCGGTGATCGAAACCAGATGCGGTGAAGTATAGAGCCCGGTCCGAATTCCTGCCGCGCGACAAATTGACTCGAGCACAACTGCCGTTGAGCCCTTTCCATTCGTGCCGGCTATCTGTACGGCGGGATAGGATTTTTGGGGCTGATCGAGGGCCGCTAGCAACAGTTCGATGTTTCGCAAACCCAGCTTGATCGCCAGGGTTTCATGGCCGAGGTCGAGAAGGTAGCGAAGTGCCTCACTAAACTGCATTGAGATACCAGTAAAGGGATCGAATTCGCGTGCGGTGAGTCGGTGCGAATTTATTTTCGAGAGGCGCTGCCAACTAGGGTGCTTGAAGTCTCAACTTCGCCGGTGATTTCCGGATTCATCATGAAGTTGAGCAATTGAATAATGTAGTCGCGCACTTCACGCCGATCGACGATCGCGTCCAGCATGCCGTGCTCAAGCAAAAACTCCGATTTCTGAAAGTCCTTGGGCAGTTTCTGGCGAATGGTTTGTTCAATCACGCGAGGCCCGGCGAATCCGATCAGGGCTTTGGGTTCGGCAATGATGAAGTCGCCGAGCATGGCAAAGCTTGCCGTGACCCCGCCCGTGGTCGGATCAGTCAGGACCGAAATGAAAGGAAGCCGGGCATCGTCCAGCACAGCGAGCGCTGAAGAAATCTTGGCCATTTGCATAAGGGAAAGCGTGCCTTCCTGCATGCGCGCGCCACCCGAAGCCGAAAAGATGACTACGGCGCCATGTTCCTGGACCGCACGCTCGATCAAGCGCGTCACTTTTTCGCCTACAGCCGAACCCATGGATCCGCCGATGAACGACATGTCCATTGCGCCGGCAAAGACGAGGTGGTTTCCGACTTTGCCCTGCGCATTGATGATTGCTTCAGACATCCCGGAACTTTCCCGGGCCTGTTTCAAACGATCGACGTAGGGTTTGGTGTCAACGAACTCTAACGGGTCGATTGAAGTTACTTCCGCGTCCAGCTCTTCGAATTTACCGTCGTCAAACAGCATCGCCAGCCGTTCGCGAGCGCCGAGCCGGAAGTGATAGCCGCAGTGCTTACAAACCTGCAGCGACTCCTCTAGATCGCGTTTGTAGAGATGCGCCTCGCAACCGTCGCATTTGACGAAGACGTTCTCGGTCTTCACCACGCGCTCTTCGGGCGGAACGTTCTCGATTCGCTTACTTTTCTTTGAAAACCACGGCATCGAAGTACGGCACTAGTCCCAAAAAACTAAGTTTGGACGATGTTCGAAGATTGGCCAGCTGAGGTTAGCACAAGACTTAGGTTGGGCTGAAGCAATGAATCAGACGCAGAAGAATTTATGACAACCAGACAGTTCCAGGTATCCCGCAGAACTGTGTTTGGCAGCCTGACACTTGCTACTTCTGAACTTAGCTCTTCAAGTAGGTGACGCGCGTTAGACGCGGATGAAAAGGTCCTAGAACTCGACGCCTTGTTGGGCGCGGATTCCGACGTTGAATGGATGTTTGATCTCGCGCATCTCGGTGACGAGATCGGCGGCTTCGAGTAACTCAGGCGGGGCATCACGGCCGGTGACGACGATGTGCAACGCTGGTTGGGCCGCGCGAAT
The DNA here is from genome assembly GCA_041750995.1 of Pyrinomonadaceae bacterium. GTDB lineage: Bacteria > Acidobacteriota > Blastocatellia > Pyrinomonadales > Pyrinomonadaceae > PSRF01. Next base: position 36,847 of record JBGSYG010000012.1, on the reverse strand, counting down.
CGCGCGAAACTCTTCCAGCACTTCCGCAAGGGGCAGCATCTCGTAACTCAACACGTATACGAGTTCATCGAATACCAGCAGGTCGTATGCGCCACTTCGCATCTTTTCCACACACAGGTTCCAGGTCGCTCGTGAAGTTTGCCGATCCTGTTCAGGATTCTTCGTGTCCCAGGTGAAGCCGTCGCCCATCGTGTGTACTTCAATGCCGAGCTTCTCCGCCGATTCATGCTCGCCATAACGATCATTACGCGACTTCATGAACTGAATTATGCAGCAGTTTAAGCCACGGCCGGCGGCCCGCATTAATAACCCAAGCGCACAAGTAGTTTTGCCTTTGCCGTTTCCGGTGTGCACCATCAGCAGTCCGCGCGTTTGCTCTTGATAATCAGCGCGGCGCCATTTGTATTTTTTTTCGGGATTGGACACGGGGATTGAATCAGGAGTCAGGAGTCAGAAACAGTAGGCAGAAGGCAGAAGAGGTGCCAATACGCTTATAGACCTTGTTCCTTCGACAGGCAGTAGGTGAAAAGTTAGAGACATGAGCGAAGCATAGGGAACCAATCAAACGGAATAAATCAAAATGCCTACTGCCTACTGACTACTGTCTTTCCCGCCATTTGCTCTTTGCACGGCATCTTGTAGCAATCCGACGATCTCGCGCTCTACTTCATCCCAATCGCCTTTCAAGGTGCAGCCGGCAGCGTTGCGATGACCGCCACCACCAAACTTCTCAGCAACGCGAGCTACGTTCACCTCACCCTTAGAACGCAGACTCGTCCGGTAAATCCCCGGTTCGCCTTCCTTTAAGAGGGCCGTCGCTTCCACTTCGCCCACCGTCAGCGGGTAGTTAACAAAACCGTCCGTCACCTCTTCCGGAGCTGAGGTTCGTTCCTGCATCTCACGCGTCAACCTCATGCAAGCTACGCGGCCGGTAAGGTCGCGGCGCGCAGTCGTCAGGACTTCGCCCAGCAACTGGATCCGGCTCCAGGGATAACTGGCAAACACAGCCTCAGCAGTTTTTGCCGGCCTCACCCCGGTGCGCACCAACTCCGACGCAACCTTGAAAGTGCGTTCGGTTGTATTCGAGTAATGGAAAGATCCGGTGTCGGTTATCAGCGCTGTATAGACGCACTCGGCAATTTCTTTCGTCACACGCACGCCTGTGGCTTTGCAAAGGTTGTAGATCATTTCGCCTACCGCCGAAGCGGTTGAGTCGATCCAATTGATCTTGCCAAACAGTGCGGTCGTGGAATGGTGATCGATATTGACGACTAACTGTTGCTCCAGATCGAGCAAGCCGGGCCGCGTAATGTCGGAGCACTCGATTACAAAAACTGCATGGTAGGGACGATCAACTGCGGGGGTGACGCGGACTGTTTCAGCTCCGGGAAGTTGTCTGTAGGCCTGCGGCACCGGGTCGCGCATGATGACTTCGACGTCCTTGTCGAGTGCATGCAACAACCAGTAAAGACCGAGTGATGATCCAAGGCTGTCACCGTCGGGGCGAATGTGCGAGGTGATGCCGAAACGACGCTTCGATTCGATCACTTCAACTACTTGGCTAAGCATCTTGTAAGGGATAAAGGATGAGGGATGAGGGACGAAAGCCGCGGTAAAAATCAGCCCTCAAAGCTGGTTCATCGCAATTTTCATACTCATCATTCATCATTCATCATTCATCCTTTCTTCACTGGCCCAGTCTCTCTCAATTTTGTCCAGCAGTTTGTCTACTCGTTCGCCTTGCTCTTCGACTCGATCGCGCACGAAATGAATTTCCGGGGTGCGCGGAAGATTAAGCGAGAGGCCAAGCTGTTTGCGGACGTAAGGCGCGGCGTGATTTAAAGCGCTAAGAGCCAGGCGGTGTTCCTCTTCAGTTCCGGCAACGGTGAAATACACGCGTGCCGCTTTAAGGTTGTCTGAAAGACGTACGTCGGTCACGGTAACCATTGTGAGCCGCGGGTCCTCCAGTTCAAATCCTACAATCTGCGAAATCTCCTCACGGAGAATGTCTGCAACTCTTTCCGGGCGACGCATTGTTACAACAGTTTCAAGTTTCGAGTTTCAAGTTTCAAATTTCGAGTTCACCAACTTGGAACTCGAAACACTGAACTCGAACGCTTTTAGAGTTCGGTCGCGGCGACCTTCTCGACAATGTAGGCTTCAATCTGATCGCCGACCTTAATGTCGTTGAAGTTTTCCAGGCCGATACCACACTCGAAACCCTCACGCACTTCCGAAACATCGTCCTTGAAGCGTCGCAGGGAAATGATGTTGCCTTCCCAACTGACTACGCTGTCACGAATCAAGCGGGCGCGCGCATTGCGGCGAATGTTGCCGTCAATCACCATCGATCCGGCTACTGCGCCTACACGCGGGACCTTGAAGACCTCGCGCACGTCGGCCTTGCCGATGATCTTCTCGCGCTCGATGGCTTCGAGCATGCCAATCATGGCCGCGCGAATTTCTTCTTCGACCTTGTAAATGATCGAGTGGAGCCGGATATCGACCGCTTCCTGCTTCGCCAGATCCGCGGCGCGCGATTCAGGTCTGACATTGAAACCGATAATGACTACAGCTGAAGATGACGAACCAGCTTGCGTCGCCGATGCCAGCAAGACATCGGACTCGGTGATGGCGCCCACTCCCGATCGAATCACTTTTACTTTCACGCGCTCGGTCGAAAGTTTTTGCAGCGTAGACTTCAAAACTTCCACCGAACCCTGTACGTCAGCCTTGATAACCACCAGCAGTTCCTTAACTTCACTCTCGCCGAGGGCCTCAATGCCGCGCTTGGTTGTTTGCAGCAAGGCCGCCTGACGACTGAGCATTTGACGATGCTGCGAGATTTGCTGTGCCTTGCCGATGTCTGCAACTACCTGGAAACTCTCTCCGGCCTGAGGCACACCTTGCAGTCCGAGAACTTCAACGGGCGTTGCGGGGATTGCTTCGGAAATGGCCTCACCGCGATCGTTGAACATCGCACGAACTTTTCCGGAAATCTGTCCCACGATGAACGGGTCGTGCGTACGCAGCGTGCCCTGTTGCACAAGCACAGTCGCCACGGGACCACGGCCGCGGTCGAGTTTCGCTTCCAGGACCACGCCCGAAGCCAGACGAGTTGGACTCGCTCGCAGATTCAAAATGTCCGAGCTGAGAAGAATCGTCTCCAGGAGGGTGTCGATGTTCTGACGCTTCTTCGCTGAAACGGGAACCATTTCTGTTTCACCACCCCACTCGACTGGCGACAATCCCTGCGTTGCCAGCTCCTGCTTTACGCGATCAGGATTCGCGTCCGGTTTGTCGATCTTATTGATAGCGACAATGATTGGCACTTTTGCAGCGCGCGAGTGTTCAATTGCTTCAATCGTCTGGGGCATGACGCCGTCGTCTGCGGCGACGACAAGCACGACGATGTCGGTTGCCTTAGCTCCGCGGGCCCGCATCATGGTGAAGGCTTCGTGACCGGGTGTGTCGAGGAACACGACACGGCGCGTTTCCGCCTTGTTCTCCGGGTTTGGTACCTGGACGCTGTAAGCGCCAATGTGTTGCGTGATTCCGCCGGCCTCGCCGCCGGCCACATCGGTGGCACGAATTCCATCAAGCAAAGAAGTCTTGCCGTGATCTACGTGGCCCATCACCGTAACTACTGGAGCGCGCGGCAGCTCAACGTCGTCGGCGTCGGCGGCAATCAGTTCTTCGAACTCTTCTTCAGCAACCATTTCTTCGTAAGGCACGAAAGCCACATCGTAACCGAAGCGTTTGCCGAGATCGACGGCGACGTCATCGTTTAATGGTTGGTTGATAGTGGCGAAAACTCCGCGTTGCAGCAGCAGAGCCACGACATCTTTGGGTTTGATTCCCAGCTTCTCGGCAAACTCTTTTACTGTCGAACCTTCGACGAGACGAGCAGGCTTTAGCTCACCGGGAACCGACGCATCCATCCTGCCGGCGATGCGATCTTCAAGCGAAAGCGTTCGCGGCGGTGGAATAAAATCACCCTTATCGAAACGTCCACCTTTGCCTTCTGCTTTGCGGCCTCCGCGTACGGGCGCGCGTCGCGAACGACGCCGACCCGCATCCGGCGGTGGAATGTAAGTAGTTTGCGGCGTGCTGGTTTCGCCTGGCGTGCCCTGGCGTTCGGTTCGGGTAAGCGAGTTGCGCTCTCGGACGCGGCCGCTTCGTTCGGCGCGTTCCTTCGGTGTGACTGGCTGCGGGATGGGAGTGGGCGCTCGCTCCCCGGGACGAATACCGGCATTCAGTGCCGCCGCGGTCGGCCGCATCACTCTAATTGACGAACCAGGCACTTTGGCCGCTTCCGGCGCTGACGCGGCAGGCGCGCTCGACGCAGCGAGAGCAGGTAGTTCCTCTTCTTCAACAACCTCGGGTAACAGCGGTGGCTCGAAATCTACCTCCGCCAGCTCTGGAGCTTCCGCTCGCGTTGCCGGTGGCAGTTTCTTAAGTAGCTTTGTAGCGACGACGGGCCGAGCTACTTTTGCGGGAGCTGGTTCAACGTCGGCTTCAGCGGCAACCGGTTCCGGGATTGGTTCCGGTTCTAGAGCAACTGGAGTCTCAGGCTCGACAGCAGGCGCCTCTTCCACCGGACGCGCGGCTTTCTTAACGACCTTGATAGCCCGCTTAACAGTAGTTTCCTTTTTCGGGAAATACTTGTTGCGGATTTTTTCAGCCAACTCCTTGGAAACGGAGTTGGAAGGAACGCTGACGTCGACTCCTTCGCGGCGGACCTCTTCGATCAGCCGTTTGGTATCGAGCTTCAGCTCCTTTGCCAGGTCATAAATGCGGATTTTGGAGGTGGTCATGCACTCCTTCTCGGACGCTCAGGGCCATGCGTCCCCGACTCTTCGTATGTGATTAAGAAACTCGCTCTTAACCACCTCGAAGCGTGCGTCAGAAGTGCAACGCGGGGTGGTGGAGCGAGCAGCGCCACACGCTGGATGAACCAGCGTGCGCGCTTGCTTTACTGTGCTGCGTCTGTCGAAGCATCTTGCTTCTCGTCGTCATTGCCCCCGCCTGCTGCAGCATCTTCACTTTCGGGAGCTGTTGCGTTATCAAGTTCAGAAGATTCAAGAGCAGCCACTTCTTCAAGTGTCAAACCGTTCTCGGCCACTTCTTCGGCGTATTCCATCGAAGCCGCGCCTGTTGAAGTTATGTCTGGGGCGGGGGTAATCGTGTCCGGGCGCAAATCGCGGCCGGGTTCCTGCAAAATCAACTCTTCGAGAGAAACCGCTTCTGCTTCAGTTACGGCTACCGGGTCGGCCGAATACTGGGCCAGTATTTCCGGCTCGGCGGAGAAGGGAGTTCCATTCGCCACCGCCTCGTCATACCCTGCGTCAGTTTCGTCAGGCTCTTCAGTGGATTCAGCAGCAGAAATCTCAGCGGATTCATCGTCGCTCGAAGCGACCTCTAGTTCTTCCGCGGCTTCCACTTCCTCTGTTACATCGGATTCGGCGCTCGCTCCCTGAATGCTTGTATCGCGGATCGCGATCACTGCTTTGGCCGCGCTTAAAATTGTTTCGGCTTCATCCAAACTCACGTCAAGGAACTCGACGAGATCGTCGACGGAAGTGTGCGCGAGGGCATCGATGTCATTTATGCCGTGTTCCCCGAGAGTGTCCGTTTGTTGAGCAGTAACGCCTTCGATTGCCGACAACGGCACCGAAGCTCCGGAAGCGATCAAGGCACCCATCTGTTCTGTGACTTCGCGCTTGATCTCTTCCTCGCTGCGAATGTCGATGTTCCAACCCACCAGCTTGGTCGCGAGGCGAACGTTTTGCCCGCGCTTGCCGATGGCCAGTGATAGCTGATCTTCGTTCACGATTACTTCCATCTGGCGATTCTCAATGTCTGTAATGCGCACCTGGTTAACTTTGGCCGGCGACAAAGCATTAGCGGCAAACACAGACGGCTCGTCAGACCACTCAATAATGTCGATCTTTTCCCCACGCAGCTCGCGAATGATGGCCTGGACGCGCGAACCTTTCATGCCGACGCAAGCACCCACTGGATCTACGTCGCGCTCGTTCGAAGTGACGGCGATTTTCGCTCGCTCACCCGGTTCGCGCACGGCCGACTTAATCACAACGGTGCCGTCGTATATTTCCGGAACCTCCATCTCGAACAAGCGAAGCAACAATTCAGGCGACGTGCGCGAGACCTCAACCTGGGGACCCTTGGACTCTTTGGATACGTTGTTGATTACGACGCGAATTCTTTCGCCCTGGTTCCACTGTTCGCCGCGCGACTGTTGCGAGCGAGGCAGGATCGCCTCCAGGTTTCCTAAGTCGACGATAATGTTCCCGCGTTCAAAACGCTTGACGTAGCCGTTAACCAGATCGCCCGTCTTGTCGATGTACTGCTCGTACACATTGTTGCGGACCGCGTCCCTGACTTTCTGAAACAGGATCTGTTTCGCCGTCTGGGCGGCGATCCTTCCCAGTTCTTCCATCGGCAACGGCAGTAAGAGAGCATCGCCCACTTCGACTTCATCACCGCCAAGTTCGCGAGCTTCATCGATAGATAGTTCAGTTGCGGCGTCGATCACTTCTTCAACGACAACTTTAGAAGCTGACAGCTCGATGCCCGTTTCCGGATTCCAATCGACCTGGATGTCCTCGCCGGAGCGAAACTGTTTTTTGGCAGCCGCGCGCACTGCCTCTTTCATGGCTTCAATGACGAGGTCGCGTTCGATCCCCTGCTCCTGGCAAAGGGCTTCGATGTTTTGTGCTATGGATGAACTCACTTAAGTCTCCCGGGTGGCTCGACGCCCGAATCGCTTCCGCGTCGCTGAGCCTATTCAATTGTTGTTACTGACGCGTTAGCGATGTCGCAGTTCCGCGTCGAAATCTATTTCCAGGTTCGCTTTCACAATCGTCTCGAGGGCGATTCTGACGCGACCATTAGTGTTATCGTCAAAGAGCACTTCGTCGCCTTCGACTCCCAGCAAACGCCCGCGAAAGTTACGTTGATTGCCGATCGGCCGTTTCGTCTTAACTTTCGCTAAACTGCCGACAAAACGTTCGTAATCAGCCCGTTTGTAAAGGCCACGATCTAAACCGGGCGACGAAACTTCCAGTGTATAGGAAGCGTGAATGAAGTCTTCAACATCGAGAATCGTGCCGAGGTGCAGACTCACTGCGGAGCAATCCTGATGGGTAACTCCGGCCGGTTTGTCGATGAAAACGCGAACAATAGGCTTGTTCTCGGGGCCGGCGACTTCAGCGTGGACTAACTCCAGACCCTGATCGATAGCCACCTTTTCCGCAATCGCTTTTACGCGTTCTTCGATCGAACTGGGGCCCACCCCTTACCTCCAAAAAGCTTGCCCCAAAAGAAAAAGTGGGCGCGAACCCACAGGACAGAACCGACGGCTTCGAGCAAGCGGAGGATTATACGGAAAGGGTAGAGGGGAAGCAAGCGAGGGTATTCTGGGGTAGTGCTCCGTTAGTGTGTTGGTTCAAGCAATAACCTTCGCCAAGCTGTATCCAAGCCAGACCAGCACCACGCAAACAATGTTCGAGGCTAAGACGTTCACCAAAGCCAAAAACATTTCACCATCTTTTAGGAGCGTGAAAGTCTGGAGACCGTAAGCCGAAAAGGTAGTAAAGCCGCCTAGCAAGCCAACGAAAATTACTGCTGTGGTTGTTGGACTCGTCAGGACGCGATCATTGAGTAAGTAGAACAACGCACCAGCAAGGAAACAGCCGATAGCGTTTACGACCAAAGTACCCAGCGGAAAAGTCTCACCGTCGCGTTTAGAAACGAGGTCAGCGATCCAGAATCGACATACTGTTCCGACAAAGCCGCCGAGTCCCACAAAAAGTAATCTCATCATTCGGCTAGTTTAGCAGTCCCTTTTGCCCTTAAAAACTTAAACGGCGAGCAGGCGTTAACCTTTGGGCTGATGGTCGGCACGTTAGACGGAACCATTCCTACGGCCAAATTGACATTGAAATACTGCAGTTAGTTTGGTTAGTAAATCAATTTGCGGGAGTAGGAAGTACCCGGAGCAAAATTATGGATTAGGCTGCTTATTCGCTACTGGGCCTTTATTTCGACGATTGTTTACCTGGAGCTCAAGTACATGGCTTCCACTTGGGCCGGACTTCCCGGTTCTTGTTCACCTTGCCCTTAAGTGTTCTGGTTGTTACCGGGTATTTCGTTGCTGCCTATGCAAAGGAAGTACAGGGGGACAACATAACCGTCACTTCAAATCATACTGAGTATGGATTTTTGATTTGCGCATTCCTAAACGGATTGGTTTTTTACCCTGCTTACCTCTGGTGGTTACGACGTCGGAAGTCAAAAGCCTCAACACCACCACCGCCTCCTCCGGACTTCAAGACATAATTGGTAGTTAGAGGGCGACGCCCGCGATCCATTTAGTAGGCAGTGCTAATGTCCAACCTGCCACGCCTTCAGCGACTCGATCGGATAAATCAGCATCAAGATCTCCAGCAGCAAGCTGTCTCTGATCCAGAGGATTAGCACCAACTCAGTCGCCACGAAAACGAGGACACTGCGTTTGAAGCCGAGCCTTTGCGCGATCATGAATCCGACAATGCAGGTCAGGATGTCGCCGAATGAATTGAAGACAGAGTCGCCGTTGTAGCCGAGCGCGGCAGTCTCTTCGCGATATCGCTGAATAACGAACTCGGTGTTTTCAAATACTTCCCACGTAGCTTCCAGGAGAGTTGCCAGCGCCAGTCGCCAGGGTACTGAGATTCGCGGGATGACCAGTGTCAGCAGCCAACAGAACGCAAAACCATGTAGGACATGGGTGAATGAATAAGGATCGAATAGATGTTGGGAATTGTGAGAGCTCCAGATGTCGCCGGCCCAGGGGAAATATTGATGGCAGGAGCACCACCAGTTACGGCCCTGGTTGCGGAGCTGTAGGATCGCGAGCGCGAGAGTTGCGACAACAATAAATCCGGGAGGCAACTGCCAAAGTCCAGATCTTGTTTCCTTTCTTTCGGGCATTAGTAAGTCGAGTGTGCCTGGGGATCCGGAGTCTTTGACTTGTAGGTGCGCGGCAAGTCTCTGACTTGCCATACGATTCGTTTCAGGTGCTTGGTCTACGACCGGTGCGCGAGGTCAAAGACCTTGCTAGGCAGCGCAAATTTTACGGCAAGTCAAAGACTTGCCGCGCACCTACAAGTCAGAGACTCGCGCAAATCTTGTTTCCTCCGCTATAGAGCACCTAGCTTTGCTTTCACCGCTTCACTGATCGTCCGCCCGTCGGCATTCTTGCCGGCGAGGCCGGCCAGCACGGCTTTCATCACCTTTCCCATATCTTTCATCGAAGCCGCACCTGTCTCGGCGATGGCCGCGGTAACGACTTGTTCGATTTCATCCTGCGACGCGCCCTGCGGCAGGTAAGCCTCAATCACTACAATCTCGGCCTGCTCTTTTGCTGCCAACTCCGGACGCGCGCCTTTCTCAAATTGCTCGACAGAGTCCTTTCGTTGTTTCACCATCGAGCGCAGCAGCTTTGCCATTTCATCGTCATCCAGCTCGCCGCCTTTTTCAATCTCACGGTTCACAATTCCTGCCTTAACCATTCTCAGCGTCGAAGTGCGCGCATTGTCCTGCGCTTTCATTGAGGCGGTAAGGTCCGAAATGATCTGCTGCTTGAGACTCATGAATTGCGTCCTCCGTTTCCGTTGCGTTGAGGCTTGGCGGGCCGCCCATTTTGCGAGGCCAGATATTGCTTCAAGAACTTTCCGGTATACGAACGGGACAGCTTCATAATTTGTTCAGGCGTTCCCGTGCCCACAACATATCCCCCCGCGTCGCCACCTTCGGGACCAAGGTCGATGACATAGTCAGCCGTTTTGATCACGTCAAGATTGTGTTCGATTACCAGCAGTGAACCGCCGGCATCGATCAAAGCGCGAAACGCTGCCAGCAGTTTATTAATGTCATCGAAATGAAGACCGGTTGTGGGCTCATCAAAAATATAGAGCGTCTTGGCGCCGGTACGCTTCGAAAGATGCGCGGCGAGTTTGATGCGCTGCGCTTCGCCCCCGGAAAGGGTCGTTGCTGATTGGCCGAGTCGCAGATAACCCAAGCCAACTTCGTCCAATACTCGCAAGCGATTAGTTACTCGCGGAACTTCGCGAAAGAAGTTGATTGCCTCACGCACCGTCAGACTCAAGACTTCATGAATGTTCTTGCCGCGATAACGCACGTCGAGGATCTGTTGCTTGAATCGAGTGCCTTTACACTCTTCGCACACCAATTCCACGTCTGCAAGGAATTGCATCTCGACGGTGACAGTGCCGTCGCCCTGACAAACCTCGCAACGGCCTCCCGGAAGATTGAAAGAGAAGTGAGACGGATCGAGTCCGCGTGCTTGCGCTTCGCGTGTAGTCGCAAAGACCTCCCTGATTGCATCGTAGATCTTGATATAGGTAACCGGGTTAGATCGTGGTGTGCGACCAATCGGCGATTGATCGACAAGGATTACGTCGTCAATCAGTTGTCCTCCGTCCAACTTATGAAACGCGCCGACATGTCCCTGCCAGTCTCCCTTTTGCTTTTTCAACCCGGCATAGATGCAGTCGTGAATTAAGGTCGATTTGCCGGAGCCACTGACGCCGGTCACGCAAACCATCATGTCGAGCGGCAGCTCCACATCAATCGCCTTCAAGTTATGCTCGGAGGCGCCGGTGAGTACGAGCTTGCGATCACGGAATAGTCGTCGTTGTTTTGGCCCTTTTATTTCGGTCTCGCCGCGTAGGTAACGCGCGGTCAAGGACCCTTCACTAGTCAGGAGCTCATCGAAGCCACCCTCAAAAATTATGCGTCCGCCTAGTTCGCCGGCGGCGGGCCCGATATCGAGAATATGATCGGCGGCCCGCATCATCTCGGCATCATGCTCAACTACGAGGACGGTGTTTCCGATATCCCGCAGATTCCGCAGGAGGTTAATCAGGCGTTCATTGTCGCGGGGATGAAGACCAATCGACGGCTCGTCCAAGACATAGAGCGCGCCGACGAGTGAAGAACCGAGATTTGTCGCTAACTGGATTCTTTGGGCCTCGCCTCCCGAGAGCGTTGAAGCTAAACGATCAAGAGTCAGGTAATCCAAACCAACATCCACCAGAAAGTGAACGCGGCGGCGAATCTCGAAAAGAATTCTTTCAGCGATGGCGGTCTGCTCAGTCGACAACTCTAACGAATCAAAAAAGACTGCTGCGTCCTTAATCGAGAGGGAACAAGCTTCTGGCAAAGAACGGCCGCCGACTTTCACGTCGCGCGCCTCGCGCCGCAGCCGTTCGCCTCCACAATCAGGACAAATTGTGTAGCCGCGATATTTCGAAAGGAAAACTCGCACGTGTAGTTTGTATTTCTTCGTCTCCAGCCATTCGAAGAACCCACGCACGCCGCTCCATTCTTTCTTGCCTTCAATGATCGCACGCTGCTCCTGGCGTGATAACTGATTGAAAGGGACATTAAGGGGAATTTTTTCTGACTTGCAAAACTGCTTCAGTTCGTCCTGGGCCCATTCATGCTGCGGCTTGGTCCAGGGCTCAACCGCACCTTCACTGAGCGTCAGTCCTGGGTTGGGAATTACGAGCTCAAGATCCAGGCCGATCGTGTTGCCAAAGCCCTGACAAGTGGGACAAGCGCCAAAGGGATTATTGAAACTAAAAAGACGAGGCTCCGGTTGCGCGTAAAGCGTCCCGTCATTTTTACATTCGAAACGATCTGAGAACCTGAGTCGCAGCGGTTTCCCTTCCGGAGTGGCAACGGTTTCAATAACTGCCGTACCGTGACCTTCCTGAAAACAGATCTCCAACGAGTCGACCAAGCGTTGCCGCATCTCTGGTCCGGCGACTAGCCGGTCAACCATCACGAAAACTTCAGCAAAACCTTCGCGCGTATAGTCGTCAGGAGAACTGAGATCGATGGTTTCGCCCGCGGCAAAGAGACGAGTGAATCCACGTTGCATCAAACTCATCACATGGGCCGTTGTAGTGTGACGCGAAGGTGAGGAAGCATTTGCCTTGGACTTGCCGCGCTTTTTCGCGGCCGGCCCGCGACGGTCATTCTTCGCAACACTGACTGCCCCGTTATCGCCGTTACTGCTCATCTCAGCGACACCCGCGGCTGCGGGAAACAGCACGTAGAAGCGCGTTCCCAGAGGTAATGTTCGCAGCACTTCATCAGCAACGGATTCCGGTGAGTCGCGCATCACGGGGTTGCCACAAACGCGGCAATAAGTAATGCCGACCCGGGCATAGAGCAGACGCAGGTAATCGTGGATTTCAGTTTGAGTGCCGACGGTCGAGCGGGGATTTCGGGTGGAGTTCTTTTGTCGAATCGCGATTGCGGGCGCGATGCCACGCACTTCATCAACGTCGGGTTTATCCATGCGCTCGAGGAACTGTCGCGCATATGCGGAAAGTGATTCGACATAACGCCGCTGACCTTCGGCATAGATCGTGTCAAAAGCCAGCGAAGACTTGCCCGAACCGCTGACACCGGTAACCACCGTCATTTGATTAATAGGGATCGAGAACGAGATGTTCTTGAGGTTATTAACGCGCGCCCCACGGACTTCGATGGCTTGTTCAGGCATGGTGTTAAAATTCGTGCAGCCCCACAGACGGGATTTTGGGGCTCTTTGCAAACTTCAAATAGTAAACCGCTAGAGACAATCCAGCAAATGGGGCGAAAAAAAATTTAGCGATCACCTTTAGATGAGGCCTAGTACGATAGTACCGTGCGAAGCACCGCCAGCAGCGCTATGAGCCCGCAAGGCGGACGGCAGGAACTGTCTTTTGATCTTCCGCCCGCTTAGCGGGCTTTGCTTATTTTTGAATGTTATCTTGGGGGTCGCGCCCCAGGCTTTACGCTCCACGCGTGCGTCCGCACGCTCAAGTAAGCAGTCAGGATGGATTGACAGCAGGGAGGTCGCTAGCTAACAATTCCGTCCTCATGAAAAGTCCAAGATTTCTGTTACGTGGATTTCGCCGACCCAGTGAACTTGCTTCGCTAGCCCTTGGCCGGCTTGAACGTCAGGTTTTGGAAGAAACCTGGCGCCGGGGCGAAACCAGCGTGCGCGACATTGTCATCTCCTTTAATGAGCAAGTTGCCTACACCACGGTGATGACCACACTCGACAGGCTTTATAAGAAGAAGCTTCTGAAACGTCGCAAAGACGGAAGAGCTTTTATTTACTCACCGCTCGTCACGCGCGCCGAGTTTGAGCAGGGAATCGCCGAAGACGTTATCGATGGCTTACTTGGCAGCGGGGGTGCAGGTGTCGAACCGGTGTTAGCTTGTATTGTCGACGCCGTTAGCGAGCACGATCGCGAATTGCTCGACGAACTCGATCGCCTCATCAAGGAAAAGCGAGCTGAACTGAGGGAGAACTAAGCGTGTTCTTTGTTCTCGGACTCTCAATTGTGCTGGCGGCGTTACTGCTCTGCAACAGCTGCACGTCATTGGTCTCTTCGCTGACGTGGAGACTAATAGGTCCGCAGGCAGGCAAACGCCTCTCAGCGGCGAGTTGTGCCAGCCTGATCTTCCTGCTGCGCACATTTCCCATTGTGCTGGGAATTGTTTGCGTCTCTCTTCTACTAATTCCGGCTTACCTTGAACACGAACCGCGCGATGGGCATGAACCAGTCAGTCTCAAGCTGGCGATTATTGCTTCCGTTTCCGCTATTGGCCTCGCACTCGCGCTGTTTCGAGGACTCGCAGCCTGGCGCGCGACCTCGCGGTTGAACGCGGATTGGTTGCGTCACGCTGAGCCGATCACCCTGCCTCAGGTAGAAATTCCTTCGTACCGAATCCAGCATCAGTTTCCTGTAATCGCTATTGTTGGAGTGTTGCGGCCCCGCCTCTTTATCGCCGAACAGGTTCTCGATTCTTTGGGGCAGGAAGAGTTAATTGCCGCGATCGAACATGAAGCCGGTCACGTCGTGGCAAACGACAACTTGAGACGCGGTCTGATGCGAGCCTGCCGCGACGTTTTGGTCATAATCCCGAGTGGACGGCTGCTGGATCGCGCCTGGCTTGAAGCTTCCGAAGCCGCAGCTGATGAACATGCGGCCGAACACGGCCGCCGCGTGGCCCTGGATTTGGCATCGGCTTTGGTCAAGATTGCGCGACTGATACCAAGCGGCACGAAACCAGCGATGCCTGCGGGAGCATTTATTGTTAGCGCTCAGGAAGAAGAAAGCGGAGTTAAAGCTCGCGTGCGGCGCTTGATGCAGCTTGCAGATCAAAAAGGAACTCGCCGAGGGCGCGCATTAGTTTCGCGGATACCGTTGTGGGTCCCAATTGTCCTCACGATTTTGGTGGCAGCACTGGCCGCTAATGAGCCTCATGTGCTGGCTTCCGTGCACCTGCTAATCGAGGAATCTGTCCACCTGCTCAGTTAGCCCTACAACTCCCTGAATGTGTTGAGGTCTTGGACTACGAAGTCTAGTAGTAGTTTTGGGCTACGTGTACTCTTCGCTCGCTTTTCCTCCAATTCCCAAGGGCCCGCATCGATAAGAACATGAATCAGAACTTTTTGACTGGCAGGAAGGTCTTGCGCGCCTCAGTGGTCGCATCCCTGTGTCTAATTTCAGTCCTCGCGAGCGCCACCTTTGTGGCGGCACAGGATGCGTCCACCGGAAAAGTCACCGGCACGGTCAAGGATCAGGGTGGTGCGAGTATTAACGGCGCCGAAGTTTCCCTCCTTCATCAACAGCGCGCGGTCGTTGCCACGACCACTTCTGATGCCAACGGAAACTTCACACTCGATAATGTTGCGCCGGGTTACTACGAAGTGAAGGTAACCAGTTCCGGCTTCTCAGAATTTCGTAAGGCGATTGCAGTGACCGGCACAACCACGGTTGAGGTCGCCGTATCACTGCTCGTCAATCAAGTCAGCGAAGAGGTAACAGTGTCCGCCGAAGCCGGTCTCGTGCTTGATGCGCGGAGCATCGATCAACGAGTCAACGTCATTCCGGAACGCCAAATTCTCGAGCGCGCAACCGAGGTGGTGGCTCAGGCGGTCGATGAAGAACCTGGTGTCAACCTGCAGCGCACAAGTCCATCGCTCAGTGCAGTCTTTGTACGTGGTCTCACGGGGCGGAACGTTGCCGTTTTTGTTGACGGTGTGCGTTACACCACGAGTGCGCAACGTGGCGGTGTCGGTACGTTCTTCAGTTTGATTGAACCATCCGCGCTCGAGACTGTTGAAATACTCCGCGGTCCCGCCAGCTCGCAATATGGTTCTGACGTTCTCGGTGGAGTGGTTAACTTTATTTCGCACTCACCGGTGTACGGTGGTGCGCAACCGGAGTTTCACGGCACAACGAACCTTTTCTATTCGTCTCCCACAAATGGCTTTGGCGGGAGCGCTCGGTTCACCTACGGCACGCAAAATTATGGCGTGTTGTTGAACCTGAACGGACGGCGCATCAATCGATTGCGTCCTGCCAATGGCGTTGATTCACACGGTGCCACCCTCCGGTTCCTCGGCGTGCCTTCCGACTTTTTTGGCGAGCGCTTGCCTGACACGGCGTTCACGCAATATGGAGGCATGCTGCGCGCGCATCTCACGCTCAACGAAAAATTACAGCTAATCTTTAGCTATGCGCGCAATAAACAGGACGGCGGCAGGCGTTACGATCAGTTGCTGGGTGGCGATGGGAATCTGATTGCCGACTTGCGCAACTTGATGACTGACCTGTTCTACGTTCGTTTGTTCAGACAGCAGCTGGGACCATTCGATAATGCTTCGTTTACTTTTTCTTTCAATGGCCAGCGGGAAGAGCGCGTCAACCAGGGCGGCCAGGGTAATCCTCTCGGAGCGATAACAAGTCAGCGTGAGCGCACGAATGTGTTGGGATTCAATTTCTTCGTTGACAAGCGCATGGGCGAACGCAACACGATTGTGATTGGGGCGGATGTCTACAGAGATCACATCAGCGCACCGGCTTATACACTCGATCCAGTGACGCGAGTTACTACTCCCTCGCGCCCACGCATTCCCAACGGCGCCCAATATCTTTCTTACGGCTTCTATGTGCAGGATGTCTTTACTGCTATTCCCGATCGGCTGAGAATCAGCGGCGCCCTGCGTTACAGCGCCGCTTCTTATGATTCTCGTGCCGCGAATGCTCCGATTGGTTCCAATGGCCGCCCGCTCTTTCCCGACGATAGCGCGAACTTCGGAGCCTTCTCCGGACGAATCGGTGCGGTCGTGCATCTCGGGAATGGTTTCGATATCGCCGGTAAATACACGCGCGGTTTTCGCGCGCCAAACACCACAGACCTGGGAATACTGGGATTGGTTGGTACCGGCTTCGAAGTTGATTCAAATACAGCGGTGAGTCGTGGAGGCTTTATCGGCACCACGGCGGGAGGCGACGCAGTTTCGACCGGCGTCCCTGTTGCACCGCTTCGTCCCGAAACCAGCGACAGTTTTGATTTGACGTTCCGTTTCAAGAGCTCGCGTTTCTCGGCTGAGCTCACCGGTTTCACTAACAAGCTGAACGACGTTTACTTTGATCAGGCGCTGATTTTGCCCCCGGGAGCAGTCGGCACTTTTCTCGGAAGCGAACCAATAACTTTCCAGGACCCGACGCGCGGGTGGGTCTCGGTCGGCATTGCTCCAACGACGCCAGTATTGGTTCGGGTAAATTTTGACGATGCCCGTTTCAATGGCGTTGAGGCGAATGCGGAAGCAGTACTGAGCAAACAATTCACGGCAAACGCCAATTTCACTTACATCCGCGCTCACAGTCTCTTGAACGGATTACCGCCAAATGTAGAAGGCGGTGTACCGCCCGCCACGACGTTCCTAAGCTTACGCTTCCAGCCGCGCCGGCGGTTCTACATCGAGGGATATTCAACCATCGCGGCACGACAAAACCGGCTTTCCTCGGTCGATCTTGGTGATCGGCGGACAGGCGCGGCGCGGTCGCGGACAAATATTCAAAACTTCTTTAGACGCGGAGCTTGCGTGCGCGGACTTACCACACCGGGAGGTGCCGGCTGTGGGACTGCCGGCGGCATCCTTGTACCCACAGGAGAGACACTCGCCCAAGTGCAAAATCGCCTGTTGCCCATCGGCGCGACGATCAATGGCGTGCTCGTCGCTAACAACGACACGCTCGTTCCCCTCTATACCTCAGTCGCCGGCTACGGATTGATTGGCGTTCGAGGTGCATTTCAGATTGATGATCATTCTGAAGTATTTGTCGATTTCGAAAATATCGCAGACCGCTTCTATCGCGGCATCAGTTGGGGCGTAGATGGAGCAGGTCGCGGCATTACGGTGCGGTACCGATACAAGTTCTAAAGGGATTAAATTGAACTCGCCAAGCCTTGCTCTAAAGTCGCCTGCTGATCAAAAGTCCAGCTCATTGGCTAGGCCTTTCGTATAGAGTAGCTCAAGCAACTTAAGCCTACGATCAAAAATTGGCTGCAGATCAACGCGGAACAGGCGGCTCTAAACTTAGACAAATCTGATCTGTGTCATCCGCGCTGATCCGCTGCTGATGTTTACGGAAACATCGCCCTTCCCTGTAACCCACTCGACAAAGTTTACGGGATCATTCTGCGTATAAGCATAGCGATTGAGCGACTGCGGATCGGTTAAGTTGTAACTGCCGTCGTAAGGATCAGGCTGAAAGAAGCGTGAGTTGTTAGATTGATAGCGGCATCATGGCATCGTCGCCACCATTCGCATCCCGGTCGTATGAAGTAAAGCGATGGGGCTGGAAGGCGGCGTTGCTGCTGCGACCTGTTTCGCCGCCCTAGGGATCGAGATCAACTATCGTGCTGGTTAAGGTCCCGCTGCTGTCAGAAGATCAGGCTTCCACAATCGGCAATCGGCACTTGCCAATCGCCAATCTTTAGACTTTCATTCTTTCATTGTAAGTGTGGGCGGTGTCCTGTGGAAGCAGACTAATCGGAAGCTCAGGAATGGGAAACTCTGAACGCAATGCCGAGTCGCGCGTGACCACATAAATCCTCATCGCCAGCGCCAGTATTATCAAGGAAATCAGAATCCAAAGCGTCGCCCAGACTAAAGCAGGAATTCCTGTGGCGTTAGCCATATTGACCGCATCAGTTGGCGCGCCAGGAGTAAACGGTGAAGAGAGGAAGAAGACAGTTTTCAAATCGAGCAGAGCATTCAGCACGCACTGGACCGCAAGAAAGCTGACAAAGAAAGTTGCAATTCGTGGCTTCGCAAACTTTGCCACCGCAATCAATCCAACTGACAACAACGTTCCCGCGAGAAGTGTAAATGGAATCCCGGAGAGCGCGCCCCAGGTAAAGATCGGTGCAAGCAGTCCATAGCTGATCGTCAACGCAAAGACGATTACTGCAGAGCCAATCAGCACCGCGCGGGCGGCCACCGCTTTGCGAATCAAAACCAGCAAGAGCGCGCCGAAGGCCATCGAACCGAGATAACCGGAGCTTGCTACCAACGTCTGCGATATCAAACCACCCTTCGTCGTGTAGGTTTCACCACTTGCATTGAGCGCAACGCTCAGGCTGCCTCCCGAATTTCCCGTAAGCAACGCTGCAATCGCATGTCCACCCTCATGAATGAATGTAACGAAGAGACGAAACGGGTAAGTTAGGATTTCCGCAAAAGGGATGAACCAGAGAATGATGGACAGCGCGGCTGCCACCAAAAGGGTCATAGCCTGGGGTCTCGCATCACTGGAAAGTCTTACTTTCATTTTCTATTCTCCGCATCCGACCCGCCTCAAAATTTACTTGCCTGCCGCCGGTCGTTCGCCATCGTAAACGCTAAACAGCGCAACGAGGTTCCACCGGGCTCTGGTAACCACGTCCAGCTAGGTCGATCTTTCGTAATTACCGGACTTACCCCCTTGCTTTCGCTGGAGCCTAATGTCGGTGATCGTCATCCCTTTTTCTAACGCTTTACACATATCGTAAACCGTCAACGCCGCTACAGAGACCGCCGTCAGCGCTTCCATCTCAACACCCGTCTGCGCATTAGTCGCCGCTTCGGCCTCGAGGTAGACGCAGTCGGTGGCCAGTTCCGCACGCACTTCGATGTGTGTTAACGGTAGGGGATGACAGAGGGGAATCAAGTCGGCCGTTTTCTTCGCGGCCATAATTCCGGCGAGTCGCGCTGCCTCAAGCGGATCGCCCTTGGGTGAGCGATTTTCGCGGAGGGCGGCTAATGTCTCGGAACCCATCAAAACGCGGGCTGAGGCAACGGCGCGGCGCGTAGTGTTGGCCTTGGCACTCGTATCCACCATTGTCATTCGGCCCTGGGAGTCGATGTGCGATAGTTTTTTCATGTCAGCTGATAAAAATTCGGTGCCTTCGCGCTCCTCAAAAACATGGGCCACTGTGTTTCGGCTTCGCCGCCCGATGTAAGGCGCTGGCTCTGCCGCGCCGAAATTGACTTTGCAACTTGGGCTATGCCCTCATTGGGCTCTTGTCTTAAGACACTATCAAGGGCAGAGCCCTCTAGGATACAGTCTGACAGTCAGCCATTGCGGAGTCACACTCTGAGAGATTTATTCGCTTGCCTTTTTCGCAGCATATCAGAATAATCTGGGTCGGAAAATCCAGTCACCAGGCAATCCTCGTATAATCACTTAACAAGGAACAGGGAAATCGAGACTCATGTCGACTCTCATGAGAAACACAGGTTCGCTGGCGTTAGACCCGGAACACCAGCGCTCAATCCACGCCAAGCGCGGCGATGCGGCCGCGCCGACCGTTGTCGATCCCGCGGCGCGCCGAGCGGCTTTGCTGGCGAAGGGTTATAGCGGTGTTGAAGAGCATTCCACGCCGTTTCATGCTTTCCTGGAACACTCAACCACATTCATTTTTCCCGTGATGTTGGTTGCCAGTCTTTATTTTTCGCTTAGCCAGCTTCACGAATTGAAGTTGCTGTGGCTGGCGCTTTTGGCAATCCCACTAAGTCTGGTTTTGGGAGACTTGGTTTCGGGTCTGGTGCATTGGACCGCCGACACTTATTTTTCTGAAGAAACCCCGATCATTGGGCCCAGTCTGGTAAAGCCGTTTCGACTTCATCATGTTTATCCGCGCGACATCTGCACGCACGACCTGGTAACCACAGTCGGCAATGTCTGCATCATCGCAGTCCCGGTGTTGGCAGTTTGTATTTCGTTGCTTTGGTTCTATGAAGATTCGAGCTGGCTGGCTTTTATTATCCTCTGCATCGCCCTGATGAGCCTGGTAACCGTGCTGACCAATCAGTTTCACAAGTGGGCGCATCAAGAGTCGCCATCGCGTTTTGTGAGATTGCTACAGCGCACGCGGCTGGTGCTAGGTCCCGCGCATCATCAGCTCCATCACACCAAGCCCTTCAACATCCACTACTGCATCACGAATGGCTGGCTCAATCCGCTTTTGAATAAGATTCACTTTTTCCGGAATCTCGAAGCGACGCTGCGCTTTTTGGGAATCGAAGTGGCCACGGTAAAGGAACGAGAAGAAGAGCCTTGGGAGATTGGCGATTGAGGATTGCCGATTGCCGATTGGTTTACACCGAGTGCCCTTATCACCAATCGGCGATTACGAATCGTGAATCGTGAATCTTGAATCTTGAATTGGCAATTGCAATCGCCGATCGCCAATGTCTCTAGTTGGGCAAGTTGACTACCCTTACGACACTCCCCGCCGCCTGTTTCTGAACTCCCGCGCCAACAATCAGCAGCGCAGACGCTCTTGTGAACGCAACGAAGTCTGACGATCCGCCCCATTTCAACGCCTCGACAATAAGCCGCCCATCGCTGGCTGTTCGCAGACTTGCAGGTAAGTAGCTCTCGCGTCCCTCAGCTCCTTTTACATCTTGGGCGAGGATGGCGTGCTGCTCACTCAACAGCGTCTGCTTGGCACCCTGCAACTGCAGAATTGCCGGGCGGGCGAAGAGATTGAAGGTTACCGAAACTGAGACCGGATTGCCGGGCAGTCCAAAAACGAGGGTGCCGTTGGGAAGTCGCGCAAAGACCGTGGGCTTTCCGGGGCGGAGAGCCACACGTTCGAAGAAGACCTCACAGCCGAGCTCCTTTAAAGCGGCCTTCGTGAAATCATAAACACCCATCGACACGCCGCCTGAGGTGACTACAATTTCAGATCGTTCGGCAGCCTCGCTTATCTGGCGCTTAAGAAATGCAATATCGTCGCCCGCGAGGGACAGGCGCTCTACCTGCGCTCCCGACAGTTCGGCATAGCCGCCGATCGAGTAGTTATTTGAATCGCGAATCTGATCCGGACCGGGTCGCTCGTCGACGGCGACTAGTTCGCTGCCGGTTGCGAGCACCGCAACGCGCGGCCGCCGTCCAACTTCTACGTCTGCATAACCAAAAGAAGCGAGTGTCGCCAACGCTGCCGGATTGATCGGTTCGCCTCTGCTGAGAACAGTCGCTCCGTGCTTGATCTCGCTGGCGCGCGTCACGATTGAACGTCCGACGGGGACGGGCTTTTGAATCTCAACTACTTCAAAACTGAGATCTCGCGTGAACTCAACTTGCTGAACGCTGTCAGCGCCCGCGGGCAGGGGAGCACCGGTCATGATTCGCACCGCTTCTCCGGCTTTCATTTCCTGGTGCCAACCATTACCCGCAGCCGATTCGCCGACGATCTGCAATTGTACGGGGGCGTTTTCCGTGTCAGCGGCGCGCACTGCATAACCATCCATTTGTGAGCGATCAAAAGGCGGGAGATCGGAATCGGCAATTACAGCTTCGGCGAGAAAGCGACCGCAGGCCTCGTGGAGCGCAACAGTCTCTGACGGAAGCGTCGGCGTTTCTCTGACGACAATCTGAATGGCTTCAGCAACTGAAATCATGTGGGATGCGGAGTTCGATGCCAACGAATATGAAGCTAATGAATAGGCGGGTCACTGTGCGCACGGTCTTGCAGCGCTACATCAATTGATCTTTTTCGGCGCCTCAGTTAAGGGAGACTTAAGCGTTAATTGATAATCGGTCACGTTCTGACAGGGCTTGAATTCGATTTCAGTCTTTGCCGCTTCGGCATCTCTCCGCAACTTTTCGCGAGTTTCAGTTTCATCTGGCAACCGTAGTTTCGTTAAGGACGATGTAGCACCATCAAGGGCGGGTTGCGCCAGTATCAAATAACGACCGGGGGCAAGATTACTCAGCCTGATCTTTCCGTCTGCCAGTACGGGGGCTGCGTAGAATCGCAACACATCGGCTATTTTTTCTCGTTCGGCTGGTAGCAAATAGACATATAACCTTGCAGGAGTTTTTTCACCTTCGAGGAGGGAGATCTTTCCCTGAAGCGATGCGGCGCCTTCAGAAAGCTTGATAACTAACCGCGAAAGTCGCTCCCCGGTTTTCAATGTGGTCCAATGCCGCGCTGCGTCGACGTCTCTATCCGTCGGAGTGGATTTTGGCCCCGGCGCCACCGACGATTGCAACGAGATTGAGTCCAGGTACCAGTACTTCGCTGAAAACCGAGGGATGAAATGGTACTGACCTGGCCACAGATTGCGCAGTGAGATATTACCCTGCTTGTCCGGAGATGATGGTGTGCCCAGAGACCAAATGAATTGCGGCTGGTCTTTGGCCTTGTTCTTCTCATTGTGCCACGCGGAAACAAGTGTCTCCGAAAACAGCGGGCGCCGCTTGCCTTTGCATTCGGCCGCTTTTGAGTTTTCCAGCACCACACTGCCGGACACTGCGCCAAGCGGCTTGGTAATCACTTCGATTCCGGTAACGTCCGCCCCTCTAACTCTTACTTCCTTCGGCTCCGAAAGCATCGATTCTCCATTAGGGAAATTGGATCGAGCTGTAAGGTAGTAGTCTCCGTCGGCGATACCAGAAAAGAAAAAACCTTGACCCGAAAATTGGTACGCTGAGCTGTTCCATTGATCTAGGGTGGACGTTAGTGTGAGATAGAACCCCTTGGGCTCGACAGGTGGTTCGAGCCCACTGGCTCTCCCACTAACGATATAGCCCGGTTCTCCGCGGTAGCGAATGTGCACATTCGCCGTCTCTTCACCGACACGCACATTAATTTCAGCCGCCGTGTCGCGCGTCGAAGAAGGTGAGTAGGTGGGCGTGTCAGTATCGTAGGCGTTTCCTTCGTTGCCGGTCATAACGAGGTAGGTTCCTGTGGCAAGCCCATAGATTCTATACACGCCACGATCGTCAGTTGCGCTTTCTCTGAATGTTGCGCCATAGCGAGGCGCTTGACCACTACCGTCGCGGATCAATTGCGCGCGCACTCGCACGCCGACGACGGGCTCATCTCCAGACGTCGTTACGCTGCCGGTTATTACGCCGCCTTTAAACAACACTAGAGTCACAGTATCACCAACTCTGAAGTATGTGGCTTGAGTACTGTCTAAGTCTCGAGGCTGTGGTGTATAGGCAGGAGCTGAGGCAGAAATTAGATAAGCCAGACGCTCCAGGCCGCTTGCCTGAAAAGTTCCGTTTCGGTCGGTGGTAGTGGAGCGGCCCGATGCTGCCGACCCGTAAGCGCGGATTGAAACTGACGCATTGGGAAGGGGCTGACCGTTCTCGTTGAGCACTCTTCCTGTTATCGAACCGGTCGCCGGAACTTCTGTTGCTTCGTCTGCCGCAGAGGATTGTTGGCTTCGCCCAACCGCCGAAAGCGACGTTAGAAGGAGCCCCACTACGATAACAATCCGGCGGGTATGGTCAACAGATCGCATCATTCAAAGAAAGACAAAAGGATTCCAGGGTCCTAAGGATTACCTGAACTAGGAGCAGGCGACTGATTCAAGCTGAGACTTACTTCAGTTACCGTGCCGTCAGTAACGCTTACTTGCTGCGTGACCGAAGGTCGTCTGGTGCGCGAATTTGGTATGTATAGGGTAGCGCGCACTTCATAAGTGCCAGCAGGCAGCCCTTCGATAAGAAAATGGCCGCGCGAGTCTACTTCTGAGGAGTGCGCGATTGTTCTTTGCATTCTCGGATCACCGGGAGTAGAAACCCCCACGAAGAATCGGGCGTTTGGGGGTAATTCGCCGTTTTCAATCCTCACGACACCGCGAATCGAGCCGTTGCCATAGCTAACCACGATTCGTACGCCCTTTACCTGCTCCCCGTCCTTGATCTCAATGCCGTGAAGTTGGTCAACTCCGTCACGCTCAACCCGCATTAGTGTTAAGCCCGTAATCTGACGGCGGTTTGCCCCGGTTAACGAAAAATTCGCGAGTCCACCCTGTAAGCCGCTAAACCGAAAGCTGCCATCGGAGTTAATGGTTGCTGTATGTATCGGCCCGCCGCCAAGCTCATCATTTACTGCATCAGCAATGAACGTCTCAACCCGCACTTGGCGGAGCATAGCCTGCGCAGTTCTGTCACTCCTCCCCTCGAGGACAATCAAACCTGAGACGCTGGCTCCTTCTGAAGTCTTCACTAGCAAGTCACTTACGTCCTGATCCATTACTTCAAAGCGTAGTGAGTCTGAGCGCACTCCGCTGTTCGGCTGTGGTGGAATCGAAAGAAAATACTTTCCGGGCGTCACCTTTTCTATTTTGAATTCGCCTTGACTGTTTGAAGTTGCGGCCCAGGCGTAAGAAGAAATGCCGTTACTCGTTATTTTGTGCAGGAGAAGTCTCAAATTTGGTTCGGCTTTCAGAGTCTCACCTTTAACAATTCGACCGCTGACAGCAAAGGTAGCGAGTGAGCGACCCACAATGATATCAACGCTCGGGGTCTCGCTTCCTTCGGTCACTTCAATTACAGAGGCCTTGGAGGAATCCGTTACACCAGGAGAAAAGGTTTGTTTGTACTGAGATCTTCGCGGTCCTCCGAGATAAGGCCCGTCATCATTTTGTCCCAGCGCGATTCTGTATTTTCCCGGCCGTAGCCCGAAGATTCTGTAGACGCCCCGGTCGTCTGTCTGAATACTAAGAATAGGGCCAACGTAGTTCGTTATGCCTTGGGCGTTCGCTTCGGCTGGCCAGGGGATAATCTGTTCCTCAATCAAGGGCAGGCCTTCGGCGTCCACAGCCTTGCCAGTAATGACACCACCACGGACCAAAGCGAAGTTGATGCGCTCAATAGTTTCCCCCTCTGCGATTATTAGAGTCTTGGATCCTTGTTCGTCTGAATTCACGAACGCCGGAGCTGCAGGCATCACACGATAGGTTCCCGGGGCCACATTTGTGAACTTATAGTTGCCCTCCTGGTCCGTGGTGCTCTTATAAGGTGGCGTCCTTTGACGACCGAAATCACCAGGCCACAGGACCACTGCGATTCCAGGCGCTCCTTTGTCCTTGATTGTGACCTTGCCACTGATGCTGCACGGAGCTTCCTTCTTGGCTGGCTTTGTTTGGGGTTGCGTCTGGACAGTGCTACAGAAAATAAGAAGAACCCAGAAAATTGCCTGGAGGGCGGAGGACTTCATAGGAGTTTTCTTTCAGCTCGAGGAGGGCCAATCATATCCAAATTGGCTCGGTTTGTCTTCCAAATCACGACGATGCTTTCAGGCAAAAAAATTAGCGCCACCGAGTGGCGCTAACTTTTTGAACTGGCGGAGCCGACGGGACTCGAACCCGCGACCTCCGACGTGACAGGCCGGCGTTCTAACCAACTGAACTACGACTCCGCGATAGAACAGATGCTAAGGCAGATGCTAGCACGAATGCATTTCTAACAGCAGCTAGCATCCAGTATCTAACATCTTCCGTCTGGTGGGCGCGGAGGGACTCGAACCCCCAACCTCTTCCTTGTAAGGGAAGCCGTCTACCATTGACATACGTGCCCGATTTTCAAGAATCAATTCGTTTACGCTGTACGCGTCGGAGTGTAATCCTAAGTAATGAGCCGGAACGTGTCAAGAAGGGCTATAGCGCTCTGTGCCGTTGGAGTGCGCTGACTTGTCGGGCGCTTTAGAAAACGGCAACAGGTTACAGCATTCCAAAAACGTGCACGCGAACTTCCAGCGGCCGTTTGCCATTTCCGGTTTTGCAGCTTCAATATTTCCAGCTATAGTTTCACCAACAATCCAAGTCTCCCCGCAACCCACGAAAGAAGCGATGAGGTCCTTTTCTAAACCAGCCTCGTTAGTACTAACTATTGGCGCCGTGCTCTGTCTCGCCATTCCGGTCTTCCCGGTCCGCAGCCAGGAGCAACAGAAGCAACGCCCCCGTCGGGTAAACGGCGCACGGAGTCAAACTCCCGCCACGCCAAATGCGACACCTCCTGCAGAACGAGCGGACGACGCTGAAGAGATTGACG
Organism: Pyrinomonadaceae bacterium; assembly: GCA_041750995.1. Taxonomy (GTDB): domain Bacteria; phylum Acidobacteriota; class Blastocatellia; order Pyrinomonadales; family Pyrinomonadaceae; genus PSRF01. Next base: position 10,619 of record JBGSYG010000012.1, on the reverse strand, counting down.
AGGGCGACGTAGTCCGGGTCGACACCAAGCTTGTTTCTGTCCCCGCCGTGATTACGAACAGCGCCGGACGGCCGCTCGTGGGATTGAAGCGCGAAAATTTTGTTGTCTTCGAAGATGGTCAACCACAATCGATCGCCAACTTTGGAACCACCGAAGCGCCTTTTGAAATCGCGTTGTTGTTAGACACCTCCGGTTCCACACGCGATGATGTGGCCTTACTTCGACAGGCGGCAAACTCCTTCATCAATGCTCTCCGTCCCAGCGATCGCGTCGCGATTGCTGCCTTCAATTCGGAACGTCGCGGCAACGACATCTCTGCCACTGTGGAAGTGCTTTCGCCATTGACGGGGAATCGTAGCTCGTTACAAAAAGCTATTGGCAATCTCGGGGCGGCAAACGGGACGCCTTTTTATGACGGACTCGATCGCGTGGTCCGCGATGTATTTCATGAGTCGCCGAGCGATGAAGTGCGAGGACGCCGCGCGGTTGTAGCACTGACCGATGGCGTCGATTCTTCAAGTGAAACCGATTTTGCCGCCGTACGAGCGAAGCTGCTCAACGCCGGAATTGCCTGCTACTTCATTCAGGTGAACACGGAAGACTTTGTTGAAGACCGGCTCTTGAAAGACTGTGCTGACGATGGCCGCTTGAGCCTGTCCGCGAAACAGCTGCAACGCTACCGGCGCATTTTTGTACCGCGGGCGAAGTCAGAAGACTTTGAAAACTTTTGCCAGATGGGGCCGTTTCAACGGATGCATATTAGCCGCCAACTCTATAACCTGGCGCGTCGTGAGATGAACGATCTTTCGCAAGCGAGTGGTGGGCGAAATTTTGAGGCTGCGACTTTGCAGGACGCGAGAGCCGCCTTTGCTCAGGTCGCCAACGAGATCGGGACGCAGTACAGCCTTGGCTACTATCCGACTAATAAAACTCGCGATGGAAAGTATCGCGCCATTCGCGTTGAAGTTCGTGGCGTTAGAGAAAAAACCCAAGTTCGCGCCCGCGAAGGCTATCAGGCGCCTAAGAGCTGAGCTGTCGCCAAAAACAGGCCTCACCGGTCCCAACACGGTAATAGGTTAACAACTGGATCGCATGCGCGAAGCACTGCACCAGAAGATTGACTTTCCGCACCTCGCGAATTATCGTGCCACCGATTCTCATTCGATATCGGTGACTAACTCTAAGCTTTACACTTTTCCTCGCACACTCTGAGTTAATCAACCTGAAGTGTCCGCCGCGAAAGCTCAGGTCGTACACCTCTTAGATCTTCGTTCCCCGTCGGTGATTGCGACTAGATGCCTCTTTCGCTGACGCCCGCAGGTGCCCCATAGGGCACCAAATGATCCTACCTGAAAAGGAGACTCATGATGATCAAATTCACTATCAGTCCTGTGAACACCAGCCACCGAAGTTTTTGCCGGTTGGCCCACCTGGTGGTTGCAGGCTTTCTTTCGCTGGTCATAACTCATGGGGCCAACGGTCAACGAACCTATTACCTCGACGAATCAACTGACTTCTCCGGGAACGGATGTGAAAACGCCGATCTTAACGATGTAACCTCGAGTCTTCGAACGGCGTTGAATTCCAATGGCTGGTCGGGACAGCGTTGGACTAATCCCAACGCCTGGCCCCAGGATTATTATGAATCGACTACCGCCGGGTTGTCCGGTGTTGACAACCTGTTTGGCGATAATGCGCTTTTCACGGTCTACGCCGGTCACGGCAACCGAGCATCACTTCAATTTGGGTTCATGCGCAACTCCCGTTGTAACGTGAATCTGGAAACTCAGGCGCGACTCGGCCTTTCAGGAGGGGCGCGAGCTGCATATGCGATGTGGGTGACAAGCTGCACACTGAATCTAGATTCGCTGAGCAGGAATTTCAACCATCAAATTCGGCAGCAGTTTGGCTATCACAATTCACCTTCCGTCAAAGATGATCAGCCTCGCGACTTTTTCAACGCCAGTGACGGTAAAACAAATGCACGAGCCTGGATCGACGAAATGGAGGACCGGCCCGGCTGGTTCACCGGAGACAACTCCCCAATTGTGCTCACCTTTGGGCTGGACTCCGGTCACTGCGACTGGGTACGCGACACTGCCAAGCTACGTGGCGGTCAGCTTTTGTCTACTCCGCCGAAACCCTGGGGTTGGTTTTGCTGGATCATGTATGACCACGGTGCCAGCGGTTGCTAAGGAGGATGATCATGAAAAGACTAATTGCAATAGCTCTTGGATGCAGCATCGTTCTGGTCCTGTTGGTGTTTTCCGTCTCCACAGCCGAGCCGCAAGACATTCGCGTGCCTGAACGCTTCGCCAGTTTCGAAATGCAATGGGATACCGCAACGCCTGAAAACATCGGCGCCCGTGCGCGGGCCGTCGTTGAAATAATGACAGGGCAAGATTTGAAGCGACGAGCCACGGTGTCTGCGGTGAAGTCAACAGACGGCGTCGTTCGGCGAATGGAAGCTAAGTTCTTAGAGGCGCCACGTTTCGAAATCGAGTACCTGCGCGAGTACGACGAACTGCGGGTTGTCGATTCGGAACTCGCCGTTAGTACTAGACCAAGATCTGATCTCTCGCGCGACGAGGCGTTGCGCTCGGCGCGAAAAGTGTTTGAGCAACTGGCCGACCGTAAAGTTATCGATGCACAACACTACGATTGGGACCGAGTGGATACCGCATTCACGATGGTCGGCGAGGGTTCAAATGACGGCAAGAATACTGACAGGCGACGTACGGAAGCTCGTTTCACCCTGCGTCGCGTTCTGAATGGAATCGAGATGGCTAATGCAGGTATTCGAATTGTAATTCACGCAAGTGGACGCGTCTCAAGTTTACGAATAGGCGGAGTTTCAGTCGCCTCGAGGCCTGCCGGCGGTGGCAGGGAAGAACCGACGGGAACAGGTCGTTGGCTGCAACGCCGTCCCACGGCTGATCCAATAGCTCGACTTAATCGCGAACTTGTACCGAAAGACGCCAAACCAAAAATCGCCTGGTCCAGGGTCATGTATGTCATGCCTGAGAACAAACGGACCGCCGTAGTGCAACCTTTGAACGTCGTCTCTTATTCCCTCGAGTTTCCCAGCAAAGACGGGCCGCCAGCGGTAAGTCGTAGAATAACCGTAGGCTTTTCGCTCGTCGATCCAAACGCACCGGCAATTGATCTGACACCGCCAGTGCGAGCGCCGCAGACCGAGAGAACGCGGAAACAGTACTAGTCCCGTTTTTATGAGCCTCTGGCTGGGAAGGCGCGGGCAAGAGAGTGCACAGCTTGAAACACTCGGCGGACTGCCGGCAACAATTAGGGTTCCGGTGATTTGCCGCTGCCGTTGCCGATAATGAGCTAGACCTATATTTGGTCGTCCCTAAGCTGCGAGTAGGCAATGTTGTGCTTTGAACTTACAGTTCAAAAGCATGCTTGGCTACCGCAGCTTCCTTTTGAGTTCTAGCTCAAAGCACTTCAAACTTGAATCCCCAACTGAGATATGGAAAATGTTCAGAATCTAATATGACAACCAACTCTAGCTTCCAACGGATCATCTTGATCGTCCTCGACGGTGCAGGCATCGGCGAGATGCCAGACGCGCCCGCGTGGGGCGATGCCGGCTCCGACACCTTCGGGCATGTACTCGCTTCGCGTGACGTTCTCCTGCCAAACCTGCAGCGTTACGGTTTGGGAAATATTCGGCCGTTGAAAAACGTGTCGCCGATCGCCGAGCCGGAGGGCTCGTACGGCCGCTGCGCGCTGCGGTCGAATGGCAAGGACACGACCACGGGCCACTGGGAGATGGCCGGAATAATTCTCGATCAAGCCTTTCCCACTTATCCCAACGGATTTCCTGCGAGTGTGATCGATCACTTCATTCGCGAAACGGGTGTGCCTGGGATTCTGGGAAACTTGCCGGCTTCGGGAACCGAGATCATTAAGGACCTCGGTGCCGAACACGTGAAGACCGGCAAACCGATCGTCTACACCTCGGCCGATTCAGTTTTTCAAATCGCTGCTCACGAGGAAGTGATTCCGTTACCGAAGCTTTACGGAATTTGCGAGACAGCTCGCCGGTTGCTTTCCGGCGAACACGAAGTCGGTCGCGTTATAGCCCGTCCCTTTCTCGGCGAGACCGGAGCTTTCTATCGCACGGAAAATCGCCACGATTACGCTGTCCCACCGCCACGCGAAAATCTTTTAGTCACCTTAGCGGACGAAGATTTGGATGTGGTGTGCATCGGCAAGATTGCCTCGATCTACGACTCCAACGGGGTGACCCAAGATCTCACCGCGAAGAACAATCAACAGTCGATCGATCAAACGATCAAGTCGCTGCAGCAAGATTCGCGAGGTTTGATTTTTTCCAACCTCGTCGACTTTGACATGCTGTACGGACACCGCCGCGATACGGAAGGGTTTGCCCGCGCTCTCGAAGACTTTGATGCGCACCTGCCTAAGATTGAAGCAGCAATGCGATCCGACGACGTGATCATGATCACCGCCGATCACGGAAACGATCCTACGTTTCCCGGCAGCGATCACACGCGCGAGTACGCTCCGTTATTGGTTTATGGGAAGTCTGCTCGGCCGGGAGTCAATCTTGGTAGTCGCGCTTCTCTTGCAGATATCGGCCAAACAATCGCGGAGAACTTTGGTTTGCGATTGAGTGCGGGGGAGAGCTTTTTGAGGCAACTAATGTAGGGGTGGCCCGCTGTGGCCACCCCTCGTTTTTGAAGGTTCCGAAAGTTGTAGAAAAGGGGCGGCCACGGAGTGCCGCCCCTACGCTATTTCTTCGAGAGGCTTCGATGAATAATCTCCAGCCAAACGTCGGTTTTGATAAAACCAGTGCCCCAGCTAGTCCATTCCGCCGCTAAGCCTTCCGCCTTGATCTGCTCCATCGTTTTTCCCGCCTTTATCTTGCCCTGCACAATCGCGGTCGTTTCCTTTAGCATGTTGTGAAACAGCTTCAAGTCCTCGACCGTCGCGAGCGGGCCATGGCCGGGAATGATTTTCACATCCGCCGCGAGCTTGGGGATGATGTCTCCAATGTTCTTTGTTAGGCCTTGCACACTGCCGCCACTATCAAGATCTACGAACGGAAACTTCCCCACAAAGAAGTCGTCACCCATATGCACTACGTTTGAGGTCGTAAAGAAGATCACGCTGTCGCCATCGGTATGTCCGTGGGGAAAGTGAATCACTTTGATCTCTTCACCGTTGAAGTGCACTGAGAGAGACTTATCAAAAGTGATAACAGGAAGTGCCTCCTTCGGAGAAGCCGGCACTGTGCTTTTAAAGATTTCTATCCTCTGTTCAGTTGCCAGGCGCCGGCGCACATTGTCGTGGGCGATAATCGGCGCCTCCGGTCCGAATTTAGCATTGCCACCCGTATGATCGCCGTGCCAGTGAGTGTTCAGCACAAACTTCAATTTGCCTTCACCTAAAGTCTTCAGCGCCGCTTTAATCTTGTCCGCGAGTGGCGCGAACTGATCATCGACAATCAGAATGCCATCGGCGCCGACGGAGACTCCGATATTCCCGCCTGCTCCTTGCAGCATATAAACGTTGCCGGCGACCTTTGATGTGGTGATTTCGACTTTTGAAAAGTCCTGGGCATAGATCGGCAGGGTTGCCGCCGAGATTAGAGTGATCACTAACAGAAGAAGGTTTCGCATAAGAATCCTCAGGTTTTAAGTAGAAGGTTTCTGACGAAAGGCAGTCCGCTGCGCGGACTAGGCGTCCGGATTTTTTAGAACAGCGATGAAGGGCAGGTTGCGATAGCGTTCTGCGTAGTCCAGCCCGTAACCGACTACAAAACTATCGGGAATCTGAAAACCCAGGTAGTCAATCTCCACCTCACGCTCGCGTCGCTCAAATTTGTCGAGCAGTGCCACCAGTTTCACACTCGCGGCGCCACGAGATTTCAAATTTGCCAGCAGGTAGGAAAGCGTTAGTCCCGTGTCAACAATATCTTCAACCACGATCAGATCGCGGCCCTCGACTGGGACGTCGAGGTCCTTGAGAATGCGCACCTCCCCGGAAGTTCGGGTAGACGCGCCGTAGCTCGAGATCGCCATGAACTCGATCCCCACGCGCGTATCGATCGCGCGCAAAAGATCTGTCAGGAAAAAACACGCACCTTTGAGAACTCCGATTAGCAGCGGATTGCGTCCGGCGTAATCGCGGGTGATCTCGGTGCCCAACTCTTTGACGCGCTCCTGAATCCGTTGCTCGGAAAGCAGTACTTCGAGATTCGGATTGGTGAATTCCGACTGAATTTGTGCAGATGAAGTGGCCAAGATGCTCTCCTCTTTACTTCAATTGAAGGGGTTTTAGCGCGCGAACTAACTGTTTGCCATGAAGCTTGTGGTGCGACATACTATGCAAGCTATTCCCTTAACGTCAACATTCAATGCAAATAAAACAGGAAGAGTATGACTACTTGTTTGCGTAACGCGTGGCGGGTTCTTTTGCTGCTGTGCGGCACGACCGCTCTCCTCGCAGCGCCTGCTCTCGCACAGCAAAAAACCAGTTCGCAGACCAGGCCCTGTCGCCAGCCGCCCTGCGTCACGCGCACCGGCCAAACGATTGTTGATGCGAAGATTCCCGATGATGCGGCAGTCGAACGGATGCTGAGGCCGTACAGCGGAAAAGTGCGAGCGCTCAACGTTGTAATTGGAAAGCTTGAAGGTGAGTTGCGCAAGAGCGGGATAGGCGCCGGCTCCCTGGGCAACTTTGTTACTGACGGAATCCGGAGTCAGGCGAGTGCGAAACTTGGCAAGCCGGTGTTGCTCGCCGTCACCAATAGCGGCGGACTGCGCAAGAACACGATCGCTGAGGGTGAGTTACGCGCTGCGGATATATTTGAGCTGATGCCCTTCGAAAACGCGCTCGTGCAAGTGGAGCTTAAAGGCGAGGATCTACTGAAACTGCTGGCGGTGATTCTGGATTCGCGAGACGCGCAGTCGGGCGCGAAGATTCAATACCGCATGAACGGTGAGAAGGCTGAGCTGGTAAGCGCAAAATTGATTGATAGCCGGGGCCAGGAAACTGAAATCGATGCTAACGCTACCTACTCGCTGATTACGATAGATTATCTTGTAAACCTCGCTAGTGGGCGATATTCGATCCTCCAGCGCGGCAAGAACATCACGCCATTGGGACTCACGCTGCGCGACGCGCTAATGAACTTTGTGAAGGCCGAGACTGCAGCGGGGCGGCCGATTCGCGCTACGCTTGATTCGCGTTTTGCAAACGTTACTGGGGGTCAGCCAAATGATTAACCGCCGCAGGTTTCTAACGTCAAGCGCAATTTTTGGCGCGGCAGTTATAGCTCGTCCGGCCGAACTGTTCACAAACGCGGCGAACTTGTCGTTAACTGAGCCGCTTTTGCCGTCACGCACTGGCGAAACTCTCATCACTTTTCTGCACACGAATGACACTCACTCTCAGATCGATCCTGTGCCGCCGAACGACCGCCTCTATCCGGGAAAGGGCGGCGTCGCACGTCGCGCAACCCTCGTCAAACGGATTCGACGGCAGAACCCAAACACCCTCTTGATCGATGCTGGGGACGTTTTTCAGGGAACGCCTTACTTCAATTTTTATCGCGGCGAGGTCGAGTACAAAGCGATGTCCGCAATTGGTTACGACGCAGGAACGTTGGGTAATCATGAATTTGACAACGGTGTCGAAGCGCTCGCGGCTGCGCTTAAGTTCGCCGACTTCGATTTGCTTTCGGCAAACTACGATGTGCGCGGCACCCCGCTGGAGAGCAAGGTGAAGCGTTATGTGATCCGTACCGTCGGCGGCGTGCGCGTGGGATTATTCGGTTTAGGTATCAGTCCCACAGGTTTGATCACGCCTGCGAATTTCAAGGGCGTCACATATCAACATCCGGTTGAAGCGGCGCGGGAGGTAGTCTCGACCCTGCGTGAAAAAGAGCGCTGCACGCTCGTTGTTGGTATGTCGCATTTGGGTTACTACCCGCAACCGAAGGAGCGCGAGGTCGGCGATTCCCAGGTTGCGGAACAGGTGGATGGCATTGATTTCATTGCGAGTGGACACAATCACAATTTTATGGAAGCACCGGTGAGCGTGAAGCAGCCATCCGGAAAAGAGACTTTGATTTTTCAGGTCGGCAAGAGTGGCATCTTCGTTGGGCGCGTCGATTTTAAAGTGAGGCGGGGGCGAGTGGTGGCCAGCGCCGGACGATTATTGGATCTTAGGGACGTCTAAAGTTTCGAGTTTTGAGTTTCGAGTTTCAAGTTTTAGGTTTCAGGTTTCAAGGTATCGAGTTTCCAGTCAAGCCAATACCACTTTCTGAACTCCTATTTTGAGATCGAACCTGAGACCTGAGACCTGAGACTTGAAACCTGAAACCTGAGACCTGACACCTGACACTGAAACCTGAAACCCGAGATGAGTGACCCTTCCGATCGAGATCGTATCCGTTCATTAGTGCGCAATGTGTTGGCGCAGGCATTGCCCGATGCCGAGCAACGACCGGCCGGCGCGGGCGCTGAAACTACGTCTCGATTTATCGATACCCTCCCCAGTGCTCACGCCAACAGCAGTGTCACGCGTGACGAATCGTCGAAGCTGGTGATCACTGAGGACGATGTGCGCGGTTTGGAAAAAGGCGCAGTGTTGCGTATTGGTGAACTTTCCCGTTTGACCCCGCTCGCCAACGACGTGATCCGGGAGAAGGGAATTGAAATTGTGCGACGCGTCTCGCGCAGCGGTTCGAAGGTCACAAAGATGATTGCGGTGGGCGCGGACCACGGCGGATTCAAATTGAAGGAAGAGCTGAAGGGCTTTCTGATTGAAGCAGGACACCGCGTTCACGACTTCGGCACCAATTCCGGAGACGCCGTTGACTATCCTGACTTTGCGCATGCGGTAGCCCGCGCCGTTGCTGACGGGACTGCCGAAGTCGGAATCATGATTGACGGCGCGGGGGTCGGCAGCGCTATGACAGCGAATAAGGTTCCGGGGGTGAGAGCGGCGGCGTGTTATTCGGTGGCTGTGGCGCGGAACTCACGCGAACACAACGACGCAAATGTCTTAACGCTTGGCAGTGGCACGATTACCAGCGCGCAGATGCGTGAAATTGTCACCGCCTGGTTAGGAACCGAAATAACCGAAGACCGCCATCGTAAGCGCGTCTCCAAGATCGAAGCCATCGACCGCCAATACCACCGATAAACGCTTGCCGATTGCCAATTGCCGATTGCCGATTTCTATTCGGTCGCTATGGCTTCCGCACTCTACCGAGGGACAGTTCTCAGCCTCGGTCACGACTCACAGCGTGCTAGTATAGTTTCGCGCCACCGCCAGGTTGTCGGCCGCGGAGCACTAAATGCCCTATTCATCCAACGGCGATATCGAAATACTAATCGAGCAGATCACTGACGCCATCGTCGCCCGCCTCAATGGCGACGGCACCGACCAGGCGGGCATGTGCGGTTGCACCTCCGAGTGTTTCAATCGTTGCCCCGAAAGGATGCATCGCGTAGTGGATGCCGGTGCGGCGCGCATCGGTTTGGTCCTCGGCGAAACCGCTTCCGCAAAGGATTGGGCCAGCCTCATTGATCACACGCTGCTCAAACCTGAGGCGACCGATGAAGACATCAAGCGTTTGTGTGAAGAAGCCGCTCGCTATCGCTTCGCTTCGGTTTGTGTGAACCCAACCTGGGTGCGAGTGGCTGCTTGCAGTTTACGAGGCAGCGGCATTCCGGTCTGCACCGTGATTGGTTTCCCTCTCGGAGCTACGCTAGCGGACGTTAAAGCGTATGAAGCGCGGCGGGCAATCTTCGATGGCGCAAAAGAAGTGGACATGGTTATCAACGTCGGCGCGCTGAAGAGTGGCGACGATTGTTTGGTTGAACACGACATCCGCTCGGTCGTCGAGGTTGCTCACGAATACGAAGCCACCTGCAAGGTAATCATCGAGACGGCTTTATTGAATGACGACGAGAAAGTGCGCGCGTGTCTCGCCGCAAAAAAAGCCGGAGCAGATTTTGTAAAGACGTCCACTGGTTTTGCCAAGAGCGGCGCGACGGTGGCCGACATTGCTTTGATGAGGCGCACGGTGGGCGCTGACTTAGGCGTGAAAGCATCCGGCGGCGTCAAGGGGCTCGATGATGCGCGCAAGCTGGTGGAAGCGGGAGCGACGCGCATCGGCGCGAGTGTGGGCGTCAAGATCGCGCAGGAGGCCGCTGGCCAGAAATCGTCAGGATCAGGCGCCGCCGCTTACTAGCAAGTCATTTTCCATTTCTCATTTTCCTTGGAAGAACCAAACCGCCAAGGCGCCAAGGAGCGCAGAGGACGCCAAGCCAAAACAAGCTTTGAACTTGGTTCTGGAACTCACTCATTCTTTAATAGGTCTCTTAAGGTTAAAGCTTCCCAAGTAAGTACCAAGAACAAAATATCAAAGCACAAAGCACCAAGAACAAAATTCTAAGCTCATTCTATTTCCCTCGGCGTCTTGTATGTTTAGTCAGCAAGTTCTAGCTTGCGCTGGGTGTGACAGATCGTTTGCGCCTGGGTCATTGAAGACCGCCGCCAAGCTTGGGTCGTCACACCCTAATCCCAAACTAGCCCGAACAGTTGCCTGGGCGGCCCCT
>JBGSYG010000011.1:0-28223 GCA_041750995.1 Pyrinomonadaceae bacterium | reverse complement strand
CGAGAGCGAACAAGAGCAGTGAGAGAACGAGAAGGGGCTAGGAAAGCGCGTCAACGCTCGCCTAGCCCAGGCACCAACTTTTCACCCGCTAAAGGAGAAATCATCGATGCGAAGAAACCATAACACAACCACGCAAACCAGCGTGACACGCTTTGCGCTAGGCCAAACCTTCATCACGCCCGGAGCCGAAGAAGCGCTCCAGATTGCCGGACAGACAGCGATTGAGTTTTTGCGCCGTCATATGTCTTGCGATTGGGGAGAGCTTTCCGACGACGACGTACGCGAGAACGAGCTTTCACTTGAGCAGGGTTTCCGACTGTTGAGCAATTACCAAACTGGAAAGGGTCAACAGCTTTGGATCATCACCGAGGCAGACCGTAGCGCAACTACGGTCTTGCTTCCGTCCGAGTACTAAACGCGACAACCCAGAGCAACGAGCAGCGCGGGTGTTGATACCACCCGCGCCGCTTACACCGTGACTTTGCCCAACTTCAAGGAGAAAGCCAGATGCCAGATGAGAGTACAGGTGTTTGCGCGGCCAGAACAAACGCGCTTGTCTGCAATATCCACGAACTGATCGCCGAGTTAGAAGAACGGATCGAGGACGGAGAACCGTTCGACAATCCCAAGCTTACGCGAACCGCAGAACGAATATTCGGCGGCAGCAGAGCGCAAGGCAAGTACACGCCGCGCGATGCTTACGACGCAGTAGAAATCGCCGTCAATAATTATCTATTAGAGAAACACGCCGCACAGCTAATGCAGATGGACGTGACCGAAGCGCTCGCTTTTATCCTAGGTCCATTGATGCAGCGATTGCCGCGACAAACGGATCGCACGTTAGAACAGAACGAGCTACAGCAATTCTCGACACCGCCGACGTTGGCTTACTTCGCCGCGCGATTACTCAATCCGAAGCCCGAGGACATTGTTTTAGAACCGTCAGCCGGAACCGGAAGCCTCGCGATCTGGCCTCGCGCAGTTGGCGCAAACGTTGTCTGCAACGAGACGAGCCTGCGGCGAAACTCATTGCTTCGCTGTGTCCTTAACTTCGATGCGCTTCCGCTTGATGCGGAGTTTATAGACGACCTACTACCAGCAGAGATTCAGCCAACCGCCGTCTTGATGAATCCGCCGTTTAGCTCTACCAACGGCAGAGTCAAAAGCACAAATCCAATTCATGGAGCGCGACACGTAGCCAGTGCTTTACGACGATTGAAGGACGGTGGACGCCTGGTCGCGATTGTCAGCGAAGCAATGAGCTTTCACCATCCGAGCTTTAGCGAATGGTGGCAACGGATCGCTTGTCTCTGCAATATCCGCGCGAACCTCACCCTCGAGGGCAAAGAGTATGCGAAATACGGAGCCGCGCCGGACGTGCAGATCCTCGTCATTGATAAGACGGGAGCAACACCCGGAACGAACTGGCAAGAGCAGCTAAAGCAGATTAGTTGGGGCAGCGCCGCGACGCTTGAGGAAGCTTGGGAAGCGCTCAAGCATTTAGTTGAGCCATCGCCACCCACGGACGATGATCCAGACGACGCGGAACCAAGCAGCAATCTTTTTGTCCCTTATGTTCCAGCGAAGCTCAGAGGCGGCAGACCTCACCCGGCCGTAATCGTCGAGTCAGCATCAATGGCCGCAGTCACGCCGCCTGACATTACCTACAAGCCACACCTCGCGCCGGAGATTGTCAGCGAAGGCCGACTGTCAGATATCCAGCTTGAGCGCGTTATCTATGCTGGACAGCGACACGAGCAGCGATTACCAGACGGCTCACGCGCCGGATTCTTTGTTGGCGATGGCACCGGAGTAGGCAAAGGCCGAGTACTCGCCGGCATCATCGCTGACAACTGGAATCAAGACCGCCACCGCGCGATCTGGCTTTCCGTCAATAATGACTTGCTCGAATCAGCCCGCCGCGATCTCACTGACTTAGGGTTAGAGAGCATTACACTTGCGCGAATCAATGATTACCCGCCAGCCGGAGAGATTGCCTTACCTCGCGGCGTTATTTTTAGCTCTTATTCATCGCTGATCGCCGCAGCCAAAACGGGAGAAAAGCGCTTGGACCAAATCCAAAGATGGCTGGGCCGTGACGGCGTAGTCATCTTTGATGAGGCGCACAAGGCGAAGAATGCCCTTGCAGGTGGACGAGGCGAACCTACCCTTACCGGCCAAGCGGTCATTGACCTACAAGACCCAGAGCGAAATACAGACTATCGCGTGGTCTATTCATCAGCCACAGGGGCAACCGACGTTCGCAACATGGCCTATATGACGAGGCTTGGACTTTGGGGCATCGGCAGCAGCTTTCCCGGCGGCTTTCAAGAGTTCATGCAGGAGATTGAATCCGGCGGAGTTGGCGCCATGGAAATGGTCAGCCGCGATATGAAAGCGCTTGGCATGTATCTATCCGGTTCGATCTCATTCGGCGTATGTCCGAACAGCGGCAAAGCGGTCGAGTATCGGGAGCGCATTCACCAACTAACCCCGCCGCAGCGCCAAATGTACAACCGTGCCGCCGACGCGTGGCAGAGCGTATTGCGCAACATCGACTCAGCCTTGGAAGTCACCAACGGCGGGCCCCGCGCTCGCGGTGTCGCCCTCAACAAGTTTTGGGGAGACCATCAGCGATTCTTTCGCCAAGTTATCTGCGCTTTCAAAGTGCCGAGCGTGATCGCCGAGACCGAGGCAGCATTGAGTGAAGGCAAGTCGGTTGTGATCTCACTTGTGGGAACTGGCGAGGCGCGAACTAAGGAACAAGTAGCGAAGGCCACCGCGAATGGCGGAATGCTTGAGGACTTGGACTTCTCTCCGCGCGAAGTAATCGCCGCGATGGTCGATCGCGGATTCCCAACTACCCTTTATCAAGACGTTACTGACCCAGGCACAGGCAAGACGATTCAAGTTCCAGTGAGAGACGGAAAAGGTAATCCCGTACAAAGCAAAGATGCCTTGCGCATGAAGCAGGAAGTAATCGACGGCCTCTCAGCTTTGGAGTTGCCAGAGAATCCGCTTGACCAACTTGTCAATCATTTTGGAGAGCGCAACGTCGCGGAACTTACCGGACGAACACGACGCCTTATTCGGGATTCGCGCGGACGGGTTGAGTACAAGAAGCGAGCGCCGGAAGGTGTTGCAATGCACCGAACCAACGTTCACGAAATGGAACAGTTTCAATCGGGCAAGAAGCGCGTTGCGATTATCAGCGATGCCGCTGCCATGGGAATCTCGCTTCATGCCTCCAACCGCGCCGATAACCGGCAGCGCCGAGTCCACGTTACCCTTGAGCTTGGCTGGTCAGCCGATAAGCAGATGCAGACGTTTGGCCGGACGCATCGCAGCGATCAAGCGATGCCGCCTGAGTACGTCTTACTGTCAACCGAGCTAGGCGGAGAGAAGCGCTTTAGCTCAAGCATTGCGCGAAGGCTTGGCAGTCTCGGAGCATTGACTAAAGGCGACCGCCGCAGCGCCGATAGTGGCGACCTCGCTAAGTACAACTTCGAGACGGAAGAAGGCCGAGCCGCTTTGTGCCTCATGCTCAGACGCATTGTCGAGAGCGGCAATGTCGCAGGACTCGCTAACCCACGGCAGACCTTACGTGATATTGGCCTGCTTGTCCGAAACCGCGACGGTTGCGAGGAAGTACGCAAAGAGGATCTTTACAACGTGCCAAGATTCCTTAACCGCGTATTGGCACTCAATGTGGATCATCAGAACGCGCTTTTCGACCACTTTGTAGACCTATTTGATCAGACAGTCCGATACGCCAAAGCTAACGGAACCTTTGACGAGGGAGTCACCGATATCAAAGCGTTGGCAATTCGGATCGCGAAGCCTCAGCGCGTGGTACACACCGACGAAATTACCAATGCGCAGACGACGCATTACACCTTAGAGATTGACGTACCTTCCAAGGCGGTTTGCTTCGAAGAAGCTGAGCGTGTACGAAAGCGAAAGACGGGAGCATTCTTTCGCCATCGGAAGAACGGTCACTTCATCTTAGCGGTTGAATCTGGACTTCATACCAACGCCGAAACTGGAAACAGCTATCGCACCTTCGCGGTCTGGAAACCCGAAGCAGCGCGGAGTACTTACATTCACGACGCCGAGCTAAAGGAGAAGTACCGCGCAGTAATTCCATCGAAGGCCCGCGACTGGTGGATGAAGAAACACGCTACGGTGCCGCCGATTGAAACCCATGAGACGCACATCGTAGGCGGAGCAATCATCCCGCTTTGGCAGCGATTCAAAACGCACGAGGAAGCACGACTCCGCGTAGTTCGATTGACCACCGACGACTGGCAGCGAATTGTCGGCATTCGCATCCCGCCCGAACAGGTTGGCCCTATTGTCGCGTCGCTTGGCGCGACGCGTGACCTTCGAGAGCCGGAAGAAATCTTAACGGCATCCTTGATGAAGGCGAAGAAGTTAGTCTTGTCTCCGGTTTGAAGCTTTGCCGCAAAGTGATTCACCGAGAGCCAGTCATAGAGCTAATCGGAGGCGATCCATACAAGTTTGCCGAGGTTCGCAGTCTTGGCCTAATCAATGAGCAGATTGACTGGAAACAGCGATTCTTTGTTCCAACCGATGAGGAAACCGGTATCGGCGTGCTCACTGACATACTATCGCGTTATCCGGTACTGGCAAGTGAAGTTTTGACCGACAATGAACCACCACTCACGGACATACAGCCAACGGAGGTTGCACTGGCGAAGATCATTGACCTGGACGAATGGTATGTTCCCGTCGCTAATTCCGAGCAGTCGATGGAACCGCCGCCGTTACTCTCTGACCAAGCGCAAGAGGTTGAAACAGCAGAGGCGGGTTGGACGCTTCCGGCCTTCTATTTTGCGCGGCCATCGCAAGCCGTGCGAGAGGGTGAGGAAATACAACTGGCCTTGGACTTTGGGTGAGATATGTCTGCGATTCTTAAGACCAAGCCTTTGCACGGTTCTTCCGCAGCCTCTGGCCGCGAAGTATCCGCCAGTACGGGATCTGTCGGCGACGTGTCGTCACTCACCGCTGAGTCCGTGCCGGTTGCGCTTGTTGGCGATCGTCTACTGGCTTTCCAATCGCTACAACTGCTCATGCGCCTAGATCGAGAGCTGTTGAAGGCTCGCTCCCAATGGAATCAGGACTGGTTCCGTCGCCTAATGCGAATTCGACCCCGGGCGGTCCGCCGTCTGTCTAGGCGCTGGGAAAGGCTTACTCCTACACCCTCTATCCGACTGGGAACGCTTAGAAGGCGTTATCACGCCAATTTAGCCTGTTACCTCTACGACACTCGACCATAGTCAATGCGCACTGTTTTGCCCTGTATCCCACGCGGAGTGCGTTCAATCGTTTCCCTCGATGCCTCCCCGCCGCATAGGGTCCAAAAAAGCGGAGTGCGAACCGCCGCTCACATTACCCTTCAACTGCCTTTAGCTGTATGCGGGATTTGGGCAAATGAAGACCAAGAACTCGCTGAGGTTAGGTTCGGGTTTCGCGCGCTCACGCGCACCCTTGTGGTTTCCAAGATTGCCTTTCTCATCCTTCGTTGGGCGTTGTTTTACGCCGTGTGCTTCCATCGATCAAGTGGCTTCGTCTTCAGCCTGCGGTCGGTCACTGGTGATCTGAAAAAGATTCATTGACTCCTGGCTGGCTGGAAGTTTGACCTTCGTTTGTCGTCTTAGATGGTGGGCGAAAAGCAATAGAGCAGGACAATAGAGTGGGCAGACAAGATAGAGCTAAAAAACCGCCCTCGGTTAGGACGTAAGTTCTTTCTTATCAACAACTCTAGAATCTAGAATCTCTATAGAGAAATTAGTGAAGCTCAAGAACTGGCAAAACCGCCTTCGGTTCAATGACTTACGGCTCTATTTTTCGTTGGTTTCTCGGGAGTGGAATTTCACAGAATAGAGTTGAGAGGAGAATCAAAATGGGTACACGACGCAGCAGGAGAACGCTCGTAAAGAGGATTACTTCTACAAATGTGTATGTGGACCAGGCGACTCAGATGCAAGCCATTATGGAAGCGACGGGTACGAAAGAGGCACAGCTAGTACGACAGTTACTCGATGAAGCACTTGCGGCCCGTCGCCGGAAATCCGTTCAAAGTGCAGAGCCCGAGCAGCCTCCGCCAACGCAGGATATTTCTGAGACGCTTCAGACCCTCCAGACGCTTATGTTGAGGATGATCGGACAGGGCGAGCGCACTTTCCAGATGCAGAGTGTCAGCTTGGAGCTTCAACAGGAGGCAATCGTAGAAGCACGTAGTGGAAAAATGAACGTCTGGAAGTTCTTAGTGGCGCCGGGTCTCAGCGATAAGGGCAAGAGCACTGGCGAGATCACCGGACTGTTCGACGGACAAAACGAAGACGCCAAAGACTACGTTTATGGTTTGGCAGAGGAAATCAAGAAGGAACTTGATGCAGACGACTCAGATTCGACCAGCAACATTGATGATGGCCGCCAGGGGAGCTTCGTCTATGACCCATCTGATACTTCAGGAAACGGCGGACCGGCAACATAATTGATATCAAGCCGAATAGAGGTAGTTGTGTTTTACAACAGGTAGCCTGACTTCAGCGTTGAGATCAACTACCAGTCTCTTGTTCACTCCAACAAAACTCCCACTTTTGCACGTCATTTGGCTGAATAACTGAAGGAAGTGCCTCTTCTTTCATCATGGCACGCGGCTTGAAATCACACCACAAGAGACAAAATACAAACACATGACGAAGGCAATACCGGGGAGTTCGAGGAGATCGCCTGCTGCGTGTCTGACTAATGACAATCTAGCCTTTCCGAAATACGGAACCGAGAAATGCACATGCCGACTGAAGCGACCAGCAAAGGTGAACCGAGATATCTGACCGTTGCGCAGCTAGCGGAACGCCTACAGATTAGTGAGAGCACAATCTATGGTTGGGTAGACCGTGATTACATCCCGTTTCTAAGGGCAGGTGATCTACTCCGATTCGATCCAATCAAGATTGAAGACTGGATGACAGCAGCGGCGAATCGCAAGCGTGAGAGTAAGCGCAAGCTCCATGTACGTATGGTAAAGTAGCCCCGCTCCTGGCGGCTGCAACCGGAAAGGAGCAACCGAATGACGGTTAGGAGACGCGGATCTCGATTTCACTACGATTTTAGGATCCGTACACAGCGGTATAGGGGCGCAATACCGGAGGCCCGTACAAAGGCTGAAGCCGAGCAAGCAGAAGTAAAAATCAAGAACAAGATCTATGAACGCAAGTTTGGAAAACTCTCTGCAAGCAAAAACTTCACCGAGTTTGTGGATGGCACATATCTACCGTGGGCCAGGGCGAACAAGCGTTCAAGCCGTGACGATGAATTACACGCAAGCGTTTTTTGTCGACACTTTGGGAAGAAGGCTTTGAATGAAATTGATCAGCAGATGATTGAAGACTTCAAAGTCAAAAGAATGAAAACGATCACTCGCTATGGTAGGCCGCGAAAACCCGCATCGGTGAATCGCGAACTCGCGATCCTATCTGGCGTATTCACGATGGCTGTTGACTATGAAGAGATAGCTCAGAATCCTTGTCGCAAGGTCGAATCGCTACCGGAAAACAATCAACGAACGCGGCACTTATCTTTCGATGAGGAAGATAGATTGTTCGCTGCATTAACGGGCAGTCGGCAACACCTTAGAACTCTCGTGCTTGTAGCAATCTACTCAGGACCGAGGCGAGGGGAGTTGTTGAAGCTTCGCTGGTCGAACGTGGATTTTGAACTCAACGCCATCAATTTCACTGAAACCAAGACGAATAAAGACCGTTCCGTCCCAATGGAGCCGATCGTACAGGAAGCCCTAGGGGACTTGCGCGATCAAGCCGGCGACACGGAATATGTCTTCACCAATCCGGATACCGGAACACGGTATACCGACATCAAGAAGTCCTTCTCAGCAGCATGCCGAGAAGCGGGTATCACCAACTTCACCTTTCATGACTTGCGTCACACATTTGGCACTCGGTTAGCCGATGCCGGTGTTGACGTTGTGAAGATCAAAGAGTTGATGGGTCACGCTTCGATTGTGACAACGATGCGATATATCCACGCCACCGATCAAGGAAAGCGTGCAGCGATCACTGTCTTGTCAGAGTACCGACAGCAGTGTCGTCGAAAAGATGGTCACAAGTTGGTCACAAAAGAAAAGCGGCAGGCTCTTCAACCCGCCGCAAGTCATTGAAAATAATGGTGAGCCGTGGAGGGCTCGAACCTCCGACCCGCTGATTAAGAGTCAGCTGCTCTACCAACTGAGCTAACGGCCCGCAAGTGAAGGGAAATTAACGCGCACTACTTGATCTGTCAAGCCAACCGAGTGCGGAATGCTGATCGCGGAATGATGAATTGAGGTCGTTGAATGAAAGGAACGTTGCCGCTACATCCTTAAGGAGTGCACCGCTGAAATTCAACATTCAGCATTCAGCATTCATCACTTGAAACGCCGCTACACAGTTGCGGCGCACTCTCGCGTCGCCAGCAGCTTGCGCACTCCCTCAATCAAACCTTCGATGTCAGGTTTGGCGACATACGCCGCGGCGCCCGCCTGCAGCGCCTGATGCCGATGAATGTCGTACGCGTCACCCGAATAGAACATGCAAGGCACGTTGGGGGTGATTTTCGTGAGGTTCTCACAAAGCGCAAGACCGTCGCCATCCGGTAGCCGCTTATCCAACACGTAAAGGTCAAAGTCCTTACTGGCAGCAAGACTAAGAGCCTCTTTCGCGCTCATCGTGCAAACAACGTCATAGTCCTCCTGGGAGAGGAGTAGGGAGAGCATGTCTGACGTGTCTTGGTGATCGTCGACACACAGGATCCGACACTTAGGTTGTGACAAAGGGGGAACCCTCCTGAACAATTATTTTTTGGGAGAGAGGGACCACGGCGAAAGTGTAAACCATCACGGCCAAATTCACGAAGAGAGATTCAAGATATTGCCGATTGCCGATTGCCGATTGCCGATTGGCAATTGCCAATTGGCTGGCGGCGAGAGAAGCCGGCCAAAATCGAGCAATCTTCAATCGGCAGTAAGACGACGTAACTGGCTAACGCCTGGCGTTACTAACTTTCATCGGACACCGAATCTGAGTGATTTCGATTTGCCGATCTCCTAATGCCGAGGCCGATTTCCTATTAGTTTCTTTCGCTACCTGCTACTTGGCAATCGCCAATCGGCAATTGTTGGAATCCGGAACCCATTGCGCTTTTGAGTAAATCACCTTCGTAACGGGATCGTTCACCTTTCTCGCGATCCTGCACGAGCAGGTGAGCAGCGCTGAACCGGCCGCAAGGCCAGTTCTCCTGCTCACCGCCATATCGCGAAGCGTAAATCGTGAAGCGTGAATCGTGAAGCGCAATGGGATTGTTAACTGTTCCAAGCAGTGTTCTGAGGAGAGACACGGTTCAGGAGATGGGATTCAATTCTACTTGCGGTTCACGATTGACGATTCAACGATAAAACGGTCTTGGGTCTTTGGTCTTTGAGTGTTTTGCGTAGTTGATGCAAAGCCTGAACAGAGGCAAAGTCCAAAGACCAAAGACCAAGACCAAAGGCCCAAGACCGTTCTTAAATCCGCCGCGGTTCCTTCATCGCTCGCAACAACTGTTTCAACGCGTCAGTCTCTTCATCGTCAGGCTCGAGCTGCATGTACTTCTCGAGCGTGGCTGATGCTGTCTGACTGTCGCCCAGCTTGTGGTAGACGAGCGCCAGGTTGAAGTAGACAAGCGAAAAGCCCGGTTCGATCTGCGTTGCTGCCTCGTAGTGCAGACGCGCGAGTCCTAAATCTCCGGCGTCGTAATACAGGTTCCCGAGGTTGTAGTGAGCTTCGACGTGGCGCGGGTCACTTTTCAGCGAGAGCGTGAAGTTGTCGAGAGCCTTCGCGAGGTTTTGTTGCTCCAGGTTGATAATCGCGAGATTGCAATAAGCTTCGGCAACATTGTCGCCTTCGGTAATAGCTTCCAGATAACAATTCGCAGCTTTGGGATCACCTTGCTCATGAAGCAACAAGGCTTCTTCAAAAGGCGTTAACAGCCGCGCCAGCCGTCCCACTTCACCGCGAAACAAATTCAACTGACCCTGAAGCTCGGCCTCGATTTGGCGAATGCTCTGTCCCTGGGCGCGCAGCTCGCGCACGCGCCGGAATTGGGTGAGCGCGTGAAAATCGTAAGTGAAGTCCTTGACGTCAGGCGTAGGCGTCGCCTGAATGATGCCTTGTTCGGTCCAGCGGCGAATAGTTCGCTCGCTCAACCCGAAAAGTTGTTTGATTTCTCGGACCGTGTAGTGCGCTTTGACACGCTGGTAGTCCGCCTTGGCCGGGACAGGTGCAGGAAAGGTGAGAACCTTGGGGCTGTTTTCTTTCATCGGCTACTAAAAAAACTAAGAAGCCTTTCGTCGCTTAACGGCCTTTGGTTTAGCTTCACTCTTGACCAGGGTAATCTGCGGCTTCTTCTTCGCCACACTCGGCGCTTTAACCATCGGTTTGCGGTTCGACTGCTGCAAGCTCTTTTTCAACGCGCTCATAATATCAAGACGCGGAATTTCTTCAACCGGTTCAAACTCGACAGTCTTCTTGCCTTTTATCTTCGAGTCAATCAGTTTCTTGAGGGCTTCGTGATAGTTGTCGGTGGTGTCGATCTCGGCAAGCGAAGTCACCATCTGCTCAACGAGAGTCGTAGCTAACTTCAGCTCGTTCTTGTCAAGTTTCTTAGTGCCCTCAATCTCCGGCACATCATCCATCTTCCTCAGCTCATGCGGGTAGTGCAGCTTCTGCAGCACGAGACCCTTCTCGTGCGGGAAGAGAGCCACGAGATCTTCGCGGTCGCGCAAGATGACTTTCCCAACTCCAATTTTTCCCGTTTGTTTCATCACCTCGCGCAGCAGGGCGTAAGGCTTTTCGGCGACCGGGCCGTCGGGGCCGGCGTAATAGGGCGAATCGTAAAAGGTAGTCGGAATGTCTTCAACGTTGACGAAGCCAATGATATCGACCGCTCTCGTCGTCTTGATTTTTACCTTCGCGATATCTTCAGGCTCGAGAATCGCGTACCGCTCCGGCTCATACTGGTAGCCCTTAGTGATTTGATCGTTCGTTACCACCTGGCCGCATTTCTTGCAGCGCTTGTCGTAGCCAATCGGGCCGTAATCGTCGCGATGGAGCTGGTTGAACTGAATCTTTTCCGACGTCTCAATGGCGTTATAAATACGGACTGGAATAGCAACCAGCAGAAACCTGATATGACCTTTCCAAATCGATCTCATTGTTGTTGTCTCCCGGAGCAGCGGGTCAGGGCAACATCCCGCCGCTGATAGCTCTCGCCGTTCTGGGGGTAGGCGAGGGCCACGTATTATGCGGCCCGTTTACAAAATAAGTAAAGGCTTATTTTCTGGGGATTTTTAAGGTTTTTAATCAGAATAGGATTTGCACAAAAGCGAGTTTTGGCGGTTACGCTAAAAAGTTCGCCAATGCCAGCCCAGGGCCGCGTCCTGGAGTTTCGATCAACGATTCCATTTGGCGAACGCTGACAGTGAAGGCGACACTCTATTACCAGAGCATCCCTCCCTATTATCTCAACGACCGCTTCTATCTCAACGACCGCTTCCGCGAGGCGCCCAATGAGCCGGCGACACGCCGTCTCTATTACTTGACGTCTAATTTGCAAACGAAGGGAACGGCGATTGAAAACTGGAAACTCCGGATTGCTACAGCAAGCAATTCCATCGGTGACTAATGACTGGGGTCAAAATAGCGCCAAGATTTACTAGCCCGCGAAGGGGGCGACAGCGCAATGGCAACTCAAAAAGGCTTTCGCCCGTTCACGGGCTAGGTCCTTGCCTTTTGATCTACGTGGCACTTACGCACCAGGATTTACGCTTTCGTCCGCTCCGCGGACTACATCGCGACTTTTTAGCTAAGTGCCCTCTATAAAAATCTCAGGACCTTAGACGGCATGCAGCAGCGCACTCTGCATTGCCGCTGCTGATTGCCAACGTTGCGTCTGATCTTTGTGAAGGGCGCGATCAATGACGTCGCATAGGACTTTCGGCAACTGCGGAGCCCGACGCGCAAGCGGAATCAACGGCTGCTCAAAGATTGCTTTTACCGTTTCGGAGACGCTCGACTTGCCGGCGAGATCAAGCGCTATTTCACCTGAGAGCAAGCTGTAAGCAGTCATTCCCAAGCCATAAATGTCTGACTGCGGTCTGACGTCCCGAAAATTTCGTAGTTGCTCGGGCGCCATGTACGCTATCGTGCCGGCAGCTTCACCCGCCATCGTCACACCACTCATACCTGACTGCGCGAAACTCTTCGCCAGACCAAAGTCCGTGAGTTTCGCCGTCGGACTGGTTCCAGAATCACAAACCAGAATGTTTTGATCCTTGATGTCACGGTGGATAAAACCGTGCGTATGCGCATGGGCAAGGGCCTCGAGGACTTGTGAAACGATAGTAATTGCGAGCGGGTAGGGCAGTAGACCGCCGCGTGCGTCAGCAAGTTTCGCCGCATCAGGTCCGTCAATAAACTCAGTAATCAAAAACACTACCCCGTTATGCGTGCCGCGATCGAGAAACTGAACGATGTGTGGGTGCTTCAGCGTAGCAGCGACTTCGATCTCGCGCATGAAGCGGCGCATCGCTTTATCACTGACGGCGGCCTCGGGAAGCAAGGTCTTGATTGCCACGGCACGGCCGGACTTCTGTTCCCGTCCGAGGGTGACACAACCCATTCCACCGCGCCCGAGCACACGAACCATTTCATATCCCGGGATCGGTTGTGGTGCACGCTTCAGCTCGGCACGACAGTCTTCGCAAATAAAAGTTAGGCGCTCGTTTGGAGTAGATGCCTGGGCCTGTTCCCGGCGCCGGCAGTTGAGGCACTCGACAACTACAACCGCGGGCTGGCGACTAACTGTTTCCTCTCGTTCCCATCCGGAGCTGACCTCGATCAGCAACACCGTGGCGCCGCCCTGAATCTGATCGCCATGTTTTAGAAAGGCCTCTTTTACTCGTTTGCCGTTAACAAACGTGCCGTTGGTCGAGCCAAGATCGCGCAGGAAACAGCGGGGCGGATCAATCTCCAACAAACAATGATTACGGGAAAAGAAGCGGTCATCCGGCAGGCAAAGATGGGCTTCGTTGTTGCGGCCAATCAGAAATGTGTCGTGCTCCTCGAAAGGAAAGACCCGGCCTTTATAAGGTCCCGCCAAGACTCGGAGATTGACTTGCATTGTGTTGGCTGGGCTGAGCGGAGGCTACCGGGTGATTTCCAAATCATCAAAAGCAACTTCGCTGGTTTCGCTTGTGTAGAGCCCGGCAACACCGCGTTTGTTGTTTTCCGTATCGGTGATGCGCGTGAGGTAGCGCCCATTCACATAAAAGGAAAGTTCATTTACTTCCGAGCGAATTTCCAATTGGTTGGGATTAGTGCCCGGGCGAATGATCGAGGACTTTGTCCAGGGCACCAGCGTCTTTTGCACACCATTCTTATGGAGCACTACCTGGTACTGAGGTTCACTGCCTGTGTAGATCAATAGTGCGTAATCCTCGAGAGCGCCGTCGGATGACTTTTCCCCATGCACGATCAAGCCATAGCCGGAAGCTGGCGAAACTCCGTCCACGCTGCGTGCTGTTACTCGCACGCGCGAGTTCTCGGTCGTGTAGTCGGCATTGGGCGCGTACATCACGAGATACATTTTCTCTTTCGCGCGCATGTGGAATTCGTCATCGGCGTACCAGATCTCTCCGAATTCAAACGTGCCCGTGCGCCATTTTTCAGACGCGAAGTCGTCGCTCAGTGCTGAGGGCTGATTAGCAGTGGAATTGGAGTTGGAGATATTCGAGTTGAAGTTGTTATTAGCAGGACTGGTATTAGTTGCGTTGCCATTGTTGTTAACAACGACTGAATTAGAGTTTACGTTTGCGTTGTTTGTGTTGGTGTCCATACTGGCGAGCGCCAGGATGACTACCAGTAAGCCCACACCCAGTACGGCAATGACTCCGATTCCACCAAGCACCCACCAGACGGCATTCGACTTTCTCACCTGAACTGGTTGCGCGGGCGCGGACCATTGCGGCGCGGCACGCGGGGGCATCATCTCCGGGACCTGGTTCAACATCGGCACGCGGGGGTAAATTTCCGTCGGCGGTGGCTCATTGGTGTTGCGCGGCGAGCCGAAGCGGTCGGTGGCCGCAGGCCGAGGAACAGCGTTATTGAGCAGGGGGGTTCCGTCTTCCAGACAGAAGTTCAGGGTTGGCTCGGTGTAGGTTCGATTACAGCTGGGGCACCGTTTCATTTCAGGTATCGGGTATCAGATGTCGGGTTTCGAGTTTCGAGTTAGGGTGCAGAGCTTCGAGTTATGTGCCGGGTATCGGGTATTTGTTTTCAGGTTTTAGGTTTCAGGTATGTTGCTTAGAGCGTTAGTCTTGAAGACCGATCCCCGACCTGATAAGTACGAACTCTAGACGCTGTATCTGTAACTTAAAACCTGCGGAGCCACTCGTACGGTACTGGAGCGGTAGCGACCGCCTTCAAGTGAACCGGCATTCTGGGGTCGGGACCTTAAGGCCTCCGTAGTGACTGCGGCGCTACCTCTTCCTTACCGTACCGAGTGGTAAGACCCGCCACCTCGTCACGTCAATACCTGGTACCTGGTACCCGACACCCGTTCCCTGACACCCTGATTGCTGACCTTACTGGAATCCGTTGCTGCGCTCAAGGGTTAAGTGGTTTTCCGCATCCTCCGCAAAATCGGGATGCCGCCGGGTAGCTGGCGCCGCAGTGCTTACAAAGCACCTCGACCGGTCGTGGAGCCTTCCAATCGAGTGATGATGTGCCGATCGGAATACCGCAGCGTCCACAGAAGCGAGTTCCGCGCGGGTAAATTTGACCACAGCGTGCACAGCTAATCGTTTTTGGTTCCGGCTGCGCTGGGCGGTTGAGCTGGGCCAGTGAGAGGGCCGCGGTAAGCGATTGAAAAGAAGTATTGCCGCAGCTGCCACAGAATTTGACCCCCTCTGCAAATCGCGCATGGCAGTTGGTGCAAACAACGACACCATGAGTGACAGGTTCGCTCGTGGTGCGACTGGCGAGGCTGCCGCCGCGTGACGGTGTCAAATGTTCGCTGGAAGCAGCACTCTTAAACTGCGTCTGAATGATTTGCTCCGCACTATCCGGACGAATCTCAATCACTCGTTCATCGTCATCTTCGCCCGTACGAGCAACACGCAAGACGTGCTGCCCGGGCGCAATTGCGGTTAGTATCACGCGCCCGGAACGACCCACACTCCCATGTCTCTCATCGTCAACATAAACTTCGGATCCGGCCGGCGCCATGATCACGACGCGGGAATCACCCTCCGGCTTTTCCGATTGGGCAGCGACCGCGTCGGCAAAACTCTCAAACCATTCACCCGCACTCGCCGGCCGCTGTTCTGGCTCTTTGGAAAGCGCATGCATTACCGCTTGCTCAGCTTTAACAGAAATATCAGAACGGAGAGTTGTTAGCGACGCCGGCGTTTCTAACAATTTTTGAGCAATCAGTTGTGTGATATTGCCTGTGAAAGGCGGGCGACCTACCAACATGTGATAGGCAATCGCGCCGAGCGCATAGATGTCGGCGCGGACATCGAGCAGCACACCTTCGCGCATCTGTTCGGGCGCCATGTATTCGGGCGTGCCAACGATGCCGCGCGACGCGGGACCGTTAAGCGTTTCCGAATCGTCAGAGTGGACGATCTTGGCAAGGCCGAAGTCACCGACTTTTACGAATCCATCGTTGGCCGAACCGCTGCGACGGAGTTGCTGCATGATGAAAATGTTCGCGGGCTTCAAATCACGATGCAGGATGTTGCGATCATGGGCAGCTTCCACTCCCGCAACAATCTGGCCCAACAACGTCGTGGCGCGCTTGATATTTAGCGTGCCTTCCCGGCGCAACAGCTGATGCAGAGTCTCGCCCTCTACATATTCCATCACGAGAAAGAAAACGCCATCCGGACTCTTTCCAAAGTCCGTAACGTCGACGATGTTGGGATGTTGGATCGAAGCGGCGGCGCGCGCCTCGCGTTCAAAACGAGCGATCGCCTCGCCTTCCTGCATGTCTTCGTCGTTGAGGATGTCTGGCCGGACCGTCTTTACAGCGACGCGTCTAGTGACAAGATTTTGATCGCGCGCGAGATATACCTGACCCATCGCCCCGCGGCCGATTCGCTTGACGAGCAGATAGCGACCAGAAAGCAGCGCTGGACCGGGGAGCGTGTGTTTGGTGTCGACAGCGTCGTCGGGACAAACGACGACGTCATCTTCATAACAAGTTTCGCAACGGGGGCACTCGCGCATGTTTCTGAAAGTCTAGATGAGAGTCCTGGTTATTAATAGTCGCTAAGCCACATCCGAACAACAGGCCGCACAACGCGTTGCCGCAGTTGGAATCGCAGACAAGCAATACGGACAGTCTTTAGTTACCACCGCTGCCGGCTCTTCGCGCTTAGCTTTGTTTACAGCTTTGATTATCAGGAAGACTACCAAGGCAATGATGAGGAAGATGACGATCTCGTTGAAGAAGGCGCCGTAGGCAATTACCGGCAGGCCCTTAAGCTGCGCATCTGCAAGTGAGATCGGGCGCTGGCCCGACAAGTCGATGAAGAGGTTTGAGAAGTCGACATTTCCCAATAGCATCCCGATCGGCGGCATGATGATTCCATCAACCAGCGACGTGATAATTCTGCCAAACGCTGTGCCGATTATTATGGCGATCGCGAGGTCAAGGACGTTGCCACGCGTGATGAACTCTTTGAACTCTTTCAGCATGTCTAAGCTCCTCTTCTGGTGGGGGGACTTTACAACTTCAGGAACACGCTCGAGAAAGCTTGTAACCCGCCTTCTCGGCTTCTGCTGTCGTTTTAAAGCTAATGCGATTTGCTTCCGCGATCGGCGCTGGCGGCTGGCAGTCGCCTAGATAGTAAGTCTTTGTTTTGCGATCCGCGATAATCTCCTCAGGCTCTGAAGCTTCTTCCGGTTCCGTCTCCGTCGCCTCGGCCTCTTCTGCAGCGGCATTGCGCCGCGCGACCAGTGTTTCTTCGGCTCCGCTATCAACGATGCGAAAACTCGGCGACTGGGCAATTGTCGTTACAGTTAATTCAAAATCCGCGCAGCGCATCTGCCGGCCGCGCACTTTCCATTCGCTCCAGGCGTTCGGCAACGACAGCGATTGAGAGATGCCGGCAACAAACTCTGGAATACCCGTCCACTTAAAATTGGAGTCGTAGCCGATCCAAAGCGAGACAAGACGACCGTCGAGAAAATCGAGTGAGATACTTCTTACATCTTGAAATTTCGACGTGTCGATGCGCGGATCAAACCCCGGGTTGATTGTTGTCTTGCTGCTGCCCAAAAGATCTGTCCGTCCAAAAACTATTTGCGGCACATGGGTCTTAGCCTGCTCCATCGTCATTCCCAGGTGAAATCCTTTCAATTCAGGCGCGGCCGGAAGGGCACTGAGTGAGACTTTGCAGGGGACTGTTTGAGCAGTGGCGGCGAGCGGAAGTACGACGATTACGACAAGTATCGATGCGTTAAGAAAAAGTCTCCTAATAGTTTTGGTGGGAAGGGGCATTGGCAGCGAATTTCATTCGTCCGCGCAGACTCACAGCGAACATGTGTGCAGTCTCAGCCCCGAGCTGTCGGGGCTTGGCTATTATCAGTTGTCCCGCTTCGTGGGACTTCAGAACCTGCGCTTAACTAACAAAGGAACGAATCAATTTTTCCAGAGCTTCGGGCTCGAAAGGCGTCGACACATATTCATCGCAGCCGGCCGCGAGGGCATCGTCGCGAAATTGTTCCGCGCCGTAAGCAGACACGGCGAGGACGGGGACCTTCTCGAGTTCTTTCACAGCGCGTATCTTGCGCGTGGCGGCGAGCCCGTCAAGTTCGGGCATTTCCAAATCCATGATGATCAGATTAGGTCGCATGGTTTCGGCTTGAAAGACCGCCTCGTTCCCGTTTTCTGCTTCGATGACTTCAAACCCCTTGCGCTCGAGCCAGGTCCTCAGAAGCAATCTCGTGTCGTCGAAATCATCGACAACAAGAATCACCGGTTTAGCTGGTTGCTGCATGTGCCGAATTGAATCCATAACGCAGAGCAAAGGGGAAAAGATGGGTTGGTACCCGCGGCAGGGGTCGAACCTGCGACCTTTCGCTCCGGAGGCGAACGCTCTAATCCACTGAGCTACGCGGGCGTGTGTCGGGGCAGCAAAAGATAACACAGCTGCTCGCCGAATTGAGAACGAGCTGGCGCTGCTTGCAAAAGTTACCCCTCGTCGTATATCAAGACTGCACGCATGACTGACGAATCCAACCATTCCGAAGTTGCAAGTCTGTTGCAACTCGAAGCGAATGCCATCGCCGTTGCTGCTTCGCGTCTCGATCCAGCCCACCTAGACCGTGTCATGGAATTGCTGATCGCTTGTGCGGGCAAAGTTGTAATTGTCGGTGTCGGCAAGTCGGGAATCATCGCCCAGAAGATCGCCGCCACCCTCACCAGCACGGGAACCGCCGCTCTATATCTACATCCTTCCGATGCTTTACATGGCGGCCTTGGAATTGTGAATGCAGACGATGTCGTGATGGTGCTTAGCAACAGCGGTGAAACGGATGAGATCGTTAGCATGCTTCCTTATCTTAAACATCGCTCAGTACCAATCATCGGTATCGTGGGCAATCTTAATTCAACACTCGCGCGTCGCTGCGACGCCGTCCTGGATGCATCAGTGGATCAGGAAGCTTGTCCTTTGAACCTGGCGCCCACGACCAGTACTACCGTTGCCCTCGCGCTCGGCGATGCGGTCGCCATGACCTTAATGAAACGGAAGGGACACACGCCGGATGATTTTGCCGTTAATCATCCAGCAGGACGTTTGGGCAAGAGATTGACGTTAAAGGTTGAAGACTTGATGCACAGCGGGAACAAGAATCCCACCATCCCTTCGGAAGCGAGTTGGGTGGCGGTGGTGCAGGCAATCAGCAATGGCGGACTGGGGGCAGTGAACGTAATCAACTCCAACGGAAAGTTGATCGGCATTATCACGGATGGGGACCTGCGCCGCGCAATTCAGAGCCGCGAGCATGCCGAATTAGAAAATTTGAAGGGCGAAGAGATTATGACGCGTAATCCGGTGGTTGTAACTGCGGTTACACTCGCGTACGACGCTTTGAGGTTGATGGAGGATCGACCGTCACAGATTTCGGTGCTTCCTGTTGTTGATGGCGCCAAACTTTGTATCGGGCTGCTCCGCTTACATGACATTGTTCGCAGTGGGCTTTAAATAAGTCCAAAGTATCAGGACTCAAGTCTCAAAATTGATAGTTTGGAATTCATCTGAAGAAGAAATGAATATGAGCGTTACAGTTAAAGCTAGACAGTTCCGATTAGCAATGGTTTTGCTGATGCTCGTTCTCGGAACTTGCTCACCGGCCTACGCCCAGGGAAACAAGGCAGCAGCAAAACCCTCGCGGACCGGCGAAGCTACCGTAACCTTAAGCGAGCAGTTCTTTAATTCCTTTCTTGAAGCAATCTTCGACAATCTCAAGGCTCCTTCAATGCCTCTCGTGATCACCGCGTCTGACAGGAATCGAAGCGATCAATCGGCGCAGACATGTCCCAGCGTGATCACATTGCAACGCGAACACGGAAACGTGAAGACGGCGGTGAAGTTGGAGCAGGGAAGGATGGTGGCACCGCTCGCCTTTAGCGGTTCTTACAATTCGACCCTCCTTGGTTGTCTTGAGGTCCGCGGCTGGGCGCAAACGGAGTGGAGCCTTGAGTTTGATCGTGGCGCGCAGACCTTACAGGCGCGCATTAAGATTACGGATATTCAACTGGAAAATATCCCGGCCCTGGCGCGCGGTTCCCTAATGCAGCTCGTCCAGACGGCGATTGATTCGCGCGTCAATCCGTTGAAGATATTACGTCCAGAGCAGTTGTCGAGTGTTGTGCCGATTGCGCCGGCCGGCGGGTCGCTGCGCTTGCGCGCAAAGGAAGTGAAACCTGAGATCGTTCCGGGTTCAGTCCACCTGCGGATAACCTACGAGTTTCTTCCCGAGAAGTAGAAGGGTTTGCTTTGAAGATAATCCCCACAAGTCTCAAGACAACTAAGCCACAGATCTCCACGGATACAGACGGATCAGAAACTACAAGTATTCTTATCCGTGCAATCCGCGAAAATCTGTGGCTGATTTGGCTTTGCTTAGTTGAGCGGCAGCTTGAGGCCTTGGAGCTTACGTTCGTTTTTGGACCCGGTCGCTATCGCTCCCGGTTCTGACTTCGTTGACCCGCTACAAGAACTGCGACACAGATCAGAACCAATGTTCTTATCCGTGCAATCCAGGGCAGTTCGCGTAGAGGCGGTCCCGCTGCGAGTTCATTAGAATGACGTCCTTTAAAGATCGATGCAGTAGTGGGTCGACAAAGCGACCGGGTCGTCGAATTGGCGGTTGCCGATTGCCAATTGACGATTTGTGATGATTCTCTCATTACTGGCCAATCGGCAATTCGATTAGTTTTCAACTCTGGGGCTGAGCGGCGGCTCGAGGCTCTGGCATATCCACAATGTCCCAGGCTGAACGAACTCTTAAAAGTTTCGACATTAGCCCGGCATGCAGGATATGACCACTGCGCTCGGCAACTACCTTCCCGAGAATGGGCATGC
The DNA here is from genome assembly GCA_041750995.1 of Pyrinomonadaceae bacterium. Taxonomy (GTDB): domain Bacteria; phylum Acidobacteriota; class Blastocatellia; order Pyrinomonadales; family Pyrinomonadaceae; genus PSRF01. The sequence continues at coordinate 7,504 of JBGSYG010000011.1, read as the reverse complement.
CTAGCAGCGCCAGATCGCCGATGATGTCGAGTATCTTGTGCCTCACAAACTCGTCGCGAAAACGCAATCCCGTTTGATTCAACATTCCTTCAGGAGTAAGGACGATCGCATTGTCGAGCGAGCCGCCGCGAATCAAGTTTGATCGTTGCAGCGCCTCAATTTCTTCGGTGAAACCAAAAGTCCGAGCTGCGGCAATTTCGCGGCTGAAACTTCCGTTCGTGAGTTGGAGCGAAAACTGCTGCACGCGAATTAACGGATGAGGAAAGTCGATCAAGCAATCGATTTCATAGTTGTCCGCCGGTTCGACACTAATTCGCCGGTTGCCTTGTTCGAAGGAGATGCGTTCCCTCACGAGCAGCGCGCGTCGCGCGAGCGGTTGGGCAACGACGCCTGAGCGCGCGATCATGTCTGTGAAGACTTCAGCGGAACCGTCGAGAATAGGGATTTCAAGATTGTCGACCTCGATGAAAATGTTATCGACATTCGCTCCACGCAAGGCAGCGAGCAGGTGCTCGACCGTTGAAAGCATAACTCCCGTGCGCATGAGGGTGGTGGCGTAACCACAATGCGCTACCGATTCCACCGTTGCTGGAATCTCGAAGCCTCCGAGATCGGTGCGACGAAATACGTATCCTGTGTCGGGTGGTGCCGGGAGCAAGCGCACCTTGACCTCCACTCCTGTGTGCAGACCTACCCCGTCAGTTTCTACAGGCGAACCGAGTGTAGTTTGTTTGATCAATGGGAGAACCTTGGTTTCAGGTTTCAGGTTTCAGGTTTCAGGTTTCAGGTTTCAGGTTTGTGCTTGTTCCTATCGAGCAATGGTTATGCCAGCTACAAAGTTCGCTATTTAAGCGAAGTTGATGTTGGAGTGTGGCGTTTCACCAACAGTGAGTATAAGAACTGCAACAGAAACTGACTGGGGCGGGTGACGGGGCCGGGACTTCAAAGTCAAAAGTCCAACGTCAAAAATTCAAAGATCAAAGATCAAGACCCAAGACCAAAGTTAGCAACTTGAAACTTCATACCTGTCTATCTATGATCGAAACACATGCCAACCAAGCAAACTGCCGCTGGTGATAAACCAGTTGAGCGGGTTTTTCTGATCGATTCCATGTCGCACATCTTTCGCGCGTTCTTTGCGCCGATGGCGAACCGTGTGGCCGCGCTCTCGAACTCCAAGGGTCAGGTGACGCAGGCGGTTTATATTTTCACCAACATGCTGCGCAAGTTGCTTACTGATGAAAAACCGGAGTACATCGCAGCGATCTTTGAATCCAAGGAGCGGACGTTTCGGCATGAAACCTTTGCCGGCTACAAAGCTAACCGGCTCGAGATGCCTCCAGATCTTGCTTCGCAAATCCCTTACATCATTCGCCTGTGCGAAGCCCTGAACATTCCCATCATCAACTCACCCGGCTACGAAGCCGACGACGTGATTGGCGCCCTCGCGACACAAACAGCCGCTAAGGGTCTGAAGGCCGTGATTGTTTCCAACGACAAGGACATGTGCCAACTCGTCCGTGATCCATTAATCGTCGGGATGCGGCAGAACTCCCAGGTGGTTAAGCGAAAAGAGCCTGTGCCGCCGATCGAATGGTGTGATGAAGCGTGGGTTGAGAAGAAGTTCGGTGTGCCTGCAGACAAAGTTGTCGAGTTGTTGGGCCTGATGGGCGACTCGATCGACAACATACCCGGGGCGCCGGGCATCGGCTCCAAAGGCGCCGTGCAGATCATTCAGCAGTTTGGCTCGATCGATAACGCACTCGAGCACTGGGAAGACGTTAAGCACAAAACCTACCGCGAATCGTTGCGCGATAACGCTGACATCATTCGGCAGTCGCGCGAGCTCGCGCGCATCAAGAGTGACCTCGACATTGAGCTGGACCTCGATCTGATTAAGAGTCGGCCACCTGATCGGGCCGCCGCGTATGAGCTGTTTCGCGAGTTGGAATTTGCAAACCTGACACGAGAGTTTGCTGACGCGGCAATGCAGGTTGCTCCTTCGGCTCCATCCACTCTGCGATATAGCGTCGTACGCACGCGCGCAGAACTTGAAGGGTTGACCAAATCGCTCTGGGATGCGGAAAGTGTCGGCATAGCCATAAGCGACCCAACGCCCACAGAAACATCTGACCAGCAATGTCTAAGTTATGACCTTGCTGCCGGGATCGCTTTCTCGACGGCTCCTGGCGTTTCCGCCTACGTTGATCTTGAGAATTTTAAAGAAGGCCAGGCAGTGGCACTCGATGGATTGCGCGAGTTCTTCGCTAACGGATTGAGCGAGAAATCAGTCCACGATGTGAAGCGCGCAATTGGCTTATTGGCGCGTCTCGACGTCAGCCTCGCAGGTGTTAAGGACGATACCTTCCTTGCTGCGTACCTGTTAGATCCCAACCGCAGTAAGTATGAGTTGATTGATCTGGCGCGCGAAGCACTCTCCGTTGACGGTTTTGATTCGGCGCCCTCAGGCTGGCAAGCGCTGCAATGGGAAACAGCCTTGGCCGCTGATCTCACCGCCCGCACGGCAAAAGTGCTGCACGCGCGGATTCTCGACAAGAAGCTCGAAACGATTTACTCGGAAGTGGAATTGCCGCTCGCGCCTTTGCTTTACAAGATGGAGCAAGCGGGTTTGAAAGTGGATCCCCGCGTGCTGGCGGAACTCTCAAGCTACCTCGGTCAGGAGCTGCACAAGCTGACGTTGAAGATTTACGAACTGGCCGGACGTGAATTCAACATTGGATCGCCTAAACAAGTGGGAGATGTGCTTGGTGAGCTCAACATCCTTTCCGGGAGAAAGACTTCCACCGGCAGAGTATCAACCAGTAAAGCGGTGTTAGAGGAGCTTGCCCAGACTCACGAACTGCCGCGCCTGGTCATTGAGTATCGCGAGCTTGATAAGCTGAAGAGCGTTTACACCGATGCGCTCCCTCATCAGATTGCCGCCGACGGCAGAATTCACTGCTTACTGAATCAAACGGTGGCGGCGACTGGCAGACTCTCTTCCAGCGAACCGAATATGCAAAACATTCCCATTCGAACCGAGCTCGGCCGCCGCATCCGGCGAGCGTTCGTAGCAGAGCGGGGCCACAAGATCATTTCAGCAGATTACTCGCAGCTAGAGTTACGACTGCTCGCGCACATTACGCAGGACGAAGTAATGCTGGAAGCGTTTCAGAATGGTGAGGACATTCATGCGCGCACGGCTCGACTCGTCTTTGGCGCTACGACTGATGCCGAGCTGAAGGAGGCGCGACGCTTTGCAAAGATCGTCAACTTCGCCATCGCCTATGCAATCGAGCCGTGGGGATTGTCCCAACGCGTTGGGATTTCGCGCGCCGAGGCAAAAAAGGTGATTGCCGATTATTACAATACTTATAAGGGCGTGCGGCGCTACATGGAAGAAGTGCCATTGCGCGCCCGCGAGCACGGCTATGTGCGTTCAATCTATGGACGCATCCGGCCACTTCCCGGCATTAACGATCGCAACGCAAACATTAGGAAAGCTGCGGAACGAGAAGCGATCAACATGCCCATTCAAGGCACGGCAAGTGACATTGTCAAAATCGCGATGCTGCTTGTAGCTGAGGAATTCGAACGCGCCAACCTAAACGCTCGGCTCTTGATGCAGGTTCATGACGAACTTCTGGTCGAAACTCCGGCAGCTGAAAGCGAGCAAGTTGCCCAAATCCTCAAGCGCGAAATGGAGTCCGCTGTGCAGCTCGATGTTCCGCTAATTGTCGATGTCGGAGTTGCTGAAAATTGGATGGACGCCAAGCCCTAGTCTTGCAAATTCGCTTGTCACCCCTTTTCAGCCTGCGGGATAAACCGCATACTTCCTACGGATATACCTTATTGGACGACAATTCGTTAAGTTCCTAAAAATGGCTCAACCTGAGTCACCACACAACAATTCAACTGTCCCTGCTTCCAGGCCGGGGGGCGAACCTGTTTACCGCCAGACGGAAGCCTTCGGCGGCAAACGGCCAAGTCAATCTCCTCCTCCGGAAACTCCTCGTTCGCGGGCCCGCGAGATCGCTCCGGCAATTTCTCCCCTAGTCGTGGGCTTTACCTTGCTGCTGGCACTCATTTCTATCCTTGGCTACTTGAGCGTGCAAAAGATGAATGATGTCAGCTCCACCGTGCTCGACTTGGAGCGGCAGCACACGGCGCGCTTAGGACTTTTGCTGCAACTTCGTCTTGCTGTTACAAAGCTGAACAACGAAGTACGCGCGATTCAGGAGGCGGAAGCCCGGGGAGGACTCAAGCCGCCTTTTGATGTCCGTCTCAACACCGCGCGCGAGGAAGTGAATAAGCTTCTGCCCCAATTGGAAAAACCACCGCTATCCGAAGAGCCTGCATGGAGCCGATTTCGCGATGATCTGACTGCGTACTCTGAAATTACTGAGGATTCGCGGCGCTATTCGTTGGAAGGTTTTGAGAAGTTTCGCGAGGTCGATGACCAACTGGAAAAATTACGCGAGAATTCAATTGCCGAGCCAATCCGCATTGCTCGTCAGCGCGAATTGATGATCCAAGGGGCTGTGAATTCCATTCGACGTTGGAATGTCTTTGCCCTGCTGGTAGGTTTTTTCGTTGCAGCCGGAACTGTTTGGGAGGTGCAACGTCGCTTCAGTCAAATGCGCCGTAGCATGGTTGATGCAGGACGCGAACGCGCCTTCACCAATCAACTGATTGAGGGCATGGTCAGTGCCGTGGCCGCCATTGACGAAGAAGATCGTTTACGCAGCGCCAATGCCGCCTTCTTCAATATCTTTCCTCGAGCGAGCATCGGGGCTTCCATCCATGAAAAGTTTGCTCCGGACGACGCCATGAAAATGCTGGAAGCGGCTACCTCGGAGCGCGCCAATGCGTCAACGTATCGCGGGCGCTGGGTTTGTGGTGCGGCCACTACGCATGCTGCCAAAACCTTCGACGTCTATACTTCGCCCCTGGCCATCAATGATCAGCAAGGTCAAATTATTACACTCGTGGACGCCACCGAAGCGTCCGAGGCCGAACGTGGCCTGCGCCGCTCAGAATCGCTGGCGGCAGTGGGACAAGCGACAGCACAGGTTGCGCATGAGATTCGCAATCCCCTCGGGAGCATTCGGCTCGGAGTCTCGATGCTGCGGGACAATGTTACCGATCCGGATGCGTTAAATACGATCGAATTGGTCGAGCGCGGAATCAGGCACCTGAACAAGCTCGTTGTCGACGTCTCGCAATTCTCACGGCAGAAAGCGCTCGAGCTGTCGCGAGTCGATCTCCAGGAACTTCTTGATGTGAGTCTCGATCTGGTTTCTGAGAGTGTGCGCGAGAAGCAAACTCCGATTGAGAAGAGGTTTAGTCCGGAAAGCTTAGTGGGAAATTGGGATGGCCATCAGTTGCGGCAAGTGTTCGTCAATCTAATTGCTAACGCTATCGATGCCAGTATCGCCGGCTCGCCCGTGAAAATTTCGACTGCCACCATTACGGCTGCCACTGGTGGGAACGGAACGGAAAAGAAATACGCCCGCGTCACCGTGACTGACCGCGGTAAAGGGATGGACCCGACAACCTTGACCAGAATATTTGAACCTTTCTATTCGACTAAGAAACGCGGCACCGGTCTCGGGTTAGCAATCGTGCGCCAGATTGTTGAGCAGCATGCGGGACGGATTGCCGTCGAAAGCGAGGTGGGAAATGGCACCCGTTTCGTTGTAGACCTGCCGCTGTAGGCTTAGTCTTCGTGTGTCCCTTTCTTCCAGGAGTTGACGAACGGAGACGTGGATCGATAAGAATCCTGCAATCGTGGCTTCGCGGTTGGTATCGCCTCGGTTCCCGTTGTTTCAGCAGCAGGTAGGCGAATATCGGGAATCCTGATCTGGCGGCTGGGTTCGATCCTTTCGCTAATTGGAGCGCGCTGGACGACGCTCGGACTGGCGAGTTTCACTTTCTCAAGCCGTTGGACCTGCTCGGCCACCGCAGTGTTTCCTCTTTCCTGTCGACCACGACGTTCCGTCGCCTCACTCGGTTTCGATAACGTCGGCTTAAAAGATTCAATAATCCTGTTGTTGCCAAACCTTGTAGCGCTACTCGTCGGAGCCTTCTCCGATTGCTGAGTTCGCGTTGGCCGAACCGCTGGTTCGCTGATACTGGCAGCCGGAACTTTGCGCCATTGCGGATAAGCGTAGAAGACTGCGGTTCCGGTCATCATCAAGAACAGAACGACCGACGTGATAACAGCGGGATTGCTTTTACGACTCGATGACGCGTGGAAGCTCTGAAACATCTCGAGCTCATCTGCGACTTCAGAAAACAAAACGCTGCCTGCCGGGTATGGCTGATAACTTTGGCGGCTTGGAGTGCGACGTCCGATGCGGCGTAATGCTTCGCGAAACTCCGAGGCGCTGCGATAGCGCTGTTCCGGGTTCTGCGCCATTGCCTTGGTCAGTATTGTCGCAATCTCCGCTCCGACTCCTGGATGAACCAGGTTCGCGGGCTTCAAAGGATCGCCATGTCCCTTTGCTGACGCTGCTGCGCGCGTAAGCGCATCGGCAGGCCTTACCCCAGTGAGCAAATGATAAAGCGTGGCGCCTAACGCATAGATGTCACTGTGCGGACCCGTCGATAGAGCCTGGATCTGTTCGAGTGGTGAATACTGCCGCGTGTATCCGAAGAAGGAGGCGGATGAGGTCGTCGATGTCTCCGAGGGTTGTGCCTTGGCCAAACCAAAATCAAGCAAGGCGATGTGCCCGCTCGCGGTGAGCTTTAGGTTGTGCGGCTTGATGTCGCGGTGAATCACCTGACGTTGTTGCGAGTGTAAGTAGATGAGGGCGTCGAGTAATTGATCGGCCCAGGCCACGACTTGTTCGCGCGGAAACGGTCCGGGCTGTTGATAGATGATCCGTGCCAGATCGCAGCCCGCAATAAACTGCATTACGAGAAAAGCGCGATCGCTTTCCACAAAATGATCGCTGACCCGCGGCAACGCCGGATGCTGCAAGCTCGCCAGCAGACGCGCTTCCTGCTCAAACTGTTTCCTCACGCTCGCTTCAATCGACACGGTCTCCTTCAATGCGACGGTGATACCGAGTCGCTGATCGATCGCTTCGTACACTGCGCCCATTCCACCCTTGCCGAGTTGCCTGACGATAAGGTAACGGTCCTGCAGGATCGTGTCGGCGACTAGCGGTCCGGCAGTGGAAAGGGAATTAGGTTTTGAAGATATTGACAAGTTGGTATGGCGCTGCCCATCCGGGACGAGTCACACGCGCGAGTGATCGCAAACCGAATGACGAGCAAAACTTTTCTGGGATTAGGTGAGGCGTACGGCGAATGGAGCTGGTGTTTGGTTTCCGCCGGGCGGTGAACTCAGATTAGTTTCTAATCCTTGTCCACGGCAAAAAGTATATGCCAGCGGTAACGCCCAAACAAGCTATTGTTTTTAGGGGGATAAGGAATTCTGTAGGGGCGTCCCTCCGTGGGCGCCCCGCTAGACATTGGAAGGGGCGTCCACGGAGGG
>JBGSYG010000010.1:0-6843 GCA_041750995.1 Pyrinomonadaceae bacterium | reverse complement strand
TGGAATACTCTGCATAACTTGTGGCGGGGATTTCTCGCCCAACTGCCCTACATCGTGCTCGGAGTGATCGTATTCGGGGTCTTTCTCATTATTGCGCGTGTCATCAAAGGGATCGTTCACACCGCCGGCGAGCGCACGCGCTTAGACCCCACGCTCGCCGACCTCCTGGGGCGTCTCGCATCGTTTGTGGTCATTGTGTTGGGTCTGTTCGTCGCGGCAGTGGTAATTTTCCCGGCATTCAAACCCGGTGATTTGGTCACTGGTCTAGGCATTACCTCAGTGGCGATCGGGTTCGCTTTCAAGGACGTGCTGCAAAACTTCTTCGCGGGCATTCTCATTCTGTGGCGCAGACCTTTCGTAGTCGGCGATCAGATCAGGACTAAAGACTATGAGGGCACGGTGGAAGAGATCACTGTGCGTTCGACGCGCCTTAAGACTTACGACGGCGAACGCGCTGTCTTGCCGAATGGCGACGTTTACACCAACGCGATTCTGGTGCGCACGGCTTATGATAAGCGCAGAATCAAGTTCACGGTCGGCATTGGCTATCCCGACTCGATTGAAGAAGCCCGGGAAACCATCAAGAAAGTACTCAGGGAAACGGAAGGCGCGTTAGACGATCCGGGGCCGTGGGTTTATGTGACAGAACTCGCCCCGTCGTCGGTAAACTTCAGCGTCTACTTTTGGGTGCAGTCTGAACAGGCAAACGTGCTTGAAGTCTCCGACCGCGTCGCAACCGGGATTAAACTCGCGCTCGATCGCGCCGGAATTGATATGCCGTTTCCGCACACTGTGGTGTTGTTTCATGACGCGACCGGTTCGCGCGGCGGCGACATCGAGAGGGACAAATATCTGGACGCACAGAATGACTCGGAAGCCGTTGATCGCGGCGGCTCGGCGCGTGGGCAGCAAACGGGCGTGGGTGCCGGGAGGAAGGCGGGATGAATTTTCCTGTCATCGACTGGTGGCAAGTCGGAGGGAATCTGGTAAGCGTCGCCGTCGCTTACCTGCTTGCGATGCCGGCTGAACCCGCGTTAGCGGCTTGGTGAGCGTATTCTTCGCATCGTTATGCTGACAATCGGCTTCTTCCCTGCGGTCCGACTGTAAGCCACCCAGAACCCCGCATCTGGGTAACGAACTAGTTTGTAGATAGTCCCGTTTTTCTTGGGAGCGAGTTCAACTCCAAGCACCTCCATCGGCGTCGGCGCTCCGCTATCGGCTCCGACATAATCGACAGAAACGGTTCGCACCTTTCCATCAAGGTATACTACCTGTGCGGACTCGGTCTTTGAAAAGACAAAGAAATCCTGTTGCTTACCTTTAGATTTTGGAGCGCCGAGCTTTTCCCGCGCCTCTTCAACGCTCATCCCGACGCTAACGCCCCGGTAGTTCGTGTAGAGCGGTTCGGCCGCTTGTTGCGGCATGGCGGGAGTTGGCGAAGTAGCGGGAGTCGGGGTTGGGGACTGCTCTTGTGCTAGGGCATCCGGAACGAGCCACACAAAGATTACGAACAGCAAGCCTGCTAAAACCAACAAACGATTTTCTGATGAAGTATGAAGCATCTGTTTGACCTCCTTCAAGATTGTCTCACGAGCAAACAAATACCGACCAGATTCCGCGGGTCGTTCAAGCACCCGATCAATCAGCGCGCCGATTTTCAGCAAAGTCATTAACAGCGAAATGGTTAGTCCCTGTACCAACAGACTAAACGTCACCGCGCCAAATGTCATTGCTACGAGCTGCTCGCGACCGGGAAGATTCGACGGCAGACTTAAAGACCAGCGCGATGGAGAGCGATCCGCGCAGTCCGCCCCCGAACACAATGTGCTGCCAGTGAAAAGAAACGCGCTCTGTGAATCTATTAGTGATGGGGAAGTTAAGAAGGCAGCTTTATGTGCTAGCGCACGGATACTCACTCACTAAGTGTTATAAGCTCTCTTAGCTCTGCTTTAGAGATCCCTTCGACACCAGGAACCTAGGTCAGTAAGCTCTTGATCCGCCTGTAGTTTTCCAGAGTGGGGCACGGAGTGAGTTTCTGATCTCCGATTTGAATGGTCTCGGTTCCCGCACGAATGCACTGTGCGGTGCGAAGCCACACGTTCAACCTAGGGACTAGCGAGCGTGATTCTCAGGCGAACGAGGAGCAATTCAATGAGTAACACTGTAATCTTCATACTATGTTTTTTCTTTCCTGGAGATTCTCCTCTAGTTTAGTTGGAAGCTGCTCACTAACGGATTGTGCAAGCTTCTCTAAGCCAAAGCCGCAATAGCGACAGTACTTTTGATCCAACAAAATTTGGTTGAGCAAATAGGGCAATACATAACTCGACCCAACGGTTCCTCACACCATCATGTGGTCTGGGCATTTAGTGTTCGTCGGCTCTTTTGCTGTGGCGGATAATGAAGCCAGCAGGAACAAGGTGAGCAGGAGCATTATTAGCAGGGCAACTTTCAACAAACTTTCTCTGTATCTCGAACATGATTCCATCTCCGATTTGCGCTTCAGTAAATCCTTAGACTTCAGCCTCGACTATGTAAGTACAAGTTCGACGTCATATCACTTCAGCGTACCGCGACGCCGAACGATACAGGCAAGGACTCAAGTCCGCGCAACACCATGCTAGGACGCCAACGTAAAGATTCCGCCGCAAAGCTTAAATGCAGATCGGGCAGCCGCCTTAAAAGAGTATTGATTGCGATTTCCGCCTCCAACCGGGCGAGGGGCGCTCCAAGGCAGAAGTGTATTCCCTGCCCAAAAGACAAATGCTTGTTCGGCTCTCGTGCAATGTCTAGCTCATCCGCGCTTCGGAAAACTGACTCATCCCGGTTGGCCGACCCGATCACTCCCAGTGTCATGCCCCCGCGCGGGATGGTTAGTCCGTGTAGGTTGATCTCTTCGCGCGCGTAGCGCTCAGTCGTCATCAACACCGGAGAAGTGTAACGAAGCAATTCCTCGACGGCCGTCCTAATCATCGCCGGCTCTCGCCGCAGCCGATTCATCGCACCGGGGTGTTCCAAGAGAGCCAGCATTCCATTTCCAATCAGGTTAACTGTCGTTTCGTGTCCCGCAATAAGCAACAGGAAAACCATCGCCAGCAGCTCGTCCTCGCTCAACTTATCACCGGCCTCTTCCGCCTCGATTAATGCAGTGGCCAAATCGTCTCGCGGATCTCGGCGTCGCATTTTGAAAAATTGACGCAGATAACGAATAAACATCCACACACTCGGGATCACTCGCAGCGTGGCTTTCGGCGATGTGAGAGAAACGACGGCCTTTGACCACTTATGAAATTTATGGTGGTCCCGAGCAGGTACCCCAAGGATTTCAGTAATGATTGTCATCGGAAGCGGCAGGGCATAATCCTCGATTAAATCCATTTCGCCTTCGTACATCACGCGGTCTAGCAATTCGTCCGCCAACGTTTGCACACGTTCGCGCATTCGTGCGACGAGGTTTGGCGTAAACGCCTTGTGGACCAGCGCCCGCAGTCGCGTGTGATCGGGCGCATCGAGGTCAAGCATATTGCGCTCCAGGGGTCGAAACATGGGAGGCACCCAGGGCATCTTTCGAAGCTGCTCCGGCGTCATTGCTGTGCGTCGGTTTTTCACGAAGCGTTCATCCTTGAGCAACGCCGAGACGTCTGCGTAGCGAGTGATTAACCAGACGGGAGTTTTGTCAGGAAGCCATGTGAGGTATACAGGTCGTGACGTTCGCAGACTCGCAAGGAATGGAAATGGGTCAGCCTTAAACTCAGGACTTACGATGTTTACTGATGACGCAATTTTATACATGAGCGAAGAAGTAGACCTGACGCGCCCATTTATTACAGAATTCAAACAAGTGAACGCCGCGACGGTTTCTCGACCAAAGTGAGCTTGTTAACGATAATTTTCGCTTGGCAGGCCAACGCCCAAGAGTCACAGGGTTCAACATCACAAAGGCTTGACCGATGAATCCCCCTGGAGCTTGCATTCTCTGCACCGAAGACGATCCTGACAACAGGGATCTGATTGTCATGGTCTTGAAACAAGGTGGGTTTGAAGTCAACTGCGCTACGGATGCAGATGACGCGATTAGGCTGGCCAAGAGAGAAAGGTTTGATCTCTATCTATTGGATACTTGGCTCCCAGGTGTGTCTGGTCTAACAATTTCTCAACGTCTAAGGGAGTTTGACGCCAAAACGCCCATTCTCTTTTATTCCGGGGCCGGGTCAGATGTCGACAAACAAAGCGGCTAAGGATGCGGGCGCTCAAGGTTATCTTGTGAAACCAGCAGGTGGCGACGAATTTATTGCCGAGGTTCGGCGTTTACTCCCCGCTGCTGGCCCTCATTGAGTTCCGAACTCAGTGAACATATTTTTGGCATTCCTCGCTGGTTAACGCCCACTAAAATAATCTCGCACTCCCTTACTCATCAGATACGCCAGTATTGCGGCGGCAATAGGCACTCCAACTATTGCTCTTGGTTCTGTACCGAGTAAGACGTTGATTATATCTGCGACTAGGTTGAGGGTAATTAAGCCGACTGCTAGCCAGTGTCCCCACCTTGAACCACGCCAAAGTCCTATCGCCGCTCCTGCGCAGAACACCGAAACAGTCGCCAGCAAAACAACTGCCCACAGGCCCAGACTTGAAAGATTCTTATGGGCACGAGGATTGAGTCGCCACATTGATTCGAGAAAACTCTGCGGGCCGAGTAGCGATACGCTTGCCGTGAGACTTATAGCAGCTCCAGCCAGAAAGAAAATACTAAGCGCCGTGATCCCACGGGGCCGATGCGCCGTCCTGGCGAGACTCTCTTTAGGGAACATTGGTAGACAATACTACGACATAACCGACGGTCGCATTTTTCAAGCGGTCACCACGCTTTAGTAGCGGTTTTTGATTTTGGAAGGTCCTAGGCAGGACTTCCGTCTGCAAAAAATTATTTTGAATAATTTGGCGACTGTCGAGATACGTTAGGTGAGAGATGAACGATGGATGATAACGCCGCGATTGAAAGATGCAGAGCTGGAGACAATGAGGCGTTTCGTCACATTGTCGAGCGCTACCAGGCCGAGGCCATTGGTCATGCCACAGCCATCCTCGGTAACCGCGAGGATGCGTTGGACGCCGTTCAAGAGGCATTCATCGATGCTTTTCAGGCACTTGACCAACTCGATCTTAATCGGCGCTTTTACCCATGGTTTTATGTGGTCCTTCGAAATCGTTGTTACAAGCTGGCCCACGGTCGTCAGAAAAGAGAGATGAGCAATGCTGATGACATGGAGATATTGGCGGCGGCGGCAACTATTCGACCCGAGAATTCGATGCTACTAGAGCAGGCCATGCTGGAATTATCCGCTGAGGACCGGGAATTAATTACGTTACGGCATCTTGACGGACTTTCGTATCAGGAATTAGCTGAAAGATTGGGAGTTCCTCAGGGAACAATCATGAGCCGGCTTTATCACGGGCGAAAAAAATTGCGCGACAGACTCGCACGTCTTTCGTTTACGGGACTGAAGGTTGAACTATGAGTGATTTGAAGTGCGAAAGTGTATCCATGGCAGCGATGGCGATCGCCGATGGCTATCAACCCGAGCTGTCGTCTCAACAGATTGAAATTCATTTAGCGAGTTGCGCCAATTGTCGTGAGGAGCTTGGACAATTGCAGGAACTCTCGAGTCTGCTTGACACCCAGGAGCGCCGGCTGGGGACTGAAACTCTGTGGTTGAAGATCGAACGGAGACTGCCTGAGGTTAATCGTACCAGCACATCTCGTGGCTCGGCGTCGTTCATGGTTCTCGGTGCACTGCTGCTGGGCTATCGACTAGTCGAACTGATACCAGACCGCGACTTTAGCTTCTTATTCAAATTCGTACCTGTGCTGCTTGTGATTGCAGCTTTCAGTTATCTCAGGGAGAACCCGTTCAAAATCAATTCCGAACTCAGTCTCGAAGGAGAGTCATAAGATGAGCGAAAGCAATCATGAAACTCAGGCCCCCATCGTGCTGGGCCAGAAGTACGCTTATGCCACCATCTCCCTAATTTTGGGAGTTGCCTGTTTCATAAATCTTGCTGGGTTGGAGAAGGCATTGTTGGCTGTGATCTTCGGCTGGCTGGCGCTCAAGTCGACCCCCGCTCCGGCGCTGAAAGCGCGCCGACTGTGGGCCAAAACCGGCGTCGTGCTGGGAGCCTTAATGCTGATCGTAGTTCCCACAATAATTATTCTTAACCTCGATCGTCTGCGAGTGATAGTTGAGGCCTTGATGAAACTAAGCGAAGGTAAATAACGATTCATCCAGAAACGAACACGTAGCCCTTTTAAGGAAGTCGATCCGGCTGAAAAACCTGAGGAGGTGAAAACGATGAAGACGAATCTGGCAATAATTTTCGTGACGATGATTGCGTTGGCTGGTTTTGGTGTTTCAAACGCTCAAACTCCGCCAAAGAATACTTCGCAAGGAACGATTAGCGCCGATACACGCTTCGTAGCGGAGCCAATCACACTAGAGACACCTACCGCAACGCTCTACGGGACTTTGCAACGGCCCCGTTCGCCAGCGCGCGTACCAGTCGTGTTGATCATTTCAGGTTCCGGGCCAACCGACCGGGACGGAAACTCCCCCCTGCTACCTGGTGCAAACAACAGCCTCAAACTGTTGGCCGAGGCTCTGGCAGCACACGGCATTGCTTCGGTGCGTTATGACAAGCGGGGTATAGGTGAGACTGGGAAGGCGATGCAGTTGGCTGCGGAAAAATCAAAGAGCGTTCTGCGAGAGGAAGATCTCTCTTTTGAGACTTATATTGATGACGCGGTTCAGTGGGGCAAGCAGCTACGTTCTGATCGTCGCTTCTCAA
>JBGSYG010000009.1:0-18653 GCA_041750995.1 Pyrinomonadaceae bacterium | reverse complement strand
AGAAGGAGATCGCGTAACTTCACGTTTTGTTGTCTCGGGGAAAAGTTTCGGCAAGAGGGTTCGCTTCAACGGCATAACGATAAGCCGGTTCAATGACGGTCTGATTGTCGAAGACTGGTCCGTTACGGATACGCTTGGCATGTTACGTCAACTGGGCGGTTGGAGATCAGCCCTCCTAGGACTTCGCCAATGGAAAGCCTTGAAGAACTCGTAGCGCGCAGCGCTTGGGAGCCCATTAATCTCTTGCGGGCGCGAAATCCGTTGTTTCAGGGTATTCGCGAGCCGCTGCTGGCGCTTCTGCTCGGCCGTACTTCAGATAGAGTGCAGGAATCACGATCATGTTTAGAAACGTCGAAGTAAAAATGCCACCAAGGATCACCACCGCCATCGGTTGCTGAATCTCCTTGCCGGGCTCTCCCACTCCTATCGCGAGTGGGATAAGTCCGACGCCGGTCACCAGCGCAGTCATCAGGATTGGACTGAGCCGCTCTATTGAACCCTGGACGATTGCGTCACGAAAGCCCACCCCTTCCTCCATCATCAGGTGCGAGTAGTGACTGATAAGCATGATGCCGTTGCGCGTGGCGATGCCGAAAAGGGTAATGAAGCCAACGAGTGAGGCGATTGACAGTGTGCCCCCGGAGAGAAAGACGACAACTACGCCACCGATCAAGGCGAGCGGTAGATTCGCCATGACAAGGAACGCTGAGCGTACCGACTTAAGTGCGATATAAAGCAACAGCAAGATGCCGGCAATAGCAACAAGTGAAAGCAGCATAATCTGCCGCGACGCTTTTTCCTGAGACTCGAATTGTCCGCCGTACTGTACGAAGTACCCTTGCGGCAACCGAACCTTCTGTCCGATTGCGGCTCGCACATCTTCAATGACGCTACCTAGGTCGCGATCCGCGACGTTGGCCTGAACGATGATGCGCCGCTGGACGTTTTCACGATTAATTGTGTTCGGCCCCTGGTCCAATTTCACTTCGGCAACCTGGCCGATCGGCACCTTCGTCCCCGTGGGCGTATCTATGAGAGTTCCCGCGATTGATTCAACCGACTGCCGCGCGGAGTCGTCGAAGCGCACCAGCACATCGTAAGTTTTCTGCTCCTCTAGCACCTGCGTTGCAACGTGACCGTTAAAGGCGCCGTCCACAGTGTCGGCCAAATGTTCGGCGCGTAAGCCGACGGCCGCCGCCGCTTGTCGATTCATGTTGACTTGTACCTGCGGCACTCCCACCTGCGGCTCAACGACGAGATCAACAACCCCTTCAACTCCCTCCATGGCCTCGCGAATCTCTCCTGCCTTGGCACGGAGCGTAGCGAGGTCGGGTCCAAAAAGCTTGATGGCAATCTGTGCCCGCGTGCCCGAGAGCAGGTGATCGATGCGATGCGAAATGGGCTGGCCGACTTCTACATCAATTCCCGGAACGCGAGCGAGCTTTTCTCTGACCACTGCCGTCACTTCTTCGTGTGAGCGATCGCTTTCTTTCAAGACAACTTCAAGTTCGTTCGCGTTTACTCCTGCCGCGTGCTCGTCGGCCTCGGCACGCCCTGTCCGGCGGGTTGTGGAAACGACTTCCGGAACCTCGTGTAGTGTTCTGTCCACAACATTGCCTATACGCACAGACTCCTGCAGTGATGTTCCTGGAGGCAGCGTGGCAAGAACGTTATAAGAACCTTCGTTAAAGGGCGGCAGGAATTCGCGTCCCATAAAAGGAAAGAGCAACACCGCAACCAATAGCATCGCGGCAGAAGTCCCGATAATCTTGTATGGGTGACGCAGCGTCCAATTTAATATGTGCGCGTAATGGCGTTTCAACCAACCTACAAGCCGCGAGTCTTTCTCGTCATGCAGCAACTTTGAGTGGCCCAAGAGGTAGTAACAAAGGACCGGTGTCACGGTCAGAGCGACAATAAGCGACGCCGTAATCGATATGATGTAGGCAAAAGCAAGCGGCGCAAACATACGCCCTTCGAACCCGCCGAGACTGAAAAGTGGCAGGAAAACGAGCACGATGATGAGAGTTGCAAAGAGTATGGAGTTTCTAATCTCGCTGGAGGCTTTATAGTCCACTGTTAATACGGGCTCTGGGGAAGGCGAGTGCTGGTTCTGCTTCAGACGGCGAAAAACATTCTCGACGTCGATGATGGCATCGTCCACAAGGGCACCGATTGCGATAGCGAGACCGCCCAGAGTCATGGTGTTGACGGTAATGCCGAAGTAGCTCATTACGAGTATTGCCGTCACAAGTGATAAGGGAATAGCTGTCAGGCTGACGAAGGTTGTGCGGAAGTTCCAAAGGAAAAGGAACAGCACTATCGTGACCATTACGCCGCCCTCTATCAGAGAAAGTTGGACGTTTCCGATAGCACGTCTGATGAAATCGGCCTGCTGAAACGCCTTGGTGTCGATTACTACGTCAGGAGGCAAGCTGGCCTTCAGGTCCGCGAGCGTCTTTTCAATCGCGTCCGTGACTTCCAGGGTGTTGGCATTGGGCTGCTTTTGAATGGTTGCGACAACCGCAGGCTGCATGTTAAAGCCTCCGTCGCCTCGCCGCTGGGCAGGACCAATCTGAACGGTGGCGACATTCCCGACGAGAATGGGAGTGCCGCCGCGTACTGCGATGACCGAGTTTGCGATGTCTTCCGGTGAATGGACGCGCGCCCTACCGCGGATTAGAAACTCCTCATTCGGGCGCTCGAGAAAGCCGCCGGAAGCATTAGCGTTGGAATCGGTAACCGCCTCTGTCACCTGCTCAAGTGTCAGTCCATGGTCTGCCAATTTGGCCGGATCGACCAGCACCTGAAATTGTTTTTTCTCTCCTCCAATTACTACCACTTGTGAGACGCCAGGCACCCCCAGCAGGCGTGGCCGCACCACCCAGTCAGCGAGACTGCGCACTTCCATGGAAGATGTCGCCTTTCCCGTCATCGAGAGCATCATGATTTCGCCCATCGTTGATGAGATGGGTCCGAGCAGGGGTGGGGACACGCCTTCGGGCATTCTCACCTGTTGCAGCTTCTCGGTGACGAGCTGGCGAGCGCGAAATATGTCCGTCCCGAACTCGAACTCGACAAAGACCAACGAGATGCCGATTGCAGAGTTCGAGCGCACGCGGTGCACGCCCGCCGTCCCGTTCATAGCTGACTCAATAGGAAGCGTGACGAGGGATTCGACCTCTTCGGGAGCAAGACCGTGAGACTCCGTAACAATGGTCACTGCCGGTGCAGTCAGGTCGGGAAATACATCTATCGGCGAACGCAAGGTGACGATACCGCCGTATATTAGAAGTGCCCCTGCGGCAATCATCACCAGCAGTCGGTTATTTAATGACCACTGGATAATCTTATTAAGCATGAACTCTAGCCTTACCTTGTAAGCCCTAAAATTTGCGTGGTCTTACCTTACGTTTCATGAGTATGCGCCCCAGCCTCCGCAGGTTTCAGCTCCTGTAGTTTTAATTGGTAAGCGCCTCGCGTCACTACACGCTCTCCTTTGTTGAGGCCGGAGAGCACGGCGACTTTATTACCTATCTCGTCTCCGATGACTACTTCGCGGCGTTCAAACTCTTCGCCGGATAGCAGGACGTACACGATCTTCTTGCCTTCATGTTCCAGCACCGCCTCTTTGGGAACCATCATTGCGATCACTTGTTCACCAGTGTCGAGACGCACATTCGCTTGCATTCCCAATCTTAGTGCGCGCCCACCATTGGGTAGTTGAAAGATCACCTTACTGGCGCGGGTGTGCTCGTCGATTACCGCTCCTATGTCGAGCACCACGCCTTTAAATTCCTGCTCCGGATATGCCGGCGTCGTAAACGTTGCTGAAACGTTCCCACCTAATCGACTAAGATCTCGCTCAAAGATCGGGGCTTCAACCCATACGGTGTCGAGATTGCTAATCTCCACTATCGCTTCGCCCGGCTGAACCTGTTCGCCGATCGATTTATTCACTTTTGTTACATAGCCACCCAACGGCGCTCTTACTGTGTAGCTCGCATTAGCGCTACCCACATTCATTCGCGCTGCCGAAAGAGAGGGGGATGACGTAAGTGCGGCCAGCCGTTTCACCGCCGCGTCGTATGTTGCTTTAGCAGCATTCAAGTCAGCTTCCGCCGCTTGTAGCTGGCGCTCCGAAAAGGCCTTCCGATCGAAAAGACGTTGCGCCCGAGCGGCCTCCTTCTGCGCCAAATCAAGTCGGACACGCGCGGATTCTACGTCCCCGGCGGCCGTGCGACGGTCAGCGTCAAGCCGTGCGTTCTCGAGTCCTACGGAGGCTGCTGCCGCCCGCACCTGGGCTTGTTCAGCAGACGTGGCAGTTTGTTGAATAACAGCGATGGTCTGCCCTTGTGCGACGTGCTGGCCCACGCGGGGCAGATTTCTCCCGGAAAGTATGCCGCCCACCGGCGGCGCGACGACGGCTTGGCTATTCGCAGAGGGAACGACCCGACCGGTCGCGGTAATCTGTCGCGCTACTGTTTCTTCTTCGACGAGCGCCAGCTTCATCCGAATCAGCCATTGTTGCTCCATCAGAAACTTCACTGTGCCGGTATTGGCGGCTGCGGCTGGCGCTTCAGTTGTCACTTGCTTGGTCGGGCGAAACCAAAAGAAGGCAAACAGAATGACAACTATTGCGAATACGGCCACTGCAGCAACAACCATCACCAGATTGCGGCGGGAGGGACCGCCCTTGCGGTCGGTGCTCAAGCTCTCGTCATGTGCCACGCGCATCTGCTTCGTTTCTTCGGCGCGCTCTCCGTTAGGATCGTGCGGTGTAGTCATAATTTGATGTCGCTGCCTGTGGCTAGCTCTAGTTGAAATATGCTCGTGTAGTAGTCAAAAATTGCCCGGTAGTAATTGGCCCTTATTTCGGTTCTGGTTTTCTGCGCTTCAATCAATGTAATTAGTTCCGCTGCGCCTTCTTGATAAGCACCGAGTTGAACTTCACGTGACTCGTCGGCGTGTTTTAACAGACCTGCTTCATAAGCTCTTACCTGTTCGCGCGCAGTTTCGTAGGCTCTATAGGCCGCTTCTACTTCAGCGAGTGCTCGATTGCGAACTAGCCGCAGGTTTGTCTCTGCTACTTTTTGCTCCGCCTCCGCTCTTGCGATGCCCGATTGATTACGATTACCAAACGGCAATGGCACAGTGACTCCGGCGAGAACCGTGTTGTCGATGCCTACTCTCTTGTAGCCGACATATGGAGTGACTTCCCCCTTCCCACGCGAGTGTTCCAGTTTGATAACCGACTCGGCCAGCGCCATCTCCGCTTCCGCTACTTTCACTTCCGGACGATTGGCCAATGCAGCCTCTCTTAGTTGCACGAGATTAAGATCCACGGACGGCATTTGGAGCCGGCTAGTGACTCCCACTTTAGCGGCGCGCTCGAAGTCGGGTTCTCCGATTAGCTCAAGCAGACGAATCTTTGTTTTTCGAAAGGCAAGCTCGGCATTGGCTACAGCGAAGTCAAACTTTATTCGTTCTAAACGAACTTTCAGCAGTTCTCCTTCGGCGATATATCCTTCTTCGAAGCGCGCCTTATTAAATTGCACTAGCCCCTCGAAGTTGTCGCGGTTCTCCTGCTCAATGCCGAGTAGGGCTCGGCCCAGAACCGATTCGTAGTAGGTCTTTTTAAGATCGAATAGCTGACGTCTTAGTACTTCGGTTAAGCGAACTTCCGAAACCGAGACGGTACGCTCTGCTACTTCTATGCGCAGAGCTTTGCGATTGCCTAGCTCAATTGGCTGCGCCACCGTGACGCCAAACTCCTGCAGCCTGCTTGCTGGCGTTTCGCCGGAAAGACGCAGGTTTTCCGCGCTCGCCGTTAACCCCGGACGGGGGCGCAGCCGAGCGCCAATTCGCTCTGCTTCCGCTACACCCACCTCAAGACGTGCGGCCTCGACGGCCAGGTTCTTCCGCAGAAACTGTTCTGTCGCTGACTCCAGCGAGACGTAGTCTGGTTGTAATGCAACAGCGACAGGCGGTCCGCCCGCCGCCGGGGTTTGCGCGCACATGGTTACCGGTAACGAGACTGCCAACATCAAACTTGTAATGGCTCTGAGGTTCTTCACAGTGAATCCTACTCCACCTTGAAATCAGTTAGCGGCAAGCGTTCGTCGACTTTCGCGTTCCTCACGTGAAACTCAATGTCGTAATCACCCTTGCTGGGAATGGCCACATCGGCGACGTAGATGCCGGTTACCTTGCCGACGCGCGCTTGAGTTTGCATCACTTCCGCGCCGCCTTTCGCACGAGTGATCAAAGTCACCTCGGCTTTCTCTATCGGAGTGCCATCGGTAAGGTCCGTCAGGTGAATCAGAAATTGGCTCGGCTGGCCGGGCTTTAGCGGGTCGTATTCAAAGAAGTTCTCAATCTGGTCTGTAAATTCAGTGCGTGATAAGGCTTCCTCTTCGTGCTCCGCCTCTTGTTTTGGGGATGAGCTACAAGCCGAAAACATGACGACAGCTATCATCAATTGCAAAATCCACCAGTTCCAACGACAGGCGGTAGTTTTTGAAGGAAGAGTTAAGTGCATCAAGTTCGGGCGGTCCTTCTATTTTAGAATTTGTATGAGCGATTCAGCGGCGTGATGTATTGAGAGGGGCGCGAAAAGCAGAATGACTGAGAGCGTGAGAAGGCTGCCAGCAAGGATAAGTGCACTGGCCTTCACCGCATTAGACTCGCTGCTATAGGCAGTCGCAGAAACGGGAGCGTCTACGAGTGTCAGTAGACGGCCCACGCGACGTTGAAAAGTTAGCGCACTCTCCGAAACGAAGCTTGAGGCAAAGGCCTGAGGAGGGACGAGTTTGGAAGAAACATGACCGGCTATGGTTTGCCGTCGCAATTTCACCAGCGCCTCAGCAATGTCCAAGGGCTCTGACGTTCGTGTCGCCGCGACTTCATCGCAAATCATTTCGACTTCAGTCGCTCGCCAACTAACGATCAGGCGCGAGAGTGGAAACGCCAATGAAGTGTAGCTGCACAAGGTCAGCAGAAATTTGATCATGTTGTCCCGTCGAGCATGATGAGCGACTTCGTGTTCCAACACGCCGGTCAACTCAGCCGAACTAAGCGCTCGCAATAACCCGGAGGAGAGAATCAACTTTGAATGCCGAAATCCCCACACAAATGAGAGCGGGTAGTCGCTCATCACCAGACCTACCGACAGCCCAGCCTTCCCGACAACTTCGTTCACCAGCGCGACCTGTTCGGGCGGTGGCGCAACTGCCTGCACATCCAACTGTCTAATCACTCTGCTTACGCGCCAGGAGCCGCGCAAGTTGGACCATGCAGCGAAGGCGGCAAGGACAACCAAAAACGAAACTATTGCGTAAGCAAGTGCAGGTTCCAGCGAGACAGTAAGTTCGCCAAGCAAATGTAGTTGGTGGAGCGGTGCGGAATGTTCAGCTGCGAAAGCTTCCGGCGTCATCCAGAGCCGTGGCAACAGCGCAGCGGTGACCAGCCACAGGGAAGCAATTGGAGGTATTAAAAGGGCGGCGGTGTAGAAGTGCGAAAGGGTTACAGGTTGAAACCGCCACATCTCTCTGATCGTGAGTTGCCTTACGATCAGCGCGATGACAACCATCCCCAGCGCGATAAGCGTGCTGAAGAGTACTAAGTTTTCGATCGCCGCGATGAATATTGATGTTCCGAGCAATGTCTTTTACGATGCCTGTCTACATCTTTGAGCTCTGCCGGCGTTTCTCTCGAATCTTAGCTTCCAATTGATCGAGTGCACCTGGGTCATTACCAATAATATCCACGAAGGTCGAAAGCGTTGTCTCCGCGGAATGTCCAATGAGCGCCCCCAACACTTCCTGCGCCATGATGCGCTCGAACTCTTGGCGCGTGTACCGCGGCGAATAAACGAATGCTTTAGCTTGCTTTTCGCGGGTTAAGTAACCCTTTCGGTGCATTCGGTCGAGGGTAGTCAATACAGTTGTGTGAGCTATATTCCGCTTATTCCGCAACCGCTCCTCTACCTCGTTGACCGTTTGCCCTGTCACAGACCAGAGGATTTCCATCACTGCCGATTCAAGTTCGCCAAGCACATGGCCTGCGCCACGCGCGCTTGGCTTGAATCCGCGCAAAGCTATTTTCGGAAGCGGACGTTGCATTAAAACCTCTTCTCTAACGTCTGTACCCAATAGAAGCGTGGCAGTATAAAGTAGGCCAGCAACTACAGTCAATAGTCGGTGAGATACATGATGAAACTTCAGTGCAGATTGCACGTGGGACTGAGAATCCTAATAGAATGCAGATGATAGAGCGCATAGTTTGGGCCCCTTAAACAATTATCGCCGGGTATCTTTCAGTTTTTGTCCTCGAATAATTGAAGGTCATGAGCACCATGAGATCGCTAAGATACTCGGGGTGGCAGTGGGATATCCATTCACAGCTCCACAAGGCATGAATGAAATGCCCCATTTATTGAAGACACAGACGCCCGCATAAGATGAGCCAAGCAGAACTTCAGATAGAAGCAGCCAATCGTCCAGCACTAATCAAAAGGGGACGTTACCTCGAATACTTCACCATTGGTTACAACAGCCTCGAAGGACTAATCGCGGTTGCGGCTGGTTTAATGGCCGGTAGCATTGCGCTCGTTGGATTTGGCTTCGACAGCTTGATCGAGGTTACGTCAGGCTTCGTTTTGTTGTGGAGGTTGCACGCGGATATTGATGAATCGCGTCGCGAAAGGGTTGAAGCAGTCAGCTTAAGAGTTGTTGGTCTCTGCTTCGTTGTCTTAGCGCTTTACGTGAGCTATGACTCAGTAAAGTCCCTCATCAGGCGTGAAGTGCCGGAAGAGAGTTTGGTGGGTATAGCGTTGGCCGCAGTCTCAGTGGTAATTATGCCACTTCTAGTCCGGGCGAAGAGAAAAGTGGCGCGGGGTATAAGGAGCGGCGCGTTGATGGCGGACTCGAAACAGACCGAGCTTTGTACCTATCTCTCGGCAATTCTGCTTTGTGGGTTAGTGCTTAATGCGCTCTTCGGTTGGTGGTGGGCTGATCCGGTTGCAGCGCTAATCATGGTCCCGACAATCACAAAAGAGGGCATCGAGGCACTTCGAGGTCAGACTTGTTGCGATGAAGGAGCCTGCCATTGATGTTCACGCCTCGAAACACATATTTCGCATTGTTGGTTGTTCAAGCTCTTCATCTTCTTCATCATCGACTAACGAAGCGTCACATCAGCTTTGCGGAAGTGATTTCAGCAATAGTCTTGTGTGTCCCTTGGTGGCTTCAAATCCCCCCACTCCTCATAATGGGAACGCACATCACGCTAATTGCAGTGCAGATTGTCGGAAGTGTTTGGATTCGGAAGCTCTCTCCAGATTGGAATAATCTAACCACGGCGGCGCGTAGATTCGCATTTTTATGTCAGTTTTCTTGCATTGACGAATCTGAAGGATTAGCTAGAATGCGGGCCGAGCCCGCGTGGGCGCTTACCTGTACGGCGTGAAATCCTTGCTAACTAGATTCTGCTGATAGGATCTACGCCCTCCAAATCACCCAAACACCTTACTCTCTTGAAAGGAGAATGGACATGAAAACCAACCGGATAATCGCCGGCTTGCTAGTTGTTTCGCTTCTTCTACTTGGGGTCTCCGTTTACGCTCAAGTGAGCCGCCCTTACCGGAATGGTTCGGTCTGGAGCATCGGTTTCATCAGAATGAAGCCGGGCATGGAGACGGCCTACCTGAACTACATCGCGACCGACTGGAAGCGCGAACAGGAAGAGTTGAAGAAGGATGGGCAAAGTCTTTCTTACAAGGTGCTACGAACCGAAGGTCACGGCCCGACCGACTGGAACCTGATGCTGATGACAGAGTACAAAGACATGGCGACGATGGAAGCCAACGTCGCCAAGGAGGACGCCCTCGTTCAACGTGTCATCGGCAATGACGAGAAACAACGGCAAGGCTACCGGGAACGTCTCGAAATTCGGGAAGTCTTGGCGGACAGACTTGCCCGAGAAATAATTCTCGAACCCAGAAGATAGTGGTTTGCCACAACCTTTCAAGTAGTAGGCATCCCGATTAGGATATTTGAGCCAAAGTGGGATGGCTTTCGCGCGTCTGTTTTGTCCGAGAGGATGAAGTGCGTTTTGTCTTCAGGCGGCGAAACGATCTCACCGCACGTGGGCGGACGCACACGCCCTTGGCTTAAGATCAAAACACTCGCTGGTCGCGAACAGATGCGCAAAAGGTCCGAAGCCTGGCAGCTTGCGCGTAAGGTTTGCCCGAAACTCTTTGGATGACTAGTCCTATCACGAACGGCCCACAGCTGTAGCTGAACCCCTCACCCGGCTTAAACTTTATTTGTTAGCGCTGATATTCGCTGTAGCGGTGCGCACGTACGAAGGCTTGCCGAATTCGGTCCATGCGAAATGCACCTCGTCACCGAGGCGGGCCATACGCGGAAAGCCACTCGACCGCGAGATATCCGTTTTAGCGATCACGGCGGCTGGGCCGAGCGCACCATCCGGACGAACACGTCGTACTTTGATGGCTCCACCCTCGGCGTTTCCCGACAGCCAACAAACGAGAGCCGAACCATCAGGAAGCATCAATGCATCAACACGGCCAAGTGTTTCACCGTCGTCCACTTCAATAGCTTTGCCGAATGACGCGGCCGCGTCGTTTGAAAACGCCACTTTGACTCGTGGCGTGTCATTGGCTTCTGTATACCAGGCGACTGCCACGCCCTTACCGTCGGCTGCGACGGACGGACCGTTAACAGGACACCCGCTGATCTCCCAGTTGTCGGAATAAACGGGGCGTGCACCACTCCAGTTGCGTTGCTGGCTGGTAACAAAATGGATGTCACGTATCTCTTTGTCTGAGCGATCGCGATAAGCTGCGATCGCCCCCTCGGAGGTGAGCGCAGCCGAGGTTTGGCAACACTCACACACACGGTCGTCAAGTTGAACTTCGTCCGATAGCTTGCCTTCTGCGTCAATCGCTGCATAGCGCAAAGTCATACTTACCGGCAACGGTGTGTGTTGATCGCCTCCATCTTTGTGTTCTTTCAGATTACGCCCATCTACCCAGACGGCCCCTACACGCCCATCAGGGAGTGGTATCAACGAGACGAACCCATGCTCAGTTTGCGTTCTGTCCGTGTGCGGAACAATTGGTCTTCCCCAGGTCTTACCACCGTCCTTAGATCTGGCGATATTAACGTCGTAGGCGTAAGTGCCTGAACCGCTCTTCACCAACCAGTGCGCTGCAAGGGAGCCATCGGCAAGAGCGATCACCGAAGGGAAGTCGGCCCAGTTCACAAACCAGTTCTCGCCTTCCGCGACGGTCTGGGCCGTAGACCAACCACCTGCATCTCGTGTCGCGAATCGCAACGCGTAACGCTTACCGCCAATCTTCTCCACCCAGCTTAGTATGATTCGGCCGTCCGCAGTCGAAGTCATTTCCGGCTCGCGACTGTCCACGCCAGCCGGAGAAGCACCCGGCTGAATCGTTAGCGCAGACTGTGTGGTTGAAGAAAGACTACGAGCCTTTTCGGACGACGAATCGGTGCCGCTCCGGTTACAACCGAAAGCCAGAACCCCCAACACCAAGAACAGCAACGAGCGTAAGGTCCAAGACTTTCTCATATAGCCGTACACTCCTTCATCGGAAGACTACCTAGCTATGAAAACGTTGAAGGATAGTACCGAACCGCTTGGGAAGCCAAGTAAAGCTATGGTATATTCCGACTTCCCCTAACGAATCATGAGTAGACCAGACTGCGACGATTATGCATAAGCGGTTCCTAGCAATCACTGTCATGACAGCTGGCTTGCTGTTCAGCCAGGGAGGCCACTTGCTGGTCGCCGCACTCTGCCCGCACCTCCGGGCGGGGATGGCTTCGTGTGAGACGCCACCGACAAAAGCTTCAATGTCACATGAAGACATGGGCCATGGTGGCCATATGGAGATGGAGCCCGAACCAGCCACCCAGCCCGATTCAAACGCCTCCACTCTGGGTCAGCCCATTGATGCATGTTCGCACTGCGCCGTGCACTCGCGCACTACTCCCAATGCAGTCTCCTTGAAAGCAACAGAAGTTGCCAAGCGTTCAATCGATTTCAATATTCCGCTGAACGTTTCCGGAGTTGCCCCAGCTATCGTTTCTCCCGTTGCCGTCTTAACTTCAAGAGCGCATGGACCGCCGGGTGAAGCAAGGCCCAGGCATATCCTCATTAACATCTTCCGCATTTAGTTCCTTCCGACAAATCACACTCGTGATAGCGACGCGGGCGTCAGCCTGTGTTGTTTCTATTCATCTCTATGTAAATCGACAACCTGTGAGCGTTCGCTTTGGCGAACCACGTAAGGGGGAGCAATGAACCGGCCTAGTAATTTGAGTATTGCGCTGCGAACTCTTAGCGCACTTGCCTTGATGTGTGCACTCACCATCAGCGTATTGCCACAACACGAGGGGCACGTCATGCCTAAACCCGCGGCGAAACCTAAGCCTAAGCCGAGGCGCGCGGCTCCCAGAAAGCGGCCAGCCCCTCGCGCCCGCCGGACTCCGACGAGAAGAGCAACCAGACCGAGACCTTCACCATCGCCCAGTCCGCACGTCATGACGCCCGGTATGGTAATGCCCACAGCGTCGCCAACCCCGGCGGCTTCGCCGCATATTCATACGCCCGGAATGCCGATGCCTACGGCGTCGCCGTCACCAAGTCCGGGACATGTAATGACGCCTAGTATGCAGATGCCAGAAGCGCAGGACATCAAGAGACCTCGTCGTGGAGTCGTTCCTGCCGGTCCAATCATGAGGCTGGAGGATCTGGAAGCTATGGCGGTTCAACGGAACCCAACCCTCGCTCAAGCCGAAGCCTCCATCCGCGCCGCCGAAGGAAGGAGACGCCAGGCTGGGATGTTCCCCAATCCTGTAGCTGGTTACTTCCTCGAGGAATTTGCTTTCCGTTCACCGGGCGAGACTATGGAGCAAGGAGCCTTTATCGAACAAACCATCCCGCTAGGGGGGAAGCTGAGCAAGGCGCGCCGAGCCTTTGCTCGTGAAAAAGATCAGGCGGTGATTCTGGCTGAGGCGCAACGTCTTCGCGTTACGAACTCAATCCGCGTTCTTTATTACGAAACCTTGGGAGCACAAAGACTGGTTGAGTTGCGTGATGATCTTTCGCAACTGGCGCGAGAAGCGGTCGACATTACCAAGGAACTCTACAATGTGGGCCAAGCCGACCGTCCCGATCAGCTTGAAATAGAGATTGAGGCAGAGCGCTCCGAGATAGATTTCCTCCGAGCGCAGAACGATTGGCTCCGGTCATGGCGGTCGCTCGCAGCGATGGTAGGCAATGCGGAACTGGCGCCGACCCGGCTTGCGGAGATTCCGGAAGACGAGCCTGCGACTTTGAATGAAGTGCAGTTGCTGGACACATTGCTCAGCGGAAGTCCTGAAGTCAGGGTGGCGCAGGCAGGTGTTGAGCGCGCTCGTGCCGTGCTGTCGCGCGCCCGAGCTGAACGCATTCCAGATCTCTTTCTACGCGGTGGTCTGGGATACAACTACGAAAGGTTTGACCCGCTGCCGCCTTCAAACGTTGGCCAACGCAAGGGGGCGGAGGGACGTCTGGAAGTTGGCGTTAACGTACCGATCTTCAATCGCAACCAAGGCGGTATTGCCGCTGCTGATGCGGAACTGGCTATTGCCGAGCGTGATCTAGAGCGGCTGCAGTTGGTGTTGCGCTCGCGGTTCGCTTCCGGGTTCCGCGAGTACCGCAACGCCCAGCAAATGGTCGAACGATATCGTACTCAAGTGGTGCCTCGGGCGCGTCAGGGTTACCAGATGTATCTGTCCAGCTTTCGCCAGATGTCTGCCGCCTACCCGCAAGTTCTAATTGCCCAGCGCACGTTATTCCAGGTTGAGGTCGAATATGCCAGAGCTTTGATCCAACTGCGGCAGAGCGCCGTTGGTCTACGAGGTTTTCTGCTGGAAGGCGGATTAGATCCCATTGGAAAGCCGGGCGAATCTGGCGAGCGAACCGAAGGCTTCAAGCTGCGGTCAGCGAGCGAAGCCACGGGCGGTTCTGAACCGTGAAATTGGCTGCGATGACGATAAGAGATCTGAAGAAAAGAGTTATCAAAAGGTTTTCGAACAACACAGGAGTGAGAAATGGATAAGGGCAGACGCAGTTTCATAAGACGTTCATCACTATTTGGCGCGGCCGGTTTGCTGGCTGGCTCGAAGGTGGCGAATGCACAACACGAAGGGCATGTAATGCCTAAGCCTCAAGCGCGGCCACAGGCCGATAAAAAGTCGGACAACCGGTCCGCAGCTCAAGGCGGTCAAGTTCTGGTGCATAGTCCAGATGTGCCGAAGCTACCGTGGACCATGGACAACGGCGTGAAGGTGTTTCGACTCGATCCTGAGGTAGTGAAGGTACAGCTACTGCCAGGCACAGAAATGTTTGCGTGGGGTTACAGCGGCAGCATGCCGGGCCCGACGGTCGAAGTAAGCGAGGGTGACCGCGTGCGGTTTATCGTGACTAACAAGTTGCCGGAAGCGACGACCATGCACTGGCACGGATTGGAAGTACCACTCAACATGGATGGCGCGCCTTTTATCAGCCAACCACTCATTGAACCGGGCCAGACCTTCGTCTACGAGTACACAGTCCATCAGAACGGCACGTTCTTCTACCATTCGCACATGGCGATGCAGGAGATGATGGGCATGATCGGACTGTTTATTATTCATCCAAAGCAGTCTCACTCCCCGCACGTAGATAAAGATTTCGGACTCATTCTGCAGGAGTGGGCCCTGCTTCCCAACAACCCCATTCCAAACTCGCTGGCCATGGAATTCAACTGGCTTACGATCAACGGCAAGGCCGGTCCGGCGACGACACCGATGATAGTGAAGCAGGGTGAGCGAGTTCGTCTTAGGGTCGTCAACCTGGGGATGGACCATCATCCCATGCACATCCATGGAAACCAGTTTGTTGTTACCGGCACGGAGGGTGGGCGGTCGCCTGAGTCCACTTGGTTTCCGCACAACACGGCGCTCGTAGGTGTAGCCCAAGCTCGTGACCTTGAATTCGACGCCGTCTATGCGGGTGATTGGATGTTTCACTGTCATCTCCCGCACCACATGATGAACCAGATGGTGTCAATGGTGGGCCCGATGGGCCATGCTGGCATGGGCTCCCAGCAAAAGGGGATGGAAGAAGGGATGGGTGTCATTCGGCAAGGACACGCGCTCTCTGAAGACCTCGCTCCGGGCTTTGGACGTGGAATGGGCGACACCACTGAGAAGGACAGAAATACCTCGAACCTCGTCGGGCCGAGCCCGCACCTACAGCAGAACAATCTGAAAGAGACCGATAAGAAACGCGTGCCGGGCTATCCACAGGACATGGTCATGATCATGGACAAGGAAGTCGCAAAGCCAGAAACCTACGGACTTCCACCGGGATGGACCGCCTCAATGATGGGGATGATGACGTTGGTTCGAGTGTTGCCGCCCGATGTGTATGAGGAGGTCCAAAGAAGGATCAGAGAGGGCATTTCGGAGCCGCCGTCAGGCACGCCGGTACAGTCGCCGCACAAACATGGAGCGTGAAACAATGAGGGAGACGAGTCAACAAAGACTCGACAGTAGTAAATGGAAATTTGGTTATCAATAAGCAAAAGGGGAAGAACAATGAGGATAAGAGAAAGTAAAGGAAACGGAATTAGCAATAGCATTTTGGCGATCGCGCTCATTCTCGGAGTGTCAGTGACGGTGTTCGTTTCTGGTGTTCAAGCACAAGCGCAGAACCCCGGCAGCTCGCAGATGAGCGACATGCCGTACGATCTGCATTTCATCGACATGATGGCTAAGCATCACCGGCAGGGCATCGCCATGGGCCGCATGGCGGAACGGAAGGGAAGTACGCCCGCGCTCCGGGCTTTTGCGAAGAAGACAGCTGACGAGCAGGAGAAAGAGCTGCTCGAACTGAAGAAACATCGAGATCACTGGTACGCGGGCGCGCCTGAGATGGACCACTCGCAGATGATGGCCCAGATGCATCAGAAGCCGGGTATGTCATCCCACGCGAACATGGACATGCAAGGAGACATTTCCAAGCTTCAGGCAGCGACGGGCAAAGCATTTGATCGCCTGTTTCTGGACATGATGATCCCACATCACCAGATGGCCATCGACATGTCAAAAGAGGCCGTGACGAAGGCGGAGCACGTGGAAATTAAAGAGATGGCGCGCCTCGGAATTATCAAACAACAGAAAGAGATTGCCGAGATGAAGAGGCTCAAAGGAGGCGTTGTCGCCAAGGCCAGTAAGCCGAAACCCAAGGCTAAGGCAAAACCTAAGACCACCAGTACGCACGTCCATTGAGGTTGGTCGATATGGGGCGCTAAGCGGGGATTTCTTAGAGTGCTACTAACCAGGTCCCCGCGCCGAGGGGTCCGCTTGCTGCCACTATTGGTACGGCCTTTGAGAGACGCACAAATGATCAGTTTAGTAACTGATGGAGTCTTACGAACACGGATAGTTAATGCTCTGCTGCCCGGTCTGATCCTCGCATGTTTGCCAGTGGCCGCACTTGCGCATGCAAAACTAGTGCGGTCGGAACCGAAGCCCAAAGAGACGGTGTCTGTGGCACCGAAGCTGGTTGAGCTTTGGTTTAGCGAAGAATTGGAGTCTGGTCTCAATACGATCGAGGTGAAGGATCAAACCGGCAAGCGAGTGGATCGCGGTGAAGTAACGCTGGCGGAGCAGAATAAGAAAGCCCAAGTCGAACTGGGAGAACTTACTCTAGGTGTATACGCGGTCGCTTGGAAAGCGCTTTCTGCGGATCAGCATGCAATGCGCGGAAGCTTCACCTTTTCGGTAACCGCGCCCAAGCCAGCGCCAGCAGCTGCCAGTCCGATCGCTAATCAAACTCCAACCCCTGTGTCCACAGGCACGCCGCACAGTGAGGATCAAATGTCGTCCGTGAGTGGAGCGGAGGATTCCGGTGACCGCATCTTCTGGGGCCAGACTCTAGTGCGCTGGTTGAGTTACATCTCGATGATGTTGCTCTTTGGTGGTTTCGCTTTCCGTTCGCTGGTTCTCATCCCTGCTTTACGCAGAGCACTCGATGGTGCGGAACGAACCGAAGCCGGAAAGGCGGGCGTCCGTCGCGTTTTGCGACTGCTATGGCTCGGCGTGGTCTTGCTGGCTGTGACCTCCGTGGTCGCTCTCGCATTGCAAGCGTCGGACGTGTTTGACAAATCGTTCGCCGAGTCATTGTCTCCCGGTGTGCTCTCGCAAGTTCTGGCCACGGGTTTTGGATCATCCTGGTTGCTGCAGGTCGGATCTCTAACAGCAATAGCTGTCATCCTGCTGCTGTTGACCAGAGGTGCAAACCGTCATCCCGAGAGGGAACAAATGGTCTTGTGGTGGGCCGGACTAGTCGCTGGGGTGGCACTGCTGATCGCTCCGAGTTGGACCGGCCACGCCATGGTATCGGTGAAGCATTTTCGACTTGCTGTTTTAACTGACTGGCTTCATCTGATCGCTGGAGGTTTCTGGGTTGGCGGGCTCTTTCATCTAGCGCTAGCGTGGCCGGCTGCATTGTCGAAAATCTCGGATCATAACCGTCCTGCGGCAGTGCATCACCTAATTCGCTCTTTCACGCGCACGGCGCTGCCGAGCGTTGCGCTGCTGGTGCTAGCTGGGCTTTACAACACCTGGGCACACGTTCCGGGTCTCAAAGCACTTTGGCTGACGGAGTATGGGCAGGCTCTGTCAGTAAAACTGCTCCTGGTTCTGTTGATGCTCCTGCTCGGCGCAATCAATAACTATCATTTCGGCAAACGTGCGGCTCGGCTCGCTAAGAACAAAGAGAGCTCAGCCAGCGATTCAGGCGCGCCGATCGAGCGCAGCTTTTACCGTTCCGTCGCCTTCGAAGCCTCGTTGGGTTTGGTGGTGCTACTGGTTACTGCAGTGCTCGTTTTTCTGACACCGGCTAGAAATCATCCTGCAATGGACAATGCTCCCAGCGGAGAAGGAGCAAGCCAACGTTGAAGAAAACTCAGCCAAGAAATTGAACATGAGACCGGAGGGACATTATGAACATGTGGACACACCATTACAGTCGACTCGAAAAGGAGAATGATCGTGCAACAAAAGATAACGGTTAGGTTACGCGTTCTGGCAGTCGCCGCATTGTTGGCTGTGGTCGTCACATTCGATGTTGCTTACCAACAAACAGCTACTGGGCAAGCGTCTGACGAAGCAGCGGTGCGCGAGGTATTACTCAAGAGCGCGCTGGCCTTCGAGAAGAACGACGTGGAGTCGATAACAAAGCTTTGGGCCAACGACGAATCAGTCACGGTTTTTGAAAGCGGGCACGCTAACTATGGTTGGGCGGATTACCGTGATCACCACCTAGTTCCTGAGATGAAGGAGATGAAGAACACGAAGTACACGCTCTCCGATATCAAGATCAAAGTGGCAGGGAATACGGCGTGGGCCACTTTCAAGTATGCGATTTCTGCCGATATCGGAACCCGTCACGTTGATGGTGCAGGGCTGGGCACGGCGATACTCGAAAAACGTGGGCCAGACTGGAAGATTGTCCACTGGCACTCAAGCGCTCCAAGGCGCGCGCCTAATCCCGCAGCTAGCCCGTCGCCG
>JBGSYG010000008.1:0-238376 GCA_041750995.1 Pyrinomonadaceae bacterium | reverse complement strand
CAATCTCCACTGGCGGACGGCTGCGGCCATCGGGTGGCCCTGGGCGCGCCACCTCGGGCTCGCGGAGCTGCGTGACACCTGCAATAAATCGGTAGCCGCGGCGGGGCACCGTGGCGATGAAGCGGTGATCCTTCGGGTCCTCGCCGAGCGCCTTTCTCAGTAGAAAGATCTGCTGACTGAGATTGGCTTCTTCGACGATGGCGTCAGGCCAGACCCGGCGCATCAGTTCGTCCTTGTCGACGACGCGGCCGGCGTCTTCGACGAGGGCGGCCAGTATGTCGAACGCCTTTACCGTGACTCCGACCGGTTTGCCATCGCAGCAAAGGCGCCGCGAGCCGACATCCAACTGAAATCGCCCAAACGCGAAAGTCTGTCCCGGCATACTGTGAACCTAATTGAGGACTCTTGAGCCTTGGCTTGAGGACGCCGCCCCCAATTTGGGAGATTGTATACGCTCACCTAGACGGTGATGAGGAGGAGAAACGATGGCTGTATACATGGTCGAACGGGAACTTCCAGGTATCACGAGCGACGGGCTCGCCGGAGCGCAGAAGGCCGCGATCGCCAGCGCGCAGAAATCGACGACCGACGGCACGCCGGTGCGCTACATCCGCAGTACATTCGTGCCGGGCGAAGCGCGGTGCATGTGCCTGTTCGAGGCGAAGACGGAGACTGCCGTCAGGGATGTCAACGAGTCGGCCGGCCTGCCGTTCACGCGAATCATTGAGGCGATGGATCTGACGCCGAATTGACGTGACGTGCGCCGGTGAAAGGGGTCGGGCCGCCCGACCCCTTTCGAGTGAGTGCACGCCTGCCACGGGTCGCCGTTCGATGCATGTGGTTCTCATCGCCCTCCTTCATTCGAACCGTGGCGCCTCGGCTCTCGATGTCTAACTCCGGACACAGTGCCACGTAGGCGTGGCCTCGTTCGATGATGGCGGTCAGCAGGCGAGTGGTCGCCATGACGCGATTGTTGCGCACCGGCCCGCTATGGCTGTCGACGGCGATCGCGTCTTAAGACCGACGGCGACCCCGTGCGCGTGCGAATTTGTCTGAATAGAGTCGTGGCCGCGCGCGGCAAGGATCTTTGCTGCCACCCCACCCCTCAAGCCAAGCGCATGCTCTGGCAGTCGCGACGCCAGCGGGCGTTCCTATTGGCCGGAGATCAGGTTGTGCGCCGGACTGACCACGGGCTGCCCAGGGTCGATGCCAACGGTCTTCAAGATCGGCATTAACGTCTGACCATGTTGCTCGAAGGACTGCTGGGAATCCCATCCTTCAACGACCTTGAGAGCCCCGCCGGAGTCATAAAAGCAGTGATATAGACGTCCGGGTGGACTGCCTGCTCCAGCTTGCTCGAGGCGACGAATTGCATCGTCGTATTTCGACTTGTCCAATCCGCTCGGTGAGAAATGCACGATGATCGCCATGTGTCATGCTCCCTTCGTTGGTTCAGACTGCTAAAGGCTCGATCCGGCGCAGCCTTGCGGCGGAGATCGAGTGCAAGGAATTGTAACCCTTTCGCGCGTACGGACCGAATCAACATCTCACCTTATAAAGAATCTGTGTGCGGCCAGTAGTGCGCCAACACCTCCGGACTCTATCAGACAGCAGTAGATAGGCCAGGTTCTGGGCCGCGAATAACGCCGATAATTATAGACGGAACGCACGAGGTAAGATACGGCTAGACGGGTGCCGTGGACTCTTAATCAGCGGGTCGGAGGTTCGAGCCCTCCACGGCTCACCATTATTTTCAAATCAAAGCGTCACGGTGCTCGAGTAAGGGCAATGAATCACGAGGACTAATCCGTCAAACCGAAAATCGGCCAGCCTCCAAAGCTGGCCTTTCGGTTTTTGGTCAGCGACCCCTCACAAATAAACATTGCACGGCTAACCGGCCCCCGACCTTTGCGCAAGCTTTTCAGAGTTTGTATTGACTTGAAGGGCGGATAGGAATACGCTGCGGCTACCTCGCGATACTAATTTGGCTGGTCTTTCAGAGACTTGCTTTCATCTCGTCGCCCAGCCCCTGCGTTTCTCAGAAATCTCGGAGTACCTACTTAATGACAATAAGTTGAATTTAAGTCATCGCGATCTTTTAGCACCGATTGCCCTCGCGCTCTCTGGTCCCCGGTAACGATCACCCGATAAGGCGCCACCATATGCATACTCGAAACCCTTGTTGGCAGGGACTCACCGCATAAGCCTCGCGCTAATGACTTCGATAACCAGGATCAGTTAACGGCCGTCACCAAGCTTCATTTTGCACTCCCTGTGCAAGGCTCTCGTGTCTGAGGGGCCACTAACCTGTCATGTGACTTACGTTTAAAAAAATGCGACTTGGGATGAAATAAAATCTCCACGAAAACCATACCGGTTGACGAATGTTGACTAACTAAAAATGTAGCCACCTGAATCAAGGAGGCGCGCTCTGCATCTACTGTTGGGAAATTCACAGGATTCCTGTTGCCTGAGCGTTTGCCGCGCCCTGGAGGCCCGCAACTATCCGACCCGGATCATTGCAAATCCCCTCGCGCAACCGCCGCGCTTTGCATGGCGGCTGAATAACGAGCAATCCGCCAGCCAACTTGTCTGGGACGAGGAGCCGCCACTGCTGGACGATGACATCAGCGGTGTATTCGTCCGTCACAGTGCGTGGCTGGATCCTACTGGTTGGCAACCCGATGATTTGGCTTATATGCACGCGGAGACGCAAGCAGCACTGCTTGCGTGGCTATGGAGTTTGCCTTGCCCGGTAGTTAATCGCTATTCCCCTGCAATCTGGTATCGCCCGAAGGTTTCACTCTTGTGCTGGCAATATCTGCTGCGGCGTTGTGGTTTTCCGACTTTGGAAACCTTGGTCACTAACGAAGAGTACGAGGCGCGCGCTTTTGGACAACGACTTGCTCTCGAAGGAGTCGCCGCCGCAGTTTACGGCCCGCTCACCAGCGACGTGCGCTACTTGATAACTGACGACAAAGAGTGGAATGGCTTGGCTGCCATGCAGCGCTGCGCGCCAGTTTCTTTGACCTACCCTCACGGCGCGCCACAGTTTGTCTGTCTGGCAGGCGAACACGTGGTCTGGGAAGGCGAGCCTCCTCCTGAGGCGGCTCTACTTGAGCCTGCCATACGCCGCTTCGCCCAGGCGACGGGCTTAGCTTTCGTGGCGTTTGCTTTTGCTCAGACCGCGCAAGGCCTGTGCGTGATTGCCGTTGAGTCGCACCCTTACTTCGAGCACTTTGGTGAGGGCGCCCGACAGCAGATCGTGGAGGGATTGGTGGAGTTCCTTACGGCGGATGTGGATTATCGGCGCAATGGCGCTGCGCAATCCTTACAAGGGAGCCTCATATGATTCTTGTGTGTGGCGGACTTGCCGATAGCGTCACAGAATTAGTTTGTGCTCGATTAGAGCACTGCGGCTACCCGTATCGGTTGCTTGATTTAGGAGACTATCCAGCAGGATTCAGAATCAAGTGGCATTGGCAAGGCTCGGGCCCGAGCGGCTATATCGCCGGTCCCGACTGGAAGATCGATCTGGATGAGTTAACCGGTGTCTACGTTCGTTACCTTGGACCCGAAGGTCGTAAGCCACCGCCGAACATTGAACCCGGAGTCGTGCCCGCGATGTATTTCGAGTATGACACTGGTCTCATGGCGTTGCTGGAAGATTTATCCTGCGCTGTGGTTAACCGTCTCGACGGGGGCATGTCGAACAGTAGTAAGGCTTATCAGGCGTTGATTGTGCGCCAATGCGGTTTATTAACACCGCCCACGCTTGTCACGAATGATCCGCATGCCGCGCGTAGCTTCTATGACGATTACAACGGTGAAGTTATCTACAAGTCACTAAGCGGCGTACGCTCCATCGTCCGCCGTTTAGATCAAGAGCAGTTGGCACGTCTGCCTTTACTCCGCCACGGTCCAGCTCAGTTTCAGGCCTTTATACCGGGAGACAATGTTCGAGTGCACACAGTGGGCGAGCAGTTGTTCGCAACACGCGTGCATTCGCAAACAGTTGACTACCGTTACGCCAGCCGCGAAGGAGGTGCAGTAGAGATGGAGCCTACTACCTTGCCGGCAAACGTTGCGGAGTCGTGCCTGCGGCTAGCCCGCCAACTCGATCTTTTGTTTACAGGCATCGATTTAAAAGAAACTCCTGAAGGCGATTACTACTGCTTTGAAGTCAATCCCTGCCCGGGGTTCTTATATTATGAGAGGCACACCCACCAGCCGATCAGCGCGGCACTTGCCGAGCTGCTCCATCACGGATTACCCGCACCACTCAACCACGAGAGGGCTATGCCTATGAGATGAATACAGCTGCCCATCCAAAAGCCTGGCCAATCCAGGCCAAGATTTAAGCTTACCGAAACTCCAACACATATTTAGGGAGGACAGGACAATGGCAAAGGATGATCAAAGCAAACCAGGGTACCAAGAACCCAAAGAGGCGTTTGTTTCCAAAGGAGACCGGCCAGAAGTGAAGATTAGCCTCGACACGCCGCTCAGCGAATTGCGCGTGCGGGAGTTGTCATCAATTCTGGGGCAAATCATTGGCAAGAATCCATTCGAGGTTGGCAAGACTCCGTTGAAGGACTTCTTCGATAAGCCCTTTCCAGAGGTAGTCAAAGACTTCGTCAAAGAAAGCAAGCCCGAGCTCGCCGAGAAGACCTCCAAGTTCGAGAAGCCTGAGAAGTATGAGAAGCTCGAGAAGTATGAGAAGCCCGAGAAGCCCGAGAAGCACGAGAAGTTCGAGAAGTTAGAGAAGCGCGAGATTAAAGAGCTTAAGGCTGAGAAAATCGAAAACGATGGAGTGTTCGATCCTGGAAAGCCAATAGGCCCGGATCCGAGATTCGAACAACTCATTGAGGCTGTTACCGGTCTCTCGAAGCAGGTCACTCAGCTTACCAATCAGATGGAGGAACTACGGAAAAAAGTGTCGGGCTAGAAAAACAAGTGCAGCCAAACCTGCGTGAGACCTGCTGACTGAAAGTAAATCCACACGGCGAAGTTGCAGAGAGATGGAGTTTCCGAATTCCAAGGAGATAAGCGCGGCTTCGAGGGTAGGGCTGAGATACTTGTAAAAATTAACTGCGGGCAGTCTTACTAGGCTGCCCGCTTTTTGTTGAAGTTGAGTCGGACTAACCTCCTGAGAATGCCCATTGGCGTTGACGCCCGAGATTCGTCTAGTTAGCATCTGACAATGTCCACTACGAAGCCAGATGAAGGACCCATTGATTATTACGAAGTGCTGCAGGTCAACACGAACGCCGAGCAGGAGACAATCGATCGCGTCTACCGCTTGTTGGCGCAAAGGTTTCATCCGGACAATCAGCAGACCGGCGACGAGGACCGCTTTAGGACCCTGCTTGAAGCCTACACCGTGCTGAAAGATCCGGAGCAGCGGGCGCGTTATGACATCCAGCACCATCAGCGACGGAAAGATCGCTGGCGACTCGTGTCCAGCGGCGAGCAGTCTGAGAACGACTTTGAGATGGAGCAGGTGATGCGGCTTACTGTGCTCGAAGCCCTCTACACCAAGAGGCGTTTAGATCCGGCAAATCCCGGGATTTATTTTAGGGAATTTGAAAAACTGACGGGCATGCCGCGGGAGCACCTCGAGTTCACTCACTGGTATCTCCAGCAGAAGAGGTTAGTGGCGAGCGATGACCATTCACGTCTGCTTTTGACAGTTGAAGGCGCCGAATACCTGGAGCAGAGCTACCGCAGCAACCTGCAGCAAAAGCGACTTAAAGCCCCCAAGTAGACGACAGACAGTCACAAGCGTTAAACAAGGGGGGGGTAAACCTCTTAGATGCAGTGTGTCAACACCGAAAGCGTTCGCTAATTTTCAGCCCGGATTGCACTTGGCAACCCTGAAGACACGCCCCAAATTGGAGCATACGCACACCCCTAAAAGGGTTTCGTTGCAATAACCAAAGCCGTCGCAACTCTCAGAGTTGCGACAAAACAAGCATGCATCTTATCCCCAGGGTTTCGACGCAAACCTGGGCTGGAATTGGCCAACGCCTTTGGCGTTAAAATCAAACTGCAGCTGTACCTAATTAAACCTTTCGTTGCAGTTATCTTTTACTATAGTTAAACTGTGCTTCCAGCCAGCGATTCTTTTTTGCTAGGCCCAGACTTACGTTCTCGCAGCGGTTATCTCAATAGGTTTGTTTTTATGCTTCAGGGAAATACGCCTTTATTGCCATCATCTACGTCTAACAAACTTCAGCCCGCGCGTCTGCTCGAAAACAAGTACGAGGAAGACTACGCCAAACCGTATCAGCGGCCCCGAGAGCTGCTTGACTACCTTTCCGTTGTACTCAAACGTAAATGGCTGATCCTTACCCTCGTTCTCGTTTCTACCACCATGGCGGCGCTCTATCTCGCGCAACAGCCGCCCATTTATGAAGCGACAACGGTGATCCGGATCGAGCAGCAGACCAACAACTTCCTGCAGACCAAGGAAGTTTTCTATACGTTTCGCAGTCCTGAATACTGGAACACTCAGATTCAATCGTTGAGGAATCCCCATCTGATGTACCAGGTGGCGGCCATGCTTGATCTGCCACACAACCGCTCGTTCCTAACAGAACCAAAGGAGCGTGGAGTAGTCGCGGCCCTGCGCCGACTAAGCGGCCGGGGCGCGGCACCGGCAACGCAACCTGGCGGATCGGCTACTAACGCGGCAACGCAACCAGAGACGCTCCCTTCAGTAGAAAGCAATCCCGACAGCTTCACTGTAGAAGAACAAAAACAGCTGGCCCCGTATGTTGCCGCTCTCAGCTCGAATCTGGCGATCAATCCTGTCGAGGAATCGAACCTCGTCGCCATTAGCTTCAGGCACCTTGATCCGGACATCGCGATGAAGGTGGCCGACGCCGTGGCTTATGTGTTCACCAAGAACGATGTGAAGCGTGAGACAGCTGGCTCCCTGAACGCGTCAGACAAGCTGGCCAGAGAGATCGCTTCGCTTCAACTTTCTATCCGGCAACTTGAAGAGCAGCGCATTAACTATTTGAAGAACCACGATCTGCCGCTCGGCCAGGCTAAGGGTCAAAATCTTACGGTCGAGCGACTGGGAACTTTAAGCGGGCAGTTATTGGCCAAAGAACACGAGCGTAAGAACCTGCAGGCTGCTTACGAAGGCGCACAAAAAGCAAAAGACGTCTGGTCAATCCCCGAGGTTCATGGAGACAAAGAAATAAAAGAGGCGCGCAAGACTCTGAACGATTTAGAGCGACGCCGCGCGGAACTGATGGTCACCTATACCGCCGAGTGGCCGGAAGTGAAAAAGATCGATGCGCAGATCAAGAGCCTAAAGGCAGACTTGGACAAGAGCGCCGCCGAGGCAGTGGCCACACTGAAGGCGCGCTACGATTCCGCACTTGAAAGCGAAAAGAAACTACAGCAGGTTTACTCGCAGGAGCGCGGCGCGGCGAACGAGCAGAGCCACTCCGAGATCATGTTGAGCAGCCTCAATCAGCAACTCGAGACAAACAAGCAGCTATACAACACACTCTTTCAACATCAGAAAGAAATGGAGATCGCCGCTAACGGCAGATCAAACAGCATCACCGTCGCTTCCCCGGCATCTCATCCGGACGCTCCTTTGCCCCAGGGCCGGCTAGGCAAAACCTTTATCGCATTTCTACTCTCGCTGTCTTTCGGTGTTGGTCTCGCCTTTCTTCTTGATTACATGGACAACACGATTAAGTCTGCCGACGACGTTGCCGTTCATCTGCAACTACATACGCTCGCAATGATTCCCGGATCGCGACGCCGAACGTTGACACGGTGGCGGCACAACGTGAAGCAGATCAGCAACGGTGGCGGAAGTGCGCTGGAGCTTACGAGAGAAATGAGATCGCCCACAGCAGAGGCCTACCGCCAGTTACGCACCTCGTTGCGCTTTTGCGCGGTTGGTGCCGCGCCTAAGAGAATCCTGATTACTTCCGGCCAATCAGGGGATGGCAAAACGACAACCGCGATTAATGCGGCGATCACGCTCGCGCAGTCGGGCGCCGACGTACTGTTGATAGACTGCGATCTGCGACGCCCACGCGTTCACGATCATTTTGCGATTCCCAATGGCGCGGGAGTGACCAACTACTTGTGCGGCCAGGAAAGCAATATCGACGAATTGCTGCAAACCCACGAAGAGGTTCCCAAGCTAAAGATCATGACTGCGGGACCAATGCCAGCCAACCCGGCGGACTTCCTCGGCTCTGACGAGATGGCAAACCTCCTCAACATCGTCAGCGATAGATTTACGCATGTTATTCTCGACTCGCCCCCAGCCAGCGCTTTCGCGGACGCGGCGCTGCTTTCCACCCTCGTTGATGGCGTCGTAATTGTAGTCGACAGCGGGCGCAGCTCACGCACGGTAGCGCGCCGAGTTAAACAACGTCTCACTCAAGTCGGCGCGCGTATTTATGGAGTAGTGATCAATTATTCTAATCTTGAAGCGGATGAGTACTACGCCGGCTACTATTCAGACTACTACGCGACAGATCAAGCCAACGACCCTGGCAAATCTCTCAGTGCGAATAGTGGAAACTAGAGGGTCCCGGACGTTCCTTCCGTCTGATAAATCGTTTCAGTTTTTTACCCAAAAGAATCGTGGTGTAAGAAAGGGTTTCGAGTAAGTATGTCCGAGTTACCTCGTTACAGATATTCTTCGACTTGAACGGAAAAAATCGACCGCCTCGGGTGGGCGGCAGGCATAGCAATTAACTCTTACGGCGTCCGTATCGGCCTGCGGGTTAATGAGCCAAAGTTTTTGCAGTCGATGATCGACCGCCTACCTCCTGGTTGGAAGCCGGCGGCGTCTCCTGTGGTCGTCAACATGTATTCACTGTTTATGGGCAGCCCGAGCCCGCGCTCAAATGTGCGCAGATTCAATCTGCTTTACGCTGGTGGAATCAGGGCAGCGCGCGCACTCGATGCCGACACAGTCCTTGGTGCTTTCGAATCTGATGTACAGCTATACGTAGGAATTCTCGCGCGACGCAGAATCTTCGTGCACGCCGGCGTAGTCGAATGGAAAGGACAAGCCATCGTGATCCCGGGACGTAGCATGAGCGGCAAGACAACCCTCACGGCCGAACTTGTGCGTGCCGGCGCGACCTATTATTCAGACGAGTACGCGGTGCTCGACGCGCATGGCCGAGTGCACCCATATCCACGACTACTGGGAATGCGCGTTCCCGGAGGCAGCGAGCAAACCAAGGTGCGGGCGGAAGCGCTGGGGGGCAAAGTCGGCGTCAAGCCTCTGCCAGTCGGCATGATCGTCGTCAGTCAGTTTCAAACGGGCGCGCGCTGGCGACCTCGCCGACTTTCCGCGGGCCAGGGGGCACTGGAAGTATTGGCCAACACGATACCGGCCCGCACCCGTCCTGAGGAATCGCTTACCAGTATTCATCAAGCGGTCACAAATGCGAGAATTTTCAAGGGTCGCAGAGGCGAAGCAAAAGAGACGGCGGAATTCATTTTAGAGTCGCTATCCAGAGGCTAGAGTGATAACATCCGCCGCTCAATGATGTTTTTCTAGTAGTCCGATAGAGTCAGGGAGAGTTAATGAAACAAGCCAACGAACAGATAGTACCGCGCGCTAGGAAAACGGGCCTGGTGGTCAAGGGTCTGAATGAAGAAGTGCTGGTTTATGATCTGGAGCGGGACAAAGCGCACTCGCTTAATCAAAGCGCTGCGTTTGTCTGGAAGAAGTGCAACGGACGTAGGACGGTCTCAGAAGTAGCCGAGGCAATGAGTAAAGAGTTTAAGGTTCCAGCTGACGAGCAGACTGTTTGGCTCGCTCTGGATCAATTGAGCAAGTTCTACCTGCTTGACGAGAAAGTAACGCGACCCGCGGGAATGCCACGAATCTCGCGACGCGATATGATGCGCATTGGTGCGGCGGCCGCTTTTGCTTTGCCCGTCGTCATTTCCATTGTCGCGCCGACGGCGGCTAACGCCCAGACCTCCATCACTCCTGCAGTCTGTGCCTCTCGAAGGCCAAACGATCCGGGCGGCTGTGGCGGAACACCTTGCACCACCTCCGGAACGTGCCAGCCTACTATGGGAAATAGCCCATGTGCCTGCCAATAGCGGACTGAGATTGGGAGTGGCATTAATTAGCGGATGCGGAAAGTATCGCAGTGGCTTCAGCTGCGTCGTGTTTCCAGGACAATCAATTTTCTGACCCTATGAGGAAATGATATGAAACGCGGAGATGACCAAATACTGCCGCGCGCGCGTAAAACCGGCCTTATCGTTAAGGACTTGAACGACGAGGTTCTGGTTTACGATTTAGAGCGGAACAAGGCTCACTCCTTGAATTCCAGCGCTGCTTTCATTTGGAAGAAGTGTAACGGCCGCCGGACAGTGGGAGAGGTCGCTCAAGCACTAAGCAAAGAGTTTAAGGTGCCGGTGGACGAGCAGACCGTGTGGCTGGCAATGGATCAGTTGAGCAAATTCAACCTGCTCGAAGCGAAGCTCACCCGGCCCGCAGGGATGCCGCAAATCAGCCGGCGCCAAATGATGCGCATTGGCGCGGCTGCAGCCTTCGCACTTCCCGTTATCGTCTCGATCGTCGCGCCAACAACGGCGAATGCCCAAACAGCCATCAACCCTTCAGTCTGCAATGCGCGCGTACAACCAAACTGCGGCGGGACTCCGTGCACTGGCGGCAGCGGCGGACAAACCTGCCAGCCGTTCGGCGCCATTGGAGTAGGAAATCCCTGCAAGTGCCAATAGCTAGCCAATGGCCCTGAAGGAGAGCGCCACCTCGCGCGGAGAACTTGTGGCCGCGATGCTCGCAGGCTCCTGGCGCCAACAACCTGGTGAACTAAGTCTCTCGCCTACCGATCTACTTCCTATAACGCCCCTGCTTCTTCAATCTGGAGCAGGGGCGTTGGCTTGGCGCCGGCTTCGCAATTCTCCTTTAACCTCCATTCCCGATGTCGCCGAACTGCAACAGGCTTATCGCCTTCATGCGATTCAAGCGGCGGTCCACGAAAGCAACATCAGGCAAGTGCTGGAACTGTTTCGCTCCGCAGCTATCGAACCGTTGCTGGTCAAAGGTTGGGCCATCGCGCGTTTATATCCGGAAAGCGGATTGCGGCCCTATGGAGACATCGACCTCTGTGTGCACCCTGGAGATTACGTGAAAGCGGGAAAGGTGCTGCGCGACGCGGGCGATCGCTATCCTGTGGACTTGCACCAGGGCACCGCATTACTCGATTACCACGATTGGGACGAACTCTTCTCGCGCTCACGGCTGCTGCCACTTGATGAAGCGTCAGTAAGAGTTCTCGCGCCGGAGGATCATCTGCGCGTCTTATGTTTCCACCTGCTGCGTCATGGCATCGAACGGCCCATTGGACTGTGCGACATTGCCGTTGCGCTCGAATCGCGCTCGGCGGACTTTGATTGGAGTACGTGTCTTGGGAAAACTCGGAAGCACGCTGACTGGATTGGCTGCGTAATTGGACTCGCGCGGGAACTACTCGGCGCGGAGTTGGGTGAGATTCCCTTCCCACTCAAGGAACACCAACCACCTTGGATTGTCAGAACTGTATTGAAAGTCTGGGGGCGATCCTTTTCAAACCATTTCACCCAACGTGCGCCGATTGATTTTTATGCACACCATCCGCGCGGGCTGGTGCAGGCATTGGCCGCACGTTGGCCAACGCCAATCGTAGGCACGGTTGGAGTAGGTGGATCTTTTAACCGGCTGCCGCGCTTCCCCTATCAGCTGGGTTATTTGATAGTCCGCTCATTGCGATTCATCAGGCACGTCTTATAGGGGTCGATTTTCCCGCATCCTATCACCGCCAAGCCGCCAAGGTCGCCACCACCATGGGATCCCGGGCGTCCCGCCCGCATCTCCCCTCCTCCTTTCCGAGTGTTCAACCGTTCGCGCTGCGCGCTCAATTGCGGGCGAGACGCCCGCGATCCTGTTCAACGTTTCTTC
Source organism: Pyrinomonadaceae bacterium (assembly GCA_041750995.1). Taxonomy (GTDB): domain Bacteria; phylum Acidobacteriota; class Blastocatellia; order Pyrinomonadales; family Pyrinomonadaceae; genus PSRF01. The sequence continues at coordinate 226,396 of JBGSYG010000008.1, read as the reverse complement.
TTCGTTAAGTCTCGCAACGCATCTTTGCCAATCCAACGCGCGGCCGGTTCAGGCGATTTAGCCAGCCGTGCGGCCACATCAATACAAGCTTCTCTTACAGTCTGCCGTTTTCCGATCCCGCGGAGTGCCCAGCTGACGCCCTTCTTAACGAAATTTCGATCGTCGGGAGCAGCCTTCTCGATCAGCGGTAGGTAGCGCAGAAACGACTCATCATCGGCTGCCTTGTCATGCAAGGCGAGAGAGGCAAGCAAAGCGAAGGCTCCGCGCTTAATGAACTCTTCGGGACGGTCGGCCCATTGCTCGACCTTGTCATACGCGTAGGGCGTGCGATCGAAAAGATGAAAGCAGACTGTGTCGCAGATGGCCCAACTATCGAAGTCGCGGCACCAGCGATCCATTTGGGCTGGGGTGACGCGCGCGGGTTCGTCTACAAAAGTCGCCAGCATCCGCGCCTCGAAATAACCAGCCTTCCAAAGCCCCGCGGCAAGCTCGTGATTACGTCCGAGTTCCTTGGCCAGTTTGTGTAATGTCCCGACTGCGATGCCCAAAGCGTTGTCCGCCGGAATAGCGTAACGTGCCAAGCCGTCACGAGCGCTTTTGCTGCCCAAACGCCGCAATTTGTTGACGACCGCCTCCACATCAATCTCCGGCCCGCTCGTTGTTTTCTTCGCCGGTTTCGCCTTGCTGACTTTCTTGCTAGCCGCCTTTTTGGTCTTAAGCGCGCTGACTTTCCTTTTTGAGCCGGCTTCGTTCTCAGCGAGCCGCGCTTTTACCAGCTTCCGCACAAGAGCAACGGGCAGAGGCTTCTCCGGCTGAAAGCGAATGGTGCCCTTGCTCAGGTCATAGCCTTCTAGTTCATCCGCAAAGGATTTCAGAATCGAGGCAGACATCAAATAAAAACCCAGGTGGTTCTTTGACGCCCCAAAACCGACGAGCATGCCGCTTTGCCGAAAGGCAGCCAGTCCGTAGCTGATGCTCTCCTCGGCCTCTGGCGCTACTGACTTGATTGTCTTGCGCAACTTCTCCAACGGGACGCGTTGGCGAGCGGGTAGGGCGGCAAGATATTGGTCAATTGTCTTTGGTTTGGCTGGCACAGGCATTCTCCATATGAAAAATTGAAGTGTGCCAAATCAAACTTTAACCGCCAAGGCCAGGAATAAGACGAGCTTTGAACTTGGTTCTTTGAACTTTGTTCGCTGATAAAGTTTGAGTGGATGTTAAAGGCTGAGCTACTGGATCAAAAAGACAAAGGACTACGCACAAAGGCTAAGCACAAAGTTTAAAGCTCGTTTTTTGGTTAGAATTTTACGAAGGGATTCAACCGACGCTTACCTGGTAGGCGTACCACAATCCGAAAGCGATGCTAAGGCAGCCAGCCAAAGCTTGCAGCCCATGGTTGAAATTGCTGAAGCGTTTTCCACTAAACACGAAGGGTAATCCAATCAAGCTGGACATCAAGAGCATGCCAAGTGTCGAACCTAAACCAAACACGCCAAGATAGAGCATACCCAAACCCACTGACTTGATCTGAGTTAACACCAGCAGAGTTAGACCCGCAGAGCCGGCCAGCCCGTGCATCGCTCCCACAAGCAGCGGCTTAAGACCGAGACGAGAAACCTGGTGAGAGTGTGGCACTGTCGCACGAGCCGGACTTTCATGCTCGGTGCCCTGCTCGTGAAAGTGAATGTGAACGTGTGACCCACCGTCATGCGTGTGGCGATGAATGTGCACGTCGGCGCGTTTTCGCAGCACGCGTACAACTGTTAAAACGCCCAGGCCGATGATCATCAAAGCAACGCCAAACTCCAGACCGGTTGCCACGAATGTTGGCAGTGGCAAGCGGAAAACCAACAAGCCCAGGCCGACGAATAACAGTGCAGCCGTATGGCCTGCGCCCCACAAACCGCCAACGATCGCCGAACGCCAAACGCTTCGATGCTCACTGACAATCGTCGAGACGGCGACTACGTGGTCAACTTCGGTGGCATGCTTAAGACCGAAGATCAAGCCAAGGCCGAGTAAGGCCATCACTCCTGCCGCTGTTAGAGATGCTTCCATAAGATTGTTGTGTGCGAAAGACTAACAGATTCTTCTGATTTAGGTGTAGGGGGTCCCTCCGTGGGCGCCCCATTGCCAACCAATAGGGCCCGCAATATACAAAGGGGGCGGCCAAAGAGTACCGCCCCTACTAATAAGGCGACCTCCTCGGTCGCCTTTTTGCCCTGTCAAAAACATTGTCCCGTCACTGCCTGATCATCCGGCGCAACTGCTCGGCCGCTTGCGGGTCGAGCGGTTTCAAAGCGTCGTACTCAGCCGTAGCCGCTTGCTTATCGTTGATCGCAAGATAAGCGAGTCCCAGATTGAATCGCGCCGGCGCCAGAGTCGGACGCAATTTAATCACTTCCTTGTAAGCCAGAATTGCTTCGGAATAGCGCTTTCCACTGTATAGCGTCAGCCCCAAATTGAAGAAAGCTGCAGCACTGTTCGGCTCGATGATTGTCGCCTGACGTAACGCCTTGGCAGCTTCTTCAAATTTGTTCATGCCGTTGTAGGCATTTCCCAAATTCTTGTACGCATGCGACAAAACCTCCTGACGCGTTTGGAAGCCTTGCTTGTAAGCTTCACCGGTCTCACCCAGCAGGCGAATTGCTTCCAGGCAAGCGGCGACCGCGTCGTCGTGGCGTTTCGTATGGTTGTAGAGGTAACCGAGGTTGTTGTGGATCTCAGGATTGTCGGGCTCAATTTTAAGTGCTTGATTGTATTTTTCAATCGCTTCCGGCAATCGATTCAGGCGAACAAGAGCGTAACCTAACGGCATCAACGCGTCGGTATAGTCACCCTTCAATTCGATTGCTTGTTGATATTGCGCAACGGCATCCCGGTAGCGGGTTTGATCGAGATAGACGTTACCCAACCCCGCATAAGAACGCGCGTCAGTCGGATCGAGACGAGCAGCCTCACGGTATTGCTGTTCTGCTTCTTCATAACGTGGAGTCGGAGCCCGTCGGGCTGCATTAGCGCGGGCGATAATCCGATTCTGCTCCTTGGCGACCTTTGGAGTGATCCGATGTCCTTTTAATCGCCCACCGCCCACGGGAGGGTCTTCCGGGGTGCGAAAGATCAACAAAGCGCCGCCGATGAGGTCGCGATTGACCTGACCACCGCCTTCCTGCGATCGAGCGCTGGGACCAAGCCCGATGATTAAGAAGACGGCAATTGCAGCGAGATACAAGCGATTAAGGGGTGAAGTCATCATCCAACTCCTTGCTAGCAGCAACGGGGAAACAACCGCGACATTATACCCGATTGCCGATTGCCAATTGCGGACTGCGGATTGGCGAACCGGGCGGCAAGACCCGTCTTCGTGTGCGCGAAAACTTCCGTATTTAAGATTTCACTCCTGATCGAGAGGGTCCGGATGATGGTGAGATTCCAATTGGCAATCGCCAATCGCCTTAGTTCCGCTTGGCCAGGCGAGCAACTGCTTCCGCAAGGATAAATGGCTCGACTGGTTTCTTCACATGCATCTCATAGCCTGCGGCGAGCGAGCGCAATCGGTCCTCTTCCCTCACGTACGCCGTGAGGGCGAGAGCGGGAGTCTCGCCGCCAGCCTCAGGAGGTAGCGATCGGACTTTCGAAATGAATGAGTAGCCATCTTCACCCGGCATGCCCACGTCGGAGATCAAGACGTTGGGCTTCCAGTCATTGAATACCTCTAAAGCGTGCCCACTCGAGAGACTTGTGCGCACCGTAGCTCCGTAACAACGCAATAACAGCGAAACGATCTCGAGCGTGTCCTGCTCATCATCCACCACCAACACACGCAGTCCGCGCAAATCGAATTCCCGCAGCACAGACTGATCAACTCGATCTAGCGGAGCTGCTGCAGCTCTGGGCTCGGCTGCCGGCAGATCGACGGCAGCGGCTACGGGCAAGCGCACTGTAAACACTGATCCTTTTCCGGTGCCTTCACTTTCCGCGAGGACGGTCCCGCCCTGTAACTCCACCAGATGTCGAACGATTGCCAGACCCAGGCCCAAGCCTCCATGCGCGCGCGTTGTCGAAGAGTCTGCCTGGCGGAAGCGTTCAAACACGTGCGGGAGAAAAGGCTTATTGATGCCGATGCCCGTGTCGCTGACGCTGAATTCCAAATGAGAATCAACGCGCTTAAGGTGAATTGCGACGCGGCCACCGGCAGGCGTAAATTTAATTGCGTTGGAAGCGAGATTCCAGACTATCTGCTGCAGGCGCGCCGGATCGCCAGTGACGAGTCCTCGCTGCGAGTCGAGAGCAACGGTGATTTTTATTTCTTTAGCTGTCGCCGCCGGATGCAAAGTATCAACCGCTGTGTGAATCAGTGGCGCAAGGTCTACCGTGCGCTGTTCAATATTTAGCTTGCCGGTAATGATGCGAGAAACGTCGAGAATGTCGTCGACGATCGAGGCCTGTGAGCGAGCATTGCGTTCAATCACCTTGAGAGCATTCGTGCGTGTCTCATCATCGATGTCGCCGAGGTTGAGCATGGCCGACCAGCCGAGAATCGCGCTCAATGGCGTGCGTAGTTCATGAGAGACAGTCGCGAGAAACTCATCCTTTAGACGATCGGCAGCTTCCGCTTCCTTGCGGGCTTCCTGCTCGCTCCGCAAGAGTGCTTCGCGCTCCTGCTCAATGCGCCGGCGCTCGCTGGTATCGTGGAACACGACAATCACGCCGATCATGTTGCCGTCCGAATCCCTGATGGGAGCTCCGCTGTCTTCGATTGGCAGCCGGCTGCTGTCTCGAGTAATCAAGACAGTATGATTTGCGAGTCCTACTACATTTCCCTCCCGCTTCACGATTTCAAAAGGACTCTCGATGGGTTTCCCAGTGTCTTCGTTAACTACACGAAACACCTCGTCAAAAGATCTGCCAGTGGCATCTGCCTCATTCCAACCCGTAAGCGCCGCTGCTGTGGGATTAATGAAGTTCACGCGCCCGTTTATGTCGGTCGCGATCACGGCATCGCCGATACTTGCAAGCGTCACTTGCAATAGTTCTCCCTGTTCCCGCAGCTGCTTTTCTGACTTGCGCCGCGAACTGGCAAAGAGCACGAGCGCGGTGAATAACACCAACCGATTAAAAACAATGATCCAGGTTTTCGCAGTGAACGGTGCGGTGGAAAAGTAGTCCAGGACCAGTTCGAAGAGGAGTGCGATGAGCAGACCGGGCCCGCGCCCGAGGTACCAGGCGCTGCCAATCATCACGAGGATGATCAAGGACGTGAGATCAATTCTGAGAGTGGTAATGCGCGGCAGGCCAAGAATGACCAGCATCGCCAGGAGAAACGCGCCCAGCGCCAGGCCATAACGGAGTGGTGTTGAACGGATTTCTCGGACCATGCAATCTCAGTAAGAGATTCTACACCAGGCCGAGTGTTAATTATTCGGTAATTATCTACTTGACGCGGGATGCGTCAGGCCAGATAATTGCCCCGCAATGCCTGAATCCTCCGACTCGCCAACCTCGGAAAAGGCCGACATCGACCCTCAATCTAAAGAGCCTTTGCACCGCTTTCGTCCGAAAGTTAGTAATCCCTCCGAGGAGTATTACAAGAGACAGCGGATTAAGCGCGCTATCGCGTCAAACCAGCCCATCGATCCGAACGATTTGTCCGGGGACTTCGAGAGCTTGGAGTATCAGCGACGAATATCAGAAGAGATGGATCGCAAGGCTACAGAAAACGAACACGCACCCAGCGCCACTGAACCTCAAATTCCAATTGTGTCCGCGTCGCAACGTCGTGCATGGGAAGAAGATCAAGCGCGGGAGTCGCAGGCTGTTCACTCGGCAAGGATGGCAAAGCTTTTGGGCTTGGTTACGCGGAGTAGAACGGTTGCGCTGGAGACTGGTCACTATCTCATGGGATGGAACCCGGTTGGCATTCTCATTGGCCTATTCGGGGCCGGAGGTGCCTTAATGCTGACTTTGGCGCTAATCCCGGAAACTTATTCCCCGTCTCTGTATAGGCTTGCAGAAATTCTATTTGCAGTCAGTATCCTTCTTTTTATTGCCAAGTGTATATATGACTTTAGGGCGCATGAAGAACGGCGACTTATTGCCAGAGGTCTGGGGGTGTTAGGCGTGTTTATTCTTATCGGGGTTATCGGACTGTTTGAATGGAATCGCCCAACTAAAACACCAGCACTACAAATCGCTCAACCAACCCTTGGCGTCCCGGCAGTCAGTCCGACGCCCACTCCCACTCCCGCTCCGGCTATTCAGTCGTTGCCCTCCCCGGCTTCCGCATCGCTTCCGACACCGAGTCCGGTACGGGTATCATCACCAAAGACGAAACGAAGGGTTAAGCACACTAAGCCATGCAGATGGGAAGATACACTATTGGGGCGATGCTAATAGTCGTAGGTATTAGCGCGTTAATGCCTTCTGCAATATCACAGCGCAAGCCAATTTCTAAGGAGCAATTGATCCGTTCGTGTAAACCAGGACGGCAAGAAAGAAAGCCCGCTGCAAGCTACATCGTAATGCTTCAAAAACACGGCGTTGACTTTTCTCCCACCGTTGAAGATGAAGTCGATATTCGCGCCGCATGTAGATACCTTGGAGAGAAGGAGTTGGCTGAACTGATTGCCGGAATCCGCGAGCAATACCGATTGCAAGAAGTACTCGCCGAAGCAGAGAGGGTACTATCATCGCCCCCACCGTCACCTTTATCTTTGCGATCTCCTACGCCTGCTCCTACTCCTACACCGACTCCTGATTGGAGGGATACCAATGAAGCGAAAGAATTGGTGGCCGCACTACGGAGCGAAATTGAGAAATTGATAGACGAGGGAAGGGTCATCGATTTAACAAATTTCGATCGCGGGATTAAAACGTATAACGACTGGATAGAGAAATGTTCGGTCGCGCTCGGTCGAATTGACATTCAGATGCGTAAGTTTGGGCAAAACACACCGTACAAATTCGAGTGGGATAAATACGACAGGACATCTCGCAAATCGAAATACACGGACGAGGCAGATCAGAGGCGCATGCTCAAGTTGGAATTGGCCGATTCAATTCTTACGTTGGAAGTAATTACACACGAGATCAATATAGCGGGGCTTCCGCTTCGACAGCCTCCGAGGATGCCCCTCTTGTCGGTTGCGTTTCTATATCGCGACAAACAAATCCAAATCTATAACTTAACAGGCTCCGAATTCTACCTGTGGGGCAGCAAACTTGGAGATTCACCAACAAAAATGGATGAGAATCCTCGTGTCGTATCGCCAAAACCGTTCTTTTATTTCTTATCTGGTTTCGACGAAATCGCTTTGAAGCAAATGCCCGACGGAAGTGAGATGCGAACGGTTCTTTATCTTTTTGTTGAAGACTCCCAAAAGCAAAAATTCACGCTGCGGTGTTTGCTTTGGGCGCGCTTGAAAGACAAACAGCTAATAGTCGAAACACAAAACCTCGGTACTGTCGAGGGCTGGATTCATTAAAGAGTGGCGACGAGTCCCGCCAAGAATCTAAGTTACTTAGGAGGTTCAGACCTAGGCAGGGCATCGAGTTTGGTTTCAATAACACTGAGGCGGCTAGCGATGCTGTCCCTGCTAGTACCCACGACAGCTGTATTTAGTTTGTCGAGGTTTTGCGCGGTTGTGATGGCTGTATTGTTTAGCCCTCCCAAATAGAAGGCAAACGTGACGACCGCAATAACTACTGCTAGAAGGGTGCCTACGTTAAGCACTGCTAACCAAGTAGGAATCTTAGCCGTTGGTGCTGGAGGAATTGAGGGAACTACGGTAGTCGCCATCGATTCCAAACGGGCAAGCCGTTCTTCTACGGACGCGTGAGGCACTGTGGGAGTGTAGGCAGACATAATCTTCTCCTTGCGGAATTAAGCCGCTTGGTCAGATGTTAAATCCTTGTATTCAAGATTGCTAGTGGAGAGCAATCTTAGCAACGTATCGCGGAAAAGGTAAGGATTATTACGGTTGTTGAACCTGAATTCAAACTCGTCAAGATAACGGTCTAGATGCTTCACAGAAACTTGATGGTAGGAACCAACTATCGAACGCTTAAAGAGGCTCCAGACGTTCTCCAGAGTATTAGTGTGAACAACCCCTCGAACCCATTCTTTTTGAACGTGGCTAACCATTTCATGTTTGGTGTTTTCGTCTGCAACCAATCGGTACTGAGTCATGGTGTCGGTGCAAACCATCGCAGTCTCGTCTGCAAGTCTCGCTTTGATGAAAGCGTGAAGTACTTCGCGGCTGGGGTACGATTCGCGGCTTACCTGCAGTCTCACGTTACCGCCGCGTTCAATGGCGCCAAGAACCATTGTCTTATTCGCGTAAAGATTCTTGCCTTTAACCTTTGGAAGTTTGGCTCTTCGGGATGCGTGCATGTTATGGGGTTTGCCGCCAATGTATGCCTCATCGCACTCAACAATTCCGCTCAACAGTTCCGAGTGTCCAACATCCTTAACGGCTTCGCGGATGCGATGACAGAGATACCAAGCGGTCTTGTAGGCTACGCCCAGCGTCCGTTTCAGTTGAAGCGCGGACATCCCTTTCTTCGATTCGCAGATGAGATAGATAGCGATGAACCACTTGCGAAGCGCCAAGTGAGAATCATGGAATATAGTTCCGGCTGTTACGCTAAAATGGTAGCCGCATGAATCACACTCAAATTGATTGCGCTTGTAATTGCGTGAAATCTTTTCCGAGCCGCAGCGGATGCAGCGAACGCCGTCTGGCCAACGTAGCTTCTCAAGGGTTATGCGGCATTTTTCATCCGTGTCAAACTTGGCAATTAGTTTCATCAAGTCGATGTCAGGTTTTTGAGATTTAACTTTTGGGGCTTTGGTAATCATGGAGACTCCTATGCAAGACGAAGAGAAGAAAGAGCCGATTGATATGACATCGGATGAACTGCTGGATTATTCAGTAGGGCCAGAAGTGGCAGAGCGGGTGAGGCGGATCGCAAAGCCTCCAGAAGAGGATGAGAACTGCGACCCTGACGAGAGTTAAACTTGTTGAATCGTTCGCCCATAGATAGATAGTACTCTACAGGCATACCCCGTGTCAAGTAGATAATCACCAATTATTCAACATTAATTTGCGACGGCATCAATTCAGCCGATCCAATTGCAGGCCGATAGGGTCGGCTCCGGCACCTTTGATGCTGTCGATAATTTTGGTTACCTCGCCGTACGGAATTGAGCGCGGGGCTTTGATGAAGACCGTCTTCTGAATGCGGAGCTGCTCCGGCACGTCGGTTCTCGTGAGCATCCCTTCGCGGTAGACGCGATTGCGGGCGCGTTGCTGAAAGAGATCTGCGAGCGTTTGCACAAGCTTGAGTGGCTCACCAACGGTTCCCATATCAATTAAGCCATTCAATTTAAGAGTGCGGTCGGCTTCGATCGTGACTACGAGCGTATGATCGCTCGGTGGCAGCTGTCGATCATCAGGCGGCGCCGGCAGTTTTGTCATGAAGCGTGCTGGTCTTAAAGGTACCGCAACCATGAAGATGATTAGCAAGACGAGCAGGACATCAATCAGCGGTGTGACATTGATGTTCGGCTTGGTTTCAATTGGTGTTGCCAGAGACATGGGCGGCACTCCTTTAAATCAGTAGTGCACTCTTAGACACTCAAGCTGCCGCGAAGTTCCATGGTTCTCTCTCAACGCGAAGACGCTCAGTCGCGGAGACGCAAAGACCCAAAGACACAAGCAGGAGCGACATCAACCAAGGACTTATAGGTATTTACTGATCTTCTTTTAACCACTCTGCAAACTGTTTAGACTGTCTTTGCGTCTCTGCAACTCGGCGTCTTTGCGTTTGTGATTACCCGCGAGAGCCCAGCCTACAAGTCCGCAAAGAGCAAACCCGAACGCATTAATCAAGCCGTGCGTCATCGCCATTTGCGGAATATCGATGATCAGTTTTTGAAAGACGATGCTGTAGGCATAAGCGCAGGCCAGGACCATTGCCGGCAAGGTTGAGGCAGATGAAATGATGAGCAGGATTCGAGAGGGCACCGATGGAATTGAAGGCAGAATCCAGCCGACGACGAGCACGGACAAGATCACCAGCGAAACCGAGATCATCACCGTTCCTACCAATGCTACAACGGGAGAGAACGTGATGCCCGCCGCGACGAGAGGTGTTCCCGCGATGATTCCTACAGGAACGAGTTTGTAGGCACGGTTGTAGTTCCCTTCCTCGGTCAGGTTTCGTCCAGCGAGTCCCGCTAAGATTGGTGCAGCATAAGCGGCAAAATGAAAGTGAACCGCAGTGAGTAAAATAATGGTGTCACCGTAGCCCAGTATCTGAATGCCAAGGCGAGAGACAATCAACCATGAACCCGCCACTGATACGTAAATCAGCCCGGCACTGATAGAGATCTCCGCTGCTGATCTTAATTTAGGGTTGGCGAGGCGCGACAGTCCAAGTAGCGCTATCACGGCTGTGACAACGAACCACAGGGACGCGAGTGCGGCAGCCGGCACGCCGGGTGGGAGTAGAAATGAAGCAAGCGCGGCAATTGCGCCGAAAGGTTGTGCAAGCAAAGCTAAGCGATAGAGTTTTGCGTTTCGTTCTTCTGAGTTGGCGCATGGGACGAGCGAAAGACCGAGGGGAACAATTACAAGTATCCCCAGCAAAACGATTCTTTGGATCAACCCAGTCTCGTGCGAATCACCAATTTGCAACGAGAATAGTGAGATCCAAGCAAGGCCGCCCACCACGGCACTGCTTCTGCCCCAGTGGGGATTTATGGTTAGAGAATACTCCACGGAATTACGAAGGGTTATCAGGATCCAAAAGCAGCGGGAAGAATTGCCCTTCCACCCTATTACCCGTCGCTATGGCGGGCACTCCAGCTAACAGCGGCTTCTCAGATGCAGACAACACACCGTCGCGAAACACATTGATCACTGTCGCCCGGCGCGAGTGCGAAGTTGAATTTGCAAACGAGCCATGAACCATCAACGGGTGATGAAAGGAAGCTTCACCTTGCTTCAGCTCAATCGCGACCGGCTGGAAATTTTCCTTTTGCTCGGGAGTCAGAACCGACTCAATTGACTTCATATCATTCGCCAGCCCAGTTACCGGCAAGAGATTCCAGCGATGACTTCCCGGCACGTAGTGGAGACAGCCATTTTCGCGAGTTGAGTCGTCCAGACCAATCCAGCAGGAGAGGTGTTGCATCGGCTCCGTTCGCGTCCAATAAGAATAGTCCTGGTGCCACGCGACAATCCCGCCGTGATAGGCCGGTTTGGAAAAAATCTGATCGTGCCAAAAACGGACTGCCCCTTCCAATAACTGTGCTGCAGGAATAATAAAGGCCGGATGCCAAAGCAAATCGTGAAAGCCAGGCACTACTCGCCACGCGCCGAGAGCATGAAACAGGACAGTTGCAGGATCGCTCGATTCGTTGGTGTTGTATTCATAAAACAGGTCGCGTCCCGCATGATTGGGATTGGCGAGCACGGCTAGCTCCTCGCGAAGTGTTTCGACCTGCGCGTCATCCAGGAGCTTCACGCCTGCCAGATATCCGTGCGTGTGAAAAAACTCGACCTGATCGTTAGATAACCGATAGCGTCTCTGTTGCGCATGGTCCCCAGCGCGGGGAAACAGGTCGGTGATTGGTTGGTGAAAACGGGAGAGGTCGTCGGTCATTTGGTATGAGCCAGAACACCACGATGCGGTTCGTTAATCCCGAAGGGATTTAAGTAAATAGCCGGGGGCGAGCGTTTCGCGACGCCCCCGAAAGAGTGATTCTTTAGAACCCCGACGCGTTAATTCTTATATGCACCCGTCGGCGTTGCCCACGGCTATTAACTTTCACGCCTTCGGCTTGATTCGCATTGCCTATTTCACTTCTTTCAGGACGTCGATCACGACCCGAGCGACAGTAGGAATAATTTCGCGCTCGTTAGCGTGATCTGTCGTAAATGTCGCGAGCACAAATTTGGCGCCGCTTGGCAGTTCAATGTAAGCCACGTCGTGCCGCGTAGTACTTGTCCAGCCGGCTTTTGACCACAAGCGAGCGCCATCGATTTCTTTCAGAGCAATACCCGTAAAGCCGTGCCCCTGATCATCTCCGTCCTTGCTTGAACCAGCATAGTCGCGCTTCAGCAACTCCATCATCTGATTGCTGCGCTCCGGCGTTACCGCTTTGCGCGTGGCAATTTCCATCATCAGTCGCGCGGTGGCGTCTGTGGTCAACTTATTGCGGTTCTCGCCATTTGGTCCGCGCGAAACTTGCTCGCGACCATAAGCATCCTCACAAAAGGTTTTCTGATTGACGTTGATGTTTGTATAACCAAGCGACGTAAAATAGCGATTGACTACATTGCGAGCGTGTTGCCATTTCACCATCTCTTTAGGTGGCAGCTCATAGCCGCCGGTCGTGTGGGTAATTACATCGAGCACATACTGCGTCGCCTCGTTGGAAGAGTCGACAATCATGTCTTTCAGCGCGCGGCTGAGTTCCGGAGTTAAAGTCAGTTTCTTGTCCTCGAGAAAGCGATGGGTCGCTGCCAGGTAAAACATTTTCACCACGCTGGCGGGATAGATTCTTTCGTTACCGCGAAAGCTCGCGGTCACCGGTTGCGCCGGATCGCGTAGGTCAATGAGCGTGATCGAAAGCTGCTTCTCTTCGAGTTTCTTGTCGGCAAATTTCGCGATCGTTTCGCGGGCCGCTTTATCGACGAGGGCCTGAAGCGCAGTTTGAGAATCTTTAGCGTGCGACTCCTGACCATGGCTCACCCGGGGAAATGAAATGAGCGAGAGGATGCAAACGAGGGTGCAAGTAATTGCAATTTTTAGTTTCATGATTTTTAAGATTTCGCGTTGGAATTTCGAACAAATGTTGTTAGACGGAGCTCGATGGTTACAAATAGGGATTGCTCCGATTCTCAGCGGGCTTCAGCCCGGTGTTAAGCTGAGCATATCCCAGTAACCGTTTTAACGGTTTCGTGGCGGCTTGGCGGTTTCAGTTATCCTGCAGCAGAGCTTCTTTTGTTGAAAGGAAAAACCAAAGCGGTGTCGCGCTTGCCACCGCACTCCAAAAGTCAATGTTGTTGTCACAATAAACAATCTAGATTATAAGGCAGGCTATGGAAAAAGTATCGAATGAAGGACTCGTTCGCGGTATTCGTCAATGGGATCTCATCGGACTTACAATTAACAGCATCATCGGTGCCGGCATTTTCGTCTTGCCGGCCAAGGCTTTTGGTCTGATCGGCCCCTACAGTCTAATTGCCTTTGCGACCTGCGCTTTTGTTTCTGTGCTTATCGTTCTTTGTTTCGCCGAAGTTAGCAGTCGCTTCACTGACACAGGCGGTCCGTATCGTTACGCGCGAGTCGCCTTTGGCCCCACCGTTGGTTTTCAGGTTGGCTGGCTGAATTGGCTGGCGCGCATCAGCGCCTATGCCACCAACTGTAATCTGCTGGTTGTTTACTTAGCATTCTTTTGGCCTCCGGCATCCTCGGGCTTGATTCGTGCCCTGATAATTACTGTACTGACTGCCATCCTAACCACCATCAACTATATAGGCGTTCGCGATGCCACCGTTGCCAGCAACTTTTTTACGATCGCAAAACTACTGCCGCTTTTAGTTTTCATTGCGACTGGGCTCTTTTTCCTGACTCCAGCAAATTTCACTTTGGGAGCTGCTCCATCACTCGGGACATTTTCGACGACCGTACTGTTAATCGTTTACGCGTTTACCGGTTTCGAAAATGTGAGCGTACCGGCAGGCGAAATCGAGAACCCACGTCGCAGTCTGCCGATAGCCATTCTCGCCGCGATTACCATCGTTACGGCGTTCTACCTGTTGATTCAAGTGGTCTGTATCGGCACCCTCGTGGACTTTGGCAAGACTGAACGTCCCCTGGCGGACGCGGCCCAATCATTCCTGGGTCCGATAGGAGCGTCGCTGATAGCGGCAGGTGCGATAACGTCGATCATCGGCAACCTCAATGTAAATCTGTTGTCGTCTCCGCGCATCCCCTTCGCAATGGCATTGCAGGGAGAGTTGCCGCAGGGACTCGCCGCCGTGCACAAGCGTTTCCGCACTCCACACATTGCGATCCTATTGACCGCTGCTCTAGTTCTCGCTCTGACTCTTTCGAGTAGTTTGATCTACGCGCTTACGGTGAGCACGATTGCCAGGTTGCTGGCGTATGCGGCAACGTGTGCAGCACTGCCGCGACTGCGTTACAAGAAAGACGCGCCGCCGGCAATGTTTGTGCTGCCGGCTGGGATCGTAGTTAGCGTAATTGCGATCCTGTTATCCCTCTGGCTTTTATCAAACAGTACTTTGATCGAGGCGGTTGATTCGGCGATCGCGTTAGCGGCAGGACTGGTGATCTATTTTCTTTACCGGATTTTCAAGACGCCGACTGCCGTGCAGCCCTAGTTTCGAAAGCCGGCGTTCTCTTAATTAAATTCTTATTTCACCGGACTTGGGCCCGGTGACTCGAGCACCAATATCAAAGGACCGGTTTTAAGGGTTTCCAATGCGGCCTACAGCTAGAGAAACCGTTACAACGGTTCGAATATAGCGGGCGGTGAGTTTCACCGGGCTTGAGCACGGGGTGAATGAGAGCGTTAGAACATTCCTCGGAGCAGATCTTGGATACATTGATCGAAAACTTGCGCGCGATCGTCGGTCGTAAAGGCGTGCTGTCACATCCGGACGAGCTACTCGTCTATGAGTGCGACGGTTTGCCGCAACACAAATACCTGCCGCGCGCTGTCGTCTTTCCCAGATCAACTGAAGAAATCGCTGAAGTGATGCGCGTCCTGCAACGTGCGAAGGTGCCTTTCACACCGCGCGGCGCGGGGACAGGTTTATCTGGCGGCGCGCTCGCCCTCGAACGCGGCGTAGTCATTGAGATGGCGCGCATGCGGAAGGTATTGAATATCGACGCCGACAATCGGACTGCACTCGTGCAAACCGGTGTTGTTAATGCTCAGGTGTCGCGCGCTGTGGCCCATCTCGGTCTGCACTATGTCCCAGACCCTTCAAGCCAGGGAACGTGCACCATCGGCGGCAACATCGCGGAAAGTGCGGGCGGCATCCATTGCCTGAAGTACGGAACAACTACCGATCACGTGCTTGGAGTAAAAGCGGTGCTGGCGGGTGGCGAGGTTGTCGAGCTTGGTGGCCAGGCGTTAAGCGGTGGTTACGACTTGCTCGGTCTGTTCGTAGGATCTGAAGGTACGTTCGGCATAGCGACCGAGGCACTGCTGCGTCTAGTGCCAGTGCCGCCGGCGGTGCGCACTCTCCTCGCTGAGTTCAAGGACGTCGATAAAGCAAGCCATGCAGTCTCAGCGATCATTGCGGCCGGAGTGATGCCTGCGGCTCTCGAAATGATGGATCGCGAAATTATTCGCGCGGTGGAAGCGAGTGTGTTCGCCGCGGGCTTGCCTTTAGATATTGGCGCGGCGTTATTAATTGAGTTGGACGGTCTGGAAGCCGGTATCGACGCCGAAGCAGAACGAGTGCGAAACATCTGCCTCGATTATGGCGCGCGCAAGTGCCGTCTCGCTCGCGACGAAGCCGAACGCAAGCGTTTATGGGCGGCGCGGAAGGGAGCGTTTGGCGCTGTCGGAAGAATTGCGCCGGATTCAATGATCCAGGATGCGGTTGTTCCTCGGTCGCGGCTTCCCGAGGTGATGGCCGACGCTTATCGCATCTCAGCGAAGTTTAATTTACGGCTGGCAAATGTTTTTCACGCGGGTGACGGCAATCTGCATCCCTTCATTTGTTTCGATTCCCGATCCGCCGAAGAAGTGCGGCGAGTAAAAGAGGCGGGACGGGAGTTGATGGAGACTTGCGTGCGCGCGGGTGGAACAATAACCGGCGAACACGGCGTGGGACTTGATAAGCGAGACTTTCTGTCATTGATCTTTTCCGACGACGACATGGAAACGATGTTGCGGGTGCGTCGCGCCTTCGATCCGGATGGGCTCTGCAATCCCGGAAAGATTATTCCGCTGCTGAAAGGCTGTGGTGAAGCACGCGCGGTAGCGGGCGGGAACGGAGACGCGGAGACGCGGGGACAGGGAGACGCGGAGACGCGGGGACAGGGAGACGCTGAGACGCGGGGACAGGGAGACGGGGAGAGAGGTGGACGGCGAGACGGGGAGATATGGGGACAGGGGAGCGGTGGTGCGACTGTTGTACGAAATTCAGCGACCTTTAGTGAAGATGCCGCGTTCAAACGCTTAGCTGAAATCGTTGGTGCCGCAAACGTCTCTTCCCTTCGCCCCGTCGCCCCATCTCCCCATCTACCCATCTCCGTCACTCCTGCTTCCATCGAGGAAACGTGCGAAGTTATGAGACTAGCGTCGAGCGAAGGTTGGACTGTTATGCCAGGCGGAGCGGGAACTTGGCTGGGCGTGGGTAATCAGCCGAGACCTGTAAACCTAATCCTAAGCACGACGAGCTTAGGCGGTGTCGTCGAGCACGAACCCGCGGATCTGGTGGCAAGCGCTGCGGCCGGGATAACACTTGATGCTTTCAACGAAACGCTTAACCGCGGCGGACAGTGGTTGCCTCTCGATCCTCCAGACGATGGGCGCGCTACTGTCGGCGGCGTAGTCGCTACCGGAATAGCTGGCGCTCAGCGAACGGCCTATGGTTCGCCTCGCACCTTCGTGATTGGGATGAAGGTCGTGCTCGCGGACGGAAAGTCGTGCAAAGCAGGTGGACGCGTGGTAAAAAACGTTGCCGGCTACGACCTTTGCAAGTTGTTCACGGGAAGCTTCGGAACTTTAGGGGTTATCTGTGAAGTGACTTTTAAGTTACGACCGCGACCAGCGCAGGAAACAACAATTCGCGCTCGGGGATCTTTCCAGTCAGTCTTCAAAGCAGCCTGGTCTGTTTATAAGGCAGCTCTTTTCCCAGTTGCCATTGAGCTCTTATCAACCGACTTCCAAGATGCCAGCGCCGCACTCCCGTCTCCCGGTGAAGTACAACTACTGATAAGATTTGCCGGAATAGAGAAGACAGTCGACTACCAAATCGAAAAGGCCACTGAACTAATTAGTCGTTCCGCCCCGCGAGACGTGGAGATCATTAATGACGATGACTCGATCTGGCGCAAGCTGCGGTTAGCTCCAATGGGAAACAGCTTAGGGCTGTCTTATCGAATAGCGGTGAGGCCTTCCGAGGTTCACCGCATGATTGAGTCCGTGATCCAATACGCTGATCGGGAAACGGTTTGGCAGGCAGGCGTCGCCGATGGCCGCATCAGAGTAATGCAATCGGACCAAGCCACTGCGAATAGCCAAACTCTGATGGCGTTGAGGACGGCTGCGGAAGCGTTGGGCGGGTCGCTCATCATTGAGCGCGCGCCGATTGGCGTTGCAAGTGAGATCGATGCGTGGGGAGCAATGCCGGCGAAAGGGATGATGACGAGAATCAAACAAGAACTCGATCCCGCGGGCTTATTCTCGCCGGGCAGGTGGTAACGCAACCTGTTAGTTTGCGGTCTTTAGCGAGGTGGTGGAGAGTTTCCCGCAAACGACATCAAAGACGAACCGAAAAAAGCCGCAAACTAACAGTTTGCGTTAACCAGAACTAAAGCGGCGTCCCGTCGCCGCACTCCAAAACGAAACGAGCCACTACTCTCGGGAGACACAATGAAATCTTATTATCGACGCACGATCCTTTGCCTGCTGATCACTGTCAGCGTTCTGAGTGCTCCTTTCGCGGCAAGCGGACGTGTTCCAGTCGCCTCGCTCGCCGCGCGCGAACCGGTCCGCGCTAAACACGGTATTGTTGCTTCCACCAGTGAAGTCGCATCACAAGTGGGCGTTGATGTGATGAAGCGCGGTGGCAACGCGGTCGATGCGGCAGTCGCTGTAGCGCTCGCCCTCGCTGTCACTTACCCCGCTGCCGGTAATCTGGGTGGCGGCGGTTTCATGATGATTCGTTTGCGCGATGGTAAGACCACGGCAATCGATTACCGCGAGATGGCGCCCGCTGCGGCGCACCGAAATGTCTATCTTGATAAGGACGGAAATCTGCTTAAGGGCGAAGGGTCGTCCACGATTGGGTATCGCGCGTCGGGAGTTCCCGGTACCGTTGCCGGCTTGGAACTCGCCCTCAAACAATATGGTTCCGGGAAGTTAACCTGGGCCCAACTGTTGGAGCCGGCACGTCGTCTCGCGACCGAGGGTTTCGCGATGGGTTATGGCCTCTCGCGGTCGCTCAGTAATAATGAGTACCTGCAAAAGTATCCGGAAACGCGGCGCATCTTTTTACGCAATGGGAACTACTACAAGGAGGGCGAGATCTTCCGGCAACCAGAGCTCGCGGCGACACTCGCGCGCTTGCAAAAATCAGGACCGAGCGAGTTCTACCAGGGTCGGACTGCGCAATTGATCGCCGCCGACATGAAGCGAAACAACGGCCTGATCACAATGGCTGACATGCGCGCTTATGTTGCCAAGGAACGGCAACCATTGCGCGGCAGTTATCGGGGCTATCCAGTAATTTCGATGCCACCTCCTTCCTCAGGCGGGGCAGTGTTGCTCGAGATGCTCAACATCCTCGAGGGCTTCGAGCTAAAAAAATACGACTGGGCCTCGTCCGAACGTCAACATCTCACTGTCGAAGCGATGCGCCGCGCGTTCGCCGATCGCGCGGAATATATGGGCGACACTGATTTTGTAAAAGTTCCGATTGCGGGTCTGCTGGATAAGTCGTATGCGGAGAAGTTGCGCAGGTCGATCAATCCCGAACGCGCTTCGTCAAGCACTGACGTACGCGCGGGCCAGCCAACCGGTCACGAGTCTGAGGAGACAACGCATTTCACAGTCGTCGATGCCCAGGGAAATGCAGTGGCCAATACCTACACCTTGAACGATTCGTTCGGTTCCGGAGTGGTGGCAAAAGGCACCGGCGTTGTTATGAACAATGAGATGGACGATTTCGCCGCCAAACCGGGCACTGCTAACTTGTACGGCTTGATTCAGGGTGAGCGAAACGCCGTTGCCCCGGGCAAGCGTCCCCTCTCGGCGATGACGCCGACATTCGTGCTGCACAAGGACGGAACTTTGTGGTTTACGACCGGTACTCCGGGCGGCCCAACAATTATCAATACTGTGTTGCAGGTGATCACAAACGTCATCGACTACGAAATGAATATCCAACAGGCCATCGACGCGCCTCGCATTCATCACCAATGGCTACCCGATGAGCTGGTCTTCGAACCGTACGGGCTATCCGGCGACACGCAGAAGGCCCTGCTAGCTCGCGGGCATAAGTTCGCTAAGCAGCGCTATCTCGGCGACGCGCAAGGGATCATGATCGAAGAGAAGACGGGAGTGCGTTTAGGCGCGACCGACCCGCGTCGCAGTGATGGACTGGCGGTGGGGTACTAGTAAATTGCCAATTTCCAATTGCCGATTTTCGATTGGACTCCCCGGCTAAAGGCCAATTGGCCATCGCCAATCAGCAATCGCCAATCGTTACCGATGGGTTTAAGAAAAGTTACGCGTGGCCGCAAAAAGCGCTTACAAGATTCGGAGCCAGCTAGCCGCAACTATCGTTTTACCATACTCAGCGCAGCGAGTATTTGTGTTTTGCTCGCGCTCTTTTCACTCGTCGCGTGGAAAGCGTGCAATCGCCCGACCACAGTGGGAATGGATTACGAAGGCGTGATCGTGGATCGCTGGGCCGGCTACGTCGAATCTGAGTTGGGCGCTCGGCCATATTTTCGGCTCTTGATCGAAGACAACAAACGCGGTCGGATTACTGTAAGCATTGATGCCGACACCTATCATCGGGCGCAAGTGGGCATGAGGGTGAGCAGACGGAAAGGAAAGGTCGAGTTAGGAAATCAGCAAACGATGCCCCGATAGTTTGAGACAAGTGTTTTGCACGACATTTCAGTCAATGAGCAATTAACAAACGCGGTTCATTCGGAAGAACAGAAGCTGCTTGCTTGCGTTCACTGCGGCCTCTGTCTGGAAGCTTGTCCGACTTACACGCTGACCGGCGACGAGAACGACAGTCCTCGCGGCCGTATTTACCTGATGCGGGCGGTGGTCGAAGAAAAACTTCGCTCCGACTCTGCTGCCTTTAAGACTCACATTGATCGTTGCCTGGGCTGCCGCGCCTGCGAACCCGTTTGTCCCGCCGGAGTTGAGTATGGAGAACTGCTCGAAGCGAGCCGCGCTACGATCTACAGTCGGAGCGCCGAAAAAGGTCTCAGTTACCGTTTGCTCCGTCTCGCGCTGAATCACATCTGGCTGCACCCGGCTCGTTTACGATTCGCTTTTGCATTCGCCCGACTACTTCGGCAAAGCGGCGTGGCTGGTTTGCTGTTGAGCTCGCGTCTCGCCGGATTATTTTCGAAGCGGTTTCAATTTGGATTAGGCTTGCTGGTCAGCTCGGCGCCGCAACTGAGTGCACAAACTGAGCAAGGCGGTTCGGAGCCTCGCGACTTAGATCAAATGAAGCCGGCCCTGCTATTTACCGGTTGCGTCACTGAAGGACTGTTTGCTCGCGTGAACGAAGCGACGAGACGCGTCTTACAAGTAAACAGTGTGAGAGCGGAACCGCCCACGAAGCAAGTGTGCTGCGGCGCCCTTCACGCGCATGCCGGCGATCTAGAAGGCGCGCGCGTCCTCGCGCGGCAAAACATCGCGGCCTTTGGCCCTGGCGACGTGCCGGTAATCACAAACGCCGGCGGCTGTGGGGCGATGCTGGTGTCTTACGGTCACCTGCTCGCCGACGATTCGACCTTCGCCGCGCGCGCGCAGAGTTTTTCAGCTCGTGTACGTGATGTCAGTCAGCAACTCGAAACGAAGCCAATCGTGAGTGGCGCGCACTTAGACGACGCAGTCACTTACGACGCCTCCTGTCACTTGTTGAATGGTCAACATGCGATCGAAGCGCCTTTGAAAGTTTTGCGCGCTATTCCCAATCTTGATTTGGTACCGCTTGAAGGTGCAGAGCGCTGCTGCGGCGGCGCCGGAGTTTACAACTTACTGGAGCCCGAAATGTCTGAGGGCGTGCTACAGGAGAAGCTCGGTCACATCAGGGAAACTGGCGCCACACTCCTGGCTACCGGGAATCCCGGATGTCAGATGCAAATCGGCGCGGGAGCGCAGATAGCGGAGATGCAACTGCGAGTCTGCCATCCGGTTGAACTGCTGGATATCTCCTACCGGCGCGCCGGGTTCTACAGGAAAAGTTCTTAACCATGGCGAAGCGAAGCATAAACTTTATCACCCTCGCTATCTTTGCTCCCCTACTCATCGTAGTGGGCGTGGCTGGATTTCTAGTGCCGCCGCAACTCAGTCTTACGAGCGGCGCCCCAGCCTACAACGTCTTTCATATCTGCTTTGGTTTACTTGGTCTGGCGGTGCTCTGGTCGAAGAGAGAACGGCTCGTTAGTTTATTCAACGCCGGATTCGGGCTTATTGATCTGTATCAGGCGGTGGCGAGCTACGCCGGCCTGCCGCCGAAACAATATTTTCTTTGGACTGGGGTCGATGATACTTTGCACATTGTGATTGGGCTAATACTTTTCATCATCGGCTGTTACGGACTAGTGAGCGAAAGCCGCCGGATGTGAGGCGGTGGTATGCCCCGCCGGAGAGGTGATTCTAGATTTTGGGCTGTGCCCTCCGGTGCGCGGTAAGTCTTTAACTTACCGTGAAGTTGTTTTCAACTTAATAGCCGCGGGGTGAGCCCTCGCTAAAATCATAAAGTAGTCACTGCCGGTAAGTCAGAGACTTAACCGCGCACCGAGGGCAAAGCCCGAAAGAATTCGAAGCACCTCAACCAAAAGGAGACAACAAATGAGTGCAGCCTCTCGCGCAGTCTCTGGAACGCAACAGCTTAACCTTGCGGCTTTGCGAAAAATGAGTTTTGAAGAGTTAGATCGGCTCTACCGCTCATCTCCGAAACCAGCCTCAGTCTCAGACCTTGATGGCGACGCGATCGGAGCAATGCTCGCCTGGCGTTCACCTCGCACTGGACCAATCGCATCTCTATTGCGAGATTTTGGGAGTTCGAGCGTTTTTCCCTGGGAAGGTAAATCTTTCCACAGCAAAAGCACCGAATCAGGTGGCGGTATTAACCGCATAAACTTGCTGGGGCAGCGACGCTGGTTTCCGTTTGCCACGCGCTTCGCTGCTTCGTTCCTCGACGGGAAGCCAACGTTTGTTTTGGATTATTCCGGGCCAGGCAATCCGCCACTGATCAGACAAATCGTGGATGAGGTAAGAGAAGTAGCGCCGCGTTTATTCATGGGACCAGCAGCGCTAAATGTCGGTGGCCGTCCCCGGCCAATTCTGTTTTTTGCCGTGTCGCTTCAGTGACTGGATGTCTGAAATCAGATGTTCTGGTCGCTCTCAGGCCATGAGTTTCCCGATCAAGTGACAATGAACGCTAAGCCATTAGCAGCTGCCTCTGCATTGATTCTTCTTTTGAGTGCGGGACTCTTCGCGCAACGTACAGACACAAATAAGCTCGAGGTGGTGCGAGCGCACTACGAAACAGCTCAAGCTTTTGAGCAAGCCGGCGATTGGCCTAGGGCCACAGAGGAGTGGTCGGCTCTGCTTATCATCGCACCGGATGATGCGCGTGCCTGGAACAATCTCGGAGTATCGCTTAATCGTCAAAACAAGAGCCTTGAAGCTCTGGACGCCTGGCAGCGCGCTATCACAATCGATCCAAAGCTTGCTGGCGCGCACTTCAACATCGGCCTGACACTTGTAAAAAGCAACAAGTATTTAGAAGCCGTTACACCTCTTCGTCGTGCTCTCGCCCTTGAGCCAACACATGAAGGAGCGCGCCGAGCGCTTGCTCTGGCATTGATAGGTAGCGAGCGATTTCGCGAGGCGACGCGTGAAATTGCCCGACTCCTGGTTCACTCACCCCGCGATACCGGTCTTTTAGAGATGGCGGCACAGAACTTCATGCGTCAGAGCCGTTTTCAGGAGGCTTCATTGGTCTTGCGCAGGCGCCTGGATATTGATCCCGCATCCAGTACGTTATGGGCCCAGTATGGAGACGCTCTCGATGGCTCCGCCCGCACTCCGGAAGCGACTGTTGCTTATGAGAAGGCCGTGGAGCTGGATCCTGAATCGACGCAGATTCGTTATGGCCTGGGCTATCTGTACTGGAAGCTTTATCGCTACGATGAAGCCGAGCGCCAACTATTGGAAGTGCTGCATCGAGAGCCACATAAAGCGAGCGCGGCTTTCACTCTTGGCGATCTATATCTGACTAAAGGTATGGCAAGCCGGGCTCAACCGTTCCTTGAACAAGCAACCGCTGCATATCCGAACGAGTTTGATACCAGGTTTGCGCTGGGCAGAGCACTGGTGCTTCAAGGTGATCTGACTCGTGGCATCGTGGAGCTTAGGGCGGCAGTCCTTATTGATGGCTCAATCGCTGATGGCCACTATCAACTTGGGCGTGCGCTAATGCGGGCGGGGCAGAAAGAAGCGGCTAAACGCGAATTCGACCGAGCCCGAGAATTACAAGAGGAACGGCGCTCCGCAGAAGCTGAACGCTTCCGTAAAAAACTGCCCTAACGAAATACACGAATTAGGGTCGGACGCGAGCCCTTTACTGCTCAGCACTTCCTCGCGATTCGTCTTCAAATACGATTGCTCCTCCGACCATTGTCAGCCGCACATTTCCTTTACCGTCGAGGCCAACAAGATCGGCACGCTTACCTTCTTCGATCGAGCCGCAGTCGGTGTCGATAGCGAGGACCCGTGCTGGATTTGTCGACGCCATCCATGCAACCTCGCTCTCGGATGCTCCGATGGACAGCATCATTTTCACAGCATCCACCATTGTGATCACCGACCCGGCGATGCTGCCCTTGGCATTTCGGGTCCGTCCGTCCTTCACCTGGATGCACTCTCCCCAAATCATGTAGTCGCCGTCGCCTTTGCCCGCGGCAGCTATCGCGTCGCTAATTAGAGCCAACCGAGTAGGCCCTTTTTTTCGCAACAACAAACCCAGTATGAAAGGATCCAGATGAATGCCATCGGCGATAATGTCGCAGGTCACCTCATCTTTTATCAGGCCCCAGGCTATCGGTCCCGGGGCACGATGATGTAGGGGCACCATCGCGTTCATAAAATGAGTCAAGTGACATGCGCCAGCGGCAAAGGCCTCGTCTAACACGTCGATGCCTGCGCGAGTATGTCCCAGAGCAGCAATCCATCCCCGTTCCTTAAGCTCGCGGACCAGCTGAATGCCACCGTCGATCTCGGGAGCCAGAGTCATCATGCGAACAGCGCGGCGGTCTTTGGGGGTGGGCAGATCATCGATATCGGTCGACTTTGAAAACGGTTTGAAGTATGCAGTTCGAAGCGCACCACATTGAGCTAAATTCACAAATGGCCCCTCGTAATGCACTCCCAGGATTCGCGCATCCGCCTGCTGCTTGGCTTGCCCCAGCATGACTTCCTCAATTGCCATAACAGCGCGTTGGTAATCAATGTCCGGCGCAGGCACGAGGGTTGGCACCCAGGCAGTCACACCAGCGCTGACTAAAAACTTAGCAACGCGCCGCAGGTCCACAGTGGTTGCCTGCATGGTGTCCACTCCATCAGCCCCATGAATGTGCATGTCCACGAAACCGGGATAAAGAGTGAGGCCGGAGAGGTTTTTCGTTAGCTCCGCGCGAAGCTGGTTGGATTCCTCGTCGATGCGCACGATGCGACCAGCTTCCACGAACAGCGATTGTTTTGAAGCGACACCCTCCGGCAGGACGATGCGCGCGCCGCGCAAGAGCACTGATTCGGGTTCGGCGTCTTTCTTGATCATCCTTCTGCGAATGCGAGTATGCCCGCGCAGATCAGAGAACTACGCGGGCACACCAGAGGTACTTGGTGGCTGGCCTTAGAAATAAAGCTTCGCGCCGAACTGGAACTCCCGTGGCAGGCGCGCACCTGTGGGCCGTCCCAGCGTTCCTGGGTCAGCCAGGTTGACTCCAACGCCGGTGAACTGGGTGTGGTTGAAAACGTTGAATGATTCGGCCCGTAGTTGCAGGCGAACGTTCCGTTCCGCGTCGAAGTAAATATTCTTCGTAAGAGTTAGGTTGGTCTGGTTGCGACCAAACAAGCGAGCAAAAGCGCGGGGCAAATTTCCGTAGGTACCATTGGCCGGCGCCGCCAAAGCGGTTGGATCGAAGATATACGGGAGGCCCGCAGCATCGCGAGTTCCGGCAAGCCCACTATTAGGATCGCCGATAGCGTTGGGGTAGAACCCAATCAGCGCACCTCCAACAGGCATAGCTGAGGCCGTCCCAACTCTGGCTACCGGTTGACCTGAAGCAATGTCCGTAATGCCGGCGATCTCCCAGCCGCCAAGGATTGCGCGCTTCAAACCGCTGGAGCTCTTGAAGAAAGGCAGCTCGTAAATGTACGACGACGAAAAGATGTGCCGGCGAGAGGTCCGTGCCTCTGCGTATTCCGCTCGGTAGTTAAGAGGGTTTTGCGGAAAGTCAACTGCGTCGCGATCGTTTGTGGCATCCGTCAGATTCTTACTGAAGGTGTAACTAGTCGTCAGGGTAAATCCGGTGCCTGTCCTGTAGTTGAAAGATGAAAGCAGTCCGTGGTAACGCGATTTGGCCGTCGTCTCGCGCCAGGTTATGCGGCGATAGCCAAGGAAAGGACGTACCGTGTTGATATTGGCCAAGCCAACGCGCAGCGTATCCGCCGGTTGCGCCTGATTGAGATCCAGTGGCCGAATTAGATGGTCGCCTTTGGTGCCAACATAAGAAATCTCGACAATGGCGTTTCGGAACACTTCGCGCTGCACCGCGAAAGACCACTGCTGAATCATCGGCGTCTCGAAATCGGCAGCAGAGGCGATTAAGTCACGCACCGGAAGGTTGCCCAGGGCGCCTCCGCTGGGATTGGTGAACGATACGCCAGATCCGCTGAAGATTGAGCGGCTATTGAATGGCGGGTTGACGAAGGAATTCTGTTCGAAGATACCTACGAGTGGCTGGTCGTAATAAAGACCGTACCCGGCGCGAACTATCGTCTTTCCATCTTTAAATGGATCCCAGGCGACGCCGACGCGTGGGCTGAAGTTGTTTTTGTCGGAGGGATAGATTGAATCTCCAAAACGAGAATTTACGCCAGCGCGGACGATGCCATTGAGTTCGTTACCGGTACCACGGACCAAGGCTGTGCAGGCAGATGTGGTGCAGGTAGGCGCGTTGGCGCGATTGTAAAGAGCAGGATCGAACGAAGTAAGAATGTTGTCAACGTCCGTAACCGGCACGAAGAACTGGTAGCGAACGCCGAAATCCAATGTCAGGTTGGGGCGCATTTTCCAGGTATCTTGCACGAAAAATTCCCGACGCCCGAAACGAAGTTTCACCGTTACATCACGTTCGTCTTCGCTGTAACTGTCAGCTCGGCCCAAAATGAAATCGGCAAAGGCGAGGCCTGTCTGGGTCAAACTTATCGTGCCGGTCGTACCTCTTGATCGTGTTCCCGTGAAAGAGAAGAGACCTTGAGTGATGTTATTGGCATTTTCATCTTTCTTTTCCCAAGAAATTTCCCCGCCAAATTTAAACGTGTGATTACCGCGAGACCAGGTTGCGACATCCCGAGCCACTTGATTCTTGTAGACAATATTGAAGCCTTGCAGGCTATTGAGGTTGGAATGGGCGCTCGAGAAACTTATTTGCGGAACCACTCCAGCGTTGTTCTCGGTGAAGACCTCAGGTATCAAAGCCGTGCCCGGATAATCGCTCTTAAAGCTGCGGCCGACTACGTGTGAGCCTATCAGGTTTGACGAAAAGTTGTAGGTGGCCTCGTTCACGAAATTTGGCGAGACAATACTTGTCAATGAAATTGCCAGTGTCTGACCCGGAATTCGCGTGTCCGTTGTGCCGAAGTTCGGTACATTATTAGCTGCAAAAAGACCGGAAGGTTCCTGCGTCAAGTTTAGGTCGTGAGTGTAACGACCAAAGAGGCGTTGGTTCGAGTTGAAATTATGGTCGATGCGAATTACTTCTTGACGGGTCTTGAGGGCATTGATTGGCGAATGGATGAACTGGCTAGTGCCCGTATTTGGGAGTGGATAGGCATTAAGGAGCGAAATGGCTATCGGACTCAGATCGCCCACCGGAACTATATTCCCCGCATAGGCGCGGTTATCCCCAATCCGAAATATCATGCCAGCCCGGGCCTGCAACGCTCCGCCATTTGTGTCCGTGACAAAGATCGGTGTATTTGAGCAAGTGGTAACACCTGGCGTGGTGCAACTACCAGTTCCGGCAGTTGTGAGGAAAAGGGGTAAACCGAGAGCGCTGGTGAAATTGCCGCTACGTTCGGCAGCGGTTGGTACCGTGGCGGTCGCCGCCGTGATGCCACGAGTGATACGGCGTTGTTCATGAGAAAAGAAAAAGAATGTCTTGTCCTTCCCTTTCCAAACACCATTCTTACCTTCGCCGAAAATTGGAATCACCACCGGACCACTCAAGGTCGCCCCGAAATTATGGTAACGCAGCCTGGGTACCGGTCGAATCGGCGAACCGTCGGCACGTTGACCAACCCGGTTGTTGAAGTAAGTGTTGGCGTTGAAGCGATCGTTACGCGCGAATTCGTAAGCGGAGCCGTGAAAGGCGTTGCCGCCGCCTTTGGTCACCAGCGTCACCGTGCCGCCACCTGAACGGCCAACCTCCGCTGTGTAGTTCGATGTCAGAACCTTGAATTCGGCAATCGAGTCTATTGTTGGCGTTGATAGCAGAGTAATATTTGAACCTACGTCAGTATTTGAAACACCATCAACGAATACGTTCACTCCGTTCCGCCGCATGCCGTTGATGGAAACGTCGAACCGATTCGCCAGCCCGAAGCCGGTTTCATCGTCCAAACTGGAACTAACGCCCGGAGCAAGCTCGAGCAACTTTGTAAAGTCACGATTTTGAAGTGGTATCTCCAAGACCTGTGCTCCGGATATCAACGTCTGACCTGTCGGCGAGTCCTGCACGACATTCTGTTCGCTCGTCACCGTGACCACCTCGTTCACATCTCCCGCCTCGAGCACAACAGTAATGAGTCGCCGATCCCTGGCGCTTAACACGATAGAGTTCTCAACGTACTTTTTGAAGGAGGGCCTTTCCACCGTGACCGTATAGTTGCCGGGGGCGAGCGGGGATACTGATATGTAGCCTTCGTCATTTGTTTGGACGCTTCGACTTTGGCCGGTAGTATCACTCGCGATGACTACCGTGGCATTGGGGATTATCGCTCCCGTTGAGTCTGTAACCTGAACATTGAGAGTCGCCGCAGTTTCTTCCTGCGCGAGAGTGACGGTGCTGCTCATAAGGCACAGAGTCAGCAGACAGAAAATAAGCCGAGCTACGCGGAGATGGTTTCTCATAGGGAATGTCCTTTTCATTTGATTCGGAAGCTTTTAAGCGTTCGCACCGTTCAGCGCGACACCTTAAGTCAGGAATCCCCAAAGGATTCTCCAACTCTGGACCTGAGCAATAGATGAATGCAACACGAAGCGCGTTGACGTTCTTATACACCCGCCTCGTTTGCGCCACAAGAACTAACTTTCAATTTCGATCAATCCTTCTGATCGTAAGTCGCCACGAATGGCCGCCTAAGGGGCACCTGCCGCAAATGCGCCAAGCTTAACTCTTTCCAAGTAATCGCCGGCGGGATTCAGTTCACCCGTTCTGGCCGTGAAGTCGTAGGAGAAAAGGATCACGCCATCCGCTCCGAGCTCCCGAGCTACGCTGATCTTCCCAATACTCGAGTCAGCAGGGATTCGATAAGCGCCAATTCCCGCCCTCGCTTGCCGGCCGGCTGAATGTGCATTGGCGGTAGCGATCTCAATCTGCTTCTTAAAGATTCCAGTATCTGTCGAATATGCCATCGGGCACACTACGTCCAATTTGCCCATTGAGAGCCAGCGCCTGCACTAACCCGAAAAAGCGAAGTTGATGCTTTGCGTCAAACATAAAGGGCCTCCTGCGCTCTTAACGGTCAGCCATCGACCGCAATAGTTCTCATCCTCGCTAGAAACTTTGGTGCCGCAGCTTCCGCTGAAAAACCCGGCTTGAGCAGTGCTATGCCCCGAGGGGTACTCCGGTTAACGCCGGAGCACCCCGCACGGGAAACTGACTTACTGTTACTCTTCAGCTGGCCCGCACCGAAGGAAAGTTAAGGGGCCGCTGGTAATCCAGGTTCCTTAGAAGAGTATTCTAAAGCCAAATCGCACCGTTCTCGGAGACTGATACAAGTACGGCTGCTTGTAACGTATGTCGCTCCTGTCTGGCTGCGAGGCTATTCGAGCCAGGATCGCATTCAAGAGCGTTCCATTCGTGTAGCCGTTGGCATACCCGGTTGTAGTATTCGGGAAACCCAATGCTGGACCGTTGATCTGTGCCGTGCTGGGATTCATCACGGTGTAAATTGCCGTCGTGGTTGACTGATCGAAGAGGTTTAGAAAGTTGAGATCGAAAGCGAGGGTGAACTGACTATCTGAACCAAATCGATAGCGGTGGGTAAAGTTAAGGTCCGTCTGAGAAAAGACCGGACTGCGACCCAAATCGCCACGACCGAAAAGTATTTGCGGCGTCACTGTCGAAGCGCCATAGATAGTTGTTGTTTGCGGTTGCCCGGAAGTGACCGTTTGGAAGCCTACGATTTCGGTTGAATTGGACTTGCTGCCCATCCAATCAAAGATGTACGCACCGTAGATATTGAAAACATGTGGACGATCCGTCTGCAGCCGTCCGTTGTCCTTCTCACCTGTTGCGGTAAACCCGATGAAAGGTAAGTCAAAGGCACGACTGACTCCGGGAGCGAGTCTGCCATCAACTAAATGCGGCTCGTCAGAGCTTGCCAGTCCGGAGTAGTTTCCAAACAAGCGACTATAGGTGTAGTTGGCATTGAAGTACCAATTATTCGATAGGCGTTTGTCGATCACGAATTCCAGGCCGTCGTAGCGGCGCTGTGGCCGTGTCGACCTGGCGTAGCCCAGCGTTTCAAGCGTTTGTAGGTGAAGACCTCTACCAGGGTTGCCGATAATGTAAGCCTCGCTGCCCGCTGCATTCACGACCCCAGCGTCTTCCACCGCCTCATCGACATTCTTATAGGTATAACGGACGCGCAAGACGTAGTTCTGACTGAGTTGTCCTTCGAAACCAACGGTGAACTCGGTCTGCTGAAAAGGTTTAAGATCCGGATCGACTGCTCCATTTAGAAACGCCGAAGCGCCCGGCTCATTCGCATTCACGCGGAAATTTTTCTGACATCTACTAAGAGCGTCGGAGGCGATGAAGCCCGACGACGGACAAGCGCTCGGACCGCTAAAACTGCCCAGGATAGTATTGATGTTGAAATTCGCGACGGTCTGACCCGGGAAGATCTCGAAATAGTCTTCAAGAAAAATGTCGCCACCAAATAAACCGCGTGGCAGTGCAAACTTCACTCTGTCAAAAAACTTTCCGTAACTTGCGAAAATTTTGGTTTTTCCGTTGCCGCCGAGGTCGTAGGCAAATCCAAGGCGCGGCGCGATCTTATCGCCCCAACCAAAATTTATCGCACTCGGAAAATCGTTGAAGGATGGGAGATCTTCCTTCTCGAAACGAACCCCTAGATTTAAGGTCAGCCGACGAGTTGGTTGATATTTGTCCTGTATAAAAATTCCCTGGCTGAGGTTGGATCCGTGGCCATTGGTTCCAGTACGCCTAAACGATCCGGAGCCCACCGCTCCGGGTGTGGCCGTCACATTCCCGCCGATGAGCGTGGTAATGGATGTTCCGTAGTTGAAAGAGACACGTCCGACGGTTGAGTTCCCTGACTGCACATCGTTGAAGATAGTGAATCGCTGGTACCCACTTCTTAACTCGTGCTGCCCGCCGGCGTTGAAAACGTACGCGACAGAGCCCTCGTACGATTGCCGCACGGAGACGTCTTTTCTGGTAATGGTGTTTGCGCCCGTGGTTGAGCAGGGGAAAGCGGCGAAAGGGGTTCCGCAACTAAATATCTGTACGACCTCGGGGACAAAATAATTACCGAGCTTTTCGTTCAGGAATCCGCGAGTGTACCGTCCGTCAAATACGAGTTTGCTGGTGGCTGTGTAAACACCGCCCACAGTCACGAGATTGGAGCTCTGGCGCCCACCCTGGCGATCCGTAAACTCATGACCTCTCAATACCCCAACGGTGCCACCATAATTGGCGGTCGGTATGTTTTGAAAACCAAAACCCGAGGAAGCCACATTCGTGAAACTGGTGGTCGGAATACTGCCGTTCTGAATCACGGGATTCCAAAGGAACGTGCCCGTCAACCTCAATTTATTAAACGGATTCGCGTCAATGCGCCCAAACGAGTACTCGTATCTCGTGGTCCGGTTGTAGCGGTCGGAAGCGATGAAGGTTCTTTGCGCTGCTGGAAGATTTGTAAAATAAGGTGTGTCGACTGTTGTCTCAAACACCTGCGGGGTGTAGCTGGCGAAAAACCACAGCCGGTCTTTGATGATTCGTCCGCCCAGGCTACCGGTGGGAAAAACGTTAGTTCCTCGAGTCTTGACTGGACTGAAGTACTCAGAAGTTTGTAAGAAGTTGTTGTTTGAAACTGAACCGGAAGTGAATCGGGTCAGCAGCGGCCGCGGTTTACCGTTGAATTTCGGCACTTCAAAATTTACGCCAAACTCTCCGTGATAATCATTGCTGCCAGAGCGGGTAACTACGCTAACCACACCGCCCGTCGCCCCCCCATAAATCGCATCGAAGCCGCTCGATTTAACTTGGACTTCCTGCACCAGCTGGGTCGGCACGTTGTATGTTTCATTTAGAGTTCCCGTACGATAGTTGGTCACCTCCTGTCCATCGATAACGAAAACATTTTCCGCACCGGAGGCCCCGTCCACCGAGAATCCACCGGAACGGCTTTCGGGTCGAGTTCCCGGAACAGTCTTCAGCAAACTAGCAAAGCCGGTGCCTTTTGGAAGCAGCGCAATTCTCTGCGCGGTGATGCTGGTTTGAATGGCGCTGCTGGTCGTATCAACCGGCGTCGCGTCTGAAGTAGAGACGTCCACCGTTACCGCAGTGCTTCCGGGATTCAGCGTTATCGCCAACATAGTGGTTTTTCCAATAGCAACCGTCACATTCTCGTATCTGGCTTCGCCAAATCCGCTTGCTTCGGTCGTGACCACATCATAGGTTCCCGGTGGCATCTGCAAAACACGGAAAGAGCCTTCGTCATTGGTAGTAACCGTCCGCTTGAAGCCTGCTCCGAAAACGGTTGCTCCGGTCCCGCCCTTCTCTGTGGCCGTGGTTATAGTTAAGGTGATGTTAGGCACGACAGCACCTGTCGCATCCCTGACTGAGCCTTCAATGCTTCCAGTTGTTTCTTGTCCGAAAGCAAGCGAGACAGTGGTTAGGACGATGGTCGCAAGCAGCAACGATCTCACGGTATTGAGCTTAAGCATCGATAGACTCCTTATCCGAAACTAGCAACCTGGATAACCATAAGGGCGCCGCAGTGCTCTGGCGACCCTCCTAAGATCTACTGGAAGTTGAATGGCTGGACGATTGATCGATGTCCCTGGTTTGGTATGGGCGTCGCCGACGCCCGCAGACTTCTGTCGCAGCATTATACGTAACTCGGTGAATAAGAAAACCCAAAGATTCTTATTGTTGAGATAACAAATGTTGATGACACCTAAAGGCGTCCGATTTCCGCGCGCTGAAACCAATTATTCGGATGCGTTCAAATTACTCGCCGCAGCCGCGCCGACTCCTCGCAGCGCCATCCCCGGGCGCGCCGTCGTCATGGCTTCATTACTAAACACCAACTCGCCATTCACAAATACATAACTGATTCCGGTCGGATACTGGTGGGGCTTATCAAACGTCGCACGATCACCGACCGTCTTCTCATCAAAGATTACGAGGTCAGCAGCCATGCCTTCGCGCACGAAGCCGCGATCACGGAATCCAAAGGTCTGGGCCGGCAGCGACGTCATTTTTCGAATCGCATCCTCGAGCGACAACACTTTCAGCTCACGCACATAACGCCCGAGCACGCGAACGTTATTACCGTAGCCGCGCGGGTGCGGCACGCTTTCATCAACCTGCCTCACACCACTATCTGAAGCAATCATCGTAAAGGGTTCATGCATGATGCGCTGCACATCATCTTCGCTCATGCTGTGATAAACCATGCTGGCGCCGCCAGCTTCATACATGGCGATAATCTGATCGATCTGGTGTGAAGTGTCGCTCTTACCTGTTACCTGCCTGGTTATCTCGGCGATCGACTTACCATTAAATGAAGGGTCGGGACCAAAACTAGCGACCATTGCGTAGCTATAGTCCTTGAACCCGCTGCGCTTGAGTCCCTCCTTCATTTCGTTCCGCACCCGTTCACGTGTCGCCTGATCGGCAAGGCGCTTCTTAGCTTCAGCCAAGCCTCCAGCTCGAAGCCAGGCCGGCATTCGCGAGTCGAGCGATGTGGAACTGGCCGTGTACGCATACTGATCGACTGTGACCACCAGGCCGCGTTCACGCGCCGAACGCACCAGTCCGATCGTCATGGGTGTTTTCCCCCAGAACTTTTTGTTGCTGATCTTGAAATGAGAAATCTCAACGGGCAGGTTCGCTTGCTCACCGATCTGAATGCTTTCGCGGATCGCATCCGCCACGAATTCGCCTTCACTCCGCATGTGCGTCGCATAAATTCCACCATGGCGGGAGACGACTCGAGCGAGACTAATAATCTCATCCGTCTTAGCGTAAATTCCGGGAACGTAAATCAGACCCGTCGACAACCCGACCGCGCCTTCCTTCATGCCCTTCTCAACGAGCAGTTCCATCTGCTTCATTTCTTCGGGCGTCGGCGCACGGTCATCTGATCCCATTGCCAGCCGGCGTACCGAGCCGTGCGCAATCAGCGTCGCCAGATTCACGGCGAGCGGCTTCTCTTTGATCCGTCCGAGGAATTCAGCAACATCCGTGGTCGAGCCGCCGCAGTTGCCGGTGACGAGCGTGGTCACGCCCATGCGCACAAAGTTTTCTGCTGCGGGCGAACTGAAGATTGACTCAACGTGCGTATGCACGTCGATAAAACCGGGCGCAACGATCTGGTTTGCTGCGTCGATTGTTTTGGCGGACTGAGCGCGCGAAAACCGTCCCACACCGGCGATGCGCCCATGCTTAATTGCGATGTCAGCCCGGTACCAGGGATTGCCGCTGCCATCAACAATGCGCGCGTTAGTTATTAGGAGGTCGTAGGATTCCGGATTGGACGAGCTCTGGGCGCCGGGTCCCCAGACGCTGGCGATCACGATCGCGAAAGCAAGAAAACTAAAATATTTATAGTGACCTGACATTCGATATGAATCCGGGATTGCTTCGAAGCTGCCCGTTCAGGGACAAGCTTTGCTTGCTTTTGCAGACTTCCGCAACCTCGTTGGATACTGAGAACAAAAAGGTGCCCAGCATGCGGAAGCTTCACTTCACGATGCGAGCTACAATTTCGCTTGATTTAGAAATAGGAGCGTAAAGAACTGATAACGCCCTGATTGATCGACGAACAGGTGGCCAGTATACGGTCGGTTCAGGAATAATGGTAGCTAAAGATTTTTATTCGGGCGATAAATCTTTCTAATGGTGAGGCAGCGCCTTTGCGGAGTTTTGCAAGGCACGTTGCGATCATAGAACTCAGGGGACAAGCAGCGCTTGCCGCCATCCGGAAACAGAGTTGATTAAGAAAATCTCAGGCGCTTCATTCAACTCCTCTTTGCGAATTGCTCGTTCAGTCACCTTCCCGGCAGCTAACAATTCTTCACGCAACGTTCCCGCCAACAACCCGGCGTGGCGCGGCGGCGTGTGAAAACGGCCGTCGAGGGAAATGACGACATTCGCGATCGTCGATTCCGTTACTTCTCCTGCTTCATTCCAGAGGATGACATCGTCGCAGTCGGGACGCGCGGCGATGGCATCATCGTAAACGGAACGATTGGTTGTCTTGTGAAACAGAAACTTGTCCCCAGCGATTACGGGATTCCCCGCCAGGGCTACTCTTAACGCGTCCTTACTCGGATTGTCGCGTTCGTCGGTTTCAATGCTGACCTCGCCACTGCGAGAAACCAGCAGACGAGTTTTCCAGCTTCCGTGCGCATGCGCTGCGGCGATCCGATCAAGCTCAGCGCGAATTTTCGCCTCTCGAAAAATGAAACCGAAATAAGTTGCCGACGCTTTCATGCGATCTAAATGGCGCTCCAGCAGGAAGAAACTGCCGCCTTCGAGCAGCATCGATTCCAACAGCTGAAATTCAACCGGATTGCTGTCGAGGAATGAACTCTTGACAAGGCATTCTTCATATTCACTTTCGGCGGTGGAGTCGTAAGTTATCCCGCCGCCAACTCCGAAGGTAGCTATTCCTTCATCCGAATCGATCACGATTGTACGAATCGCTACGTTAAAGACGGCTGAGCCACCGGGCCGCAGGAAGCCAAGCGTTCCGGTATAGACGCCGCGCGGGAAACGTTCCAGGTCGCGAATGATTTCCATCGTGCGAATCTTGGGAGCGCCGGTGATCGAACCACAGGGAAATAACCTCGCCATCAGCTCGGCAAAGTCGACATCAGATCTCAGTGAAGCTTCGATCGTTGATGTCATCTGCCACAACGTTTCATAACGCTCGAGGTCGAACAGCCGCGTGACCTTAACCGAACCGGCGACTGCAACCCGACCGACATCGTTACGCAGCAAGTCGACGATCATTACATTCTCGGCACGATCCTTGGCAGACCCTGCGAGTCGCTCGGCCATCTGCTTATCTTCGTCTAACCACCTGCCGCGGCCGATTGTGCCTTTCATCGGACGGGTCGTGATCTTCCTTCCCTCTAGTTCAAAGAAGAGTTCGGGAGAAACCGAAAGCACTTTGTAGCGACCGAGATCAAAATAAGCGCAGTACTCGGCGCCCTGAGCACGGCAAAGGTTGCGAAACCAGGCGCGCGCGTCTCCGTTAAAGTCGGCTACGAGGGGAAAAGTAAAATTAACCTGATAAGTATCGCCGGCTGCGATCAATTCCCTAATTTGAGAAATGGCGTTCGAGAAGTGTTCGCGACTTAGGCGTGGCTTCCAGGGTCCTATTTGATATTCCTCTGCAACAGGTACTGCGAGAGTTTCATTCGGCGCTGCAAAGACCGCAGCCCAACCAAGAGGCAGTCCACTCGCCGGCCTTGTTTTCATGGCGGCGTCGAAAGCAGGCGCAGCTTCGTAACTCAGCATCAGTGCGACCCAATGCCCTGCATGTGCTTCCGCCTCGGCAGCTTGCAGCAGCGGATAGACTTCTTCGTGGCAGTTTGCTGTTAGTACTTTGAGTGGCGAGTGAAAGTAAGTTGGCAACCCTTGCGCTTGCAATTCACGCGAGCCGAATGTTGCCTCGATCATGGTGGGAGTTAGCCGAAACCTAATCGTACAAGAGGACCGTCGCGCGAGCGCGCTCGAATTCTGCAAGGCCGGCCGCCCACGACCGCTCGATATCTTCGGGCGGGTCGCCGCGTTTCACGCGCTCAAGCGTGGCCGCGTTAACAAGGAGTCGCAGGTACGAGTCAATTTTCCAATCGTTGGGATAGAGGCGACGCAATGCTACAGCGATCTCAATTCCGGTGCGCACTGCTCGAAACTTCGCCCGATCGGTAATGACGATATTGATGCCGCTGCAGTTCTCGTCTTTGAAAACCGAGGCGTTTGGAGTGAAACGCAGCGGCACGAATCGCACTCCTGCAATGTTACGTCGATTAAGATATGCGGCAAGCTCTTGTCCTTTGATCCACGATGCGCCGACCACTTCGAACGGAGTGTTAGTTCCCCGCCCCACCGACACGTTTGTCGTCTCCAGTAAACCAACGCCGGGATAAAGAGTGGCTTCCGTCAGGCTACGCATGTTCGGCGATGGATTCACCCAATTAAGATTGGTCGCGTCGAACCACATCTGCCTTCTCCAGCCGTCCATTTTGATTATGCGTAAGTCGCAACCAATTTGTAGCTGCTGATTGAACAACTGCGCCAGTTCGCCCACTGTCAGACCATGCCGCACCGGAATCGGATGATGCGCCGTGAACGAGAGTTTGTCCTTGTCCGCGAGCGGTCCCTCAACGTCAATTCCATTAATCGGATTAGGCCGGTCAAGTACGATTACCGGAACCTTCGCCTTCGCTGCTTCTTCCATGACGTAACCAAGTGTCGAGATGTATGTATAGAACCGGGCGCCAATATCCTGGATATCAAAAACGATTGCATCAAGGTTCTTTAGCTGTTCGGATTTTGGACGACGCGTCTCGCCATACAATGAATAGATTGGCAGACCGGTTTGCTCATCTTTCGAGTCTGAAACTTTTTCGTCAGCCAGACCGCGAATGCCATGCTCCGGAGAGAAGAGCGCAACTAGCTGAACATTTGGAGCGTTCTTCAGGACATCAATGGTTTGTCTTCCCTCGCGATCCCGTCCCGTGTGATTGGTTACCAGGCCCAACCTCATTCCAGCAAGCTGTTTGAAATCGTCGCGAGCGAGCACATCAATCCCTGTCAAAACCTTACCCTCGTCCGCGACAAACGGAGTCAGACTCGATTGATTGAAGAGTCCGAGATTGCGCATCAACTCATGGTAGTATTTCGCTTCCTCTGCCCGCGCTTCTCCGACAACGCTCAAATCAGTGATCGCACTGGCGGCGATAGTTGCCACCTTGCCACGCAAAGCGGCTACGTCTCCTTTGCCGTTCGGATGCACACGGTTACTGAGGAAAACCACGAACATGTCAGTGCCGGGATCAATCCAAATTGATGTTCCAGTAAAACCCGTATGACCAAACGAGCCGAGCGGAAAAGCATCGCCACGATTGGTGGAAAAATTTGTATTGATGTCCCAACCAAGTCCACGCGACCAGCCATTGGCGGCGACCTGCCGCGGACGAGTCATCGTCACAATCGAAGTGGGGCTGAGAATGCGCGCGCCGCGGATTACGCCCTTGTTGAGGATCATCTGGCAATAGATCGCAACATCACGAGCTGTCGAAAAAAGTCCTGCGTGCCCTGCGACACCTGACATGCGAAAAGAAGTGGGGTCGTGTACTTCACCGCGCAGCCACTTCTCCCCTGCGGCACCTATATTGTCAGGGCTGTCTCCCAGATAGCTTAGCTGGCCGCGCCGTTTCTCTGTTGGCGCAATTCGCTTCACATGGGAGCGCGCGGGGCGAAATTCGGTGCTACTCATGCCAAGTGGAATGAAAATATTTTGGCGAGCAAACTCATCAAGCGGAAGCCCTGAAGCCCGATGAACAACTTCCCCGAGTGCAATAAAACCGATGTCGCTGTAAACGAACTTCGCGCCCGGAGCGTTGCGCAGCGGCTCACTCATCAGTCGTTTGATGGCTTCATCGTATCCGGTCCAACGTTCGCGCAAATCAAAATCGGGCGCGTAGCCGGAGCGATGCGTCAACAGGTGCTCAATGGTGATCCGTTCACGTCCACCACCGTTAATCTCGGGAATGAACGTCGAGAGCGAATCACTCAACCGCACTTTTCCGCGTTCGACAAGAATCATGATGCT
Organism: Pyrinomonadaceae bacterium; assembly: GCA_041750995.1. GTDB lineage: Bacteria > Acidobacteriota > Blastocatellia > Pyrinomonadales > Pyrinomonadaceae > PSRF01. The sequence continues at coordinate 187,806 of JBGSYG010000008.1, read as the reverse complement.
GGTTGCCGTCGCGATCACTTTGGTCAAACTTGCCAGATCAAAGATGGTGTCCGTTGTCATTGGCTCGTGTGCCGGTTCGACTACACGAGCGCCGTAAGCCTTGTTCCAAACGACTTTCCCCTTGCGACTGACCAACACGACGGCGCCAGGCAATTCGCGTTTAGCGATCGACGCGGCAATGACCGCATCCATCCGTGCCAGATGCTCAAGCGAGACGGTGACGCGAGAGGAACGTGGCTGGCCTAGCTGCGCAACCGCCTGAAGAGGTAACAAGAACGCTAGTGCGAGCGCAAGTGGAAGGAAGTAATTTTGACGATGCATGGAATCAGTTTTGGTTTTATCGTCGCAGTGAGAGAACATAACAGCAAATAATTCAGAACCGGGAGCGGTGGCGACCGGGTCACACTCAATCGGAAGTGGCATCTCTGATTTCTTCGTAACGTTGACAACCTACGTTAACCGCGGACCCGGTCGCTACTGCTCCCCGTTCTGATTCCGTCGACCAACGACGGTACAATATCGGGCTCGTTCTTCGCCCTACTTCTGCTTTTTCAGTTGAATCCCAGTGCCGCGCGGGTAAAGACCCGGTAGCGAAATGGGAAGTTTTCCGGTCGTATCTATCTCGCCCAAAATTGACCGCGCGCTTGCCTGTTGCAATGCCGGCATGTCGCCATAAGCGATTAAGTAGGTGGAAAGACCTGGGAAAAACTGCAGTAAATACGGATTGCCAAAACTGATTCCGACTACTGGAGTTTTTGTATTCAAAATCGAGTTGAGCGTCCGCACGCCCGCTTCCGGCAAACCGATGCTGTTCGTGCTGCCCGTTCGCACCCGGCCATAAAGTGAAGCAATCACTAGGTTGGCTTCTTTGGCGCGGTCGAGGGCCTTCTGCACTTCGGCCTCCGACGATCGATCATCGAGGACGATCGTCTCAACTTTATAGCCGGCTCGTGCCATGGTGGCCGCAAACGGACCAGTGTTGGTTTCACCGTTAACGATCGCCAGGTTGAAAATTCGAGCGCCGGGACTTGTTTTCAACGGTAGAAGGTTCGCGTCATTGCGCACCAGTGTTAGGGCGTGCTCAGCTATCTCGCGTGCGAGCTGAAGTGCGGGCGGCCCGGCAACAGCAATGTCGACTTCATCGATTGGGGTTATTCGCTGCTTGACTAAACCCAGGTCGTATTTCGCCGCCAATACCTTTCTTGCCGACTCTTCAACTCTCTTTTCCGTCAAGCGTCCCGAGCGCACTGCCTGGACCACGCCACGAATGCAGGCATCGACGTCGGCAGGTTTTAGGAGCATGTCGGCTCCCGCCATCAAGGCCCGCACTCCGGCGTCTTCCTGCGAGAAGTAAATTGTCAGGCCGCTCATGCTAAGCGCGTCAGTAACCACTAGCCCTTTGAAACCTAAGTCGCGAGTCAGTAGCGCGCCAATTGGTTGCGACATCGACGCAGGCGTACTCACTCCTTCGGCGATGATCTCACCTTCCTCTGTGGTGTCCAGGGCACGAAGTTTTTGCTCGCGTGGCAGCGGTTTCACTTGGACAGAATCAATCTGCGGTAGAGCAACGTGTCCCACCATGACCGAGCCCACACCAGCTTCGATTGAGCTGCGAAATGGAACCAGCTCAATGCGGTTAAGATCAGCGATTGAGAAATTCAAGACTGGTAGGCCGCGATGCGAATCCGTCGCTGTGTTGCCGTGTCCCGGAAAATGTTTTGCAGTCGCGATTACACCGGAGCTCTGTGCTCCTTTAATAAAAGCAGCGGCAAAGCGCCCCACCTCTATAGGATCCTCACCAAATGAGCGGACATTAATTACTGGATTGGCTGCATTGTTATTGACGTCGACAACCGGAGCAAGCACGTGCTGAATTCCGAGGGCGCGCGCCTCGTGTCCCGTAATCTCACCCATGCGCCGTGCATATTCAGGATTGCCAGTCGCTCCCGTTGCCATCACCCAGCCGAAGTCGGTGGTATCAAACAGGCGCATCCCCGCGCCGCGCTCCAAATCCGCCGAGATGATCAGCGGCCAACGCGCGTATGCCTGCATGCGATTGACCAGCACAACTGATTCATAAACCGGGCTGCCAAACAAAATAATGCCGCCGACATGGTTAGCTTCCACCTGCCGGCGGAGCTCCTTAAAAGCCGCGCTCTCGCGATTTAGAAATCCCGCATTGATTCCTACCGAAACCAGCTGCCCAACTTTCTGTTCCAGCGACATGCGGCCCAGCTCCTTATCCGCCCACTTCAGAGCGTCGCGCGAAGGCTGAACAGAATAAGGCTTTAACTTGGAGCCGGAGTCCGCCGTGATTACAGTTTTGCTTTCGCGGCTGATGGTTAAGCGGGCGAAAGACAAACTCGCGGTAAGCGTCGTGATTAGTGCGAGTGCAAAAAGCTTGTTTGCAGAACGAGTCAATATCATTTGCGTTTCATTTCCTAGATGCGGGTTTTCACTTTCTAAGTTACTCCGGCACTTCACTGTCATCAGGCGCAAGTTGATTGCGGCGATGAGCGGACGCAGGTGCGAAGGCAAAGCTGGCGAGCCCGGCGACCACGAGAGTCACAATGCTGCCAATGAATACGTACCACGTCCAGGCGATCCGCGTTGCGAAATAGATGTAGAGCATAACGCCGAGACTGACAATCATTCCAATCAGCGCCGGAGTTTGACTTACTCTTTTTAGAAAAGTTCCTACCAAAAAAGCTCCGAGGATGGGTCCGTTGATCAGCGAAGCAATGGACAAGGCGAGATCAAGTGCTGAGCGGTTTCTGTTTCTAAGCACTAACGCCACGCCGATTTGCACGACTCCCCAAAAGAGTGTTAGCAGGTGCGACACCTTCAAATAATGCTTGTCATGCATTCGCGGGCGGAGGGGCTTGTAAAGATCGTTTACCGCCGTTGCCGCAATCGAGTTGAGTGAAGATGACATTGCTGCCGCGAAGATTGCGGCCACTACGAGGCCCGACAGGCCGGTCGGCAAGTGGCGCGTGATGAAGTCAGGAAAAACGCGGTCGCCGCCGGAAAAGGGAAACGACGCGACACTTGCGGCGGCATAACCCGGGTCGGTATACGGATGATAAAAAGCGAACAACAGCACTCCAATAAAAAGAAAACCAATGAACTGTCCCAGGACGATTGCGCCGCTCGTTAACAAAGCCGCGGCGGCCCGCTTCGGACGATCGGTGCAAAGGTAGCGCTGCACCAGATATTGATCGGTGCCGTGGGTACTCATCGTCAAGAAACATCCGCCAATCAATCCTGCCCAGAAGGTAAATGTTTTTGTTACATCGAAGGAAAAATCGAAAAGCGAGAACTTGTTGTATTGCGAAGCGGTAGCAACGGCTGCCGGCCAACCGCCGGCGATCGAATTGATTAGAATCAGTGTGGCGGCGATAGCGCCGATGATGTAGATCCCGAGTTGAATTACTTCCACCCAAATTACTGCTTCCATTCCACCGAAATAGGTGAAGACGATCATCGCGACTCCGATCAGGATAACGGAGCCGATGATGATCACCTCGGCGTTCGCGCCCGGTTGGAATGAGGTATAGACCGCGGCCAGCACGATAGCGGTCAGTAGCAGGCGAATGCCGTCTGCTATGTTTCGCATCACTACGAACATTGATGCGGCCAGAACCTTAATCTTTCCGCCGAAACGCCGGTCAAGCAGTTGGTAAACCGTTAGTAATTCACCTCGAAAATAAGATGGGATAAAGAGTAGGGCGATCACGACTCTGCCGAGCAAGTAACCAAAGACCAGCTGCAGAAACTGAAAATTACCGCCACGAGCAAAAGCAATTCCCGGCACCGAAACAAAAGTGATCGTCGACGTTTCAGTCGCAACAATGGAAGCGGCCACCGCCCACCACGGTACCGAGCGATCGCCGAGAAAATAATCACTTGTAGTTTTCTGCTTGCGGGCAAACCAGGTCCCGAACAGCACGATGCCGATCAGGTAACCAAAGATGATTGCCAGGTCGAGAGCTTTCATTTTCTAAAGCTTAGTGCTGTTTACGATTTGTAGGGGCGTCCCTCCGTGGTGTTTGTTGTCAAGACATCCTTTACAGATTGTTATCACGACATCCTTTACACTTTTGTTATTTCTGGCTGTTTTGGTTGACGGTTCGTGCCGGCAGGAGTACAGGAGCGCTCTTACCAGTGCGAACCTCGATTTCGCGGACTGTCATGTGACGGAAAGTGACCAGTAACTTGCCGTCAAGTTCGTCCACTCGGACATGTTCCGTGGCCAGAGCTTCACTCACGAAATAGGTTTGGTGCCGGTAATAGAGCATGCCTTGAGTATTGAGTCGCTTGACCGTCCCACCGGTGTATTCCCATTCCCGCGGCTGCTCCTGATAAGGACGTAGGTTTACCGGTTTGTAAACCTCACCGGGAGTCTTCATCCCCAGAGCCTGGTGTGGTCGTTCATGGTTGTATTCCAGCCGAAACTCCCAGGCCCAGCGTTTCCATTCACCCATGGTGGTCGGTGCCCCGCGATGGCGTGTCCGAGCTTTTAAAGTTTGATGAAAGCGTTCCACTTTGCCCTGGGTCTGCGGATGACCAACGCCCGAGTAGCGCAAGAGCACTCCCTGCTTCAGCAGCCATACCGAGACCCAAGTCAACCCGTGCTGATTGGTAGTGCTAAACCAGGGAGTACCATGGTCCATCAAAATCGAGAGTGGCACTCCGTGGGCGCGAAAATAGCCTTCTAATGATTGCTTCACGCCTTCGCCGCCGGTACTACTCAACGGCCACAGCTCGTGTAAATACCGACTGCAATCATCCAGCAACGAGAGCGGATAGCACTTGGCCATTGGCATCGTGTACTCGCCCTTAAAATCCATTTGCGCTAGCTCATTACATTCGGCGCGGGCAAACCGAGTGGTGGTTTTCTGCACCTGCGGCTTGCTCACCCGCCCGGCCCGTTTCAGGATCCGTTGAGCTGTTGCTGGCGCCACTCTTAGTCCATGTCTCGCCAGCACCTTTGCTATTTTCGGTCCACCCCAACCCTTTTCATCCCGTAGCCGCAGCACCGCAGCGGCAATCTCGTCACCGGTTTGCTGTGGTGAATGCAGTGGCCGTCGGGAGCACTCCGCTAGTCCACCCACACTCCCCGCAGCCAGATAGCGGCCTAACCAGAGGTATCCAGTCGGCCGGCTGATTTCGTACTCCCGGCAAAGCTCGGCGATCGACTCTTCTCCACTTCTGACACGCAGCACAAACTCTACTCGTTGATCCATGACCCTCTCAGTTTTCCAAGGCATCGGCAGCTCCTCCTCGAGCCGCAGACTACCTCATCAACTGTAAAGGATGTCGTGATAACGATCTGTAAAGCATGTCATGATAATGAACAACTCTGTGGCCGCCCCATTTGAGATTATGGCGGGGCGCAGGGGAGGGACGCTTTCAGATGAGGACGGTCCCAAGGCTGGAGGCAGTGTCCTAAATCTGTAGGGGCGGCACTCTGTGGCCGCCCCAGTTTAAGATTATGGTGGGGTGCCGGGGAGGGACTGCCCTACATCGGTTTCAAATGAAGACACTCCCAAGGCTGGCGGCAGTGGTCTTATTGGTAACAGATGGGGTCCCTCCCGTGCGCCCCCGTTGGATCCCAATAGAAGGCACCGCCGTGACAGAAATTGGACACAATCGGCCGACCAAGGCCCGCTGATTGCTAATCCTCAGTCGGGTTCTTAGAATGGCTCAACAGGACAACTTAAGCGGCATAATGATTGAACTACTCAGATCTTCGTTTATTATTCTCGCCCTCGTGGCTTACCTCTCGACCTGCGCCAACGCCCAAACGAAGAAGAAGCCCAATCAAGCAAAACCAGTTAACGAGCTGGCCCGACTCCAGGAAGAGTTCATTAACGCCACCAAGGACTATAAGACCAGTTTGGGGAAGCTATTGGCGACGTATGAACGCGACGTCAGCCGGGCCGAAACGCAACTGACACAAGCCCAAGCCCTTTTCGCACAGGGTCTCATCGCGAAAACCCAGCTTAACCAAAGTGAAAATGCTCTTGCGGCGGCGAGTGACAAAGTTGCGGAAACCACCCGATTGATGACCAACGCCGACACTCAAATTGCGCACACCTTACTCGAAGCTCGAGCCGAGGCGCAGTTGGCCAGAACTCGCATAGCAAGAGGCGGCACTATTAGGACGACTTCTTATGTTCGTTATGCCGGCGCCGGTAGTTGGTTGTTGTCGGAATCCTGGAAGGTACAGCGTTTTTTCCAGGACACCTTCAAAAAGCAATTACCGATTGCGGTTTTCGGGCAAGGGGCAATTCACGATCGCTGGCGCCTGGATCACCGGAACTCTATGGACATTTCTCTTCATCCCGACGGACCTGAGGGTCAGGCCTTGCTGAGCTTCCTGCGCAATAACGGCATTCCCTTCCTTGCTTTCCGCGCGGCAATACCAGGCACCGCTACGGGCCCTCATATCCACATCGGCAGACCATCACATCGGTATTAAATAGGGGAAGAGGGGGGAATAGGAGGAAGAGCAAATGGCAGGAGTACTAACCGTTAATAATTCGGCATTGATCCGACGTTGGGCATTCGTCCGCCTTTTTTTCACTTGTCGCTTTGATTCCTGCCGCTGCTGTTGTGCCCGTGCCGTCTGCTCTTTCCCTTTTCCCCCTCTTCCCCTGTTCCCCTTCTTTCGGATTCCCCTGTTCTACTGTTCAGAGAGTACCCGCGCAGTTGGTTGTCCTTAGAAATGTAGAGCAAGTTCACCACCTCGTCGCTGATGAATCGCTCGTCAAGATCGCTAATGCGTACGGCGCGATCGGGCTTGCCGGTGTTCACATTAACCCCAACTAATCCATTGCCCTGCGGCAGCTCAGTATAGAAATACATCCATTGGCCCCGAAGCGTTGCCAGGCGCTGTCGCCGCCACAGGAAACGCGACAACCGTTCGAGCTGCGTCGCCGGATCGATTTTGTCGAGCAAGCGATCTTCAACATCAATTGAAGGACGGGGGAAGTTCGGCGAGGAGCGCGGGGAAGAAAATTGCCGCGCTCGAGAAAGAACTCCAATCGGTGAGAATCGCTCCCTCACATAGTCGCGCGTGTAGTCGGTTGCGAGGCTAGTCAAATTTGGCAGTACTGCTCGCGCAGTTACACCAGACCAACGGAAAGAGTTCAAAGCGCTTAGGGTTCTCACGCCAGAAAACGCGGCAGACGCGGTTCCGCCGTAGCGAAAATAAAGAGCTGCCGCTCGGGCCGCAATGCCGGCAACCGTTCGGAAGATTCCGCGCCCCGGAGGATTGTGCCGCGAGCGCCACAAAGGGCGGCCGCTGGCAATGTCAAAAGCAGCTAGCTCGTTCTTTCCACCGACGACGGCTTCGCCGCGTTCATTAAGGAGGACGAAAGCGGCGCGCTCCACGCGGTGTGACAATTTACTGCGACGTTTACCGGTGATCGCGTCCAGCGAAATAAGGTCGTCACGATCTACGATAACAATGGTGGCAAGATCCGGTAGCACCATGTTGGTAATCCCTTTATCAGCGCCTTTGTAGCGCCACAGAACTTTTCCGTTCGCCACGTCAATCGCGCTCACACCAAATGATCCCCGCTCAACCGTGTCGCCATCGCGAAGGCGAGTAAACTGCCCACCCGTTCGCACAAAGAGAACGTTGCGAGTCAGAATCATTTCCGGCGCAACGCCCAGGTCTTTCGCTTCCCAAATTTCTTCTCCGCTCGAGCGAGAGATCGCGCGCACGCGGCCGCGACCGGAAACGTAGATTGCTCTTTCGTCAGCAGTTGCATCAGCTTCGGTAAGCGCGAGGCCCTCCTCATTGACGCGAAATTTCTCGCGCTGGCGCTCTTTTCCGGTGAGCGCATCCACTGAAGTTAGGCCTTCGTAAAAAAGATAGAGGCGATCATCGATAAACAACGGTGGACGGTAGTTGTCGAGCGTGAAAGGAACATCGCCATCCTCACTCCACTGCGCCGGCATCATTTCTACTTCACTTTCAAGTTCTCGCTTCCATAACTCTCGGCCGCCGTTAACTTCAAAGACATGAATCAGTGGTTTGCGTTTGCGTCCCTCACTGACTTTTCCACGCGCCTCGCGGGCGAGTACAACTGCAAGCAAACCCGCGGTCGGCTCATAAGCCAGATGCATTACCGACCCACGCACCTTATCGCTGCGCCAAAGCGTCGCGCCCGTCATCAAATCAACAGCCTCCAGCCGCGTTCTTTTGCCGTCATCAAACGTTAAGAGGACAACGTCAGCTCCCGGGATCGGCGCGACGTCGGTTTCATCCAGACGCGCATTCTTGCGTTTCCACAAAACGTCTCCTAATTCGCCATCGACGGCATATAAGGATTTCTCGGTCCCGGCGAGGAGCACTCCTAGTTCCGTTGACTGGTAGAAACGGACGCGTCCATCGAGTTTGCTGGACCAACGCAGCGCCGCGAAAGTTGTCTGAGTCAAACAGCACAGGAGGAGGACGATTAGGGCGGGAGCGGATAATTTAACTTTGACAGGCAAAGCTCGAGGAACAATTGGAACGACCCATTTCATATGCTTACCCCTGATCGAATCTAACCATGGCGAATTATAGGCTTCGCCCCCGGCGCCCACAATTGCTGGTATCGGCAGTCAAAGGCAGCCGGATGCGGCCCATCGGCATAACCGCAACAGTGATGGCGGTCGAGGACATGAAGTTTCCGCCTTATGTTAAGATATTTGCGGTCGTTACCTTTGTCTCGGTTACGCACTGCAGTGCGCGAATCAACACATCGAGTCTAAAATTCATTTAAGAGGTGGAAATGCCGGAGCTTCGTGGTGTCCAAGCAACTGAAGAGGTCAAAGAGGAATGGACCTACGCTTACAAACTGTACAAAGCCGCACCAGGTGATCGAAATCCCAAGAACGATCGCGCGAAACGTATTGATTACGTGGCGGAGAAGATGAATTTGACGCACAAGCAAGCCAAGCGGCGCGTCAGAAATTACGAATCGTGGCAGCGCAATATTAAGAAGCGTTTGGTGGAACCATAAAACGCTCCATTGTCATGATCGGTTTGCCTCCCACCAATACCGTTCACTCTGCGGTTCGCCGCGAGAGCGATGAGTGAGCCCGATTCCATCTCAGTGGTTCTCTACGATGGGGTTTGCGGCCTCTGCGACCATCTTGTCCAATTTTTGCTGAAGCGCGACCATCGGGATCGCTTTCGGTTTGCCTCGTTGCAGAGCGACGTTGCAGCGCAGCTGCTGCAGCGCCACGGCACGGATGCGGTCGACCTCGACACGGTTTACGTCGTGGTTGACTACGGCAAGCAGAGCGAGAAGTTGTTATCGCGTTCTGACGCGATCATTCATCTCTTGCAGCGTCTGGGTGGGATTTGGTCAGTCGTTACCGCAGGAAAGATCTTACCGCGGCCCCTCCGCGATTCCTTCTACAAGTTTATCGCAACCAACCGCTATCGAGTGTTTGGAAAGTTCGACGTCTGCCAAATGCCGGACGAGCGATTTAAATTCAAGTTTCTTTAATGGAATGGTCTTTGGTCTTTGGTCTTTGGTCTTTGGTTCTTCGGTCTTTGATTTTGATCGAGACTTCTGCCTTCTGCTTTCTGCCTTCTGCTTTCTGCCTCCTGTCTCCTGTCTCCTGTCTCCTGTCTCCTGTCTCCTGTCTACACCTTCACAATTTGCTTTCCCAAATTTTCTCCCGCGAACAATCCGAGGAAAGCACGTGGCGTGTTTTCGAAGCCTTCGGTAATTGTCTCGGCATACTTAAGCTTTCCTTCGGCTAGCCACTGCGCAATTTGCGTCACCCCCTCAGCAAAACGTGGCGCGTAATTGGTTATAATGAAGCCTTTCATCAGCGCGCTGTTTATCAGCAACAGCGGTTGCGCGCGTAAGCCAACGTCGATGCGTTCGAGGTTGTACATTGAAATTTGTCCACAAATCGAAATGCGGGCGCCGTTGTTAATCAGCAGTAGCGCCGCATCAGAGACATCGCCACCCACGTTGTCGAAATAGACATCTATGCCCTGCGGACAAGCCTCAGCCAATGCCTCTTTCACATTTGCAGTCTTGTAATTGATCGCGGCATCCACCTTGAGCTCGTTCAGCAAGTAAGCGTTCTTTTCGTCGCTTCCGGCGATGCCTACCACGCGACAACCTTTGATCTTGGCAATCTGACAGACTGTCATGCCTACCGCGCCGGCCGCGCCGGAAACAACCACAGTTTCGCCAGCCTGGGGATTGCAAATGTCCAGCAAACCAAAATAAGCAGTCAGCCCGGGCATCCCTAACACTCCGAGCGCGGTAGTGATGGACGCCATCTTCGGATCAATCTTGCGCAGCTCTTCGGCTTTGGCTACTTGAAATAGACGCCACCCCAACATTCCAGTGACGATGTCGCCGGCTTGAAAATTCGGAGCACGCGAATCTACGACTTCCGCCACCACCCCACCGGTAATCACTTCATTGAGAGCAAAGGGCGGAACATACGACTTGCGATCATTCATGCGACTGCGCATGTAGGGGTCAACGGAAAGATAGAGTGTCCGGACCGACACCTGCCCATCTTTTGGCTCAGGCATCTGGGTCTCATCGATCTTGAAGTTGTCTATAGTCGGCATACCAGCCGGACGGCTGTTCAAAAGAATCTGCTTGTTTTGCATAAAGTATGATACCCGTTCTATAGAACTGTAGAGGCATCCCTCCGTTGGCGCCCCTCCCTTTTATGTAAGCCTTTAAAATGTGGTAGCGGGCAGAGCCGTTCAGGGGGGCGCCCATAGAGGGACACCCCTACGTAGCACTCATGCGGGCGTCATTTCAACCGCACCGCATTCAGAACAGGTGTAAACGTTTCTCACGACGCCTCCGAACACGGGGTCCGCCGGTTCGTCCGAATCATACTCAAGCTTCACTGCGTGATGATTCATTGCCGTGCTGCAATGCGGACAGTTTACTTTGGTTGTGTCAGTCATTTAGTTTCTCCGAAGACCGAAGCGGTGCGGCCTACCGCACGGACGGCGGCAAAGCCGCGCCGACTCAGATCGCCACACTCTCGCGTCCATGACGCAGTACTTTGCTCATCCAGATCAACTCGCCCAGAAACTTGTCGATCCTTTTAACATACGACTGATCGAGCAGGTTGCCGTCGGCGTCGAAGAGTTTCTGTGCGCCGGAAAAGTTTCCGTCCCAGAAGATTGTTACTAGTCCCAGTTCGCGCAAGACCGGCAGCAAATTCTCGATCATGCGCGTCCCACCGAAGCCTCCAGCGGAAACACCGCAGATGCCTACGGCCTTGTGGATGTACTCCTTCAAGTTTGAATCCAGCGCGTGCTTCAGAAGTCCCGGATAGCCATGGTTGTATTCCGGCACGACCAGTATCAATCCATCCGCCCGTTGGATCGTTGCTGAGAAGCTTGCGTCCTTGATCGCTTCACCTTCGTCATCAAAGGCCAACTTCAAATCGCGCAAATCAATCAACTCGGTGGTGACACCTTCACGTTTCTTTGTTTCGTCGTAGACGAACCTCGCGACATTTTCACTGGCACGGCCCTTACGCACCGTCCCCAGGATCATGGGAATGAAAAGCGGTTTGTCATTCATTTGGTTTTTCCTGCGCGCTCGTTTTGCGTTTTGATGATCTGCATCGGCTTCGTGCCTCCTGCCCCTGCCTCCTGCCCCCTGTATTGCCAATCCACCAACGGCTGAATCGCCGGATTGCCGCGACAAACCCAAACATTCGCCTGCATTCCCGGCCGCAAGACACCCTTGCGACGCTCAATCTTAGGCCAGTCGCTTTTCCCAAACGGCTCGCCATTGAGTAGAAAGAACCCCGCTGGGTCGTCCGTGCCTCGATGATGGAGTGTTAACACTTCGGTTGTGTCGAAACTCGTCCGCACGCGCAGGAATGTACTTCCCTTCCGCCGCCGATAAGTCAGCACCTTGCCGTCATAAAGTGTAACGTCACTTCGATCGCATGTCAGAGCTGAAGGCGGCGCGATGCGCCCGCCCCGTTCCTGGGAACTGGTTGTGACTACGGCGATGGGAAGAATAATAACCGCCACAAAGAGAATTCTGAAAAACCGAGTTTGCATGACTGCCACTCCAAATGTTCTCTGGCGTCTTGTATGCAATACCGACATAGCTCCCAATCAAAGAAAAAAGGAGTGCTTCGGGTGGAAGCACTCCTTCATTCTATCAACCCCAATCCATCTCCTTTGGAGTGCGGCAACTAGTTGCCGCTTTTTACCGTAACGGAGAGCGCCGACGAGTCGGCGCCTCCAAAGTCTAGCCCTTACGCGCAACGAATTATTTTCCGGCGCGATAAGTAGCCCACATGGTGTCACTACGATCTGCCTGTCCCAAACTGAACTTGTACATGCAGGGATCGTCGGTGTAGTCCATGAAGTTCTCGTAAGGATCGATACCGGGATAGCTCTTGCTCTTGCAAGTGTCCAGGTTGCGGCTCGGACATCCGTAGGTTGGTCCACGTTCCGCCGGTGTATCTGAAACGCCATCGTTGGTCGTGGTGCAGCCACCCTGGAAAGTGTGATACAGACCGAGCCAGTGTCCGACTTCGTGAGTTCCCGTATCGCCTTCGTTGTAGGGAACATAATTGGAACCGGGCAGCGAAGCCCAGTAGCAAACCACGCCGTCCTGCGCCGACGCTCCTGCATATTCATTGGGGAACGTGGCCCAACCGAGATAGCCGCCACCGCTATTAGTGTAGAAGTTCAAGTCGTCGGCAGAGCCGGTGTGCAACGCGTTCTTCATCTGCGTCTGTGCGGAAGAACCCGGGCCTGCGGCATACCACGTGTCGTTCTGCGTCCGTGTCACGCTTGACCTCACGAAACGGAACGACATGTTTGCGGCCGCTGTTCTATAGGCGGGCGTGTCCAGACCGGTGAAATGCTCGTTCATCGCCGCGATCTGAGCGTCGAGCCTTGAATCGGGAATGTTGCCGGTGCCATCGGCTCTGTAGACAACGTGGAAATGAACTGGAATCGTGATGCTGCCATTCGGATAAACTCTGAGGGGATCGACATCGGAGCCACCACCACCGTTACCGTTTCCGCGGCCTGTGGCTGCGCGATTGGCTTTTACATCTTTTTCGATGTCTTCGAGTTCGAGATCATCGGCATGACGCGTACTGCACCTTCTGCCCGCGTCAACAAATTCTTTCTGCGATTCAAAAACAATTCCATCGGGAGCGACTACCTTGCCATCCGCGCGAATGGCCGCCTGGTGGCCGGGATCATCGGGGCGCCCTTGCGCGCGTGCATCGTCCGAGCGCCCTTGAGCGCCGACTTTTTTAGTGGGAAAGCTCGCCAGCAGGAGCGCGAGGCAGAGCACAAGTAGAGCAACAGGTGCGAAATACTTTTTCATTAATTCCCTCCGAGTTCGATAGCGATGAATGGGAAAGATAGGGAGTCCGAGCCCTACCTCGTGAGTTCGGGCAATATACCGTGTGATCGTCGGAATTGCCAACAGCAAAAGCGGTGGTCGTGATTTAATTTGTAGCGCAAACTGTTAGTTTGCGTTGAACGAGTGGCATTCGCGCACGCAAACTAACAGTTTGCGTTACAAAGACCTAGCTAGGGAATAACTCGCCTTCCGAAGTGAGCCTGATCTAGATTCACGGCTGAGCAATCGGCGATGTTCATCATTCTCATTGTCGCCTCCCGCAGCAGGTGATATAACGCGCGACGACTTACCAGTCACTTCAGCTTCTAAGGGGGAATCTCATGCTCACCACTTCAGTCTATATCCGATCATTGCTTAACCTCGTTCTCGCATGCGCCGCTGCATTTGTCCTCGCGCAAACAATCTACGCCGGCCCGAAGCTGGGATATACGTCGTTCATTGTTGGCAACCCTGCTAATGCTCAACAGTCGCCCAACCTGAGTGCGGGACTGGTGCTTATGGGCGGCGGATCCGACGTAGATGCCGCGTTCCAATGGATGTGCCAACGCGCCGGCGGTGGGGATTTCGTAGTCATTCGCACTACCGGGACAGACGCTTACAACCCTTATATCCAGCAACTGTGTCCGCAAATGGATTCGGTTGAGACCATCATTATCACCACAGTCACAGGCGCCAATTCAGCCTATGTCAGCACGCAGATACAAAACGCGGAGGCGCTCTGGATCGCGGGTGGAGACCAATCGACTTATGTGAGCCTTTGGCGTGGGACCGCAGTGCAGAACGGGGTGAACTTTCTGATCAATTCCAAGGGAGCTCCTGTTGGCGGAACGAGTGCCGGCCTCGCAGTACTTAGTGAGTTTATTTACACGGGAGCGGTTGGCTCAGTCACCTCGAGTCAGGCGCTCGCTAATCCCTTTCATCGTTATGTAACGATTGATCGGGATCTATTTCAGTCTTCTTTAGGAGGCACCAAACTCTACGATTCACATTTTGTGACGCGCGATCGGATGGGACGGTCGCTGGTTTTTCTGGCCCGTATCGTAAACAACGGTTGGGCAGCGCAACCGCGAGGCATCGGCATAGACGAAGAGACGGCTCTGCTGGTAACCCCGGATGGAGCGGGCATGATGGCAGGAACAGGGGCGGCTTACTTCCTTCAGGCCCCGGGGCCAGCGCAAGTGCTCGCGGCCAAAACGCCGCTCACCTATCTCAATGTTGGCGTCTACAAGCTTCCCCAAGGTGGCAGCTTCAATCTCACTACCTGGAGCGGCACGAATGGCGTGGCATATACGCTGAACGTAAACGCCGGATCACTGACTTCAACCCAGCCCGGCGGCAATATTTATTAGTTATGAATCGTGAATCGTGAATCGTAAATCGTGAATCGTGAACCGTAAATCGTGAATCGTAAATCGTTAATCGTGAATCGTGAATCGTGACTCGTGAATCGGTGAGTCATGGAATCGATCTGGGTTCCTGCACACCGGTCCAGGCGAGCTGGCTTAACTTTGCGGCTTGGCAGTTATGATTCACGCTTCAGGTTTACTATTTACGATTCACGATTCACGATTTACGATTCACTATTTACGATTCACGATTTACGATTCACGATTTACAATTCACAATTCACAATTCACGATTCACGATTTACGATTTACGATTCACGATTTACGATTCACGATCTTGTCGCTAATCAGTTTTGCCGATGCTCGCACTGCAATTGTGAATCCGAAGAAGGGACCAAAATCTTGTGTGGCCGGCAGACTCGTGATGAAGAGCCGCGGAACGGAAGTTTCGAAATGATCATCGAGAACCGGAAAGCCGTTTCGCGTCTCTAACTGCTCAAGAATATTGCCTGCCATCAGAACCGGCAGCTTCGCAATATCGACTTTATAACCCGTAGCCAGCACGATCTGATCGCAGACGACTGTCTCTCCATTGCTGAGTTCAGCCACGAGCTCACCGCCGTCGTTCGGTAAACAATTGACTACCTCAGTTTGCGGCCAAAACTTAACGCGCTCGTCTCCCAAGCGGGGCTCCAACCAGGGCTCCACTTTGAGTCGGCCTTCGGCCCAGAGTCTTTGAGTTATTGCGTTCTTCTCCCCCTCCGACAACCGTCTGAACCAGTTGGGATTTTCAACTATCCCGTCCACTAGCGGATTTACCCACGACCAGTCAGACACCGCGAACGCTGGACTCGGATGACGATGGGAGAGATGCACCGCGGCGGCTCCCGAGTCAATTAACAATGCCGCCCATTCGAATGCGCTCTGCCGGCCACCTATTATCAAGTAACGACGGTTTCGTGCTGTGGTGAAATCAACAAAATCAGCGGTGTGTTGGAAGCGGCCCGGTGGCAGACGACTTTTCAAATCATCCGGCACGTGCCGGAAATGTTTGAAGCCCGGGGCCAGCACGACATGCTGCGCCCTTATTGTTTGGCCACCTTGTGTGACAGCGACAAAAGAATGCTTCCTGGCATCGTAATCCAGTTGCCGAATGTAGACCGGCAACGGTCGGATGTTCTTCTCATTTTGAAACCACTCTGCGTAGGAGAGGTAGAAGTCGAGTGAAAGAGGCTCGACGTCTCGAGTAGCTCTGCCCTGCGAGTTGAGAAACGCTTCAATCGTGTGAACGTTGAGGGGATCGAGGTGCCAGTCGCAAGCAGAGCGCAGAAACATACCCTTGGGCATATTCCGTCGCCAGAATTCCATTGGCTTGCCGACGACCAGATGTTCGATGCCGGCGTGCGCTAGCTGCGCTGCGAGCGCTAGCCCAAACGGCCCGGCGCCGATGATTAGAAGATTCGTTTCACGCAAGAGCTAGAAGATAGTTGAGAGGATTGCCAATTGCCAATTGCCAATTGCCGATTACAAGGATCATCCCTGGTAGTGTTCAGTTAAGAAGGGCGGCCTCCGATCTTTGGAGTGCGGCAGCTTGACGCCGCTTGGCAATCTTCAATCGCCAATCACTAATCGCCAATCGCCAATCGAAATCCCTCATCTAGGCTGCTCTCTGCACGATATGGGCTTAATCCCTCCCGCAATCACTTTAAAGTCGAACAAAAGGATGCTGGCCAGAGAGTTGCCATAGTTCTCCATAAGGGAGACATCTATGAACATCAAAAATTTTGGAAAAGGGATTGGGGGCGCTCTTCTGTCGCTCGCATTTGTATTGGGCATGATCGTGGCGACAACCGGCACCGCCCAGGGGCAGTATCGCGATGACGATCGCTATTACGGACGCGATGATAAACGTGAGCGCAAAGCACGCAAGCGCGAGATGAAGAGACAGCGTCGCGAAGAGCGCCGCGCCAACCGCAATAACGGTGTCTACCGTGACAACGGTGTCTACCGCGACAACGGCGTCTACCGCGACAACGGCGTTTATAACGACGGACGCTATGGCCGCAACGGTGGCTATGGCAACAACGGCAATCAGGTTGAACTGGATCGCGGATACCAGCAGGGCTTGCAGACCGGCGCAAGTGATGGACAGCGCAACCAGAGTTTTGACCCACAGCGATCGCGACACTTCAAGAACGCTTCATCGCAGGCTTTTCGTGAAGGCTTCGTGCGCGGCTACGAGCAGGGCTATCGGCAGTATGCCGGCTATGGTAACAACCAACGCAGCGGCGACAACGGGCTTGGCGCCATTCTTGGCAGCATCCTCGGCGGCCGACCATAACTACTAGTCCAAAAATTCAAAGTCCAATGTCTAAAGTCCAATGGCTAAGGTCGTTGGACTTTTTGACTTGAGACCTCAAGAACGTTGTAGCGCAAACTGTTAGTTTGCGTGTTTTTGAAGAGCGCGGGCAGAGCGCAGCGGCGACGGCGCTTTGGTTCGTTTTAATCGCACTCGCCAACGCAGTCGCAAATGGGCCTGCCCCCGCTTTGCGAGAGTCAACGTCTAATCTCTAAAGTCCATGATTGGGAGTAAGGTCAGTACCGGGAGCGGTAGCGACCGGGTCCTCGCGAATCACACATGTCCCCCGAAGGGGAAGGAGTTAATAGCCGTGGGCAACGCCCAGCGGGACACCACAAATCGTCTCCGACCCTGAAAGGGTCGAACTAATCCGGTTCCCAATCGGCAATGGCTGCCAATCATTGTCACTTTTCCGAGCCCTCTCACAGCATTTAATGATTGCCTGCCAGCCTTCCTTTCCAACATACTATTCCCGGCAC
This sequence comes from Pyrinomonadaceae bacterium, assembly GCA_041750995.1. Taxonomy (GTDB): domain Bacteria; phylum Acidobacteriota; class Blastocatellia; order Pyrinomonadales; family Pyrinomonadaceae; genus PSRF01. Next base: position 170,216 of record JBGSYG010000008.1, on the reverse strand, counting down.
GCTAACCAGGCTGCCAACTTTTGATTGGCCACTTTCGCCACGGTCCAATCGGCAATCGCCAATCGCCAATCGGCAATTCTTAATATGAAGCAATGTCCAAAATGCGATTCCAGTTTTCCTGACACAGATGAGTTCTGTGAACACGACGGTACTACGCTCATGGCAAACAATTCGAATACAAGCAAGAAGCCTCTAGTTGTTCTGGGGGTCGTGCTCGCCGCGATGGTCCTCGGCGTCGTTCTATTCGTCGTGTACCAACGACTAAGAAATGAGAAAGTGGCTCAAAGCCAAACCCAATCACCGTCGACCCACCCTCTCACGCAGCAAGTAGTTTCTCCTCCTCCGCCTTTACTTCCATCGCCGTCGCCCAGCCCAACGCCCTCGCCGTCACCTTCGCCGTCACCCTCCCCGAGTGTTACCCCGACACCAACGGTTAAAGCGGAACCTGCGCGCGTTGCCCTTAGTACTGGGCCGGTAGCCACAAATGTGGACGCCGCAAACAAACGTGGACCGGTGACAATTCGGCTTACGGATGGATCTTCTATTAAGGCGGATGAGGTGTGGGAGACCGCCGAAGGAATTTGGCATCGCCGCAGCGGCTTGGTAACTCTTCTCAAGCGGGATCAAGTAAAAGCGCTCGAAACTCCACCACCGCCTAAACCATCGCCGGCAGCATCACCAACACCCTCGCCAGTCCCCTCTAAATAATTGCCGATTGCCGTTTGGCGTTTGCCGATTAAGTGAGTAGCGCAAACTGCTAGTTTGCGTCCAATCGACAATCGCCAAACGGCAATCGCCAAACGACAATCGAAAGGATCGCGGGCGTCTCGCCCGCAATTGGAAATCCCCAATCGGCAATCCCTTTGGAGTGCGCCGGCTTGACGGCGCTCTGGATACTTTCGCCTGCTCAGTGAGATTTCAAGGAAGGTTTGTTCTTCAATCGGCAATTGGCAATCCCCAATCGGCAATCCCCTGAGTGCGCCGACCTGTCGCCGCTTTGGTTTATTCCGCATTCTCATTCCCGGGCTTTCCGCCTCCCTTGCAGAAATTTCCATCCAATTGCGCCCGCCGGTAATAGCAAAGTCGTCAAGAGAAACTGCCAATAGCCTTTTACGAATTGGGTCGCGTGATAAAAATAATCAACGCTGACGGAAATATCATCCTCGTAGACATTGAACGTCTTGGCTTGATTCTGGTTCTGCGGATCGTTAAGACGCACGCTAGCGATCAGCCTTAATTTGTGGGTGCCCGACTGCCGCGGCGTGACACTAAAGATCCATTCGGACGCTGTGTCTCCTCCTATCACCTGCCAGCCTGACAATTCAGCCCGCGGCTGTCGCCGCAGAATCTCGAACGCTCCCGCTTCTTCACTGATCAAATCGACATCCATAGTGTCATTAACTTTAAGTTCCGTGACAGTCGTGTTTCTATCCCTTTCTACTCTGGCGGCCACGTCTGGAGTAATGCTTTTCGCGATTCCTACTTTTATTACAGAGGTGGTCCCAAGTTTCATGACTGCTGGAATTTCATAGACGATCTTTCCCTTTACCAGCGCGTCAATCTGCTGATCCACGGACAGATACTGAGTATTAACATTTGAATTAGTGTTGGTTGTCTGGCCCTGATTCGAGTTGCCGGTTGTTTCGGGTGTCGGGCTCGGCCTGACAAGGGAATTAGTGTTGTTATGCTGATTTGAGTTTCCAGTCGGACTGGGTCTGGGGCTAGGCCTTACGTTGGAATTAGCGTTGGCGTTGTGGTTGGTGTTGTGGTTAGCGTTGGCGTTAACGTTAACGTTAACGTTAGCATTTGTGTTAATGGGGCTGGCGCCGGGAGAAGGTCGAGGACTCGGCGACGAGAAACCCTCCAGCGAAACATCGAGCTGCTTTTTTTCCCCTACAAGAACGCCTTCCTGATCCACGTTTCCTTCAAGCCTAACGGTGCGAGTTTTCTCGATGAAACGACCGGGCGCACTGAAGTTTATTTGGTAGGTTCCCGGCTGCAGATTTTGAAAGGAGTATCGCCCGGCTTGATCCGTCAAAGCACTTAGCTGCGTCGGCCCTGTCAGAGTTACGCGTACATTTGGAACTGGCCCGCGAGCAGATCGTACCTGGCCAAAAATGCGACAGTCCCAGTTCCGCTGGGCGACTTCGCTCAACCAGGCGAATTCAGCTTGTGCCGCACGGACCTCGATTTTAGAAGTCGCCGCCGATGATAACTGCACCGATTCTCCCGCCCGAAAATTGACTGGCAAATGGGCAGAGCGATCGCCGGCCGAGAAAACAAGCGGCAGGCTAATGGCGAGAACGAGGAAACTGAAGTGAGATTTCATAGAGCAAACCCGGGGCATCAGTAGATAGTTAACGGCGAGCAGGTCTTGAGAGCCGGATAGTCAACCGGCAAACTCAGCGCGATTGCCCTGCCTCCGCCGCACCGTCATTGGGGCGAGGGTGCCAGAACCTTTCTTGTCACTGCGAGGCACGAGAACAATCAAAGACGGGATAGAGATTGGTTGTTCGGGTGAGATGGTACCCAATTCCACGATGCTACTCAATCAATATGAGTTCATATAGCAGGCGGCTTTGTGTAACGCAAACTGTTAGTTTGCGTCCAATCCGCGAATCCCCAATCGCCAATCGCCAATCGAGTTCATTCATCATTCATCATTCCGCATTCATCATTATCTTTTTGCCACCCACGTCGTCATCGCCCTCATGTTCTCGACCACAGTGGTTTTGATCGGCTCAACAAAGTCTCCGCCCAGCGCCGCCGTCACCCGATGCAACATCGCTTCGTCCACCAGAAAACGATCCGACCCATCCGGCAGACGATAACGTCTGCCGGCAATCAACTTCACCTGGTTTTCAATGCCGATTGTAGATGCGAGCCGAGCGAAGAATATTCCGCCAGGCTTCAGCACGCGCCACATCTCATCCACCATCGCCTGCCAGTGCGCTTCGTCGCGTGCAAAGTGCAACACCGCACTACTCAACACCACATCAAAATCTGCGAAATCCGTGGATAGTCTTTCCACTGACCCAACTCTAAAATTCTCCGCCGGCAGCTGCGGGGCCAGAGAGGCGGCGAGCTTCCGAATCTGTGTTATCGCCTCCGGCGATTCATCCACAGCAAAAACTTCGTAACCACTTCTGAGAAAGTAGACAAGGTTCCTCCCCGACCCACACCCCGCATCCAGCACTCGCATCCCAGGCACAAACCTGCCCTTCAACAACTGGTCGAAGATGTAGATATCAATCCCACCAAACCACTCCTGAAGATTATTTTCCATGCCCAGATGATACGCGGTGACGGTTGTTCGTTTAAAACCGCTCGATGGTGCGCATTCAGGTCGTGCGCCACTCCAATCGGCAATCATCAATCGCCAATCGGCAATGCCTTCGAGTGCGCGGCTTGCCTGGCGCTTTCGTTTGATCTTGGACAAAGCGCGCCGCTTGATGTCGCAAACTGCGAGATCAAGTCGATAAACTCTTTCTGCGTCAAGCGAACACTCCATGCACAAAGACTTGCATCCAGTGTAACTTAGAAAACTCCTCTCACCCTCGCGTTACCAATTCGTTCGAGTGCAGAATATTAACCCAATCGCCACTCGTGGCCATGCAACTTGGAGGAGGACACTCTGACTTCACGCGCTCTCAGAAGGCACCACGACAAACGAATCAAGCGACGCGTTAAGAACTATTACTGCGGAGCGCATAGAAACGATCCGCGGAGAATCGGACAGATAGCTCGGACCAGAAAACTCCGCTCCTGCTGGATGTGCGGTAACCCCAGAACATATTTTGGAGAGTCGACACTAAGTGAAAGGCGTTCTGCGCCGGAGACCTCGGCTTCCACTCGGATCGACTGCTAAATCTATGAAAACTTCAAACCTCATTATTGCCGCAGATCGAATCGAACGACGCATTGTCTATCTTCGTGGCGTAAAAGTAATTTTAAGTTCGGACTTGGCCGAACTCATGGAGTGGCGGTGAAAGCGCTCAACCAGGCGGTCCGACGAAATCTCGGCAGATTTCCCGCCGACTTCATGTTTCAGCTCGACCGTGAAGAGTTCAATAACTTGAAGTCACAAAATGTGACTTCAAACTGGGGCGGCGTGCGCAGGGCTTTGCCTTATGCATTTACAGAGCAAGGCGTAGCAATGCTATCCGGCGTTCTCAAAAGCCCCCGTGCCATTCGACTAAACATTGAAATCATGCGTACCTTCGTAAAGCTCACTCGCCTGTTGGCTTCAAATGTTGAACTGGCTCGCAAAGTGGACGAGATGGAGAATAGATACGACCGTGAATTCAAAATAGTATTCGATGCTATTCGCCAACTGATGACTCCTGCGCCAATACCAACTAGACCGATCGGCTTTCGACCGAAAGCATTGAAGAAGTAATTCACTCGCGAAATGTGAGAGGCTTCATGCCACTTTGATGTCAACTTCGATGTCCCGCACATGTGGTACGACGGTGGCTATCGGGTGTGAGAAGTGGAGTTCGAGAGCATCTCGAAGATTTTCCAGAGCCTCGTCTTCAGTTGCTCCCTGACTCGCAACATTGACTTGGACAGGCTACGAACCATTCGGCTTCCTGCCAGATGCTGGCTGAGAATCGTTGTTTCATTGGTAAATCCTACCACAGCCTAAAAGTGTAGATTGCAGGTCTTGGCATCGGGCATACACATGCAAAGACCCTCGCATTACTGTCTACTGTCTACTGTCTACTGTCTACTGCCTACTTAGTTTTCGCCACTTCCCAGGTACCTACAAAATGCCTACTGCCCACTACTCAGTAATCCGGGGATAGTCGGCAGTTTGGTTAATTGCTTTCCTGCGGTTCGCTGTCGGCCACTTCGCTATCACTAAAGCTCAAGAGCGCTAAACCAGCGATGTAGAGTCCGAGCGCGAAGAATGAGATGTAGCCCGTCGCTGGTGCAAACGTTGGTGCGGCGAGCGTGCCGAGCGAAACGCCCTGCACGAGCGCGCCGGCCACACGCTTGAGCCAACCACCTTCCGGAGCGTAAAGGCTGGCAAGCAGCATGTGCTTGAGCACGAACGCAGTTCCAAAGAGCACGACCAGGCTCCGTAGCAAACGGCGCGCATCGAAAGATGAAAACTGATTGTTCCACAGCGTCCAGAGAAAGAAGAAAGAGAAGAGCCAGTGTAATAACCCACCCTCCGGCAACACGGAATTGAACGCCTGCGCTGATGCGAAAAAGAGGCTAAGCAATACCCAGACGTGAGATAGGTTGGTGAAGGATGGTTTATTGGCGGCGATCCACTGTCGCAAATCAATTAAACCACCGCGCACGAATAGGAGCATGAGCAGAACGGCCAGCACGAGGGTAATCAGTGGCGGCGGAACGAACATAAACGCGCGATCGTCCGCGCTGACACGCAAACCACCCAGCAGCGCCACTGTCAGGAAAATGAACGGCAACGCCCAATAGTTCACGAGCGCCTGATTTCGGGACCGGTGATCGACCTCCACTACTTCTCGTCCGTCGGCAGTTATCAATTCGTCGCCCACTGTCGATCTCTTATCGACCGCTATTACCTCTCGTCCGTCGGCAGGCCCTAAGTCGTCGCTGCTTGTAGTTCTTAACTCCTTACTCATCACTCACCACTTGTCAGGCTGTTTGCTGTCTGCTGTTTGCTGTCTGCCACTTCATCACTCATTACTCGCTTCGGCTTCGGCGCCTGATGTTTCTCATTCTCACCGCGGCTTTAGCCCGGTGCACTGTAACGGGTTTGGTCCTGGAACCGTTTTAACGGTTTTCTTCGCACCGATTAATTCTAGCTGTAAACCGTTGAAACGGTTCCCGGTCAAGCAGGACACCTTGAACACCAGGCTGAAGCCGCGGTGTGAATGACACAAGGTCGTTAGTAAAGTGAATCCTGTTGCACTTCCAACCTGAATTGGCGAATGATAAATGGAAAATGTTCCCCCGGGTCTCCCTCTCACTTCCTCTTCCGCATCAGCTTCAGCGGGTTGATATCTCCCCATGTGCGTTCCGTACCTGTTTCCAATTCAGCCTTCAACTCCGCGGCCGTATGTAACTGGAGGTTCTCATCCTCAACGGTAAGTGGTAGTGGCGAAAGCGCAATGGCTCGATTGACGGCTTCAAGGCCTTGCTTGAACAAGGTCTGATCGTGGTAAACGCGCCCCCACCCTTCACGATAGTAGGAGTAAGCAATGTAAAACTGCGTCTGTGGATCGGTCTGGGCTGGGTCAGCGCGCTGCCATTCATCGCGCGCGGCGCGAAATTGCTCGCGCCGAAAGAGCGCGAGCGCCGCATCAAACTTCACGCGATCTACCTGGTAAGTGCCGGTGGCAACCTGGGCCCCAGTTGTGACCTCCTTGAAGCTGCGTGGCTCAGTCGCATAAAGCCAAACGATCGCGGCTGCGTAAAACGCAGTCACTACGAGCCCACTGATTTGAATAACCTTCTGCCGCATACGCCCTTGCTCGACTCCTTTCCACTCGATTGGACTAACTTACCAAAGTGCAGTCAGGAAGGCCCGCTTGCGGCTGCTCTTTGGGTGCGCCGGCTTGACGGCGCTTTGGATTGCTTTCGCCTGCTTAGTGTTTTTTCAGGGAAGGATCTGTTTTTCAATCGGCAATTGGCAATCGCCAATCGGCAATATGATCAGTCAGGAAGGCCCGCTTGCGGCTGCTCTTTGGAGTGCGCCAGCTTGACGGCGCTTTGGATTGCTTCGTCTCGGTTTGTGGTAGGTTCAATCGGCAATCGCCAATCGGCAATCTCAAAGGGCTTGCCCCTCGGAGTGCTTTCAATGAATTAATGACCCGATGACTCAATGTTTCAATCTTAGAGTCTTTCCACTGACCCAACTCTAAAATTCTCCGCCAGCAGCCGAGGAGCCAGGGCGGTGGCAAGCTTTCGAACCTGTGATATCGCCTCCTCCGACTCATCGACAGCAAAGACTTCGTACCCACTTCTGAGAAAATAAACAAGATTCCTCCCCGACCCACATCCCGCATCCAACACCCGCATCCCCGGCACAAACCTACCCTTCAACAGCTGATCGAACAGATAGATGTCGATACCACCAAACCAGTACTGCAGATCAACGGGTTTCTGCATATCAACTATTCCTTCGAGTTGCAGATGTGTCGCCGCTTTTACGAGCGGTTTAACTGTTGCCGCCCGCAGCGCCTCCAGTCAAACGCGATGGGCGCGCAGTGAGAGGGGAGGCGCTGCAGCTCCAGTGGGTTCTTGTTATAAGCACCGGGCATAAGCGCGCGATCCCAATCACGAAATCATTATTCGAAGTAGCGGATGGGTGAACTTACAAAAAGTGCAGTTCAGAAGGCCGGCTTGCCGCCGCCAACGGTCAACTCCAACGGGAGCGGTAGTCTTGGATACCAATTCCTGGGGGTGCGGCCTATGCAGTATTGAGTCCCCTGCAATTATTTCATTGACATCATCGCCAAGCGTCTTGTATAAGGTTGCGTGGCGATCATACTGCGATCGCATATTAGAAACGCCCGACCGAGAAGTACTCCCAGCCGGGCGGTTTCATAGGTTCAGCCGAAGCTAAACCGGTTGTAGCGACTGCATATTAGCTCACGCGTTGATCCTAAGCAAAGCAAAACCTGTACGCCCTCGACCGCTGAGGGCGGAATAAGCAGCGAGGATCATTATCGTGAGTATCCAACTTCAAGTTTTTCGCGCAAAGCCGAATCCAATCGGCAAGGACAAGAGTACTGGTGGCATCCCGAAGCCGGAGCAGCTGTTAGGCGAATGGGTTGACATCAAGAATATCGGTTCCGAGTCGATCCGGTTTTCTACGATGCACCTCTCCCATACTTTGTACGGAAGCCGCTGCGAGGAGACGGGACGGACTGAGAACTATTGGTCAGACAGCTCGAGTTCGAGTCTGGAACCTGAACAGATACTTCGCGTCCACACCGGTAGAAAGGCAGATGAAGCACTGATGTCAGCAGAGGATCGAGGTACTGTTGCGTGGCGTGGATTTGCCGAACGTTCAAACTTCGTTCTGAACAACGCGTGCGGCGATATCATCACGATTCTTTGGAATGACGGTAGCGATACCGCGTCATACAAGGCTAATCAGCCGGAGGGAGCGATCCTTACGAGGGTTGGCAACAACCTCGTAGCCGGCATGGCGGCAAGCTACTAACCTTCAATCGGAGCTGGGTTGGTCGGAAAGAGCCAGCCCATCTCCAACCTCCCATGCGACTCCTCAAAGAAATAGCTTCGGTGCAAGTTGGCTATCATTTCCGCGGGCGCATTAAGCCCGTCATGGATGGGCAGTACAAACTAATCCACATAAAGGATGTAAGTAAGGGCGGGACCGTTTCTTTCGAGAACTTGATGCCGGTCAACATTCGCGACCTCAAGGATGAGCAGCTACTAAGAAAGGGTGATGTCATTCTCGTTGGTCGTGGTGATCGACGACGGGCGGTGGCGATCGAGAGCGACTTGGAGAACGCGACGGTAGGCTCTCAATTTTTTATCATTCGCGCAAATCAACGCGTCGAGCCGGGATATTTGGCATGGGCCTTAAATCAAGACCCGGCGCAACGGTACTTAGAGGAAAAATCAGTGGGCACGAACGTAAAAATCATTTCTAAAGAGGTAGTTTCTCATTTGTCGATCTCTTTGCCCAATTTGGAAACGCAAAGAAGTATCGCCACGCTGCACGCGCTAAATGAAAAACAGAAGCAGCTAATGGAAAACATAGCGGAGAAGCGATACAGGGTCACGGAGCAATCGCTGCTCAACCTGATTCAATCATCTGAGAAAGGGCTAGAATCCAAATGAGTCCAGCTACTATCAATCAACGTGAAATCAACTCTATCGCCTGGAAGGCATGTGATACGTTCCGGGGTGTCGTTGATCCATCTGAGTACAAAAACTACATTCTCGTGTTTCTATTTTTGAAATATCTAAATGACGTTTGGAAAGACAGACTAGGACAGTACACAAAGGACCTTGCGGGTGATAAGGAGCGGATCGAACGGCGAATGAAGCGAGAGCGTTTCGTCCTACCCGCCGGCTGTGACTTCGAGACCATTTTTGCTAAACGCAACGAGTCTAACATCGGGGAGATTATCAACGTTGCTCTTGAAGAGATTGAAGAAGCGAACAAGGCTAAGCTCGAAGGCGTCTTTCGCAATATCGACTTCAACTCAGAGGCAAATCTTGGTGAGACCAAAGACCGCAACAAGCGTTTGAAGCACTTGATTGAGGACTTCGCGGATGCTCGATTAGACCTGCGGCCATCGCGAATCGGCAATCAGGACATTATCGGTAATACCTACGAATATCTCATAGCGCATTTCGCTAGCGATTCCGGTAAGAAAGGCGGCGAGTTTTACACGCCCAGGGAAGTGGCAATGCTGCTGGCGGAGCTTCTTCAGCCGAAGAGTGGAGCGCGCATTTGCGATCCTGCTTGCGGTTCGGGATCGCTGCTGATCCGAGTGGCTGACCAAGTGGCTGATCATAACTTCGCACTATATGGCCAGGAGTCGAACGGAAGCACTTGGGCGCTATGTCGCATGAATATGTTTCTGCACGGCAAGGATAGCGCCCGAATCGAGTGGGGAAGCACGCTCACGAATCCGAAGTTAATCGAGGACGATTCGCTGATGAAGTTCGACATCGTAGTAGCGAATCCTCCCTTTTCACTCGACAAGTGGGGTGCGGAAAGCGCCTCGGCAGACAAGTTTCACCGCTACCACCGTGGTGTACCGCCAAAGAGCAAAGCGGATTACGCATTCATCACCCATATGATCGAGACGAGCGTAGAGGGCACGGGCAAGGTCGGCGTGGTCGCGCCGCACGGCGTACTGTTTCGCGGCGGCGCGGAAGGAAAAATCCGCAAGCAGTTGATTGAAGAGAATCTGCTCGAAGCGATAATTGGTCTGCCTGCTAATCTGTTTTTCGGTACGGGCATTCCGGCAGCGATTCTGGTTTTCAATCGCGGCAAGCAGACGAGGGACGTGCTCTTTATTGACGCAAGTCGCGAGTACGAGCAGGGCAAGAACCAGAACAAACTGAGGGAGCTGGATGTCGAAAGGATTGTTAATACTTACAAGAATTTTCAGACGGTCGGGAAGTACGCTCATCGTGCTAGGTTCGAAGAGATTCAGGAGAATGATTTCAACTTAAACATTCCGCGTTATGTGGATACGTTTGAAGATGAAATGGAAGTGGACATTAAAGCAACTCAGAAGGAGATAGAGAAGCTTGAGGGTGAACTTGCTGATGTGGGCCAACAAATGAGTCAGCTACTTAAGGAGTTGAATTTATGAACTTGGAGCGAATTAAGAAAAGGTGTCCAAGTGATTGGCGTACTGGCATCCTCAAAGATGCGTGTGAGCTATCAGACCACCTTAGACTCCCCATAAGCGCTGGGCAGCGCAAAGCGATGCAAGGTATTTTCCCATATTATGGCCCAACTAAAATACTGGATTTCATAAACGAATACCGAGTGGAAGGTAAGTATGTTCTCATTAGCGAGGACGGGGATCACTTTCTAAAATATGCCGAAATCCCAATGACCTTACTGGCTGAGGGTCAATTCAACGTCAATAATCATGCTCACCTTTTACAAGGAGGTAATGGCTGCTTAACGGAATGGATATTTTACTTTTACAGTCACGCTAGCCTTGAGCGGTACATCACCCGACAAGGAGCGGGTAGGTTCAAGCTAACTAAAGACGCGCTCCTTAAGCTACCGATCCTTCTTCCGCCAGTTGCGGAACAAGAGAGGATAGTGACCATTTTACGCTGCTGGGATAGTGGAATCGAGAAGACGAAAAAACTTATTCGCGCTAGGAATCAATTGAAACGTGGTTTTATGCAACAACTCCTCACGGGCAAGAAGCGGTTTCAGCAGTTCACAGGGCACGAATGGGAGAGTGTTAGGCTTAGCGAAATCTTCTCGTCTCGAGTTGTTTTGAAACCGAAAGAAGATGGTTTGCCGCTTTATTCCCTGACTATTGTGAGCGGCCTCACACCCAAGTCAGAACGCTACGACCGCGAAGCCCTAGTAAGAGACAAAGAGACCAAACAATATAAAGTCGTTGAGCCCAACGACATTGTTTTTAACCCCTCGAACCTTCGTTGGGGCGCTATAGGGATTTCGCGAGAAAGTCGCAACGTCCTCGTTTCACCAATCTACGAAACTATTTATGTCGGAAGGCCTGAGCAATACTGTACGGCCTTCCTGTTCCAGTATTTAAGCTCGCCAAGACAAATCGCAATCTTTGCGAGTCGAACTGAAGGAACACTGGTAGAACGAATGGCGGTGAAGTTGGGTGAGTTCCTGAGCCTGAAGATAAGTTTGCCCTCGTCAGTCGAAGAACAACGACGTATCGCCGCGGTTTTGAACGCTTGCGATGATGAGATCGAACTGCTCAAGAAACAAGTTAGAGCACTGCAGCGCCAAAAGCGCGGCCTGATGCAAAAGCTTCTAACCGGGCAAACACGCGTGAACGCCGGAAATGAGATCAAAGAAGAACTAGTAAGCGCATGATTGATACGCCTTCATTCCTGGAAGACCATATTTCGCAGATACCGGCATTGCAACTCTTGCAGAACATGGGCTACGTCTATCTGCGACCAACAGAGGTCTATCTCGAACGCAAAGGCAAACTCTCCAACCTGCTGCTCGAAGCCATCCTGCAAAGGCAACTTAAGAAGATTAACCGCATTCGGTTCAAGGGCACTGAGCACGAGTTCTCCGACGAGAACATCCAGGCTGCGGTGCAGACGTTGAAGGATATGCCCTTCGATGGACTCATAAGAACCAACGAGAAGGTCTTTGATTTGATCTCATTGGGAAAGAGCTTAGAGCAAACTATCAATGGCGATACAAAGAGCTTCACGCTTAACTACGTTGACTGGCTGCATCCTGAAAATAATGTCTTCCACGTTGCTGAAGAGTTCGAAGTCGAGTGCACGGGGAGCCGCGAGGTTCGGCGCCCTGATATTGTTCTTTTCGTGAATGGCATTCCCCTGGTGGTTATCGAGTGTAAGCGTCCTGACTTAAAAGATCCTTTGGAGCAGGCGATATCGCAACACATCCGAAATCAAGGCGCCGACCACATTCCGCGCCTCTTCATTTATTCCCAATTGTTACTCGCAGTCACCAAGAACCAAGCGGCTTATGCAACCGCAGGAACTGCCGCAAAGTTTTGGGCTCAATGGCGCGAGCGCGATGACGTGTCCGCTCAATTAACAACTCTCATTAACAGACCTCTCTCCAAAGAACAGAAAACGAAGTTGTTCGCTGATCGATATCATTACGTGCGGGATTACTTCGAAGACTTAGAAGTGGAACCGCGCGCGTTATCCGACCAAGATCGAGCTGTCTACAATCTCTGTCGTCCAGAACGGCTGCTTGAGTTGGCGCACAAGTTCATCCTTTTTGATGCCGGCGAGAAAAAGATAGCGCGCTATCAACAGTACTTCGCAGTCAGGAACGCGCTCGAAAGAATCAAACGAGCTGACGAAAGGGGTAAACGAACAGGCGGGGTGATTTGGCACACACAGGGGTCTGGCAAATCACTCACGATGGTCATGCTCGCTAAATCTATCGCCCTCGACCCTGAAATCCCCAACCCTAAAGTCGTATTGGTGACCGATCGAGTTGATCTTGACGATCAAATCTACGGGACGTTCCATCACTGCGGAAAAGATCCGGTGAAGGCGCGAACAGGGCGACACCTTCTCGATCTGCTTCGCGGAAATAAGGAAGCAATAATTACGACAACCGTCTTCAAGTTTGACAGTGCAGTTAAGGCTCAAAAATATCAAGACGAGTCTAAGGATATTTTTGCTTTGGTTGATGAAGGGCACCGCACACAGTACGGCGAAGCTCATAGCAAAATGCATAAGGTGCTGCCGAACGCCTGCTATATCGGTTTCACAGGCACCCCGTTAATGAAGAAGCAGAAGAACACAGCTCGTCAATTTGGAGGATTCATTGACACGTACACTATAAGACAAGGCGTGGAAGACAAGTCGATCGTTCCTTTGCTTTACGAGGGACGACATGTTCTTCAAGAGGTTGATCAGAAAGGCATCGACAAATGGTTCGAGGCCGTCACGAAGCCATTGACTTCAGCGCAACGGGCAGATTTGAAGAGAAAGTTCTCTACAGCGAATCAACTCAATAAGGCTGAGCGAAAGATCTACTTGACAGCTTTCGATGTGAGTGAACATTTCAACCAGACTTGGAAGGGTACTGGGTTCAAGGGTCAATTGACGGCTGACTCAAAGTTATCCGCTCTGAAATTCAAGAAGTATCTCGACGAGTTCGGCAAGGTAACGTCCGAAGTTCTCATCTCGGGGCCAGATACGCGTGAGGGCAATGAAGATATTTATCGCGTTGGCGAAGAGGAGGTCCAAGCGTTCTGGAAACGCACGATGGAAAAGTATGGGAACGAGGAGGACTACAACAAGCAACTCATTAATGCCTTCAAGCATGGTGATGATCCGGAAGTCATCATCGTCGTCGATAAGCTGCTCACTGGCTTCGATGCTCCGCGTAATACTGTTTTGTATATAACCCGGAGTCTGAAGGAGCACACACTACTTCAGGCTATCGCGCGCGTTAATCGACTCTTCGAAGGGAAAGACTTCGGCTACATCATCGACTACTACGGCGTGCTACGTGAGCTTGGTGAAGCCATGGACATATATGGTTCCTTGTCGGAGTTTGATAAGGAAGACCTGGATTTATCAATCACCGACATTACAATCGAAATTCAAACGCTTCCACAGAAGTATTCTGAACTCTGGGATGTCTTCAAAGAGATTAAAAATAGGAAAGACGAGGAAGCTTACGAGCAGGTGCTATCCGACGAGGCCATTCGGCAGCGTTTCTATGACAAATTGTCGGCCTATAACCGGACTTTGGGCATTGCGCTGTCAACAGTCAAATTCAACTTCGATACGGCTGAAGAACAAATCGATCGTTACAAGCGAGACCTTGTGTTCTTTCAGAAGCTACGCGTAAGCGTTAAGAAACGCTACTCAGATGAGATCGACTACAAAGAATACGAAGCGAAGGTTCAGAAGCTGATCAATACTCACGTTACGTCCGACGAGGTATTACAGGTCACGCCATTGGTCAATATTTTTGAGCCTGAAAAGTTCCAGGCGGAGTTAGACAGGTTGGACAGCGATGCTGCCAAAGCTGACACAATCGCACACAGAACAAAGAGGACCATTTCCGAGAAGATGGAAGAGGACCCTTTCTTCTATCGGAGATTCTCGAAGGTCCTGGAAGAGGTCATTGAGTCATATCGAGAAGATAGAATTAGCGATGCCGAATACTTGAATCGAGTAACAGAGCTCATGAAATCGGTAAAAGATCGCACCGGAGATGAATTGCCACCAGATCTGAGAAGTCACGAAGTAGCAAAAGCCTTTTACGGAGTCGTCAGCGACGCTCTCGGCAGGAAGAATGGATCTATCGCCAATTCGAAAGAGTTGGCGGCACAGGCGGCTTTGAAAATTGATGAGTTAGTCCGTCGCAATCAGGTTGTCGACTGGACTGTAAATCTGGACGTTCAAAACCAAATAAGAAATCAGATTGATGATTATCTCTATGAGATGAAAGAAGAGAATGAAATTGATCTGACTCTCGAGGATATGGATTTCATTATTGAGAATGTCTTGAAGATTGCAAAGGCGAGATATGCGTAATGGCTCCTTCGCGAATGGCATCTCATACCGTTTCATTTGCGCGCGAAACGATTTCATTCGTCCTCAAACGTTCGAATCGCAGGACTCTTTCAATCACAGTCAATCCAGACCTCTCTGTTCTCGTCACTGCGCCAATCGGGAGAAACATCGATTCAATTAAGGCAAAAGTTAGAAAGCGAAGTCGATGGATACTCAAGCAACAAAACTATTTCGAGGCTTTTCTTCCTCCCGCTACGCCAAGACGCTACCTTAGCGGAGAGACCCATTTCTACCTGGGGAGGCAATATCGCCTTAAGATCGTTGAATCCGATCATGAGGCTGTGAAGCTTGTCGGAGGCTTCATACGAGTTTGGCAGAATGGAAACTCCACGCGGCGTCGCACAAAAGAACTCCTGGAGGCATGGTTCTTATCCCGCGCTCGGATTCGCTTCGGCAAAAGTCTTGAGAGTTGTCATGAAAAGTTGCGAAAATGGCAAATGCCCCTCCCAGCGTTGCGACTAAGACGAATGACGAAGCGTTGGGGTAGCTGCACACGCCAGGCAATCTATTTAAACCGAGATTTGATAAAGGCTCCCTCGCATTGCATCGATTACGTTCTCATGCACGAACTCTGCCACCTAAAATATCACGGTCACACCGAACGCTTCTACGACTTGTTGGGAAGAGTCATGCCAGACTGGAAGCAACGAAAAGCACAACTTGAGAGGATGTCTGCCTCATTCTTAGACACGCAGCACCGGAGGCGTCGAACATAAGACTTTCAGGTGCTTAAAACGCCATGTATCGCGTCACAAATTGCGTCGCCCCCTGACGACGAAGGAAAAGGATCTGGTCTGGGAATATTTCAAGTCTCGTTGCGCCTACTGCCACAAACGTATCAAGCGTGGAGACCGACACGGGCATATGGCTTATCTTAATTGCAGCGCCACTGGTGGCGGAAACGCGATACGCAATCGAGTGCTGGCGTGCAAGGAATGCAATGGGAACGAGAAGCGCGAACAGAACTGGAAGCGATTCCTCAAATCCAAGTGCAAGAACGCAGAAACATTCCAACGTCGACGCGACAGAATCAGGGCTTGGCAAAAACAATGTCCGAAGCCAATCCGAATAGTTCTCAGCCCACAAACGGAGAAGGCGCAGATCGCTACCGAAGCAGTATTTAAGAGTTTTGAAGCAAAGTCATTCGCTTTAGGTCTCTTATTTCTCGCTGAGCATCTTCTATTTCTTAGCGAGCATCTCGAGGGCCATTCGGACTAAATCTAAAGCCGAACCAGTGACCTCTTTGTCACCCTTCTTTTCCCGAATCGGATCACTCTGCCCAAAGAACCTTTTTGCCAGCTCAATTTTTACTGAGGTTTGTTCATTTTCAGGCAAGAGTGCAAGGTAGGGGTTTATCGAAGCTAGTTCCAATTCCATTTTTCTACTGCGCCGTTCGACCTCTTGGTACTTTTCAGCCTGCCTCGCAGCCCATGCGACGCCAATACCGAATGCGATCGCGACAAATGCTCTGGCTCCAAAAGTGCCTAATTTGAAATCGCCTTGGATTGTTGATTGAAATGCGATTATCGCGAAAGCAACAAGTCCAATCATGAAAACAAAGGTGATTCCATGCCATATCCAAGCCGACAACCTCTCCTCATTGGCGACTTTTTGATAACCGCCCACCATTCCTGTGTTACCAATCACTTGAACAAGTTTCTCTGCCTCACCCTTCCGGACCTCTAGTTGCTCGATATATTCTTGCACCTTATCGGCAAAACCTTTTTCCAGCGCCTTTCGAGCGTCTTTGAATTCAGTGGTTAGTGTTTGAAAGCTCTCCTTGTGTTGCGCGATCAATTCCGTCAGATTCGTCTTACCGTTGTCCAAGACTTCCTTAAGCGAAACGCCTATGTTCTCGTATTCCTCTTTATAAGTTTCTTGGCGCTGGATTTCAGCAGCTTCAGATTGGCTCTTAAGATTCGTTGTGAGCGAAGACATTTCTTGCTTGGCTGAATCAAGCATAGTCTTTAGGTCGCGTCTAACTGTTTTTAGTTCTTCAGTGTACTCGGAGCGCCGTGTACTTTCCGCCTCTGAAAATTGCTGCTGAAATTGTGAAATCGCAGTGTCGAGCCTGGACTTTTGGGAGGCGATTTCTGAAGTGAATTCGATGAAGCGTTGATTGATGTCATTGAATTGCTGTGTAGATTTGTCGAATTCCGCTTCCAAGTTCCTGGCGTGTTGGCCCATCGATCTTCGCAAAGAGGTCAGCGCTTCACGAACGCCTTCAACATCTTCACGAGACTTCGCACTCGGAAACGAGGCAAGTTGGTTGAGAATGTTATCCACGGTGTTATTTGCACTCGTCAAGTGAGCGAGGTTTCGATTGGATTTATAGTTATTGATTTGGCCGATCTGTTGTTCTAACAAAGTATCAATCGTGTTCAATCGTTCCTGTGAAACTAGATTCGGATCAACTGAATCGAGTGAAGTAACCACAAGTCGTTGGACTTGCCTCAAACGGTCAGCGGCCTCTATCGCCGTCACCTCATTTTCCTCCAAAACTTCAACTTCGGTTAGCGCAGCATCAAGTGTCTTCAAACTTGTATGAATATTGTGAGCGGCAAACTTTTCAGTCCATTCTGACATCGGGTGCTCCTTAGATGGGACATCGTGAGTATGAGCCATTTACTGCTGCGCCGGGTTCGAGCGTGAACTAGGCGAGGTTTAAGGCCGTTGTGTTTGAAGCGCACCGGAGGTGCGGCGGCCAGTGTCGTTGAGCGGGGCGTATTCTGCCCTAGTTTATTAAGGAACTCCAGCTAGAATCGATCGAAATGCAACTCTCCGCAAAATTTAGAAAATCGCACAACTAAATCGTTCAAGTCGGTTTGGCGACTGTATGTTGAAGGACGCGAACAATGATCACTCTTGGAATTGACTTGTCATCGGCAAAAGAAGGTACGGCCGCCTGTGTGATTGAGTGGAAGAAAACACGAGCGTTGGTTCGTGAGACCGTGCGAGGCTGTGGTGATGAGGATCTTCAGAAGTTGATTGACGACGTCTTGAAGAACAAAGACGGCGTCGTGGGAATTGATGCGCCTTTTGGGTGGCCACGGGCTTTTGTCGAAGCAATTACAAATTGGAAAGAAAAAGAGTGGTCAAAGGATGTGCGAAAGCGACTTCAATTCCGAGAGACCGATCGATTCGTAACGGAGAAACTTGGGATTTGGCCGTTGAGTGTTTCGACGGATCGAATTGCGTTGCCGGCCATGCGTGTGAACGCACTATTGCGCCGGTACGGAAACAAAGATCGAAGTGGTGGACCGAAGTTCTTTGAGGTCTATCCAGCGGCTAGCCTGAAGAGTTGGGGACTACAGCATAATGGTTACAAACGCGTAGATGTGGAATGTAAGCGACTGCGGCGAAGAATTCTAAGTGGGCTACGCAAGCAATTGCCGTGGTTGGAGGTTGATGACGATTACGCCGCTGATTCTGATGCGCTTGATGCTTTGATAGCATCGCTTACTGTGCGAGCAGCTGCCCAGGGATTAACGATCAAACCCAGACGAGATCAGATCGCCGCAGCCCGGCGTGAGGGTTGGATTCACTTCCCTACTGCATTTCCCCATCCAGAGTAACGTTCATTCAAGCGATTGACACTTTAAATCTCACGCGGGAGGTGCTCGGCCGCAATGAAAATCATTTTGAGTCGCAAAGGTTTTGATTCTGTGGCCGGTGGCTGCGCAAGCCCCATCTTCGAGGATAGATCATTTGTATCTTTGCCGATTCCTGAGAATTTTAAGGGCGTGCCGCCGCCCTCGCGTCCGGTGAAGTTCGCCGAGATTGGCGGAGCGCATAATATTGGCCTGCTTGTAGAAGACCTGACGCGTAAGCTTGCTCGGCCAATAAAGGCAAGTGACGTCGCTCATCTTGATCCAGATCTCAGGAGTGACTCGCTTCAACGCGAGCCCGGATGGCGGCCAATGTTCGGCCAATCACACGCCGCCCAGAGTCATCTCAAGAAACATCATGTTGGCGTGGGCGATCTCTTTCTCTTTTTTGGCTGGTTTCGGAAAGTTGAACAGCGTGATAATCGATTCAGCTTCAAACGCGACGCGCCCGATCGTCATATTTTCTTCGGATGGCTTGAAGTAGGTGAAGTGTGGACTTTGACGGAAAGTACAACCATTATTCCACCTTGGGCGAATACACATCCTCATACAACTCCCAAGTACGGACCTTTGAACACGATTTACGTAGCCGGCAGTGGCGAGCACTCAGCAGGCACTTTTCCCACAATGACCGACGAACTAGTGCTGACGCGTGAGGGCTGCAATCGGAGTTCGTGGCGCCTGCCAAAATGGTTCCAGCCTATGAACAAACGCTCATGCCTCAGCTATCACTCGAATCTCGCCAGATGGCAATCACTTGAAGACGATTACGTTTCTCTAGCTAGCGTAGGACGTGGACAAGAGTTTGTTCTCGACACCGCGGACTATCTAGAGGCTGAAGCGTGGGCTAGAAGTTTGATCAAGAATAACGCAAATTAAGCGCGTCAAGGCTCCCGGAATTTAGAACAAGGTTAACTAAGGAGGCCAAACGGTTTTCAAAAGATGAAGCGAAAGCCAAAGGCTTGTTCGGAGTGTGGGTCTAGGAGAATGCGAAGATTGAATACGGCCTGCCCTACTTCTCTGAAGAAGAGCGGCAACAGGTTGAGGCGGGCAAGATTGTTGTGGGTGGGTGTGTCTTAACTGGTGATGATCCAGATTGGCAGTGTGTTGATTGTGGGAAGTCGTTTCCGGAGCGAGTGGTTCCTCCCAAGGACTGAGTCTTATGATTTGACCCCTTCAGGGTCAGAACTGTAATTGGATCGACCCGTGGGCGTTGCCCACGGCTATCAACTCTCACGCCTTCGGCGTGAAAGCCGGAGCAAGGCCGCCTTCCGGATGCAAATCTTAGAGACCCTGGACTTTGAACATTGGACTTTGGACACTTTGAAGAGCGGCCGCAAGCGGACCTTCCTGCCTGCAATTAACTCTAGTTGAATCCCCGGCTACAGGATGGATGTGACCACGACAGTGGCAGAAACTCACGCGGCAACCCAGTGACTTCACATTCGCGAGAGGATTTCGGATCTCTTCGTTTCGTACTCCTCAGCTGTGATCAGCCCCGAGTCGCGCATCTCCTTAAGCTTTTTTAGTTTCTCGGCAGGATCATCCGGAGTCAGGGTTCTGATACCAGTGAAGACGCTGCTTCCACCACCTTCGATGATGTCCGGGATGTTGTTTTGATTAGAGTCGACAAGCATTCCACTCATGACCTGATCGTAGGCTTTGCGAATGTCCGGACGCATGTCGTCCGCACTGGCAAACTCTTGCCCGTTGAAAACTATCCTGGTCTTCAGGCCTGGCGTCTGCATCACCGACGACACCAGTTTTGCCGGTAGGGTGAATTTGATGTTGGAGTTCAGCCAGCCGCCTGAAGACGATGAGGGTTCATCTGACCTGTGCCTCCAAATCCAAACGACTAGCACCAGGGCTACAAAGAACAACACCAGACTGATCGTAAGCCAGAACATTAGTGAGGATTATACAGCGATTCACCGATTGGTAAGCGATTGCGGATTGAAATCCAGTTCCTTCAAGCCCGACGATCTCCAAAAACTTAGCAGATTACGCGGATGTCGCGGATAAGAAAGATTAAGAGCGGACTTGGTGGGAGCTACCTCAGAATTTTCCACCTCACCCACCGTATGCCATGTGGTATTTGACACGTGCTGATTGGCGATTGGCGATTGGCGATTGAAAAGCGGAGCAGGCCCTTCCCCACTGCAATTTTCCAGGGGCGGCAATCAGCAATGGACAATGGCCCAATCTGTCGCCCGCTGCGCGGGCTCCCGACTGTTTTTGGGGACCGTGATCCCAGCACTGAAGTGCTGGGCTATTATCAGTCGTCCGCTACGCGGACCCCGAATCATTGCCGATTGCCGATTGCCGATTGCCGATTGGCGATTGGCGATGAAAAAATCGCAGCCGCAAGCGGACCTTCCTGACTGCAATTCTTCCTGGTAGCAAGTCTCAAGGCTAAAGCAATCCAAAGCGCCGTCGAGCCGGCGCAGTCCAAAAAAGCGCACGCAAGACGACTCAGTAGCTATTTAAATTTTGTACGACTTAGCAAATCAACAAAACGCGGGTTCGAGCGCAGCGTATTCCACATCGGTTCCACTTTCAGAAAAACCATGCGCACGTCTTTTTCTGCAAACCCTTTTTCCAAATATTCCATTGCCTTCTCGCTCTCGCCCAGGCCGTTATGAATAACTGCAAAATTGTAGGGTGGGACATAGCGCTCTTTCGAAAGTTTTAATAATTCGCCCAGGACGGCGCGCGCCTCTGCCATCTGCCCCGATCTCGACGATCTCGACAGGGCGTAAGCACGATACGCATCTGATTGCGAGTTATGCGAAAGTTCTCCCGCTTTTTTGGCCGCGGCAATAGCCTCAGCGTGCATTCCTTTTTCCGTATAAACCCTGGAAATAAACAAATGTGCGAGCCAAAAGTTGGGGTTCAAATCAATTGTCTTTCTTAAGCGGTCAAGAGCTTCATCGTGCTTGCCCGCAAAAAAGAAAATCTGTCCTTCAAGCGCATTGGTTACAAAAGACAAAGGGTCGAGTTCTCTGGCGCGTCTTATTTCAGCTAGTGCCATTTCGTGCCGAGCGCTGTTCGACAGCACATGCGCGTAAGCAAAGTGCGCTTCGGCGTTATTAGGATCTAATTTCAAGGCTTGCAGATACTCTTTCTCCGCCGCGGCCCAATCCCACTCATACCAAAAAAATGTAAAGCCCAAAGCGACGTGAGCTTCTGCTACAGTTTCGTCAATCTCGATGGCCCGCAACGCCGCGGCTTCCGCCTTCGGCATCACTTCTCCTGAAGGCAAGCCGCTCGTTAGTGCCATAGCTGTATAAGCTCGGGAAAGTCCAATGTAGGGCCGCGCGTAATTCGGGTCGATTTGAATTGCCTGCTGGAAATACGCGATGCCTTTATCTGTTTCCGCCCGCGTCAGGTTTTGGGCGTGGTATTGACCTCTCATATAAAGGTCATAGGCTTCCACATTTTCGGTGTTACGCTTTTTCTGCCCCAGCTGAATTCTCAAAGCCGCAGCCACGCGCTCCGAGATCGAATCCTGTACGGCAAAAATGTCGTTGAGTCTTTCGTCAAATTGTCCGGCCCACAATTGTTTTCCGTCGCTCGTCCTTAACAACCGCGCAGCGATTCTGATTCTTTCGCCAGACGTTTGAATGCTTCCGTCCAGGACGGCTTCGACTCCCAGTTCTCGTCCCGCTTTCAAGGAATCCTGATCCCAGGAGTTGTAGCTGCGAATCGCTCCAAAGGGACGAACGATGATTCCTTCACCGTTGCTAAGTTTGGAAATCAAGGTATCGGCCATTCCCAGTTCCAACGCTTCATCACGCTTCCCCGCTACCAAAGGTTTGAACGGCAATACGGCCAGGATTTTGATCGGCGCTTCCGCTACCAGCTCCCGCCTTTCGCGCCAACGATAAACTCCAAACGAACTCAATCCGAGAACACCAACGACGATCAAAGCGATGAGCCAAAATCGGCTTGCAACGCTCCCATCCCTCACTCCTGCTGTAGGCCCCGGCGCAGTTGCCCTGGATTCAAGTGGTAATGAGCCGATGGAGCCGGTGGAGCTGGTGGAGCCGGCCAGATCAGGCGTAGCCGACGTCTCAGTTTCATTAACCCTTCGCACGGCGGCAACAAATTTATATCCGTGACCCGGCACAGTGGCGATGAACTGGTTCTCCCCGTGTTTCTCGCCTAGCAAGCGCCGCAAACTGGAAATATTTTGCGTGAGATTGTTTTCTTCGACGATCGTATCCGCCCAGATAGCCGTCATCAATTCATCTCTCGCCATCACATTGCCGCTGTGTTCGACGAGATACAGCAATGTGTCGAACGCTTTGGGCATGAGCGGCACAGCCTCGTCGTCCTTTAATAAAAGGCGTTTCGCGGCATCAAGCCGGAAGTCCCCAAACTCATAGACGGGCGGAAGCGGCTTATCCATCCTGGTTCTCACAAATTTTCACAATATTTCAGCGGGTTCTAACGATTTTCAGCCGGCGTTTGGAGAAGTATGCCACGTATCAGCCGACGATTAAAAAGGGTGGCTGAAAATCATCTGCACAACGGAGGAAAGTGAAATGACGAGCAAAATCGTGAGAGTGGTTGGCGGAATACTTCTGGCGGCCATGATGGCCTCAACTCCGGCCTTAGGGTTGGTGTCGGCACAGGATAATTTGAAAATCAAAAACGGAGGAGGACGATTGGAAGGCGCATGGGATGTCCAGGTAACGCTTCGCAACTGTCAGACGGGCGCGATTATCAGACCGGAGTTTGCGTCAATCACGACATTCATGTTCGGCGGAACGCTGATTGACTCAACATCTGGCATCCCCCAAGCTCAGAAAACGCCCGGCCACGGAGTTTGGAGTCACGTAGGCGCCAATATTTACCGTTTCAGGTTCAAGTCTTTTAGTTTTAGCCCAACCGGGGTATTTACCGGTTGGACAATCATTACCCATGAAGCCACTATGGATTTCGGGGGTAATTCCTATGAATCAGCCGGAACCGCGGAAGTCTACTTGGCAAATGGTGATCTCGATTTCATAGGCTGTTCAACCACGACAGCCACAAGGTTTCAATAGACCGTGAGAACAAGGCGTGAACCTGGAGGGCTGCCTTCAAGTTCACGCCTTTTCTTTAATGGGTTTGTGAGTGTCGCGGTACTAGAATGCGGACGATTGCTGATTGGTGATTGAAGAGCGGGGCAAGCGGTGTGTGGCTCTAATAGAAGCGCCGCAAACTAACAGTCTGCGCTACTGCAAAGCGCCGTCAAGCCGGCGCACTCCAAGATGCTTCTCTCCTCAAGGAATGATTGAGACGCGAACCTTATTTGAAAGGACACCATTTATCCTGATTGCCACTAGCATATCCCCGGGGCCGCGGTTTTGTGGCAATAGCAATATTAACTGCGTGTAGGGATTAACGCCGGGCAGCTTGTAGATCGACTCCACTTCAATTAAAAAATAACTTTGCTGCGCATCTTCCGCTTCGACTATGAACGATGAAAGAAATGCGCACGGACTAAGATTCAGATTTTCAACGAAGAGCGCAATTCTCGTACGCTCGTCAAAACTGAAGTTAGGCGTCGTGGTCAGCTTGAACGGTGCTGTTAGCCAGGTGGTGGCATTGAGCGCCAAAGCTCGATCGCTGCCTGGTTCGGTGGGTAGCGAGACAGGGCTGAGCGTATCTGTATCGGCAATTGTAAAAGTTGCCGTGCTGGGCGAGACCAAATCAACTTCGCCAGTCGGGTTGCTCAACGTAAGCGAAAATGTTTCATCACCTTCGACCACAGCATCGTCAATGATCGGTATTCTGATCGTTCTACTGTAAGTCCCTTCGGGAAAATCTAATGTGCCTGCGGTTGCCGTATAATCCTCACCTGCAGTCGCAGTCCCATCGGACGTCGCGTAGTCGACCGTAATCGGACCCACTCCAGCCGCGTTCCCACCACGAAACACTGTTAACACGACAACGCACGGCCCCTCGCCGAAGCGAAAGCCAGAGGTGTCGAGGAGCAGGTTATTTGCAGAGTTCCCGACGAAGTCGGCCGTCTTATTCTCAGCCAGGCGATCAAACTGGATGTTGGGAGGAAAGAAAAAGTAGTTCCCGCTTTTGAACGCCGACAGTCTGTAGGTTAGTCCTGCCGTTAGATTGGGAAACGAGTAATTCCCATTCGCATCTGAGACCGTAGTTACATCGGTAAAACCGACGTTAAGAGTCACGGTGACGCCAGGAAAGGGATTGCCTAATCTGGTGGTCCTGCCGCTGATTGTGTACCTTGCGGGGACCTGATCAAAGTTGGCAACTTGGTTCGCTGAAAGGTTATTGAAAGTCACGCTGGTGGGCGACATGATGTAAAACGGACTCACTGGAGTGACTGTATAAGTTCCCCCAGCAGGAACGATATCGAAGGAGTATCGGCCGTTAACATCAGACTCAACCGTTCTAGTCTGAGAACCTGTCAGGTTGACTACAATGCTGGAAGTGATGGTCCCGTTGAACTGACCACTAATTGTGAAAGCGACAAAGGCTGTGAAGTTTACCGTTTGATTGGTTGTTATATTCGAGAACTCTATGAATGGAGGGTTGAACCCAAATCCGGGCTTTAAAATTGCGATTCTATAATTGCCGGCTGGCAGCCCCGAAAAAGAGTAAGCGCCGGAAGCGTCGCTTTGAGTATTACCTGATAGAGTTCCGCTCAGAGTGAGCATCGCCCCGCTAATCGGAGCGCCACTGCCATCAACGACGTGTCCTGAGATAGTGGATGTTGGGATTGGTGGACTGGTGGCTGGCGCCCAACTCGGGTCCAAACAGTGAAAAGCGTGATTCGTGATCTTTCTGGGATTGCTGCCGTCGATGTCTATCAGAAAAATAGCGAACTTCGAATCAAAGTTTGTCCCGTCGATTCGCATAAACGCCAGTCTTGTACCGTCCGGTGACCAAGCTGGATAGGCCCCGTTGTTTGTCACATTAACTTCATTCGTTCCATTTCGATTGACAATGTTAAGCCCCTTTCGTGGGCTAGCCGGATCGCTAGAGAACGCAATCTTTAGACTGTTGGGGGACCACGTCGGAAAATGGTCATGATTAGCGGTCACTATTCTCGTTTGATTACTTCCGTCCGTGTTCATAAGGTAGATCTGGGACAGAGCATTATCACGAGAAGATGAAAAAGCGATGCTTGAACCATCGGGAGACCAACTCGGGTCAGTATCCCAACGATATACCGGGGGCGAACTGGCAGGTATTTGAACGTTTGTCGTAAGTTTAACCAAGCCACTCCCGTCAGCGTTCATCACCCAGATTTCCTTTTTGAATCGACCACCTCGATCACTGACGAACGCTATTTTGGAACCGTCAGGTGACCACGTTGGATCCTCATTGACACTGGCCTCGGGAAAAGCATCGTTGCTTGTGACGGCTACGGGATTGCTTCCGTCAGCATTCATCACATAGATGTTCGTCTTTCCTGAAGTGTATCGATCAAAAGCAATCTTGGAACCGTCGGGCGAAAATGCTGGGTGCCGATCCAAATTATTACCACCTGGTGTTAGGAACGTTTGACCCGAGCCGTCGGCGTTAACTATGAGCAACCGGCCAATGTCGTCAGCGAAGATAACTTTTTTGGAAGTTGATTGGGCGGAAACCGAGGTCGCGCAAAGCCAAAGCGTAAGGATCAATGTGAGTCTTATCTTTGAGACGAACATAGAAAACCGAAGCCTCAGAGTCGGGAGAGAGTTGCTTTCTTAATAGTTCATAAAACAACGAGTGTCAACGTTGATTGCCGATTGATGATTGGCGATCGCCGATTGAGAAAAAGAAGTCGCCGCAAACGGATCCAACAGATCCTGGCGGGAACTAGCTAAGAAGCTGTACCCCCGCAAACTGACAGTTTGCGCTACACCAAGCGCCGCCGTGGGCAGCGCGCTCCAAAGAGTTGAGCACTTCTCCAAGAACTTTGCCGCGTTTAGACCTTTATCCAATTAGATAGACGGGTTGGGCATTTTCCTACACAACTGGTTTACCCGGAAAAGACCCACGACCCCTCTATTAGAAGCTGGCAACGTTTTGAGGAGAAAGCGTTGCCGGCTTTCTAACTAGCTTGTTGTGTTTGATCGAACCTGGGAGGCAAGAAGTCTATGAAGCTGTTAATTGCGGGGCATGTTTTTGTGGCGGGCGCGCTGGTCATCGCGAGCGTGATGACTATTCGTTTGGTTGGTGTCCTTCCATTATGGTTTGGCGTTGTGGTGGGACTTCTTTTGTATGCGCTAACCCTCTGGATCGGTAAGAGCGAAGCGCGTGATGAAGAAGCGCAGTAATAAAATTGCCGATTGGCGATTGCCGATTGCCAATTGGCCCGTGGGCAAAGAAACTAATCGACATCGGCAAACTGGGAATTGGCAATTAAAGGGCTCCCTTCCTAACTGCAATTATCTCTGACTGCAATTGTTAACAATCAAGCCCCTCTGCAAATATGAAATTGACGAATCTAGATCTGTGTTATCCGCGAAAATCTGCGGCAAATTCTTATTGCAGGATCGAGGGCAGCCCTCGCACCAGGCACTGACTTCATTTGCGGATTATCGATGAACTGACGTTCACGAGGCGGCGAGATCCCGCAGCCATAGTTCGTGTTTGCCTGCCTGATATTGAACCCACACAATCTGTCCAGTAGCAGCGACATCAAAAAACTCTCCAATCGGGTGTAAAGGACGCAGGTCGACGATTTTTCTCTCACCCACGCCGTCACGGGAGATGGCCCAGAGTTCCTCGCCGTCCCTCAAGCTACTCACCTTGTAGAAATAGATCAGTGTGCCGTCACTGGACCACTGTGGGTACCAGCCGCGCGTCAGCGCGCGGCAGAGGCCGCCATCGACCTTACACAGCGTAATCTCGGCGTCGGACCATGGCTCTTTGATGTTAGTACCGGCGATAAATTTTCCGTCGGGGGACCATCGCGCGAAGCGTAGGAGTTGCGTGAATGCGGTCTCACCACCTGTCGTCATGTCCCGGATCATCGTCGCGGCCGGCTGACCTTTGTCCAGTCGCGTGTAAATTATTCGCGTGCCTTCAGGGTTAACGCTTGCGTGATTGTGTGTGGGCCATTCCCAACCGCGAACGAGTTCGGTGATGCCGCCGTCGTGAAGCGAAATCTTACGGAAGGTAGTCGTAGGGCGGTGCTGGTAGAAATAGACGGCCGAACCGTCCGCGGACCATTGCGGGTGAACATTCTGCTCCCCTTTTCCTCGCGTCAACTGATTGAGGTTGGTGCCGTCCGCGTTGACAGTATAGAGGTGTAAGCCTCCACCCTCCGCGAACCCGAAGAAGAGGATCTTGTCCCCTTGTGGAGAGAAGGAAGGATTAACCATATCGCTGCGTGTCTGATGCAGCTCCTTCTGCACTCCGGTGGCCGGGTCGGTGATTGTGAGCATGTAGTTGTTCCGCGTGTTGGTGTAGATGAGTCGCCGACCGTCGCGCGAGATCTCGGGGTCAGTGTCTTCGCCTGTGCCCACCAGGATCGGTTCAGGCTCCCCGCCCGCGGCGGGGACTTTCCACAGCGTCAGGCTCCCGGCACGCTGTGAAGGAAAAACGATGAAACCGCCGTCCGGCGTCCAGGCCGGCGCGCCTCCGAATGAGTCGTCGAAGGTCAGCCGGCGCGCCTGGCCGCCCTCCGCAGGAACGACCCAGTAATCGCCATGCGGGCCTTTTGATTTTTGGAAGAAGGCGATAAGCGCGCCGTCAGGTGAGAACGCTGGCATCCGATCGGCCGACAGGTGGTAATCGGTCGACGGCACGCCTTCGACTTTGCGCTGATCGCCACCGTCAGCGTTTGCCGTCCAGATGTCGTAGCCGCGCTCAAATACCAGTCGCGAGCCGTCCCAGGACCAGTTGGCATTTCGCCCGCCTTCGGCCACCTTATGCGATGCCCCGCCTGCGGACGGGACAGACCAGATGCTGTTTGTGCCCTGAGACCGTCGCGTGTAAACGATCTGGTCATTCCGCGGAGACCAGCGGGGGCGGTCGGCCGCGTCTTCGCCCGAGGTGATCTGTACCGGCTCGCCCAGGGCCAGGTTTTTAATCCAGACCTGCGGCACGCCGTCCACCGTGTTCGTGAAAGCGATTTTCTGACCGTCCGGCGAAAAGCTGGCACTGCGGTGCGAGCCCGGGAAAGTCGAGATGAGGCTTTGCTGAGCCGGTGCAGTCGGCTTTGGCGGCTGTGACCAAGAATAAGCGGCTATCAGGCCGAACATCACAAGTGCTATGCCAACAGCCAGAGAAGCAATGGCCCACGGCCTTTTGACCAAAGTACGCCGCCGTGGCGGAACGTAGGGGGTCAGCACCCCTACGCGCCCGCCGGAGGAGCTAAAGAGGTGATCCAGCCCCCCGGCCTCAGCCACCACTTGCCGCAAATCTGCCACCAGCTCTGGCATTGACTGGTAGCGATCTGCCGGCTCTTTAGCCAGCGCCCGGTCAATCACCGCCGATAGCTGCACGGGTATTTCTTTATTCACCTCGGCGGCTGGCCTATGGGGCTGATTGAGGAGCGCACTGATCACATCGGCTTTAGACTTCCCGCTAAAGGGGGTGTGCCCCGTCGCCATCTCATAGAGCACGCCGCCTAACGAGAATATGTCGCTGCGATGATCTGCACGATCACCTCGCGCCTGCTCCGGTGACATCGAAGCGGGTGTGCCCATGACTGTACCAGTCTAGTCAGATGAGTTTCAGCCTCTCCCTCAGCTCTCTCAAGGAGCTTGGCCAAGCCGAAGTCGAGCACCTTTGCCTGACCGCGGGGAGTGATGATGATGTTGCCGGCCTTAACGTCGCGGTGAATAATCCCTTGCGTGTGGGCCTCAGCCAACGCGTCGGCTACTTGCAGGCTGATCGAAAGAAGGGAGTCAAGTTGCAGCGGTCGACCGCCGATCGTGCGCCGCAATGTCTCACCCTCGACGTACTGCATGGCGATGAACAGGCGGCCTGCCGCCTCGCCCACTTCATGGATGGTACAGATGTTGGGGTGATCGAGTGAGGCCGCCAGGCGTGCTTCTCGGAGAAAGCGCGTGCGCTGCTCGCCATCGCCGGTAAGTCCGGGGTCAAGTAACTTCAAAGCCACCTTACGGCCCAGCCTTTGGTCGTGGGCCAGATAGACTTTCCCCATACCCCCCGCGCCGAGCCGGGAATCGAGCCGGTAAGGACCGATGCTTTTCCCGGTGACGGACGTAGTGTGCTCATCTGCGACTAATTCGGGCGCGATTTCAATCGCGGGCGACTCGATAAAACCGCCGCCTTGTTCGTCGGAAGATAGCAGCGCTTCAACCTCTCTGCGTAGAGCGGGATCGCCAGCGCAGGCATCGTTCAGGAAGCCCGCTCGCTCGGCTGGGTTGCGCGCAAGCGCCTCCTGAAACACTCCATCTATCTGCTGGTTGCGTTCAGGCTTCAATGCCTTTCCCTTCGCTAATCGCTCGATGAAGCCACGCCTTGGCCGACCTCCACTCACGTTGGACTGTTGTAGGCGAAACCTTCAAAACTTCGGCGGTCTCCTCAATGCTCAGCCCGCCAAAAAACCGTAGCTCAACAATGCGGCCTTTGCGCGGGTCCCATGATTCGAGGTCGGTCAATGCTTCATCAACCGCTATTACTTCCGCGGATCGACCTGCGGAAACTATGGCTGTCTCGTCCAGCGAAATCTGATGAGCCCCGCCTCCGCGCTTCGCAAACTTTTTGCTGCGGGCCTTGTCCACAAGGATGCGGCGCATCACCTGGGCCGCGACAGCGAAAAAGTGCGCCCGGCTCTGCCAACGCATTTTCTTGTAATCGGCCAGCCGCAGATACGCTTCGTTAACCAGAGCCGTGGTTTGCAGTGTGTGGCCTGCTCGCTCTTTTCGCATGTAGTGATGAGCCAGCCGGCGGAGTTCCTGGTAGACGACCGGCATCACCTTGTCCAGCGCTGCCTGATCCCCATTACTCCAGTCCAGAAGCAACTGGCTCACTTCCTCAGGCGCAGGTCTCGTCATATGTAGCTCTTGTTAAGGAAGATTGCCGAGAGAAAGACGCCCGGATATTACCACTCTTCGCGACACTGCCGTCTGCCGGAACAAGCCAGGAAAAATATCTCAAAGCGTGGAGGGAAATCGGACCCGTTCTCGCCATACGAGGTGAGCTCGGACCTGCGCAACCAAACGTTGTGCAGTAGATAGGGCAAACAACTTCGAACAAAAGCTAAATATAAGGAGAAAACATCATGTTCACGCGAAGGTTCCCGATGGCTTTGTTGATGACTGCGCTGCTGACGGCCGCAGCCAATGCACAGATTCGTGTCAGCGTCCCGGAAGAAGATCCTGGACCGCCCTTCTACTCCCCAGTCGAGCGAATCTTCATCCCGCACACGGAGGAGTGGGCGGCCATTCCTTTCGTGCGCCAGCCGGGATGTATTCCCGACGACTTTAACCTGCTCAATCTGATCGACGTGCCCGCTGCCTTTGGTTGCCCGCTCACCGTTCAGGGGCATTTGATCTATAAGAACGCTCCGCCCCCGGTGGACGACGCGCCCATCATGGCGAACTTCCACGGACTGGGCGCGGTCCCAATTTGGTTCGTCAGTTGGCCCGAGTTGCAAGTAGCACTCGCCGACGACGTCTTGACTGTCCCGGAATTGCTGTCGCTACCGTCGCTGCAAATCGGGCTAGCGACCTTCTACAAAGAAACACAGCACCCGGGCTTCGAGCGACCGCAAGGCGCAGGCAATGGCAAGATTGAAATCACGGCGCATGGGACGCTAACGGACGGGCGCACCTTCCAGTTTCAGATTCGGGAGATGGGGGTCGATCAGCAGAGTGTTGTTCGTCACGTCAAAATCGAGTTCAGGTAATCGAACGTAGCGCTCGGTAAGGTGCGGCGAAGTGGTCGAGGTTAGCTAATGCGGCCCACCGTCGCTACCGCTTCGCTTATCCGAACGGAAAAAGAATACGATCCACGAATTCACACGAAGCAGCACGAAAGAGGTCGTGTTATTTCGTGTGGGTTCGTGGATTAAATCTGTCGGCCGCAACGCGAGCTCTCAAACAATTACGCGACATATCCGGGAGTTGTAAGGTGGTAGGGCCACCACTTCCCGAATCGAGTTCTTAGAATACGAGTCGAGTCGGTCACTACCGCTACCGTATTAGATCACGCCAGTCATGACTTTGGCCGTTGGAGGTTTATCTTTGGACGTTGGACATTTGCATCATCCGCTCGGGCAAATCCGCAATCCGCAATCCGCACTCGCCAATCGTTTTACGCCTGTACTGCTAGAAACCGCTCAACAACTTCACGCGGCCAGCGACAGTGATTGAAGCCCTCGCGAAAGGTAGCAAGGCTCACCTGGCACAGCTCGTCCGCTGATAGTGGCCTTAAGGTAAGGCGATGCGGCGCTGCCTTCTTCACACGCTTGGACTGGGAATTATGACGCGTCTGTTTTTCTACTAGAGTTAACATTTTTCACCTCTATCTAAAGTTTGAAGGCTGCTCTGCGCCCTCAACCTGGAGGCTTTACAAGCTCTGTGCCGCCCTGGATTAGGCTAAAAACATTGGCCGAATACCTGTTCTGACCAGATTGATTGGTTAGATTGACAGGTTCGGTCTGGATGATTGCCGATTGGCGATTGCCGAGTGCCGATTGCGGTTTTCATGTTGCGATGAATGCAGTTTCCGCGTTATATAGGCTCGTCGTCACAACTGATCTTCGTACGAATCTTAAAGAGACCCGGTCGCAACTCTTTGTATGAAGAGCGCTCCCGGTACTGACCTCACTCCCAGTGATGACTTTGGACATTAAACCTTTAACTTTGCACAGTTCGCGCCATACAAGACTCTGAGAAGAAACGCTTAACGTGTCTCAAATCTCCTTTGCAGAAGAACTTCACGGGCGGCTAGCCAACGAAACCCGTTATGACCAACCGCTGATCATTGTGGGACGTAACGCAGCGGCATGTCACATTGTGTTCAATCAAAAAGATTGGCCGATGGTTTCGCGGCAGCACGCTGAGTTTCGTTTGCAGAACGGTCGCTGGATTGTCGCCGACAGTGCTTCAACTCATGGCACTGCTCTTGACGGACAGCCGCTGCAATCACCTGCAGAGCTGCGCAAGGATTCTCGAATTCAATTCGGACCCAATGGGCCTGTGCTCGTTGTTACCGGCATCGGACCGGAAGTGGGTGAGGCCACTCTGGTTGAGATACGACCCACCTCACTTGCTTCATCGTCGCCCACCATCCAGCCAGACACACAGCAGCAACTGCCGGCATCGCCCGCACGCCCGCATACCGAGCCAGCCTTTGTTGAACTCTCTGGCACCGGAACAGGAAACCTCAAAAGAATTGAACTCAGCAAAGACGTGACACGCTTCGGACGCGATCCGGGAGTGGAAGGGGCAATTGCGGCTGCCGCCGCGGTGGTGTCGCGCCGTCATGCCGAGATTCGGCGGCAGGATGGAAATTACATCCTCGTCGATCTGGGAAGCTTTAATGGAACGACGCTGAACGGACGGCGCATCGCGACGCCCGAAGTGCTGCATCACGATGACAACATCGAACTGGGACACGGAGGTCCCACGATTCGTTTCGTCTATCCCGCGCATCCGGAACCACGCCCCGAGCCGCCACCAGCAGAAATTAGTAGCCCTGCGGTAGAAACTCCCGATTTCGATTTAGAAATAAAGCAAATGGGAACCATGGTGCTTGGTTCTCGGAGTCCACTTCAGATCAGCCATGCCGGTATTTCAGATCGTCCGGTCGTTTTCATTGAGCGTCAATTTGGACTGAAGGGACAACTGACGATTGGCCGCGGCGCGGAATGCGACATTCGCCTTGATGGCCTGCTGATCTCCAACCGGCACGCTTCGGTCACGAATACCACGGCGGGCGTCACTATCGAAGATCTGAGTTCATCGAACGGGACTTATATAAATGGAGAGCGTATCACCGGTCGCAAAGTGATCGGTGAGGAAGACGTTGTACAAATTGGGCCATTCCTTTTAAAGGTCCACACACAAAAAGGCGTTGCCGTTTTTGATACTCGAGCCAAGACTCGCATCGATGCCTTCCAGGTAACGAAGGATGTGCCGAACCGTTCGGGTGCGGGAAAGGTGAGATTGCTCGATGAAGTTTCTTTGAGCATTCAGCCGAACGAGTTTGTCGGGTTGCTGGGTCCTTCAGGCGCAGGCAAGTCCACGCTGATGGATTCGCTCAACGGCATGCGACCGGCGTCCAGTGGCCAGGTGCTGGTAAACAACCTCGATCTCTATCAGCATCTTGAGTCGCTCAAGCAATCGATTGGCTATGTGCCGCAGGACGATATCATTCACCGCGAGTTAACGGTCTATAGCACGCTCTATTACGTCGCGCGTTTGCGATTGTCGCGTGATATCTCGACCAAAGAAATCAATCAAATTGTTGGTGAGGTGATGGATGTCACGGGACTTTCTGAGCGGCGCGACGTTCCAATCTCTCAGCTCTCCGGGGGACAGCGCAAGCGCGTCTCGATCGCCGTCGAACTGATAACCAAACCTTCAGTAATCTTCCTTGATGAACCCACGTCCGGTCTTGATCCGGCGACTGAAGAGAAGGTGATGAAGCTCTTCCGTCAGATTGCGGAGTCCGGCCGCACCGTAATTCTCACAACTCACGCGATGGAGAACGTCAAGCTTTTCGACAAGCTGGTGCTCTTAATGCGTGGCAAGCTTGTTTTCTACGGTGAGCCCGATGAAGCCCTGGCGCATGTCGGCGCTGAAAGTTTCAAAGAGCTGTACGACAAACTCGAAGCCCCGATCGCGGAGCGTATCGCCAGAACAAACGGCAACATGTCGCGGGAGCAGGCTGCTGAAGAGGTGGCGGAGGACTGGAAGCGCCGCTTCATGGCGACCGAGCAATACCAAACAAATGTCGCGGATCCATTAAGCGATGTCTCGAGCACCGCGCGCCTGGCGGCGCCGGCGAAGCGGCGTACAACTTTGGGCGATTCGCTGCGACAGTGGGCAACGCTCTCGCGTCGCTACATCGGAGTATTGGCTCGTGACAAGTTCAACCTGCTGATTCTGTTTTTACAGGCCCCGGTTATCGCGCTCCTTACTTATCTCGTCGTTGGTGCCACGTCGCAAAGAGATTTTCCTTATTTCATTCTTGCTCTCGTTGCGCTTTGGTTTGGCACCTCAGTCGCTTCCCGAGAAGTTATTCGCGAGCGTGCCGTTTACAACCGCGAGCGCATGGTAAACCTGCGACTCTTGCCTTACGTGGGTTCGAAACTTTTCGTGCTGATGCTGATCGTGAGCGTTCAATGCATCCTGCTCTTCGGCACTCTGAAACTTCTGGATGTGACGACCCTCATGAGTTTGCCGGGCAAGTTTGGCGGTATTCCTCATCTGCTCGTAATGATCCTGACAGGCATGGTGGGCGTATCGCTCGGTCTGTTTATCTCAGCGGTGGTGAAGACTTCTGAAATGGCCACGAGCCTCGTGCCATTGATCCTGATTCCGCAGATTCTCTTTTCGGGTCTGGTGGGAGTTCCGGTTGGCTTCGCGAAAGTGGTTGGAGTAGTGATGCCCGCAACCTGGTCGTTCGATGAGATGAAACGCTTGTCAGGTCTGGAAGTCCTACGTGGTAAGGATGAGGATGCGCAGCCCGCTGCGAAGAATGAAGGGCGCGGGCTTTACAAGCAGATCGAACATGAGAACGACGCCAACATTGTGGATGCCAAGCAGCGAATCGATCAGTACAAGTCGGACGCGGAAAACAGCTCAAAGGATTTTGAGAAGGCGATGGAGACTTACCAGAAAGATCTTCAGAATCGCGGTTCTCCTACAAAGCCAACACCGCCCGTGCTTGGACCGGCGCCGGAGATGTCCGAAGCCGTGCGCGTCCCGGACGACTTGAGTAACTACGTTGACTTCCTGCACCCCTGGGGTGGAAATCTGAACAACCTGGGCGTGCTTTTCGCGATGCTTTTATTTTTTCTCGGCGCGACCGGAGTTGCGCTTCGCGCGCAGGACATTGGTTGAATTGAACTGTAGGGGCGTCCCTCCGTGGGCGCCCCGAACTTCCAAGAAGGGCGTCTACGGAGTCACGCCCCTACCAAGATAGCGACACCAATTGAAATCGCCTCAACGTTGACGTTGCCTGTCAGTTACTGTACAAGCAGCGTGCAATCAAACCTAAGCTCAGTCAAACTTCAACAGGAGGGTTACTTAAAGATATGTTTCGAAGATCACTTGCCCCGAAAGTCTTCATGCTTGCGGCTTGCTGTGTCGCAGCGGCCACGTTAGCAACCACAACAACGACCATCCCCAGTGTCGCTGCCGATCTAACTGGGCGCGAGATTTTGAGTGTCAGTCGCATCGCTCACGGCGGTGCTGACTATGCCAACATGCAAAACGTCACGGTAAGAGCCGGAGGTTTTGTGAATGCTGCAGCGTTCGGTGGCATCGGCGCAAACCCCCTCGGGGCCATGGCCGAAGTCAAACTTAATATTACGGATTTTCAGGACAAGCGAATGCGTCGCCGGCTTGATGTCGCGCCGACCGCTTCGCTGCCCGGCCGTACCTATCTCGTCTTCACCGGCACGCAGGGCGGCGGCATGATCTTTGGCAACGAGTTTCGCGTCAGCGAGACTGCGGCCTCGCGTCACTGGGGCATGATGGGTTTTGACACGCTCAATCGAGCGATCGAGGGATCACTTGTCACCGCGCGGCAGAAGGATGAAGGTAACGACTATGTCGTGGAAGTTAAGTTCAACTCCGATGATACAGTGCGCTACTGGATCAATATGCAAACGTTCCTGATCGATAAGATTTCCACTCGTTACAAGAGTCAGGTGCTGATTGAGGAGTCGCGTAGTGATTATCGCCGGGCTGATTGCATGATGCTGCCCTTCCACGTTGTGACACGGTTGCAGGGTCAACGCTTCGCTGACCTGGCAATTCAGAGCTACGACTTGAAAGCTACGGTTCCGGAGGCAACATTTACAATCACTACCGTCATGCCTTAAGGCAGAGCTGTAGGCTGTAGGCAGTAGGCAGTAGGCAGTAGGCAGTAGGCAGTAGGCAGTAGGCAGAAAATTTTACGAGCCGGCCTTGCTGATTGAGAGGCTTTGCAGCGGCTTGAACAAACGCAAAAACCCTCGGCAGTTGCCTGTCGAGGGTTTTACTTTGATTGCGAATTTCCAATTGCCGATTTTCGATCTGATCCCTTGGCTAACGGCCAATCAACAGTCAGCAACCGCCAAGCGTCGATCCTAATCCGTCGGTACCGCGCCCAACTGTACCGATGGCCGAGATCTTAGACGAAGAATGCGCGCGTCATAAGAATCAAGCCCACCAGGGCGGGAGAGAGAGTAAATGACCACTCCACTAGCGGACTGGCTCGTTTGAAGACGCGACGGAATATGACCATCCCGCTTTTCCATCCATCTTGCTGGTATAGCGGAAGCAAATTTCCAACCGCCAGCACCAGATTAAGAGTGCCAAAGAAACTTCCCCAGGTAACAACTGCGAGAATGAGGTTCACGGCGATGCCGGCGAGCAAGACCGACAACTGCTGGAAGAGCGGCCGCTTCTGCAAACCCGCCATGTCCATGCGAATGTAAGCGCCGAGCGGTAACAGCCGGAGTTGATAGTCAACGCCCTTGATTCGTAAGCCAAAGACTTTCGGACCCCAGCCAAGGCCGGCCTGGGTTACCTGAACGCGGCAGGCGCGCGCGGCAAGAAAGTGGCCCATCTCGTGAAGCACGAGGGCGACAGCAAAACTCAAAGTGACATTGAATAAGGAAGCGTACATTTTATTGTTCTACCAACCGGTGGATTTGAGGTTGAGGCTGAAGCGACAGCTTGGAGAAGGAAGGTGCTCCGTTAAGCGGGGCAGAGAGAGTCTGGTGTGATTCAAGCTGGCGAGAATCCTGATTCAATTCCTTTTCGCTGCAATAACATGCTGACCGAAGATTCTCCGCTCCTCCACGATACAGCCGTTAATTCCGGCTTTGTTTCTTTATCAAGTAGAGCGAGACACTCAGGGTGGAGATTGAGGCTTCCAGGAATTCGCTCGACTGTTCCCGATACCGGTTTGCTGCAATGGTCGCAAATGATTCGCATGTCTTTCTCCTTGCTCTGTTAGTGGGTACCTAATACTCGCCCGCCATTAGTCTTATCACGCCTCATGCCACAACTACGCCGCCCCGGTCATGTACCTTTGCTGAACATTTTGAAGGTGAGCAGGAGCGCGAGAAGTCTATGGCACCTCTATACAAGCAATCTGACGGGTCAATATGAAGATTCGTTCAGAAGGATGAATCGACACCGATGGCCGGGACTATTCTTCTCATAAATAGTCACTCTCTTAGGAATGTGGTCTGCTTTGAGCCTCTAGTTAAGGAGTCGGCGTTCATCCGGCGCATTAGCGGATTTGCAGGAAAGGAGCAGACTAATGGAATACTTGGGAATTAACATCATCGAGCACGTTTCTCTGGCAGTTGACGAGGTTTGGATGATTCACAAGAAGGATGCACCTCAAATTCCGGCTGAGCTCAGGGGTAGCGTCTCAGTTCCCTGCATCTTAACCGGCGACGCCTCGCGGGCGCGCCAGCTACTTTCATTCATGCGCGCGATTGATACTCAGTACGTCACCAGCGGCGCTAGTAAGTTCGTCCAAAGAGTCCACGCGTAGAAACACTTCTGTTTCACCTACCTCCACGATTTACCTCTGCGCATCATCCGCGCAACTACAAATCGCAATCACCTTTAAAGACTTCGCCCATCCCGGAGAAGTGCACTTGTGCGCTCTCCCTCTATCGGTCGGCAAGCTTGCCTTTCCCGAGGTCATAACTTTCTAGTCGGCGGAGCATCTCGGGCTAAGACTGAATAAGTTCGACTGGTAAGACATATGACCTGGCAATCACATCGGGCATTCCTCGGTGAAAAATCCCAAATATCGTAGGGCCTGCAACCCCGAATGACCCTGCTGCCGCTTTGTGATATCGTGAGCTCACCGCAATGCGTGACCTTTCGACGTCGATCAAAACTTCTCCTGCCAAGAGAAAG
This sequence comes from Pyrinomonadaceae bacterium, assembly GCA_041750995.1. GTDB lineage: Bacteria > Acidobacteriota > Blastocatellia > Pyrinomonadales > Pyrinomonadaceae > PSRF01. The sequence goes on along the minus strand of JBGSYG010000008.1, from coordinate 131,827 downwards.
CCTAAGCTCCGGTCGGTATTAATGCTTTCAGCCCCGCGCAGCAAACTAATGGCGGCCGTTGCCCTCGCAGGATTGTTCTCCCTTCCGATCTGCGCACAGCAAGCTGACCCTGCGACACCAGTCGTGGTACAGCCTGGCGCGCCGGGCCAGCCAAGCCGGACTCTCCCTTCGTCGACGAGGGCCACGCTGCCGCCACGTTCACCGGCAGATGTGCAGTTCATGCAGGGCATGATCATGCATCATGCGCAGGCGGTGGAGATGATCGGGCTCATCGAATCGCGCACTGAGAACAAGAATCTGCGGTCGTTGGGAGAGCGAATCAGCAGCTCGCAGTCCGACGAAATGAAATTTATGAAACGTTGGCTAGAGGCAAGAGGCGAACCCACTTCGCTAATGATGCCGAAAATGCACGGCGGGCATATCTCGAGTCATTTGTTGATGATGCCGGGGATGCTCACGAAAGAGCAGATGGAAGCCCTCAAAAAAGCTAAGGGCGCGGAGTTCGACCGTCTATTTTTAAGTGGGATGATTCGGCATCACAACGGCGCCTTGATTATGGTGAAGGACTTGTTCGACACTGCGGGCGCGGGCCAGGACGCTGAGCTGTTCAATTTCGTGACCGATGTCGATAGTGGTCAACGCGCCGAGATCAAAATTATGCAAACCATGCTGGAGAAAAACCCTTAGAGGAGAAACGATGAGTCGAGTACATTCCATATCTTTCCGTTTGTTCGTAGCTTCCCTTTTATTCTGCTTGTGTTTTGCATCGAGGCTCCAGGCGCAAACACCGTCGCCTTCTCCGTCTCCGGAGGCCGCGAAGCCGACAGAAATGAAACCGGCCACCAAGGAAGCTGAGCAAAATCCCTTTGCTCCTGAACCAGCGGCGCCGCTACCGGCTGGAATGACTGGCTCTGATACCAATGACCCGCGCGCGAAGCTTGCACCCGGAATGTATGACGCAGGTGAAGCAGCGCTGGGCATTAAGCACGTCACGCTCGTCAAAAAGCCTGAGGCGTTTCACCTCGGCTCCGACAACCCGGATGATCCGAAGATTGAGAAGACACTCGGTCTAATGGGCATGGGCCCGAGTGACTCAGCGAAAATACCGAAGCCGATACAGCTGGTTATCGCCCAACTGGCTTTTGCGAACTCAGACCTGGCATTCCAGGGCAATCACCTGTTTCTGGGAAACTTTTATGGCATCAATATCTTTGACATCTCCAATCCCGCGAAGCCTTCCTTGTTAACTTCGATGGTATGTCCTGGTGGACAGGGTGACCCTTCGGTTTACAAGAATTTACTCTTCATGTCAGTGGAGATGCCCAACGGTCGCCTCGATTGCGGTACGCAGGGATTCCCGGCTGAGCCTCCTCAACCGGAGCCGGCCGCGGGTGAAGAGAAAAAGCCCACCGTGCTGGCAGCGCAAAAAGAACGCTTCCGCGGCGTCAGGATTTTCGATATCACTGACGTTAAGAATCCGAAGCAGGTGGCCGCGGTGCAAACTTGCCGTGGCTCGCACACGCATACCCTCGTGGTCGATCCGAAGGATAAGGAAAACGTTTACATCTACGTTTCCGGTACATCTTTCGTCCGCCAAAGCGAAGAGTTGGCCGGCTGCTCCGGTGAATCACCAGACAAGGATCCGAAAACGGCACTCTTTCGCATCGATGTAATTAAGGTGCCGCTGGCGGCGCCGGAGACGGCGAAAGTTGTATCTACTCCACGAATCTTTAGCGATCCGAAGACGGGTGCGCTCAACGCCTTGAGTAGCGGCGGCACTCATGGCAAAGACGGTCCCGAGAAGGCCTCGGACTCCAATCAGTGTCACGACATCACCGTGTACCCAGCGCTCGGGTTGGCTGCCGGCGCTTGCTCCGGCAACGGAATTCTGCTGGACATTAAAGATCCGGTGAATCCGAAGCGTCTGGACGCGGTCAACGATCCCAACTATGCGTATTGGCACTCGGCCTCGTTTTCCAATGATGGGAAAAAAGTTGTGTTCACCGATGAGTGGGGCGGCGGAATGGGAGCGCGCTGCCGGGCGACCGATCCGAACAAGTGGGGCGCTGACTCGATTTTCAATTTGAAGGACAACAAACTGACCTTTGCTAGCTACTACAAGTTGCCGGCTGCCCAGGGCGACAGCGAAAACTGTGTAGCGCACAACGGCTCGCTCATCCCGATTCCCGGCCGTGACATTGAAGTGCAGGCCTGGTACCAGGGCGGCATCTCCGTCATGGATTTCACCGACTCGGCGCATCCGATTGAAATCGCCTATTTCGATCGCGGACCAATTTATCCGAACCTGCTCGTGCTCGGCGGCTCGTGGTCCGCTTACTGGTACAACGGGCATATTTATAGTTCGGAGATTGCGCGCGGCCTGGACGTCTTTAAGCTGACGCCAACAAAGTTCCTGACTCAGAATGAGATCGACGCCGCGGAAGCGGTTCGCGTGGCTGCACTCAATGTGCAGAGCCAGGAAAGAATCGAGTGGCCGCGAACGTTGGTCGTGGCGAAGGCCTACGTGGATCAGCTGGAGCGCTCACAAGCACTGCCTGCCGATCAAATCGCTGCTGTACGGACGGCGATTCAAAACGCAGAAAGTTCCAGCATGCAGCAAAAGGAGCTCGCAAAACTCCAGAGCCTCGCACCATCATTGGAAAAGAGTGCTACGAGTACGAAGAGTGCATCAGACTCAACCCGCTTGCACGCCCTGGCGGAAATTCTGAAGCAACCTGCGCGGTGAGTTTTTAGGGGATTGAGACCTCGGGATCTAATAAGGACGCGGAGCTGATTGCTCCGTGTCCTTTTTTGTATAACCTACTGCCAGACCTTCCTTGTCGAAATGCCTTCCTCGTGGATATCGAGCCCACCCTTTGCTAAGACCCTCGTCAAAGCGACGCTTAAACTTCAGCCCTCAAGTTCCGCGCCCCAGCTGACACCTGAAAGACATCAATTTGGCTAAGTCATGACATTCGACGGCGCGTGGCATTGGCGTTGCTCCGTGAGCTTGCGATTATCGAGGTTTGCTTGGAACCGAACGTTTAACCGACACAACTGTGTACGGACAAGCGGACTAATTGTACGGATATAGTCTGGTAATAAAAGAGAGCACAAGCGGGGTTAGAGCAGTGTATAGGCCTTTCGTCGAAACGACACCTCAAAATCCTGTCCTTAAAAACTTAGTATCTGAGGCTCGCACTTAACAATCAAGGGTGTCGGGTAAGGATTGGATTCGATGGAAGTTCATAGCAGCAACGAAGTACCTGCGAGCCATCTTTTGCAGGGGGCAAGTGTTGAGCCGGGAGTAAGACCTGCACTTGCTAACTCCGTCACGGTTCGGGAACCTCAGGAATATCTCTTCCAGGCCATTACCCGCCGTGTCTCATCTAAGCTCGGTGCCTGCGAGTTAACCTATCGATCGCGCGAAAACATTGATGTCGTTAAAGCAGCCGTACAACTAGAACGGTATTGCGAGTTGCTACGGAAGTGGGACGTCAACCTGTCAACTATTCCTACCAGTGATTCCTATCCGGATTGTTGCTTTGTGCAGGATACGGCCGTAATTCTGGATGAGATTTGTGTAATTGCAAGCATGGGTGCAATCGCACGCCGTGGCGAAGTCTTTGAAGTGGAAAGACTGGTATCACCCTTGCGAAGAATCCGACGAATCGTCCCTCCTGCAACTCTCGATGGCGGAGACGTCGTGCAAATCGGACGACGCCTATTTGTAGGACTGTCTACACGTACTAACGCGCGGGGCATTGCCGCCCTGGAGCGAATCGTCGAGCCTCTTGGCTATACGGTTGTGCCTGTAAGCGTGAACGGAGGACTACACCTGACCACTGGGTGCGGAATCATCAATGACGAGACAGTTCTTTTAAACCCACGTTGGCTCGATGCATCCGCCTTTAGAGGACTGAGACAGCTACATGTTTCAGAAGAAGAGCCATGGGCGGCAAACACTATTCGGGTCGAGGATTCTGTATGTGTCGAAGAAAAGGCACCTCGAACTATTGACCTGGTGCAGCCTTACGTAAGCACTGTAGAAACGCTGGACATCTCAGAATTTCGTAAAGCAGAGGGAAGTTTGTCCTGTTTGAGTCTGATTTTTAGAGATATCCACAGGACCGATACAAACGAACGAGCCATGGGGAGAGTCGGCAATGCGAAGGTTGATTAGTAATAAAGTGGCTGATGCGCAATCGCCACAATATCTTACGAAAGCGGAAAACCAGTTTGCGCACTTGATGGAGATGGATGAGCTTGATGCCCAGGTGGTTCGCAATCCTCTTCTCGTTAAAGAGTTTGAAAACACTCTCGCGGTTGCTCTCGATTCGGCCTACGGAAATGGCTCGGGCGAGGATCGCTGTCATCTGTTGGTGCAGCGAATCCTTTATCGCATCAACAGGCTTAACTTTTTTTGGTACGACGAGCTGAGCAATTATAAAAATGAACGCTCCGACTACTTGCGCGGAATTCGAAACCGTATTGAATCGGTCTGGGCAAAATGGGAAATTTCGCGGCTCATTCAGGAACCGGAAGAGAGCCCTGTATCTGAGGCCTTGCGCCGTCGGGCCGTTGCCGACCTTGCACCGGCTCCCTCGGTTGAAGGCATCTATTTCCGTGACCACATGGGCGTCGCGGGTTACCGAAAACTATTGGAAATCGCTTCGCTGGACGGTTTGGTTGAAGCGAGCCAGCTTTCACGCACGCTTGGTGGCGTCGGTAACGAGATTCACTCGATGATGACGCGTCTATTAGTTGAGGAATACGGTGGTGGCCGGCTGAGTCGCAAACATTCTTCGTTTTTTAAACTCATGCTGGAAGAACTTAATATTAATTCCAGCCCGGAGTACTACTTCGAAGAAGTGCCTTGGGAAGTGCTCGCCACAATCAACCACAGCTTTTTAGTCTCAGAACAGAAGGTTTTTTACCTGCGATATATTGGTGGCTTGCTCTACACAGAGACTTCCGTTCCCGCTTCGTTTGATAATTATCGTCTTGCCGCCGAACGTCTCGGAATGTCTGAGAAAGCCCGGGGCTACTGGAATCTACATATCAAGGAAGACGAGCGCCACGGGCGCTGGATGCTCAACGACATCGCTCTCCCGCTAGCAGAAATGTATCCGAAGCAAGCATCTGAGATTGTTTTAGGCTATGACCAGCAAAAGTTTATGAGCGACAGAGCGAGTAAAGCCATCGCGGACAGGGTGAGGCATGCAGATCAAGCGGCAGCGACAATGAATGAAAGGAGTTTTGAGGCTGCCGCATGAAAGGGACGAACGAGGACATGCAGGCAACCTATTTACTTCCGATTCGACGCGTACGCTTTGATCAAGCGGAAGTAAAAAGATTCTGTGACTATTTTGAAATGCTTCAATTGGCAGGCTGTGAAGTATTGATCGTAGACGGTTCGCCCAAATCAATTTTCGAGGAACATAAGAAATCGTGGCAGCCGTTTGGCGTCCATGTCGCACCCGATTCAAAGTATAACTACTTGAACGGAAAGGTGAATGGTGTGCACACAGGGGTAGCTTTAGCCTCCTGCGAACGCATTATTCTTGCCGATGATGACATCCGCTATACCGCAAGCGATATTAAACGCATCTGCGATCTGCTGGACCAATTTGAAATGGTGCGGCCCCAGAACTTCATCTATCCTCGACCCCTCTGGGCCCGTCTTGAGATTGCGCGCATCCTGATAAATCGAGGCGTTTTGCGGGCCGGTGATTATCCCGGGACGTGCGGATTTAGACGCTCCACTATGTACCGCGTAGGACCCTATGACGGCGATGTGCTTTTTGACAATGAAGAGATTGTTCGTCACTTTGCTCTTCACCGCGCAACCATTAACTATGCCCTCGATTTCTTTATCCTGAAGCGTCCTCCGACATTTACAAAATGGTTAGAGCAGCGGCCCCGCCAGGCCTATGAAGATTTCGTTATGCGAGCTAAGACGGCTGCGTTCCTTTCTCTGCTGCCGGTAACGTTAGCCGTTAGTTACTTCCGGAGTCTCCGCGCAGGATTAGTTTTCTTCTCGGCCATAGCCTTGATTTCAGTCCTACTCGGTTCGTTCGGACTATTGCGTGACCGAGCTTACAGATTCTTTCCCTTCTACTCCTCTTTATATGCTCCTCTTTGGATTGTTGAACGATCTCTAAGTGTGTACTGGGCAGTTTACTGGCGCCTGCGTTACGGAGGTTATCCATTCGGGCAACGGCTTCTTTCCAAAGGTACCGGAGGAGCGTGGGTTGCGGGCGGCAAAATTCAAAGCAGGAACCTCGCTAAGCTGAACTCATCGAATCATTACGTGAATTAAAAGTGTCTCAACCAATCCAAGAGCTCAAGAATACACTCGGAGACTTCCGCACGGAGGAATTTCGGGCGGCGCTTTATCAGGCAGCAGACTGGGCAATCAACTACCGATCAAGCATTGACGAGCGTGCCATTACCGGACCCGGACAACCAGGTGATGTAACCCTGAGCTTGCCGTCGAAAATACCGATGCACGCCGTTCCGATCGAAGAAGTTCTCGCTGAGTTCGATCGGCTCATCCTTCCGAACCTTGTTCATTGGGGACATCCATCTTTTCTCGGCTACTTTGGTTCAACGACCACAGCCCCGGGGATTGTCGGCGAATTAATCGCTGCGACACTCAATGTTAGCGCTATGACGTGGGCAACTTCCCCGGCGGCAACGGAGTTGGAAGCAGTTATCTTGGTGTGGCTCCGCGACCTACTGCGTCTTCCGAAGGACTTTTTTGGAGTCGTTTATGACACGGCATCGATAGCGACTCTTCATGCCTTGGCGGCGGCCCGCGAAAGTCTCTCCTTTCACATTAGGGCCCTAGGAATGTCAGGCCGTGACGACCTCCCGCGCCTGCGCATCTATGCGTCGGATCAAGCACATAGTTCAATCGTAAAAGCAGCGATCACACTTGGCATCGGTGAGGTGAACGTGCGGCGTGTCGCAAGCGATTCTCTCTTCCGAATGGATCTCAACAGTCTCAAGCTGGCGATACAACATGATCGAAGCGCCGGTTATCTACCTCTAGCCGTTATCGCCACAGTAGGTACAACCTCCGCAGCTGCCATAGATCCTGTTCCAGAGATCGCCGACTTCTGTGCTTCAGAAAAGATCTGGTTGCATGTTGACGCGGCTTATGGCGGTGCAATGGCCTTGCTGCCCGAAGGGCGCCAGTTTATGGAAGGAGTTGCGGCCGCTGATTCAGTTGTGGTCAACCCTCATAAGTGGCTCTTTGTCCCGCTGGACTTCAGTGCCCTCTATACGAAACACCCAAAAGTGCTGCGCGAGGTTTTTTCACTTGTTCCGGAATATCTGCGGGGCGACGCCGAGCAGGGAGAAGTGAACTACATGGACTATGGAATCCAATTAGGACGGAGATTTCGTGCACTAAAGGCTTGGATGGTCTTCAGCTCTTTTGGAGAATCCGGCTTGGTGTCGCGGATTCGAGAGCACATCCGCTTGGCAAAACTATTCGCATCGTGGGTGGAGAGCGACTCTGATTTTGAACTCCTCGCGCCCGTACACATGGGCGTCGTTTGCTTTCGAGCTGTGCGCAGAGAAGGTTTAAATGAATGCTCCTTACAGGATTCCAACGCCTTAAACAAAGCAATCGTGCAGGCCGTTAACGCTACGGGCCGCGGGTACATTACCCATACTGTTCTTGGTGAAACGGTAGCGCTACGGATCGCGGTCGGGAACGTCCTCACCACCGATCAACACTTGAGGGCTGTTTTCGACCTTATTAAGCAAACGGCCTCGGCGGAGTGCCATGAATGAAACGTGCCCACCATCCGTCAACAATTTTTCACGTTGAAGCTGCATACCCATCAGCACTGGAGACCTCCTTCGCGTACCCAACTGAACTATTAAACCAGGACTTATAAAGTGGAATTAGTTAGCACTCGAGACTCGCTCTTCCCCAGTTTCTTTATGGGAGGATTTGAGTGCGCGTCTCATCAACTTCTGTCCGGCCCGCGTCTCGATCTGTTATCGGCTACGGGCCATGATCGGCACGTGTCTCAAGATTACCAACGTCTCCACGAGCATGGAATCAAAGTCGCGCGCGATGGAATACGCTGGCACTTAATCGAACCAACGCCGTACTGCTATGATTTTTCAAGCGTAGTTCCCATGCTTCGCGCTGCCCGGGAGACACGAACACAGATCATCTGGGATCTTTGTCATTACGGATGGCCCAACGACCTTGATATTTTTAGCACGGAGTTCATTCGACGATTCGCAAGCATGGTAAAAGCTTTCGTCCGCCTGTTGGTTGATGAAAGCGACGGGCCGCTGTTTGTAGCTCCCATCAATGAGATTTCTTTCTTTGCTTGGGCCGGCGGTGAATCAGCTTATTTGAACCCTTTTGAAACTGAGCGCCCGCACGAACTGAAGGCCCAGCTGGTTCGCGCGGCTATCGAAGCGATCGAAGCGGCTTGGAGCGTAAGTCCGCGAATTAGGATAGTCCACACCGACCCTCTGATTAATGTAGTGCACAATTTGGATCGGCCCGAGGAATTCGCGATTGCTGAATATTATCGTCTGTTGATGTTTCAGGCTTGGGACATGCTCGCTGGGCGCCGGCGTCCTGATCTAGGCGGGGACGAGAAGTATCTCGACATCATTGGCGTGAACTACTATCCCAACAACCAGTGGCTGTGCGGCGAGACGAGCTTCCATCCTGAAAGATGGTTAGAGGTCTCCGATCCGCAGTATCGATCCTTGAGTGATTTGCTTAGCGAGGTGTACGAAAGATACCACCGACCGATTTTCATCGCGGAGACCGGCACCGAGTCTCACGCACGCGCGGGATGGCTCCGTTATATCGGTACTGAAGTTTGCGACGCGCTAATGCTCGGTGTGCCCTTAGAGGGCGTGTGCCTTTACCCGATAGTTGACTTTCCTGGTTGGGGAGATGACCGGCACTGTGAGGTAGGACTTTGGGGAATTGCCGATTCGAAGGGCGACCGGAAGTTGTACCAGCCACTGGCCGACGAACTGCTCCTTCAGCAAACTTCCATCGCCGCACTACTTGTAGAAATAACCGACTCGAATTTGGTCAAGACTTAATCGGCGTCCGTTCGTATTTTCATACTACGGCAGGCTTGCTAAGTGCCCCGGGTAGAACTAAAAAAAAATCCAACAGAAACTCGACAAACGCGCCCCCACCTCACGATCGTGCGAAAATAGGTTGACGTGAGGAACCAAACCCGGCTAACGAACGAGCAATATTCTCGGGCTTGATATCTTCGTCGAGTTGCTGAGCTCGCGTACGCAGGAAAGCTTCCTTGCCCTGAACGTCGATCAACTCCAGACGAAGTTTCTCTAACTTTTCTTCGGCCGGCATCGATTGCTGGGCGAGCGCGTGACTCGTGAAGACCAAAACCGATAAAACGATCAAGCCGAGTGTGTATTTCATAGCTCCTCTCCAGAAACGCCCAAAGCTACACCCAAACCAATGATCAAAAGAAACAGTTTCTAGAGAACAATAGGAGTAATTTTCCGAACCTGGCTAAATTCGCCGAAACCATTTGTTGTTTATCGGAGCGCTTCAAGCTGCGGGCTAATTGTTTCGCTCTTTGTCCCACGTAACAGACGCCAGTGCTCCGTGTGCGTTACCGAGTCACCGGGATTAATATTCCTCAGCGGGCCTAACGACTCCACTTCTATAACTGAGCCTGCTGTATACACTTCTGTGTTGCAACCATAGTCAGGATAAGACGCACCTTGTTCGTAATCGAAATTCTTGACGAACAAAGTGGCCCCCCGCTGGTATGCAGCCCAGCCCTGCTTATTACCGATTCCAATTTTTTGCGGCGCTTCAATACGTGAGTCACTTCTTAGGCGAATAGACTGGTTGCTGAAAGTCCAACGCGGATCACTTAAGTCTGTGTAGTGCCAAAGGACCAACGGGCGAGCCGGAAGCAGGTACTCATTCCAGGAACGATATGGCTCCTGTGGCAAAATTGCTTCGCCACCATCCTTCATGATGGTAATCGCCCAAGCGGATACTTCAATACTCGCGTTCGTCTCATTTCGCAAAAAATGACTAATGGCAACGCCGCTTCCATGCTCATCGACGGCGACAGTCATTTCCTTCTCTATGCCAGTCGCAAGGTCCGCCGGTTGTACCAGTCGGATCTTGTTCTCATTGATAATCTCAAACTCAACGGGAAGGTTGTCCGGCGCGTAACTACGTGGATTGTCCTCGGGTGCCAGCCAAAGACGATGACCACCCCAGGGTTTCCAATCACCAAGCTCTGTCGTAATTACGGCTGTTGGGATTTCACCCAGAATGTTCTCTTCCCCGAGAAATCCATAGCGAAGGATGCGGGGACCAATGTCAGTGGTTACGATTAGCTCGATAACATCGTTCGAGAGTTTGTAGCAGTTCGGCAGTTCGAGATACGTGAGTTTCTCCAACACTTTCTCCCCGAGCGAAATTAACGCGACCTCATAGACATTTCGTTCGAATACACCTTCGTTTGGAACTATCGTTAGAATTTAGAGGGTCTTTTGCTATGCCTCGGTCAGCCAGTAATACATAAAGGGTAGCCACCGTTCCTCGCCCGAAGAAGTGACCACCCTTTGCTGGGCTGGTTGCCGTCCTCACCAATAGTAACCGTGCGCGTTTTAACTAAACTCAACCGCGCAAGCAACGGTTCCACCGTCGCGGCCTAAATCAACATGATGCAAAAGTCTTTCAATCAGCGCTGACCATTGTAAGGTGTTGGCCAAACAGAATGAGTAATGGCGTTTCGAGCCGTATGAAACTGTGAAGGTCTTCGCTGGGCTTCCTCAACGATGATGCTGCCATTGGCAAACTAATCTCGGCCTGGTTTGGAGACCGCTCCATTGCCGCTAACTATGCACCAGAATTAACGCCTTTTAAGTCGGGCCGTTCTGCGGCGTCAACAGCACGAACGCACCGACGATCAGCATTCAATAAGCTATTTGAATTCGGCAACAGGACTTCGAGCGTGGTTGCGAGTCCTGCGTCCTTTTGTTTTTTAAAGCTATGGCACAATCGGCAAGATTGCTACTCCACTGGTTACGCCGCGCAGAGTGACAGTCAACAATAGGTTGCCTGTTGGTAGTTCATCAGGAAGTCTTACGATTATGTAAGAGCCGTTCATCCCGGTTACTCCTGTCATTGGACCAACGTTTTCAACGGCCAAATTAACGCCGTTAGCCTGTACGGACAACGTCGACATGGGGGGAATTGGCGGCGAGGTAAGGCCCAGAGCCGACGTGAACAGTATTATGCGCACGTGACCATCGAGACTGAAAGTGTGCGAATCACGAATCTTAAAAGGCCCGCGGAGAAAGGTTACTGAATTAAGAGCGGCGGCATTGGCCGTACCTTCTTCGGTGAATATGACGGGTGCGGTCGGACTTGAGCGCCAGACGCCATCGGTACCAGCCGTCACCCGCGTCTGGCTGCTACCGTCGGCATTCATCACATAGAGTGCCGGACTCATCGGACCATCCCGCAACGAAGTGAAGAGAATCTTTGTACCATCCGGTGACCAGGCAGGTGCTGTATCCCACGCTGGATTATTGGTAAGACGCGTTTGCGCCGTGCCGTTGGAATTCATGACGTAGATCTCGGGTTGTCCTTCGCGGTTGCTCTGGAAGACGATCTTTGAGCCGTCAGGCGAGTAGCGCGGCCGGAAATCGCCCGTCCCATTCGTTAGCCGCAGGCCGGTCTGCGTGATCCGGTTATAAGTCCAAATCGAGTTGACGTGTTCAAAAACAAGTGACCAGCCATCGGGAGACCAATCGGGGTTAGCAGCTCCTGAGAAGATTGCGATCGGAAAGCGACCCGTCCCATCAGCGTTCATGATCGAAAGCACGGTCTGGAAGCCGGGGTTAAAGGTCGCAAAAGCAATTTGGCTTCCGTCGCGCGACCAAGCGGGGCCGAAGTCCTCAGCCAGGGTGTTAGATAGTACGGCGAATCCTGTTCCGTCGGCGTTTCGAACGCATATGCGTTGCGGGGATCCAAGGCTGCCGTCAGGTTGCCGCAGGCAGGTATACGCGACCCGTGAACCGTCTGGCGACCACGCTGGGCGCATGTCATCGCCCTGCGCATCCGTGAGATTCACTACATTTGTGCCATCCGTGTTTACCAGGAAAATGTCGAGGGCCCCACTGCTCAAATTGCCTGGTTTGACGAACGCAATCGGTTGCGTGGCGGCTCCTGGGACGGGAGTCGGAGTCGGCGTCGGCGTTGCTAAGATGTAAACGGCCGTTGCCGTGTGACTGGCGTTCATCGTCACCGTTGCCAATTGACTCTGCACATAATCGACGCCATCGACTTGCCACTTCCAAAAAGTGCTCGTACCGACAGTGAGCGGCGCGGTCAAATTCACACCCGCAAACTGGTTGTAGGTCCGTGTGAATGGTGTGGTGCCGCTTCCCGATCCATTATTGTCGTTTGGCGTGACGGTTATGTTCACCCCGCTGCCTGGATTGGAAGATGTAACGGTAAGGACGGGTGGGGTGGGTGTCGCAGCCACTTTTGAAAGTTATTTCCGTTTACCGTAGAAGGCGCCGTGAGAGTCACTGTCGTGCCCGGATTATAAGTACGAGTGAACTGAGTCGTACCGTTGCTTAAACCGGAAACATCATTCGGACTGATAGTAATGTTGACTCCGCTAGCGGGGCCCGTTGAGGCTACGGTCAGTACGCCGCGTTGAACTGGATTGCGACGTGCGAAAACTACGGTCGCCGCGTTGGTTAGATCTTTCAAATTGTTTTCAGACGTATGCGAGTCCGAGACATAAGGTTCGGGCCACCCACCACCAAGCCCGACGACCGGCAACATTTTCTGATTGCCGTCGCCGTATCGCACGGTAATCGTTCCGTCATACCGAAGTTCAATTTCGAAGCTTACCGGATTCTCGCCACGCGTTACTCCTGGTCCAATGGGCGTGTCGTACGTGACGGCCTGCCATCTAAAAATTATGCGATCCACGTCCTGGACCACGTAAACATCGTCGCCCGGACGTTTATCTGTTCGGAGATCGTCCCATAGGCCGGCGATCATGCGACTTCCATTCAACCATCGTTTAGAACTTGAGGCGTCGTTCGAAGGTGGAAAACCAAAATACAACGCGCCATTGGTGGACACCGTAACTGCGGGGTACTCGATGCCATAAAACTTGAAGGTAAACGGCAAATTGATCGTCTTGAACTGGTCATCGGCAATCAGTCCCAGGCCAGTTCCGCCAGTCGAAACTGGAACGGCAGCCGATTCGGCCATTGTGTAAGGATCACCGACGTCCACACTCACGGAGATTGGTATTGACGAGATAGGGCCTTTGTTTCCGACATCGTCCACCGCCCGAACGCCTATGAAACCTGAAGGGTGTCGCCACGGGACCCTGACTGTAATACTTTGACCAGCACCAGGTTCGTTGGGCACGGGACCCGCCAAAGGTTTCGCCAAATCGAAATTTGCATCGTTGAGGCTTGTTTCGGAGAAACGAAGTTCATAAGCGGTCACCTTTCCCACATTTCCGTCATCTCCGGGCGCAACCCAACCGAGCGTATAGCTGGGGAACGTGTCGCTGATGTGCGCATTCAGATTATTGAGCCCGCCCGGCGCTGTTACGTCCGTGCTGCCGACAGTTTGCAAAGCTTTGTTTGCGTCAACCGCACGTCCGGTTGAAATCGGATACACATGAGAATATTGCCACGGAGCTGCATACCCGCTGTACATCATCACGGAGCGGAGCTTTTGCATCGTGATGCTCGGGGATAGCGCACAAACCAACGCAGCGCTGCCGGAAACGTGGGGCGCGGCCATCGAGGTTCCGTTGGCAAAATCGTAAGTGTTCTTTGGCGTGGTGCTCAGGATGTATTCACCGGGAGCAGTCACGTTTACCGTGGCCTCACCGGAGTTTGAGAAGTATGCCCTGGTTCCTCCACCTCCAGAAGCTGCGACGGCGATCAAGTTCGGAGCAATGTAGTTTGACGGATAAACTGGAAATAGATCGTTTGAAAAGCTTTCATTGCCGGCTGCGACGACGAACAGGATCCCGCCGTCGCTTAACGCACGGATTGCGTCCAGCTCGGCCTGAGAAAATTCGATGCCACCATAACTATTATTAAGAATTCGAATATTGGCGCCCTTCGTACCGCCCGAAGACCCCCAGAGCTGTCGCATCGCTTTGGCATAAGCAAAGGCGTTCAACAAATCCGCAGACGTCCCCTCGCCGTCTGCGCCGGTCAGAAATTTGAGAGACATTAAACTGACCTGCCAATTAACCCCGGCAACACCGAGTGCGTTGTTACCCGTCGCCCCGATCGTGCCGGCCACATGCGTGCCATGATCGTCTACGTCGCCCGCGTAGCTTCCCGATGGCGGATAGGAAGGTTCATTGTAATCAAAGACGGTTGCGTCGTTATGCGCAAAATCCCATCCGTTGATGTCGTCAACGAATCCATTACTGTCGTCATCAATGCCGTTGCCCGCGACTTCACCGGGATTGACCCAAATGTTGTTGTGCAGGTCTTCGTGGTTAATGTCGATTCCCGTGTCGATAACTCCGACCACAACGCTTCGGCTGCCCGTTGTCATGTTCCACGCTTGCTCCGCTCGAATGTCGTTACCAGGACTTCCAGGATGTCCTCCAAAACTCGAGCGTTGACCGGTATTGTTGAGTCCCCACATTTCCGCGTATCGCGAATCGGTTGGAGCGACCAACGCTTTCCGAATGAAATTAGGCTCGGCGTAGATGACATCGGACCGCGCACGGAGTGCTTCGATAGCATTGCTGGTATCCGCGGGATTGACCTTCGCTACACGCAGTCCTTCTACAATCTCAAAAGCCGGGCTGACGGCTTCAATAAACAGCGGGATTTGCCGTCCGGTTTTCTCGATTAGTATTTGACGCCCTAACCGCTTGCCCTGCGACTCAGGACGAAAACGCACCAGAATGTCGCCAGGAACAGCGTTGGGGTATTCCTTCTTGGTTAGTTCATGTGGAGGTTCGAGTTGCTGACGACGCCCAGCTTGGGGCTGGCGCTCAGCTCGGTGTGAAATTGGGAGAACTGCAATGAGCGAGAGGAGTATCGTCGGCAGCAATAGCCAACGACACCGCGAAGCATGGGAGCGTAAAGAATGATGTTTCAAAAACATGTCTTGAGGAATCAAAGAGGCAACCCGGGTTATGTCCCGGGGCGAGGTGCTGTGCGCGCCAGCAATCGACCGCGAAGTGTAATGAAAACCGCTAATACTGGCTAATGTGCATATTCGTCACAGAAAGTCCGTCATGACGGGCCCACCGGTGCTTCTAGGCATCAAGAGTAGCACGAGCCCTGCAACTTAATATCGCCACAAACAATACCGTTAAGTCGCGCCTTTTTGATACTGCAACTCTAAACCCAACGTCTATTTGAGATTGCAATCCGGGTTGCATTTGACCGGTTGTTTAACGGTCAAATGCGTTCAAAAAGAAGGGGAACATGAATGAATTCAACCAATTGGGGTCTTCTGATTACTACGGGCGAGGGGGCGCGATGCTTCCGGCAAGATGAAGGTGACGAGGAAGTAGGGGATGGGCAGTAGGAGTTGCTGCTGATTGCGGCTTAGTTGTAACGTTGATACAAGCCGGCTCGCGGATTCATTGTAATGAGGAGATTCCGTCGAATGCGCTCTCGCACAATCGTTTCCCTGGCGCTCTTCGCTCTAGTCGCCCTTGCGCTGTCATTAATAATTAGTCGGCACGGCTCTCAGGCAAACAGCTCAGCCACCAAAGTTTCAAAGCTGACCAAACGCCTGGCCTCGGATAATTCTGTCAAAGCCTCACAGGCGCAATCCACCCAACCACTGCCCAGCCTGCAAGGCAAGCCAGCCAGTGATTATCTGAAAGAGCACGGCCTTTATGTTCGACTGCAGAAATTGATCGAGGCGGCACAGTACCAGATCGACCAGGAGCCGCAAGCCCAAAAGTCGAGTGCGTTGCGATCAGGACTACGAAAGAACAATGCGGCGGAGATCTACGAAGCAACAAATCCGGCCCAGAAGCTGAGGACCCGTTTCAATGGACGCGACGTAGTCTTGCAGCCACTCACCAATAATCTCACGACGACATTACAGGCGCGGTTAAGGCTTCGGAGTTACGGTTATGGTCGCCGAATGTTGACTGCCGGAGCGGGAACGATGCGCGTCGATGGCAATCGCATCGAGATTGACCGACGACTCGCTACTCAATCCAACCCCACAAATACTGACCGGGGTCGCTCGGATCAGATCGTCGAGTGGTATCAAAACCGAAAAGACGGCCTCGAGCAGGGCTTTACACTGGCGGCGCCGCCCGGGAAAAGGCGCGAGGGAACGCCACTGCGAGTGCGCCTGACGGTTACGGGTGAAGTCAGACCAGCGTTGGTGGATTCGGGAAAGGCGTTAGAACTGATCGGCGGCAATGGCAAGCATTGGCTGCGCTATGATCATCTGATGGCTACCGATGCGTCGGGCCGACAATTGCAAACCCGCTTCCGGGCTGACAGAAAGCAGATTTCGCTCTTGATAGATGACACGGAGGCAGTTTACCCAATTCGGGTTTATGCACTTTTCACTCAGAGTAAGAAATTAACGGCGAGCGACGCGGCGGCAAATGACCGATTCGGTTACTCGGTAGCGACCAACGGCGACACATTAGTGGTCGGAGCTTACGGCAAGAACTCCAATACTGGCGCGGCCTATATCTTTGAGCGCAATCACGGTGGCGCTGAGAACTGGGGACAGGTGCAGAAACTCACTGCCAGTGATGCGGCAGTGAATGACCAATTCGGTCGGTCGGTGGCGATCGACGTCGACACAGTAGTGGTCGGAGCTTGGCTTAAGAACTCCAACACTGGCGCGGCGTACATCTTCGAGCGCAATCAGGGCGGAGCTGAGAACTGGGGACAGGTGAAGAAACTCACCGCCAATGACGCCGCGGCATTTGACGATTTCGGTTCGTCGGTATCGATTAACGCCGACACAGTGGTGGTCGGAGCTTGGGTCAAGGTCCCTGGCGCGTCCTATATCTCCGTTGGCGCGGCCTATATCTTCGAGCGCAATCAGGGTGGAACTGAGAACTGGGGACAGGTGCAGAAACTGACCGCCAGTGATCCGGCAAATTATGCCTATTTCGGTTACTCAGTATCGATCAACGGCAATACACTGGTGGTCGGAGCTTACGGCAAGACCCCTGGCGCGGCCTACATCTTTGAGCGCAATCAGGGCGGAGCTGAACACTGGGGACAGGTGAAAAAAATAACCGCGAGTGATGGGACAGGAGTAGGCGACCAATTCGGTATCTCGGTAGCGATCGATGGCGACACTTTGGCGGTCGGAGCTGTTCACGGGAACCGAGCGACTAGTGGTGCGGTCTATATCTTCGAGCGCAATCAGAATGGAGTTGAAAGCTGGGGAGAGGTGCAGGAACTGACTGCGAGTGATTCGAATTTACTTGACGAATTCGGTATTTCGGTAGCGATCGATGGCGACACAATGGTGGTCGGAGCTTGGTCCATAAATCGCGCCACTGGTGGTGCGGCCTACATCATCGAACGCAATCAGGATGGAGTTGCAGGCTGGACAGAGATGCAGAAAATTACCGCGAGTGATGTGGCGGCGCATGACGAATTCGGTTCGTCGGTAGGAATCGATGGCGATACAGTAGTGGTCGGTGCTGTGGGTAAGAACTCCAACACTGGGGCGGCCTATGTATTCGATTTGACGTCTGCACCGACACCGACTCCTACGCCGACAGGCAACGCTAGTTGCGGTTTTACAGCCAACCTTGGCAGCCCGCCGGTGCCCGCTACCACCGGCACGATGACAACGCGCCTGTTCCGACGCTCCGCGCAGGGTACCTGTACTACGAATCCCTCCCCCGGGAATACTGATTCCGGTTCGTTTCCATTCGACGCGTACACACTCACCAACTCGTCGCCCTCGCCGGTATGTGTATCAGCGGCGTTGACTGTAAATTCCAACTCCAACGCGAACTATCAAATCGCGGCTTTCCTGGCGCCGTTTGTCGCGACTGACATCACCAATGCATCCCGTTACCTCGGTGATCCTGGCATCAGTAGTGGCACCCCTTCACCGCTCGTTACCTCGTTCCAGTTCACCGTCCCAGGCAACACCAGCTTTGCGATTGTCGTGTTCTCCGTCAACGGCACGGCGGAACTGGGCGGGAGTTACACGTTACAGATAATGTCAATGAGCAGCTTCTGCCCGGCGCCGACTCCCACGGCAACACCAACCCCCCCGCCGACTAAGGGAACCGCAGTGGCCTACCAAATCGACGCCAGCCATAGTGGGGCGCAGTTCGACACGATTGTTCCACCTTTGGCGCAGCGGTGGTCACGAGACCTGGGCGGTCAAATCTCCTATCCGCTAATCGCCGGCGGCAGGATCTTCGTCACAGTCACGAACAGCCCTGGAACAAAACTATATGCCCTCGACGAGGCAAATGGCGCTACGTTGTGGGGGCCAGTCGATCTCGGGGGAACTTATGGCTGGTCCAACGCCGCCTACGAATCCGGACGCGTCTTCGCTGTGAACTACGACGGCCTTCTTCGCGCTTTCGACGCAGCTTCAGGCGCGCTGCTATGGTCGACGCAGCTTACAGATGCATACGCGTTCTCGTCACCACCGACCGCGTCAGGAGGCGTAGTGTACATAGGAGGAGCCGGTTCGTTGTCCGGTTCGGGCGGTGGGACACTGTACGCGGTTGACGAGCAAAATGGCACTGTGAAGTGGAGCACATTGGTGGAGAGTGGCGCCGACAGCTCTCCCGCCGTATCCTCAACTGGGTTATTTGTCTCATATTCTTGTAACAACGTTTACAATTTTTCACCTCAGGACGGCTCTCTGATCTGGTTTCATTCCGGGCCGTGCACGGGCGGAGGCGGAAGTACACCAGTCCTCTTCGGCGGGCGTTTGCATGTGGGCGATTCTTTGAGAGAAAAGCTGATGTTCGATGCCCCCACTGGTGCGGTGCTAGGCACTTTTCCGCCAGGTCCACCGCCGGCATTCAGCGGCTCCACAGGTTTCTTCCTCACCGGATCCATTCTAAAAGCGCGCGATGCCTACTCTGGGGCAGTCCGGTGGTCCTTCACGGGCGATGGCACCCTCAGTTCCGCGCCAATCGTAAATAACGGCTACGTCTACATTGGTTCCAGCAGCGGAAAGGTCTACGCTCTCGACGGAAGTACGGGTGCGAACGTCTGGACCGGGAACCTTGGTGCGGCTGTTCAGACGACCGAGTCGCCCGTAAGCCGGCCGCACACCGGACTCGGCGCCGGTGACGGGCTGGTCGTCGTACCGGCTTCCACCTTGCTGGTAGCTTTTGAAACAACACAACCAATCCAACTCCTATTGGAAGATTCCAGTTCCTTATCAAACCAGGTGGCGGCTTTAGATTCAGTATTATTCTTGCGAGATCCGTTCCCGGTCGTGAATGTGGCTAACTTGCTGAATACCGGTGTCGATCGAAATACGCGCGTTATCTTATTCGTCAAGGATTTGCAATTCTTTCAAGGCGAAAACCCCTCCGCCGTCGTCATCCATTTAACTGATAACAGTGGCCGACTGTTCGACGTGCCCGCAGAAGACGTCCGACAAGTAAATGGGATGACTTTTAATCAGGTCGTTTTTAGATTACCGGATGGCTTGGCTGAAGGATCTTGCACAGTTCGAATAACAGCACATGCGCAAGTTAGCAACACGGGAATTATTCGAATAAGAGCTCCGTAGCTCAGCGAGAGTTAGGTGAGTTCGCGCTGCCCGGTAAACTGACGTTGGGCCACTAGATTGATGCTGTGAAACAACAAGACAAGTTTGGATTCGGCATCATTTCCGCCCCCTGCTCGCTCACAAAGAAAGAAGGCGGGTGGGGTCGTCGGGCCCCTCCCCCGCCACTTCGTCGCTACAAAACGACCTACCGCCTCTTTTTATTTTTATAGCGCCTTTTCCCTACATTTGACACGCACGTATCACTTGAAGGTGGTGGTCTCATCTACGCGCGCGCCACGAAAAGGCGGGGTGGGGTCGTTGGCCCCCCTCCCCCGCCTCAGCTCTCCGCTGGGTTAGAAAATCTATTTCGTCGTCAACGATGACTGGTAATTACACGCACTCGACTCCTGAGTCACAAATGGCAGACCATGGAGTTGGTAGCGGGTTACAAATCGAGAATCCTCGAAAAAATCTCGACAAAACGCGCCTCAGCGCAGTAACTAGTGCAAAGTAGTTTAACGTAAGTTGATGATACGTGGTGAGTAAATTGGTAGCGGGGGGCGGGATCGAACCGCCGACCTTGGGGTTATGAATCCTGAATTCGGCGCCGCACCGAACGCCTTCAACGGAATAAACTTGAAAATTCAGCGGGTTAGCAGTCGTTTGAGCGGCAAGTAAGAGACTTAACGGCACACGGTGCAATGAGGATTACAGCAACTTTACAACAAAACGGCGATCGATAAGAGAACTACGCAGAGCGATGCAGGAGATGATTGCATTTATTCGTCCGGCACTCAACTGACCTAAACGCACTACCAATTCAAAGTAGTGCTACCACTTGGACCAACCCCTATTGACCAACAATCACTCAGTTTCCACAGAATAGCTGGGTGGATCAAATTCTGTCTTCGTCAAAGGTCATAAGAAACTTATTACTCAGCGGCGAGTCCGCTCCAAGCGTTTGTTGTTGTTGGATCGCGGGCGAATGCAGACTCCTTAGCCTCCAAATTGGTCTTGAAACATTTGCTTCCAATATACGTTTCTATCAAACTTCTCTTGTGTACTCACATTTTCACGGGTCACGCTCATCAAGTAAGCGATAAGTACTCGACACTGATCCCGAGTTAGCAGCTTGATCCGCTTTTCGAGTTCCTCTCGGCTACTCCTCGATCTCACAGTCGAAAATGCTCGGAGGTAATGATGCTCCACTTTCCAGTTTGAATCAGGTAGGCGGGCAAATAGTAATGCCAACCGCTAGGGCTAAAGAGATTCATGGCATGAATGACATATCCGAAAGGACTTTCATCGTCAGCTACATCTCTCCATTGGCGGCCCACTAGTGCTTTCCGTAATCCACTGCACTCGCCGCAAATCTGTACATGGCCGGGAGTGCCCAAGATGTTTTCGTCGCCTGTGTACGCAACACTATCGAAGGCTTGTCTGATTTGATCAACAAACGTGAGTAGTCTTCGTCACCAATCTTTTCGTACATGATTACAAAAGCACGATTCGAGCGATCCAACGCTGATGCTATAGTTTCGACGCTCGGAGTCGCGCCACTGGCGCCATATGAGTTCATAACTCTGCCGACTAATTGGGATCGATGTAATTGTCGCCCGCGGCGACGGCGCGAATAGCAGGTATCAACTCACTTGAGGCGCTTTGCTTGAAGCACGTAGCCGCGGGCGCCGGCACCCGGAGTGATCGGACATAACGATCGTCGGCACGACGCGAGAGTGTCAAATAGTGCCGCTCCATTTCACTCCGTTTCACCCGAAGTCGTCCATCTCAATGGCGCCAAAATGTGCATCAAGATCAGCTTGCATTCTGGCTGTATTCCTATTAAACCGCGCCAGATAGTTTATCGATTCTATGCCCCTGGCCGCGCCGCCCAGCAGTCCAAACGCGGCGCCACGCAAGACGTCGAGAGCCCCATCGGCGCCGTCTTCGCCACTGAGTGCAGCGCCTACGCCTGCCCCGACGGCTCCAGAGGCTAAACCTCCCAGCGTACCCGCTACGACCTCCTGCCGCAGGGCTCGTTTCATTCCTGAACCCCAGGTAGTCTCCAGATTCCTTGTGGCCCATTTCATCAGGGGCAGCGATAACTCACCGACCACTCCGCCTGAAAATTCGGAGGCTCCGCCAATGATGGCGGCCTTCCAGGCTGCTTCACCCGGATCGTCTCCTCGGAGAGCCGCCTCTCCGGCCGCCTCCGCTGCGGAAAAGCCGGCGCCTGCGACGACACCAGTTACGATCGTCGCTGCGCTCACAGCGGCTGCGACTGCCGTGTCGGCTGCGATTGCGAGCGGCAAGCCGCCGACAAATGCGGTGCCTGCGCCAGCAGCTGCGCTCAAGAAGAAGGTCCCAAAGAACACTCCGGCCGCCTCGCCTCCCTCTAAATCGTTTTGGACGATAGTGATTACAGCGGCGACTGTGCCCGCCGCTGCGCCAACGATTGCGCCAACGATTAGAGCTACGAGTAGTGGCGCGATTTTTCCAGTTGGGTCGATCTGCGAAAGCGGGTCATTGCCGACGTAGACGTAAGGGCTCGCGAACTGTCGATCAGGATCCGGTGAAAGGAAACGGCCAGTCGCCGCGTCGTAAAGTCTCGCTTCCAGGTCATACACATTTGCGCTCAGCGCTTCCCGCGATACGAACCGAAATGGCTGCACCGACGCCCGTGGTGAAGTCGGTCGAGGCATAATCTGACCGAATGGAGCATAGTCGTAACAATTCACCAGCGTGCCCTGTTCGTCGACCACACCCCGCACCGAACCAAGATGATCCCGGGAAATGAAGTAAGTGGCGCCGTCGACGCGCGCAAGGTCGATGCCGAATGGCCCATAGATGTACTCGGCGCGACGACCAGTATTGTCTATATCGAAGACGATCGCACCCGCGGGATCGCGCAGGGTCAGTCGTCGTTGGACCACGCCACCATTCGTCTGCTCCGTATAGATCCTCAGCCCATCTGTCGAGAATCGATTTTCGACGTTGCTTCCGGTTGCAGGCGTCCACTGGAGCGGCGCGTAATCGAAGCGTTCCACAGCGAGTGTCCATAGAGCGGGAGATCCGGTGACTCCCACGACGTTTCCGTCAGGATCAGACTGGACCACTGCCGACACCGGGTCGTCAGTCCAGCCGACAAGCCGATCGCGTGAAGCAGGATCGTACTGCAAGAATCTCGTTCCAAGTTTTTTAGGATTGCCATTTCGATCGTAGCAATAGGACAGCTCGAGAACGTTGCCGCCCTGAGATCGCCGGATGCCTGCCAGTCCTCCGGATCGGTTGTAAGCGGTCTGGAGCACCACGGTTTCGGCGTCCGCCCTGGCAGCCGTTGTGAGGCGCGCGGGACGACCGGTGTAGTAGCCCCCGCCGTTGATTGCGCCGGCAGTGTGCTCAATGGTCTCTACCAGACCTGGTCCATCGATCGCCTTGATCCACCCGGTAGGTGTGTGAGTCCACTGCTCCACCATTGGTGGACCAGCTGAACGCAAACAATGACGCGTCGCGAGCTTTCCGTTCTGTGTGTACGAATAGATTAATCGTGGCACATCGTCGAGCGAGATCTGCGCCACACGCCCGACCGCGTCGAAGTCGGTGGCAATGACGAGCCCGCGTGCACCCGACGGATCGGGCCGGACCTCCACGCGCGCCTGGCCGAGATTGTTGTATTCGAATGTCGTCTCGTATCGTGCCGGGCCATAAGCCGCCACGAATGTAGTCTGGTTGATCAAACCAGAATAAATATCGAACAGATATTCGCGTCGGACGACGACAGGGTCCGAACCGCTGCCGGTGGTCAACTGGTTCTGACAGACATCGGCGCTACGCTTGCCAAGTCCGAGCAATGAAGTTGCGATTGGGCCATCGAACTCATAAACGCGGCTCGCTGTAGCAGGTGGCCAATCAGCGTTGTCGCGGTGCGCGACGAGATCAGGGGTCCAGGCGCTATCGAAACATCCCTCCGCCACGGTTCGGCCGAGCGCGTCGTACTTCCGGAAGTGCACGTAGGGCGTCGGCGCATTGTCTCCACGGGCGTCACTCCAGAATCTCAGCCGTGCCCAGGTGTCGTAAATGAAACGTGAACGCCCTGAGTTGGCGAGCGTCTCCATGGTCTTCTGGCCAACGAAGTCGTACTCGGCAACGTCGATCCATCCCATGGGCTGCTCGGTCGAGAGAAGACGGCCTGCGGGACTGAATGCGCGTCGCGTGATGGCGAAGTCGTTCGCCGCGTCGGAAAGCCGCACAGCGGTGCAGACGTTCTGGCCACGCCGGTCGGTGAACGAGATGACCTCGCCGTTGTCCTGATCGATATCTGTTCGCTGAAAAAGCCCTCCGGCAGGCAGCCCGAATGCGCCGTCGCTCACGCCGTAGACGACTCGTTTTGTATGGCCTGCCCCCTGCGGCGGAATGGCGAAATCCGCGCCCGGCGCTCCGCGTTCTACAATCCGTCCGAGTGGCGAACTCTCGAAGCGAGTTCTTGAGTACGCAAAGCCTCCCGCATCTGGGTTCGCGTCGGCGACAACTCCACTCAAGATTAAAGTGGACCAGTCGAGCTGGGCGAGATTCGGTACCGGTCGAAAAATCTGGTCGCCCTCGCGCTCCAGCCTGGCACGCCGCGTCTCAAGAACCATGCGCCCGAGTTGGTCATAGAAGTTTGCCGCGACTACCTGGGTGTTGCCTTCGTTAATTTGGGACTCGACCGCGCGGCCGAGTGCGTCCTGGATGCTCAAGCTGATTCGCGGACCGGAAAAGATCGCCACATTATCAAACGAAACATCTCCGGCTGCCTCCAATCCGGGACTGCCGGTGATTGGCGTTAACAGATCCACGCTCATTACGCGGCCTCCGTCGGCGAGTACTACGACACGGCTACCGAGTATGAGAAGCGTCCAGGTGCGGGGTTGCGTGACGACCCGCAGCCATGCGGGCTCATCCGAATCCAGGACGACCTCGTACACTGGACCACCCGAACCGTCCACGACAGCCCAGCGCTGACCCCTCAGACGAACCACAACGGTACTCATTGAAGAGAGTGGAAGGCCTGCTATTGCGAAGGATTGAAGCAGTTCGGGAGGCAGCGTTTTGGCGTCGAGCGCGGCTGCATATGAAGACTCCGATAGCGATGCGAGCGTTCGTAGGGGACCGTCGAAGAAAGTCCTGGCGACAGTGTCATGCAGCGTCCAACGGCACTTCGCCATGGACCACCGCAACTCGATCCGGCCATCGACCACCAGGCCCATATCGACTTGTGGAAGGGAAGCGTAGTGCGCGCGAACGCTAATGCCGAAATCGGATGCGCCGGCGGGCACATTATCGAAAGTTATCTGGTCGCGGTCAGATCTGAGATGATGAAGACGCCCACCGCGCGTCGTCCACCGATCGGGTTCCGCAACCGTCCAGCCGTTGGCCCACTGCTCTCCGAGCGTGAAGCTCTGAATGACACCCCAGCTCTGCGGAAGAATCGACCACGACTCACCGGGAGCGTTTTGAGAAAATCTTCGATCGTTCCCGGCCGTCGAAAAGAAGTCGTACCGCACCTTTACCAGCGCGTCCGAGTCCACTTCAGCAAACTGCTTTTCACCCGAGCCGAGGCGGACCCGTTGGACGCTTCCTGTTTCTTTGCAGGTATCGAACGGCAGGCGCGTCCTCTGATCGAAAGCTCGTCCGGAGAAGGCCCCCACGACAGGCGCGAAACGGATCGAGTCGACTAACACGGTCTTTCCCGAGGTGTTTGATAACGAGATGACTACCGCTGACTCAGCAGGCACCGCGATCACGATATGGATGAACTGCCACTCTCCGGCGGTGCCAGGAATCTCCATTCCGGCCGTGGTCGAACCCGCTTGTGCTTCTAGGCGAGCGTTAGGATCGGGACTGGAAAAGTCGGGAAGAGTCTTTACCCAGCACGAGACCAGATACGTCTCGGCACGATTCGATTTGATGTCGAGTCTGCGCGTGAGCGCCAGAGCACCGACGACGCCATCAAGTCGTAAGCTCCGGGCGCCCACGATGGCATCGGTGTCGATGATCGCAGCTTGGAGAGCTTCGGCGCTTCCACCAAGCGACCAGCCGTCGAGCCCTTCATCCTTTTCGAATCCCAGGTAAGTAGCCTGTTGACCAACGCGACTTGCATTCTCAAATTCAGCTAGCACAAGCGAGGCGGACAGGTCGTAAATAAAAGAATGGACCACGCCCTGCTCGTCGGTGCGCTCCAACTCGTTGCCGAAGTCGTCGCGTTTGATCGTCGAACCGGTGAGTCGCCAATCATTGAGCGTCACCGGACTCTCGCCGTGCCATTGTGCGGCCGAGAGTGTGGCGGTCACAGAGAGCGCCACATAGTCTGACGAGGGCGCAAGCACCGGCCGTTGTGAGCGGACGGCCCAAAGAGTTGCGGTTATTCCAACGGGGATGTCGTCGACGGTTTCCGTCTTGAGCGCGATGGGGAAGAGCAAGTTCTCCATCGCGAGACTCGGATACACCTCGTACGCGAACTGGTACGTTTCCTTCAGGAATTGTCGCTGGCCACTGCCAGTCACGTTTTCATGCGCAACCGATCGCACCTGGCCGCTCGCAGGATCGTAGACATAGTGCACACGGCGCGAGAGCGAAGCACCGGCGCGCGGCGAAATGGTTTCGCTCCGGGACTCGAGCTGCAGATAGAAACCGAAGAGATCCCGTTCGCGCCCCGTTCGTGCATCGACCGCCTGGCGAACAATCTGCCAGTTCCACGATTCTGTCCGCACCTTTAGACCAGAGGCGTCGTAACTCTCGCGGCTCGAAAGCATCCCGTTCAACTGGGCATACGGGTTCGGGTCGTCAGGATCGGGCGCTAAACCATCGAAGAAGTGCGAGATGGTGTAGCCGAATGGAAACCCGTCGGCGTTTGGGACGGTAATCCCGGAAAGCACTTGCGTATACTGCGCCGCCAGTCCCAGCGGACCAGTGGTCCCACTGGCTTTTTGTTCATAGGTAGTTGTCTGCGTGGAACCGAGGCCGTCAGACACATCGAGGGCTGCCACAACCCAATCCCAAACTAGACCCGTAACAGCGCCGCGCAGGACGCGGTGAAAGGTCAGATTCGTTGCCTCAGCGAATGATGGACCTTCAAACGTGCAGAAGGCAGAGTCTCCCACGAGATCTTGACCGCTGCTGTCCGGCTTCTCGACGAAGGCACGGCCCTCGAGCGGAATGTTCGCTCCCCTGAGCGCACCGTTACGAAGACATTGCGCGTAGCTCCGCCCGCGGGAGTCGCCATAGACGAGGAAGCCCGGAGCAGCGCTTGCCACCTCTCGATCTCCCGGAGTAATGACGCCGACATTCTCGAGTGTACCGTCAGGGTTAAGGTACAGAATTTCAGTGCCGAGGCTTACATAGTTGCCGCGAACCGTTGGATACTCGGGCCCCTGCGCCCTGGCCGTATCACGAAGTGTTCGGAAGTTATCAATCCAAGGATCGAAGGCGACGATTGCCCTTCGCTTTGCAGTTTGGATTGCCGTCAGATCGTAGCCAATAGCCAATCGAACGGCCGCGCCATCTTCGCCGAGCGAGCCGACGCTCCCTTGAATCCAGACGTTACCGTCAAACCGGAACAGATCCCCAGCGTTCGCAACAAGACTGCCTGACAGCCCGCTCTGAAGAACTGGCAGAGATGTGGAGTCGGGGACATTCGCGTGCTTACGGACGAAACGGAAAATGCCGGAATACTCCGCATCCCATAGATATGTTCGAACGTCGTATTTGAAAGTGTGAGCGCCATCGTCAACGGAGGTAACAAAGGTTGCGACTGCCATCCCGGCCTCCACCGATAGCGAAGCCCGGGGAACGGGTCCTTCCCAGGTCATTGTGGCATCGTCCAGCAATGTTTCGGCCCATTGGAGCGAGATGGGATCGAGATGGAATAGACTCAACCGCGCGCGGCCGATGCCGGAAGTCAGACGGCAGACAACGAACACGCTTCCACTTCCTGCCAATGCGAACTCACCAGCCGCGGCGAGACGCAGGATTCTTTCTTCCCACGTACGCGTGCTTCTGTGCCATACGTAAGAAAGAACGCTGGCCAGACCATCCACTGCCAAAGCGACAAACGAAGGGCCGGTCGCTATCGCAAGTTCCGCTGCAGCGAACGGAAGGAGCGGCGTCTCGAGTTGTGTGTCGTCCCACTCACCGTAGCGTCCAAAGCGGCGGCGCACAGCATGGACCTCGTAGCGATCTGAGACTGACGCGATTTTTCGAAATGAGAGGATGAAGTGTTCCTCGTAGGTATCAACCGTCAGAGACGAAAAGTCGAGACCGCCGGGGATGAAACTTCGGATTGGTTGTGAAAGCAGCCAAGAGCCGTTCCACTCCACGACAGTCACGCAAAGCAGTTGACCCTCACCGGCATTGAAACGGGCGACTACGGCGTAAGTTGGTCCGTACCAGATTCGAGGTATTCCGGCGCCGGTATCTGACAGTGTCAGCGTACGAGCGAGACCGGTTGTGCCGATCGAGCGACGCGAATATCGGTATGTAGCCGTGCCGCCTTGCGGATAGGTCAAGGTCTTGAGTGCGCCACGCTGGGCACTCGGATTTGAAGACGCTTCCAAAGCTGAGTAATAATCGAACCGTAGTGTGTCGCCAAGCACCCCCAATTGGTGGACCGTCGTAATGGAACGCAAATAGCGTTTCATCATCTTCGCTCTGGGAGCTTCAGACGCTGCGGAGTTGTCGGCTATCTCGTATGCGAAACGCAGCGAGAGGAGCTGTGCTGGAGTTCCGTCAACAAGCTGCGTCACCGTAATCGCGTCGAGGTAACGCGTCTCGTAACGGTCCTGATAAGCGGAGAACTTCGTACTCTTCGGACCGCTATGCGGAGGAATGTACTCCTCAACAGTATCCGACGATTCCTTGTTTGCGTAGGTAAGAGTGATCGCCCTGCCAGCCGGTTCGCGGATGACGCTAAGGTACCGGGCGCGAGTATAAGTGAGTCCGTTCGCGCCGACCCGAATCTCATCGTCCGGAAACTCGGTGTACTCGAAAGTGATGGCGTCGTTCCATCGGTTTCGAATCGCAGAAAGATCCCAGGCAGTGACGAACTGCGACTGAGAGGCGAGTCGAATAGACGCATCCTGCCAGCCGCCTTTCGCGTTTCCCCACAGCACACCGTGTTCGAGGGCGTTTGGCGCGCCTCCGTACTCGCGGACGATCCCGTCAGTCGTTCGTATCTTCCATCGTTCAAGCGCCGGCTCATACTCGATTACTGAAAAGTCGTACGACTCTGATTCGAACCGCCAAACGATTTCGGTTCGCTCAATTGGGAAGAGACGCGATACACCATCCGGTCCCAGCAGGAAGTACGTATCATCTGCTCCCCCGACCAGGCCGCTTGTTTCGCGAATGATCTTTTGGAAGTTCAGGTCCCAGCCGACGCCGAGTATGCCGGTTGGACTCTCGAGGTTCCACGTGTCTACCGCTTCCAACACGTCGCTCTGGTAAGTCGCGACAATTCTTGCTGATAAACCACCCCGTGATACGAGACTGACGAGCTCGAGCGGGAACGATACTTCTCCCCGGAACAGGTTCACCGTTTCGGTGGCGTCCCCGTTCTCGCCTGACCCTAGCTGGAGAGTCCTCAACCGTGGCAAGGTGGCGGCATCTTGTGGCGTCAGCGAGTTATTAGACACGTTGGTGCTCATTGTTCTTCAAGTAATTGAAGTAGTGATCAAGGGATTTGCAGGGCTGCGAGGTAGAGATCGATCGAAAGGGCCCGCCGGCCGGGCGCTGGCACGCAGTCCCGGCCGAATTCCTGGCCTCATTTGTTGATATAGACGGGTCCGGCAAGTCCCGGATGTTCACCATGACCTCCGAGATTGCCTGGTTTTCCAGGCGAATTTGTATTTCCCGGCGAACCTTTTGGAGCGCCGTAGCCGTCAGGTAGGCCGGCTACTCCAGGCATCCCGGGAGCGCCCTCCGCTCCAGGCAGACCACCAAAGCCAACTAAGGATGGAAGCGAATAGCCCTGAACCTGGTTCTTCTGGGCGGGATTCACCGTGATGTGAACAGGCTGGGCGTTCCCGCCGTTGCCCCCCGTGCCGCCGTCGTTGCCGTCGCCGCCCCGGCCAGCGTCACCGCCTACTGCACCCGCGCAGCCGAGAGCACAGCAATATTTGGCGTTGCCGCCGTGGCCTCCGTTACCGCCCTTACCACCGTTGCCGCCCGAGCCGCCACGGGATCCGTTTCCGCCCTGACTGAAGACGACCAGGTTGCCGTTAAGTTCGCCGATTTCGATTTCGGCTGGTAGTGAATCGAGCCCCGGCAGGGCGTTGGTGCCTCGTGAACCGTTACCCCCAGGTCCCCCTGAAATGCCATTTGTAGCCGGAGTGCCGCACTCGGCGCCACTGTTTTTGCATTGACCCTGTTCGCCTGGTGGACCATCGGTTCCGGGATCACCATTCACTCCCGGCAGCGTAATGCTTCGCACGTTGATTTTTGTTGAATCCGTAATATCCAGGTCGAGTGCATAAGCCGCGCCCAAGCCTCCCTGGACTGCGCGGTCGACGATCAACCACGAGACTTTCTCAGCCAGAACGCTGATGTCGCCTTTTGCGCTCAATGGCAATTGGGCCGCCGTAAAACTTGCGATTAACGCGCTAGTGGGGTGCGGCTCTCCGTCCAAAACCGAACTAAATGTTCTGCTCGGGAGCGTTAACCGAACGAGCCTGTCCTGCGTGACACCTAGAATTCCGATGTCGTATCCAACTGATGTGCTCGCCGCACCATTCGCTGGCTCTTGTCGAATCAACGAATCGCACTTCAAAGTGAGCGGTGTATTTTTGATCTCGATCTGGGAGCCCGGCTCCATCGTCAGGACGCTAAAGTTGAAATACTTGTTCATGCCTGACGTCTCAATCAGCCAGACCGTATTTGCAGCCACAGTGTGTGTTTCCTTCGAGACGGCCTCGACTTCGATGGGGAAGTGCCGCCTCTCTATATGACGGATCTCCGCTGCTGTGAGATCAGCGTCCGCAATGACGTAAGCCTCAATCTTACGAAGCATATTGCCCTGCTCGCGGGTCAGGTAAAGCTCGCGATAGTCCTCCCGTCGACCGGCACGAACTCCGGGATTAGAAGGACCCATGAGATCACGGAGGTCTTTCAGGGTCTTCACCCGGATCACCGTTGACTGAATTCCTTTACGTTTGATCACGTTAATGTCGTGACCCAGCTTTTTGGCGCGAGCCTCGAAAGGCGAAGGCCCATTTTCTTTCGTTTTGCTCATATTATTAGTTGTTCCGTTAAGCAGTCTGGATAAAGTCTTCTTTCCTGGGAGTCCCGAGGTCCTGCTCGGGCTGTGGGATTGCTGGAGTCTCGCCCGTCTTCGCCTATTTCACGAATACAGACTAACGCGAGGTGAGAAAAAACCTGGGAATGAAGCATGAGCCCTCGGGCTTCAGGCGTTTGACGCTCCATTTCCATCAAGAGTGAGAGATAGTGATAACTATACTCACCAATTAGCTGTTGAGAACGAACCTTCCTTGAGTACCGGTGCAATATCACAAAAGCATGGAAGATTGCAACAAAGCGGTTGTTTTCAAAGGACGTAAGGGTCTTGTCAGGTCAACCGGTAGAGATGTGACGACACATGGCATACTCCTTTGATGCGCACCTCCTCGATCTACCATCGTCATCGCTTCCCAGCCGCGATCATCAGTCATTGCGTTTGGCTTTCGCTTTCCCTTGAGCTTTCGCGACATTGAAGAAATACTAGCGATGCGAGGCGTCCTCCTAACTTACGAAACTGTCCGAGAATGGTGTCTCAAGTTCGGCCAGACCTGCGCTAACACCTTGCAACGAAAATCGTCACGGCCTGGGGACCAGTGACACCTTGATGAAGTGTTCCTCAAGATCAATGGTCGGATCCATTACTTGTGGCGTGCGGTTGATTAGGAGGGCGACGTATTGGACATCCTGGTCCAAAGCAAACGAAATAAGCAGGCAGCGAAGAAGTTCTTTCGCAAGTTATTAAAAGGCTTGAGTTATGCGCCGCGGGTGATCATTACCGACAAGCTCAGGGAGCTACAGCGCGGCGAAAGCCGAAGTGCTGCCCGATGTCGAGCACGGCCAACAGAAGTATCGAAACAATCGCGCGGAGAATTCTCATCAGCCAACGAGATTGAGAGAGCGCATGATGAGGCGATTCAAGTCAGCACGACAGGCACAACGTTTTCTCTCCGTGTTCGGAATCACTAGCTCACACTTTCGAGTTGGGAGACATCTGTACAAGGTTGGCGGTTACCGCGCAGTGATGAGGTTGAGATCTGCCGTTTGGGATGATGCGATTGGTGCCGCAAATTAACAAGGTCGTAAATTAACATCGATGGTCCAAGCAGATTTGACCTCGTTCCCGTGCGATTTTGCGTCCAAGAAAATTAAGTTGACAATACCCGCCGAACTTGTTGCTCGCTTTGTCAGGCGCAACAACCACCAGCTTGGGAACCAGCCCCGCTGGCAGTGCGGGAATTACAAGCCCGGGTACGCTGCCTGGCGTCCTTGATTGAGATGCGCGTGGCCGAAGAAAATCGACTGGCAGCGGGACCAACAGTCCGACAATTACAACGTAGTCTGGAAGAGTCGCTGGCCCATTTACAGGCGCAGATCAAACGCACTGAAAAATTGATCCGCAGCCACCTGGACCAACATCGGGTTGCGGCAGCAGCGCGATCTGTTAACCAGCACTCCTGGGATTGCCGAGACTACGGCGCCCTTAGCGGAACTACCGCACTTGAAACAGTATCGTAGCGCCCGACAGGTAGCGGCCCTGGCGGTGTTGATCTTTATCGATTTTGTGAGCAGTTGGTAGCGCGCACTAGTCGGCACGCTTTGCGACACAGAAAGCGCAGAGCATCATGGAGCAGCTAACAAACTCGCCGATCGTACTCCAGGCATATGCTGGCGCAGCTCGTAAAGAGGCTTTCGGATCGCAGGCCCTGGCTATTTATTTCCCAGCTTCCAGGTCCGCCTACGACGCGGATCCCTATGGACCTGCATCTCGAGACAGCGCTTCAGGTGGCGGACTTGTTGACTATCCGGTTGAGTTTGGGGAAAGGCATCAGTAGGACAATTTTCTTCAAGAGTATTTCGCGCGGGTACCTTAATTTGGCTAAGGGTCCACCGACTAACGACTCGAAATCCTCAAGTTTTAAGACCGCAGATAGGTTGTGTAAGTGAACGCATCCAAGGTCTGGACTTTGTAAGGCTCTATCTAATAAGGACTTCGGCAACTACGACCTTGGGGTTGGTGCTCCCAAGCATGGTCCATATTGCACAACACTTATGCAAAAAGCTGAGTGTTTTTGAAGTGGTGAAACGAGAAGAGCCGTCGTTTTTGAGAAAGACTACAGCAAATTTACAACAACTGCTCCGAGCTGATCTTTGCCGTGTCGCTGTAAGTCATTGAATTGATTGAAGATTTTGGTAGCGGGGGGCGGGATCGAACCGCCGACCTTGGGGTTATGAAAGCGCCCCTTGGACTTTGCATTTTGTGACATCGAGTCACATAACTTTAACGTTTTTTACAACTTGCCGCCGTTACAGAGCACTTTAAGTTTGCATCGATTGACATCCTTTGACAGTGATTTTCATCGAGTCAGGTGACCACAGCGTGACAGAAATTGCGTCATATTTATTGATGACAGGTCCATTCCAAGAATCCAAGTCAGAGTGTTTGTTCACAAATGACTCAATAAGCAAAAAGCCACTCTTACATATCCCAACCGTCTTGAAAGTGGCTTCCGCCCTCACAGATGTTGGAAGCGTGTATTTCCATTTATCTTGAGGACCTGCTAACACCTAAACGACCACCGACCCATCGGTTCACTCAAAGCAGCTACTCAAAAGTTTGGACATGGTACCCGAATGTACCTAAAATGTTTTGCATTATGGACAAAAAGAGACTCCTCCTTTGGTCGCTCTACGACTTCGCGAATTCGATTGTATTTATCAACTTCCTCCTCTACTTCTCGCAGTGGCTTGTTATTGATGGTGGACTTTCTGACTTCTGGTATAACGCTACCTTTGCTATTAGTACAGTGTTGCTTTTTGCGAGTGCTCCCGTTTTAGCCGCATACACCGACAAATATGGAGGAAGAAAATTCTTCTTGAATATTGCCACGATCGGTACGGCGTTCAGTTATGGACTCGCGGCCGGCCTTGCATACATGCGCGTTCATATCTTTGTCATCACAGCTTTTTTCCTCTTAGGCCAGTATTTCTATCAGCTCTGTTTTGTCTTTTATAATCCGATGATCGAGCAGATCGCAGATATCTCGCATCGATCAAGAGCTTCTGGTATCGGTCAGTTTTCTAATGCACTTGGGCAAGTATTTGGCTTGCTGATAATGCTTCCACTTGCAAAGTCGCGACTGACACCCCTGCTTCCCTCCGTGGGGCTGTTTTTCCTGTTGGCACTGCCGATGATGATTTTCTACCGCGAGAGTAAGCGCCGGGATCCCAACGCTAGGATTTCGGCCGTAACGGCAGATGCAAATTTTTTCCGAAAGCTCATACCTTTTTTTTCCATGTCTATCGCTGCGCCGCTTCTGTTTGCCTTCTTTTTTTACAACGACGCATTGGTTACAGTAACTAACAACTATTCAATCTACATGGAACGAGTTTTCGGTATTCCGGATGCCAAAAAATCGATTTTGTTATTGGCGATTGTCGTAATGAACGGAATCGGGGCAATCGTATCTGGCTGGATCGGTGACAAGATTGGCGTCTTAAGAACCCTTAAGTTCATACTTATCGGCTGGGTTGTCGCACTGCCAATCATTGCCTATACCGACAACCTGATAGTTTTTAGCGTGATGACTATCTGCATCGGCCTTTTTATCGGAGGGATGTGGGCAACCAGCCGCGCCTATATGAGTACGTTACTCGCTACTGAAGAAATGGGATTCGGCTTTTCTTTTTATACGCTGCTTGAGCGGTTTGCCTCATTGGTTGGCCCCCTCACTTGGGGAGGTATTATTGCGATCCTGGGGACCAACAGCTCCTCGTATCGGATTGCAATGGCAACGATGACGATCTATGTTTTCGCGGGTCTAATGATTATCTCCTTTTGGAAAAGAATACCAACTTCCATTCAGAGCAATCGAAGCACAAGCCGATGAAGATTACCAGTCTCCCCTCCATTACCTTTGAACAGTCGTGGCAGGGCGTCGAATGGGCTGCCAAACAGACGTTCCGAAAGGGAGAAATCGAGAGGCAATTCAACTACATCAAAAAACCCGACGAGAAAATATGCAGGTCTTTGGACGAGATGCACAATGCCTTCTATCCAAACGAAGCACACAAGACTCTTAAAACGACAACAGAGGAATTGTCGAAATGGGACTTAAGTCCCGCGACGCTACAAATCGATAGTTATTTGCCTTGGGTCCTCCACCGGGCATTGTACTCTTTAATAGCATCAAAGCGCCTTTCTACGACAGAGTATCGTGCCACCATAAGTCACATATTGAAAAGGGAATGGCTGTTGAGTTGGCACTGGCGAGCGGTTCTCCCCTCTCTGCGCGATTGGGACGAGAGGGCGAGGGCGACAAAGCTGATTATCCAAATTTCTCATGTGAGAAAGTGGGAAATGTTGCTTTGTTACACAGTACAGCTCAAAGACCTTGCAACGCACGCCAAACCCTCTGAAATTCCCTTGAGGAACAAGGACCTCATCAGAGCTCCATTGTTTGGCATAAGCCACAGACTGAAAGGGTGGGATACTTACCGACTGTTTTATCAACCGGATATCAAGAAGTATGTGGAACGAGAGTATGAAAAGAGCCCCAGTAAAAACCTTGGATACGTATTAGGGCGACATGATTGTTATTATATCGTCGAAAAACTCAGGTTGACCGACAGTCGCTATCAATGGAACTTAAGAACATTTATGGAAGCCGAGCCGGAAAGAGTTCTGATTGATCGAAAAATTCTAGGAACCAAGGCGTACTATCATCGGTCCATCGATTTGATCGACATTCCTTCTTTTACAAAAGGACACAAGGGCATACCTCAACTACTTTCCAGCGACCATTACTGCGAAGCCATTCTAGAGATGACGGAAGTGCTTAATGATCCTACCGCCAAGTCTGTCCTAGTAATAGCGCCGCCTGGCTCGGGAAAAGAGAATTTGGCAAAATCTGCGTTCTATTGTCGCGACCAAAGAAAACCCTCAGGTGAATTCATCGCCACCACACTGGCAGGCTTAAATGCCGTCGAAAGCGCGCGATTATTGTTCGCCATACATGACGATGACAGGCGGCGACCTCGTGCTTCTGAAATCCGAGATCTGACGAACTATGTACCGCATCCTAAAGACGGCTTAGTGCTGAAAGCGCTTGGCGGAGCATTGTTTATCGACGAAATTGACAAAACTGATAAAGGCATAAGGGGTTTGCTCTTGCGGGTGTTGGAAAGCGGTGAAATAACAGTTCCCGATAGTTCTCAGATACTGAAGATTCCATCGGATAAGATACCTCTTTATATCTTTGCCGGAAGTATGAACCGTCAATCAATGTTCCAAGAGGGCCCTCCAGATTTTTGGACGAGGATTTCTCACGTAATCGAGATCGCGCATCCGTTAGGAATTGATGATCTCGACAAATCGAGAAGCGTCATAAAGGATTATTTGTGGATGTTCTGGTGCATGCATGTGCAAGATTTCATGAACAGAAAGGGTGTGACGAGACAAGCCAATGCGAAGCAAATCGTGAAACCACTAAACGACTTTTACCTATCGCTCTACAAGTTTTTAATCGATCAGGTAACTGTAGACTTCGCCACGGATATCTTGGCCGATGAGGTCTCGGGCAGAGGGAAACCGTTAATCAGTATTCGAACATTAAGAAGCATTGTGGCTCGTTCCCTATTTAAGTTCGTGGACATCCTTTTGTATTCTAAGTGCCAGGACGATCCCGTCGAGGTCTTTAAGGAAAGTAGCAAGGATGAGTTTTCTAAGAAACAGCCGGATCTCTGGTTTAAGAAACTTCGAGCAATTATCGAATATGAATCCAAGAGAACCTCCTCAGAGCCGACTGAACTATCGAAGGCCCAGTCAATGGAGTTATCGGTCGTGAATACCTTTACTACCGCGATTAGGCTGGGTGCTGCATTAGCACAGTAGAAATGGGAGCGAAGTTTATGTTTGATGAATTATTCAAGATAGTCAGCACTAATGTTCATTCTGCCCCTTTGGGAACCCGGACCCTAAATATTCACTCTTCGCTGATTGAGGACCAAAGGGTTCGCGAAATCTTAGAAATCCAAACACCTGAAATCGAAGATGTTTCGGATATTCTCAAGCTTACGAAGGGTAGGATATGGGCGGTAAGAATGGACATGGCTTACGGGATTACTGGATTCAAGAAACCTGTAATGGCTTCCCTGATTTTGAAACGGCTTATAGAAGCGGCGAGAAGGGGCGAGTACAACAAGAAGTGGATCGACGGAGGGAATGTTAATTCGTCTTTAGCCTTAGCCTATTACGCCGAAAAATTTCATGGCGAGGCGGCTTACGTCATGTCAAGGCTTTTCCCCGACTATGTCATAGACTACATCAGAGAAGTCAGCAATAGATCCATCGACTTGATTAAAGCGCCTAATTTGTCCCTTGGTATTGAGAGAGATTTTTATCAATACTTAGTCGACTTGGTACGGAGAGATAGTCGATACAAAACGTACCAGCCTTTATGGCATGCCAAATACAGCGGCGCATACACTCAGTTTCTAGGACGAAACTTAGCCGATAAAGTTAGTTCGTGCCCTGATTACATCGTTACGGTTGTGGGTGCTGGTGCTACTTTAGAAGGACAAGCTATTCCGATCCAAACGAGGTTTGGTAATAGACCGAAGATAGTGGTCCCAGAACATTCTCAGTCACCTTTACTCAATTTTGATGGGTTGGTTGTAGCTCAACTGAACCATGCCTGCCGTCGAATGGAGTATTCAGATGATTGGTTTAGCAAACCTCCCCAAGGAATTCCCCATTATGTTATCGGTCCTCACTATGAAGAGATAAATCCTTTGATCAAGAAAGAAGTTTTGAAGTGCATTGAAAGGGTGTTCCTATATGATGATGAGGATTGGAAAGAAATGTCTTATGACTGCTATAGGAACGACTTGAAGGTTGGAAATTCGAGTGCCGCAAATTTAGTAATAGCAAAACGCTTGGCGGAAGAAGGCAACACCGTTCTTACCTTTGTATACGAACCCTTTAGATCGATTTATCAGGGGCATACTCTCGGAGAACATCATGGTAGGCGAACCACAGAATTGTATCCCTTAGAGACTCGCTCAGTGCAATTTGCACCCTCTCAAGTCAAAGCTGAAAACTAACTACGCGACCGATGCGCACATCAAACGGAACTTGTGACGCTCGGTGCGGGCTTGTACTCCACCGTACGCGTTCGGAGCGTTCGCTTCTCCTGCCGCGCGTCGGCGAGAGCTTCTATCCCCTCGCTCAGTTCCGCAAACAGATCAAGCGTAGAACCACGCGTCGCTTTGGCTTTGACTGATCTCTTCATCGTTTTCTCCTGGCCTCAAGTTCGTTCTGGATCATTTCTTGTGCGTTCTGTTGAATCGACGTTAAGTCGGCTGGCTCGTCCTTGTCGTAAACTCTGAATAGCCAACTAGGAGGGTGGCGTTTGAAAGTAGGCAACTCGGACGGAAGACAGCTTTCCTGGCCAATCATGCTGAAGTCTATGTTATACGCAAGTCGCGTATAGATGGGGGGCAGGTTTTGGAACCCATCGGCCGCAGCAACGTCGGCGCGCGATTGACTCTCGGTCCATATTCACCGTTAAGTAGATAAATGAAATGAAGACTCGCTCAATGTACAATAGGGCGGCCGCATTAATTCCGCTTTATGGAGGGTTAGCGGAGTCGCACCGTGACTAACTCTTTTTTCGGAGATCTAAGATGCAAAGTGATCATTCCTCTGTTCAAGTGTCTACCTCAGTGTCGGATGGCTCGATGACACTGCAAATGAACACACCCTATGGGCCGATTTCTTTTACATACTCTCCCCAAGCAGTTGAGGCTGGACTCTCTGAACTTGTGTCCGACGTGCTTGATGGACTAAGAGATTCGGATGCGACTTCATTGAACGAAGTTTCAAGACAGAGCGATTTGCCGGTCAAGACAGTCAAAGAAAGTATCGAGTACTATCGCGAGCGACAGAATGCAACTTTTCCTGACGATGCGATCGAAAAATTTACACCGGGAAACAGAGCATATGTACAGGGCACGCTGGAGCAATTCGCGGAAGGAATCGCACCCGGAATTGCTCTAATGCTGGATCACTTGGCGGTTACATCATTAACACGGAGCCTGCCTGACCTGGACCAGAAGTGGAAAAGAAAGGTTCAGAAAAGTAGTTTGGAGCTAAGGGACATTCTCTCCGATCACTTTAGGCGCTCGGTGCATTCTCTATGGGATAGCCCTTCAAAAGGCTGAGGCCCGAAGCTCTTGGATCGGAAATGAGAATCATTGGAACTGGCGTAGACATTGTTGGCTTCGCAAGGATCAGAGAACTCCTTCAATCCCCGGATCGACACTTTGAAAAATCTTGCTTCACGGACTTCGAGCTTGCTGGATTCAGCGGCCCAAACAAGGTTCAATACCTCGCAGGCTGCTTTGCCGCCAAGGAATCGGTACTCAAGGCCTTAGGCACCGGTTGGACTCAAGGTATTGCATGGACCGACATTCAGATTCTGAAATGCGATTCAGGTGCCCCAAGCGTATTTCTGAGTGGTAAATGCGCTGAGATTGCTTTTTTGCTTGGAATCACAGATTGGGCTCTAACCATCAGTAACTGTAGATCGTGCGCAATTGCCAGCACGTTCGCAACGCGGTAGGACGTTCCTTCGTTAACCGACCTTCCCTATGGTGTTGCCTCTGGGTTGCCCGCAACGCACGCTTCATAACTGATCGTTTTAGCGTCGAGGTCAACTTTGACGATTCCACCCTTGTTGGCTGTTACTTCTCTCCACACGCCGAAGCCCATTAGAATCGCCTTTTCCCAATCGCCTACGGAGCATTGAGCGACTTCCAAGCGAGAAGTTAGACTTTTTATGATCTTTAGCAGTTTGTAGTCGATGGAATCGATGTCCTTTAGGAAGTCATGGTCATCTGCGTACTGGAACACCAGAGCCGCAACGCCTTCCTCAATTGCCTTAGCGCGGCCCCCGTCTTCA
The DNA here is from genome assembly GCA_041750995.1 of Pyrinomonadaceae bacterium. GTDB lineage: Bacteria > Acidobacteriota > Blastocatellia > Pyrinomonadales > Pyrinomonadaceae > PSRF01. Next base: position 91,831 of record JBGSYG010000008.1, on the reverse strand, counting down.
ACCTCATCGACAGTAGGATTGCTCTTTCGCTTGCGCTTCAACATCATCCTGGTTACCGGCGACCATCCCAGTACTGCGGCGTATGACAAGTGAAACACGTCATGAAAGCGATAGCCGTCGTGGCTGTAGGCATTGTCCGTAAGATCATCGCCGATTTGTTGACCATCGACGAAAGCCTTCATCTTAATTGAGTCACCATCTTCGACGTCCGTAATAATAACCGTGAATGTTCTTGGTATCCTGTCACTCTGAGGATAACCTTCATCAAATGAATAGCCTCTCTCTGTCTTAGTCTGACGCGCCAGGACCCATCTATCCCTTGTTTTTTCCAAGTTGCCCGTCGCAATCTCGTCGAGATTCAGATCGAACTTGCTTGCCGCGTTAGAAATGTACCAAAGAAGATCGCCTAACTCCTCCGCGATTCGATCCTTGAACAGAGTGTGAGCGTCACCATCGCGAAGGAATTTCTTGTACTCGCTGAGGAGTTCCCCAGTCTCTCCTGCGAGTCCTAATAGCGGTACGATCTTATCGTCGGGAACCTGATCAGTCTCCAAAGCCTTTCGTTGGAATTCTTGAAAATCCATTTCGGTGTCCTCTGGTATGTTAGATTTGTTCGGGCCCAGGCGAGGCAGCATGCACCTGGACGGACGCTCCAAGTAGATTGTTGATCTGCCACTTAGGTGGATACCAATAACTAATCGGTCTCCGATCTTCGGAATACTTCTGCTTAATTCGAAGGCGTCCGGATATTCCGGATATTTCCGGATGTCTGACGCGGGCGTACTTGTCGACTTCGCAAAACAAGTTCTGGCAGTCAATTAACTGTAAGCGCCGTCCCCACAGCGAGCGAAATTCAAGTCCAAGGCGTTCGAATTCAGTTTCCTGACTCTCCGCCATAAATTTGATGATTTCCGGCTCATTCAGCCCGCCGCGGTCGACAAAACACTTGCGGATTCCATCTAGTGCCCCGGGGCCTGGCATCACAAATTCCATCTCATTGAAGTCCGTGAGCTCACTGTAATTCACGTCAGTAATGAACTGATACGCCAAGAAATCCCCAACAGTGGGGTATTCTCGCAGCAGTCGGAATCCCTCTTGCATTGATCCTGCGTCCGCAAGCTTCTTGTACAACTCGTCCGCAATCATCATCTCCAGAAGCCTCAGATGGTTTCTGTGTTTCACCGAATGCCCAAGCAACTTGCCGCCGGAAGGCATGATATAGGCACCGGAATAAATAGTCTGGCCGGAACTCATTGCCGTCGTGAGGACCTCATCGTACCGCTCGAATGAATAACTGGAATGAGTAATTTGTCCCAGCTTTCTCTCCAGCAACTCCCATGTCTCAATCTTATTGAACAGCTTGAACAACATGATCCGAAAAAACACATCGATGGCCGAAGTTGGAAGATCGTCGCGGTAGATGATATGCCTGATCAGATACTGACTGACCCGATCCGACGCCCGATATGCGTTCGTGAACTTGTAGGTCGATAGGATCGGATCTTTCGTCCAAGGTCTCGGAGTTCCCGCTAGCTTGCTGAAGAAGATCTTTTGCCGTTCGGCTGCAAATCGCCAGTAGCTGTCAAACACTACGGTGGGTTTTGCTGGCAAGATGTGGGAAATAACTTGCGGGGCTGCAGCCGGCAGTGCTCCATCAAGGAGTCGGAGTTGATTCGTTATCTTGTTAGTCGTTTGCACGCTTTCATCCGCTTGCAAACCTGCGACCATAAGAGGGAGCGCTGCAACCATGTTCTCTACGGTTTCCTCTAGCATCCCATTGTTATCAACATAAAACACCGGATGAGTTCTTCTCTCCCGTTCGGCAAGGACATCGTATTCGTGGCTAAGTGTTAGCCAGCGCTCGCGTGGCTCATTACGATCGACGGGCTCGTGACGGCGAATCAGAAACGCGACCGTCGGAACCACTCCTCGCCACTGGGCGAGTTCCAGTTCCGTCATCCGCCGCAAAATATGTCGCCTTACGCCGGAAACGAGACCATAGACCCACATCGACCACCAGAAACGGTCAAGCACAACGTGGCGACCAGTGGCTAAGATTGGCAGGATTTCTTGTTCAATTGAATCCAGGTGGGCTGCCACGTGAAGCGCTTGGGCCGCCGTTGCAGTAAGCTTTTCAATTCCGTATTTGGCAGGATCGTGATGAATACCATATATTAGTTTGCCGAGGGTTCCGGCATTGTTTCCGGGAAATGCGATCACTTCGCATGGTTGGTTTGATCGGCTGAGACGGTGTGAAAGGGCGCTTGCAATCGTGGTCTTGCCAACTCCATCCGGCCCCTCCACGATGATTAGTCGGCCCTGCTTCTGTCGCTTCTTCATAGTAGTAATTGTTCGAGGCTTGCTTGTGCTCGTTCTTAAGCGACAGCCTTTCGGGCCGCTTCTACTAATGACGACAGCTTGGATTTTGGACTGAAGTCCAGTTTTTCAACTCCAATGACACAATTCATTCTCTCCAGTGTCAGGTGCATTTCGTGAGCCATGAAATGGCCGAGGCGGCATAGACCCAAGTAGTTGCCATATGCCTTCTCGAAGATTTGCTGCGTAGCGTAAAAAGAATTGATGATCAGTCCTCCGTCGTTACGAACAAAAGATACATGTTGCAGGCAAGGGAAACCCAACTGAGCGCTCCGGACATGATCTCGCTCTGGATCGAAGATTGATGCCTGCAACATTGACCTTCTGACCCCGGTTCGAGAATTGTATTCAGAGATAATAAACTCCAGCTGATTGCCGTCGTGCGGGCCACGTCCAAAGGCGATTAGTCTTTCAAAATAGAGACCGCGATGATTCTTCCGCGAGTCCCAAGCCTTGTAGCGTGGAATGTTTTCTTTGTATGTCTTGAACAACATCGCCCGATCGTATTTGGAGGCACGCCAAACCGATTTTGGGAAAATCGTATTCGCGACCGTGTGCACAGTAGCCTTACCGTTATCTGCAAGTGACTGATCGAGCGCGGTTCGCAGCGATGTATCTTCTTCTGGCTCACCTTCAGTAAAGCCTGTGAGACTTACAACCAGCGGCGCTATTTCGGTATTGGGATGATCAACCAGCGACAGGAAAGCTGTGGCCCATACACGAGAAAGATTGGTGCCGTCCAACAAGACCGGAATCAACTTACTCATTGTCGACCTCCTCGAAATGCCGGTACTTGCTGAGTCCCTCGAACTGGAATCGTGAGATGCGAACAAAAACTGCCCAATTCGTATTCGGACAATACACCCGTTCGATGCCAGGGCGATGGGCTCGAAAGAGACGCCCGACGGCGAGGTCTTGTTCCCTTGTCAGCAATTTGCCAATGCCAGTGGCATTCGGCGGCACTAAGATATGAGTGCCCACTTCAACATCAATCGTCGGCAGTAACCATTTTTCGTCCGCGACCACGAGCGGATTGCTGAGTGGAATACCCAGAATTTCTTTGCGGATTGACGGCAGCGGTTTCTTGAGTAGTGTCTCCCCCATGTCTTCACCAATCATCCGTAGGCTGTAGGCCATGTGATTCAGTAACGTCTCATATCCAACACCGAAGCTGCAGGCAATGGTAAATATCTGCGTCGGCGTCGCGTCCTTGGGAGACCAGCCTCGCGAAACGAAAGCTCTTCGCACACCCAGAGTGGGCATCAGTAAGAATCCGGCAAAACAATCGACCAGGAACTCATTCGAATCTATACCCTTGGTTTTCTCATGATCTTTTATGAGCTGATCAACAGTAGAACGATGTCCGAAGATGTGGTGGCCCAATTCGTGGGCGCACGTAAAGGTTCGTCGAGGGAACGGACGTAATGCTGAGATCAAAATCAGTGGGTTGGTATTGGCAACGTAAGCACCTTCCATGTTGATGTCAACGAACCGAACTTGCACCTTATGCTCATCGCAGAGTTCATAAATACAGATCGGACTCATGAGGTCCAGCTTACTCTCGAGGCGGAGGTCAATTGATTTCAGCATGGCTTGATTTGCTAGATCGCGCCTTTGTTTATTGGTCACTTCAGCTTCGCTCCCTCAATGTCGACGCGACGCGAGTAGCGTCAAAAGGCGATCAAGGTCATCCGGTTTCAGCTTGTCTAACTCTCTTGCAGCCAGTTGGAGTTTGTCGTCGTGGCGATCTACTCTGGTCACTCCTTCTCCCAAGAGCCAACTTGAGCTCACTTCGTAAAGGTCAGCGAGGACACTAATCTCTTCGGCGCTCACTTTTCTATTTCCGGATTCCATTTCGGTGACTGAGGGCCGCGGCAGATTGAGCATCTTTGCCACCTGGGCCTGAGAAAGCCCAGCCATTTTGCGAGCCTCTCGAATGCGCGTGGCAATGATCGCTCTCTTTTCGTCTAATTCTGACATTGGTTTTTCCCTGTCCTTTATTCTGCTGTAGCAACCTTACATACCACCGCCGCGGATTCCTTAATTGTCAAACGTTGCGTTCCATCTTCGGAGACGTAAATGTTTTTGCTCTTCGGAATTTTCACCCCTAGGTTCTTCTCAAGCATCCCAATTGCGACAGGCCATAATTGGCTGTCGAAACCTTCAAGATCCACTAGGGGGCAGGTCTCAGCAACAATGCCATTGCACTCATATCCACTATTTCTTTGTATTTCTTGAAGAACTTCAATAAGTTTGTCGGTCACGTTAGTCTCATCCATGGCGTAGTATCCTCCTACTGAGTGTCAGAATATCCTACCAGGCCTGCTCTGTCAAATGGGAATTTCAGAAGATGTTGTCATTCGCTATTCGCGAATCGCGAATCGCGAATGGTATAATCCCAAGCATGATACTCAAGCCCCAAGATATCGTTGTGCTACTCAAGCTGGGCATTCATAGGTCTAGCCGACCAACCCTTGCCCAAATGGCAAATGAGCTCGGAATGAGTTCATCGGAAGTACACGCAGCCATGAATCGCGCGCGCGCCTCAGGCTTGTTGCACGGTAGTGAAATGCAGAACCGCCCCAATGTGGGGGCACTTGAAGAGTTCCTTGTTCATGGCCTCAAATACGCCTTTCCGGCCGAACGAGGAGGAATGAGTCGTGGTGTTCCTACGTCATACGCGGCCGAGCCCTTAAGTCAATTGATTTCTCCTGGTTCAGAGCCCATCCCAGTTTGGCCCTATGCGGAGGGAAAGAGCCGGGGAATAGCTTTGACGCCCCTCTACAAAAGCGTACCCGCTGCCGCCTTACGAGACCCCCAGCTTTATGAGCAGTTAGCCCTAGTAGATGCGCTCAGGGATGGTCGCGCGCGCGAGCGCAAACTAGCTCAACAGGAATTAGCGAAGCGCTTGCGGTAGAAGATGCCAAATCCGAATCTAGAACTTCTTACAGCGGCGGCGAAACTCCTAGGTCCACTTGTAGATGAATTGGTATTTGTAGGAGGCTGTGCGACCGGTCTCCTGATTACTGAGGAGGCGATCGCTGATGTGCGTCCCACAGTAGATGTCGACGCAATTTCCGAGGTCACCTCGTATGCCGCCTACGTAAATCTCTCTGAGCGATTACGCGACTTGGGATTTAAACATGACACGAGTGAAGGAGCGCCGCTGTGTCGCTGGCTACATGGCGGGATCAAAGTGGACGTTATGCCGCTGGACGAAAGCGTATTAGGGTTTTCAAATCGCTGGTACGAGTCCGCCATTGCAACAGCTCAGGTCTACGAGCTTGAGGGCGGCCTCCGGATTCGCGTTGTTACCGCTCCATATTTTTATGCCACCAAGCTGGAGGCCTTCAAAGGACGCGGAGCTGGCGACCCCGTCGCCAGTCACGACCTTGAAGATCTGATCACCGTGGTTGATGGCCGGCCGCAGCTTCTGGAAGAAGTACAGGGTGCCCATGCTGACGTGCGTGCATACATCGCACGAGCGACGACCGCGCTCCTTGACTCCCGTCAGTTCCTCGACGCCCTCCCGGGCTTTCTCTTGCCCGACGCCGCTAGTCAAGCGCGCGTTGCTCGCATTATGAAAACGCTGAACCAAATCGCGGCACTTTAAGCTGTTCAGCCAGACTCTAATTTTGCTTCAGGTGGTGCGTTCGTCATCAAGTCCATGCGGCGGGAACGCCCACATAACCTCTGACATCCAGAGAGCGGATCCATTGAATGAACGTATCGACGGCCGCAACATTCGAGAATTTGCACTTGTGTCCGCGATGAGCGCACACATTAAAATCGGCCCCCCGGAACTCGCGTGGAATTAGAGGTCCAGATCGCCCCCAATATGCGAATTTAACTCCTACGAGCACGCGATCGGTTTGGGTGTCATTCTGAATGTTGCGCAGATTGGGTAGGCCATCTGAAAAACTATGATGCGAATTCTCTTGAACCCATTTTCCGGTATCAGAAGCATGATGATAGATGTTGTCGCCCAATGCTTGCTTTAGACTGCCGTCGAGATGGGGCCTCTTACTGAGAAAACGAGCATCGTTCCAATACTGGTCAAACGTTAGGGTCTCTGCCACTTGCATTGCAAATACCACGTGACCCTGCAGTTCTTTGCTCTTAGAACCGGTTCCGACCACCCAATCATCGATATTCGCGCGCCTCCGAATTAGAGGCTTACAAGTTGCGAGGGTACACACGTCATAAAACGGGTTTGGTGCGAAACCGTAGTCGCGTGCGACGACATACGAGTAGAGCGTCATTTGAAAATAAAGACTAGCAGCTATAGCGAACGATGGTCCGGGGCGCGCGTTGAGTTCCATCGCAAGTGAACCAGTTGTCAATTCTTCCTGTGATAGCATCCATAACACGCTCGGCTTGCCAGCCAACAACCGCGTCAGCATAGCGATCCAGGTTGGCAGGGACATGGGAATCCTGGCAGCCATGTCCCCAGACACCAATGATGCGTTTCCCTGCCTTGGCTGCGCAATCGATCTCCCATTCGACCCACTTGCTGATATGAGTGTCCGGAGAAATCAGGACAATCATCGTGCTTGCCCACCGAATTCGTGGAGCGAGAATGTCGGATTTAATATACGCTTCGCTCTGCGCGTCGTTTGGCTTACTGCTGTGGATGGAGCCGTCACGGATGCTATATCCATTACGACCTAATAGGTCCTTCAATCCTTGAAGTACTTCGTCATCTTCATGTATGTGACTGATAAACACATTTTTCGTTTCGTCGCTCACGGCTACCTCCAAATTCGGTTTAGCGTTGGTTAAGCTACCCCCCCCCTTGGATTTTGACAGTCTACCAGTTTTCCCTGTCTTGCAGCAATCGCACGGCGTGCCATCTGCGAGACGGTATCCAGAGCGCAACCTGTTCGCACCTTTTGACTAATCATTACTACGTGTTTGGAAGTGAGTAGTCCGGCTGAGGGTTAGAGTTACGCTTTCGTCTCAACAGAAGCTCCACCGATCTCTTTGCGGAGCAGGGCCCGAAGGATAAGCGTCACCGCCTGATCAACATGCACAGTGTTCGCCAAGACGGCATTCTCATCGGCATCAAGCCCATTGTTCAAGGCTTCCGCAGTGAAGCCCGTGAAGTCGCCGCGTCCAGGCCAATTTCGCACTGGGGACGAAGAGGACAAGCCCAGGTCCGCAGCTATGTCGCCGGCACACCCCCCAAAACCTCCCAGGACGAATAAGGGCTGACCCGCGCGGAGGGAGACAAGTGCTTCTTCTGCGATGCCGGGCATTCTACCCATGAAGCCCTCGACCTTGCCGCCGAGAACTATACGCGCATCACTCCTCTTAGTAACAACGTTACGCATAGCTGTTAAACCCTGAGCCCACTCATCCTCGTTTGCTGCATGAGGTAACAACTGTTGCCGCTCATCATGGGGAATAGGTTCTCCCTCCAGAGTCAAGTAAATCAGTTCAGCCACTCCTTTGACAGCGTCTGATAGCTCCTTCAGCTGTTCCGGAGCCCAACTGACATGTACCGGCCAAGGAAGAAAACTGCTGACTGCGACACGCTCGTCGCCGAGGTCGGCATCGCGGCGGTGGCGCGCAACGAGCTCGAACAACAGTTCGGTGAAACCTCTGGGTCGAAGATCTCCGCCGTACATCAACCGAGCGCCCATCGCAAGCAAGTACCGCGCGACCTCAGCCATCGCGTCATCCAAATGCTCTCGGCTCAGACCGAGTACATTCATATCGGAACTCTCGGATATTGAGATAGCGATAGCTTGTTTGCTTAACGGCTCTTCGTAACTCATACGGTGATCTCCGCGAGCCACTCCGTCATACTTCGAAGCCGGACTGCTGGGGCTATAACTTCGAACAATCGCTGTTCCTCGGCGCCAATGGGCGGATCAGGATAAACCAACGTTGCCTTTGCAAAATCCTTAACACTAGCGAGCGAAATCAGCTCCGGAGGTCGAGGCAAGAATAGAACATCATCACCAGCACTGCCTGCCGCGAGCTGAACCCGACATTGCCAAAGGAAGCTCTTTAAAACCTCATCGAGTAAGTGACTGACGATGGAGTCGATGCGGTCAGCGGTGTCTGGATCCATTCGCACAACGGGAACATTTCCTAGGTATGGGAAGCTCCGCTCATCGACATCGGTGATGCAGTTTGCGACGACAAGCGGCACGCTGTATCCCTTAGCCTCGATGATCTCGCGACGGCACCACTCGCGTGAGGAGTAGGAATCGGTGTGGATGGCAACGACCGCGCTAACTTTGACCTTCTCTGGGATAACTTTGTTGAAGCGAAGGCCGGCCGGAATGTCGTGTACATCAAAAAAACTCGCCAAACTGTCTCCTTCGCCCTTGTAAAGATGATCACGTATCAGCCTCGCGACGCGCTCGCCGTTCACATCATGCTTTGAATGGCTTAGGAATATTTCTACCTTTCGCAGATATTGCTGCAAAGCCTCCTCATCTTCGGTCGGATGCTTCATCTGTTCAAGATAAGACCGAAGCATGCGGCAGAACTGATAAGTTAGACCCGCGATGAGCTGTCGCTCACGCTCTTCGCGGCCAACTCCCGTCCAGCTATACCAGCGCACTGCCTGCTCAGAAATACCTAATTTCATTGCCGCTGCGTCAATAGCAACTGGAAAGACCCGGGCGCCCAAGCCTGCAGCATCGGCGCGATCCATCAACTCTGTTCCCCATGATATCCAGGCTGAATCTGCGGCCCACCGGTCGTCGATCAGCAAAACGACTGCGGATGTCTCGGCCTCGGCAAAGTCAATACCAATCGGTACAGGCGATCCTGGCCCGGGAATCGCGCGATAGATGACACTCAGGCCAGTGCCGCCGGCGACATTCTCATAGAGTTGCCGGCGATAGTGGTCATACAGGGCCTTCGCAATGGCGGGTCCGTCCGCGAACTCGGGGTGCCAGGCCACGTAAACGACAAGAAAGGGGCGAGTAGATAAAGCCATGGGATTGCTAGGCGTTCCGAAGGCGACGCTCGCGCGTGTTCACGATCAGCGTCATATCACGCGCGTTGGCCTGCTCGATAAACTGGGTGCAGGAGTGCGCGCTAGCTGTAATCTCCTGCCATGACAGCCATAAAGCGTATCGAGACTTTATATTATCGTTCAGTCGGTCGGGCACGGTCACTGTGTTCTGCGGGATAATGGGCGCGGTGGGGAGCTGGACACCAATCAGGCCGTGCTCCTTTTCAAGTGTCGCCTTGATTTCCCAGTCGACGTATTTGCGGCCCCACGTGTCCTTGCCAACAAGTACGATGCTGCAAGAGCTACCAGTCAAGTATTCATCCCGAATGCGTTGGATGACGTAGTTTACGTCTTCGCTGTCAATGCGCCTCCCGAGCGAATTGTCAGTGATTACATCGTAGTCGTCGCAGAACGTTTTTGAGAAGGCGTCGTAATAAACTTGATCACCGCCATGGTGGTAACTGACAAACACCTTCCTCTTGGCCAGTGGTTGCAAGCTCCTCCCTAACTCACCATAAGTCATATTCACCTCACCTCTCGTCGAGCAACTCGCACACTTCCAACAGCACTCTTAATCCGCAGACAGGCTCCATCACTGGCAATTTCATGCCGATTCGAAAGCGAAGTGGGATTCGAGTTATCGCGACTTACCTGCAAGGGTATTGGCCGTATTCTCAGCAATTAGACGTCTCGCCCAATCTATGGCTTCGGGATAATCAGCTGAGTCGAGAACGAACTCTTGGCCCAGAGCCACGCTCTGCAGGTCAGCGTAATTCTCGCCACAAGTCCATCTTCTAGGATCGCCGTGGTAACTTAACACCGATTTCCCTTCCCAAGGATAGAAGCACTTCGGTAATCGCCAACGGCTGCGACTCTCACCCGATCTCGTTAAGACTAACTGGTCGGAGTACGAGTGGAACGCGCCGGCATTGTAAGTTGTGTCTGTTTCTGCTGCTACGTAGATTGTGTTCCTAGCGTAGTCCGCGCCAATGTGCGGATGCTCGGATGCCCACGCAGGAATCCGGCAAGGATCCTTCCACAATCGCCAAATAGCACCGACCTCTAACCAACCGAAAAACATGTGGATGTTTGGCGTATCCGGCTTAAACCGGAACCGTCCATTCGATTTTTCAACGCGCCGAAACCAACCGAAAAAAAGAAAGATGTCACCCGGTTCCACGCCATGGTTATCCAGATGGCTCTGAGCTGACGCTGCCTGACCGAAGAGCGGACGCCAACCAACTTTGCGTGTCAGTGAATCGAACCGAAGATCCGGATCAAGGTGAACACGATCAATTGCCTTCAGGGCTGCTTCCGTCGGTACGTTAGGTCTTCGACAATAGCTCCGATTCGTCCGTTACCGCCAATTCCCGAAAAGCTCACGCGTCCGGATTTCTCTGGTATCGGCAGAGACATAAACGTGCCGTCCCCAAAGATGGGACTTGCGCACCCTCCAAACTTGGAATCAAAACCCTTCCGACTCAGAATCAGTTTCATTGGACCCTGTGCTAACGGGGTACGAGTAGCACGAAATCTTGGTAATCACGTCACGTTAGAGCGCGTGTCAGGCAAGAATAGAAGAGAAATTTGGGGGAGACTTCCTGACCTGTGTTGATCTCGTTGGCTCATGAGAGGTCAGCTTTTCTGATTCAAAATACGATCAGGCGTCGAAGCGAAATTTTAGCACGCCGGGCCTCACAGACTGCACGACTCGGACGGTCATCCGATAATCGGGCATTATATAATCTGGCAACGCGCCCGCCATCAAACCGCGATGTCATGCGCGGCTGCGGCTTACATAATGACGATTATCGTACGCCTCGCTTCTATTACTTTTCCTCCGGGTGTCTACGCCCCGTCTGGTTCTAATGAGCCTGGCTCCCGACCGAGAAACATAGTCCGCTTGAGTGCCATCTATGAAAATAAAGTTTGCGGAAAGGTGATAAAGAATCAAACTGGGGAGGGCAGACAAGATAGAACGCGATTTCAAACTTTATCGATCCTCTAAACCTGGTCCCTTCAGCAACTTTAGGATAAAGCAAATCATACGAAGAAACTTGGGCGACTGGGAAAGTTACTCAAGTTCTCAATGGTCTTAAGTTTGTGGCTTTATTTTTGCTCTCTGCAGAGCATTTCGATAAAGCGGAGGAGCATATGACCGTAAGGCCACGAGGAAGGAAAAGAACGCTCTCAAAACATGTTTCATCCTTCAACATGTACATGGATCAGGTCTACCAAGTTCGGGCGACTATGGAAGCAACAGGAGCGGTCAAGGATGCGCCGGTGATTCGCGAGTTGCTTGATGAGGCACTGGGAGCGCGCCGGCGAAAGGCGGCTGGAATTTACGATTCGGAAGAACCGCCCGGACAAGGCACTGCGGAAACGCTCCAAACCCTGCAAACCCTATTGCTTAAGTTGATCAGACACGAAGACTTACTACTTCGAAATCAGAGGGTTGGCCTCAAGCTTCTACTCGAAACGTTTGTAGAAGCCCGGACCGGCAGGGCTCTAGCGTGGGAAGAACTTATCGAAAGACCCTTGATCCAGAAGGGTAGAACCAAGCAGGATTTGGCCAACTACTTCGATATGAAAACCCACTACGCAAAGGAACATGCCGTCGAATTGTTGGAGAAGATCAAAAAGGAAGAGTCTGAAAGTCGGTGACGGTAAGGTCCAGGGTGTTGGATTTTACATACACTTTACGTGTGGTGTTTTACAACAGGTGTGATCGACGCGCACAGCTAACCCTCTAAAAGTCCCAGTCAGGCTTTCCGGTTTCTTACCATCTAGTCCCATCGCATCCTCTCTTTTCCTATTCCCTCCTTGAGTGTGTGTTCTGGCACATTGATTGTCATAGAGCTGCTACGTGATGAGTCTACCGCAGCAATCGAGCCTCCCTTTCGGAAAGGCAACCATGAATTTGAAACAGGCGAAGGACCTACCGATTTACCTAACGTTGAAGGAGGTGGCTGAGCTGCTCAAGGTAAAGCCACGGACCATCTACGCCTGGGTGAGCGACAACAGAATTCCATTCGAGCGCAAAGGCAGTCTCCTGCGCTTTCGTCTTGATGCGGTTCTCGCTTGGAACGAGCCAACGCGGTAACGACCACAAAAACAGAGTGCTGAAGTTTGAAGAACGCGAATCAGCTGGAGGTGTGCGCGTGTTAGAATCCTCTCGCTCCTGTACGGCGGCAAACCGGAAAGGAGCAGCCGATGACAGTAAGGAAAAGAGGAGAACACTGGGTAGTTGACATCAGTGAAAAAGGACGGCACCGAGTCCAACGCGCTCTGAAAGGCGCGCGGACAAAGGCGCAAGCCCTGAAGGCTGAGGCCAAACTCAGAACTCAGATCTTTGAAAAGAAATTTGGCCTCGTGGAAAGGCCGGAATGTCGCTTCGACAAGTTTGTTGATAACTCATTCCTGCCGACCAAGAAACTAAAGAAGAGTTACGCTTCGATCGACAGCATCTGCAAACCTCTCAAGGGTTTTTTCGGCAAGCATTTCGTTTCTGAAATCGACACCGAGATGATTGAGAGATATCGGCAGATGCGCGTCCAGGAAAAGACGAGGCTGGCTCGGAAACGAAGCCCGTTGCGCGTGAACAAGGAGATGCAAGTCCTCTCTTCGATCTTCACGCTGGCTTTGGAAAAGGGGTTAATCGCAGCGAGACCGCGAACGACGATGTTTCGGGTTTCTGGCGAAAGGGTTCGCTACCTAACGCTGGGCGAAGAGACAGTCCTTTTCGAACAGCTTGACGGGTGCGAATGGTTGAAGGGTATCGTCCTGATCGCATTGCACACTGGAATGCGACGCGGCGAAATCTGTGGGCTTCAATGGTTCGATCTGAATTTCGAGCGTGGATTGATTCACGTGCGGAATACCAAGAACGGCAAGGACAGGCTAATACCCATGAATGCCACTGTCCGAACGTTGCTTGAGAATCAGGCGAAGACCAGCAGCTATGTCTTTCCGAGTCCGCGAACGGGCGAGCGGTTGGTCGAGATTAAGTATTCATTCGTGCGAGCTATTAAAGGCGCGAAGATTACGGATCTACGCTTTCACGACCTCCGCCACACAGCGGCGACTCGCATGGGAGATGCCGGCGCGGACGCGTTTACTCTGGCCGCAATCTTCGGCTGGTCAGACATTCGGATGGCAATGCGTTACACCCACGCGATGGAGGACGCAAAGCGCCGGGCAGTCGAAGCGATTGCGCAAAATCAGAGTTTACGTGACCACAGCGTGACAAATGAAAAACCCGTTGCCGATCAGATCGCCGTAAGTGGTTGATAGGATTGGTAGCGGGGGGCGGGATCGAACCGCCGACCTTGGGGTTATGAATCCCACGCTCTAACCATCTGAGCTACCCCGCCGAATGAATGCTGAATTATGAATGATGAATGAGGAACAATAAAGTCTCAGTGAAGGGGGAGGTGCTGGGGGGTTGGGTGCTGGGGGTTGTGTGGGGTGTCGGGGGTCGGGTGATGGGGGTCGGGTGTTGGGGAGTCCGGTGTCTGGTGACGGGTATCGAGGGGTTGGGTCTCGGGGCTAAGATTTAATATCTCAAACCTAAGATCTCAAACTTCAATCTAAGATCTCAAATTTCAAAACTCAAATCTAAGATCTCAGGAAACGGGGGTCAGCTGCGGGGTCTTGCTAGACGCAGCAAAACTCCAACGACGAATAGGACCAGGCCGACATACAAGAGCACAGTGCCAATTCGTAACCCAGTAGCTGAGACTCTATACAAGCTAACGAGGATATAAACAAATATGAAAACGACGCCGGTCACGATAAAGGCCCGGCCGGCACCTCTCAATCTCATCTCAATAACCTTTGCTCATCCTTTTATGAATATGACTTACTTCAAATTTGGGGCTCAGAACTGCACTTCGGGGAGTTCATTCGAGTAGTAAATAGCTCCGCTACTTGACCATCGCCCGAGCACTCCAGCCGTGTTCTTGAAAACCAATCAGCATCCCCTGGAACGCCTTACGTTAACCCATGCTCACGAAACACTGAATCAGTAAGTTCATTCCAAGCGTACTATCACTCCACTACTTCACCATCGTTCCCGTGCGGCTCCAGCGCGTGTTCTTGAAAAACAATACAAGCGGGTTGCCTTCCTGGGACGCGCTCTCGTCGTAGGACCAATATACAAACATCGCTCGCCCAATAACATATTCGCGCGGCACGAATCCCCAATAGCGACTGTCCAAACTATTATTGCGGTTGTCGCCCATCACGAAGTATTTGGTAGCCGGAACGGTGAACTCGCCGCCGCTACCTTCGTGTCTGAAAATCTCGTAATCGTCGTTAACAAAATCAGGGTTGTAATATACGTCGTACGTCTGTTCCGGTTTGCGGGGAGGCGCGTCCTTAACTTCCAATGGTCTGTCTTTGCCGGGATCGATCGCCTCAATCTGATGTTCCGGGAGCGGCTGGCCATTCACGATGACGCTGCGTCCTTCCAGGCGAATCGTATCTCCAGGTAGGCCGATGACTCGCTTAACGTAGTTTGTGACAATCGGTTTGTTATCAGGCTTGTCGAAGTCGCTTTCGGGATTGTAGATGTTGCCCGGATATTTAAAGACGATGATGTCGCCGCGCTGAATTTCTCTTTGCGGTAAGAAGGGCAACGACTCACCTGGCGCAAAGATGAATTTGTTAACCAGCAGGTGGTCGCCGATGGTTATCGTATTCTGCATCGAGCCGGTCGGCACCTTCACTGCCTGGACAATAAAAGTCATACCAAACAAAGCCATGATCACCGTGACTGCGGCCGACTCGAAATACTCGCGCCAAACTGATTTTGGCGGTCCCTGCGGCTTAGTTTCCGGAACCGGCGGCTTCTCGTGACCGTTGCGGCTAAACAGACGAGCAAAAGAAAACGGACGAGCCTTGGGCTTCGTCGCGGTGTCGGTAGTTGAAGTTTTTGTCTCCGGCAGTTTGGTACTCATCTCAAATCATCCTAGATACGTTGTCGGAGGCGGTCAAGTTTAGGCAATTACTGGTCTTTGGTCTTTGGCCTTCGGCCTTTGGTCTTGGCTCGGTTTTTTGCAAACTTCCGCCTTCTGGTTTCGACGTCAGGAGCCCGTGCACGATCACAAAAGCCTAAGACCAAAGACCAAAGGGCCAAAAAACAAAGACCTATTCTGCCATCGCTTCCAACGCCAGCTTCGCGGCGGCTACCTCGGCGGTTTTGATCGAACGTCCTTCGCCGCTCACGCAGCCCTCGTCCCAACTCACTTCAACTCTAAACGTGCGGCGATGAGGAGGCCCGAGCGTTTCCACAACGCTGTATCGCGGCGCTGGTCGCCGTTCCGCCTGCAGCTTTTCCTGAAACATTGTTTTGTAATCTGACTCAGCAGCAGCTGCAGGATTAGCTTGCCTCAATTCCTCACCAAGGGCCCGGTGCACAAAGTCAGTTGCCGCCGCAAGGCCGCCATCAAGAAAAATCGCTCCCGTAACCGCTTCCAACACATCCGCCAGCAACGCATCTTTGTTGCGGCCGCCACTCTTTTCTTCCCCACGACCAAAGCGGAGAAAGTCGCCGAGGTTAAGCCTCAGTGACGCCTGTGCGAGTGTGGGCGCGCTTACGAGGCGATGTTTCATGCGCGAAAGCTCCCCTTCCGTAACCTCTGGATGCGCGCGGCAAAGAAAGTCCGCAACGATCAACCCCAGAACCGAGTCACCGAGAAACTCCAGCGATTCGTTGTGCAGCTGTCGCGCCTGTTCCTCATTGCCGGGGGCGACTTGTTCGTGCGCCCAGGAACGATGAGTGACGGCGCGCTCGAGCAAGGCTCGATTGCGAAAGTTATAAGCTAAGGCTGATTCCAGCAGGTCTTGCACCGAAGAGTTGTTGGTGGTGGGGTTCAAAGTGGGTTGGATTCTAGCAAAACGCCGGAAGCATCGTCGAAGTTACGACTAGCTTCCGGCGCTGATCTGGGAGGCGGGACTATAACTACTTACCCACGTCGTCCGTGGTTTCGTTTCGGTTTGGGTGATGGCTTAGGAGCAGCCGGCTTCGGAGCACCCGTCGTCGTTGTGTTAGCCGTTGGAGTAGCTGTCTCTGCCGGCTTCGCCGCTGCGCCATTAGCTGGGGCAGCCGGTTTAGCTGGAGTCGCAGTTGACGAAGCTGAGGCAGTGTCGCCAGGTGTCGTCGCGGCCGGGCCGGTCGCCGAAACCGGCAGCGTTGTTAGCGGAGTTGGTTCACCAGGCATTGGCTTCGCCAGAATTCCGGCAATTAATTGGTCCAGTCCCGCTGTGGACTTGTTGCGGTAGTTGTACCACTTCGTCAGTTCTTCCATCCAAAGCTTCTTATTGGCCTGCTCTGGCGCGTCATTGCCTGCTAGTGCTACGGCACGAGCATACGCGTCAATCATCCGGTCAACGACCTGGTTGATATTCTCAACAGCCAACTTACTCTCAGGGGTTTCATCTTTGCCCTTGTATTTCGCTTCATAATCCAACGCCAACTTCGCGTAGGCGCTGGCCTCGTAAGTTTGAGCGATGGTCGCATAAGTTGCGGGTAACTTAGCGATCTTGCCATTGAATTGAGCGGCCTTGATGAAGTCTTTGAGGGCCAGGCTTGAATCTTTTTGAAGGTTCAGAGATCCCGTGGCGTTGTAGAGATAGCCGAGCGTATCCTCCTTGCTTGTGTAAGGAGTCCAAGCCTCGAGGGTTTTCCCTGCCTCAATCATACTAATTGCTTTTTGCGCATACGTCAGAGACTCAGCACTGAGAGTAGGGTCTTTCGAAGCGTAACCAGCATAAGCCAGGTCGATCAAGACCTTAAGGTTTTCTGGTTCCTCCACCAGAATCTGTTTTCCAAGCTCAAACCCTTTCGCGTAATCCTTCTTGTCGTAGACGAGAACGGTGACTTGACTCTTGCGATTTGCCTTCTCGAATAGAGTGACGAAGTTTTTCAAATACTTCGACTGTTCCTCTTCCGCGGGAGTAGCCGGACAAGCGAGCCACTTCTTCGCCAAATCATTTGCCTTCGCAGTATCGCCTTTGAAGTGTTGTCTAAATTCGTTGTACCAGGCGAGCTTGCTCTCCGCCGAACATTGAGGATCCTGCGGTTTTCCGACCGCCGGCTGAGGCGTGGCTGCGGGCTGCTGCGCAACCGCCGAAACTGCCAGAACGGCGATCGTAGCAGTGATTGCTATTACCTCTATAAACTTTTTCATTAGTTTGTTCCCAACCTCCAAGATCATTCTTCTAAACTCAGGCCTCGAGCGATTTTCCGCAGCGTCGCACTCGCGACAATGAGATGCGTCGGTAGAAAGACCGGTTGCCGATCTGCACATCTCGAAGGAGGAACCTTACGGGGGTGTGGAGAATGTCGGGCCTTAGAACGTATTGCTTGAACGCTCGCAATATTCCTGCAAGTCTCGCTAACGTGTCAAGGCATTCCGAGCGTTAATTATTGTCGAAGGCGTGTCAGCAAAAACCAAGAGCGCCGGTTCCCTTGACTGGGGTACCGGCGCTCGCGGGTTTTTGCAGGATTGCAATCAAGTTGCAGCCAAACCGCTAATTTGTTTGGGCTCGCCGAGGTCTCGTGTCTGACGAAGACGGAGTCGGACTCTTCACCACAGGCGTTACCTTGCCAGGTGTGCTAATCGGCTTCGGGGCGCTCTTCTGCGTTTCAGCTGGGCGATTGATGGGCATTAGAACGCGCTTCACCGGGTTTCGCGTGACTGGGGTCTCGGTACGAGGCTGTTGCTTGACGGGTTCCGCAGGGTTACTCGCTGCAGCCTGCTCTTCAGCCACAGCGGCTGCTTCGGCTTCAGCATTGGCCTGTACTTCGATAGCTTCTTGCTCAGCAGCTTCGGCTTCCGCTGCGTCCTTTTCTTCTTCGTTCAAGTCCGCGGCCTTAGGATCGTCCAGCGTTGGCGTTTTGGCGAATTGCAGGTTAACAGGAGTGCCGAAGCGATGATTGAGTTCACGATAGATCCGGCCAGCAACGGCTGCGGGGAAATGACCGCGGGCGTCGGGGCCACGACCAATCACCACCACCGCCAGACGCGGATTCGCCAGCGGCGCATAAGACGTAAAGAGTCCTACCCACCCCCCTTGACCAATGCAGGTGCCAGTCTTGCCGGCTACCGTCTGCAGCGGATCATAAGCCTTTTTGCCGGAGCCATAATTTACGGCGCCAACCATTCCCGGGACCATGCGACGCCATGTTTCAGGCTCGACCTCAATTTTTCGGCGAACCTTTCCTTTGAACTTTGCTGCGTCTTCCGCCGTCCGCGGGATACTCGGCTCCAGCAACCGTCCGCCGTTGCCCATAGCGGAAACGAGAGTAGCGAGTTGCAGGGCTGTGACTTCAAAATCGTCTCCGTGTGAAGACATGCGGTTGAGAGCGAAGCCAGTCTTCTCGAAAGGCAGGCGACCGGAGAATTCATTCGGAACATTGATTCCGGTCTTTTCGCCCAACCCCATCTCCCGCGCGTAAGTCATCATCTTGTTGAAGCCAACTCGGCCACCAACCTGTTGGAAGTAGGTATTGTTGGAATAGGCCAGGGCATCGGTCAGGTCAATGTTGTATCGCTCGGAGACTTCAGCTGTATTTGCCGGGTCAATTATTTTCTCTCCCAAACCTGCGACGCCTGTCACCAGCTTGATAGTTGAGCATGGCTTGAAGCCACGACGCAGGGCCCACTCCTGATTGACCACCGAATAGACGCGACCTGTCTGCGGATCCATTACGACAACGGTGCCAATGTGATTGCCTAGAGCTTTAACAGCCGCGTTTCGCACTTCCAGATCTTCGCCAGTCGTGTCGTCTCTGCCGATCAGCGCCTGCACTTCATCGCGCATCGATTGTTCAATCGCGCGCTGCCGAGCGATAGCTGCGCGGCGTGCGGCTTCAGCACGACGACGGGCTGCGAGTGTGTCGCTACGATGACGCGCCGCGATTCTGCGAAGCTCAGCGGTACGTTCACGTCTGGTTAAGGGACGACGCAGTCTGCGTTCGAGAGCTTTCAATGATGAGGACTGTTCGCGTGCAACTTGCTGCCGTCGATGCCGAAGCTCACGCTTTGAGAGACGAGCGGTTACTCGTGAACGGCCGCGGCGATTGCGCGCCGAATATTTTTCACGACGTGTTGAGCGACGCTCCCGAGCCGTCATCTTGCGGCCACGGTCAGCACGTGATGACTTCTTTGCGGATTTGTCGCGAGCGGATTTGCTCTTTGTTGCTTTGCTAGACGAGGCCGCTCGTCGCTTGCCGAATACTTCCGTGGAAAAAGACAGGGATAAAAGGATTAGTAAGATTAGGGCGAAACGGGGGCTTAAAAACGAACGGGTGAATCGGGAAGCTGGGGAATTGAAGGGATGGATCGGTTGTTTCATGCGGCCTATTACCTCTCGTAGGAAATTATGCTCATCCGCCGATGAGCTTCGCCAAAAGCACTAAGGCACCTCGTCCAACACCTGAACTGGCGAAGCGCCCCTTCCTCGGTAAGAACTCCTGCAAGTTTTGAGAGCACTGCATTGCTCTCTCAAAATTTCAATTCCGGCGCCGACAACCTTGTTTTTTGGCGACCTATCAATCTGCAACTTTGTGGTGGGAGAATTCCCTAAAGGCGGTCCCTGGGGACAGTTCAACGAGACCAAGGGCAATATAACACCAGCTAATCTTTGCGGCAACATAAAAGTAACCTTTTGTACACAAACCGTTAATGGGGTTTGGAAAGCAGTTTCCGGTGAGCTAAGCTTGCCGCAAATGGTGTAGCGATTCCCTCTCTCCTATACATCGTTTAGGGCAACATGAGAATTTCCGGACTCTTGCACAGCTTTCGGGCGAGGCTTTTGCTGCTTCTTGCAGTGATGCTGGGGCTCACTCTAGGTGTGCAGTATTACGTGAATCTGCGGGCGATTCAAAGTAACGCTCGAGTCATCGTCGAGCAGGAGCAAGCAATCATGACCGGGGTGGCCCTCGGCGTTAATAGCATTTTCAGTACAAAGTATCTCGATGAGTTGCGGAGCAACATGCGAGTCCCGTTGCTGGATGAGCGCGAGGGGCGCGTCAAGAATGTGATGGTCGTTGATAGCGATGGCAAAGTGCAAGACAGCCTCATCAGCGAGTACACCCCCACCGAAAACGAGGACAAGACTGTTCGCTACGTTGATATTAAGGATGTGCCACTGCCGCCGTTAAGCTCGGCCGTGGGCTTAGCCGACGAGAGGGAAAACTTGCCGGGCTGGATGAGTGCTTCACCTCCGACCAAACCCGGCGACCCAGGCGCTTTTTACTTTCCGCTGGAAACAACTAAAGGCCGCCTATACGTAATCGTCGTGCTTGGATCGGCAAACACGCTTACTGACATTCTGCAGCGTCAGGCTTCGCGATCGGCTTTCTACACATTGCTGTTGTTACTGGCGACCACGCTCGTCACGGGACTTTTCGTGTGGCGCTTTACGCGACCGATTAAGTTGCTGTCAGCCGCTGCACAAAAAGTGGCGCGGGGAGATTTTAGTGTTCGTGTCCCGGAGGAACGTCGTGATGAGTTAGGACAATTTGCTGCGGCATTTAATGAAATGACAACTCAGCTCGCGCGGGCGCGAGAGCTGGAGGCGCAACTGCATGAGGCTGAGAAGGGCGCGGTCGTCGGCCGGCTCGCCGCCGCGATTGCTCATGAGATTCGCAACCCGCTCAACTACATTAATCTCACCCTGGACCATCTGCGCTCGTCATTCGCACCGGAAGATGCTGGCAAGCGCGAAACGTTTCTGAGGCTCGCGAGTCAGCTCAAGGCTGAAGTGCTCCGGATCAATCGTCACATAACTGATTTTTTAAAATACTCACGCCCGTCCGCGCTTGATTTCCAAACGGTTGATTTGCGCGCTGAGGCGGAAGATGCGCTGCGGCTGATCGAAGCGCAGGCCGCAGAGCACGGCGTCAGCACAAGTGTGGAAGTAGAGTCAGCGCTGCCGACAATCGTCGCCGACCGCGAGACTCTGCGATCTGCATTCACGAACCTAATAATCAACGGGCTTCAGGCGATTGACGGCGATGGTGGTAACATCGTCATCAAACTTACGAATGAAAAGGGCGATCGCATCCGAGTAGAGATATCTGATACCGGTAAAGGAATTGCTGCGGAGGATATCTCAAAGGTGTTTGAGCCTTATTACTCGACCAAAGATACTGGGACCGGTCTGGGCCTGGCGATCGTGAGAAAAGCAGTCGAGGACCATGGCGGAACTATTAGCGTTCATTCGAAACAAGGAAGTGGAACAACTTTTACAATCATATTGCCGGTGAAGCCGGCAGCAGGTTGAGGAGGAAGCAAGAAGGGACGCGGTAATGCGGTGACGGGGCGACGAGCGGAAAGCGCTCTTCATAGTCCTGGTACCTTAGAATCGCAGTTTCTTTTGAGGCTGAAAACATGTCGCGCAAAAGCATATTGGTAGTCGACGACGAAAAGTCGCAACGAGAGATTCTGGAAATGATCCTGACGAGCGAAGGCTACGACGTCACAACCGCATCGTCGGGAGAAGCGGCAATCAAGTTTGCCAAGGATCGGCGTTTCGATTTGGCATTAACCGATCTGAAAATGACGGGAATGGATGGTATTGAGCTGTTGCAACACCTCCTCGCGCTCGATTCGTCGATTATTGTGATCCTGCTTACCGCACATGGTTCGATCGAGTCGGCCAAGGAAGCACTACGTCGCGGCGCTTTCGACTACATGGAGAAGCCCTACGACAAGGATGCGTTGCTGGCAACCATTAATCGCGCGCTCGACAAGCTCGACGCAATTGACGTTGAAATCATTTCCGCCTCGCCCAAGATGGAAGCCGTCAAGCGGATGATCGTCAAAGTTGCTCGCTCGAACTCGACCGTGCTGATCCGGGGCGAGTCAGGCACGGGAAAGGAACTAATCGCGCGCTCAATTCATAACCAGTCGCCGCGAGCGCAAGAAATGTTTCAGGC
Organism: Pyrinomonadaceae bacterium; assembly: GCA_041750995.1. GTDB lineage: Bacteria > Acidobacteriota > Blastocatellia > Pyrinomonadales > Pyrinomonadaceae > PSRF01. Next base: position 69,530 of record JBGSYG010000008.1, on the reverse strand, counting down.
GGTAAATTGCGCGGCGATTAACGAGAACCTTTTGGAGTCGGAGTTGTTCGGACACGAGAAAGGCTCGTTCACCGGCGCGCACGCCGATAAGAAAGGACTCTTTGAAATTGCCGATCGTGGCTCGTTGTTTCTGGATGAGATAGCAGAGCTCGATGTCGCCATGCAGGCAAAGCTTTTGCGCGCGCTGCAAGAGCGAAAAATCCGGCGGGTTGGGGGGACTCATGAAATTAGCGTCGATGTGCGCGTGATCGCTGCTACCAATCGAGACCTGCGCGCAATGGTCGCTGATGGCCGCTTCCGCGATGATCTCTACTACCGGATCAATGTGCTATCGGTAGACGTTCCTCCGTTACGCGAACGCCGCGACGACATTCCCGTGCTGATTGATTTCTTTTTGAAGAAGCACACACGTAACACCTCCCGACTTGTGCGTGGCCTAACGCCAGAAACGAAGAAGGTCATGCTTGAGTACAGCTGGCCAGGTAATGTGCGACAACTGGAGTCGGCAATCGAACGCGCGATCCTACTGTGCGAAGGCGATCTGATCACGATCGACGACTTGCCTTTGGAAGTGCGCCAGGAAGCAAGGCCGGCCGCCGAGGGTGCTTTCAAGTTGCCGCCGGAAGGTATCAACTTTGAAGAAGTGGAACGCGACTTACTGACCCAGGCGATGGAGCAGACCGATTACAACATTACCAAAGCCGCGAAATTGCTTGGCTTTACCTTTCGCACTCTGCAGTATCGTCTGGAAAAGTTTGGCATTAAGAAACCTGAAGATAAGAAGGAAGCGGCGGGATAGGGGGATTGCGGTTGGCGATTGCAGATGGCGGATTGCTCGAAATCACCACTCGGCATTCGAAAAGGCGCACCGGCCACCGCCTGGTGGTACCAACTCCACTTCGAGGGCCAATCGAAAATCGGCAATCGCCATTCGGCAATCGCTAAGGGGGGATCTTGAAGATGACCAAGCTAGGTGCCATTTTTCTTCTCTCGTTTATGTTAATAGGCGTCGGGGCTTGCTCGCGCTCAGCCCAGAATGAAAACTCAGCCTCAAGTTCGGCCCAGCCTCCGAAGATCACTTCTGAGTCACTCGTTAAGGTCACGGCAGAACCGATAGAAGTAGTTGCGGGGGAGAGAGGCGAAGTTGGCGTGAAGCTCAACACTCAAAGTGGCTACCACATCAATGCAAACCCGGCGAGCTTCGATTATCTCAAAGCAACTGAGGTTGATCTCCCGGACACCCCCGAAGTAGTAGTTGACTACATTTACTACCCCAATCCTCAGGTAAAGAAGTTTTCGTTTTCTCCCGATCAGGCGCTCAGGGTTTATGAAGGCGAGACACAGTTGAAAATTATGTTGAGCTCCGAAAAAGCGGCTCCCAAGGGCGCGCATAATATTCCCGCAAAACTCAACGTTCAGGCTTGCGACGACAAGCTTTGTTATCCTCCGGGCTCCATCAGTTTCACAATCCCGGTAACGATCAAGTGAAGACTCTCTGGCTGGCACTCGCCGGTTGTTGTATCGCGGTCGCCGCCGTGCTGATGGTGCTTGGTCGTTTCGATGGCGCCTTTGTCGTGGCCGTGGTAGGAATGGTTGCCTGGTTCTTGAACTACCGAGCGCAGGTTTCAGCAAGTCTCCAGGCGGACGATGCAACCACTCATGAGCAAATTGAAACTGAAAGAAATGATGATCAATAAACAAGGTGTAGTCGGGATACTTTTTCTGGCTTTAATAACGATGCTTCCAGCGCAGGCTGCCAATGAGGCGGAAGTGCGTGGCACCGTGCAGCGAGTCTTTCAACAACTCAAGTCGCGTGATTATGGCGCGCTTTATGATTCCCTACCCTCCTCCTCGCGCAATCGAATGTCTCGCGAGCGCTTCTCCAGCGCTTTGAAACGCGCGCAAGACATGTACGTGCTCGACCGCATCGACGTCGGCCAGGTGCGTGTGGCAAAGGATATCGCCGTAGTTGATACAGTGCTTTATGGGCGAGTCGTCGCGCCCCTATCCGCGGAAGGCAAGATTGTCGTGCAGCAGTATTTGGTACGTGAGGACGGCAAGTGGCGCGTGGCAACCGGCGATTCAGGCACGATTAATCGCTTTCTTGCGAGCAACCCGGCCTTCCGGGCGAAGTTTCCGATTCAGCAGCCACGCGTTTATGTGAAACAGGGTAACAACTGGGTGGAATTCTCGCCCGGTCGGAAACGCGGGTGAAGTCGATTGCCGATTGGCGATTGCCGATTGGCGATTGTTCGGCTCTTGAGGAAACTTTCTAATGGGCATGCCGCAATTGGCCATCCCCAATTTCGGTCGTTTTATGTTTGGCTCGTTTAACTTCACTGCGTTAGGATAATGCCAACCAACGATGGAAGAGCGTGAGGAATTCCTGACAGCTCGTCAGCTTGCGAAGGTATTGCAAGTCAGCGAGTCGACTATACGGCGATTAGCCCGCAAGCGCCGCATTCCTTCAGTGCGCGTCACGCCCAAGATAGTCCGCTTTCATTTGGACGCTGTGCGCGAGTCGCTTGATGTTCCCAAGCATCGCATTCGGCATGGCGAGTACACCGAACCCGTCGACGACAGCCAACTTTCTTTCGAAGATCTGCTTTTGAGCTAAATCTGAAGGAACCTTAGCGCACCGCAAAGATCTCTAAAACAATTTTACTTTAGGGGAGAGTGTACATCGAGGGCTGGCGAGTTTTTGTTATCTGCCTTTTTTAAGTCAGCGTCTCTGCATCTCATCGTGGAGACTGGCGCAAATCGGCAATTTGCAATCGCCAATCGCCAATCGCCAATCATTTTGGGCTGGCAATAAGAGAAATCGCGAGGCGATAAACCGCGGCTCCGTCAATCTCAACATCGCTGCTGCCCGCCTCGGCGCCGCTGATTTTTGCCGTAACTCGATACTTGCCCGGTTCGGGTGTCAACCTAAACACAAACGAACCGGTTTCCGTCGTAACGCGCCCGTCAATCTTTTTTGTAGAACCATCCTCAAGAATTCGCGCGAGCTCGACACGCGCCCCGGGAACGCTTCTGCCGCTGGGACTGAAAACACTACCGCGAATAAAAGCGATAGAGCCTTCGTCTACCGAAAGAACCAGGCGGTCACCAAGGGAACGCGTCTTTCCTGATTTGACTTCGACGTTCTCAACCGTGCCGACACTCAATCCAGGTTTACGGAAGGTTAGACCATACATGCCCGGCTGCAACCCTGACACTACAAAGCTGCCCCCTTTGTCGGTGGCCACACGAGTCACCTCCTGCTCGCCTCGTCGGACAACGACCGAGACACCGCCAGCTGTACCCGTCTCGACTTTCACTTTTCCTTTAATGCCGCCAGTGCCGCGTGGCTGCGCCGGCACAACGAACTGCATGGCAAATATCAAAAGGACAGCGGCAATCTGTTGTCTTAACTTCACTCTTTCCCTCCGAACTGCTGAGGCCTGCAATATAGCACCGCTATAAAACCAGGAATACGTAAACGTTGATGCTGGCAGTTCCAAGGATTGTTGCCTTTAGTGCATTGAACAGTGGGAGTGGGGCTTTACTTTCTTAAGTTTTCCGACCTTGAAGCTAAGATTAGTCTGCGCTCCTCCCTGGGGCTTGCACAAAAAGTATCCTTGGATAGGGTCCGCGAGGGCCTGGCTCATGGACTTGGCGCGTTCACGCAATCCCACTGGGCTGTTGGGCCCAGCCGTTTTACGGCTGGTTTACAGACGGCGATAATTTGCTTTAGGCCGTCGGCCTTTATCCGGGGAAGGCCGTTGAACCGCCTAAGGATCCAATCGTTGCGCCATCTATCCAGCCCCGACGTGTCGGGGCTGGCCTAACTGCCCTGCGGGGACCTGCCTCGTAAACGAGGCAGATCATCGAGTCTTGACGCTGGACTACTTTTTGCGCAATGCCCTCCTACCAATCTTTGGTGGGTGAAGCCATATCGTATAAGCTCATTGCTCAACCCAGCACCAGTCTTCAGATTCTTCCCGATTTTAAACTTTCCGCATCTAAGTATCGTAATTGGCCGTTGTAATAACCGTGAATCAGCTTTTCACTCAAATCTGCAAACATCCCCGCCGCATTCTGGTCATTCTTTTATGCCAGGTTGGATTCTGCTGGACTGGGTTCGCGCAGGCACCAGTCGACCCCGCCCCCGCAAATGCGCAGCGACCGCGCAAAGTCTTCCCTGCCGAACCCGAAACTCCCGACGATGTGCTGCGCATAGATACCGATGTGGTTTCGGTTGATGTTTTGGTAACCGACAAAGAAGGTCGACCGGTGCGAAATCTGACGAAGCAGGATTTCAAGCTCTTTGCCGACGGCCAGGAACAACCACTCTCCTTTTTCCAGGTTGAGCGCCGAGCTGGACCAGCGAGACCTTTGGCCATCGTATTTGCAGTGGACATATCCGGCAGCATGACGACTGACGAGATGTTGCGCCTGCGCACAGCGCTTAGGGCGTTCTCTTCCAACGTCGCCGATCAACAAGCTGTCTATGCGGTGATGGCTTTTGGGATGAACGTAAAAACGCTGCAGCGATTCACTACTGAAGCAAGCAAACTCGACCGGGCACTGGAACGGGCGGCGCGCGAACCCAACGGATTGTCAACGCACACTTACGACGCCGTAGACGATGCGATTCGACTATTAGTGCGTCATGCGCCCCGCACACGTGACCAGCGGCTTCTGAAGCGAGCAGTGATCGTTGTGACGGATGGCTTCCCTGTCGGCGATACCGTGTCGGCGGAGACAGTGATCGAACGCGCGAACCAAGCGGATGTGAGCGTGTACACCGTGACGCTTCCGTCTTACTCGAGAGTGGTCGCATCAACCGCGCAGACACCTTTGCCAACACCGCTAGACGTTAGCGAACTCGCGGAACGCACAGGCGGGCGAAACCTCTACGCGGATCAGAAAGACTATCAACAGCTCTTTCGCGTCCTGGCGGAAGAAGTCACCTCAACTTATGTGTTGGCCTTTTATCCAGCAGAAGAGAAACGGCGAGACGGCAAGTTTCACGAAATCAAAGTGCAGGGACCGAACGGTTTAACATTGAGGCAAAGCCGTCCGGGCTATCAAGCGCAGGAAAGCAACAGCAGGCCACTGCGGTAAGCAGAATAACCCGGCTGGGGAGAATAACCCCGCTCGGCTAAAAATCATCGTCTTCTTCATCGTCGTCCAGGTCTTCTTCCTCGGCGATGTCGAGTTCCAGCGGGTCGAGGCCGACTACTTCGAGTTCGGTGCCACACTCCTCGCACAAAACGCTGTCACCCTTATCCGCGTCCGAATCTACGTGAACATCAGCATCACATTCGGGGCACGTTCCTGTCGGCACTGTTTCTACCTCCGATAAATATTTGAAGGCAGGGGCACGCCGGAATAATCTGGAGACCGCCACCTTATTAATGGATTGCCCGGCTAATCTAACTGTCGCTGGTAGAATTTGCAATACTCTTTTGCGAGATTGCCGAGCGTAACATTTCATTCGCGACGCTCCCGATGAACGGTCCCTCGCTGCTGCAAAGTGTTTAGTTTCACAGAGATTTGTCTTGCTTTTGTCGAGGGCATGGCGGACGATGCGCGTAGGTGCCGAGCTGGCGGAGTGAGCAATAAAGCAGTGGTGGTTTAAATTATGAATATCCCCCGTCGAGTCAGCCTCCTCCTCATCATTTTCTCTCTCTTTGCGGTTAACGTTGCGGCACAAAAACGTCGCGGAACTCCGGCGAAAGCTCCCTCGCCCACGCCCGCTCAAAAACCAGCACCAATCCTTGAGAATCTCCTGGCGGTTGATACCTACCGCGTCCATGTGGAGATTCGCGGCGTGGGACAGTTATTGAAAACGCAATCATTCAACGACGCCATCGAACCGATCATGAAGCTGGCGTCGCCGCCGAAAGAATTCAAGACGCTCTTAACCTGGCTGAATTCGCAGTCAGATTCTCTCTCAGGCTCGCGGATGATGGTGGCCTCGTGGTCTGTGCGTCCCAACGTTCCCAGTGTGCTGATCGCCCTTGAGTTTGCTTCTCCGGAAGAAGCGCAAAAGTTTGAGCCCCGGCTTCAGAACTTTTTGCCAAAGCTTTTGCCCTCACCTACACCAACACCCACTCCCACCACTTCACCATCCGCGGCTTCTTCCGCTGCAAATTCGCCACCTGAAAAGAAACACGCTGGTGAGCAGAGCTCGGATGAAACCGGTACTGCGCAACAGAAAGAAGCGGGGCCTTCGTTTGTGATCAAGCAGGCTGGCTCGTTGGTCTATGTCAGCAACGTAGCCTTTAATTTCAAGAGTCTGCGGCCCACGGGGACCAAACTGCTTACTGAAGATCCAAGCTTCCGGCGCGTACACGACAGATTTGCAACAGAGCCGGTTCTGGTCTTTGTAGATACTGGCGGGATGCAGCGGGAAAACGAGGAGCTCCGGCGAAAACTTGAGGACGAAGAACAAAAACGCGCAGAGACACGAACAATTGAAAGCCAGCCCACCGGAGAACACCAGGAGGAACTTACTTCAGTTGAGCAAATGCAGGACGAGGGCCCGCCCCCACCAATGGTGTTGCCTGATCCTGACGTCGTTCCGCAAGGCGTGACGACTGAGGGTCAAACTCAAGCTGAACTACTTAGCGGAAATCCGCAGCCAGCTCCGCCTCCGATTATGTCTGACATGTTAATCGGCCGAATGGCGAGCCTGCTTTTTACTGGTCCCTCGGTTCTGCCAGACGCAATCGGGGTGGCGCTTGCCTTCGATCCCGACAACTATGCTTTGCGTGTATTGTTGGTAGAAGAGCCCGGAGTCAAAGGGAATCCAATTCCTTTTATGCCCCAGTTGATCTCTGGCCCACCCTTAACTTTGGAAGCAGCCGGCGTGTTTCCTGCCAATACTGAATTCTTTGTTTCGCTATCGCTCGATTATCCACAGATTCACGACAACATGGTGAAAGCTCTCACTGAGCAATCCCGACGATTCCGCATGGCGACTGCCGCGAGCGAACCGGTGGAGGAATCACCCTTCGCCGAGTACGAGAGAAAGGCGGGCATTAAATTTAAGCAGGACTTATTTCCTTTGCTGGGCCCTGAAGTCGCGCTGATTCTGCCGTTGCAAACACTCGATGTCGGTCCTAACAAGCCTGTTGCAGTATCTACGCCTGTCGAGACCGAAGGTGCTTCAGGTAAAGGCGCGGCTCCACCAATGCCAAGTCCGATCATCGCGATTGCCGTTCGCGACCGCGACGGCGTGCGCGCCTTATTGCCCAAAGTGATCGAATCATTAGGCTTTAAAGGCGCAAGTCTTTTAGCCCAAACTGAAAAACGTGGCGACACCGAGATTGTGTCCTACGCGGGGATTTTTTCTTACGCCTTTATGGGAAACTTCCTCGTGCTCTCCACAGAGCCAAAAGAAATCCGTCGCGTCGTCGATTCGTATCTGAACCATGACACGCTGGCTTCCGACAGTCACTTTCGCAATGCCACGCGCTGGCAACCACGTCAGGTGTTAGGGCAATTTTACTTGTCGCCGAAACTGATGGACGGTTATCGCGACTTTGCCCTCACCATGGATTCGTCGGTAACCGATCAACTCGGTGAGATATTTTCCCGCCTTAGTCCCACTTCCGAGCCGTTGACTTATGCCCTGTCGAACGAGGGACTCGGTCCAATGCATGAGTTGCGGCTGCCCAAGAACCTGGCGTTGATGATGTTGGCCTCGGCGTTAGGAGGATCCGGACAATCTTCCTCGATAATTGCCAACGAGTCACTCGCGCAAAGCAAACTGCGCACGATTGCCAGTGCCGAAAATACTTTTCGGGTGACGCACCAAGACGGCAACTACGGCAGCCTTGATCAACTAGTATCCGCGGGTCTTATTTCGAAAGAGTTCCTTGAACCGTCGGGGTATCGGATTGAGGTACGAGCGTCAAGTTCGGGATTTGAGGCGACGGCGGTGCCCGTGGAATATGGCAAGACAGGAACGCGGTCTTTCTTCATGGATGAAAGCACAATTCTCCGCGGAGGCGATCACGGTGGCGGGCCAGCTACGATTGCGGATAAGCCTGTCCAATGAAGTTGAGTTTGAAACTCAGCGTTCAGTTCTTTGTACTTTGAACTTGGTTCTAGTTTGTTCCGTCAAGAAGCATTAAGTTCGAAGATCAAAGAACAAAGTTCTTTTTTTTTCAAAGATTACTAATTTCGATCGGTTCAACCTTCTCCGCTAATTCAAATCCAAATACCCGAGAATAAAAATACAGCTCGCCCTCAAGAGATCGCTTGATGTTCTGCGCCTGCCTGAACCCGTGCTGTTCGCCGGGAAAAGCAACGTAGGCTACCGGCACTCCCTTCTGCTTCAAAGCTTCAACCATCAGCTCCGCCTGGTTTGGTGGTACCACTCGATCTTCAAGTCCCTGGAAGAAGATTACCGGACATGAAAGCTGCTCGGTGAAGTTGATCGGCGACCGTTCGTAGTAAACATCGCGCCGCTCGGGATATGGTCCGAACAAGTTATCCAGATAGCGAGACTCAAATTTATGTGTCTCGGCAGTGAGGGCTTCAGCGTCGCTAACGCCGTAATGACTGGCTCCCGCCTTGAACGTATCTCGAAAGGTCAACGCACATAAGGTCGTGTACCCACCCGCGCTGCCGCCGGTAATCATCAACCGGTTCACATCGACGTCGCCACGGGCGACCAAATACTTCGCGCCATTCGCGCAATCATCCACATCAACTACTCCCCACTTGCCATGCAAACGTTCGCGATATTCGCGTCCGTAGCCACTGCTGCCGCCATAGTTTACATCAAGCACCGCAATGCCCCTGCTGGTCCAATATTGGATATGGAGACTTAGGGCGGTAGCTGCAGCCGATGTGGGACCCCCATGGCTCTTCACCAGCAGGGGCGGAAGTTCGTGCTCGGGCGCCTGGTAGTCTGAATTTCGCGGCTCGTAGTAAAAGCCGTGTGCGGTCAGCCCATCGGCTGTTGGAAACTCGATCGCCTCTGGGGTCGAGAGAAAGCCGGAATCTAAATTCAGATTGTTCGACAAGCGGAGCGTCTCAAACTTTCTACTTTGCAAATCGAATCGCACGATCGCCGGGGCCGTAGTGGGTGAGCCGGCACGAAAGACTGCTTGACCAGCCGCGGCACGAACAAAACCGAGATCGGTGTAGGGAACCTCGACTGGCTCCAGCTTCAATGTTTCAGTGTCAATAATCGCGAGGCGGGCCATCCCCAGTACGTAATAGACGCAAACGATTTGCTGAGGCGACGCGAACGCATAGCACGATAAGCCAAGAACCCACTGAGGCATTCCCATCTCCACGGTAAGATCGGTAACAGCTGCGACTCGGCCGTCAAAGACCCGGTAGAGATTCCACCAGCCGCTGCGGTCAGAGATGAAATAGAGTAGGCCGTCATGGGACCACTGCGGTTGGAATATCGATTCATCCTTGCCTCCCGCAATCAACGTTGCTCTACTCAGCGAGCCGTCCGCTTCTACCTGAGCTTGCCAGAGTTCGGTACCATCCCAAGGCATGTTCGGATGATTCCAGGTGAGCCAAACCAATTGAGTTCCATCAGGACTTAAACTAAGTGTGGAGTAGAAGTCGTTGCCGCTTACGAGAACTTCACCACAGTCGTCATTACCATTCACATTGAGAGCTACCAGGTTGTTGACCGCTTCCCGACCAGGAACTGTGTGATCCTCGCGAACACAAATAATGCGGTCCCGTGCACTATCCAGGATCGCTTCTGCGTAGCGCATCTCTACGGCGGGAGTCAGCGGTTGCGGCGATTCTCCGGCAACTGTTTTATAGAAACGTTGGTCGGCAAAGTTTGAAAAATACACCGTGCCGTCGACAGATAGATAATCTCCACCACCATATTCGTGAACCCTTGTGCGGGCATTAAACGGCTGCGGGTTGATATCAGAGAGTTGGCCCGACTCGTCGCGCTTCACAATGACTTGGCGACCACCTTCCGCCGGCCGCAGCTCCACCCAATAAATGTCAGGTCCGTCGATAGTCGGCTGACTCAGCCCGACGGCGCCACTGACGATTAGATCGGCAGTAATCGGCGATTTCCATGAGCCAAATGGCGATTTATTGTTCATCTGATCGATTCACTCACCTGGATTCAACTTGAGTTTCGCGATTCTTTTGTTACTTTCTCGTAAAGCCTTTGCAAGATGGCTGCAACCTACGGCATTAAAGGCAGGTCTAACTTTCGCCCATCGTTAATTCTCCATGGGAGAACTGAGATAAAGGCAAGGGCGTCGGTCTTGGGGGAGGTCGACGCCCTCTCTTTTTGCCTTAACTCCTACCCCTAACTTTCCCATCAAATCTTTCCTTCATCGCCCATTATTTCTTTCCTTCACGCCCATTATTCGCAAGAAAATCTCGTCCACTAAGCAAGAACACTTGCGCAGCTTGAGCTGAGGATCATTCCCCTGGCTCGGGCCAGGGAGACTTGAGTCGCAGCGCAAAATTCAGCTTGGCGAGAGATGGTACTCAACCAGCTTGAAAAAGAAAAAGGGACCGGAGGTCAATCTCCAGTCCCTATCGATTTTGCCTGACTAGATGTCAGCTCATCGTTGGCTTAATAGCCCGCGTAACCATCGCGATAGCCATTTTCAAAAGCCTCACGGAAGTAACGTCGATAAAGCTCTCGGTCACCTAAGCGCGAGCTGTAATCCTTCGTCGCACTACGGAAAGCGCTTTCGTCGGTAAAATCAAAACGTTCACCGCGACTGCGGTCCTTGCGACCTTCCTTATTGCCTTCATTGGCGCCTGCGTTTAGGGCCGTCTGTCTCAGCTGAAATGATCCACCGTAATTGCTGTAGCCGTCGTCCGTACGACCATAGCCACGGTTGCCTCGGCGGTCATCGCGACGCTGCCGACGCTGTTCACGTTCCCATTGGCGCTGCCGCTCTCGCTGATCTTGTTGATCATATCGCCCCCAGCGATCCTGTCCTTGAATGGACGTGCTGGAAACACCAACTAAAAACATAAACGAGACTGCAAGAAGTCCGGATCCAATCTTTTGTAGTTTCATAGTGATTCTCCTCTCCACGGTAGACTCGGCAACTGCCGTACCGTCAGAGGAACACCTCTAAAGATCTAATTTTCGCAGCACTTTTAACCGATATGCGATGAAACACGACGATATGGTCGTACGTTTGTGCGATAAGAATGCACTCAATCAGACCTGTTCTCCCCACAATCGAGACGATTTTACGCTGCCGATATTCTGGACTCTCGAGCGGGAGTGCTGATGTCGTGAATGGCCTCCATAACCGCGGACCTTACTTCCGCTGGTAAGGAGGCACGCACCGCTAACCGGCGAAAGGCTGGGACAACACCGGATTGATTACTAAAGGCGAGTAGCTTGATTACAGCCAGCCGCACGGCGATGTTGGCATGATTCTCAATTGTGTCAATTAAGGGATGGACTTCGCCGGCTTTCGCCATGAGAAAGAGGACCGTGAAGGCATCATAAGTTACGTCTCGGCCCTCGCCCGCGAGGCAGTTTATGGCTTGCGAAGCTAAACCCGATCCAGCGAAGGCCGCTCCAATTCTGCGACGTCGTTCGGGTGGGGCTTCACGAAGCGCCCGAGTCAGCGAGGCTGCCCGATCCGGATTCAGTTCACATAAGGCTCGCGCTGCGGCATTTCTAACCTGGACCGAAGGATCGTCAAACCGGTTGGCAATGAGATCAAACGACTCTTCATCATTGAGTTGAGCTAGATTCATAAGCGCTTCACAACGCTCTGCCGGATCCGAACTTTGCAGACGTGCGGCGGCTTGCGAAAGTGGCGAATCGTCGTTGACGTGGGCAAGTCCGGTTTCACCAGTCACCAGGGACAACGATTTAGCCTGCTCGTCGACTGCGACGTTGACCGGTTCCAGTGCCGACACTTCTACGTGATCCACGTACTCCGGTACTTCAAAATCGGCGTTGCCAATGATGATCTCTTCCTCATGATTATTGGCGGATGCATTTATCTCGAACGAGAAAGAGTCGCTGATAACTACTAACGGCTCAGCTGCAGCTGTTTCTTCATCGTTTATGACTTCGAACTCGGAGACTCCCGAAACAACGTCCGAAGCGAGCGTTTCCGCTTCAATTTTGATCTCAACGGGGGCGAGCTCTTCCGCTTCGGCTTGCTGCGAGCTCTGTAGGTGGCTGCCTCCCGAGTGCCCCGCTGAGTCATGCTCCGTGGTTAATTCCAACCACTCGGTTGCGCGCGGCTGGACGGTTCTGGTGATCGGTGCTTCGAGCGCCGCAATCTCCGCAGTGAGGTTGGATTCTTCTAAGACGCGCCGCTGCTTCGCTTCTTCTAAGGTGGCCGCGTGTTCACGCATCTCCTCAAGACGGGCGCGATGCTCCGTTTCGTCTACACGAAGCGCCTCGATAGCAAGCCTGAGTCGCCGCTCATTTTCAGCACGCTGTTGCGACTCAGATTCAAGTTGGTCACGCAACGCTTCCAACCGCCCGAGCCGCGCTGCGTCCTCCTCGGCTTGCAGCCGAGCTGCCTCAATCTCTCTGAGTGAGGATTCGTGCTCTGCTCTTCGAGCCTCTACTTCAGCTTGACCCTCATGCTGTACGGCGAACTCTGTCTGAATTTCCGCGTTGAGCTGGTCTTCACGCGCAATCAGCTGCTCGGCTTCGGTGCGAGTTTGTTGTACGTTCACTTCCAGCTTCTCAATAACCTTGCGCTGATTTTCTTCAGCCGCGCGCAACGCCACGAGCTCATCGCTGAGTTGCTTCTCCAGCAGCGAAAGCCTCAATCCTTCTTCAGCGACTTGCTCGCGAGTAGCTGCAAGCTTCGCAATCTGCGCTTCTTCGGCTTCAGTGCGCTGCCAAGATTCAATCTCTAACCGCTTATGTGTTTCCTGCTGAAGTTGTAGTGAGGTCTCAATCTCTTGCAATCGCTTTCGTAGCGTTTGCTCCTCTTCAGTCAGACTACTCAGCTGTTGTTTGAGCTCGGATTCCCGTGCGCTGTGTTGGGCCACTTCAGCCTGAGTCTGTTGCAAGCTTGCTTCCAGCTCGCTGATGGCATTGAGTTGATGCTGGCCTGTTGCTCGCAACGCCTCGAGCTCGCTGTTCAATTCCGCTTCCTGTGCAGCGCGGCGCTGACCTTCATCAGCAGCCTGCTCGCGAATGGCGGCAAGCTTCGCTAAATGCACTTCCTCCTCTTTAGCGCGCTGCTGACATTCGGTCTCTAGCTGCTCACACGTTTGCTGCTGAGACTGCAGTGCGGTCTCGACCGATTGCAATCGACTGACTAACTCGGTTTTACGCTCGCCAAGACTACTCAATTGTCGTTGAAGATCAGCTTCGGTTGCAGTTAGCCGCTGGGTTTCGTCTTGAGCCTGTTGTACCCCTGTCTCTAACTCGCTAATCGCTTTGAGTTGGTTTTGGCAAGTCGCGCGCAAAATCTCAAGTTCCGCAGTTAGTTGCTGTCCGATTTCCTTCTGCTGACTGAGTTCTGCCTCACTCTTGCTGCGAAGCTCTGCAAGCTCATTGATTCGCAGTTCTTCTTCCCTTACTCGGTCCTGGCACTCCGTTTGAACTTGCTGCAATGTTTCCTGGAGCGAGGCGATATGGCTGTCGCGAAGAGCTTCTTCAGCTAGCCGCTGCAATTCCGCTTCTATCTGATTCAGTGTTTGCTGCTTAGCGTGTAACGACGCCTCCGCCTTCTGCAGCCGTTTTCCCTGCTGCTGTTCTGCCTGATCAAGACGCTTCAACTGCCGCCTCATTTCCGCTTCACGCGCGGCGCGTTGCTGGGCTTCAACTTCAGCATGCTGCTTAGTTTCGGCCAGCTCTGCCAAACGACGTTCTTCAGCCTCCATCTTACTGCGAAGATTAGCCACGACTGTTTCAGTAGCTTCAAACGCTAATTTAGTCTCAGCTTCCTCTTGCTGTAGACGCGCTATCTCTTCACGCAAGCGAGCTTCAGCTTCCGACTGTGCCAGCACCAACTCCTGCGCGCGTACCAACTCTGCCTCGGATGCGGCGATCTTCTTGGCCTGCTTGTCGGCATCATTTTGGACCGCTTCAATCTCCTGAGTTAACCGCTGGAGCTGTTTCGCATGCTGCTTCGCTTTAGCCGCAGCTTGCTTTCGTATTTCCTTCTGAGATTTCAATGCTGCCTGCGACTCGGCCACATGTTTCTCTTCGTCGACTTTTAATGTGCGCAAAGTCTCGGCGATTTGGGCTTCAGACTCCGCAATCCGATCATTCTGTTCCGAAACACTTTGGGCCAGGAGAGCGATGCTGTTTTCCAGTTGTTGCTGTTGTTCAGCTCGTTTGCGACTTTCCTCCTCGGCGTGCTGGTGCTGCTCTTCCAGTTCGGCGAGCCGTAGTTTTTCTTGCTCGGCACGGGCACGCATTTCTTCTTCTGCTTCTCTGACTGCCTCAAACTGCAAGCGGCGCCGTTCTTCAGCCTCCAGCAGACGTTGGCGCAGCTCCTGCTCGTTTGCCTGTATCTCCTCTATCTCTTCGGCCAGGCGTTTTTCGTGCTCAGCGCGCTCACGGACACTTAATTCAATCTGCTGGCGCGTTTCCTGTTGGGCCAGTAGCCGCGCTTCGGCTTCTGCGATCAACTCAGACTGTCGCGCTTCCGCCTGACGTATGAGTTCGAAGCCGGCGTCGATTTCGTCGTTGATGGTGATCGCGGTGCTGAGCTGGTGCGGTTGTGTTTTAGACCCAACCACATCTGCGTGATCTCCTGCGCCATGGATCCGTTCTGCCTGCTCCGCCGCTGCATGGAAAAGAGTGTTGATTTCGGCTACGGCTTCGATGAGGAAACTGTTGTCGGCTGGAATCTCCGTGTGGAGCTGAGCCGGCTCGTTTAATGTCGCTGCATCCGCTTCTAGTTCTTCCAACTCTGTTGACGCGCCGTTCGCCGATATTAAATTTGTCTGCCGGCTGCTAATCAAACTAACAGCGTTTGAGATCACCGCATTCGACCCTTCGCGGTGCTGCAAATCAACAAGTGGGCCGAGCGCCGCAGCGTCACCGATTTGTGCCAGCGATTCGGCTGCCGCGTTCCGGACGTCCGCTGCATTGTCGTAAAGCGCCGCGATCAGGTAAGCGACACCCGCAGAGTTTCCCAGCAAGCCGAGCTTAAAAGCTGCATTGGCTCGCTCAGTAACCGAGTCTGCCATCAGCAGATCGCGTTTGGCTTCTTCGAAACCAGTTAGGTGCGGATCTGCTCCGGAGAATTGATCAGGAGCGGAAGGATTCAGGGACATGATTGAGTATGGGACCTCCCGTAGTGCGCGAGTTGCCGGCAAGCAGGTCAGTGCGTTGGTCTGAAAGCACTGAGGATTGGAGTTGACGCAGTTCGGTTGCGTTAGGAACTGTTTGAACTAAGCGCTTAGGTTGAAGAGTCGCGCCGGTGAGTGGACGAAGGCGCTCTCGTTTTGGACGGTGGCTTTTTGGGCTAACTTACCAAGCCACTAGGATTCTCTTCTATGTATGGTCTCCCGTCAATAGGCTTTTTCCAGAAGATTTTGCCGTTTTCCGAGGCTTTCGTCGTTTTCCTGCCAATCGCTGTGTGTTTTTTTGGAATCTGCCTGCCCAGCTTCCAGAACTTTTTCTGACAAATCCCGTTCGCGTGCGATAATTCCCGGACTCAACGACACTTAAGACCTGATACGAGGAGGGGCGAGGTATGCGCTGGAGGGGCCAACGTGAAAGCGAGAACATTGAAGATCGGCGAGGTATGTCGCGCGGCGGAATTGCACTCGGCGGCGGCTTGGGAAGCATTGTTATTCTAATAGTTGCTCTGCTGCTAGGCGCAGATCCGCGCCAAATCCTCGAGCAGGGACCAGTTGATCAAGGCGCCGAAACGCAGACCTCGCGCACGACGAGCCCCGAAGAAGAAGAGCTTAAGAGCTTTACTCGCGTCGTGCTGGCCAGCACCGAAGACGTTTGGACCGAGATCTTCCGCCAGTCGGGAGGAAACTATCGCAAACCTACGCTCGTGCTATTTACCGATCAGGTAAGTTCTGCGTGCGGGCAAGCGGGTGCCGCCACCGGCCCCTTCTACTGCCCTGGCGATGAAAAACTTTATCTCGACTTTTCGTTCTTTCGTGATTTGCAAACACGTTTTCGCGCTCCCGGAGACTTTGCGCAGGCGTATGTGATCGCGCATGAAGTAGGTCACCACGTGCAAAGATTGTTAGGGACAATGGATCGCGTTAGCGCGGCGCAACGGCAACGCGGCGAAACTGAGGCGAATGACCTTTCTGTTAGATTGGAACTGCAGGCAGATTTTTTGGCGGGTGTTTGGGCGCACTACGCGCAACGGAAAGGACTGCTGGAGCAAGGCGACATTGAAGAAGCACTTGGCGCCGCGAGTGCCGTCGGCGATGACCGGCTACAACGCGAATCGCAGGGTTACGTTGTCCCCGATTCGTTTACGCACGGAAGTTCCGAGCAACGGATTCGCTGGTTTCGCCACGGACTCGAGACCGGGGACATTCGCCAGGGTGATACTTTCAGTGCGCGCAATCCTTAACTCAGGCGCCGTTTAGATTGAGGTTTGCGAGCAGCGGCAAGTGATCCGATGCCTGCGTCACACCAGGCACTTCGGTAATCACTTCACATGTTTCTAGGCGATCGGCGAACAACGACGGTACAAAAACATAGTCGAGCCTCACGTGCGGATCCCAGGTAGGAAAAGTGTAGCCTTTGACGTCCGGATGAAGACGGCGGTAGCCGTCAGCATAACCGGCATCAAGCATCACCTGAATGGTTTCACGTTGAATGTCGCGTCCGCTGATCCAAACAAGAGCGCGAATCCAGGCGGGCATCTTTTGCACTTCCAAGACTTCTCCTGGAGCAAGGGTATTGAAGTCTCCCACCAAAACATGGAAGCCGCTTTGATGTCGTTCGATTCCTTTGAGTAAGTTGCGAATCTCGCGAGCTCTCTGCCGCTCGTCCCATTTCGAAAACCGCGCGCTTAGGTGTAAACCGAAGATGCGTGCTTCGCTGCCTTCCGGCACGATCTCCAGAAATGAATGTTTAGCTCCCGCCGGGTAATGCCATTCATGGTAGGCAATCTTGATACGACTGACGTAGGCGATTGAATGGGATCGTTGTGCGGACCAGTAAGGAAAAGCCGTTTCGCTCGCTAATCGTTCAATTACGACCGGGTCAGTCGCCTCCTGGAAAACGACCAGATCCGGCGAAATGGCACGAATCACTTCTGCCAATCGCGCTTCACGACCTCGGCCTCCAAAGCGGATGTTGTAGCTGAGGAGTTTGAGGTTCACTACTCTTTTTCGGCTTCAATTGCCGTGAAATAAGCTTCGCCAAAGAGAACGTCGCGGGCATAAAGCACAAGATTGGCGGTGGCTTGCATGTTGACCGGCCGGCCCACCAGGCTTTGTAAATCCTTTCTCAATTTGTTGAGACCGATGGCGATGGTGGGATCTTCGTCGCATAACGGCTTCGTATGTAGTGCCGAAATATAGAAAGCATCCTTGTCCCAATATTCCATCACCTTGGTTCCCACGAGGGTAAGATCCAGATCACTCGTGCCTTTACCGTCGGCGTCGAAGGGCCTGCCATCCTCCCACTTCTTATTCGTCACGACGCTGCCACGCAGAGCGACGCCCGTTCCTGCAGGCAGATCCGCCTTCAGTCGTTTGCAAAACGACATGTAGAGTCGTTGGTCGCCGCCGAAACCGAGGAGCAAAACGCGCTCGCGAATTTCGTCTGCCGTCATCTCTTTGACGTCCTTAGTCATAGTGATTCTCCCTGCGTGGTTTTGCTGCATCATACTTCATGCTCGCCAAAGCAGCACCTTGCCAAATTGCTTCGCGCGCATCTCGCTGCCGCATTAAATTGGTTGAAATTTGCGACCATGAGCGATAGGCTGTCGGCGCTCTACCTCGCTTCGTCACTCAAGCAATCCAACTTAATCGTGGTTCAGGAGATCCTTAAAGGTTCAGCCTGTACCCGAAGAGGAGCAATTATGATCTCAGCCAAAACAAAAATCCGTCTCACGATTCTCTTAGGGTTGATTTCGATCACGCTGGGAAGCGCCTTAGTGACACAAGGTCAAACCACCGCAGCATTACCAAACCCAACTCTAATGTTTCTCGGTGCCGAACCTTATGAGGCTGGGGGCAAATCGTGGATCAGATACCGTTACGCGGTTGCGAATCGCGAGGCCTTCCCCGACAGCCTGTTTGCAGCGTCACCGGCGTTGCCACCGTGCGGTACTAACACAAAGGCCTCGCGCACGTGGGTAGATTTTTTTGATAGCAGGGGCAAACGATTATATGGATTCTGTGCATTGGGTAACAGCGCCGATTTGGCGAAGATCTGGTTTGCCGCGGAGGCTGATACCATTCCGCCCAGCTGGGTCTATATCGAGTTAAACGATCGGCAAACCAGCACGAAGGTGAAATCAGGGTTGGTTGAAACCACGCAATAGAGTCTGAGGTTCGAGTAATGGTGCGAACCGGCAATTCAGTGGCGGCCACTTGCCGAATTGCCGAACGAATTCGCATTACCAACACAAGGTCTGAAACTAAGCACGCAAAGACAACTCCAGGAGAACCGATGTTTCCACGCTGCCTCGCAGTCGTCTGTCTTTTACTGTCGGCGTTTGGTCAACTAACAGCAACCGCCCAGGAACTTTCCCAGCCTTCCCCTTCGCCAAGTCCCCAGTCATCACCCAGCCCCGCGGTTCCCGCTAAACCACCGCTCGAGGCGGCGCTTGATCGGCTTGAGTGGCGCAGCATCGGTCCCGCGAACATGGGCGGGCGTATTGCTGACGTGGAAGGCGTGCCCGGCGATCCCAATACAGTCTTTGTCGCGAGTGCTTCTGGCGGCTTGTGGAAGACGGTGAACGGCGGCGTGAGTTGGAAACCAATCTTTGAACGACAGGGAACGCTTTCACTCGGAGATATTGCCCTCGCGCCCAACAATCCTGACGTCGTTTGGGCAGGCACTGGCGAATCAAACACCCGTAACAGCGTCTCTTTTGGCGACGGCGTCTACAAGTCCACTGATGGCGGAAAAACCTGGCAGCACATGGGACTGAGGGACACGGAACGCATTTCGGCGATCGTTATTCATCCGCAAAACTCCGACATCGTTTACGTGGGCGCGCTGGGCCACGCGTTTGGCGCCAACGAAGAGCGCGGAGTTTTCATGACAACTGACGGCGGCCGCACCTGGACCAGAACACTCTACATCGACAAGGAACATGGCGTTTCCGATCTGGATATTGATCCCACAAATCCAAACATCCTTTATGCCGGCATGTGGAGCTTCGAACGAAAAGCCTGGACACACCGCAGCGGGAGCGAAAAAGGCGGCGTCTACAAATCAATTGACGGCGGACGAACGTGGACCAAATTGAGCAATGGCTTGCCGAAGCTGCTCGGCCGCATCGGCGTAAGAGTCGCGCCCAGCAATACCAACGTCGTCTATGCCATCGTTGAATCCAAGGAAGGGACGCTCTATCGCTCCGACGATCGCGGCGAAACGTTTAGACAGGTTTCCAAAGAGTCCCGGATAGTCTCGCGCGGTTTTTATTACACGACTGTGCGCGTCGATCCTACGAACGAGAATAGAGTCTACGCAGTCGCTTCCAGCCTTTTCGTTTCCATCGACGGTGGAAAGACTTTTCGATCCATCACCGGGAGGACACATATTGACTATCACGCGCTTTGGATCGATCCCCGGAATCCCAAACGGATGTGGCAAGGACAGGATGGCGGCGTCGCTGTTTCTCTTGACGCAGGGGAGTCGTGGGAATACGTAAACAATATGCCCCTGGGCCAGTTCTATCAGATTCATACCGACAATCGCCTTCCCTTCTACAACATCATGGGCGGGCTGCAGGACAACGGATCGTGGACCGGGCCCAGTCGGACGCGCGAGCCGGCCGGGATTATGAATGACGATTGGCGCATGGTTAGCTTTGGCGATGGCTTTTACATCCTTAACAGTCCGGACGATCCGGAGATCTACATTTCCGAATCCCAGGGTGGCAATATTCTGCGCACCGATTTTCGTACGCGCGAGCAACAGGAAGTTAATCCCTGGGGACGCGGCAGTGGCGATGGTCCGGCAGAGGGCGAGAAATTCCGTTTCAACTGGAATGCGCCGATCGTGCAATCGCCTCATAACGGCAACACCATCTACCTGGCCGGCAACGTTGTCTTCAAATCAACTGACTTCGGAAAGACCTGGGAACAGATCAGTCCCGATTTGACGACGAACGATCCCGAAAAGCAGAAAGATGCGGGGGGACCGATTGCTTTTGAGAATTCCACTGCCGAATACCACACTACCATTACCGCGCTTGCGGAGTCGCCCGCGCAGCAAGGACTTATATGGGTTGGTACTGATGATGGAAATCTGCAGGTCACAACGGATGCCGGGAAGAATTGGCGGAATGTGATTCGCAACGTTCCGGGACTCGGCGCCAACTCCGGCGTTTCCCATGTCGAACCCTCGCGCGCAAATGCGCAGCTGGTTTACGTATCGTTCGAGCGGCACATGCTCGATGACTTTCGTCCCTACATTTTTAAAACTGCGGACGGCGGCAAATCCTGGAAAAACATAACCGGCAACTTGCCGGCGAAGGCCTACGTGCAGATCGTGCGCGAGGATCCGAAAAACCCCAAGTTGCTTTACGCCGGAACAGAGCTTGGTTTGTTTGCGTCCTACAACGGTGGCAACGAGTGGATCAGACTTGGTCTGAAGAATCTACCGCATGTTGCCGTGCACGACATCAAGATTCATCCGCGTGAGAATGATCTGATCCTGGCAACGCACGGTCGCAGTCTTTGGATTATTGATGATGCTACTCCGATACAGCAGATGAGCTCCGAGCTGGTGAGTCGGGACGCGCACTTGTTTCCCGTGCGACCCGCGATGCGGTTTGCTGCGCGCTTCACCCGCTATGGAATTGGCGACAAGGTTTTTACCGGACCGAATCCTTCATACGGGGCGCTGATTACCTATTACTTGAAAGACAAGCCCGACGACAAAGCAGCTTTCAAGGTGGAGATCTTCGATCAAGCAGGAAAACTCGTGCAGTCGTTGAACCGACCGAGTAAGGAAAAGGGACTGAATCGGATGGCCTGGAACCTGCGCTTCGGCGGCGCAGAAGTGCGACAGCCACCACCCGAGGAAGAGACGGCCACGGGCGGACCCCCGCGCGGGCCACAAGTATTGCCGGGCAATTATTTGGTCAGGTTAACTTTGGGTGAGAAGAAATTTGAAGAACGCGTTGAGGTCCGTCTGGATCCGAATGTGAATACCCCGATCGCCGATTTGCAATCGCAGCTGGATCTAACTATCAAGCTGCGGGATATGCAATCGGCAGCGAATACTGCCCTGCGTTTTCTTGACAGCATAAAAGACCAGCTCAAGCACACGCAGACCACGATGAAGAATCTGAACAAGGAACCCGACAAAGAAATGACGAAGGCGCTCGAAGATCATGTGAAGCAGATTGACGCCTTGCAGGACAAGCTGGCACGCCGTTCAGAGGGCCTCGGCCTGGGAGGCAGATCGCGAGTCTCCGATCGAGTTGGCGATCTCTTCTTTTCAATCGACGCGAGCAATTCGGCTCCCACACCATACCAGCGTAAATATTTCGAAGAAGTAGAACCGGAGTTTCGCGAGCGTATGGGCGAAGTGAACAAGTTCATTTCCGAAACCGTGACGCAGTGGAATGAGAAGTTGCGCGGCTGGAACGCGCCAACCCTGACAACGCGAAAGCCAGTCGATTTCTAGGACGAGAAACCCCGCCGCAGATTAGCGCGGATAACACGGATAGGAGATAGCCTGTCCAAATAGGTTGGCGCGTTTACGCGCCATCCCGCAGGGCCGGTAGGCCAGCCGTTTTACGGCTGGTTTACTCGGAGGTTAATTTACTTCAGGCCGCTTCAGCGGCCTTATGACGAGAAGGCCGTTGAAACGGCCTCGAGACCAATCGTCGAGGATCTTACCAGCCGTAAAACGGCTGGCCTATTGGCCCTGCGGGCCTGCCTCGTAAACGAGGCAGGACACTCTAGTTGTTCATCCCAGCAGTTTCATAATTGCGACAAAGCGGCTCTTGCGGAAAAGCATGAGGGCTAAACAAAAGCGGCACGCTCGTTAGCGTGCCCCTTTTATTTTTTGCTTCCAGTCGTGGCTAGATCTTGCTCTTCGCTATTCTGTTGTGATGGCAGCGGACGACGCTCGACTCAAGCGAATGTTGCCATTAATACCGTTCGCTGAAATAGAGTTCCCGCCAGTGCCGACCCGCGCACGGTAGTTTCCGTGTCGTTTCTCATCCACAACAAAGTCAGGGAGATCAGACGAAACGCGTCCATTCATGCCATGCGCCTCGAGTTCGACGTTAATACCTTCCGCGAGTCGCAATTCGATGTTTCCGTTCACGCCGTTCAGACTGACTGCTTCTTTCTCCAGCCGCGTAAGCGCCACGGAAATGTTGCCGTTGATGCCATGAAACTCTGCAGAGCCCGTCGCCTGCGCGATGTCTACTTTCCCATTTACTCCGTGGACCTCAACCGGACCGTCGATCTCACCAACATTGACCGACCCGTTAACGCCCTGGGTGACAAGTGAGATTTGACGCGGGAGTTTCAAAGTGATTTTCTCGTGCGGGGTAGAACCGAAGAAACGTGAAATGAATCCTGCATCCCCCTTTTCGCCGCGGATCTTCAGGCTGTTTGCCGTGTGCTCGATAATGATCTTGCGTCGCTGCATCGACTCGGCGCTTTTGGCAGTGCGCTCGATGTAGATTTCGGCAGTCCGCGTGTCGCTAGTTTCAATCTTGACGGATCCGTTGATGCCTTCCACCTGAACTCGCGCGCCGGGCGCCAGCTCATAGGTTTTGCGGATCTCGTCGCGAAGACTGCCCTGAGAATCCGACTCGCCGGCCACGACATTTGGGATGTCGCTGACACTGCGGCCGGTCTTGGAATAAGAACGGACAATTCCCGCCAAGGCTGCGATGCTGACCAGCAGCACCACCAAAATAATTCGCTTCATTGCTTTTCTCCAGGAGTTCGAGGCTGCCACGAGCGCTTGTTCCCTCCCTTTAACGTCAAAACCGGATCTTTGGTTCGCTCAAAAGCGAAGTTATTTCGAAACTCGTCTAGACCGCGGGTTCGCTGGACATCCCGGGAGCATTTCTAGCTTAGTTTTCTACGCCAAGACGCAGAGCCTCACAGGCGCAAAGAAAGAGAGAATTCACCTAACCTTTTGTTTTCCCGGCGGCTCTGCAACTCAGCGCCTTAGCGTCTAAATAATGGCTCGCGTGTCGCCACGAAATGAAAAGTCGAAGGAAATTACCAGTCTTGACATCGCTTTGAGGTCAACATAGAGTCAGTCATTACAATCACAACGTACGAAACTTTGGATTAACCTTTGGACTCTCGCGTCCAAAACTCTGAATGCTCTTCTTAAAAACCGAAATGCCTGAAACGGATCCTGCAAATCTTACAATCCTGGTTGTTGAGGATGACGACGATTCAAGGTATCTCATGAGACTTGAGCTTGAGCGGCTCGGTTATCTCGTGAGCGAAGCGGAGAACGGAGTCAAGGCAGTGGAGATGGCCTTGCGCGAACATCCCGACATTATTCTGATGGACCTGACGCTGCCGGTGATGGATGGCTTAGAAGCCACCGCGCGGATTCGCGCTGATCCACAAATGAGTGAAGTGCCGATTATCGCGGTTACGGCGCATCAGGAAAGCGACTTCCGCGAGGAAGCGAAAGCATCCGGCTTCAATGCGTATGTGACAAAACCGATTGATGGCGGCTGGTTAAGTGAACTAATCAAAGGCCTGCTTGTTTAGAATTCTCTCGCCTTCGGACATTCCGCTTCAGCAGAATGGTTAGCACACCCGACGCGATTCAAATTCGCGCTCTCAAGACAATTGCAGAGCTCAAGGCAGTCGAAGACTTGCAAGTGGAAGTCTGGGGCTGCAGCGAGCGCGAGATACTGCCGAGTCTCACTCTCATTCCCCTGCTGGATATCGGCGGCGTCTTACTCGGAGCTTTTAACGAGCAAGAGCTGGTCGGATTCGTCGTCGGCTTTCCGGGATTTGAAACGGGTCAAGCTATTCTTCATTCAGACATGCTGGCAGTGAAAGCCGAGTACCGTTCCACCGGTCTGGGTTACAGACTGAAACTTGAACAGCGCCGTTTCGCACTCGCAAATGGAGTCGAGAAAATCACCTGGACCTTTGATCCGTTGCAGGCCGCAAATGCTCATTTGAATTTCGGCAAACTGGGCGTCATCGCTGACCGTTATAAGGTCAACTACTACGGCGAGACCTCGAGCGCGCTTCATCACACCGGCACGGATCGCTTGTGGGTCACGTGGTGGTTGAGCAGTGTTCGTGTCAAACAACGCGTCGAACAACCTGTCTCGCGTGCAGCAAATAATCGGCTACCAGACTTCGCCGCAATACCGGCGCTGCTAAAAGTGGGAACAGATGGCGAGCCGCAGAAATTCCCAGTCGATTCGAAGCACGATTCGATGAGAATCGAAATTCCTCACGACATCAACGCAATTGTCAGTGGAGATGAAGCGCTGGCGAGAAGGTGGCGCGCAGCTACGCGAGCGAAGTTCACGGCGTCGTTAGCAGAACATTTTGTCGTCGCAGATTTTTTCCAAGCACAAGAACCGGCTCACCCAGGTTTTTACCTATTGACCCGCCACTAACTTAGTATCCCGTTGGCTATCAGCAGCTCCGCGTTAAGGACTGCGGCACCGGCGGCCCCGCGAATGGTGTTGTGACTCAAAACAACAAAGAGGAAATCAAATACCGGATCAGGTCTGAGCCGGCCAATGGTAATGCTCATGCCGTTTCCGACATCTCGGTCCAACTTTGGTTGCGGCCGGTCTGGCTCATTCCTGACGACGATGGGCTGGGCCGGAGCTGAATGCAACTTCATTTGCTGCGGCAACGATTTATACGAAGCAAAGGCTTCGCGAACTTCATCGAGTGAGGCCCGACGTCCCAGCTTGACGCGCACGGAAGCGAAATGGCCGTCGGCAACATTCACGCGGTTGCACTGAGCGCTGATATTGATCTTTGCGTGTTCGATTTCGTTTCCCATTAAAGTTCCCAGAATCTTCGCAGTCTCCTCCTCAATCTTCTCCTCTTCGCTGGGAATGAACGGGAGCACGTTATCCAGAATGTCCATTGAAGCAACGCCGGGGTATCCCGCTCCGGAGAGCGCTTGCATTGTCGTCACAACGACCGCTTCTACGGCGAAATGCGCATGCAGCGGGGCAAGGGCGAGTGCCAGCATAATTGTTGAGCAGTTGGGATTGGTAACGATGAAACCACCTTGCGCAAATTTCTTTCGCTGCGTTTCCAGTAACGACAAGTGATCAGGGTTCACCTCCGGAATCAGCAACGGCACATCTTTGTCCATGCGGAATGCGGACGAATTGCTGATTACCGGATAACCGGCCGCGGCAAATCTGCCTTCCGTCGCTCTGGCGATGTCGCCCGGCAGGCTCGAAAAGATCAGATCACAATCGAGCGGTGGCTGTGGGGCTTGCACCACGAGCTTCGCCACCGACGCCGGCAGTTCGCCTGCCAAGCGCCACGAACATGCTTCGGCGTACTGCTTACCCTGGGAACGATCCGAAGCTGCTAGCGCGGTAATTTCAAACTGCGGGTGATGTTCAAGCAGTTGGATAAAGCGCTGCCCAACTGTTCCGGTAGCG
The DNA here is from genome assembly GCA_041750995.1 of Pyrinomonadaceae bacterium. Taxonomy (GTDB): domain Bacteria; phylum Acidobacteriota; class Blastocatellia; order Pyrinomonadales; family Pyrinomonadaceae; genus PSRF01. The sequence continues at coordinate 43,812 of JBGSYG010000008.1, read as the reverse complement.
CCGAGAATTCCCACGCGAAATCTCCTGGTCATTGGGAAGCTACTCCGGCTTGCTCAGCAAATGCTTGCTTCATGCGCGCCACACCTTCCGCGAGTTTGGTTGTATCGGCGCAAAAAGAGATGCGCAGAAAGCCTTCGCCTTCGCTACCAAATGCCGAACCGGGAACCGTGACCACACCGTGCTCAAGTAACCGTTCGGCAACAGCTAGCGACGATCCATACTTGCTGACATCCACCATCGTATAGAACGCTCCGTCTGGAGTTACTGCCTTCAATCCCAGCTCGCTTCTGATCAAATCAACGAGGTCGTCGCGTCGCTGGTGAAAGGTACGGCGGATCGACTCGCGCGCGGTGGCGCCTTCTTCAGTCCAGGCCGCCAAGGCTGCTTTTTGCGAAACTGTGGAGGCACAAGTTGTCACGTAACCGTGCAAGACAAGCGCCGCGCGAATAACTGCAGCCTCGCCACAAATCCAGCCAAGGCGCCAGCCCGTCATACTCATCGATTTCGAAAGGCCGCTGATGACGATCGTCCGATCGTAAAAGGCCGACGCTGTTGGCGGAGGCTGATCACCGTAGTAAATGTCTCGATAGATTTCATCGCTGAGCAGGAATATGCCTGTCCCTTTGAGCGCTGCCGCAATTGCGGCAAGATCCTCAGCCGAGAGCGAGCGGCCAGTCGGGTTGGATGGACTGACGCACACGACAACAGTTGTTCTTTCGGTGAGTGCCTGACGGAAAGCGTCCGCGTCGAAGGCGAAGTTACCGGCGGCGGGCAGGCGGTAAGTGATCGGGATGCCGCCAGCCATGCGGATGATCGTCGGGTAAGCAACAAAGCCTGGATCCGGAATCAGAACTTCATCACCGGCTTTAATCAACGTCATCAAAGCCAGGTAGAGCGCCTCTTGAGAACCGGCAGTGATAACAACCTGATCAGCCGACAAGTTTAGCTGCGGATAGTCGAGGGCGACACGTTCACGGAGAGCGGGGAGTCCGGCTTGGAGGGTGTATCCGTTTTGTTCTTCCGCAATCACCTTGATTGCCGCATTGCGAATCACATCCGGAGTGGGCAAGTCAGGCTCGCCGAGTCCGAGGCTAATGTCGCCCGGCTTGGCCCGGTCTGAGATCTGACGAATCGGACTCTTCTGAATGTTCCTCAAGAATGGGGGCGGCAGAAAGTCGGTCAACGCAGGTAGTCCTCCAGTTGCACTGCGCGATCGGTCTTCGCATCGCGATATTTCACGATCACTGCCGCATAAATCGAGAGTCCCCATTCACGACCGCGCTCACTCTGCACCGCCCGCGAGCCAGGCACCACGACCGCGCCGGCGGGAATTTCCAGAGACGCGTCTTGCTTCCGTTGATAGACGGTATCGCGCACCAGATCGTAAACAGGAGTTGAGCCGGTGAGAATTGTTCCGGCGGCGAGCACGGCGCGCTCGCGCACGATTGTGCCCTCGTAAACACCACAGCCGCCACCTACCAGAACATCGTCTTCGATGATCACCGGCACGGCGCCGACTGGTTCCAGAACTCCACCGATCTGGGCAGCAGCCGACAAATGCACACGCTTCCCAATCTGCGCGCAAGAGCCGACGAGAGCGTGACTGTCGATCATTGTCCCCTCGTCAACATAGGCGCCGGCATTTACGTACATTGGCGGCATGCAGACCACGCCGCGCGCGATAAATGCTCCGTCGCGAATACTGGAACCTCCGGGCACGATTCTTACTTCATCCGCAGTTGTTAGCTCACGCACCGGATAAGTGTCCTTATCTAGAAATCGCAGTGGGCCCCGTGCGGACATATCAACGAGTGAACCCATACGAAAGCCGAGCAAAATACCTTGCTTCACCCACGAGTTGACGGACCATTGCCCGGAGGCGGACTTCTCGGCGGCTCGGACCTCGCCGCGATTGAGTGCCGCTTTGAATGCTGAAAAGAGATCTCGATCCGCATCCGTGAATGGAGAGTCTTTGCGGGCCGCGAGTTCTTCGATCTGTTCACGCAGCGGCATGCGAGGTTTCCTTTAACAATCCCAGCTCAGCGATTACCGCGCGCAGTTTAGTTTTACTCTGCTCGTTAATGGGCACGAGCGGCAAACGGAAACTCTCTTCAATTAAACCCATCATCGCGAGCGCCGCCTTCACGGGACCGGGGCTCGACTCGATGAAGTTCAACTCCATTAACGGAAGCAGCCGATAGTGCAAAGCGCGCGCTTCCTCCCAGTTTCCTTCCAAAGCGAGATCGATCATTTGCGACATCAGCGCAGGTGCTTCGTTGGCAGCAACGGAAATCAAACCCTCGGCCCCTAATGCCAGAAGTGGGAAAGTGAATGAGTCGTCGCCCGATAGCACGCGAAATCCGGCTGGCCGTTCGCGCAGTATCTCCATGATCTGCGAAAGGTTTCCCGACGCCTCTTTAACTGCAACTATATTCGGGATGTTACGCGCCAGACGCAGGGTTGTTTGCCCACTGATGTTTGAAGAAGTACGGCCAGGAACGTTGTAGATCACCACCGGCAGATCGGTGACAGATTCGGCGATTGCGCGAAAGTGGGCATACAACCCGTCCTGCGTTGGTTTGTTGTAAAAAGGCGCGACGACCAAAACCCCATCGGCGCCGAGCGCCCGAGCAGTTTGCGAGTACTCGATTGCTGCTGCGGTCGCGTTGCTGCCCGTCCCAGCTATCACGCGAGCGCGACCCTTCGCCGCATCAATCACCAACTTGATGACCTGCTGATCTTCAGCTTCCGTCATCGTTGCGCTTTCGCCAGTGGTGCCACAAGGCACGAGCAACTTGACGCCCCCAGCGATCTGATACTCAACAAGGCGCTGTAAAGCGGTTTCATCAATGGCCCCGGAGTGCGTGAATGGAGTTACAAGAGCAGTGGCGCAACCGCGCAGCCAGTCTGGGCTGTTTTTCATACGAGCCTCCTAAGTGGGATTGCCAATTGCCAATTGGCGATTGCCGATTGCCGATTACCAGCTCCGCTTATGTGCTTCATCGCCGTTCACCATTTATTTTTTATCATCCGAACAATCGGCAATTGGCAATCGGCAATCGGCAATTACCTCTAATCCGCAATCGGCAATGATCTCATCGATCATTTCCGAAAATTCAAACACTCCGTTTCGCCCGACGATCCAATCTGCGGCGAGCAAGGCACCGGAAGCGAATCCGGCGCGCGACCGCGCCGTGTGCGTCAACATTATCTGATCAGCAGCCGAGTCGAACCCGACGCGATGCGTGCCGGGAATTGAGCCCGCCCGCGTGGATGCGATCGGAATCTCGCGCTCGATCCTTTCCTTCAACAAATCGTGCAAGCGCAACGCTGTTCCGGACGGTGCGTCGCGCTTCTGTTGATGATGGGCTTCTTCGATGAACGGCGCGTAATCCCTGGTCCGGGCAAAAAGTTCGCCAGCCAGCCCGACAACTCGATAGAAAAGATTAACGCCGACAGAAAAGTTTGCGCCATAAATCAAGGCGCCTCCTTCATTCGTTACGATCCGCAATATCTCGCTCTGTTCCGACTGCCATCCTGTCGTTCCTTCAACAAGCGGCACTTTGGCGTGAACGCAGGCAAGAACGTTTCGCTTCACTGCGGGGGCCACCGTAAAGTCGATTGCTACATCGTGACCGCGAAGACGCGTCGCTAAATCATCAAGCGAAGTGTCGCCGGCATCTGAAGTGATTACTTCGCCAAGCTCGTGGCCGGCCGCGCGCGCCTGGGTCGCGACTAGTTGACCCATCTTGCCATTTCCGAACAAAGCGATCTTCATTTGTTTAAGCGCTTTCAGGTTGTGGCGCTTTTCGTTTCAACTGTTGTCGACAGCAGGCGGGCTACACTCACGTAGAGCTCTACTGCACGGTTCAATTCGTTTTTTGAAATTCGTTCGTGGTCAGTATGCGCGTTCAGGATCGAACCGGGACCGAGCAAGAGTGGCTTTCCCCATTTTGTCAGGTAGGGGATGTCCGTCGTAAACCGCACCACGCACTGCGGCAGCTCGTCGAGGGCCATGAGTCTTACGGGAGCATGCTCGGAAGAATATTTGATTTGCGCTCGACCGGCGACGGCGTCGGAAATAATTTTTTTGATTGGCTCAACTTCAGTGACGAGGCGCATCTGTACTTCAGCTGCCGCCGCTGCCGGAACTACATTTGGTTTTGTGCCGCCTGAGATCACACCGATGTTGCAGGTTGTTTGACCAAACACATCATCCCCAGGCCAGGCGCATTCTCGTAATGCGTCCAGCACGTCGAGCAATTTCTCGATTGCCGAATCGCCTTGTTCCGGATATGCCGAGTGGGACGAACGACCTAAGGTTGTAAGCGTGAAGCGCAAAGAACCTTTGGTGCCAATCGCCAAAAGATTGTCAGTCGGCTCCCCATTTATCAGATAGCGACACTGATTCGCCCACTTATGTTCATTCGCGACGACCGCTCCGGCACTGGCCATCTCCTCGTCCACCGTAAAAAGCAAACCGATCTCCTCGAAACCGCTGCGGCGCAAATTCTCGGCGGCGAAGATCTGTGCCGCAATAATTCCTTTTGCATCGCAAGCGCCGCGACCGTGGATCTGATCCGCATCTTCACTGGAGTTGATCTGCGGGGGAACGGTATCGAGGTGAGTCGAAAAAACAATTCGCGGTGGAGCAGACGTCCGGGCGATAACGTTTTTACGCTCATCCGCTACTGCCTGCAGTTCTACCTCGTAACCGAGTCCTCGCAAATACGAAGCGAGAAAGTCTGCCACTTGCGCTTCCGTGCCGGTAACCGAAGGGATGTCGATCAGCCGCCTAGTGAGTTGAAACAAGTCCATAAGAATTGTCGAACTTCGAGGATCTTTGCTCATTACCAGCAGCTGGCCGCTTTTCGGTTTGGCTCATTGATGGTTACGCTGTTTGCTGCCGGCGCTTCGAAAAATGTTTCGTGAAGGCGCCTTACGGCTTCACTCAGCTGCCGCTCTTCTATTACAAAGGTCAGGTTAATGCTCGAAGAACCCTGTGAAATCAACATTACGTTGATATCACTAATGGTGCTAAAGACGCGCGCGGCGATTCCCGGCGTGCCACGCAAGCCGGCGCCGACCACACAGATCATTGCTCGCTCTGTTTCCACGCTGACAGTTCCCAGCGACTCCAAGTCCTTAACAATTGCGTTGAGGTCACTCGCATCATCCAACGACAATGAAACGCTGACCTCTGAAGTGGTAACTACATCAACAACTTTACGGTGCCGATCGAAGACTTCGAAGATCGCGCGCAGGAACCCATAGGCGCCTAACATGCGCGCGGAGCTCACCTGCACAGTGGTGATGCCGGTCTTGTGGGCAATCGCTTTCACCGTTTGCGTCGCAGTCTCGATCCCAGCACAGACCAAAGTGTTTTCCCCGGCGGGCGCCCGCGAATCGCAAATACGAACTGGAATTGATCCTTCTACAGCCGGCTGGATCGTTTTCGGGTGCAGGACCTTGGCCCCGAAGTAAGCAAGTTCGGCAGCCTCGTCGTAGGAGAGGCGGGGAATCGTAACCGCAAGCGGCACGACGCGCGGATCAGCCGTAAGGACGCCGGGGACGTCAGTCCAAATCTGAATCTCACGAGCCGAGAGCGCAGCACCAACGATACTTGCCGTGTAATCCGATCCACCCCGACCGAGGGTGGTAGTCAAGCCTTCGCCAGATGCGGCGATGAACCCGCCGAGCACGGGCACTTTCGATTCGTTTAAGAGAGGCAAGACTTCAACTCGCGTCCGCGCCGTCGTGTCCTCCGGCAAAGGCGCGGCGTTGCCAAACTCATCGTTGGTAACTATGCAGCGTCGCGCGTCGAGCGTTACGGCCGGAATTCCAGACGATCTCATAACTGCCGCCAGCAGCGCACTGGAAAGCAGTTCACCGGTAGCGAGCACGGCATCCCGCAGCGCGGTCCGCTGTGAGGAATCTGATGCTAACGAATGAAGCAGCGTGGAAACTTCCCGCTTGTGGTGCTCCAGTGCGGCGTGGAACTGGTCGGCTTCTGCGGGCGTCAGTAACTCTTCACAGACTGCGGCGTGTCTTGCGAAATGTGGTTGCAGCAACACGTCCGCTTCAACGCTTTGATTAGTTGCTGTAGAGGCAACGGCTGCGAGCAGGGCATCCGTCATCCCGGCCATGGCTGAGACAACCACGACCGGCCGCTGTTCGAGTCGTTCGGCCACAATCTTGGCGACGCGACGAAACGCGCCGGCGTCTTCTACAGAGCTGCCGCCAAACTTCATCACGATGGAATCGATTGCTCTATTCACGGGTGTAACAATTTGCACGGCGGACATTACTAAACTTCAATGCGCTCAAGAAAAAAGAAAAGGCTGATCGGGATTGAACACGACCAGCCTGAGCAAAATCTACTCGGCGCGCCGTAGCGCGCACAAACTTTTCTGTCGTAGCTCTCCACCTGAACGGTGACAGTCGCGCGGATTTAGCCGCGACAACCAGCCCCCAGTTGCGAAGTTGCAACGCGAGCTTCGGCGGCCTTCCCCTTTCACTCAATGCGCGGACGTCTTCCCGCTGTCAAACTTCTCGTTCGACTGCATTGGTTACTCCTGGAGGTCGCTCCTCTACCTGATTTAAAAGATCGATACCAAATGTGTGGCCCAACTTAACGACATGATTAACGCTTGTCAAGGCAATTGAATCATTGAATCATCGGATCATCGGATCATTGAATCATTGATTCATTGAATCATTGATTCATTGAGTGATTGCGATAGAGGATTGAAAGTAGCAACCGATGACCCGGTGATTCAATTCTTCAATGACCCGATGATTCAATGATTCAATGATCCAATCTTCCATAAAAAGCGAGCTGAAGATTTCTCTCCAGCTCGCTCGTTGTCGATTTAGGTGTGGACCTAGAACTGATAGCGCAATCCAAACTGCATTACGCGACCAGCCTTAGTCTCGTTAAGGGGAACCTGCGTTGCCGTATAGCGACCGAAATCGTCTGTGGGCGTCAGGTTACGCAGGTAAGGATCACGCGGCAAGCTCAAGTCGGCGATTGAATCGCTATCGAACTTTTGCGTGTTAGTCACGTTGAAGACTTCCCAACGAAGTTGGAGCTCATGTCCCTCCCAGGGCAACTTAAAGCTCTTATGTAAACCGAGGTCAAGGGAGATATAACTATCGCCTCTCAACACATTACGGTCACCAACCTCACCCGGACGTGCGTTGCGGAAGGCAGCTAACGCCGCACGAGGATCGCCGAAGACATTAGGTTGATTAGCGGCCGCACCGCGCGAAGGACTGGTCGCGAGGGGGCGGACCCGAACGCCGTTGGATTGAACGTTCCAGTTAGTGGCCCAGCGACTGCCGTCGAATGGTGTCTGAATCGGCAAACCACTGTTCCAACGGAAAATTCCCGTCAGATCCCAGCCACCGAGAATGCCTTCAGCAACGCTGTCCATCCCGGAAAGGAATCTCTTACCTCGCCCAAACGGAAGTCCCACAACCCAGTTGGCGTTGATGATGTGTTTGGCATCGAAGTCCGAGGTTGCGTAATTCTGATCCGGCTCCAACGCATTGACGATAAACGCGGTCGCGTACGCCGTGGAGGCCTGGAGGCCCGAAGCATTGTCGAGCGAGTGGCTGAACGTGTAGTTGAAGTCGAAGGACAAGTCGCTGCCGAAGCGCTGTCGCAGGCTAAACTGCGCGGCGTTGTAATTCGAACGTGCGATCGTCCCGAAACTTGAGAGAGCGGCAAATTGTGGCTGATAGAACATGTTGTTGAACCTCGCCGGGCCGCCGCCAAACGGGCAGGTGGTGCAAACCGGGCTGTCGTCCCACAGTAACTGCACAAAGGTGTAGTCCGTGATGCCGGCGCCGCCCAGTGCCGGAAAGGCAATAAAGGCGTAAGCTGCCTGCGTCGGTGTAAGCGAGAGATCTCCCCACCATTCCGGCATGTTCGGGAAGAGATTGTTGAAGTATGCAAGAGTCGGCACCTGGTCAATCGGTGTGTTCGCATAGCGATGGTCCACCAGGTAGTTCATGGCCCCATAGAAAGTTTGGCCAGACTGCGGATCGCGAATATTGTTTAACTGCATGATGTCGCGCGAAGCCAGCAGCTTCCGGCCCATGCGTCCTACGTAGCTGGCTTCAAAGGTCAGACCTTTTCCTAGCTCGCGGCCATAAGACAGATTGAAGCTGTAATTGTAAGGAGTCGTGATCGTGTCATCGAGCGATTGCTCGATACGCTGATCCTCGTTGGCCGCGATAGTTAAGGGGAAGACAAGATTGTTCGGGATATTACTGACAAATCCGCGGACGCTGGGATTTGTGCCGGCAAAAAGCGGTCCCAGGCGATCACTGACATTGAAGGTGTTGGCGGCGTTACTCTGGCTGCCCGTAAATCCAAGCACGGAGTTCAGGTCGAAGTTCACGGCCAGCTGGCTGCCGATGCGGTCGTAGGTCATGCGGAAGCCGCCACGCAAAACGCTCTTGCCTTGGCGACCGAAAGCTCGTCCGAAAAAGTTGTCGCCAAGGTCAGGCGACCAGGCAAACGCGAGCGCGGGTGCAAAGTTGTTCCAGTCTTGCTTGTAATAACCGGGACGACCATTCTTCTTCCCGGCCAGATCGAAGCTAATGGAATCGTTGAAGGGAACGCCGTTGAAGGCACTCTCCCTACGCTGCTCAAAGTACTCACCCAGACTCACCGTCGGCGTAACCTGAATACCGTTGGTTTCATAGACCGGCGTGGAAGTACCCCAACGCAATCCATAGGTGAGCGTGAAGTTCGGCCTCATGCGCCACGAATCTTGAAAATAAAACTCATACTCTTCCGTGGCAAAAGTGCGAGTCGTGGGTGTGCCAGTGGTTTGCAGGCTGCCATCAGCGCCATAAACCAGGTTGGCCGAGAATTGCGAATAGCGACCGATAACCGAAGTAAGTGCGTCGCGCAAGTCGATGTCAAAATCAGGACTGACATCGGGGAAGATCGGATCGAAATCTCCGTACACATCGAAGATCACGGAATCGCCGGAGAAGTCATAGTACGAAGGGTTGAGTACAGCTTCGTCGAACGACCCGCCAAACGCTGTCCGATTGTTCTTAATTAGGCGCACGTTTCCGCCAAACCCGAACGTGTGATTGCCTTTGATCCAGGAAACGTCATCGACGAAGTTGTGCACTGGGGTAGTTCGGCTCAGTGTCCTGGAAAAAGCGAGCGGCGCAAAGATAAAGCGGAAGTTGACCAGATTCTCGTTCGAGTCGCCGCCGTCTGAGAACGACGCGCGGGTTAGACCCCACGTTGCGCGGTTCACAATACTATTGGAGACCGTCCAAGTGTGGCCGACGGCGACCCCCTTCGGATGGTTCCACAGTTTCGGTGAAAGCGTATCCGGGAACTGACCGACTTGAGTGATCACATCCTGTTGATAGGCGCCGCGTGCAAAGAGCGTCTGCCGATCAGTAAGATTGAAGTCAAACCTCGCGTGGTAAACGTTGAGTTCGGTCGGCGTGTTCGCATTGAATCTGAAAGCAGCCGTATTTAGTCCATCCCCCAGCGAGTTTGAATTTGCTGGATAGCGAGCGGCCGCAGCAGCCAGCACACTTAGTGCTGCCGGATTAAGGCCGGGGCTAACACCGTTGACGGCAATGTAAGCATTATTGATTTCCGTCGCCGTGAGACATCCTACGCCTGCCGGGGTGCCTGCCGGGCAACCAGGATCGGAAGCTCCACTGTCCGTAAAGTAACGAACAATGCCCTGGCCCAAAGTCGGCAGAGGCACTTCGCGCACAGCCGAAGTGGCGGTCGCTTCGCGGAATCCTTCGTAAGTGAAGAAGAAGAAGGCGCGATCCCGTTTGATAGGACCTCCAATAGAGCCACCAAAAATGTTACGCAGCAATTGCGGCCGCGGCACGCCGTCCTTGTTGTTAAAGAAGTCGTTCGCCGACGTCACTGTGTTGCGGTGTGTTTCGAAAAGCGAACCATGAAAAGCATTCGAACCGGACCGGGTGACGAGCGACACTTGAGCGCCGGAGGACCGGCCCTGATCAGCGTTCGGATTCGTGGTCGTGACACGGAATTCCTGTAACGAGTCGCGGGTGACGCGAATTACACTAGCAAAGGCTTCGTCCGTCACAACGTCCAAACCTCGCTGTTGCTCGTTTACGTCAATTCCATCGAGTGTCACGTTGGCCTGGTCGGCGCGACCGCCGTTCACGTAGCCGGTACGCGTTACACCCGGTTGCAGCGAAAGCAAGGCGACAACGTTGCCGGCATTAAGTGGCAAGTCGGAAATTCGTTGCCGATCGAAACTTGTGCCGATGGTCGCGTCGTTGGTGTTGAGCGGAGCATCGTTTGTAGAGGCGACGTTGACGGTCTCAGTTACCTGGCCCACCTCCAGGGCGGCGTTCACGTCGATGGTGGTATCGACCGCGGCCTGGACGTCAGTGATCACAGTCTTCTTGAAGCCCGCGGCCTCGACTTCAATCCTGTAGGTGCCGGGAGGGATCGCAGCGAAGATATAAGCTCCGTCCTGGTTGGAAGTTTGCGTACGCGAAAAGTTCCTGTTTTGGTCGGAAAGCGTCACTGTCGCACCAGCCACCACATTACTCTGCTGGTCTTGAACTAGTCCTTTGACGGTGGCCCTTCCCGATTGAGCTCGCGCGACCCCGACAAAAATTAGCGACAGCACAATTAAGAACAGAAAAGATCCTGCTAAGCCTTTAAACAGCGAAAGCTTTTTCATGGCACCTCCGTGGTTAGTGGAAAATTTTCGAGAGTCGAAGAATCTCATAGAGGATGGGATCCCGAACGGACGATCGCCGGATGGCGATGCAAAAAACTGCGAAGTCAAAAAAAGATGCTGGCTGCTCTAAAAAGCGAGAAAAAACTTTGAGGTAAAACTATGCAGATCGCGTTCCATCTGTTCGTCTTACATCGCGGCATCCATTATTGCCGTTTAACTTAGGACTTGTTGGGATCAGCGTCTGAACTGCATGGCCGATTCCCGAAAGGAGCGGTTAGTATATCCAAAATTCGCAGAAAGGCTACAAAAATTCGGATTGTTTTCCGGCCTATTAAGTGTTTGGTAGTAGCGCAAACTGTTAGTTTGCGCTGAGTAAATGGCACTCAAGGCGCACGCAAACTAACAGGTTGCGTTACAAAGACCTAACTAGGGCACTCCGAAGTGTTTCGGGGCGAATTTATCTCAAACCGGTAAAGGCACCAGGTGACACATTCCCAGGGCAAAAGGGAGTCGGGCGAGGAGATCTGGCGGGTTTTCTGCGCGATCGAACTGCCCCGCCAGACCCGTTTGCGTTTGCTTTCGCATATCGAGAAGTTGCAAGCCCGGGTTCCGGAACTTCGGGCGAGCTGGAGTCGTGAATCTAATATTCATCTGACGCTCAAGTTTCTTGGCGAAACTCCGCATCAATTGGTCTGGAAGTTCGACTCGGCCCTGACCCGCGCCATTAAAGGAATTTCAGCGTTTCCAATCCTGATCTCCGGTTGCGGAGTCTTTCCGCGCCCTCGCGATCCGCGCGTGCTTTGGGTGGGAATCTCTGACCCTGAGCGACAACTAGTAAACTTGCAATCACGAATCGAGGCTGAAAGCGAACAGGAAGGCTTTGCCAGAGAGGCGCGCCAATTTCATCCGCACCTGACGCTCGCGCGCTTACGCACTCGCGAAGGAGCGCGCGAAATTGCGCGCGCTCATGAGGAGCTCCAATTTGCACCTGAGGAAATTCCGGTGAACGAGGTCTTGCTTATTCGCAGTGAGCTCAGCAGCCAGGGATCAAGGTACTCAACAATCTCCAAGCACGTTCTGGATAGTTAAGGCAGTTGCCTTGGTTTCGGTTGGTCTTCCTTTTCACCCACTTGGGAAAAAACTTCCTTGATGGCGCCGATGCTGGAGAGCATGGCAGAAGTTTCAACCGGCATGAAAATCACTTTGGAGTTGTTGGAGCGCGTCATGTCGCGCAGGCTTTCAATGTAGCGCGCGGTAATTAGATATTGCGCCGGATCGCCAGTACCGATCGCCTTCCCAATCCGCGTGATTGCTTCCGACTCCGCTTCGGCCGAGCGCAAGCGGGCCTGGGCAGCTCCTTCCGCTTGCAGAATCGCGGATTGTTTTTCGCCTTCGGCTCGCGTGACTGCAGCGGTCTTTTCACCCTCAGCGCGCGTAACAGCTGCCTGCCGTTCGCCCTCGGCCTGCAAGACGAGCGCGCGGCGATTTCGTTCAGCGGTCATCTGTTTTTCCATTGTGATGCGCACATCCTCGGGAGGATTGATGTTCTTGACGTCGACGCGTGTCACTTTAACGCCCCATTTGTCAGTAGCTTCGTCGAGGATGATTCTTAGTTTGGAATTAATCGCATCGCGTGACGAAAGCGTGTGATCGAGATCCATTTCGCCCATCACTGAGCGCATGCCTGTAATCGTTAACTGCACGATACCACCGACGAGATCGTTCATTTCGTAGATGGCCTTGACCGGATCGATCACCTGCCAGTAAACGACGGAATCCACATGGATAGTTACATTGTCCCGTGTGATCACGGGTTGCGGTGGCAAATCGATGTACTGTTCGCGTAAATCAATTGAGGTCAAACCGGGGCGACTATTGGTCCAATAATACGCGCGTGGCCGATCGAGAAACGGTATCAGGATATTCAAGCCGCTGCTGGCAATTTTATCGAAGCGTCCCAGACGCTCGACTAACATTACTGTCGCCTGGGGGACGATTCGGATCGTCTTCACGGCTATGATCAGGAGGACGATCGCGATAAAGCCGAAGAATAGAAAGGCGAGAATACCGGAAAGGGGCTCCATATATTTTTGACTCCTCTAACAGGAACAGTTCGTTAATAGGGCTCAGCAAAACTCTGCTGGCACTATATCGGATCGAAACCCGGAAAAGAAAGACATGCCGATTGGCGATTGCCTGTTGGCCATCGGATCGCGGGCGTATCGCCCGCAACAGCGCCCGCAGGCGCACCTTGTTCGCGCTCCGCTCATCGCGGGCGAGACGCCCGCGATCCGATACTCCGCTCCGGTTCCATAGCCGACGTCGACGCGCCTAGCTCTGCTTCGATGAGGGCTGCCGCAATCAGAACCGTTCGCTCTGCAAATGGCCTCCCGACTATCTGAACGCCAATCGGCAAACCAGCCGCAGTGCTCCCTGCTCGCACTACCACCGCCGGCAGATCGAATACATTAAATGCCTGCGAATAACTAAAGGCACGAAAGACGCTGATCGATTCACCGTCAACCGAGACCTTGCTGCTGTTGTGTGGAAACGCGGCAGTGGCTCCGACCGGGGCCACAATCAGGGCCGTTGATTCCATCATCGCCAACATCTCTCCTCGCAGCCGGTCGCGTTCTTGCAGTGTTTTCGACAGCGCTTCCGGACTGCGTTGAGTTCTTTGACCGGCAGTGTCCAGGATCTTACGCACAAGTGGGCCAGCAAGTTCTTCGCACCCCGAGTAGAACTCACGTAGATCATTACCCGATGGTTCGGCAAACAACTCAACCCAGAGCCGCCCTCCCTCTGCGACGGCCGGCGGTTGTTTTTCAAAACAACGCAGCCCGGCCTTCTCTAATGCTTCTACCGCTGCACGAACTGATGTTCTGGTGTCACGAGAGACGGGCGTCACACCATCGTAGTCATACCAGCAAACTTCGACATCGCTTAGCTGATCCAAATCATGCGAGGAGGCTGCCGAAGCCTCGGCTTCAATTCCTGCCAACACTTCGAACAACAGCGAAACATCTGCAACTGTTCGAGCCATCGGTCCCAGGCAAGCAGCGTGGGCGAGCGTGCCTCGCGCCATCGGTACGTGACCATCCATCGCAATCCGACCGCTTGTCGGCTTCAGCCCCACGATGCCGCAGAAATGAGCGGGCACGCGAATCGAACCTGACAAATCACTGCCCACCCCTCCGGGGGACAAGCCGGCTGCAATCGCTGCGGCTTCACCGCCGCTTGAGCCACCAGAGGTCAGTTGCAAATCGTACGGGTTGTTAGTGCGGCCAAAGATGGGATTATCGGTTTCATAAGGGATCGCCATTTCCGGTGTGTTGGTTTTGCCGAGAATGATCGCGCCTGCAGCTTTCAGGCGCGCGACGGCAGTCGCATCCGCAGTGGGTACTAAATCTTTCCTGACTCGCGAGCCGCTTGTCGTCCTAACTCCGACGGTGGCGATCGTGTCCTTGATAGTGAGCGGCACTCCATGCAATGACCCGACTGCCTCGCCGCGCATCATTAACGCTTCGGCTCGCCTGGCTTGTTCGAGCACATCGGGCGCGACCGTGACGATGGCGTTAATGACTCCGTTTCGCTGTTCAATGCGCTGGAGGTAGGCACTCACGAGCTCAACTGGCGAGACTGCTTTGCTCCTGACTAGCGAAGCCAGCTCTGTCACTGAGTAAAATATTAGGTCGTTGGACGGCATTAATAGTTGTAACCAGCGTCTTGACGTTATTTCGCCTAATCAATCAAACGCATTCAACCTGACTGCGTCACCACTTTCAAGCTGACCGAACGCCTGGAAGGCATCACAGCTATTTCCGTGAAAAGGCCAGTAAAAACCTTGTTATTTCGTCTTTCCCAAGTCGGCACAGTCGTTGCCCAAACGTCCGTGGGCGAAGCTTTGAATTTAAAGCCTGCGATGGCCACATCGCCCAATTCAGCAGAGGCAGGTCGAGTCGATCGAGGAATTGAATATGAAGCGAAAAGTTTCCCCAACAGTTACCTGGCTGATGGTCCTTTCATTAGCGCTGACTATGGCGACGAGTACCTTTGTGGGCCGTACGGCTGCAAAGAGTATTAAAAACCCTACGTCCTCCAAGAGGCGCGCGCAAAAGCCGACCTATCCAGAGCTTTCTCGATACGCCACCAATCTCACCGACCTGGCTCGCAATCATCGCCTCGAGAAGACTGCCCGCCTGGACGCCGAGGCCGTCGAACAGGCGATAACTATTCTTGCCACGCAAAAGCGCAATCGCATCATTTTGGAAGACGCTGCTCTGAACACCAGAATTGTTGCAGAGGGAATCGCTCAACGTATTGCCAGCGGCGACGTTCCGGCCGAGCTAAGAGATAAGGAGCTCTACAGTCTTAATCTGGACGCTCTCTTCCACGGTCTCAAGACACCCGCCGAAGTTGAAGCTCGCGTGAACTTAGTCTTCGCTGAAACCGCCGCTGCTAATGGGGCCGTGATTCTGTTCGTCGACCAGCTTTATCAATTCGCAGGCACCCGCGCACTTCGCGCCGTCTCCGAGAAATTCCGTGACCGTCTCGACCGCGGTGATTTCCGAATCGTGGGTGCGACCACGAATGAAGCGTTCGCACAGTATATAGCCGCCGATTAGCAACGCCGCCATGATCTACGGCGACAACACGGCGGCCATGCGCGCCCGTTAATGAACTTGAGTAATAGGTAAGGAGTAATTCGAATCTTCAGGTGCGGCAGTAGGATCGATTGATGGCTTCAACGATGCAACAGGAATTCTCGGCCGGTTTCAGCACATCTGGTTCGCCCAGCGACCCGCAGTGTGCTCAGCCCCTTAATGACGCCGACGCAGTTGAAGTCCTGGATTTTCTCGCCGGTCGCCCTATCCACACCGTCTTCATGGCAAGTCTGATCCGCGATAACGGCGTGGTCAGCAACCTCAATCGCGGTTCGTTCTTTGGTTGCCGCAACAATCGCGGCACGCTTGCTGGGGTCGCGCTGCTGGGTCACGCCACGCTGATCGAAACCGAAAGTACCGAATGCATCAAGGCGTTTGCCCATCTCGCAAGGAACCACTCGCCAAGTCACTTAATCCGCGGCGAGCAAGAAAAGATCGCGTCCTTTTGGAACTACTTCACGAAAGACGAAAACAAAGCGCGGCTGCTTTGTGGCGAGCTGCTTTTGGAATTGAAAACGATTCCAACGGGTCTCGACTCGGTTCCGGGATTACGGCTCGCAACCATTGCCGACCTCGAAACGATCGTCAACGTTAATGCATCCCTCGCCTGCAATGAGAGCGGGATAAATCCCCTTGCACGCGACCCGCAGGGTTTTCGCGAACGCGCTGCTCGCCGGATCGCAAAAGGGCGCGTTTGGGTTTGGATTGAAGACCAACGCTTGCTCTATAAGACAGACATCGTTGCCGACACTCCGCAGGCAGTCTACCTCGAAGGCGTTTATGTTCATCCGTTTCATCGCTTTCAGGGATATGGAGTGCGCTGCATCTCTCAACTAGCCGCCTCCTTACTCGAACGCACGAAGACGATTTGTCTCACAGTGAACGAGAAGGCAGAAGGAACGCGGCGGTTTTACCACCGGGCCGGTTACGAACTGGTCTGTCGTTACGACTCAATTTATCTGGCCAATCTAACGCCGAACTCGCCGGTAGCTTAAGAAACCAATGCAGTTGGCAAAAGAAAAATTCACCAAGCCATACAAGTGGGCCGTCGTTTTTGTTGGCACCGTCCTGTGTTGCTTCTCTGCTGCCAACCTGGTCACTAGTGAGATCGACTGGCGTTTCCTGCTACTGGCAGCGATGACGGTGATCATCAGTTCCCGTCTCGCGGTCCAAATTCCGCGCGTCAACACAAACATTACCGTTTCAGACACGTTCATCTTCCTGGCCATCCTGCTTTACGGGGGACCTGCCGCCGTATTGCTGGCGAGCGCGGAAGGCTTGTGCTCCGGCTATCGCATCAGCAAGAAGCCGGTGACGTTTCTTTTCAATGCCGCCGTGATGGCGTGTTCCACCTTCTTCACCGTTTTCGTCCTCGCCACCACTTTCGGCAGCCACGCTCAACTGAGGGCACACGACAAGCTCGTTTTCGCACTGTGCGCTATGGCGTTGGCCCAATACTTTAGTAACACCGGGATTGTGGCGGCGGGCCTCGCATTCAAAACCGAGCAACCGTTCTGGCAGACGTGGTTTAAGCATTACTTCTGGACTTCGATCACTTATTTCGCAGGGGCCGTAGCCGCCGGCTTGATCCTGTTCTTCATCAACACCTGGGGCTTCTATGCGGTAATCGCAGCGATTCCAGTAATCGGCATCGTTTACTTCACCTATTACAAATATCTTGAAGACCTGCGCGTAACTTCAGTGCAGGCGGAAAATGCCGAACATGCGCGCGCTGAGTCGGAGAGGACTCGCGCGGAACAGGCAGAGCGACACATCGACGAACTGAGCCGGCACATCGCCGAGCAGGACCGAATCAGCAAAGCGTTGCAGGAAAGTAAGGATCACTTCCGGCACGCCGCGTTTCACGATCAGCTGACGAATCTGCCAAACCGCGCGCTGTTAACCGAACACATTAAACTGGCGATTGAAAGGCCCCGCTCGCGCGATGAACAGTTTTTCGCCCTCCTGTTCCTGGATCTCGATCGCTTCAAAAACATCAACGATAGTCTGGGCCACATCGCTGGGGATCAACTGCTGGTAGCCACCGCGCGTTGTTTGGAAGAGTGCATGCGGCCCATGGATACCGTAGCTCGTTTGGGCGGAGATGAGTTTGCAATCCTGCTGGACGGTCTCGAAAGCGTGGCCGACGCCATCCTGGTAGCCGAAAGGATTCAACAAGCCTTGACTCGCCCCTTCATGCTCAACGGTCACGAGGTGTATGTGACGACGAGCATCGGCATCACCTTGAGCAATACCGGCTATGCAGATCCGGAGAATGTCTTGCGCGATGCGGACACGGCAATGTATCGCGCGAAAGAAAGCGGCAAGGCCCGCTTTGAAGTTTTCGATTCGTCGATGCACTCCCATGCAGTTGCCCTCCTGCAACTCGAGAACGATCTGCGACGCGCAATCGAGCGCCGCGAATTCAGGGTTTACTATCAGCCCATCATCGATCTCGAGACCGACGAGGTCTCCGGCTTTGAGTCGTTGGTTCGTTGGTATCATCCCGAGCGCGGCCTGGTTCCACCTGACGAGTTCATCGGCATCGCCGAAGAGACGGGCCTGATCGTTGATATCGGAATCGGCGTGTTGCATGAATCCTGCCGCCAGTTGCGTGAATGGCAATCAACGCTGGGACTCAAGTCGCTATCTGTTGCTGTAAATCTTTCGGCGAAACAGTTCGCCCAACCGGACTTGGTGAAACAGGTAAAAGAAATTTTGCAGGAAACCGGACTCGACGCTCAGTATCTGAAGCTAGAGATTACGGAGACGGTAGTGATGGAAAACGCTGAAGTGGCGCGGAATATGTTGAGCCAGCTCTGCGCGCTCGGTGTACAACTTAGCATTGATGATTTTGGCACTGGCTATTCTTCGCTCAGTTACTTGCATCGATTTCCGGTGAAGACACTGAAAATCGATCGCTCTTTCATCGGCAGAATGAGCGCTGATGGTGAGAACTGCGAAGTTGTTAAGACCATCAACACTCTCGCAAACAATTTGGGAATGTCGGTTGTTGCAGAAGGAATTGAGACTGAGACTCAGTTGTCGCAACTCAAGGCGATGGGCTGCGGATATGGACAAGGCTACATTTTCTCACGACCCCTCATGGCGGAAGCCGCTACCTTGTTTGTTCAGGAACACCAGGCTCTCGCGCTCTCCACTTTCATCGACGACAAGCTGATGCAATCGCAACTGCAATTGGTGAACTAAAGTATTGCCGATTGCCAATTGGCAATTGCCGATTGGGAAATCAACCCTCATCTACAAATCATTAATCAGCAAAGCAGTACGGGCACGTTAGGGCACGGCAGCCGCGGGCTGCGCTTGAACGGACCTCACTGAATTCGCAAACACGATCCGCTTTCGCAACCGAAATCGGCAATTGGCAATCGTCAATTGGCAATTCTTTCCCGCTTCTCTATAATTTAGTCGTTCTGTGCAATCTCTTATACAACCCGCCTGATTCATGTCCGCCGGCTTTGCTGCTAAAGCTCTGCGGCGAAGGAGTGCGTTCTTGGCGATACAATTGAGCAGGACCTTTGTCCTGCGCAAGCTGCATCAGTTATCTGGAATAGTTCCTCTCGGCATCTTTTTACTGGAACATTTTTATACCAACTCAAAGGCCGTCGATGGGGCTGCTCATTTCAACGAGGCCGTAAAAGATCTCCAGTCCATTCCTTACATTCTCTTCGTCGAAATCGGCGGCATTTTCATTCCGCTTATCTATCACGCAGTCTATGGGCTCGTGATCACGATGGAGGCGCGGCCTAACAATCTCAATTACCCCTATCCGCGCAACTGGTTTTATCTGATTCAACGAATCACGGGCGTCGTTCTTTTCTTCTTCATCGCTTTTCACGTGCTTAATTTTCGCTTTGGCATGATTCCGGGACTTAACACGATCTCGGTCGCTCATCGTCCCGACCTCGCTTTCGATATCGTGGCTCGTGAGTTTCGGATGGTGCCGATCTTTCTGATCTATATGGTTGGCATTACTGCCACCGTCTGGCATTTTGCAAATGGCATTTGGCTGTTCACAGTCGATTGGGGTATCGCCATCGGTGAACGAGCGCAACGCCTCACCGGCTATGCCTGCATCGCGTTTGGAGTTGTCTTGTTGGCAGTCGGAATAAACGCTGCGGTTGCTTTTATTCGTCCGGGCGGCTTGTTGGGAGGACTTCTCTAAACAATGGCAAGTAACGGAATCAGGATCGCGATCGTGGGTGGTGGTCTGGCGGGACTTGCCGCTGCGATGAAGATTGCCGAAGCTGGTCACAACGTCGACCTCTTCTCAGTCGTACCTGTCAAACGGTCCCATTCGGTTTGTGCGCAAGGTGGCATCAATGGCGCCGTCAACACTAAAGGTGAAGGCGATTCCACCTGGGAACATTTCGACGACACGGTTTACGGCGGCGATTTTCTCGCCAATCAACCCCCGGCAAAAGTCATGTGCGAGATGGCGCCTTCGATCATCTATCTCTTCGATCGCATGGGCGTTCCCTTCTCGCGCACTCAGGAAGGTTTGCTCGATTTTCGTCGCTTTGGCGGCACCAAGCATCACCGTACTGCATTTGCCGGAGCTTCGACTGGCCAACAACTGCTCTACGCACTCGATGAACAAGTGCGTCGGTTCGAAGTCGACGGAAGAGTGCGCAAGTTTGAGCACTGGGAAATGCTTTCGCTCGTACTGGACGATCACCAGGTTTGTCGCGGATTGGTGGCGATGGATCTGCAAACCCTCGAGCTCAAGGCGTTTCCCGCTGACGCCGTAATCATGGCGACTGGCGGTCCCGGCTTGATTTTTGGCAAGTCGACAAACTCAATGGTCTGCACCGGCAGCGGTGTGGGCGCGTGCTATCAGCAGGGTGCGAAGTACGCGAACGGTGAGTTTATTCAGGTGCATCCCACCTCGATACCGGGCGAAGACAAGTTGCGACTGATGTCGGAATCGGCGCGCGGTGAAGGCGGCCGCGTCTGGGTTCCGCGCCAGCCCGGCGATGCCAGATCGCCTTCAGCTATTCCTGAGAAGGAACGTTTTTATTTTCTTGAGGAGAAGTATCCGGCCTACGGCAATCTCGTTCCGCGCGACATTGCAACGCGCGAAATTTTTCAGATTTGTATCGAAGGCAAAGGAGTGGGCGGCCAGAATCAGGTTTTTCTAGACCTGACGCACATCCCGGCTGAGACCCTCGACCGTAAGCTTGGCGCGATTCTGGAAATCTACGAAATGTTCGTCGGCGACGATCCGCGTCATGTGCCGATGCGTATCTTCCCCGGTGTGCATTATTCGATGGGAGGACTGTGGGTCGATTCCGATCAGCGCACAAACATCTCCGGTCTTCTCGCGGCGGGAGAGTGCGACTATTCGATTCATGGCGCCAACCGCCTCGGCGCGAACTCGCTAGTGAGTTGCGTGTATGGCGGATTTGTGGCGGCGCCCGCTGCAATCGAATGGGCCAAAAACGCCGAACGTAACGGCGGCGACGGTTCCGCGATCTATGACGGCGAGTTAAAACGACAGCAGGAGATTAACGATTCGCTGATCAAGCAAAGCGGCAAGGAGAACCAGTACATCCTCCATCAGGAGATGGGCAAGTGGATGACCGACAACGTAACGGTCGTGCGCTACAACGAGAAACTGAAAGCCACCGATCAAAAGCTGCTTGAACTCATGGATCGCTACAAGCGAATCTCGATTAATGATTCAAATCTATGGGCGACGATGGCGCTGCCGCATGCGCGGCATCTCGATAACATGCTGGAGCTAGCGCGTGTGATCACATTGGGCGCGCTCAACCGTAATGAATCGCGCGGCGCTCACTTCAAACCGGAGTTTCCCGAACGCGATGACGAGCAGTTCTTGAAAACAACGATTGCGGAGTTTTCCGGTGAGGGTCCGGTGATTTCTTACGAGTCGGTTGACGTTTCGCTCATCACGCCACGCAAACGCGACTACAGCAAAGCTAAAAAAGAAACAGCAAAGGCCTGAGGCTCAACGATCATGTCGGCACATCCACAACCAGCAAAGAGCACACGCGTTCCGCCCAAGACCGTTGAGCTACACATTAGACGCCGGCCCAATCCGGACGCACCTGCGCACTGGGAACAGTTTGAAATTCCTTACCGGCCCAATCTCAACATCATTTCCTGTTTGATGGAGATTCAAAAAAACCCGGTGACGAAGGACGGGGCTGCCACGACGCCCCCAGTCTGGAGCATGAACTGTCTGGAGCAGGTGTGCGGCATCTGCACGATGGTGATCAATGGACGCGTGCGACAGTCGTGCTCGGCCCTGGTTGATAATCTGGAGTTGCCGATCAAGCTCGAGCCGATGTCGAAGTTCCCGACCGTGCGCGACCTGATCGTCGATCGCTCGCAGATGTTTGATCACCTGAAACGGGTCCATGCGTGGATTGAGCTGGATGGCACACACGATTTGGGGCCCGGACCGCGCATGGATCAGGACGACGTGCAGGAACGCTATGCTTACTCACGTTGCATGACGTGCGGTTGTTGTCTTGAAGCTTGTCCGCAATACGATGGCGATCAATATATCGGGCCGCAGGCGATCTCTCAGGTCCGTCTCTTTAACATGCATCCCACCGGCAAAATGTCTCGCGATGAAAGGCTGGAAGCATTGATGGGGGAGGACGGCATCACCAATTGCGGAAACGCGCAGAACTGCGTGCAGGCCTGCCCGATGGGAATCCCACTCACGCGTGCAATCTACGAAGAGAATCGCGAGACCGTGCTATACGGGCTGTTAGGCTGGCTCAGAAAGTAGCAAAAGTTCCGATTGGCGATTGCCAATTGCCGATTAGCGATTTCACTCAGCGATTTCAATAAGCGAATTAGATAGCTCCGATGTGTCGCCTGCTTCGTCGGTTATTGGAAACAATCGGCAATCGGCAATCGCCAATCAATCTACGTCGATCCCGAGGCGGTCAGCGCATTTGAACAGCGATAGACCCAGGACACATGCGATTACCAGGTTGAAGTAGAAAGTTAGTGAGCCATCGACGAACATCGCCGGCAGGTTGCCCACAAACGGCAGGGCAAACGGTGAAAGAATAATGGCAACAATGACTCCGATTATCCCACCTATTATTTGCACCATGAGCACTAACCCGAAAGCTTTGAAGTAAGTAGTTCCCATCCGTTTGATTGTGTCGAGCCCGACCAGCGGGTTGATCACTGAACCAAACGTCTGGGTATAGCCCGCCACTGCCAGGGCCATTGGGTAATAGAAAATTCCCCAACCAATTGCCAGCAGCAGCAGGAGCACAAGCAGGATCGGCGCCCGCAGATAACCAAACAACATTTTCAATTCGGCGGTCGGATCGTTGAGCTGCTCTTTGGACCGTTCCGCTTCCCTGCCGATCTCGTGACCGGGTCTCAGCTGATTTAACTTCTTGCTCGCCTCAACTTGTTTGGCGTGATCGGCATTCGGATCAAGCAGAGTATCGAGATCACCTTCGTTAAGCCGTTCGGGGTTTGCTGCAGTTGGTTGTAGAGGACTCTCAGACGATGAGCCTGAACTGACGACCCCAAAAACCAACGCGAGGATCAGCACAATCGCCGGACCCCAGGTGACAATCGTGATGCCCAGTCCTAGAGCGATCGGAACAGCTACATCATCCCAAACAGAAAATTCGCTGAAGTCGGGCATGAAGCTCTTATGTAAACGACCCCAGGCGACGTTACTGATCACGTGAGAAATACAACCGAACATCATGACCGATGCGACAATCCGGCCACGGAATCCTGCCAGCAGCATTAAGCCGTAGACACCTGCTCCAAAGCACAAGGCAACCTTGTGCTGCAATGGATAACGAAGCGCGCGTGCGAAGTCAGCGAAGCCAAATCCCGATTCCTGAAATTGTTCTCGCTGGACTTTGTTTTTCTCAGCCGCATACACCTTGCAAAGATCACCGCAGAGCGGGCAGAGCGGAATTTTGCTGTTCGCGACAAATCTCGCGCACGCTTCGCAAGAACCTTTGACGCACGACCAACAAATATATTTCGTCGGAGCTTGAGGATGGTTATGACAAAAATCCGGCGAGTCGGCGTCATCGGGAAAAGAGTTCGGCGTGAAATCAGAAGTTGCGACGTCGGCTGATGGGAGGTTAGCAGTTGCCAAATCTGGCGAGTAAGTCTCCGCGGGAATACTTATTGTCGACACCGGCATTGCCACTTCGGGAAAAGCTTCGACAACCGCGGGCACTGTTGGGACCGCAATCGGCACTCGCTCGCCGGCAAAAGCCGCACGCAGCATCGGCGCTTTACCAGCGTCGATCCAATTCATGTTGCCTTTAGTGACTTTGTCGGTGGGCTGAACACAGCCCTCGAGAATCCACTGTCGCAGCGTCTCGAGGTCCGCTTCAAAAACTCCTTCAATGGTACTCACACGCCAGGTTTCAGGTTGCGCGCTCATCAGATTGTTCCTATCACTTGCGAAGCTTTAGTCTTGAAGATTGTCGATGTCGTCTTTTGACTCGCAGTGAGGCGAAGACGGGAGGCAAGAAGTGCGGCAGATGCGGCCGTGGATTCGGCCCTGCCAATCGTCAAGTATATTAAGTTGGCCTCAGAATCTCAGTCAACAATTTAATTTAACTCTTGCGAGGAGCACAGTTTAGCGCCACCGCGCCGGGTCAATTTAAACCGCCAGGACGCCATGACACGCCGAGGACGCCTGGTCAGCAAAACAATTAAAGAAGCCTCATGCTGTTAACGCTGAGGCGCTAAGCCGCTAAGGCGCCAGGGAAGAAAGACGAAAATAGTAAGACCCAAATGTTTCCTTCACACCCGTTGTCCTTTCTTTATTTTTGTCTCCTTAGCGTCTTGGCGACTCTCGTCCTGGCAATGCATGCGTTAGAGTCGGAAAAGTAGCGGCAACGCCGTGACAAAAACGTTCGCGTTGAAGACTCCTACCTCTACGCCAATAATTCTTGACAAACTACTATCAGACGCCGTAGTCTGCCGCCACATTTTCAGGGTCATGCCGGTTGGTTAACCAAACTGTCGTAGTTAACACTGCTCGGGTCGTGCGCTGACCGTAACAACAACCACTAAAAGTCGGAATCGATCTTTCCTTAATAGATTAGTTCGCTCTGTGCCACTCGCACTAGGATGACCTATCTCTACCTGTCCGCCATCCTCGTTCCAAATCTCGTCCTTAGAAGAACCATGCTCCGAAGGAGAACTCAATGAATAGAACTACCAGATGGATGCTGATTCTGTTTTTCGTAGTCGCGTCGATCGCAGTCGCCTGGGACTTTACGCCCCTGACCGCTGGTCGGGACAAAGGCAAAAGCTCCCCAGCTAGCTTGACGCAAAAACAAGCAGGCAAGCGAGAAGGCGCCGCCAAATCAAATAAGCAACAGAAGGCAGAAGCGGCAAACACTGACAGCGAAGTTGGTGAAGACGACGATCCGGATCTCCCACCAGGCATGACTGGCAGAGTCGATAAGGAAGCCTACCTGCGGGCGCGCGGCGACTACTTCGATATGCTGCGTGGCCGCGACGGCGAAGTTCCCGAAGATGCTCGTGATAGAGCAATCCAGCAAATGGAACGGCAGCAGAAAGCGTTGAAGAGCCGGCCTGCAGCGAGCTCAGTAAGATCACTCGTAAACATTACCGACTGGGCTTTCATCGGTCCCAACCCGATACCGCTCGGCCAGACCCAAGGGACGCGCGTCCCGGTAAGCGGTCGAACGATTTCGATTGCGATACATCCAACAGACCCAGACACTGTTTACGTTGGCACCGCGCAAGGCGGTCTCTACAAGTCGACTAACGGCGGGGCAAATTGGACCAAGTTGTTTGAGTTCCAACTGGAAACTCTCGCGATTGGCGCCCTCACGATTGACCCAACTGACTCCAGCATCGTTTACGTAGGTACCGGCGAGAACGGCCAATCAGCCGACAGCTTTGCGGGCAAGGGCCTCTACATAATTCGAAACGCGAATTCGGCGACGCCTACGTTGAATGGGCCATTCCGAACTAACGCAGTCGGTGGCAACGTCTTTAACGGGCGATCGATTGGCCGTGTGCTCGTTGTTCCCTCGAACAACAACATCATCTTTGTTTGCACTGCAACGGGATCGGGAGGCAATCCAAACACCAGCACTTTGCTTCAGGCCCCTCGTGGAATTTATCGTTCGACGAATGCCCAAGCTGCGGTCCCAACCTTTGAACAGATTCCGATAACCGGACTTGGAGCACAGGATCGCACTGTCATCGACATGGAAATGGATCCTGCCGATTCAAACCTTTTGCTAGCAACGGTAATTGGCGTCAGCGGTGACGGCGGCATCTATCGAACCGCGAACGCACTCGATGCAGCGCCAACATTCACACGCACCCTTACCTGGGGAAATGGTGCAGCGCTGCGCGCCGAATTGACGGTGACTAGAAACGCAACCAACGGACTTACTTTTTACGCAGCCACTGGAGAGGTTTCAACCGCCGCTCTGGGCGGTCCGGCTTGTACAACAGCCAGCGCAGGCCTGGTCAGACGTTCCACCGACGGCGGCTTGACCTGGTCGGTCCCAATGGCTGGTTCGACGGGCTTTTGCGGCGGACAGTGTTTCTACGACATCGCAATCGGCGTCACGCCCGATAATCAGACCATCCACTTAGCCGGCGCGGCAGGCAATGGATCTGCAAACTGCACAAGCAACGTGATGAAGCGTTCGCTAAATGGCGGCACCACCTTTGCCAGCAATAATGCAACGCTCCATGCGGATGGACATGCCGTGGCGATTGCGCCGTCGAACCCGCAGATCGTATACACCGGCAACGATGGCGGCATCTGGCGCTCCACCAACAATGGAAACACCTGGCAGACGCTCAACAATATCGACTTCAGCGCAACGCAGTTTCAAGGTCTCGCCTTGCACCCCTTTGACAGGAACTTCCTGATGGGCGGCACGCAGGACAACGGCACTATCTGTTGGGCGGCTAATGGAACGGTGTCGCACTGTCGCGACGGCGATGGTGGTTATGCGGTTATAGATGACAATGCACAGGATACATTCAACGTCTTGATGTATCACACCTTCTTTAACCAGACGAATAGCCAGATTGGGTACGAGAGAGCCAGCAATACTCTGGCAAACGCCGACGGTCAACTTTCCGGTTGGACATTTAGAGGCTGCTCCGGAACCACCAGCAACAACGGCTTCCGTTGCGCTGACAACGTCTTGTTCTACGCACCTATGAACCAGGGACCAGGTGTCCCGTTCAATACCCTCTACTTCGGAACTGATCGCCTGTATCGCTCGACTAATCGTGGTGACACGATGACCCTCGTGAGTCAGGGACCACTGGTTCCAACCGCGCCCGGCGCCCTTTCAGGTATCGTGGTTACCAGCATTGGCATTTCGCCGCAAGACGACAATGTAAGGCTAGTAGGCTTGCGCAACGGACAAGTCTTTGCAACCACCACTGGCTCGGCCGTCATGACAGACGTTACTGGGGGTAACTTTCCGCCACCAAACCCCGTCGACCTTACCAGAAACTCGATTGGCGAAACGGTCATCGATCCCAACAACAAGTTTACCGCTTACATAAGCTTTACCAGCTTTTCACCACCTGCCGGTCAACAGATCTTCAAAACCACGAACCTTAATGATCCGGTTCCGACCTGGACTCCATCCAGCAACGGCATTCCCCAGGTCCCGGTCAGCTCGATCGCAATCGATCCGCAGGACTCAAACTCGCTTTACGCGGGGACGGACATCGGCGTCTATCACTCGAGCGACGGCGGTGCAAACTGGGTTCCTCTTGGAACCGGTTTGCCGCGCGTTGCTGTGTTTGATGCGAAGATTTCCAACGTGCAGCGTTACCTGCGCATCGCCACTCACGGGCGGGGCATTTGGGAAATTGGAATTCCCGGGCGTCAGTTACCGGTGACAAGAAACGCCGGAGCCACGATCGTTGCCGAAGGTTGCGCACCTGGTAATGGCGTGGTCGATCCGAGTGAAAACATAACGATAAGCTTAGGGGTCACGAACATAGGCCCGGGACCAACTGACAACCTCGTGGTCACTCTGTTGCCTACGGGAGGCGTTACACTCCCGACTGGACCTGAAAGTTACGGAGTAGTTGCCAGTGGTGCAACAGCATTTAGAAACTTTAGCTTCTCCAACAATGCGAGTTGTGGCGACACCATCACCCTAACTTTCCATATGCAGGACGGAGCCGTAGATCTTGGCAACTTCACCATTTCCTACACACTCGGTGTGCTGGTGAATTCACCTGCCACCTTCACGGAAAACTTCGACGGCGTCGTTGCGCCGGCACTGCCGGCTGGTTGGACAACAGCTCGCGCAGGAGCAGGCGCCAATCCGCCTCTTTGGGTAACAAACACCACCAATGACACGCCACCAAACTCAGCGTTTGGCGCTGGCTCCACTACTCCCGGCGAAAACAGTTTAACTTCGCCAACTATTGCCGTCCCGACCGCGCCTTTGGGCGGATCGAACCCAGGCGTGCGCTTAACCTTCCGCAACAGTTACAACACTGAACCGAGCTTCGACGGCGCCGTCCTTGAAATTAGTATCAACGGCGGGGCCTTCGCGGACATTCTTGCCGCTGGCGGCAGCTTTATTGAAGGCGGTTACAACGGATCAATTACGGTCACTGATAGCGTACTAACTGGTCGGGCAGCCTGGAGCGGAAACTCGGCAGGGTTTATCACTACGACCGTGGTTCTTCCTGCTACTTCTTATGGCCAGAATGCACAACTGAGATGGCGAACGGCTTATGACACCGGTACAAATCCAGCCGGTGGCGGACAGCGCATTGACACCATCTCAATTTACCAAAGCACGCGCTTCTGTTGCGGTGGCGCGTGCGTCCTGAGCTGTCCGGCGAATATCACGGTTTCAAACAATCCTGGTGAGTGCGGTGCGATAGTTAATTATCCGGCACCGACATACACCGGAAATTGTGGCACCGTGACTCCCAGCCAGGCATCAGGAACGTTCTTCCAGGTTGGCACCACTACGGTAGTGGTGACGGGTCAAAGGCTGGACGGAACCAGCGACACCTGTTCGTTCACCGTCACGGTGAATGACACCGAGTCGCCAGTGCTTAGCACACCAACCACGAGTCCCAATACTCTGTGGCCACCAAATCACCAGATGGTCGACGTCACCGTCAACTACACGGCGACCGACAACTGTCCGCTTACCTGCGTGCTGACAGTCAGCAGTAACGAGCCAACTGATGGTTTAGGAGATGGCGATACTGCGCCTGACTGGCAGGTAATCGACGATCATCACGTACAGCTCCGCGCTGAACGCGGTGGCAAAGGTAGCGGGCGAATCTACACGATCACGACGACGTGCACGGATGCGTCCAACCACACCGTTACCAAGACCAGTACAGTGCTCGTGCCTAAGAGCCAGAAAGGTGGCTCATGGTCTGTGGTTGCCATCGAAAGCAAAAACGCCAACCAAAGCGCGGCTTTTATGGAGCCAGTGGTACTGGGAATGGTCAACTTCGATTTCAACTCGAAGGCGGCAACTGCGAGGAGCAGTCGCAATGAGAGTCTGATTAACCTGCTCGTTGGAAAACTGGAATTCCGAACTCTCGGTGTCGATTCCAAAACAGTCTCCGGAGCCCGAACGCAGTTCAAGGGCTTCGGTACTGTCAACAATTTGCCTGGTTATCGTTACATCCTGACTGTGATCGATGGTCAGGCGCCGGGGGGCGACGGTGTCGATAGATTCCGGTTGAAAGTCTGGAATGAAAAAACCGGAGAGACGGTTTTTGATAATCAGATGGGGGCGGCTGATGATGCCGATCCGACAAGCGTTGTCGGTGATGGCGCCAGCATCAAGCTGCCAAGGTAGTAACTAAGAGGGGAACAGGGGAAAAGGGGAAGGGGGAAGAGTAAAACGGCTCCTCTTTCCCTCTTCCCTTTTTCCCTTTTCCCCGTGGGTCAGACGCCTAACACATCAATCAACTCCTGAACCGCGGCGGCACTCTTCTGCAGAGCGATTCGCTCATCCGCCTGGAGATTGATCTGAATGATCTGCTCCAAACCCTTCGCTCCCAGCTTACAAGGCACGCCCACGTACAACCCATTGATGCCATACTCGCCTTCGAGATAAGCCGCGCACGGAAGAATCTTTTTCTTGTCCTTAAGAATTGACTCGGTCATTTCTACTGCGGCCGCTGACGGTGCGTAATAGGCCGAACCGGTTTTCAGCAGCGACACGATCTCAGCGCCACCACCGGCAGTCCGTTTGACGATGGCGTCGATCTTTTCTTGCGACAACAGCTCGGGAATCGGAATCCCGGCACACGTTGAAAAACGCGGCAGTGGCACCATCGTGTCACCGTGTCCGCCCAGCACAAACGCCGTAACGTTCTCCACTGAAACATCGAGTGCCTCGGCGAGAAAGCAGCGCATCCGCGCGGAGTCGAGCACGCCGGCCATGCCAATTACTCGATGCTTGGGAAAACCTGATCGACGAAAAGCCACCTGACACATCGCATCAAGCGGATTTGAGACGACGATTAGGATTGACTCAGGTGAGCGCTTCACAACTTCATCAACAACTTTTGAAACGATGTCGGCGTTAGTCTTTAACAAATCATCTCGGCTCATGCCCGGCTTGCGCGGCAGACCAGCGGTAATGATCACCACGTCAGAATTCTCGGTGCCCTCGTAAGAATTCAAACCCTTCAGCCGCACATCGAACCCTTCGATCGGCGCTGCCTGAGCCAGGTCCAAAGCTTTGCCCTGCGGCACACCCTCGACAATATCCACCAGGCAAACGTCGCCCAGCTCCTTCGCGGCCAACCAGTGAGCAGCCGTCGCGCCTACGTTGCCGGCGCCGACAACTGTGATCTTATTTCGCGCACCCATGAGTTTGATTCCTTTCGGGAAAGATTAAGGTAGCGCAAGCTGTTAGCTTGCGTCGTCGGACAGCACAAGCGACTAAGTCGCATTTGCAAACTAATGTTTGCACGGCAGTGCCCTTATTTGTAGCGCAAACTGTCAGTTTGCGCGGAATGAATGGCATTCAAGGCAAGCACGCAAACTAACAGTTGCGTTACAAAAACCTAACCAGGGCACTAATGTTTGCATTACTCTGTGGATTTAAAAGAATCGGAGTGTACAAGTGGCTCAACGAGAGTGTCAAACAGGGACTGCATAAAAATCGTAAGCGCAGTTACAGGTAGTGGATTTCTACCGTGATAGCAATATTCTGCTGGGGACAGATAACACGTCGCCGTATGGAATTAGTTGGAACAGTACTTCAACGACCAGCGGCGCACACACTGTCTTTGCCGTTGCAATCGATACAGGCGGCAACACCAAGACTTCAACCGTCGTCAACGTCACGGGGCAACGCACACTATTAGCGTAAGTTCGAAGTAGGCGGGCTCAGATGTAGGGGCGGCACTCTGTGGCCGCCCCCTTTTTTCGTGAAGCTTGTTTTTCTTTAAGCAAATATCCGCGGCGCCCAAGGAGGGACGCCCCTCCGACGCCGAGAAAATTACGTAAGTGGCACCGTTAGGCCCGCTTCAATAAGCATTTCGACGTCGTCTGCACTCAGCGATTGTGCGGTTCCTGCTTCGATGGCTTTGAGAAGCCGGCCAACGCCCGAATCTATTAGCTTTGTTACTACCTCTTCACCTTTTCCGTCTAATAGCACCCAGAATTCTCCCTCAGCCAACTCGTACGGCAGCGGTCGCCGCTCTTCCAAAAATTCCAGCAGCCGCTTCGGTTCGTGTCTGAACAACAAGACTCGAACCAGAGGATGCAGGCGGATGAGCTTATTCTCGCGCGCAACTAAGTTCCTTACCTCCAGGCGCGATAGAACGTCCAGTCGGGGCGTATAACGAAACTCATTCAACGCCAGTTCGTATTCGAGCACCTCAGCAAGGATGGGGTCTTTCAGGAAGCCCAGTTCAATGCGCCGTCGCAGGAAATTGCCGAACTTCTCCACTTCCTCGTTGTATTGCAATCGGCTTTCATCAAAGACGTTCCAGAATTCAGTCGCTTCGTCCAGAAGTGCCTCATTCAGCAGGAAGCACGTGTGCGGCATGAGGTTGTAGAGCGGAGACAGACGGTTAGCGCGATAGAGCGAACAATTGACGAACATTCCCGGCTGCTGAACCACTTCGACCAGACGTCGGCGGTCCCTGTCCGATAAATCGTAACGCTCGAGCACCTGCTGTGGAGATTCTTGCAGCAGCATGCACAGATCCGGCGAGGCTACCAGATCGCACATCGCCTTCTGGAATCCCTGCATCGTCATAAATCTTAGTTGCGGGAAGAACGACGAGCCCACGCCGCGCGAGCTCGATTAAGTTGCGCACGGACGCCGGCTTCTCCCATTAGCCCGTAATACGAGAAGTGAAACTCGAAAGTAATGCCTCGCAGGTTTGGCGTACGCGGAATCGCATAGTCCAGCAGTTCCCAAACTGGTTCTGGACAGGGGCCTGCATGAGAGTCCGTGTACATTCCGGCAAACTCGTCGCCGCCGGCTATGTGGATTTCGACAACGGAGGTGAGATCCACCAGGTCGAGAAACGTGAAAGCGTCGAAGCCGTGATTGCGGGCGTTAGCGTAGAGGTTGTGCAAATCCAGCAACAGCCCACACTGTGAACTTTGCGTCAGGCGGTTCAAAAACTCCGTCTCAGGCATGTCCTGCTCAGGAATATCGACAAAATAGACGCTGTTTTCAAGTAGGAAGGGAATAGGGATCTTTTCTTTTACCACCGCGACTCTAGCGGCCACGAGTTCCAACATTTCCTTGTCATAGGGGATCGCGACGGCGAGACCGGCGTTGTGATCATCACCGCTGGCGCCACGGACCTGAACGAAGGAAAGATGGTCGCTATGCCAGGGAAATTGATAACGGTTGTAAAAGAGTGCGAGCTGCTCCAGATACGATAGGTCTAGCGATCCGGCATTGCCGATCGACAAACCAATATTATGACTAACGATTGGACGACTCGCCGCCACCCAATCGAGAGTCTCGATCCAGAACTCGAGTTCTTCGTACCGCTGGGGATGCCCGGGACCGCGATCAAGCCAGAATGTATCAGGAATAATCCCCAGGTAATCAAAGGAGTCGAGGTTAGAGCGCACAAATTCAGGCAGGGCCGCATTGTAGAGCAGCCCTACACCTAGCGCAGGCGGCGAGCAGACACCACCTCGCGCTGCGGCTGAATCATTTACGTCGAACATCGAGTACGATCTGGCGCCGGGCGCACGAATATTCAGACCGTCAAAATGATCGGCGGTCTTAGCTTCGCGCGACCGGGCTTCACATCAGGCTATCTGATTAGTTTTCCCGACTTAAGATCAAACGCCGCCATGTTCTTTCCCATTCTTTCGGGTAGCACCCGGGCGAGTTCACGGAGGCGAAAGTCTCTTCCTGAGTGGCATGCGTTGCAAGGCCCTGGCTGAAATTTTCTAATCGCTTCAGCCTTGACGATGTCGATTACCTTCAGAGTGTCCCTCAATCGCGTGCCGGTCGGGACGGCTATGTCGATTGTCGTTTTGTTGCCAGAGGTTTTGTAAGTAACCAGGCCTGTGTATTTTTCTGTTGGCATTGTATTCTCCCTCGCGGGCACGTCACAGCTTGAGTCGAGGATGAAGCAGTTGCAGGTGTGTGAGCCCAAACCGAATTAAAAGTTCAAGCGGGAGTCTAGTCTGAACGATGTGTCGTGTCAATGGACCATCGGATCATTTTAGTGCGCAGTAGTATGTTACTTGTTTGAAGGAAGCTCTTCGATCCAACGTGGAGTTGGGCAGCGTAATTCTAATGGCGTTGATGCCTCCGCTATCTTACTCTCCAAAGCTCACAACTTGACCGAGACGCAGCTCGCCCGCCCTCACCACCGTGCCGTATACGCCGGCATAATTCGCGTTCAGGCGAACGACAGTCTCCATCACTAGAGAATCTCGCACGGCTGTGTCTGGATCAAAATTGACCATCACACATCGCTCATCCCTCAGCGTAACCCCGACAGCTGCTATCGGGGCTGGCCCGCTGTTTCCGTCGCCAAATGTCAAAGTCCGCCCCACCCATCTGTCTTCAGGAAACGGCTCAGCGCTATTTGTTTTAATCACAATGTTTGGTCGAAATCTGCGGAGGTCAACGTCTCGGCCTGATTCGCGCTCAATACAATGCACCGTGTCGAGGCTGATTACCGAAATACAAGCTTCGTCGAAGATGCCATGCTTGAGATTCATCAATTCGAGATCACTGCCATACCGTCTCGAAATTTCCTCCCGTAATTCGTCGCTTCTGAGTTCGTATTCTTTTCCATCCGGCGTACGAACGTGCGTTGGGAGTAGCTCAGGACTGTTGCTGTCCCGCCCGAATGGTTTATACAGGAGCAACTGCGGTAACTTGCTCGCATTCAGCCAGGGGAACGAACTTTTGTCAGTGAGTCGACGAAAGGCTAACCGCCGATCTCCCTCGATGCCATGCAAACTCAGCCTTGCAACATCTAGTGATTCACCGGCCATTGACTTAACCGGGTAACGAAAGAGGGCACTAATTCGTCCTAGTTCCATATGACTCCCTACCGTTTCACGAACTTTATACTGTGACAGGGGCTTGCACCAAAAGTATCCTTTGATAGGTTCCGCGAGGATTGGCTCACCGACTTGGCGCCCGCTTTAGCGGCCTAATTCGGGGAAGGCCGTTGAAACGGCTTAAGGTTCAATCGTTGCGCCATCTAACCAGCAGTAAACGGCCTGGCCTAACTGCCCTGCGGCCTGCCTCGCAAACGAGGCACATCATTGAGTCTTGATGCTGGGACTTTTTGTGCAAAGCCCTGTGACAGCATAGACGCTGAAATATTTGGGTTGATCCGGCGCGGCGATTATCAGGCGGTTGCCGCCATCAATGAATGAGTTCACATACTTTTGGCTGAGCTTCTAAGACAACAAGAATGTCCAGAATAACGAATTGGTTCCGCAGACTCTTTAGCCCGAGCGATCAGCCAACAACTCCACCTGAAGATGCTAGCGAGGGCGATTCCGCGATCGATCCCTATAACCCCTTTCCCGCACTGGTGGAGATCGCTGTTACCGACGTGATCGACCTGCACACCATCCCCCCACGCGACGTGGCGCGCGTGGTGGAGGAGTATTTGAGACTGACTCATGAAGCTGGTTTGCCAGTCGTGCGGATCATTCACGGTAAAGGAATCGGAGTGCAGCGCACCATCGTGCGCTCAATCCTGGCTAAAACATCTTTTGTAATTGATTGGACAGATGCCCCGCCTGAAGCCGGCGGTCTAGGAGCAACCATAGTCAGATTAGACCGCGCTGGTTTTTGAGCGGCGTTGCGACCGCCGGGAAATGGTCTGCAACTCGGCTACGTGTCCCTGGTCGTGTTCGACCATCAGCTCGATTAGTTTCTCCAGGGTTATTACGCCAACACCTTCGAGAGTAGCTTCGCGTGCGACCTGATTCGGACCCAGGTCTTTCAGGAGGTTAAGGTTCCGGGAGCGCGCGTCAATGAAGTCGGCCAGCGCTGCTTTTGCGTCCTGGTTATTGTAGTCGCGCTCAATTGCCAGTAGCGCGCCATCAAGATCCGGTAAAGCAAGATCCGGTAAAGAAGGACTGTCTTCTTCTAAAATCCGTACGATTCTTTCGCCGTAGCCTTCGATTTCGATACCGCGCAGGTGGCAGATATTCTCCAGGGCGGAAAACTCGTCCGAGTCTTTCAAATTCAGATCAGCTTGCGAGAGCTGCTGAAAAAGGCTCGCTAAGACAACCGGAGTTTGCCCCAGGAATTTAATCAAACGTTCCAAATCGTGGAGAGCCATACATGCAATCATATCACCACGAATCGATGGGGGATTCATTATAACAATAGATCAGCGCGCACTCGGCTTGGCGGCCGGATGTGTAGCGTGGATTGCCGCGCAGTACGAACACCTCTCCTAGGGTTGCGGGCTACGCCCGCGAGTCTTTTTCAGAGCGGAGCCCGGCCAAATTGGTGGAGCGCGCTCGGCGCGGCAAAGCCACGCCTTCACATCCGCCGGCAAAGCCGTTTTGTATCCAGCCTGCGTGTTTGCGATTTCGATTACGCTTTGAAATTCTTGGTTGGTTACCGGGCAAATCGCCAATCGGCAATCTACAATCGCCAATCCAGAACCTCCTCTGGTATTTTAACGTTAAAGAAAGATCAGGTCAGACGCTTCTTAAACGATTCAAAATGTCTCAAGCTGAAACCGCCCTTCAGGCAAATATCAAGCAAGCACGCGAAACTTTGGATGCATGGGTGCGCGAAGTGGTGAAATGGCACTTCGATCCCGCCACCGGTTGTCCTTTTTGGTTGGACTACGCGGGCAATCTCGGCTGGGATCCCCGTGACAAGATCCACTCCTACGATGACCTCGCTAAGCTTGGTGCTTTCCAAGACGAATGGCTGCGGGGTGGGCCGGTGCGTCGTTGGGTACCCAAGGGTTACGCGGGCCGGCCGGTCTACACCTTTGAAACTGGAGGCAGTACGGGAGTGCCAAAGTCGCGGATCAATATCGAGGATTTTCGCTTCGACTACGAAGCCTTTAGTCCTACCTTGCCCGACGAGTATTTTCCGAAAAGCTCAGACTGGCTGTCCCTCGGACCGACTGGACCGCGGCGCTTGCGTTTAGCAGTAGAACACCTGGCGCAGTTTCGCGGTGGCATCTGTTTCATGATTGACCTCGATCCGCGTTGGGTCATCAAACTGCTGAAGATGGGGCAGCCTAAAATGGCTGAGCAATACAAACAGCACGTGATCGAACAAGGACTGACTCTCTTGCGCGCGCACGACAACATTCGCTGCCTGTTTACGACGCCGAAACTGCTGGAAGCACTCTGCGAAAAAGTGTCCCTCAAAAAGCTGGGCATCACCGGAGTTTTTTGTGGTGGCACGGAGATGACGCCGCAGTTTCACCGGTTCGCCGTTGAAGAGCTACTCGAAGATGCCTACTTCGCTCCGACGTATGGAAATACCTTGATGGGTCTGGCGGTGCACAAGCCGCGCGTGCCCGAAGACAACTTCGCGGTCATTTATTATCCGCCCACCCCACGCGCGATGATTGAAGTTGTCGATCCCGACAATCCTGATCGAGTGGTGGAATACGGCGAGACAGGACGAGTGCGTTTGACTACGCTGACGAGGGAGTTTTTTATGCCGCGCTTTCTCGAACGCGATGAAGCAGAACGCGAACCGCCTTGCGAACTCTACCCCTGGGATGGCGTAAGGAATGTGCGACCGTTCTCAAGATTTCAATCAACGGTCGTTGAAGGAGTCTACTGAAGGAACGATGAGCGCTGAATGATGAACACTGAATTCATTGTTCAAGGTTCACATTGGTATTCAGCGTTCAGCGTTCATCATTCATCATTCATATTTGATTTCCATGTTGCATATACCAATCATTCGCAAAGGTGAGCCTTACAAGAGTCTTGATGTGGCTACCGTAGCGCACCATCGGACACGCGAGCCTTTCGTCGAAATTAGCCAGGCCAATAGCGGCTTGATTCGACGCGATTTGCGCGATCAGCAAACAGCACGAGCGAAGCTCGCATCACTAACCACTTCTGAGTCAGTAGAGATCTGTGCGCGCGCCGCTGACCACTTTACCAACGACTCGTTACCTCTGGGAGATGTCAGTCAAACTGCCGAAGACTACGTCAGCCAGGTATCAGCGACCACGGGCATGCCTTATGTTCTGGCTCGCAACAACATGGATAAGATTCGCGGCGTGCTTGCCGGAGTAGGCAATGTCTTGAATGGCTTGACGCGCAACATCGATTGGCAGGTTCTGGATCGCGGCTTTGGCGAGCTCAACGGGCAGGCGCTTAGTTTCTATCCGCGGGCAGAATCCTTGGGCGTTGTTCTGCCCAGCAATTCCCCAGGCGTACACTCGCTTTGGATTCCGGCCATTCCGCTGAAAATTCCCCTCGTTTTGAAACCTGGCAGCGCCGAACCATGGACCCCCTACCGGATCATTCAGGCATTGATCAAGGCAGGGGCTCCGCGCGAGGCGTTTAGTTTTTATCCCGCCGACCACGCCGGTGCGGGCGAGATTCTCAGAAACTGTGGACGCGGGATGATTTTTGGAGACGCATCTTCCACCAGTCTTTGGCAGGGCGATTCACGTATCGAGATTCATGGTCCGGGCTACAGCAAAGTCGTCATCGGTGAGGATTGCATCGACGACTGGGAGCAGTATCTCGATGTGATGGCTCGCTCAATCGCTGACAACGGCGGACGCTCATGTATCAACGCATCGGGCATCTGGGTACCGCGTCACGCGAAGGAGATTAGTGAAGCCCTTGCCGACCGGCTTTCCCAAATCAAGCCCCGCCCCGCGGACGACGACGAGGCACGACTGGCGCCCTTCGCGGATGCGAAAGTGGCCTCGCGTATTTCTCAAATCGTCGATCAGGGGCTGATGGAACCAGGGGCGAGCGAAGTGACGAATCAAAACAGCAAACGCCTGGTAACACATGACGAGTGCTCTTATCTGTTGCCTACCATCGTGCTCTGCGAAAGTGTGGATCATCCGCTCGCCAACAAGGAGTTCATGTTTCCCTTTGCGAGCGTCGTTACCGCTGCTCCTGAGATGATTCCGGAAGCGTTAGGACCAAGCCTCGTGGTTACCGCGATCACGTCTGATCCCAAACTAATCAACAAGCTTGTTAACTCCCCGCATGTAGATCGCTTAAATGTCGGAGCGGTACCAACCAGCGTTGTGAGTTGGGACCAGCCACATGAAGGCAACCTGTTCGAACACCTGTACGCACGCCGGGCCTTTCAGCGCGCGGTTGCGTGATCGGAGCGACCCTATTCATTTAGGGGCGCTCCTCAGTGGGCGCCCCCAACCTTGCACGGAAAGAGCCGTTCACGGAGTGACGCCTCTACAACTTAGTTAAGTGAAGATCCTTTATCTCACAGGCGGTGCGGGACAGATGTATTGCGGCAGTTGCCTGCGAGATAACGCGCTCGCGGCTGAACTGATCGCTCGCGGTCACGACGTAACCTTACTCCCCATTTACACCCCGACGCTGACAGACGAAGCGAACGTCAGCAACGGCAAAGTATTTTTTGGCGGCATCAGTGTTTACCTTGAACAATACGTGCCGCTCTTTCGCAAGTCGCCGCGCTGGCTTGATCGTTTGTGGGATTCAAAATCCCTCTTGCAACTTGCATCGCGCCGTTCAATTTCCACGAGCCCAAAGATGTTAGGCGAGCTCACCGTCTCAATGCTGAAAGGCGAGGACGGGTTTCAGCAGAAGGAGGTAGCTAAGCTGGTGGAGTGGGCGAAACACGAAGCGCCTCCGGATCTCGTGAGTCTTCCCTACTCCCTGTTGCTTGGACTCGCAAAGCCGATCAAAGAGGCTCTCGGTCGTCCCGTCTGCTGCACACTCCAGGGTGAAGATTTGTTTCTGGAAGGTTTGCATGAACCATATCGCAGCGAAGCCCTTGCTTTGATTCGTGCGCAGATCAAGCACGTCGACGCGTTCATCTCCGTTAGCGACTATTACGCGGAGTTCATGCCCGGCTATCTCCAAATTCCTCCGGACAAGATTCGGGTTGTGCCGCTCGGCATTAATTTGCAAGGCTATGTAAGCCGGCCGGCAAAGCGCGCCGGACCATTCACGGTAGGTTTTTTTGCCCGCGTCGCCCCCGAAAAAGGACTGCATGTTTTAGCCGAGGCGTACTGCATGTTGCGAACGAGCGGCGCGCTCCCTAAAGCTCGACTCGAAGCAGCCGGATACATGGCGCCAGAACATCGGCAATACCTGGCAGATATTGAGAACAAGATCGCCGCAGCCGGACTCAGCGATGAATTTCATTATCGCGGCGTAGTCGACCGGGAACAAAAGATCGCTTTTTTAAAGCAACTCGACGTGCTCTCCGTGCCAGCGACTTACGACGAACCCAAGGGCATGTTCTTACTCGAGGCAATGGCGTGCGGAGTTCCGGTTGTCCAGCCACGACGTGGCGCGTTCACCGAAATTGTGGAGCGGACTGGGGGTGGTCTTCTGGTTGAGAAAGACGACCTGCAAAGTTTGGGTGAGGGTATATTACAGATTTTTCGCGACCCCGCATTGGGAGATAAGCTGGGGCAGCAAGGGTTGCGCCAGGTCTACCATCATTACAGCGTGAGTTCTATGGCCGATCGCGCACTTGAAGCATATGCAAGTGTGCTGGCACACCCATAGAAGCAAAAGCGACACAGATAAGCATAGATTTTCACGGATGGAAAAACTGAAAATACATGTTGACTGAAGAAGTTTGTAGTTCATATCCGTGTGCATCCCTGTACATCTGTGGCTCGTTATGCCTTTTCGGAGGGTTCAGTTTTGCTAAAGGTTGAGCACGTCACCAAAGAGTATTCGTCGCCGAGTGGGTCGCTCAGGATCATCTCGGACGTTTCGCTCG
Source organism: Pyrinomonadaceae bacterium (assembly GCA_041750995.1). Classification (GTDB taxonomy): domain Bacteria; phylum Acidobacteriota; class Blastocatellia; order Pyrinomonadales; family Pyrinomonadaceae; genus PSRF01. The sequence continues at coordinate 3,996 of JBGSYG010000008.1, read as the reverse complement.
CCCTCTCACGCGGTGACGCGGTTTCGATTATGGGTCCATCCGGCAGCGGCAAAAGCACGCTCCTTTACATCATGGGTGCCCTCGAACCTCCGAGTAGCGGCACCGTTACGTTGAATGGTCAGAATCCTTTTCAACTCGATCAGAAAGCCCTGGCCGCATTTCGCAATAAAGAGGTCGGATTTGTGTTTCAGGACCATTGTCTGCTCCCGCAGTGTTCTGTAATCGAGAATGTTTTGACTCCCACTCTTGTCTCCCAAGCTAACCTTAATGGCGCTGATGTAACCAAACGTGCTCGTGACCTAATCGAGCAGGTCGGCCTCGGCGATCGTCTCGATCATCGTCCAGCAAAACTTTCCGGCGGCGAGAAGCAACGCGTTTCCCTGGCTCGCGCGCTTATCACAAAACCGCAATTGCTTTTATGCGACGAACCAACGGGTAACCTCGATCACAAATCCGCCGACATGGTCGCTTCCCTGCTGCTGGAACTGCATCGGCAGCAGGAGACAATACTCGTCGTCGTCACTCACAGCGCTGACCTCGCGGCCCGCTTTCCCACACGTTTCGAGCTAACCGACGAACAGCTGCGACAGTTGTGATGACCACCCTTCAACTCGTCAGACGCAATCTTCGTTTCTACTGGCGCACAAATCTCGCTGTCATCGTTGGTGTCGCTACTGCAGTCGCCGTGCTTGCGGGCGCTTTGCTGGTTGGTGACTCGGTACGCGCCAGTCTGCGCAATCTGTTCTTGCAACGCTTAGGAAATTCGACTCAGGTAGTCACCACTTCGGGATTTTTTCGTGAGCAACTTGCCGCTGATATTCAATCTCAGAAAGAATTCGCTCAGAACGGCTTCACAGGTACTTGTCCTTTGATTGCCCTCGAAGGAACTGTTTCGCATGAAGCCAGCAAACGACGCGGCTCCGGCATCAGGGTTTACGGAGTTGACGAACGCTTCTGGACCTTTCATCGGCGCCAGGTTTCTGCGCCAGGCAATAATGACGTTTATCTAAGCGATGGTCTCGCGCGGGAGCTCGGTGCGAACGCCGGAGATTCGCTTCTGGTACGCGTCCAGAAGTTTTCCGAGATTCCGATTGAGTCGTTGCACAGTAAGAAAGAGGAATTGGGAACAACTTTGCGTTTGGAAGTGCGTCAAATTTTGGACGCGCGGGCGCTGGGAGAGTTTTCGATTCAGGCGCAGCAGACAGAGGTGCGTGCAGTCTTTGTCTCACTAAAGGCTTTGCAGCGAGCTGTTGACCAGGAGAACAAGGCGAACCTCATTCTGATTTCTGAAAATCTTTCCGGCAATAACACGAGGCGACCGGCCGCGTTATCTGAAATTTTGAAGACGCAAAGCACGCTTGAGGATTTGGGGATAAAGCTGCGCCGCCTCGACGACCAGAAGAGTCTGTCGCTTGAGCATGAAAGCAGATTGATAACCGGCCCGCTGGCAAAAATCGGAAACGAGACCGCAAGTTCACTTGGCTTGCAAACGACTGAAGTCTTTTCGTACCTGGCGAACAACATCAACAACGGCACTCGTTCGATTCCCTACTCTTTAGTGACTGGTCTCGACCCGACAAATTTCGAGAAACTGATGGGAGACGGTGCGACGCGGGGACGGGGCGACGCGGCGGTGTCGAGCTTACCGCAGATCATCCTCAACGAATGGGCTGCTCGCGACTTAGGTGTTGAAGCGGGCGACAAAATCTCCCTTGAATATTTTCTGTGGCACGAAGGCGGCAGGTTGGAAACGAAGACATCTGACTTTCAACTCATAGCTGTCACGCCTATCAAGGGATTGGCGGCAGACCGAAACCTGGTTCCCGAGTATCCAGGTATCACCGGTTCTGAAGATCTTTCCGACTGGGATCCGCCATTTCCTGTCGACCTTAGTCGAGTGCGCAAGCAGGATGAAGACTATTGGGATCAGTATGGCACCACGCCCAAAGCCTTTCTTCCGCTAGCCGCCGCGCAGCAACTGTGGCAAACGCGTTTTGGTAACTTCACTTCGATTCGCTTACAGCCTAAAGGTGTTTCGAGCGAGCCGCCGCTCGCAGCTTATGGTGACAAACTCAGGGCGTCGCTTAATCCCCAGGAAATGGGTCTAGCTGTAATTCCCGTGCGCGATCAGGGGCTCGCCGCCTCACGCGGCGCTACCGACTTCGGCGAATACTTCCTCTACTTCAGTTTCTTTCTCGTGGTCTCGGCGCTGCTTTTAACGGCGCTATTTTTCAGACTCGGAGTCGAGCAACGCGTGCGCGAGATCGGCGTGCTGCAGGCAATGGGATTTCCGGCGGCGCGAGTGCGCAAAATTTTTATCGGTGAAGGAATTGTTCTTGCAGTGCTGGGAAGCTTACTGGGTCTGGCCGGCGCAATCGCTTATGGGCAGTTAATAATGTTCGGGCTTCGCACCTGGTGGGTCAATGCAGTAGGCACAACTCAGCTGGCTCTGCATATCGCGCCCGTCTCACTGTTGCTGGGCGCCTTTGGCGGCATTGTGGCAGCGATCATCTGTGTCGTTCTCACCTTGCGCAGATTAGGAAGGCAATCAACACGTAGTCTTCTATCAGGTCACTTAGAACAAGCCAACAATGACAGACGAGTAGGCAAAAAAGGGGAGCGTCGCGGATTCAGCTTACGCTTTTTGATCGGAATTGGCTTTGCTTCATTCGGGTTTGTTCTTCTAATCGCGGCCGGGTTTAAGTTAATTAGCGAGACGGTGGGTTTCTTCGGAGGCGGCGTGCTGTTGTTGATCGGGCTTCTCGTTCTTCAATCTGCCTGGCTGCATCGCGCTGAAGCAAAGCCGCTTCAGGGAATTGGATGGTGGCCGCTCTCGCGTCTCGGTTTCCGCAATGCTTCTTCTCGTCCGGGTCGCAGCGTCCTATGCATCGCCCTGATTGCTTCTGCCGCCTTCATCATCGTGGCCGTTGATGCGTTTCGCCATCGCGAAGGAACGACGACACTTGAGCGAAAGTCCGGCAGCGGCGGATTCCCATTGCTGGCCGAGGCTTTAGTTCCCATCGTGCATGATCCCAGCACCCCCGCCGGTCTTGAAGCTCTTAATCTCAGCCACGATGCTGCATCTCCGCTTGCGGGTGTAACTTTCGAGCGCTTTCGCGTTCGGCCCGGCGATGATGCTAGTTGTCTTAATCTTTACCAGCCGGCCAATCCCAAGATCATCGCGCCGCGTGAAAGTTTTATCCAGAGCAACCGCTTTGCTTTTTCGAGTTTGTTTGAGCCAACTGCTGAAGAACAAAACAATCCCTGGCTACTGCTCAATCGCAAGTTTGCTGATGGCGCAATCCCGTTTATTGCCGACGCCAACTCGACCACATACGTTCTTCATGTGAAGGCGGGTGCAGATTTTGTCCTACCGTCAGGCGAACACCTCCGCCTGGTGGCGACACTCGCCAACAGTGTGCTGCAAAGTGAGCTGATAATCTCTGAAATGAATTTTCTGCAACTCTTTCCCAATGAAGAAGGATACCGGCTGCTGCTGATCGACACGGCTACCGAACAACAAGCGGCAGTCGCAGCCACGCTCGAGGCGCGGCTTGCCGACTATGGCGTCGACGTTGTGCCGACCAACGAGCGGCTCGCAAATTTTCATCGCGTTGAAAACACTTATCTCTCTACTTTTCAAATGCTCGGCGGGTTGGGGTTGCTGCTGGGAACCCTCGGGATGGCCGCGGTGCTTTTGCGAAATGTGCTCGAGCGCCGCCGCGAGCTAGCGCTCCTGCGTGCGGTGGGTTACAACGCCAGTCATCTTGCATTGATGGTGATAGCTGAAAACTTTTTTCTATTAAGTTGCGGGCTATTAACGGGAGCTGTCTGCGCCATTCTGGCAATTGCTCCGGTGTTTTTTGAACGTGGTGGCCAAGTGCCGGGTATTTCTCTGGGCTTCCTGCTCCTGGCGGTATTACTATCAGGACTAACTGCGTCCGTCCTGGCGACTTGGGCAACGCTGCGAACGCCGCTGCTGCCGGCGCTAAGAGC
>JBGSYG010000007.1:0-97348 GCA_041750995.1 Pyrinomonadaceae bacterium | reverse complement strand
GCAACCCCGAATCGTTCTTTCTAACGGTAAGATTCCGTAAGGCGAGCAGCTCAGTTGCTTTCCAAAAGCTTACCAGGCAAACCGCCTTACGGACTTGCCGCAAACCTCAGACACTCGCGCCCGACAAAAGTCGAGCGGCATTCGAAAGCCCGCTTCGCGGTTCTCGTCTGCCTGAGCGCGAATGCAAATTTATGTTGGACGCTGAAAGCGTCTGACGATTGTAAAGATGATGCGCACCTCAGAATTTGACTGTAGCGTTTGCGCTAAAGGAGTTTATGAATTTTTCTCAACTGGGGCTTGCGCCCGCACAAGTGCGGAGCTGCGAGTCTCTCGGATACACCGAACCAACATTGATTCAGCAACAGGCGATTCCTGTTGTTCTTAGCGGACAGGATTTGATCGGTTGTGCCGAAACTGGCACTGGCAAAACTGCCGCTTTCTTACTTCCCATTATTCAAAGGATAACTGAGGCCGGTCCGGCAACTGCGGCCTCGCGACGTAAGTCAACTTCCAAGGCGGCCAGCAAGCCCCGAGTGCTTGTCCTGGCGCCAACGCGCGAACTGGCTGCGCAAATTGAAAAGAACTACGTCGAACTTAATGCGGCTAAGGCCAATCGCAGCGTCACGTTGATCGGCGGCGCCAGCATGGTGCGACAGATTGACGAGCTCCGGAGAAGCCCGGCAGTGATTATCGCCACGCCCGGCCGGCTATTGGATTTAGTCGAACGTGGCTCAGTGAATCTTTCGGCTATCGAAGTTCTGGTACTGGACGAAGCGGATCGAATGCTGGACATGGGTTTCCTGCCGGCTATTCGCAGAGTTTTGGCGCTTGTTCCCGAAAAGCGACAGACACTGCTTTTCTCGGCGACCATGTCGAGTGAGATTGAAAGTCTGGCTCGCACGACGCTGAACAACCCGAAACTGATCGAAGTTAACCAGCGCGGCAAGCCTGCGGCCATGGTTGAGCAGACCGCTTATCCAGTGGCGCAGGAGTCGAAGACGGCATTGTTGCTGGATTTGCTCGAGCGGGAACGTTTTGAGCGCGTGCTTGTGTTTACGCGAACACGACGCGGAGCCGAACGGCTTTCACACATTCTGTCGGCGCGTGACCACAGCGTTAATCGCATTCACGCCGATCGGACCCAGTCGCAGCGTGAATCAGCGCTTCGCGGTTTTCGTGATGGACGGACGCGGGTGCTGGTTGCTACCGACATTGCCGCACGCGGTCTGGACGTTGACCTCGTCTCGCACGTGATCAATTTTGACGTACCTTCGGCTCCCGAAGACTACGTGCACCGAATTGGCCGCACCGGCCGAGCAGGAAACCAGGGCCGTGCAATCACGATTGTGACACCAGTCGACGAGCTGTCGATGCGCGCGATTGAGAGATTGACTGGCGAGAGTGTGAAGCGGGTGCTATTGCCGGGATTTGGCGGAACGAATCATCAAACCAGCGCCCCCTCCCGCTCGACGAATGGCAACCGGCGTGGTGCGCCTGTTTCCTCGGGAGTGTTTACTCGCTCATTCCGGCCGCGTCGCGCGAGCCGGTAAGAACACGGTTCCGAGTTTCGGGTTCTGGGTTCCAAGTTAATTTAACCGCGGAACCTGGTACAGCATGAGTCAACGCGGGGCCTCGACTCGAAACTGAAACTCGAAACTCGAAACTTTTTCGTAAGGAGAAATTGATTGGCAAAAGACGATTTGATTCCGGCTGAAGGCACTATCATCGACAAGCAGCCGAACGCATTCTTTAAAGTGCAGCTTGAAAATACCGATCACGTGGTATTGGCTGTGATCTCCGGCAAGATGCGGAAAAACCGGATTCGGATCCTCGTGGGCGATCGCGTAAGCGTAGAAATGTCACCCTATGATTTGACCAGGGGTCGCATAACCTATCGTTACAAATAGCAATTAAAGGAGTACATCGTGAATAAGCAAAAAGTTACCGTCGACGAAACCGCTGAGAAACCTGCATTTGTGGTTGGGGATCGTGTCGAGAAGCTTTGTGTGAAGTGTGGTGAGGAGCGCGGTCATGTAATTGCTTCGCTAACCAAGCGCGGGAAAATCTCTCGAGTTACTTGTCCTAAATGTGGAACGGTCGGTAGCTTTAAGACCGGCGCCGCTACCGGAACACGACGTAAACTCGATCCCGGCGCCCCCTACGATCAGACACGGGCTTATCGCACCGGACAGACAATGATGCACCCCACATTTGGCCAGGGCGAAGTCACTGCGCTAATTGAACCGCAAAAGATTGATGTATTGTTTGCTGATCGCATGAGACGTCTTGTTCATGCACGTTCTGCTTCGCACTAATGAAAGTCGGTCTTAGGTCTTTGGTTTTTGGATTCTGTTTAAGAGCTGTCTTTCCAGTCTATCTACTGAGATAAAATCAAAAACCAAAACCCAAAGACCAACAAAGACCAAAGACCAAAAGATCAGGCTCGCGCCCGCGCGAGCCTTTTCCATTTTTCACATCCCAAACCGTTAAATAGCCGCACGATCTGATCACCAAAAATTCCTCGTTGGTTCGCTACGATTGCTGGTAGTAGCCCATTGGGTTAGCAAATCCGGCGGTTTTTGGCTGCTGCCTGCGTTGGCACGGTCGTTGCCAAGTGGAATAGCAGTCGGAAGAACCGGCGGAGGAAACAAGATGAAAAAATTTATCGCAACTTTGATGACACTGATTGTTTTGAGCATCGCGGCTGTGCCTGCCAGTGCGCAAACGCGCGACCGACGGTCTTACCGCCGAGCTGCTCAGACCCGTTACGACGATCGTTACGAGAATGGCCGTTATCGCAATGACCAGTATCGCTACGAAGACGACCGCAATATTTGGGATAAGCATCGAGACAAAATCACGACCGCGGGGGGCGCGGTAGGTGGTGCAGTGCTCGGTGGCCTAATCGGCGGCAAGAAAGGCGCAATCATCGGCGCGATCACTGGTGGTGCAGGCGCGGCGGTTTACACCTACAAGATTCGCGACAAGAACCGTCGTTTCTAACAACGCTTAGTTGCGATTCAAGCTTGGTCACTGACAGAGCTTTTGTGAAGTGAGTGGCCATGGTAGAGGCCCGGATGCGAAGGGGAGAGCGCATCCGGGCCTCAACATGTTTGGAGAAGAAAAAACAGGGGAAGGGGGAACGGGGGAATCTTCGTTTCGTTCTTAACCCTTGGTCTACCCCTCCTATTACGACTGTTCCCTGTTCCCCCGTCCCCTCCCCCCTTTTCCCCTTTTCTACCGTACCCCTGTTAAGATAGAACTCCACTTATTTGAATCCGCTGCGGAGATCGCGAATGCATTATTACGACAATATCCTGGGTCTTGTTGGGCGGACGCCGCTCGTAAAGCTCAATCGCATGGCGCGCGGCATACAGGCCACGCTGCTCGCAAAAATGGAAAACCTTAATCCCGGGTACTCTGTGAAAGATCGGATCGGCGTGGCGATGATCGAAGCCGCCGAGCGGGAAGGAATACTGAAGCCGGGTGGCACCATTGTCGAAGCTACTTCCGGAAATACCGGAATCGGATTGGCGCTCGCCGCCGCAGTGAAAGGTTATAAGTGCATCTTCGTGATGACCGACAAGTCTTCGGTCGAGAAGTCGCGTTATTTGAAAGCTCTCGGCGCTGATGTCGTGATAACGCCTGTCTCTGCTAAACCGGGAACTCCGGACCACTACGTTTCCACCGCCAAAAGAATTGCTTCTGAAACACCAAACTCGTTCTATCCCGATCAGTATTCCCACCCCGCGAATCCGGAAGCACACTATCGCACCACCGGTCCTGAAGTGTGGGAACAGACGGACGGAAAGGTCACGCATTTCGTCTCCGGTATCGGCACTGGCGGTACCATCTCAGGAACCGGACGCTACTTGAAAGAGCAGAACCCGAATATCCAGATCATCGGCGCCGATCCTTACGGATCGATCTTTAAGACTTTTAAAGAAACCGGAAAACTTATCGAAGCGACTCCGTACCTGGTCGAAGGCATTGGGCAGGAAGTTGTTCCGCCGAATGTTCACATCAAGTACGTCGACACTGTCATCAATGTTACTGACCGCGAGTCGTTTGAGATGTCGCGCCAGATGGGGCGCCTCGAAGGATTGTTTTGCGGCGGGTCGACCGGGACAAATGTTGCCGCGGCACTGCGTGTGGCGCCCGAAGCTCCGGCGGATGCGGTCATCGTTTTCATCGTGTGCGACACGGGTGAGCACTATCTTAGCAAGCATCACTCCGACGAATGGATGAAGGAGAAGCGTCTGCTCGAGCCGCAGAAGATAACAGCGGGTCTAATCAAAGGAACGAAGGGAACTCAGGCGCCTCAATCGCTTGTCTGGGTGGCGCCTAACGACAAGTTGGCAGACGCGCTCGCCAAGATGAATGAATTGGGGCTGACGCAGTTGCCGGTGCTGGAGGATGGGCGACCAGTTGGGTCTGTTCGTGAGAATCGCGCCCTTTCAAAGGTGGTGAAGAATCGCGACCTGCTCGAAGCTCCGGTTAGTGAAGTGATGGAAGCTAGTTTTCCGACGGTCGATGTCGATGCGAGTTCCACTGAAGTGACACGGCGCTTACAGAATAGTCCTGCGGTGCTGGTGGAAGAGTATGGACGAATCGTGGGCATCATAACGCGTCACGATGTGCTGGATATAAAACTGACTGACTAGTGGCGTGCTCCCGCTCTTGAGACTACGTCAGAAGCCGGCGCCACGTTCATAGACGACGACCCTTAGGTGCTCGCCCAAGTCTTTTTCATCGACTGGCATAAACCCTTCCAGATAATCTTCGGGAACAAACGTGTCAGCGCCTTCGACAGTCAAGGGCACCTCGGTAACAATCCACTTATCGAGATGCGGCAAGAACGCGCGGTAAACTTGCGCCCCTCCGATCACAAACAAATCTCCGGGTGAGTCGTTAGCTTTTTGCAGGACGGAGTCGACATCTCGCATCAGCAGCACAGACTCCTGTGGTTCAATGTCCGCGCTCCTGCTCAGCACAATATTCAATCGATTAGGTAATGGGCGTTTGAGGGTTAGCCAGGTCTTGTAACCCATCACACAGGAATGGCCTGTAGTCGTCTGCTTAAAAAACTTCATGTCGGCAGAGTAATGCCAGGGCAGTTTACCGCCCTTTCCAATGGCACCCTGTCGATCGACTGCAACGATTCCAATGATCATAAAAATCAAAATCTTCGACTTTTGAACTTAGTCCTTTGAACTTTGTACCTCGTGGTTGAATCGCCCTCAACCATTGGTCAGAACAATTTCGAATCCTACACTAAGATCAAAGCACGAAGTTCAAAGTACAAAGTTCAAAGTTTAGACAGCCACTGCCGCCGCTATTTTTCCATGAGACTGGTAGCCTTTTAGATTCAGATTCTCATAACGCATATCGAGTAGCCCCTCTAGCCCTCGGAAGCGATTCGTAGAATCGATGATCTCCAGTTGCGGGAGTGGCAATGGCTCACGCGCGAGCACTTCGTTAACCTTATCCAGATGATTCTTGTAAATGTGATAGTCGCCGAGCGTGTAAACGAAGTCTCCTACCTGCAGATTCGTAACGTGGGCAATCATATGCGTCAGCAACGCATAGGAACTGATGTTGAAGGGCACTCCGAGAAACGCATCCGCCGATCGTTGATAAAGTTGGCAATGAAGAACACTGGCGTTTTCAACTTTGAATTGAAACAACGTGTGGCAGGGAGGCAGGTCGACATTGTCAGCTTCGCGTGGATCCCATCCGGTAACGATTAGTCTGCGAGAGTTGGGATTGTTTTTAATTTCGCCGACGAGACGCGCAATTTGATCGACGCCGTCATGCTCAGGGTAGCGGCCGCCAAACGAACGCCAGAGATAACCGTAAACCGGCCCCAGATCGCCTGCGCTCCTTTCGAACCGTCTCGTGTGCGCTTCGTCCGCCCATTCTGCCCAGATATCTACACCCTTAGCTCGCAAGTTTGCTTCGTTGGTATCTCCCGAAAGGAACCAAAACAACTCTTCCGCGACCCAGCGGAACGGAACCTTCTTCGTAGTGACGATCGGGAAGCCTTCGCGTAAATCGAATCGCGTTTGATAACCGAAATGTGAGATGGTGCCGACGCCAGTTCGATCTTCATGCTCTTTGCCATGAAGCAGAATTGATTTCAGCAGATCGTGATATTGTTTCATTAATCTGGATCGCGGGCGTCTCGCCCGCAGGTGTGCCGCCTTTCGCCAGCTTGTCTAAAACGCTTTTTGCGCTTCGCGCTCAGTGCGGGCGGGGACGCCCGCGATCCTAAAGCGTTCGCAGTATAACTTTGGCCTCGGCATAACGGTAGGATGAAAACCTACAACATAGGATTTATCGGATTCGGCAATGTTGGACGAGCTTTAGCGCGGCTGCTCGCCGCTAAAGCGAATGACTTGCGCGATCTTTACGGTATTGAAACTCGCATCACGGGCGTAGCTTCTCGCAGTCTCGGTTGGCTTGTTAACTCTGACGGGCTGGCAACGATCGATTCGTCGCAGCTGCCTAACAATGCGTCGCGTGCAGAGGGTGTAACCGATTGGCTGAAGCAAGTGCGACCGAATGTAGTGTTTGAAACAACGTCGCTGAATCATGAAACTGGTCAGCCTGCCATTGAATATCTCTCCGCTGCCTTGAAGGCCGGCGCCCACGCCATCACCGCCAACAAAGGCGCCGTGGTTTATGGTTACGAAGAGCTGAGTGAGATGGCCCAGGGTGCGGGCAAACGTTTTTTCTTTGAAGCTACCGTGCTGGATAGTGCGCCTGTTTTTTCACTCTTTCGCGAAACCCTCCCAGCGGTAAAACTGCGCGGCTTCACCGGCGTCTTCAATTCCACATCAAACGTGGTGTTGGAATCGATGGAAGCAGGGCGTTCGTTCTCCGAGGGAGTGAAGATGGCCCAAGAGCTCGGAGTCGCTGAGACCGATCCATCGCACGACGTCGATGGTTGGGATTCCACGGTAAAGATTTGCGCCCTAGCGAATGTGTTGATGGGAATGCGATTGACGCCTGCCGATGTGCGGCGGGAAGGCATTCGTGATCTGACTACTCGGGCATTGCAGGCTGCACGAGCGGAAGGGAAGCCTTACAAATTAATGGCCCGCGCGAAGTTCGATGATCACAAGATTGTCAGCGCTACAGTCAAACCGGAGCAGGTAGCCCTTTCAGACCCCCTCGGAAATGTCCGCGGCACCTCGTTGGCGGTGCATTTCGAGTTGGACATGATGCCGGGACTGACAATCACTTCGCATCGGCCGAATTTGCAAAGCACTGCCTATGGATTGTTGGCGGATTTTATCAACTCAGTACGCTGACTCGTTCAAGGCTTGGGGCTTTGTTCTGGTCTTTGGACTTGGGACTTTGGCCTTTGAAAAAACATGACGGTCGTAACTGTCAGGAAGGGGGGCCTGCCCGCGGGGACTGGAGATACTCGATTGAAGAAATTAGAATTGGATCGGGGCCGGGCCCCCCTTCCCAACTGTGAGATTTCCAAAGTTCAGAATCAAGGTTGAGCAATTCAAGCTTGACCAATTCAAGCTCGGGCGATTTCCGCGACTCCGTCAACAAGCCGATCGACTTCATCTTCGGTTGTGTAGCAAGCACATCCAGCGCGCACCAGACCTTCTTCACCAAGTTCTAATCTCTCCACAACCGTTGCTGCGTAAAAATCACCGTGAGACAGGAACAAACCTTTCGCAGCCAATCGGCGCGCGACGTCAGTTGATGCAACACCGGTAATAGTGAAGGAGACGGTAGGTGTGCGAGGTTGATCAGGAGTTGGTCCGTAGAGCCGGACGCGCGAAATGCTTTCGAGTCCTTCCCACAATCTTCTCACGAGCGATGCGCTGCGAAGATGCAATTCTGCAAACGCGCGCGACAAGCTTTCCTGCCGGTGCGCACCTGGCGCCAGGCCCGCGAGGAAATCCACCGTCGCTCCAGCGCCAACCATTCCTTCCTGATTCTGGGTGCCTGTTTCCACATTTTCAGGAGCGGCATCAGGCGCGGGGATGAGTTTAGGAAAGTCGACACTCCCCAGGAGTTCGCGCTTGCCAAACATGACACCTACATGCGGGCCGTAAAACTTGTAAGCAGACATGGCGAGGAAATCGCAATCCAAAGCCTTCACATCAACTAAGGCGTGCGGCGCATAGTGCACGGCATCGACAAAAATCTGTGCCCCGACTGCGCGGCCCATTCGGATCGCGCGAGCTGTGTCATTGATTGTGCCCAGCGCGTTCGAGGCCGCGCCGACCGCGATCAAGCGGGTGCGTGAGTTAACAGCTTGTTCAAATTCGTGCCAGTCGAGTTGCCCAGTTTCCGGAATCAATTTCACCGTCCGAACCTTTAATCCTCGCTCAATCGCAACGCGCTTCCAGGGCGCCACGTTGGCGTGATGATCCAACTCTGTAACGATCAACTCATCTCCAGCGCGGTATCCGGCTCCGAGAGCTCGCGCCAGATGAAAAGTCAGGGTAGTCATGTTGGCGCCGAAAGCAATTTCCAACGGCGAAGCATTGATTAAGTCGCCGCAAGTAACGCGCGCCGCTTCGATGGCGGCATCAGTTTCCGCGCTGGTCGGGTAGGCCCAATGAGTGTTGGCATTGTGGTGATAAAGGTAGTCGGCCATCGCTTCAACGACCTCGCGTGGCACTTGGGTGCCGCCGGGTCCATCGAAGTACGCGACAGGAAAGCCGTTGTGAATGCGCTCGAGTGCTGGGAACCGAGCGCGAATTTGATCGACGGATGCGACTTGGGTTTCAGCGCGAGCTTCCAACATTGGGAGACCTCTTGACGACCTGGGCTTGAGGTAGGGCAGGGAATCATAAACGTCTGTGAAAGAGTTTGCCAACAGGCAGGCGGAGTACTGGTGCAGTTAGAGTTGAACGCTGAAAGCGTTCGCTAATTCCAGCCCAGGGTTGCGCTTTGGCAACCCTGGGAACACGCGCCCCATTTACGAAGACGCAAACCCTGAAAGGTTGCGTCGCGATAACCGAAGACCCGTCGCAACTCCTTCAGAGTTGCGACAAAACAAAGATGCATCTTATCCCAGGGTTTCAAAGAAAACCCTGGGCTGGAATTAGCCAACGCCGTCGGCGTTAAATCAGACTGCACCAGTACCGGCAAGGGGGATTAAAGTGGCGTTGAGTCTGGCGCCCTCTTATCGGCTTTACTGACTATAAGCCGGTTATGGTTCCTTTAAATAAATGCGGATCGCTGCAAATGCGGAAGTGCTGTCTAATTACGAATATGAGTTACTTACACAGCCGTATTTATGACAAGGTCGGAGGATCAGAGTGGGTGCTTATCCCGAAATAATCAATACCATGTTCGAAGCCGGCGACGGCGAAGGCAAGTTGCACAATCGCGTTGTAGCATTTACTTCGGCCTTGCCGGAAGAAGATGTCAGCTATGTCGTTCAAGCGTTTGCCAAGAAATTAGCCGCCACGACAAAGAAGCGCGTGGTCATCGTTGACGCTCGCGCTTTTCATGATTTGGCGCGGGCAGATTCGAAAAATGTTCTGCGGCAGTGCGCGCACACGAAAATTGATAACGTTCTCATCTTGTCAGCGGCTGGACCTGGCGGGCGCCCTTCCACGGAAACACTTACGCGAATCGCCGGCTGGCATTCGGGTCCGCAAATTCAACAGGCCTATCTCAAAACGCTACGCTTAAATTTTGACTATGTGATTATCGATTGTCCCGCGCTATCGGCTTCGTCGGATGTTAAGGCGTTGGCGCCAAATATTCACGGAGTTGTGGTTGTAGTTGAAGCAAGGCGAAAGCGCGTCCGCCGCGCCTACACGTCGCAAGACGTCGTGCAATCCTTCGGTGGAAAATTCCTCGGTTACCTTCTGAACTAAGTCGTTTGATCAAACTGCCCGAGTCTAGGTAGTGCTCCGTTAATGGGTCGGTGAACTTGAACCTCTGCGCGGCAAGAAATAAGACAGGGCGACAGAGGAAATGCGATTAAGCAATCGTCGCTCTGTCGGGGAGAGAAACGGTTGCCCATCGGAGACTTCCATGCTAACCGCGTAAACCGTCATCCCGCGTTTACGGGGGGCCACTCCACTACGCGGAAATAATAGCTAGTGAAGCGGGCTCAGTTGTCTCGCTTGGTGCGAGTATCGGTGTTCCTATGATCCACCGTGCGTTTACCACGGTTCAGCAATCCGGCTAACCCCAACAGACCAGCCAAACCAATCCAGCCATAGTCCGTGTCATTATCACGATCAGCGGTACTCACGGCAGGTGACGGTGACGCGAACCCGGTATTGGCGTTCTGTGCCGACGACGAAGCCGAAAGAGCTATTAAGCAAGTTACGAGAGCGCCAATTCTCGCATATACAGAAACGATTCTCATACATTCCCCCTGTAGGCATTGTCGGGTTGAACCACGACGCTAGTTAGAACAAAGGGCGCTCTCAGAGATGATGGCACCGCCCGAGAACGCCCATTTACCACAACAAACTTACCGCTTGTTCCCTCTTGACGGGACAACACTGACCCCGCTTCGCATTCTGTACGATTTCAAGGTATCGATGCAGTCGTTTTTATCTTGGTAACAATGGGTGTGCCAAAAAATATGTCATGGAAGTAACAAAGCTTAGCCAGAAATTTCCTAAGGCGACCCACCAACGGAGCAATACCCGATTCTACCCGCGGTTGACTCCCGTAGTATTAAGCGATAGAAGAAGCCTCGTTGAGACATCCTGCAACAATCCGTCTCGTTGTCGTCTGGGTCGCGATTATCTCTCTGGTGCCTTTGGTGGCGTTGGGCGCACAGTCGCGCAAGGGCGGCTGGCGTATTTACAGAGGGGCATGGTTTGAAATCAAGTACCCCGCAAATTTCAAAGCCCGTGCATCGCTCGAAAGCATTTCCTTTGACGGCCAATACGACAGCGCGGTCTTCACAGCTGCCGATGGTAGTGCGGAGTTTTATGTTTTTGCGCCGCAGTGGAACGGCAAGCCCTCGGACATCGAGATCGATCCTGGCAAAGAGGAGTATGTTTCGCAGCAGGCTGAACAGAAAGGAACGATCAACGTGAGGCGGGTAACCATTAAGGCGAAGGATGGAAGTTATGCGCGGGCCTTCGAGGACACGGAAAACACTGACCTCAATATTCGCAGGGTGTTCGGCTTCAAGTATAAAAACCGCGCGGCGTACGACAAATATCGCAGCCAGTATCTGACATTTAAGCGATCGTTACAGCAATACTCCGATTAGAACTCATCAAGTTGCAGTGGCACTTTCACCAGCCTCAGCTTCCTCTTTCTTCTTAGTCCACATCCCGCAAATCTGGTATGCCTCAGCCTGCGATAAGTTATCGTAGATATCCGCGGTATTTTTTACCTGACCATCTTCCAGCTCGAGAACCTCCCAATCCGGCGCCTCCGGATCGCTGCCCGCTCGCCCAGGCTTCACACGCACCTCATAAGAAATCTCAACCGCCTTCGTTTCATTCTGCATAGATTAGTTGCTCCTATAAGCGATCTTTGATGCGACAATTTATCACAGACAACTCGTAGTTTCTCAGCCATAGGGTCTATGAATCAAGGTGCAGCATTCCTTTGGCTATGCCGTCGGGTGCTCGGTAAGTCATACCCCGCAACGGAGGGCAAAGCCCGATGCGGATCCAAAACTTGAAACGTGAAACACGAATCCGTACGATAGCTACGCAATAACCACGTCTCGACAGTCTTCCCAAAATAAAAATATGTGCACTGATCGAAGAAACTTTTTTCGCTTGTCGGCGGGTATCGCCGGGGCGACGCTCCTTGGCGGCGATCTAATAAATGCCGTAGCCCATGAGGCTGAGCCCCCGCAACAGCGCGAAATCCCTGAAGCAATTCGCAAACTGAAGCCAATGACTGAGGGAGTGGTGCCGATAACCCTCGACGAACGCCGGGGACGGATCGCGAAAGCACAGCGCCTGATGCGCGATAAACGGATTGATGCCATCTATCTCGAGCCGGGTAGCAGTATGTTCTACTTCACCGGCATGCGTTGGGGAACGAGTGAGCGCATGTTTGCCCTGGTAATCCCGGCGCGCGGCGAGGTGGCATGGGTTTGTCCGAAGTTTGAGGAAGAGCGCGCGCGTGAGTTGATCAAGATTGGCGATGACATCCGTACCTGGGAAGAAGACGAGAGTCCGTACAAACGTGTTGCCGAAATCTTTCGCGATCGCGGACTTCGAACTGGGCGGATCGGCATGGAAGAGCGAGTGCGGTTTTTCCTGTTCGACGGCATACGCAAAGCCGCGCCCGGTTTTCAGTATGTCAGCGCCGATCCGATCAGCGCTGGTTGCCGCATGTTTAAGTCGCCCACGGAGCTGGCATTGATGCAACGTGCGAATGACATAACTATTGTCGCTTACAAGGCTACGCACGACAGCATGAGTGAGGGCATGACGCAGGGCGAATTTTCCGGCAACTGTAGCGCCGCCTTTCGCGCGCTTGGAGTTAGCGGCGGAGTATTTTGCAGTTTTGGTAAGTACACCGCTTTCCCACACGGCAGCAGCACTCCACAAAAACTGAAAGAGGGCGACGTGGTTTTGATGGACGGTGGTTGTAGCGTTGATGGATACCAATCAGACATCACTCGCACCTTTATTTTCGGGAAGCCCACTCCGCGGCAGCGCGAGATTTGGAATCTCGAGCGGCGCTCGCAGGATGCAGGCTTCGCGGCAGCGCGCGTTGACGCTCCGTGTGAAGCGGTGGATGCGGCGGCGCGTAAAGTGATCGTTGACGCCGGATTTGGACCTGATTACAAAGTGCCCGGCTTGCCGCATCGCACCGGTCACGGCATCGGTCTCGACGGTCACGAGTGGACAAACTTCGTTCGTGGTAACAAAACACCAATCCAGCCGGGCATGTGTTTTAGTGATGAACCGACGGTGGTGATCTACGGCGAGTTTGGTATGAGGCTGGAGGATTGTTTGTATATCACCGAGGCCGGGCCGCGGTTTTTCACGAAACAGAGTCCGTCAATTGAAGAGCCGTTTGGATAGCCGAAGGTTTCAAGTTTCAGGTTTCAAGTTTCAGATTTCAGGTCGCAAGTTTCCAAAGTCTTTGTCGCCTTCCGGATAGAGCAATGTCCCAATTGGGACTTGAGATTTGAGATCTGAGATCTGAAATCTGAGACTGAAATTTGAAACTCATTCATGCTTGCCGATGACAAAGTCTGGTTCGATAGCGAACGAAAGCTCTCCGGAATAGTCACTGATATCCGCTCGGAAATCGAGGCCGGGAACAATGTGCTCGTCCTCTCTCACTTTGCGGTCGCGCTCACCAAACTGATCCGCAGTCTCACGGACGCCAATATTCAACATCGAAGGTACTCCGCATATGACGTGGCGCAATTATGCGAAGCCGCGCCAGGAACTGTTTGGGTCGGCACCGCAAGAGCATTTCAGCCGCCCTCAACGCTGCACCCTTCCGGACCAAACAAGGCACATCTGAAGATCCTGATACTTGAGCATCATCCGCGCCGCTCAAAGGATCAAGCGCTACTCGAATTTGCAGACCAACTCGCCTGCGAGCCTGAGGTTCGCTTTTACTTTTCCTTGGATGATCCCTTATTGCTGCACTTCAACGGCAACTCAATTCAGTCGCTGTTTAGAAAGCTGGGTATTGATGAGGCAGAGTACCTTTCAAACTCCCTAATCACAACGGCGATCGTGAATGCGCAGGTAAAAATTGAAAGTCGCGTGACTCAGGATCTGCAGGCGGAATCAATCGAAGATTGGTTTAGATACAATCTGCGCACGTAAAGGTGAGCGTCCCCAAATGGGACGGCGTCAAAGGTCGTGGGCAACGCCGACGGTTCATAAAGCTTTCCTCATTCCCTAAGCTGTTCCAAGTCCAATTCCATTGCCGGCCGAGTATCTGCTTTCAAAACCTTTGCCATCTGTTCCAAAGCATACTTGTTCTCAGCTTCAGTTTCTGAGACGACGCAGTCAGACGGCACGAAGAGTTTGAAATCGCGCATGTAAGCATCATTTGCTGTAAACAGCACACAGTTGTTTCCCGCAATGCCTGTCAGAATCAGTGACCGCGCCCCGAGATGTTCAAGCAAAATTTCCAACGTCGTGGAGTAGAAACCCGAATGCTTTGGTTTGAGAACAAAGTAATTATCATCGTCCGGCAAGACCATTTCTACGAAAGCCTTCCCCCGCACTTCATCCTCAAGACAATGCGAAACGATCTTGTTGAGGTCGGATTGCCACTTGCCAAAGTTATCGTTGACGTAGATCGCCGGGACGCCCGCCCGTTTGGCTGCGCGCTTTAGTTCCGCAATCGCCTTGCCCATTGGCAAAGCAAGCGGCAACAATTTCTCCCCACCTTCAAAATCAAAATCATTGATCACGTCAATCAAAAGCAGCGCAGTGCCTGACTGATCGGGTACGTTACCGTGAAGGTCTTTGCTCTTTACCGGCATAAAATTCCTGGCTGGCAACCATACATCAGGAGGCCAGCTTTGTTTCCTTCTGGTTCGTTCAGACTCTAAATAGTGAGTATCTAATGAGTGCTTTAGCAATCACAAAGCCAAGACTCAAGCTAACCCAAGTTTGCGGTTGGGAAACTGTACGTTATATTTCCGTCGCTCGGAGATTCCCCATATGCCACGTTCAGAGTCCCGCAAGACAAAATCGGTTACAAATAACCGCAATACACTCGTAGCGTCAAAAACCCCGCATGTGATCGTCGATTTCGTTTTCGAAAGAGGGCTCTTCTTTATCACGGTGAGGAACATCAGCGAGCAACCGGCCTACAAAGTATCAGTGAAGTTCGATCAAAAGCTTGTCGGCCTCGGCGGTGCCCGGGAAGTTTCGGCGTTGCCGCTCTTCCGCAATATCGAGTTTCTCGCTCCGCAGAAAGAGATTGCCACTCTCCTCGACAGCAGCGATTCTTATTTTGCTCGCAAGCAACCAACTAAGATTAAAGTGCAGATTTCCTACCGAGATGCCGAGGGCGACAAGCACGACATTTCAATTGTTCACGACCTGAACATCTACCGAACCATCGCTTTTATTGGGCGGCCAGCGAGCTTAATGTTACCCGATGCAGATCAAGACGAAGGAGAATAAAAAGTTATGGCGCGCAAGGATCCTTATAGAGACTTTAGATTTAGAGTCGAGATTGATGGCATTACCTCGTCCCATTTCCTTGAATGCACCGGTCTTGGTTCGGAAGTCGCGGTAATTGAATATCGCGAAGGCGGCGATCCGACTGCGGTGCGCAAGCTGCCCGGCCGCGCCAGCATTTCCGACATTACTCTGAAGCGGGGAATCACCGAGTCTCGGGATTTATACGACTGGCATCGCTCGTTGCTCCAGGGCGTAAACGATCGGCGCAACGGACAAATCATTCTGCTTGACGACACCGGTGCCGATGTCGTCCGCTGGGTGTTTCGCGAAGCCTGGCCGCGCAGGTGGGAAGGTCCCGCTCTGAAGGCGATGAGTAACGAGGTCGCCATCGAGACTCTTGTGCTCGTCTGCGAATCAATCGAGCGTGATGGTTAGGCGTGTCTCTCAGTGAAACTTGGGGAACTACGCCCAGCGAGCGCGAGCGTGATTTTCCCTGCGATGCATCGCTCGCACACATTGACGCGCGACTCTATCGCGGCATCACAATCAACGCGGGTCCGGCAGTTGTATTTCGCTGGCTCTGTCAGCTGCGCGTTGCGCCTTACAGTTACGACTGGATTGACAATGGCGGCCGGCAAAGTCCGCAACAACTAACTCCGGGATTAGAGCGCTTGGAGAACGGTCAAGATGTCATGACGATCTTCACGCTCACCAGCTTTCAGGAAAACGAGCACCTCACAATCCGACTTAAACCATCTCGCACCGCTAGATCAGTGTTCGGCGACATCGCCGTCAGTTATCTAATTGTTCCCGAAGCCGAAGCCGAGGCCGTTTGCAGGTTGCTGGTAAAGCTCGTAGTGAAGCACTCGCCCACCACTATTGGTCGCTTTATGCTCAGGTTTCTTCCCTGGGGCGATTTAATGATGATGCGGAAACAGTTAATGAATTTGAAACGTTTGGCTGAAACTTCGGCCCACCTTACAACTCACAATTTAACTAAGACCTAAAAGTCGCGGCATGAGCGTTGGAAACGGCGTCTGATTGCAACTATCTTCCTTACAAAGTTAAGGAGTTTTGATGGCTGCTATCAGACTGTATCTCGCGGCGCTTACGCTCGCCTTCTTTCTCGCGGTTGTTGTGACAACCGGCCTCGGCGTGTTGGAAGCAATCGTCGTAACGAGTGTACCGCTCTTACTGATACTCGATATGAGGGAAGAGCTCAGCCTGGTTCGCTCACTCGAAAAGCAATTAGCGGCTCTTTCAGAGTAACACTCGCGGCCTTTAAAGAAATCGAAGCATGTACGACGTCTCTGCCCTGAATTTCATCCTCAGCTTTGCTACCGCCCTGGTGGCTCATGAGCTTGGTCACTTCATAGCCGCTCGTCTTTGCGGGATTTCGATCACTGAGGCAGGACTGGGTTGGGGCCCCGTTATGTTGACCACTCGTGTTCGGGGCATGAATTACAAACTTCGCCTCCTGCCGCTTGGCGCCTACATCAGAATGGACATGGCCACGTTGCAGCGACGCACCCTAATGCAACAGCTGTTTGTTCTGCTCGCTGGCATCATTGTGAACCTTGTGTTGGGAACTCTCGCTCTAGGCACATTCTTTGGCACTATCAATCTTGCGCTGGCACTGGGAAACCTATTCCCAATCTACCAGCAGGATGGATGGAAAGCCGGGATGGTGATCTCGCGGCGAGTATTCAACCGTCCCGTTCCGGTCTTAGAGTGGTCCTTCACCATCGCTGCAGGCATCACCGCTCTAAGTCTCGCCGCACTCCTGTTTTCAATCCTCTGATTAAGGTCTCCCTGATTTGTAGCGCAAACTGTTAGTTTGCGCTGAGAGTGAATGGCATCAAGCGCACGCAAATAACAGTTTGCGTTACACCTGATTAGGGCACCACCCAATGCCGTACTTCTATGTGCGGTAGGTAACTTATGTGATAAGCTTTCGGGCCGTAGGTTATTTCAGTCCTTAAGCTACTCACGCCAGTGTCCAAAAGATCGACAACGCCAAATAGTAATCGGCTGCTCGCCGCCCTTCCGAGCGAAGAATACGAACGCCTGCTCCCCGGTTTACAGCAAGTTTCATTTCCTCTGGGAGAAGTCGTCTATGAATTCGGTGGACATCTGGATTATGTGTATTTTCCAACGACGGCGATCGTCTCTTTGCTTTACACGATGGAAAATGGCTCAAGCGCCGAGATGGGTTTGACGGGTAACGACGGTGTGGTGGGAATTGCCCTGTTCATGGGCGGCGGGACAATGCCGAACCGAGCTGTAGTGCAGAGTGCCGGCGAGGCGTTTCGGATGAAAGCGAAATTGCTGCAAGACGAATTTGCGCGGGGCGGAAAATTTCAGTACTTGCTGCTGCGTTATACCCAGGCACTAATCACCCAGATTTCTCAGACCGCCGTTTGTAATCGACTGCATGCGGTAGACCAACAACTCTGTCGCTGGCTGCTGCTAAGCCACGACCGAGTAAAGGCCGACGAGTTGATCATGACTCAGGAACTGATTGCCGACATGTTGGGCGTGCGTCGAGAAGGCGTTACTGTTGCCGCCGGTCGCCTGCAAGATGTCGGGGCAATAAGTTACGTTCGCGGTCACATAAAGATTCTCGATCGCGCGAAGTTAGAAGAGAAAGTCTGCGAGTGTTACCGGGTAGTGAAGAACGAGTTTGACCGGTTGCTGGGAAGCGATATAGCTCAGGCCTAATTTTATTCCTCCGTCTCGTCCTTCTCATCCTGGTCGTTTCTCTGATCGCCGCTAGCAGCGTCCCTCAGGAAGAGGGGGACCGAAGCGTCCAAAAGAAGCATTTCTGAAATCTCCTCGGTGTTATCTTCATCCTTAAGTTCCTGACCCAACTCGTTTCCAGCCTTCCAGTTTTTCGTGTCCTCGCAAGAATTCAGTCCCGCTTCAACTCCCTCTTCAAACTTTACGGATTTTGTATTCACGTCTTGTTTTATTACGTCGCTCATTATTACTCCTTAGGTTAATAACGGACCCTTAGCGTATCCCGCGAAAGCCGTCCGTGCTTTCCGGGGTTAAAGTGACCTCTTTATCGGCCGGCAAGCTTAGCTACAACAGTTAAAAGCTCGGCAGGCTCAACCGGCTTTGAGACATGCGTCTGATACCCAGATGTCAGCGCGCGGTTCCGGTCCTGGGTGCCGGCGTAGGCCGTTAATGCCACCGCCGGGAGTGTACCCCCGCGCTCTGCCGGAAGCCGCCGTATCTTCTTCATAAGCGCATACCCGTCCATATCTGGCATCCCTATGTCGCTTACAACTACATGGAATCGTTGCCCCGCTAGTTTTGCCAACGCCTTCAAGCCAGATTCGACAGCGAGGACCTTCGCACCCCGGCCCGTGAGCACCGCAGCGATTAACTCGCGCGCATCCGGCTCATCATCAACGACCAGCACACGTAGACCTGCAAGCGATAGTTGCGCGTCGGCTCGCGGCTGAGGCACCATTAGAGTAGGCTTCATTTCTACTTTTCCTGGAATGTGATGAACGCTGACGAGGGGAAGGGTGACCTTAAAAGTCGCGCCCTGTCCCGCGCCCTGACTTAGCGCTGTCACTGTTCCGCCATGCAGCTCGACCAATTGCCGCACGATGGAGAGTCCGAGTCCAAGTCCGCCGTGTCTTCTGGTGCTCGAGGAATCGGACTGCAAAAAGCGATCGAAGACGTGGGGCAGAAATGCAGCTTCAATGCCCTGGCCCGTATCGCTGACGACAAGTTCGAGGCGAGATTTAAGGCGCTCCAGCCGCACATCCACACTTCCGCCTTGAGGGGTGAACTTGATCGCGTTCGTTAACAGGTTCCAGATAATCTGTTGGAGCCGCTGCGGGTCGCCCGAGATCGGACTGGTTAACGCACCGAGGAACATCTGCAGCCTAATGTTTCTCGCATTTGCCGCGGGACGGACCGCGTCAACGACGATTTTGATCAGAGGCGCGAGTTCGACCGGTCGAACTTCGAGGCGCATCTTGCCCGTGATGATGCGCGAGGTGTCGAGCAAATCATCAATCAGTTGTCGTTGAGTTCGGGCATTGCGTCCGATGATCTCAAGAGCACGTGTCGCTGCGACTTCATCGAGCGTCCCTTCAGTGAGCATATCTGACCAGCCGAGAATTGAAGTAAGCGGCGTTCGTAGTTCGTGTGACAGCAATGCCAGGAACTCATCCTTAATTCCGTTTGCGTTATCCGCCTCCGCGTGCGCCGCCTGCTCGCGCTCTAAGAGCAGCGCGCGCTCAACCTCCTCTCGTTTGCGGTCAGTAATGTCGCGGATATTGCATTGAATTACCGGTCGGCCATCTTCTTGATAAACGTTGCTGACAAACTCAACTTCACGCTTTTCGCCCTTGGTGCTTTGGAGGGGTAAATCTTCGTAGCGGAGATAGCCCTTCACCTGCAACGCCTGAAAGGCCTGCTTGCTTGCCTCTTTATCGCTGAACAGGCCGATCTCCCAAAGTTCCTTACCTAGAAATTCTTCGTATGTGTAACCCAGCAAATCAGTCATAAAGGGATTTACATCGGTGATCTTCAAAGTAACGGCATTAAGAATCAGGATCCCATCTCGCGCCGATTCAAAGAGCCGGCGGTAGCGAATTTCTGAAGTCCGCAATCCTTCAAGCGCCTGCGCGGGCGCGTTGACCGTAGCAGTGGCACCGCCATCGGCGCCTCGACCTTGCATAGCTGGTTTTGTGAATGGCATCGGCTACTCGCGTTCCCTTAAGTTTGGAGGCTGTCCTGGCAGTGGGCCGCAACGGCGAGGAAGTTATAATGTCCGCACTGATTTCTTAACACAGGTAGGTCTGGCCCATCCGTGCGTTAGCCCACATATGAATCGTAAGTGGTTCTCTGTTGGCCGGAACTTCGTTTAGAGAGAGCAGTTTAGAAGGCGCTAGCCGCCTCGTCTTTTATGATTTCGTAGCAGCGGCAAGAGGCGGCTTCCAAACCTGGTCGATCCAGAGTAGTTAGAGTGCCGCGGCTGTAGCTGATCAGATTCCGTTGTTGTAGCGCTCCGGCGGCTCTGTTCACACCCTCGCGGCGCACGCCCAGCATGTTTGATAAGAACTCTTGAGTTAGTTGAAACTCGTCGCTCTCCATCCGGTCACTTGTCATCAGCAGCCATCGCGCCAGGCGGGCCTCAATTGAGTGAAAGCGGTTGCAAGCCGCGCCCTGTGACATCTGCGTCAAACGCGAGTGGGAATAACGCCGTAGTAGCCCCGGCAAGGCGCCGCCATTTGTGCACTGCTTGCGAAAGACAGCTGCCTTCATTCTCATTGCCGCGCCGGCGCCTTGCACCACAGCACAGTCTCGCGAAAACCTCACATCCATGAAAATCGGTAAGCCAACCATTCCTTCCCGGCCCACAATGCCAACTTCGAGCGTGGCCCGTTCTTCAGCGGCAGCGAGCAAAGAGAGGATCCCCGCTGTGGGAAAGTACACGTGCCGAATCACATCGCCCGCCTTATAGATCACTTCGCCGAAGATCAAAGGAACCAACTCCAGATCAGGTATCAGGCGGCGGTATTCAACCTGCGGCAGCGCAGCGAGAAGGCGATTAAGTGGTGCCCGTAGGGCTGTTGATTTATACATTCAAAAACTCTGTAAGATTTGATCAAGACAAAGAAACGAAAGGCAGGAGTACCCCGATTGTGATTGACTGTGTTTTGTTGAACCGAGACTGCAGCGTACATGTCCATAGACCCGTCGTCTGTGCGTCAACACACAAACACGAGCAAGTATTGAATCATCGGGTCAGTGAATCATCGGGTTGGCTGTAAACCTAAAGTCCCACATGGCTCGCTTCAATGATTCAATGACCCGATGATTCAATAACCTGTTGCCTATGTGTGTTAACGCACAGACGTTTTCCTTTACTCGACATACAGTTATGACTACCATTAGAACCCGTTCAATGAGGAGGCAGTCATGCCATCCCAAGCCCAAACCCGTGTTCTTTATGTCGATGACCACGACGACTCCCGCGAGATGTTGACGACCCTACTCGCAATTTCGCAGGTTGACGTTACAGCCGTCGCCACAGCAACTACAGCTGTTTCGCTTATGCAATCGGACCAGTTTGACTTGTATTTGCTCGAGTCGTGGCTGCCCGTTACTGATGGTTTTGACTTGTGCCGCGTAATGCGTGAGGTTAATCCCCACACACCAGTTGTTTTCTTCTCGGGGGCGGCTTCTGACGTTGACCAGAAACGCGGAATTGAAGCAGGCGCCAGCGCTTACGTATGCAAGCCCGACCTGGATGGTTTAATGGGATGCATCAGCAAGTTTGTTCATCATGGAGCCAGTGTTGCAGCCTAGCGCCAACGCAATGTCGGAAGAGACTGTTGTCCTAAGAGTTTTTGATAATGAGCTCGAAGCCCAGATGGCTCAACAAAGGCTTCAGGATGCGGGTGTGGCGACCTTCATATTCAAAGATGATGGTGGCGGAATGGAGCCGCATCTTCAGCGTACAAATGGTGTTCGGTTGGTGCTGAATAGTGCCAATGCCGAGCGGGCTGAGGACATTCTCCAGGCGTTAGAGAAAACGGCATAGCCGCAGGCCCGCGGCTGACAATCGGGGTGGTAGCGTTTACAGCAGAACATTGATCGTCATCCCTAAGACTTGGGATGTATAGCGCAAGACTTGAATGCCGGCGTGCCGACGCACCGGTTACCGCTTGGTGGTACCGACCTCACTTGAATCAAACATGATCGCGGGTAGCGGAATGGGTGGATTGCTTTCAATTCTCAACTTGGATTCATCTGCGCTCGGTAGTATCGGCAACAAGTAGTCAAGCAGTGGCTGCAACTCAGCATAGTCCGAAAGTCGGGTAACATACTCATCCCGACTAGCGCCAAGCTCCATCAGGGGCGCCGCATCTACACTTTCCTCGTGAGTGACTATTACCACCGGCAGCGGTCCAACCTGCGCAAGCTTTATGATCTGACGGGCGGCAACCAACTCGTAAAGTAGCGGCACGTCCATGTCCACCACCAGTAAGTCAGGATGGACTTCCCGAGCATGTTGAGCAGCATCCTGCCCGTTGTCGGCATCGATAACGCGGTAACCGTTTAGTGTCAGCACTTGCTTTAACTCCGGTCGCGCATCCTGATGATCTTCAACTATAAGAACGACGTGTTTACCTGTGCTGGCCGACACAGAAGAAGTTATGTTTTGGGACGAGCTGGTCCACTCCCTGTTAAGAGACATCGAGATACCACCCTCTTTTTGATTTTAGAGGTGGAATCTAGACTAGTGGCGAACAAACATCTGTGCGTTGGCACACATATATGAACACAAAGGATTAACGCGGTGTGGTGCTGATGGCGGATGTCAGGTGATGAGTTTAGCTAAACTTTACAAACGGCTTGCCGCCTTCCGTACGCGCGTCGACCGCGACGAGCACCTCATTGAGTTGAAGGACGATGGAGCGAGCTATTCGCGATCCGCATCCTGCTTGTCCTGGGTCGGGGCCTCCCCAACCTCGACACTATCGCGGATGAAGACCGGGACGTCTTCCGGGTGGAGCGGCTTGGTGACTCGTTCTTGAGCATTTCGTTTAGCGAGTTGTTCAGCGTTCTTTTCTTCGTTCACTGTCATGGTCCTTTTGTCACTTAATTAATGCCCCACCGGCACCCGTTGATAGCGCGTTTTGCCAGCCGGATCTTCCCAGGAAATATTCAGGACGTAAGGACTGACTTCTCCGGAGACGATTTTGAGTCTGGCTAGTTGATCGGCTTCCGCGGCAGCTGGCTTGCCGTTGATCCAGGTTCGGTGCGTCAGCACAACTCGCTCCTTTGGCTGCATCGCCTTGATGGCATCGAAGCGGATGTGAGCTTGCGAGGGGCCATTTGGGGTTTCCTGATCTTTCAGGAAGACGGTCAGGATCTCGATAGATTTCAGATTCACCTCGGTAACATTCGTTAACTCCAAATGCACGGCGGATGGCGCCTCGATGAAACGAAAGACAAAGGGTTTTTCGGTATTGTTAAAAGAGCTCATGGCTTCGGTTCTCTAGATAGGCAAATTGAATAGTCGAGACCTCACACCGCAATGGGAATCCTGCTCAACAGGCGCATGAGCAGGCTTCTCAATTGATTAAAATTATCTGGCCGTGTCACGTGTACATTTTGACCGAGCGCAACTTCATCACCCTCTTTGATTTCCTCAATGCAGAAGGCTACAACCGGAACATGTTCTCCGACCCCAGCGCTATCGCGGATGCGGCGCGCAGTGGCAATAACTTCGCCTGGCGAACCGGCCACACTTACAAGAATCAGGTCAGGGCACTTTCGCTGAGCACTTTCAATTCCATCTCGTTCGTCGCGCGCAACGGCCACGCTATAACCGTCCGCCTGGAGCAACTTTTCAATGCCATCGCGTGTTTCGTGAACATCCTCGACTACCAGGATCAGCGATCGCGGATCGTTGGTGTCGTCCATTCTGCTTAAGTAGCCGGAATCCAAATCATTTCCCCTTAGGTTTTAATTAGAGCCTGTCGCAAGTTCACTATGAGCCGGCAAATGAATGTTGTCCGTGCGACAACACACATACGCCAGACTTTTTGGCGAACCGATCTGCCAGCGTTGAAACTAAAGGGGTTGATAGCCATAAGCGGTCTAGCGCACAGACGGCTCTGCTGCGGACCCTAATAATGAATTGGGGTTTTATGACTCATATTTATGCTATGCGCCGCGCAAACGGCGATTGGTTTGCTTCCGACGACCACGGACGCTTTCTGGTCCCGATTTTTCACAGCAGCGGTGACGCGATGATCGCCCGCTCTCGTAACACAGAGATGTTGCTCTTCAAACCGGTCGCGCTTGATGCTCGCTTGCTTAAGCAACTCGTGCCCGCAGGCGGTGGCGATGTGGACTTTCGTATGGTGAGCGATCCGGTTGCTAACCTTAACCGCGGTAGTTTGGTAGAGCTGGCGCAGATGGCGTCGTTGGTGGCCACATGATTTTTCGTTTTCTCAAACGGCATAAGAGTAACGGGCGGGTCACGGCAAGCGTGAATTCGCTCCCGCACTCACCTGGCTTAGGCAGTAACCAGGAATTGGGCATCGAGCCACTGCCGCCTCGATTTGATCCGGTAAAGTGGGCACGTAACAATCCATGGTTGGTCGAAGGGCATCCCGACGACCGTTTGCCGGTGAACGGAGCGGTAAGCGCCAGTGGTGGAACAGCTGCGGAACAACGATCATTTGCGCGCAGCACTCATCAGGCGATGTTCAAAAAATGGTCGCAGGCGAGACACGACTGACATCCGGTAAGACGAATGTTGAAAACAATAAGCTCAAAACAATTTGGCGAGATGTGTGACGGGGTCTGGGGCGACCGCGCCGCAGTCTTGAAAGACCGTGGTGTCTTAAGCGGCGACGCTGCCCTCGTGCGCGCAGTGTATTGGCGTCTTTGTAAGGCCGGAGTCAAGCCGGACACTGACGCTGAGAACTATGAAACGAAGCCAACGATTCTTGCTTATCAGTTAGTGGTGAGCCGCATGCTCAAAGGTAACACTCAGCCGGCGTTCGACGGCGCGACAATACTGAGAGAGCTTGTCGAGCGGTATCAGGCGGAAATTAGTAGGCAGTAGGCAGTAAGCAGTAGGCAGGATCGGGGGCAGGAGGCAGTAGCAGAACTCTAGTATCAAGTCTCAGGACTTAAGTCTCAAAGCTCTAGTTTTCAAGTTTCAAATTTAAGTTTCATGCCCCGGTTGGTTTCTAGCGAACCGAGACGTTGAGATTTGAGTCCTGAGACCTGAGACCTGAGACCTGAGACTTGAATCCTGCCTCTTACCCCTGCCTCCTGCTACTGCCGACTGCTACGGGAATGGCGTGCACCTCGCGACGTTGCCGTAGCGCATACTTCAGAGTCTTTACCGTTCCGCCGCCCTTGCTAGACCAAAAGCCGAAGACAATCTGAGCAAGATCCACCATGTGACGATTTCTAATCGCGTTGGCAGTTTTGCGTTTTGGAAGTTGCAGCTCGACGACGCGATCGACTTGCTCGAGCAAAGGTTGAATTCGTTGCGACACCTTGAAACGGGTGTAGGGAACTACAGTCCAGCAGGTTTCACTGTTCTCCATAAGCCATTCGAGGACCCACTCGTCCACCCCGCGCGACGTTCCAGCGAGCCAGGTTCTGCCTTGAGAGAGAAATGACGACAGGTGTTGTTCGAACAACGCGCGCGCCGTCTCGCGATCGATATCACGCGAGCCAGTGACCATTATTGAGCCGTTGACGATCACGAAAGTGAGGAGAGTGTAACGCAAACTGTTAGTTTGCGTTGACCGCTAACCTCCAAGCGTGAGTTTTCACCGCGCGCAAACTAACAGTTTGCGTTACCTTTTGGAGCAAAACTAACAGCTTGTTAAATTACCCCGCAAAATAACAGCCATTACAAATAAGGGGCAGCCAGGGAGGCTGCCCCTTCATTTAAAACCTACCTTGGATAAACCGCTACTCCTTCGGGAAGCTCCCGGTTGCTTGTGCAGTCATCGGCCGCGCGAAGCGAGAGCTGGCGGGCGTTATGTCTGCGCGCTCCCATGACTTCTTGAAACGTGCGTCAACGAGGTCCGCGTCATCATTCTTGCCCTGAGCACGCAGGGCTTGAGATAGTCCGAACAGCGACCAGCCGTTGTTGCGATGTCGCTTCAGGTCCGCCCAATAGACTGTTTCCGCTTCCGCGGGCCGTCCAGCCTCCAGCAGGATCGCGGCCAGCGCTTGGCGCGGCGGATAGTGCCACTCCGCAGGTTCGGTATAAACGAGTGCATCTTCCAGGCGAACTGCGCGCTCGAGATGCGCGATTGCGGCATCGTAGTTTTTCTTTGCCGCAGCAATTTGCCCTGCGAGAACCTCGGGAGCTATCGAAAGCACCGCCCGACCTTTGTTAGGCGAGAAGAGTGGCTGCTCAAGGATCGGATCTTTAAGCACTTCCTTGATCTTTGCCAGCTCCTGCTCGGCTGCGTCAAGCTGTCCCTTTTCCACGAGCGCCACACCACGCGCGTAATGCCAGATACCTCTCGAGTACGGGCTGAAGGCGGGCGGCTCCGGCTCTTTCAACATCTCATCCCACTTACCAAAGCGAGTCAGGGCGTAGTAAGGCACGATGCGAAATATCGCCAGGAGGGGAACCTGTTTCAGTGCTTCATCTGGAATCTTCGAGGCACTCTTGCGGGCTGAATCGATCGCCAGTTTGCTGCGACCGTCGAAGCTGGCCGCGAACCAAAGGAAGTGGATGTTGTGAGGGTAGTAGCCCATCGGGTAAAGCCCTTGAGCCTGACACTGTGTGATGTAGTCCTCATCAGCTGCAATAGCGAGCTCGTTGCTGCGCGCTGCGTCGGCGTAACGACCCACGCGTTGATAGATATGCGCGGGCATGTGAACCATGTGTCCGGCCGCCGGCATGAGTGTCAGCAAGCGATCGGCAGCACCTTCCGCTTTGTCGACCTTTTCGGTTGACTCCATCAAGTGGATGTAGAGGTGGAGTGCTCCCGGATGCAGGGGGTTCTTTTCGATGACCTTTTCGATCACTGAAACTACCTCGGCCGTTCCTTCATAGGGCTGACCATCGCGTGACCAGTAGCCCCACGGTCGCAGGTCCATCATCGACTCTGCATAAAGAGCAGCAGCGTCGAGATCGTCGGGGAAGCGTTCAGAAAGTTTACGCATCGCCGCCGCGTAGGCACGGTCGCGCGCCTGCCGGTCGGCCGCTTTTCCTGAGTAGCGCTCTACCAACGCGTCGATGTAAGCCTGCTCGCGTGGCGAAGCCCCGGACTTAAGGGCAACAGCCTTCTGTACTAGTTCGTGAGCTGTGGGCTCGTTGTTCGGATCCATCGCGGCATTGATGTTTGGACCAAGAACGAGCGCCTGGCCCCAATAAGCCATCGCGAGTTGCGGATCCAAGCGGGTTGCCTCGCGGAATGATCTGGCGGCTTCAGCATGATTGAAGGCAAACGCTAGATTGAACCCCTGGTTGATGAAGAGCTGTGCCTCTTTGCTCTTCGTGGTCACGGGAAAAACATGCTTGCCAAGATTCTGCAGTCGCGGAGCGATGGCGCCCGTGGGCGACGGCTTATCCTGGTCGGCAGACTTTGTGTAATGAACGTGGCCGGGGGCGGCTGCGTCGGTCTGGGCTAGTGCAATATTTGACGAAGTGTGCTGAAACCCAATCAACGTCGAGCCGACGGCGACAGTAAATAGGAGAACTCGAACGGGTCGCATGGCTGTACTCCTTTTTGTGACTGTTTTGTTCGGGTGTGCGGATATTACAGCGGTTGGGCTATCTGGCTCAAGCGCAGTTGGATTAGTGGTCTTATCTTGAGCACCAAGTTTGGAGGATGAATACCAAACCGTACTCGCTAATACTCGCTATCATCCCGTCGTTGTTGTTCCAACCATTTCAAGGGATGACAGTCGCTGCTGGCAGGTTGCTATTGAAGATGTCGACCGCGAGTTTCCAGCTTCTTCCTTCGCGTTTCCATCCAACCACATATTTACCTTTGTCTGTTATGGTCACTCCCCCTGCAGCGGGAATCGTCGTGGTGTAGCGACCAACTTCAACTGCCAGGTTGCCCTGCGTCTCGATGTGGTCGGTCTCAAGAGTAACCATCTTCAAACCCGCTGTAATCGCGCCTTGCCAGAACTTTTGAATGTTTCCGCGTCCTTCCACCGTCTCGGCGTTGGGCGGGAGGAGGCGAGCGTCCATCGTGTAAAGGTTTGCCACCGCGGCGGCATCGCCTTTATTGAAGGCTTCAACAAATTGCCTGATATTAGCTTCGATGGTCGTCCGGGCAGACTGCTGTGCCTTCGCAAAGGAAACGGCGCAGAGTATCAGGAGTGTAACTAAAAGGAGACGTTTCATGTGATTCTACCTCGCTGTGGATTCGGGCTAGGCGGTGTAGACTATCAGCCAAGTCTACGGAGTCCAAGCGTGAAATCGGAGGAGTGCATAATTTGTAGAAGCGCAAACTGTTAGTTTGCGCTGAATGAATGGCATTCAAGGCGCACGCAAACTAATAGGGTGCGTTACAAAGACCAACTAAGGCACTACCCATTGGAGTAACCCTTTTATGAAAAGATTTTATCCTTCGGCGGCCTCATTGATGATTGTATTTTTGCTGAGCCACGTTGCTTTTGCTTGCACAACATTTTGCCTGAAGCGAAATGCTGAAGTTCTGTTCGGCAAGAACTACGATTGGATGGTAGGAGAGGGCTTGATTTTCGTTAACAAACGCGGTGTCGCAAAGTCGGCGGTCTCTGAAGGCCGGCCACATCCAGCGCGGTGGGTTTCCAAATATGGCAGCGTCACTTTTAATCAATACGGAAGAGAGAATCCCTCAGGGGGAATGAATGAGGCGGGACTTGTGATCGAATTGATGTGGCACGCCGAGGCCCAGTATCCAAAGACCGACGGGGTGCCTATTTTAGGCACATTGGAATGGATACAATTCCAACTCGACAATTCCGCGACAGTCGCCGACGTAATCAACAATTCCGCAAAGGTTCAGATCGCCTCGGAGATTCCGCTGCATTACCTCGTTAGCGACAAAGCTGGTAATACTGCGACCATCGAGTTCTTGAATGGCAAGTTGGTGGCGCACGTAGGCAAGACCCTCACGATCTCGGCACTGACCAACGACAGTTATGAAAAGTCAGTGAAGTATGCGCTAACTACTCCGTTCGAAAAGGCCAGAACCACCAGTTCATTTGATCGCTTCGTTCGAGCCGCCAAAAGGACAACCGAGTTCGAACAGCAGCCCAAAACCGAACAAGACGCAGTGAACTACGCGTTTGAAATCTTGAGCAACGTAGCGCAGCCTGGATACACGCAATGGAGCATCGTGTACGATCAGAAACGGGGAAAGATTTACTTCCGTACCTTGCAAAGCCAGCAAATCAAAATGATAAACGCCGCGGCCTTCGACTACTCCTGCGCTAGCGCGGTAAGAATGTTCGACGCGAACTCAAAAGAGGCGGGTGAAGTGACGTTGAAGTTCAACGACTATACTCGGCGCGCAAACCGCGATTTGATTGAGCGTTCATATGAGGGCACGGAGTTTCTAAAGCGCGTGGCGGCGCAGGAAAGAGATGCGGCGGCTTCGTATCCTGAAACGTTCCCGTGTAAGGCACGGTAGTTCTCGGATTGGCTACGGCTCTGGCCTGCTTGACTAGACATCGCGAACGCCTTCCCGCACCAAGGCTATCCTTTTTAGCAAGCAAGCACCCAACTTAAGAAAATTAGTGGTTCAGCCATCATTGAGGCTCCTGAACTCTGGAAACTTCAGGGAACTTTCTCAGGCTGACTCCGCGGACTTAGCAGGGGTGCCGGATATTCAGGAGGCTTTTCGCGTGGGGTCTCGGCGCGCTTAATTTCCAAATCCTCAAACAAGAGCGAGGGTGCGACGATGGATCTGGGCATGGGTTCGGGCATGTGGTGGATATATCGATCGTTTCCTGCGGCAATGATGTCGGTGCGCAACATGCGCGTATCAATTTTGTTGAGGATCGCACCCCGGACCAACTCCATACGGCCGTCGCTAACATAGACGCGCCAGAGCAGTCGAGGCGCAAGGCCCTGGCCCGTTGTCTCAACATAGTAACCGTAAGGCCGGCCCTGATCGCGACACATCTGGATCAGCTTCTCTTTGAGTTCCTCAAACGAAACGCCGTTAGCGGCTTTGAAAATCAAATTTGAAATCTGCGGTACCGGCGAACCCTGGAGGCCTCTGCGGCCGCGGCCGTTGGAGCGCGCGAAGTCGCGAATGGGCTCGCGCCCCAAAAGGTAATTCACCAATATCCCCTGGTCTACCACAGTGATCGGCTCGGCCCTCACACCTTGATCGTCAACTCCATAACTGCCGAGGAGCGTTAGTCCATCCAGCTTTTGAGGCCGCGGGTCGTCGACTACCGTGAAAAAGTCCGGCAGCACGCGGCGCTTGTAGTAGGAAGCATACTGGCCGCTCACCCGCGCTGAACTGCTGGGCGCAGGTCGAGTGCCCAGGATGTTCGGCACAAACACACTTTCAATCAGGGCAGTCGCGGCATCAGCGGAAAGCAACACTGGCCCCTGATAGTCGTCTTCGATGATCGGTGCTTTGCGCAGCAGTTCAAAACTTGCGATACGTTTCCGGGTTTCACTCGCGATGTCTTCGGGCTTTGGCAATTCGTTCGCCTTGCTAACGAAATAAGCGTGGCTGCGATCGAGCCGCGTACCGTCCGGTGCACGACCGCTGCCCGCAAACATAACATTGTATGTTGCGTTACCGTGGCGGGTAACGGTTCCTTCGGTATTCACGTAGTAGCGATTCACGATCCGAAATTGCAGACCCGCCATGGAGGATTCCAGCGCGGCATCAGCGCGAAATAGATCGGACGTAGAGCGCAAAATTTGCTTCCATTTATCCACCTGCGCTTCGAGTCTTGGCAATTCCAGGACTGAATCGACCGGTTGCTCTCGAGAAAAGTCGTCGGGCATCGTGCTGTCGGCTACCAGGTTTTTTAGCATTTGCTCTTTTGCTGTCAAACCATTGAGCGCCACTTTGTACGCCTTGTCGGTAGCGAGCCACAACTGGCGCCGCAGTGCCAACTCATTGTTCTCGATTGGCATGACCTCGACCGCCCCGGCGCCCTCGCGGAAAAAACTGTCTCGCTTGTAATCGCCGATTCGGACCAGCACGTGGACGAAACGGCTTAAGCTGGATCGATCCCGAACCAGCGCGCCGAGTCTGGCGTCAGCGACGTAATCCCGTACCTCAAACAGTTGGTATTCGATGTAGTAGGGCCGCTGAAATTCACCCAGTTGCAGTTTCTGCTGCGAGCGTTTGAGTTCCGTCAACATGGCGCGCAGCAGTGGGTCGCCGTGGTCGTTTGCGGAAACGGTACTGGAGCCATCGCTTGCGCCGTGTTGTGCCAGCGTGGCACAAGCAAAGCAGCCCAGCAAAAAGGGAATGCACATCAGGCGCGTGAGCATCAGCGTCTCTCCTGTTTGGTGGGCGGCGCAGTCTGAGAGGTGGGCAGCGCCTCGAATCCAGGCGGCGGCAGAATCGGCGGCCGATTACGTCCCTGCGCAGTTTTCTGAACTTCAATCTCAGAGAAGAGCATGGCGGGAGCGGCCGCGGACACGGGGACGAGGCCCGATTCGGCGCCGCATTCGCCATTGAAGACTTGCAGCTTCTGACCCGTCAGCATGATGCGACCAAGCGCAGTCAGCGGCGTGCCAATGATGTCAACCCCACGGACTAGTTCATCGGGACGTCCGTCCGGGTAAACTCGCCAAACCATCAGCGGCCTGATCTGAAACGACTGCGGCATGCCGCGCATAGTCAGCGTAAAGCCGCCGGCGATGTCCTCAAAGTACAAACCGTAAGGCTTCTTCTGTTTTTTGATCTCTGCGATTAAGTGGGCCCTCAGTTTGCCGTCTGGCACCGCCTTAGACGAGCGTACGATTAGGTTTCCCTGGCGGCCCGCCGGGCTCATGCCAACTTGCGCGCGGCCATGACCGTTCGAGCGCAGCAAACCTTTGACCGGAAGGCGGGACATCAAAAACTGTTTCAGAATGCCATTCGTAATCAGTTCTACGCGCTCGCCCGGGCGGCCTTCTTCGTCATAATCGTATCTGCCGCTCAGCTCCACGCCCTCGATTGTTCGCAGCGTCGGGTCGTCTTCGACGCTGAGGAATGAAGGCAGTACAGACTGATTGATTTTCTTGGTGAACGTTTGCCCCTCGTCGGACCCCCGTTGTCGCTGACCTTCCAGGCGATGGCCGACTACTTCGTGAAAGAAGACGGCGGAGGCGCGGCCTGACAGCAGAGCGGGTCCGCTGAATGGTTCGACGACTGCTGCGCTTCTCAGTTGCTTGAGGTCGATCGCGATCTTCTCGATCCTGGCGATGATCTCCTGTTCCGGCGGGAGCTTTTCGATGCTAGACGCCTCAAACGTTTCCGCCCGTGCGAGCTCCATTCCGTCGTCGGCGTGTGTGGTGGCAACTGCGAGAATGCGAATCAGGGGCCGTGAGGTAACTACGCGTCCGCCTTCAGATGAGACGAAGTATTTCGTCGGCGCATCAGCAACAAGAAGCAGGGTGGACGATTCGATTTCCGGATACTTGTTGAAGATCGCGGAATAACGACGCAACTTGTTCTCCCATAGCTGCTGGTCATACTTGATTGGAACGGCGCGCGCTCCGATGGCAATCGATGGTTCTTCGGTCGAAAAATCCGGCGATGCGTCTTCCTCTGCTGCTTGCACTTTCGTGTTGGTCTTGACCCCCTGGTAGGTTTGCGCCGATTGCTTGTACAGGCGAACGGTGTTCAGCCAAAGATCGCGCGCGATGGCGTCGGGCTGATCTTCCAGCGGAATGTTGATACTCATGGAGGCAAAACGATTGCCGCCGTGTGTGTTATCGAAATCCCGGCTGCCAACGCGTACGGAGATACTCGCCACTCGTTCATGGCGGCTGGGCGCGCTCGTGATGGCGCCGTTATTCGCAATGATTGCTGAACCGACAACTTCCGTCACTGAATAGCTGACGAAGTAGGCCGCTGGGTCGGTCTTGCCAAGAGCAGTCATCGCCCGGTCAAGCTCCTGTTGCATAATCGATAGCAGCGCCGGCTCGCGATTGGCATTCTCAGACGCACGCGAGTGAGGGGGCCTGAAGGAAATGAAGCCAAGGCTTAGAAACAGAATCAGTAAAGTGAGTTTTGCCAATGGACGGGAACCATTGAACGCTGTAAGTTTGCGCACCGCAATCACCTCGGTTTCTAAGTTGGATTGGCGTGCAATGCCGTTCACACACGTAAGCAAACAGTTAGTTTGCGGTCGGACGTGGAAGCTGCCAGCTCAATTAATAACAAACCGTCGCAAACTAACAGTTTGCTTTACGATACTTTGGAATAACTATTAGGCAGAGTCAATATTTGTCCCCAGATGCGCGGCAACCGATAATTCGCGACGCGAGGATTCGGAATCTTACCGTAATAAAATTCGACCGCCTCGAATAGCGCGCGCTGGTGTTGAGTCGCGGAAGGGACTGCGCTAAGGAAAAGTTACTGACTGATTTTCACCCGGTTATTCAAATCACG
This sequence comes from Pyrinomonadaceae bacterium, assembly GCA_041750995.1. Lineage (GTDB taxonomy): Bacteria > Acidobacteriota > Blastocatellia > Pyrinomonadales > Pyrinomonadaceae > PSRF01. The sequence goes on along the minus strand of JBGSYG010000007.1, from coordinate 64,158 downwards.
TAAAGCTTCGAGGTTCTTCTGTTTTAGTTCAAATCCGCTTTTGCCGACTACTATTTCAACCACCTGCCCCGAGACGATCTTTTTGAAGACGTCGTAGGAGATCGTGGCCTCGAGAATTTCGGTCATCTGTGTGTCGAGATCCTGGCTGACCAGTCGCATGCGACCTAGCCTGAAGGTGGTTGCATCAACGACGACGACCAGATCACGCTGATCCAGTGCATGTCTTTGGTCCCACTGTTTTGTCTCAAAGATCAGCTGCAATTTGGCATAGCGAACGTAGTTAAGCTGAACACCCGGACAATGAAGTGAAGCTGAGACACTCACACAAGCGTTTTTGAACATGCCGGCGCAGGTCACTTCCATTTTCCTGAGCGTCGACACCGTCTCATGATTAAGACCATCGTACTTTGACTCGATCTTGCCGCCGTGGCCCTCGTTGTTTGGCTCGCCATGAACAACAGCGACTGTTGGTCCGGCGACTGTTGCAGGGACGGAGTACAGCTGACTCGAGAACGCCAGGAGACACATCAAAGAAAAGGCGACGTACTTCATAATCCAACTCCCTTGAATTTCGGGTAAGTTAAAGGCTGTGAGATGAACGGCAAGATGTTTAAGGCTGGAGATACTCAGCGGCAAGCTGTGATCACGTAGCGAGGCAACGTCGATCACGCTACAAACATAGCGAACGCCAGTCACCGAAGTCAATGCACTAGTTCGGTTGCCGGAAAAACACCACAAAGCACGGAATTGCTTAAAAAGTGGTGAGCCTATGCGTTTGACTTGCTTTACCTCGACGGTCGGGATCTCACGCATCGCTCTGCAAAAGGGAATCAGAGCAAGGCATCGCTACACTGATCATGTTGGCGACGGTGGTGTCCGCGAAGGCCTCGGAACAGGTGTCGGCGAGGGAACAGGAGTCGGCGTTGGTGTTGGTGTCGGGCTAGGTGTCGGACTACTTGAGAACGGGCGATAAAGCGGATCGCCAAGATAGACGAAGTTTGTGAATAAGGGAGTGTTTCTTAGCAGCGCATCGCCAACATTTGCGCCCTCAAAAAGATCACGAAAGATGCCATCTACATGGGGAATGTTTTGCAGTTGAGGTTCAGCAACTGCCCCGGCAGTTACAGTTATTCCTCTCTGAATCGCATTCGCTGACCAATTATTTCCTCCCCTTGGATTCCCAGCAGAGAGACTGTCGTAGTGAAATCCAATCGCTCCCACATTCCAGGTAAATGCGTCGTTATAATTATCAAGGCTGTACCAACCTGAATAGAACGCTGCGTTATCGCATCTTAGTGGGGCTGGAGCCGTGCCTATTTCCTCTCCATTGGAATCTTCGATTACAGAGAAGCCTCGTGACCTGATAAATTCCCCAGCACGATAGATGTCCCAATCTCCTATTGCGTAACCAGAGTCATCAGCACCTGTCACCGGCGCTCGCGTATCAAAACATCCAATCCCTCGAAGCCCACTTGTCTCCGCCTTAATGGCTTTATCAACTAAGCCCTTAGCTAAAGCTACAGAAGGCGCATCAATCCTCCACACTGAGTAGACAGCTTTCGCATTCCCTCCCTCCCTGTAATTTCTGAACGAAACAAATGGCTGATAGATGTTTGCTTTGCTTTGACTACTAGCGTAGTAGGGATTGGACCTGCCTGTCAGGTTCCACACATCTGATATATGTTGATCAACGGAGAACGATCCAAAGGGCGAGTCCCAGATCTTAAAGGGCATTCCATAAGCAAGAACGATGTAGAGAATGTTATTTCTACCAATTTTATTCAGACACGCTTGAATGGGCGTTCTGATTCCTGCCTGAAATTCCCAATAGTCCATTCCGACAGTTGACGCAGATGTAGCGGCGCACTTATTTGCCTTTGGTATCCCTCGGCGCCCCATGTAGTAGTTCGCTACCTCAAGAGATTTAGTGTCGTCAGTTTTATAGACTACTAAGACAGTAGAATTTTGGGCGTAGATAAGGGGGGTGGCGTAGAGAACTAACAGTAAAACAGAAGCTCTCATTCTTGCTCCAATAGTTTTCCGGTTGGGGCCGTTATAGCCAACTCGGGCAACGAGTAACTTCTGAACAGCTTCTGCGGTGTCTTCCATTAAGTTCAACATCTCCATAAGTGTCTTGCCGTTCAGTTTCGCAAAATCAGCGGCCTTCAGGAGCTTAATGACGTGGTTTTGTTACTGCCCCACCATTAACCTCGCTATAAAGACTCTGTGTGCCAGTAGTGTGCCACCTCAACCAGACACAAGAATACTCAGCAGTATACGGCGGCAACGAAATGAGACTTCTTCGACATCCTTGGTGACCTGTCCAAAAGTTTCGCACACCAAAAGCAAAAGAGCAGCCACGCGCTCACTGTGACTGCCCCAAGTTATTGACTCTAGTGGTGAGCCGAGCAGGACTCGAACCTGCGACCCACTGGTTAAAAGCCAGTTGCTCTACCAACTGAGCTATCGGCCCACAAAAATCATTCAACGAGGAATTTTATTTTAACACAAACTCGATGGGTCTCAGGTCTCAAGTCTCACGTCTCAAATCCGCTGAACCAACTTGAAACCTTAACTTGGAACTCCAAACTTTTTGAGACCTGTGACATGAGACCCGAGACTATTCTTTAATCCATCTCCCGAGTGCCGAATCCTGAACCACGATCGTCTGCGAACGCTCCGGACCGGTTGATACCAATCCGATCTCTACACCAATCTGCTCGGAAAGGAAGTCGACGTAGCGGCGCGCGTTAGCAGGTAGCGCGCTCATCTCCGTTGTTCCAACAGTCGAACTCTTCCAGCCAGGGAGGGTCGCGTAGATCGGCTCGATGCGACGCAGGTCCTGCGACACAGGCGGGAGGGATTCGCAAATGCGCCCATCCAATTTGTAGCCCGTGCAGACCTTGATCTCATCCAGCTCATCGAGCACGTCTAGTTTCGTCAGAGCCACTGAGCTGAAGCCATTAATTTCCGCCGCGAATCTGGTAGCAAACGCATCGAACCAACCGCAACGACGAGGCCGGCCCGTTGAAGCACCGTACTCGCGACCGCGTTCCCGAATCATTTGACCCAGTTCCGCTTCGCCCTCAAGCATTTCGGTAGGGAAGGGACCTTCACCAACACGAGTGGTGTAGGTGCGAACAATGCCTAATACGCCGGTCAGTCGATGGGGCGCGAGCCCTGTTCCTACAATGGCGCCGCCAACTGTTGTGCACGAAGAAGTGACAAAGGGATAAGTGCCATGATCGACGTCGAGCAAAGTCGCTTGCGCTCCTTCGAGAAGAATTGAACGCCCTTCGGAAGCGGCGACATTGAGATAGTGTGTCGTGTCACCAATGAATGCACCGAGCCGTTCTGTCAGCGGCGAGATTTCGCGAAAGATCTCATCAGCGTCGAGCTTCTCACCGCCGTAGGCCATGATGATGCGGTTTGCGTCTTCAAGGTTGCGCTCGATTCGCGACCGCAAAACTTCCGGCACAAGAGCATCGGCCGTGCGAATCCCACGCCTTCCCGCCTTGTCTTCATAGGCTGGACCAATGCCGCGGAGGGTTGTGCCAACCTTCTCATTTCCCAAACGCTCTTCGCTAGTGTGATCGAGGGCGCGATGATAGGGAAGTATCAGGTGAGCCCGAGAGCTGATCTTTACTCGCGCTGGCGAGACCTCAATTCCTTGTTGGGCCAGTCGATCTGCTTCCACAAAGAAAGCCTTGGGATCGATCACCATGCCGTTGCCGAGCACACAAATCTTCCCCTTGTGGACAATGCCGGAAGGAAGTAAGTGGAGCACGAACGATTGGTCGCCGACCTGGACCGAGTGCCCAGCGTTATGTCCGCCCTGGTAGCGCGCCACGATGTCGAAGCGCTCGGCAAGCAGATCCACGATCTTGCCTTTGCCTTCATCTCCCCATTGAGCGCCGATTACAACGATGATTTTAGACATGAGTTACGATGGGAGCTAAACCCTATCGCTCGTTGACGTGTTTTGAACTTTGTACTTGGAGCTTTGAACTTGGTGCTTTGATCTTTTGATCGATTTCAAATCCTGACTTACTCCGTTTATTGGAAAAGTTAACGCGGGACCCGAGAACAAAGTACCAAGTTCCAAGTACAAAGATCGAAACCGGCCCGCAACGGAGATCGAATTCAAGCGAACAAAATAGTGGCGCGAACGTTCACCCCGGGAAAGTCCGCGCCACCAAGCCTGGTAACAATTAAGCAGTAGCTGCGCCGCTCACGTGCTTATCAATCATACGGGAGATGGCTTCCTTCGACGTGGCGCCCACCACGCGCTCCTCCTCTTTGCCGCCCTTGAAAAGAATTAAGGTCGGGATGCCTTTAATCCCGTAACGCTGAGAGATGCCAGGGTTGTCGTCCACGTTCAACTTGACGACGCGTGCATTGGTCGCATATTTCTCGGCCACCGCTTCTACGGTGGGCGCCAACATGCGACAGGGCGCGCACCAGGCTGCCCAAAAGTCGACCAGGACAGGCTTGTCAGACTTCAACACGTCCTGCTCAAAGCTGCTATCACTAACTTCATTTACATGCTCACTCATCGAAATCTCCTTGATGTTGTACCAATTGTTTGCTGCTAATCTGAACTGTTAAGAAATCAAAGCTTGCCTAACTCCTCATAAATCTCAATATACTTCTGAGCGGCGGCTGACCAGGAGTTGTCCATCGTCATGCCGTTCCTCTGAATCTGCTGCCAAGCTTCGGGCTTACCATAAAAGTAAAGTGCTTCTCGTATTTTTTCAAGCAGCGCGGGGCTGCGGTACTCCTGAAACTTGAAACCATTTCCGCCACCACTCGATTCTTCATAGTTTTGCACAGTATCGTCTAGACCGCCGGTGGCCCGAACGATCGGCACGGTGCCGTAACGCATACTGTACATCTGATTCAGTCCGCACGGCTCATAGAGCGACGGCATCAGGAACATGTCGGCGCCGGCCTCGATCTGATGAGCGAGTGGCTCGCCGGCATAGCCTTTATATATGCCAACCTCGCGGGGATAACGGTCGTGCCAGCTTTGCAGGAAGTCTTCATATTCGCGCGCGCCCGCTCCCAAAGCGATGAAGAACGATCCAGTTTGGGTGATCTGGTGGGCGATCTCGCGATTCAGGTCGTAACCCTTTTGAGCTACCAAACGCGAAATGATGGCGATGACCGGCCGCTCCGGATCTTGTGGCAGATCAAAACGTCGTAATAGATCGAGTTTGCACTTCAACTTTCCCGTCATGTCGTCAGCGGAAAAATTTGCCGCAATATGCGGATCGGTCTCCGGGTTCCAAATGTCGTAATCCACTCCATTCGTCACACCGACAAAACGATCGCGACGAGCCCGCAGTAGCCAGTCGAGGCCATAACCCTGTTGCGAGGTTTGAATCTCTTCTGCATAGCGCCGGCTTACGGTTGATAGCGCATCCGAGGCGACTAGTCCGGCCTTCAAAGCGGAAGCAGCACTCTTAAACATGAAATCGTCGCGTTCCGGCTGATCGCCAAAGCCAAGCCACCAAAGGTCTTTGGGATCGAACGCACCCTGGTACGCAATGTTATGAATCGAGAAAAGGGTCCGTGTCGGTTTGAAGAACTCGTCGTACCGGCGCCGCGCGCGCAACTCGATTGCGGCGAAACCGCAAGGCCAGTCGTTGTTATGGATGATGTCAGGTTGCCAATCGAGATGCTTGAAGAGGGCTAGCGCTGCGCGCGAAAAGAATGCGAAGCGCTCATGATCGTCGCCAAAACCGTAAATGGAGCTTCGGGAAAAATACTCAGGGGCGTCAATTAAGTAGGCTGGGGCACCGGCGGCGTCACTCTTGTAAACTTTGGTGAGCCGAATCCCGCCGCGCCACTGCACCAGCACATCTTGAATTACTTCGTCGTCAAGCGACTTGCGATCGATTTGCTCGTAAAGCGGCAGGACAACGATTGCATCGACATCGTGTTCGCGTAACGCTTTGGGTAACGCGCCAGCAACATCAGCGAGACCTCCGGTCTTGGCAAAGGGCACAACTTCAGAGGAGAGAATCGCTACGCGCATGAATTAAGGGATGAGGGCGGAGGGATGACACGATTGCCGATTTCCGATTGCCAATTGCCGATTAAATCCAGCTGATCCTTCGCGAGAATACCAATCGGCAATCGGCAATTGAAAATCGGCAATCTTCACTAGCTTTGCATGGAAGCCAGGAATTCAGCGTTTGACTTCGCTTTTTCCAGGCGCTCGAGCACGACTTCCATCTGTTCGACGGGTGAAAGGGGATTGAGGACGCGACGCATCACCCAAATCCTGTTGAGATCCTCTTTACTCAAGAGCAACTCTTCCTTTCTTGTTCCGGAACGCTGCAAGTCGATGGCAGGGAAGAGACGTTTGTCGCTGAGACGTCGATCAAGGTGAATTTCCGAGTTACCAGTTCCCTTGAACTCTTCGAAAATCACATCGTCCATTCGCGAGCCAGTGTCGATTAAGGCTGTGGCGATGATGGTCAGTGACCCGCCTTCTTCAATGTTGCGAGCCGCACCAAAGAAGCGCTTTGGTCTTTGCAACGCATTAGAATCAATACCGCCCGATAGAATCTTGCCGCTGGGAGGCACGACCGCATTGTGCGCGCGCGCGAGGCGAGTAATGGAGTCGAGCAGAATCACAACGTCGCGCTTGTGCTCAACCAACCGCTTGGCTTTTTCGATCACCATGTCGGCAACCTGCACGTGACGCGTCGGTGGCTCATCGAACGTCGAAGAAATTACTTCGCCGTTGACGGAGCGCTGCATGTCCGTAACTTCCTCGGGCCGCTCGTCGATCAGTAAGACGATGAGCGTAACTTCAGGATGGTTCTGCGTAACGGAGTTGGCGATGGTTTGGAGCAGCATCGTCTTTCCGGTGCGCGGCGGTGCAACGATTAGGCCGCGTTGTCCCTTACCCAAAGGCGTCACCAGATCGATTACGCGCGCCGACAGGTTTTCCGGAGTGACCTCCATCTTCAGCATCTCATCGGGATAGAGCGGCGTCAGGTTGTCAAAGAAAACCTTTTCGCGTGCCTGATCCGGCGATTCGAAGTTAATGGCTTCAACTTTAATTAGCGCAAAGTAGCGCTCGCCTTCTTTCGGCGGACGAATCTGGCCGCTGACCGTGTCTCCCGTGCGCAAGTCGAACTTACGTATCTGCGAAGGCGAGACGTAAATATCGTCGGGGCCGGGAAGATAGTTGTATTCCGGCGCACGCAGGAAGCCGAAACCATCAGGCAGGGTCTCGAGTACGCCTTCAGAGAAGATGAGACCGCTCTTTTCCGTTTGCGCAGCCAAAACTTTGAAGATTAGCTCTTGCTTGCGCATTCCGGTGGCGCCAGGAACGTCCATCGCCTTAGCGATGGAGGTTAGCTTGGAGATTGACATATCTTTGAGCGTAGCCAGGTTCAGCATCCCACCTTCTTGCATGAAGTCCTGGGCCTCGCTGCCGTCTCTCTCCGGAGCTTCTTCAGTTGCAACGCGACCATTTCCGTCGTCGTCGTTGTTATTATTCGCGCTCGAAGCGCGTGATCGTGGTCTTTGTGCCATAGTCCTTCTCTATCTGAATAAACGGTAAATAACTAGCCTTTGATTATGGCAGCGCTGGTTGGCGCTACAATAATTCGCGAGCGAAAACTCTCCCCTTAACAATGACTGCGGTGATTTCGATTCAGGGCGGATGTTTACCAGGCATCTCTTGGATGCAGGGTCGTGTTCCGCGCGTGGCCTATTGTTAGACTTAGGTTGACCAAAAGGGGCGGCTGAGAAATTTTCAGGCTTGTCTACCAGATTTCCTTCACTCATCGACAATTTAGTTGCCGATGACAATCAAAATTTAATTAAGGCTTAACGCGTTTTCAATTGCTCGCCAAACTTCGGTTCGTCCATGTCCGGTGCGCGCCGAGTAAGCTATCAAGCTTTCCTCGCCGAACATGCGTTTGGCGCGTCCCAGACTCTCTCGCAACTCATTGTTAGACAGCTTGTCGGATTTTGTGGCCACAATTAACCGAGGCTTGGCGGAATACTTAAGCCACTCGTGAAGCTGCAAATCCAGTTTTGTGGGTTCGTGGCGCGAGTCGACGATGTGAATTGATAGCATAAGCTGACTACGCTTTGCAAGGTACGTCGTCACCATCTCGCCCCAGGTTGATTTAATGATCTTTGGCACACGCGCGTAACCAAAGCCGGGCAGATCCACGAAATTAAACTGACCATTGATAAGAAAGAAGTTTAACGACTGGGTCCTGCCCGGCGTTGACGATGTGCGTGCCAAACCGTGCACACGCAGTAGGGAGTTAATCAAGCTCGACTTACCAACGTTCGAGCGTCCCATAAACGCAATTTCGGGACGGTTGTCGTGCGGCCAATCATTCTCCTGAAACGCACTCTTAATGAACTCGGTGCTGGTAACCTTCATCTAGATGTGCGTCCACCGCGATGTAGCAGCCGCTAAGCCTTTCCCGCCGCCTGAGCAGCAGCGGCACGTTGTTGCCAGATTTCGATCATCTTTCCGATTCGGGCACGGAGTGCCGTTATTTTTTCCTCGTAATTAGGTATCTGTTTGACGACCTTTTCAAGGTGCGCGAGAAAATCAGGGTTGCCGGTCTCGCGTCGTAGGTCAGCCAGGAATGGTTCCATCTTCGAATAGACGAACAGATGCTCACCGTTGGCATCATTGAACATTTGAGCGTCGATGGCGCCGTTGTTAACAAATGACGCCGCCATATCCCAATAGGAAATCACCATACGGTAATAATTACTCTTGTCGCTGGTTAAAGCATCAAGAAAGTCTTCCGATTTCTGAGGGTTGAAAGTGAAAAACCAGTTACGGGCCTCACGCATTACCGGCTCGCGGCGAAGTTCGTACAGCTTGAGAATTAGTTCAGCATCGTGATGTTTACTCATGGGTTCTCCAGGGGTTCGGTTGGCAAGTGCAGGTCAGCCTGACTTGAGTGAAACGCAATGCGTACGGTTACCGCGGCTCTCACCTGAGAGCGCGGGCCAGTTTAGCGGTGCGTTAGGGTAAATTGACTAGCTTGTCTGAATTCCTTGCGAAGGCGGCTCTGGTGTCCAGAGGGGCGGCGCCTTGGACTGATCGGCGGCTGCCGGACCAGTTGGGCACACATCTTCGAGGGCAAGCGCCAACACTTCATCAATCGTTTCCACCAGATTGATGCAGAGCGCATTGCGAACTTCCTCTGGAACCTCAGGCAAGTCCTTCTCATTGTCTTTGGGCATGATGATCGTATCGATACCCATCCGATGCGCGGCAAGAAGCTTTTCCTTCACTCCACCAATCGGAAGTACCCGACCGCGAAGAGTGATTTCACCCGTCATTGCCACATTCCTTCTGACGGCTGCGCGTGTCAGCGCCGATGCCATCGCGGTCGCCATTGTGATTCCGGCGGAGGGACCGTCCTTGGGAATTGCGCCTTCGGGGATGTGAATATGCAGGTCGCGCTTGCGGATGAAATCGAGACTCATTCCCAGGCGTTCTGCTCGCGACTTAATGCAGGTAAGCGCCGCTTGGGCAGACTCCTGCATAACGTCACCCAGTTTGCCGGTGAGCTGCACGGCACCGCGGCCCTTCGTCAGGGTCGCTTCGATCTGCAGCACTTCTCCGCCGATTTCAGTCCATGCCAATCCTGTTGCCAGTCCAACTTCGCTTTCGGCAGCCATTGCCTGTTGCCGAAACTTAATCGGGCCCAGCATCTCCCGCACGCGCGCGGCGTCAACGATCTCTTTGAAATCTTCTGTAACCGCCTCCGAGACAAACTTGCGAGCTAGTTTGCGACAACATGAACCAATCTCGCGTTCGAGGTTGCGAACACCTGCTTCGCGCGTGTAGTGGCGAATGATTTCCTGCAAGCCTTCGTCGGAAAACTCAAACTGCTCAATCCTCAAGCCATTGCTTTCGGCTTGCTTCGGCACCAGATGCCGTTTGGCGATTTCAAGCTTCTCACGCTCGGTATAGCCGGAGAGCCGCAAAATCTCGAGGCGGTCCTGGAGGGCCGGAGGTATCGTATGCAACACATTCGAGGTTGCAATAAAGAAGACTTTTGAAAGGTCGTACTCAACATCGAGGTAATGATCCTGGAACGTGTGGTTCTGTTCCGGATCAAGAACTTCAAGCAGGGCCGCGCTCGGGTCGCCGCGGAAGTCGGCGCCCAGCTTATCAACCTCATCGAGTAGCAGAACCGGATTGACTGCTCCCGCCTTCTTCATCATTTGAATGATCTGGCCAGGCAGAGCGCCAATGTAAGTGCGTCGATGACCGCGAATCTCGGCTTCATCTCGAACGCCGCCCAGTGAAAGACGCACGAACTTTCGGCCTGTTGCCCGAGCAATCGATTTGCCCAAGCTCGTCTTTCCTACTCCCGGCGGACCAACGAAACAGAGAATTGAACCTTTGGGGTTCTTTACCAGCTGCCGCACCGCGAGATATTCAAGGATGCGCTCTTTAATTTTATCCAGACCAAAGTGATCTTCATGCAGAACTTCTTCGGCCTTCGTCAGATCTCTAATCTCTTTGCTCTTCTGCTTCCATGGCACACTGACCAGCCAATCAATATAGGTCCGGGAAACAGTGCCCTCGGCCGACATCGGCGGCATCGCCTCGAGCCGATGCAGCTCCTGCATGGCCTTTTCCTTGGCCTCCTCCGTCATGCCGGCTTCTTCAATCTTCTTCTTTAGTTCTTCCAGCTCGGCTTTCTCGTCTTTGCGACCCAGCTCTTTGTGAATCGCCTTGATCTGCTCATTCAGGTAATACTCTTTCTGAGCTTTTTCCATCTGCCGCTTCACGCGCGTCTGAATAGTCCGATCAAGCTGGCGCTTCTCGATTTCCATTTCCAGCAACTCGATCAGTCGCTGCAGACGGGCTTGGGAAGAAAACAACTCCAGCAGACCTTGCTTGTCTTCAACCGAAATTCGCAATTGGGAAGCGAGTGCGTCCGCGAGATGAGAAGGATCCTGATTGCGGAGCGCAGTCTGCAATGCATCCGTCTGCGTATCAGGCGCAAGTCGCAAATGCTGCTCGACTAACTGTCCAATCTTTTGAATTAGCGCGTCAAGGCGCGTGCCTTCTTCATTGACGATTGGAGCTCGTCGGACGAGGGCCATGAAAGCGCCGTCAGTATTCTCAACTCGAACCGTAGTAGCTCGCTCACGACCTTCGACGACGACTTTAATTTGGCCGTTTTCTTGTTTCTGAGATTGCAGGATGCGACCGAGAGTTCCTACTCCATAGATTTGCTCGGGCGCTGGTTCATCAACGGTGGCGTCGTGCTGAGTAGCCAGAAAGATAGTCCGATCGGCAGCGAGGGCCTGCTCAAGAGCTCGAACCGAACCTGAACGACCGATCTTGAAAGCAACTTTTGTAAACGGGAAGATTACGACATCACGAATCGGCACCATTGGGTACCAGGCAACGTCGGCCGGAGAATGATCAGAATATTCTTCCATTATGAGATAAAGCCTTTTTTTCCGCTGATGCATTAAGGGCGAGCCGCTGAATTGCCGTCTCGCCCTTCAAGTCGCACTAATTGTAGATCATTTCCCGCGGACGCGCCACTAACCTTTCGGTGCGCAGCGGGTCATGCTGCGGCGCCATCGACGCCGCTAAGTCCTTCTCCTGGAACGGCGCGCCGTCGCTCCACCATCTCGCTCGTGATCACGAATTCCTTGATCCGTTTCTGTGACGGCAGGGTGTACATCGCGTCGAGGAGCAGCTCTTCCAAGATCATCATCAAGCCGCGCGCGCCTACCTTTCGCTCGACCGCCTGGCGGGCGACTGACTTCAACGCATCCTCCGTGAACTTCAGCTTCACGTTATCGAAATCGAATTTCTTCTGGTACTGCTTGACGAGGGCATTCTTCGGTTCCGTCAGTATCTTGATCAGCGCAGCCTCGTCCAGCTCGTGTAACACGCCGCAGACCGGCAGCCGGCCTACAAATTCGGGAATCAAGCCGAAACGAATCAGATCTTCAGGCTGTACTTGCGCGAGTGCTTCAGCGTGACGGTGCGAACCAGTCTTCACTTCAGCCTGGAAACCGAGCGACTTGTTACGGAGCCGGCGTCCGATTACTTTCTCGAGTCCCACGAAGGCACCACCGCAAAGAAAGAGAATGTTAGTCGTGTCGATGGGGAAGAATTCCTGGTGTGGATGTTTGCGTCCGCCTTGCGGTGGGACGTTTGCAACCGTGCCTTCCAAAATCTTCAACAACGCTTGCTGCACACCCTCGCCTGAGACGTCGCGGGTAATTGAGGGGTTTTCATCCTTACGACAAATCTTATCGACTTCATCGATGTAGATGATGCCTTGTTGCGCGCGTTCGACATCGCCATTCGCCGCTTGCAGCAGTTTGAGAATGATGTTTTCGACGTCCTCGCCGACATAGCCCGCTTCAGTGAGGGTGGTGGCATCGACGATCGTGAAAGGCACGCTGAGTAATCTTGCCAGAGTTTGGGCGAGCAGGGTCTTACCGGTTCCGGTCGGCCCAATCAAAAGGATGTTTGCTTTTTGAATCTCGACGTCGGAGCGACGGCGGCCGAGTTCGATGCGTTTGTAGTGTTGGTAGACCGCGACAGCGAGTCGCTTCTTGGTTTCGTCCTGACCGATCACGTACTCATCAAGAAAGTTTTTGATTTCCCCCGGCTTGGGAAGCGGTGGTCGCGTGGCTACGGATTCTGCTTGCTGGTCGTCCGTGATGATCTCGTTACAGATGTCGATGCACTCATTGCAGATGTAAACAGTCGGACCGGCAATGAGTTTCTTCACTTCGTTCTGCGACTTGCCGCAGAAGGAGCAGCGCAGAGTGTCGTCGGTTCGTCTTACCATAGCGGAGGGAAAACTCCTTGAAAAATCAGCAACCCTACTTTGGAGTAACCACCGGCGGTTGGGAAACTTCTGCGCCAGTGACGAGTTGATAGTAACGACGAACGCATTCGTCACAGATGAATGCGCTCTTGCCTATCATCCGTCTGGGAACGCCCGGCATTCTTTGTGGTGTGCCCGTTACAATCTTCGCGCCTTCACCCTGTGCGCGATCGCAGAAGGAACAGCGAAGTCCTTTGGCTTTCATTCGGGCAATCACGGACGGTTCTCCAATTTTCTAAGATCCGGTGTTCAGGTTTCTAAGATCCGGTTCTCCGAGTTCCTTAAGAGCTTATCTGAGATCTGAATTTGAGATCTCAGATTTGAGATCTGAGATTTGCCATCGCTACTCGCGATGCGCGATAACCTCGTCTATTAAACCATAATCCTTTGCTTGCATGGCAGACATAATTTTGTCGCGCTCGACGTCTTTTTCGACCGTCTCATACGACTGACCGGTGTGTTTGGCAATTATTTGGGAGGTAAGCTCGCGCATGCGCAGGATCTCTTCGGCCTGAATCCGGATATCGGTAGCCTGGCCCTGAGAACCGCCGGAGGGTTGGTGAATCAGGATCCGGGAGTTTGGAAGAGCGAAGCGCTTGCCTTTCGCGCCTGCTGCCAACAGCAGCGCGCCCATGGACGCGCACTGTCCGACGCAGATCGTGGTCACGTCGGGACGAATAAACTGCATGGTGTCGTAGATCGCCATGCCAGCTGTGATCGACCCGCCCGGCGAGTTGATATAGACGTTGATGTCCTTTTCGGGATCTTCTGCTTCGAGGAAGAGGAGCTGAGCTACGATTAAGTTGGCAATCTGATCGTCGATCGGTGTACCAAGGAAAATGATGTTGTCTTTTAGCAGTCGCGAGAAAATATCAAAGGCGCGTTCACCGCGCGACGTTTGCTCGACGACCATTGGGACTAGTGCCATATGTTCTTATAACCTTTCGGATCAGGAGTCAGGAGTCAGTGGTCAGTGGTTAGTTGTCGTGGTATCTGTTTTGAGTGGGGACGAAACGGTAAAAGTCCATATTCGAAAAGTTCTATTGACGACTAACCTACAACCGACTTTGACCAATATCAACTGACCATTGTCTTCTGCCTACTGCCTACTGCCTACTGCCTTCTGACTCCTGCCTACTGTCTTCTGACTCTATCGTCTCATCCTGCCACTCTTCGTCAGTGACTTTCGCATTTTCGATCAAAAGATCAAGCGCTTTACGGTTGCGCAATCTGTGCGCGATGCTACGTTCGCCTCCATCCTTTGTCAAGGTAGCTCTTACTTGCTCTATTGGTTGTCGCGTCGCTTGCGCGATCGTTTCAATCTCTGCTGCGATCTCTTCATCCGTCACTTCGATCGCTTCGGCGTCGGCTATGTGTTCAAGCAATAGTGAGCCCCGCACATCAGCCTCTGCTTGTCCCTTCAATTCATCGCGCGCCCCTTCCCAATTGAGCTCCTGGCTGCGCGGATCGATGCCGCGTCCGATCATTTCTCGCACAACGTTCTCCATACGAAGGTTTGTCTGCTGATCAACGAAACTTTGCGGCACCTCAAACTCGTGCGCCGCGAGCAACTGCCGCATCACTTCACTGCGTAAGTGATTGTCGGCGTCCGCGGCCGCGCGTCGCTCAAGATCTTCGCGAACCTTGACTCTCAAAGTCTCAACGGAATCGAAGTCTTCACCGAGACTGCGGGCCCACTCGTCGTCAAGCTCGGGCAATTCCTTGCGGCGAACAGCGCTAACCTTAGCCTCGTACTCCACTTTCTTTCCGGCCAGGCCTTTTGCACTGAAATCCTGAGGATAGTCGACAATAAAACTTTTCTCGTCGTCAGCATTCACCCCTACAAGATTGTCAGTAAACTCCTGTTGCACGCCCGGACCGCCGAGGTTTACGTCAACATCGGCAACGTTGATGTCTGCTGCGACAGGCTCTCCTTCGGGTTGGTCTAAATATGTGCCGTGGAAACTGACGGTAACGGTGTCACCAATTTCTGCGGCGCGATCTTCCACCGGTTGCAACGCCGCTGACGACTCGCGGAGTTGGTCCAGCATTTGGTTCACGTCGTCGTCATTGATAGGTCGAACCCGGCGGCCGACTTCCAGGCCCTTGTAGGTTTTCAGCTCGACTGTCGGGAAAACTTCGACACCAACATGAAACGAGATCGGACCTTCGCCGATCTTTTCCAGCGACTCGCCCTCATTAAGATGTACATCCGGCTCGCCAATCGCCGCGAGTTCATGTTTTTCAAGTGCGTTGTTAACTGCGTCAGGAATTAGCTCGCGCAACACGTCGCCGCGGATTTCACTCTTGAAGCGGGTGCGGACAACAGAGCGCGGCGCATGTCCGCGTCTGAAACCAGGAACGCTCGCTTGTTTTGCGTAACGGTCGCTGATGCTGTCAAACTTTTGCCGAACAATCTCCGGCTCAAGTTCAATTTTGATCTCTTTGCGCGTAGGGGAAACATCTACTAGTTCTGTCTTCATTAAATGGATGACCTTTCTATAGGAGTCAGGAGTCAGGAGTTAGAAGTCAGAGTTTAGCGTCAGAAGCGTGTGTAATTTTAATCCCTGCCTCCAGTCCCTGGCTCCTGTTCCTTACTCCTGACTCCTGCCTTCTGACTCCTTACTCCTGACTCATTGGTGCGAAAGGGGGGACTCGAACCCCCACACCTTTCGGTACCAGATCCTAAGTCTGGCGCGTCTGCCAATTCCGCCACTTTCGCACGTTCTTACAACAAATCTTTGCAGTGCAAAAAAGAATAGCACGCGATTGTGATCAAGTCACAAACGCGGTGTATTCGGCGCAGACGTCAGAAGGAAACTGGTGGCGGTGGAGAAGATGTTGAGTGCGACTTTGGTTTAAGCAGAGATAGCCCTGCGTAGATTAGCCCGGAAAGAACCGCAATGTCGGTGAAGATGCCACCGACAACCGCCAAAACCAATCCGCCTTTTCCGGGGTAGGCAATACCAACGACTTTTACTAAGAGAAGTAGTGGCCACGCAATCATCCAAGCGATAATGGTCGTCATCCACTGAGGGCTTCTTAAAACCTTCCAAGTCAGCAATACTCCAAACGAGACGACTACAAAAACGACAAGAGCTGCTCCAAACGAGACAAGCACCCGTTTCCTATTAAGCTTCATTGAAACCTGAAAACTACACGACGCGGTAGGTGGTCTTGGCGCTGCCGAGAAAGTCTTTGCCCGTTTGTTTGCTGATCAGTCCTGCCTGCTCCAGTTCAAAGTAAGCGCGCTGAATTTCGCCGCGATCAACGGCAAGTTTTTGCGCGAGGGCGCCGGGCGAGGGCAGGCTTTCGCCCGAAGAAACACTCTTGCTGTTAATTTGTTCTGTGATTTGTTCTCGCACCTGGGCGTAGACGGGACCGTGAGAATTATCTTTCAGCTCGATGTTCATAGTGCGCTTCAGTGTAACGCAAACTGTTAGTTTGCGTTGGTCTGTCGAGCTGTCAGCTCGCGACGTAACTACTTCATTACCTTGGCCCGCAAACTAACAGTTTGCGCTACAGAGTCCGCGTCACCTTCGATAACGATCGCGGCGCATCAGGATTCAATCCCTTTGCTTCCGCCAGCAGTGCTGCGAACAACTGACCGGGAATGATGTACGGGATCGGCGCCAGAAACTCATCTATCTCTTTAGGCATAATTATCGAGCGGCTGCAAAGACTCGCAGCTTCAAGGTCAGCGGTAATCGCCAACGTATCGGCGTGCAACTCTTGTAGTCGACGGATCAGATCCTTAACTCCCGGAAGCATCACCCCTGGCGGGGCGAACAGGATCACCGGAAAATGTCTTTCGACCATTGCTAGTGGACCGTGCAGAAAATCGGCCGACGAAAAACGTTCGGCGACCACATAACACGTCTCCATTAACTTAAGAGCAAGCTCATAAGCATTCGCGTACGCGAGCCCGCGCCCAACGACCACGCAGTTTTCCATGAAGACATAGCGTTGTACGAGTTCCAGGATTGCCGGCTTCTGCTCGAGTGCGCTCGCAGCGAAATCCGGAATGGCTTCGAAATTAAGCTTTCGCTGATCCTCGCCAAGCTCCGCCGCCAACATGTAGAAAAGCAACATCTGGCCGGTGAAAGTTTTCGTTGCAGCAACAGAGCGCTCGCGGCCGCCGTGCATCACCAGAATCTCATCAACGAGTGCTGCCATTGATGACGCCGGCTCATTGGTGATGCCCACGGTGTTTGCGCCGCACTTCCGCGCGTTATCGAGAACGAGATTTATGTCTTCGCCTTCACCCGATTGTGAAACGCCGATGACGAGCGCGCGCTCGAGTTTGAGTTTGCTTTGGTAGAGCGTGTGGACGGATGGAGCGGAGAGAGAAACGGGAATGCCCGTCGTGATCTCCAGTAGATAACGACCAAAGAGCGCCGCGTTATCGGAGCTGCCGCGAGCGACCAGAACAATCAGATTGATATCGCGATGCTTAAGAAACTTTCCCAGTTTCGCGATCTTGCCGCGCTCAGCTGCAATCGTCCGGTTCAGGGCTTCCGGCTGCGCGGCAATCTCATCAAGCATTAACGACAAGGGCAATCACCATTTTCACGCAACGCTGAGCTTAGCGTTGTCTTCGCGACCGAATTGAGATAAATAGTGGTCCAGTTAGTTTTCAATGCGACGAGCGACCTCTGTAATGGTTCAGTCGAAACAAGCGCAAACTGACAGTCTGCGTTACAACTTCCAATGGCAAACACTTTAGCACGAAGCGCAACCGAGCGATTGGTCTCTCTCGACGTGTTTCGCGGGCTGACAATCGCCGGCATGGTCCTTGTCAACAACCCGGGCTCGTGGAGTCACATCTATTGGCCACTCGGTCACGCCAGCTGGCATGGTTGGACGCCAACCGATCTCATCTTCCCCTTTTTTCTCTTCATCGTCGGCGTGTCGATCACACTCGCGCTCGGTGGTCGCGTCGAAAACGCTGACAAGACTCGCGGTGTCTATGGGAAGATCATCAAGCGCACATTCATCATCTTCGCGCTCGGTTTGTTCCTGGCCGGCTTCCCTTATTTTAACCTCGGCACGATTCGAATCATGGGTGTGCTGCAGCGAATCGCGATTTGCTATCTCGTCGCCGCGTTAATTTTTCTTAAGACCAATCTGCGGCAACAGCTGATCATCACGGCTGCTCTACTGGTCGGCTACTGGCTAATCATGACTTTGGTGCCGGCGCCGGGGTTCAATTCTGGCGACTATAGCCGCGAAGGATGCATTGCCTGCTTCATTGATCGCAAAGTTTTAGGCAGTCACATTTGGTCTCAAGGCAAGATTTACGATCCGGAAGGACTACTCAGCACCTTGCCGGCTATTGCGACGACTCTTCTGGGAGTAATTAGCGGAGCCCTCTTACGTTCGTCAAGAAAGCAGTACGAAAAAGTCTCATTGCTGTTTATCGCGGGACTGAGTTGCATTATTGCCGGTTGGCTTTGGAATCTTTTCTTTCCCATCAACAAGTCTTTGTGGACAAGTTCGTACGTATTATTCACCGGCGGGCTCGCAATGCAGTTCCTGGCGCTCTGCTACTGGTTGGTGGACATGAAGGCGTACCGACGCTGGGCCACGCCTTTCGTCGTTTTCGGAGTGAATGCGATCGCTCTCTTCGTGGGAAGCGGACTGATGGCGAGGCTGATGGGATTGATCAAAGTCCCGCGCGCGGATGGAACGAGGATCGCATTGAAGACTTGGCTCTACGACAAACTATTTCTTTCGTGGCTGCCGCCTTATCCCGCCTCTTTATCGTTTGCGATTGCCTTCATCTTGTTGTGGCTGGGCTTGATGTGGATTCTTTACAAGCGAAAGATCTTCATCAAGATCTGAAAAACATGTCCAAGATCCAAGATCCCTGAAACTGAAACCGCCAAGCCGCCAAGGAGCGCGAAGTACGCCAAGAAGATTTGGATAGAGTTGAACGATGTTGACGTAACCATCCCTTGTAACCCTTCTTCTCCTAAAGCCTTGGCGTACTTTGCGCTCCTTGGCGGCTTGGCGGTTTCGTTTTCATTGGACCTTGGACCTTGGACGATAAAGCAAGACAAGACAAGATTCTCTGAGGAGATATTTATGGCAACCTATATTTCACTTGTGCGTTGGACGCAGCAGGGGGTAGCAAACGTTAGAGACAGTCAGAACCGGCTCGACTCAGGCCGCAAAGCCTTTCGCGAAATTGGAGTGGAAATCAAGCAGGTGCATCTGACGATGGGTCGTTACGATCTGATCATGTTGCTTGAGGCGCCGAATGACGATGCAGTGGCGACGGCCCTGCTTTCGCTCGCCGCCCAAGGTAATGTGCAAACCGAAACGCTGAGGGCGTGGAGCGAGGATGAGTACCGGAAAATAACGGGATCAATCTGAACAAAGTCCAAGGTCCAAAGTCCAAAATCCAAAGTACTAAAGGTCGAACGGCGCTATTCGAGCGTTGGAATTGCCAGTCAACTAATCTAAAACAGACTTTGGACATTGGACCTTGGACTTTGAACAGTGGACTATCGTTTAAACCCGGTCCACGTAACGGTCTTCCTGCGTGAGTCGTAGTTCGTTTTCCCTCATCGACACTCAACTGGCCGTTCACAATTACATAACGATTGCCTTCAGGATACTGATTTGGCGCGTCGAACGTGGCGCGGTGAAGCACTGTCTGTGGATTGAAGATCGCGATGTCGCAAACATTCCTCACGGAGTAAACGTCAGCGCGATAATGCGGGCGACCCGATCCGTCGACAATCGTGCCGTCCTTTATTAGCAAGTCGTAATCGAGTTTCTGGGCGATTGGGTTTAAGTTGTCAAAAAGGAGAGAAGCATACCTCAGAGCACAAGAAGAGAAAGTCTGGTTAACATAATTTCACCAGTCGCATCAGATTGGCAGGCCAGGGCATCCTAGAGCGATTGTTTAGCGGGTGTCCAGATTAAATCCCGAAGGGATTAGAGTTAATGGCCGTGGACGTTGCCCACGGCTATGAACTCACACGCCTTCGGCGTGCAGCGGCAATGTGACTTTCAATTAGCCACTAAGTAGAATCAATTTCTGTGAACACACCACCTGTAACGCTCAACCAAATCGCCACCGCTACCGATGGAAAACTCTCCGGCGACGGTAACGCCATCGTCACCGATGTGAGTCACGATTCGCGGCGTGCCGGAGCCGGAACGCTGTTCGTCGCGATCAAAGGCGCGCAATTAGACGCCCACCGGTTTATTCCACAAGTGATGGCTGCCGGCGCACTCGGCGTGATCTCCGAATCGCCGCCGCCCGAGAGCTTTCACGGCGCCTGGCTTCAAGTTGCGAACGTGCGACGTGGCATGGCCCTCGCCGCCGCGGAAGTCAATCACCATCCTTCACGCGAGCTACAACTCGTTGGCATCACCGGCACGAACGGCAAAACGACAACGGCTTACCTAATTGCCTCCATCCCTGAAGCAGCAGGTGAGCCAGTTGCGATGACCGGTACGGTCGAGTACCGCATTGGCGCTGAACGACGCAAGGCCGAGCGCACAACACCGGAAGCGACCGACATGCAGAGACTCTTGCGAGAAGCTGTGGCTGCCGGTTGCCGCACCGCCGTGATGGAGGCTTCATCGCAGGCGATGGACTTTCATCGCTGCGACGGGCTCGAATATGCCGTCGCAGTGTTTTCAAATTTGACGCGTGACCATCTCGATTACCACGTGACGATGGAGAACTATTGGTACGCGAAACAGCGTCTGTTTGATGGACGCTTGGGGTCTCGTCCCAAAGTTTCTGTCATCAATCTCGACGATCCGTACGGAGTCGAGCTGGCAGACAAACTGGAGCGCGAAGGACTGAAAGTGGTGCGGTATGCATTGCAGGGCGACGCCGACATCGTAGCGCGTGATCCGGAATTTTCTCTGG
Source organism: Pyrinomonadaceae bacterium (assembly GCA_041750995.1). GTDB lineage: Bacteria > Acidobacteriota > Blastocatellia > Pyrinomonadales > Pyrinomonadaceae > PSRF01. The sequence continues at coordinate 43,383 of JBGSYG010000007.1, read as the reverse complement.
AGGGCATGAAGTTCACCTTGCGCACGCCGCACGGGCAACAAGAGTTTCACTCGCCGCTAGTTGGTCCGCCTCATATTTACAACACGCTCGCTGCGGTCGCCAGCGGTCTGGCGCTGGGATACGACCTGGAAGTGATCACGCGCGCCTTAGCCACCTGCACAGGCGCACCTGGCCGTTTCGAACGCGTTGCACACCCCGGCGATTTTGCCGTGGTGGTCGATTACGCCCACAGCGATGATGCGTTGCTGAATGTGCTGCGCACCGCGCGCGAAGTTACGGAAGGACGAATCATCACCGTCTTTGGTTGTGGCGGCGATCGAGATGGTTCGAAGCGGGCGCCGATGGGCGAAGCTGCCGGAAGCCTCAGTGACGTTGTGATTTTGACTTCCGACAATCCGCGTACGGAGGATCCGGAAAGAATTCTAGCCGACGCTGAATTAGGAATAAAAAAGACAGGTAAGCCTTATCGAAAGATCGCTGATCGCCGTGAGGCGATTCATCAGGCAGTGTCACAGGCCCGGACGAAAGACCTGGTGTTGATTGCAGGCAAGGGTCATGAGGATTACCAAATTATTGGCAGAGAGGTTTTTCATTTCGATGACAAGGAAGTCGCGCGCGAGGCTTTGGCGAAACGCAGGTAATGCTCAGTCGGGAAAAAGCTCAGTCCGCAGGTGGGTTTCCCGCCGTCTTCTTCATGCTGAAAGCATCAAAGTTCATAGCCGGGGGCAACGCCCACGGACGAAGTCAATCTAACTCTCCGTTCGGTGTGAACAAAATGGTTTCACTTTTGTCTAAAATTGAAGTAGTGAATCTCGCAAGAATCTGCTCGCTGATCCTGATCATAGCCGGCTCGAGTCAAGTCATTGCCGTCTACGCCCCTCCCACAGGACCTTCCACGCCCGGGGTGCAGAAGACCAAGCGTCAGAGTGATTATGGCCCACCCGCCCAAATCGCAGTACTCAATGACAAGTCAGTAAAAGAAAGCAGTGGCATCGCGGCTTCGCGTCGATTTCATGGAGTCTATTGGACGCACAACGATTCGGGCGATGGACCTTTAATTTATGCGTTTGATAGACGCGGCGGCAGTAAAGGTGTCTGGCGGGTCAGCGGAGCTTCGGCTCGCGACTGGGAAGACATTGCTGTCGGGCCCGGTCCCAGCCCCGAAAAAAGCTATCTCTATATTGGAGACATTGGCGACAACCAGGGCAAGCGGAAAGAAATTATCGTGTACCGCGTGCCGGAGCCCGAGATAAATACGAAAGGTTTGGCGAAGAGCAAGGCAGCGGCAACAGATCCGAGCGAAGCGATCCGCTTACGCTATCCAGACGGCAGCCACGATGCCGAAGCTCTTTTGGTTCATCCTCGCACGGGGAGCATCTACATCGTGACGAAGATTGCTTTCGCGAATCCAGGAATCTACGAAGCACCGGGGCCAACACACGCGGGGCAGCTAATCACCCTTAAACGCGTGGGGACACTCGAGGTTCCGAGTCTGTTGGGCGGCATCATCACAGGCGGAGCAATTTCGCCTGATGGGCGACGCGTAGCTTTTTGCGATTACATACAAGGCTATGAAGCAGTACTTGAGAATGCCAACTCACCCTTCGAGACAATCTGGAAGCGACCGTTGACATCTATATCACTAGGCAGTCGGAAGCAGGGCGAAGCAATTACTTATCGTATTGATGGGAAGGCGTTGCTGATGACGAGCGAAGGTTCGCCAATGCCGTTGTTGCAGATCGAGCGGCGGTAAAGGATCGCGGGCCTCCCGCCCGCAATGAGCGCGCACGGAAACATCTATGCAAGTCTTCGCGCCTGCGCGTTGCAGGCGGGACGCCCGCGATCCCAAAAACGCCTAACCCTTTTCCGGGTTCTTGCGCGAGAAGTATAAGTAAACTGGTAGCCCCGCGGCGATGATCAGCAAACCCAGAATCGACGGTTTCGGCGCGTTGTAGATTGTGAACACGATCAAATAAATCGTTACGAGAACGAAAACCGCCGGCACCACCGGATAGCCCCACGTGCGATAAGGTCTGGGAGCATCAGGCTCGCGACGACGAAACACGAAGACCGAAGCGGTCACCATTCCATAGAACAACCAGAAAGCGAAGATGGCCAGGTCGGTAAGTTGATCAAACTTCCCAGACACCGCGAGCACTCCCGCCCACACTCCCTGAACAATCAACGCGATCACTGGCACTCGTGTGTTCTTGGAAACACGAGCCAGGCTCTGAAAGAAAACTCCATCGCGGGCCATGGCGTAAGGTATGCGGGCGGTTCCCAGGATAGAGGTCTGCAATGATCCCCACGATGAAAGCATCATCACCGCGGCCATCAGAGTTACGGCCAGGGGACCCAAGACTCGGCGGATAGATTCGGCCGCAACCGACGACGTCGCGGAAATACTCGCGACATCAGTAGGATTCATAACGTAGTAGTAGCTGACGTTAACAATCACGTAGAGCGCGATGATGATGAGCATGCTGGCGATTAAAGCCAGCGGTAGGTTACGGTCGGGATGCTTTACTTCACCCGCCATGTACGAAACATTATTCCAGCCGTCATAAGCCCATAGCGCACCGAGCATCGCGGCGGCAAATCCGGCGAATCCTCCTCCCGTGACATCGACACCTTCACAAGTGCCGCCGACGTTCGCCATTGCCATGTGTCCCCAACTGCCACCCTGATAAAAGAAGGCTGCAATCCCAACTCCCAGCACTACAGCGACCTTCAAAATAGTGACAAAGGAGGCGACGTTGCCTGTGGCGCCTACAGCCGCACAGTTGATGAGTGTCGTGACAGCCAGGGTGGCGAGGGCTACCACCTGAATGTGACCGAAAGGAATTTCGACGCCGAGGAAGGGAATGGGAACTGTGAAGTAGACAACATCCAGTCCTCCGCGCATCAGATCGTTCATGAAAATCGCGAAGCCGACTGCGAGGGCCGCGGCCGAGGCAGTCCGCGAAATTAGAAACTGCGACCAGCCATTAAGAAATCCCCAGACTCGCCCATACGCGTCTTTGGTAATCACGTACTCAGCCCCAGCGTGCGGACGCATTGTTGTCAGTTCCGCATAAGTAAGGGCGCCGGCGAGGGCAAGTAATCCCGCGGCAATCCAGACAAGAATCACGCGCATGGGCGTTCCGACGTTACACGTCATCACGCGCGCTTTTAGAAAGATTCCGGTGCCGATGATGTTGCCGACGTTGATGGAAATCGCGGCGATTGGGCCAAGCCCGCGAACCAATTCGTGATTAGGTTTCATGTTTGAGGTTTCAGGTTTAAGTTTTCAGGTTTCAGGTTGAAGTTCTAAGGTCTCATGGACTTTGTGCACGCCAACCAGTCGTCAGATTTTATCGTCAAGATTCTAACGTCTGAACTTGGTTCCTTTGAAATCTGTTCTGCTCAGATATGTCATAAGACCACTAAGCATCATGCTTATCTTGATTATTGATTGACTAAGGTCGTCAAAGATTGCTTGCTGTACGTAACCTTGATCAAGGGCAACATACAACTGCGCTCGCACTTCACCCGCCGATCCTTTAGCGGTCGAACAGGAACTGGATGAACTCTGTGGTGCCACTTCTTTCAACCCCTCAGCAATGTTGGACATGATCGAGACACTGGCTTTGCGAATCTGATTTCGTAAACCAAAGTCTTTGGCGAACGAGCCCTGCGAAGTAACTTCATAGATCGAATCTGTTAGTTCTCTGGATCGCTGCCAAGCTTCTATGTCTTCGAAAGTCTTGAATGTAGCCATGGTTCACCTCGGTGAGAAAGATGAAAAAGCCGCGAAATATTAACCCTGAAACCTGAAACCTGAAACATCTCATGACACCTTTCTCAAGCGACCGCGTCCCGCCAGTTGCGCTGCAGCTGCTTCGCCGGTAACAACTGCTCCTTCCATGAAGCCCTGCCACTCGGCCAGATGCTCTCCGGCGAATAGAACCTTGCCGTGCGGCCGCGACAGGATCGGTCTCAGCGTAAACCACTGCCCCGGTCGATAAAAGGCATAAGCGCCCTGAGTGTATTTATCTCGCTGCCAGGCGTACGACTGGATGTCCAGCGCCAGCTCCGGTGCGCGTTTATCGAATGGAATTAGATCCCCGGAGATGATCTCAGTGCGTCGTCGATTGTTTTGCGAGGCAAGCACATCCGCCTTTTCGCCGACTGCGTAACTGCAAAGAATTCCCTGCTTGCCTGGCTGATCTTTTGTACTATGGAAGTAGTAGTGTGAAGTTACGTCGCTGACCAGCGAGAAATTCTCAGGACCCCAGAAGCGTTCACGAGAGAGCACGCAGTTCTTGATAATGCGAGCGTATTGAAGTTTCTCAGCAGCTGCTTTTTGCGCTTCGGGGAGCGGCGGATCAAACACAATCTTGTCGAGGGTCCGTGCCGGCACAGTGCAAATGCAAGCGTCCGCAACAAAGTCAGCGCCGTTAGCCGTGACGGTTACGCGCCCGGCCCGCTGCCTAATCCTTTGCACGATCATTCCGGTGCGAACGGACCCGGGTCCAAGCCAGGCCACCAATTTCTCAATTAAACGAGAATTGCCGCCCTCCATCTTGAAATCCATTTCGTTAGCGGGACTTGATTCGAAGTATTCGGCAGCAGCGGCGTAAGCGGAGATCATGCGAATGGTTTCGCCGAAGTCCGTGCTGTCTTGCAGGTCACGCAGCAGCAAGTCCTCCTCACTGAAACCAATTTCGTCCAACAGAGTCCACCAGTCATATTGATCCAGGCGCTGTTTTTTCTCCTGGGAATATTCTTCGTAAGCCTGCTTCAACTTTTCGAAAGCTGCTTTCGCGGTAGGCGAGAAGTCCCACTGTCCAGGCCGCTTCACAACCCCGTCCTGCATCAGCCAGGCATCGAAACGATGGTCTTGGAGAGGGATTTTGAAATCGCTACAGAGCGCTTTCATGCGATCGTGACTATCGCCAATCCACTCCGCCCCGACTTCGCAAACCAAGTCTGGGTTCTGCTTAAACCTGAAAGAGGAGACGCGACCACCGGTGCGCTCCCGCGCTTCCAGAACGGTTACATCCCAACTGGGTTTCCTGTTTTTGAGGGCATGCGCCGCCGCTAGTCCGGCCAGACCCGCGCCGATGATGATGCAGGAGTAATTACGACGCTGGACGTAAGGACTGAATAAGAGCGGGACTCCGACTGCTGCGAGGGCCGAGTCTTTCAGAAAATGCCGGCGGGTGGTTCCAGAGGTTTGCATTGTTTGCTTTGTCACCAGATGTCGTTCGTAACAAGATCTTCGTAGGTATCTCGCCGCCGGATTAATTGCGGCTTGCCGTCATCAATCATCACGGCTGCTGGTAAGGGGCGGCCATTGTAGTGAAACATTTGCGCGAGAGAATAGGCGCCGCTGTTCAGCAGTGCCAACACCTCGCCCGGCTGAACGTTTGCGGGCAACAAGCGATAGTCCGGCAGTCGTCCCCCGCGTTCAATATCAAAATAAACATCGCCGGAGTCACAGAGCGGCCCTGCCACTTTGTAATTTTCATCGTGTGAGACATCGGCGCCACTCGCTGAAATCAAATGGTAGTACCACTTGTAATTGTTCATTGAGAGCATCAGGTTGTAACCGGCATCGGTTAACAACCAGACGTCATTTGTCTCTGGTCGCCGCTTGATGTTGCGAACTGTGGTCAAGACCAAACCAGCATCGGCGATTATGCTGCGTCCCGGTTCCAGCAGGATTGTTACTCTGTCTAACAGGTGTCCGCCGCCAACTTCGCGGGCCGATTCGCGCGCGATCTGCAGAGCTGCCTTTAATACCGCGGCCGGCTCAAGATCAGCGCCGAGCATGTCGCGTTCGTGTTCGGGCAACTGATCTGCCTGGGATGGATCGCGCAAGTAGTTTACCGGAATACCGCCACCGAGATTGATGTGTTCGAGGGTGAGCCCAGTTTCTCGCTGCACGGTGAGCAAGTGTTCCCACATGCTGCGAAAAGCTTCGGCGAAAGGTTCGACATCGGGCGTTTGCGAGCCGACGTGAATGTGGATTCCGCAAACTTTGATCAGATCCGGGTGCTGCAGGCTACGACGAAAGGCGTCCAACACTTCTGACGACGAAATCCCAAACTTAGAAGTGAGCAATGCTGTCTGTAGTCCCAGATGCGAGCGTGTGCCGATCTCCGGAACGAGCCGAAGCGTGATCCGGGCTGGGGGTATCGAATCGCCCTCGAGCTCCCGCACGCGTTTCACCGCAGCTTCCACTAAGCCGATTTCATAAATCGAATCAACATTGATCGCGTAGATGCCCGCGCTGACAGCCTGGTCAAGTTCCTGATCATTCTTGCTGGTGCCGTTGAAGATGATTTGGTCCGGGCGGAACCCGACGTGCAAGGCTTTGAAGAGCTCGCCGCCACTGTTGACCTCAATGTCGATGCCGGTATCGCGGACAGTTTTCAGCACAGCCATATTCGAGTTCGCTTTCGAAGCATAAAAAAAGCGGATCGGCTTATCGACCGCGGCTGCGGCTTGTTGCAGGCGTTGAATATTTGAACGGATGCGCGGTGCGGAAAAAACGAACAGTGGCGAATCGTATTCGCAGATGAGTTCGATCGCGTCTACGCCGTTAATGGCGAGGTGGCCGTTCTTCGTTTCGAGGTAATTGGGAATCGCCCAGGCTGGATGGATGGCTGCGACGCGAGACGACATTCAGTGTGACTCCGAACCTATCGTAGTTGTCTAAGTACTTCGTTAATTTGTTTCAGATGGCGCAGCTCATGATAACCAAGAAACGAGACAGCCGCGACGCCGCTGATTGGGCCAAGGAAGGGATGCTTAAAAACAGTCAGCTTCAAGCGCTCGCGTCCATGTGTGGCGCAGAGTGACTTGAGCTGGCTTCGTGTTTCGTTGTACTCACCGAGACTTTTCTCTTTTTCCGGGGCCTCGAGCGGAGTAACAGAGCGCGGCGCTTTCACTTTGATCAGGCGCGATCCGACGATGGAGGTGGGGACTAGCCGGCGCAGGACACCGAGCCGTTGCGGTGATCCAGCGAGCTCTTTTTCTAGTGCCTCGATGACACGGTCCTCAACCAAACGCAGATGATGCAAGATTTCGGAGACGCTCCATTCCGTTTCCGAAGGTCGTTGGGAAAAAAGCTGCCACGGGAGTGGCTCAACCGTCGCGATTAGTTTTTCATGCGTCGCATCAAGCCGTTTGAAAATCCGTTGCATAGGATCTTTGGCTCTTGCGCTCACGGTTCAGTACTGACGTCTGCCTAAGGCGCGACGAAGTTGTAGACCAAAACTCCGGTAACCTTCACCGCTTCACCCATTAGGAACGTCGGGGAGAAGCGCGCCTGCAATGCAGCATTCACAGCCGCTGCTTGCAGCAGGGGATGTCCGGAGACGGCTCGCGCCGCCGCCACGTTACCGTATTCATCGATAGTAATTTGAACGCTAACGGAGCCCCCCACACGCGCGGCCCGAGCTTCCGCGGGATAAACCGGCTGCGGCAAACTGATCGCCTTGCCGTTTAGCACGCCGCCGGAGATTGGTCTTCGGCCCTGGCCGGTGGCAGCTGCAGCCGCGTCGGTTGGCCTCGGCTCCCCAGGCTTGATCTCCGGCGCATCGGTTGTGCCTTCAGATCCGGGCGCTGGGGGTTCCCGCTTTTGTCCTTCGGCAGTTGCCGCTGGCGTTTCAGCCGGGTTTGGCTTTTCGGGAGTTTCCGCGGCAACCGTAGCCGGCTCATTCTGCTTGTCTGGCAGCATGAACGAACTCAGAAAACGATCCTTAGTTGCAACGTCCTTCTTCTTAGTGAGAAAGACGACTGCGTAAAAGCGTTTTCGAGTAGCAAACACTTCGAGCGAGCCTGAAAGGTCGCCGATTATGAAATTGTAGCTACGACCGGCATGTCCGTTCAGTTGTTTAGTACCTACGAGAGAGATCTTTCCCACCGCATCCTTGCCGCGTAGGCGTACCGGGAACCAGCGCCGGAACGCATCGACATAGGAATTGACTCGTTCACCTTGTGTGTAGAGCGCCGGATTAGCTTTGATCCCTGACATCGAAGTAACTGCAAAAACGGCGCCGGAAGGATGATCCGATAAGTAGAGCCGAGTCGTGAGCGTCATCTTGTGATAAGGCTCTTTAGTGACGTCGGATGTGGAATTCTTTGGCATCAGGATTTCAAACTCTTCACCCGTGGGACGAAGTGTTTCCCATTCAGCGATGGCAAGGGCGGCATTAGCCTGCGCGCGCGCGTCTATGGACAGCGCGGTGAGTGCTAAAAAAGCCAGGCCGGCGAGGGCCGCGGCGCGAATTGATTGCATGTTCGACGCTCCTTTCAAATGATGCCGGGTCTTAAGTAATACGAAACTACCAAACGGAGAGGCTGCAAATATAGCGCAACCGGAGGCGTGAGTTCCAGAATAACGCGGCGGCTAAGTCTTAAGTTTTTCTCTTTCAGCCTGGACGAGCATGCGTCGCAGGATCTTTCCCGATGCCGACTTTGGGATTTTGTCAGTGAACTCGATAAATTTAAGCCGCTTGTGGGGTGCGACGCGCTGCTCCACAAAATCCATCAACTCTTCCGCGGTTGCTGTTCCGCGCAGAACGACAAAAGCTTTGGGCACCTCGCCGGCCTCTTCATCGGGACAGGGAATTACCGCAGCATCAGCGACAGCTTCATGCGTCAACAACAATGCCTCGAGCTCTGCCGGCGGTACCTGGAAACCTTTGTATTTAATCAGCTCTTTCGCGCGATCGACGATGTAGAAGTGACCATCCTCGTCGACGTACGCAATGTCGCCGGTGTGCAGCCAATTGTCCGCATCGATGGTAGCGGCCGTGGCTTCCGGACGATTCAAATAACCCTTCATGATTTGCGGGCCTCGCACGCACAGCTCGCCTTCCTTGTTATGAGGTAGTGGTTCACCGGTTTCGAGATCGATGATTTTACACTCAGTGTTAGGGGCAGCCACTCCCACTGACCCGTGTTTCACGTCATCTGGATTAGCCGGAGACGAGTGGGTAACCGGACTCGTTTCAGTCATCCCATAGCCTTGCCGGATCTTGAGATTGAGCCGTTGCATGCAGGTACGTGTCAGGTTTGCGTCAAGCGGTGCGGCGCCGGAAAAGACTGCTCTCAGAGTCGAGAGGTCGTACTCATCAACAATCGGACTCTTACTGAGCGCCAGCACAATCGGCGGAACCAGATGAGCGAGTGTAACGCGATACTTGCTAACTGCTTTGAGAAACTGTTCAAGGTCAAAACGCGGCATCATTACGATCGTCGCGCCCTGGTAGAGGCCCATGTTGAGAATCACGACCAGGCCGTAGATGTGAAACAGCGGTAGCACGCAGAGCAGAGTGTCTTCTGAGGTGAAGTAGTCAAGGCCCTCCATCTGCCGCATGTTGGAAATCAGGTTATGGTGCGTCAGCATCACGCCTTTGGGCAGACCAGTCGTTCCGCTCGAATAGGGAAGCGCCACCAGATCTTCTTTAGGATTGATTTTGACGGACGGCACCACACCATCGCTTTGCAGCAGTGAATCAAAAGAGACCCAACCCGGCGCCTCGCCGAAAACAAACAGCTTGGTGATGCCCGCCGCGGCGGCTGCGGCGCTCGCCTTCTCCAGAAAATGAGGCGCCGTCACGAGAAAGGTCGCGCCCGCATCTTTTAGTTGATGAGCAATCTCGTTTTCAGTGTAGAGCGGATTGATGGGCGTGTTCACGCCTCCGAGGGTTGCGACCGCGTGAAAAATGATTGCGTACTCAGGAACATTCGTGCTCAGAATCCCAAAAACATCGCCCTGGCGAAATCCGATCTCGGAGAGACTGGCAGATACACGCTTGATTGCGTCCGCGAGTCCCGCATAAGTGATCACTCGGCCCGTTGGACCTTCAATCAAAGCGGGCTTGTCTCTGAGCGCAGCCGCGCGCGCGAAGACAAACTGCGTCAACGGCAGTTCCGGAATAGACACTTCGGGGTAGGGGCCTTTGAAGATCATTATTGGCTGTAGCGCAAACTGTCAGTTTGCGAATTGGATTCGGTAAGCGTGTGGTTAACCGTCGCAAACTAACAGTTTGCGTTACGAATTGCCACCGGGCGCATACATTAGCAGGTGACCCTGTGTCGGCAAAGCGTTATAGTTTGAAGCCGTAAGTCGCTTCCTGAGCGCTCGAGGATTTCGAAGGGCGCCCACCGGGGCACCCCATAAAATCCGAATGTCTGATCAACCTGCCATTCCTCTGAACATTATTTGTCTAGCCACCTACTTCAAGGGCGCCGACTTTATCCGCGAGTGCAAAAGTCGCGGCAATCAGGTTGTCTTAATCACGAAAGAAAAGATGCTCGGTGAAGAATGGCCGCGTGAGAGTCTCGACGATCTGATCGCCCTACCAAACGATGCAGATCTCGATCTGTTCATTCACCTGCTGAGCCTGCTGGGTCGGCAGACAAAAATTGACCGCGTGATAGCGCTCGAGGAGTTTGACGTGATCACCGCCGCCCAGCTTCGGGAACATTTTTGTTTGGGCGGAATGCCGGCGGCCACCGCACGTCTGTTTCGAGACAAGGGGGTGATGGCGGCTCAGGCCAAAGCGGCTGGCATCACTGTTCCTGAATTCGTCCCCCTGCTCAACTATGACGAGTTGCGCGACTTTATGGAAAGAGTGCCGCCACCCTGGATCGTGAAGCCGCGGTCAGACGTTTCCGCTATTGGCATCCGCAAGGTCAATAGTGCAGATGAGGTATGGCAGGCACTTGACACGCTCGATTCTCGTGAGCGATTGCGTGAGCGCGCAGCCCACCATGTGCTCGCCCAGTTTGTTAGCGGCGACGTTTTCCACGTTGATTCAATTGTCAGTAACGGTCGCGTGATTTTTTCCGGGGCGAATCAGTATGGTCGCCCACCCATGGAGGTGGCACATGGTGGTGGCGCATACATCTCCCACACGGTGGCGCATGGTTTAGCGGATGAGAAGACTTTGCTTACAGCGAATCGCAAGCTGATCAAAGCCCTCGGACTCAAACACGGTGCGGCTCATGCTGAGTTCATCAAGAGTGCGGCTGATGGCAAGTTTTACTTTCTGGAAATTGCGGCGCGCGTCGGTGGTGCTTACATCGCCGAAGTCCTGGAAGCTTCGTCAGGAGTCAATCTCTGGCGTGAATGGGCAAAGCTTGAACTGTCTGACGGATACGTGCGCAAGATCGTCCCCGCGCGCAACGAATATGCGGGCATCGTGCTCTCGCTCGCGCGGCAGGAATTCCCCGACACCTCAGCCTACAACGATCCGGAAGTAGTGTATCGCGTGAAGAAAAAGCATCACGCTGGTTTGATAGTGCAATCGCCGAAGCTGGAGCGCGTGCAGGAGCTTCTGAATGGTTACTCGTTGCGCTTCGCCGAAGACTTCGCAGCTTTCTTGCCTGCCCTGGAACGAGCCGAATAAGCAGTAGGCAGTAGGCAGTAGGCAGAAGGCAGAAGGCAGTAGGCAGAAGGCAGAAGGCAGAAGGCAGAAAGCAGAAAGCCGATGGCAGATGGCAGATGGCAAGTACGATAACTGCTTTCTGCCTACCGCCTACTGTCTACAGCTTGCCTCTCCAGCGACCAGATCTCCACACTTAGCTCTTCGCAGTAATGTAAAAGCGGTTCGTCTTGCGGCGTCTCTAAGCCCTGCGACTCGATCATGGTCGAGTCGAGTGAGAGGAGTTGGGCTTTTTGGAGCGGCCATGGCTGATGATAGATGCGCGAGCGATAGAGTTGACCTGCGTTCTTGCTGTAGAGGCAATAGCGTTCGGTGAGAAAGAACGCGAGCGAGCCGGGATGTGAGAAGGGAATTGTGTCGCCGATCCTCCACGACGCGTCGAAGTCGGCCGGAGGATCGTCCGTTCGACTGAGTGAATAGTCAATCGTGTCGTCCTCTTGTTTCAGATCGATATTGGCATTGAAATAAGGCAGGTGGAAAAAGGTGCGCGCCCCGAGCACGGCTGCGGCGCTATTGCAGTCGAGTGAAAAAAACCAAACACCCGGCACGCGATCGTAGTGAACATACGTCCGCACGTTCAGCTCGTGTGCGGAATTTAATCCTGGTATTGGTGGAATAAAAGGTGGGAAGGCGCGAATGTCCCACATCGTGAAGGGCGCGATTGCAATCCACGCCGTTCCGTCAAACTCATCAATCTCCAAAGGCTCAGGAATGAGGGGCCGCAAATGTTGCGCGTCAATGCGCCAGTGCATGAATAGCAGCTTGCCCCAGGTCTGATGCATCAACGGCTGGCCTTTTGGGCGCTCGCGCACTGCAAGTCTTTCGAGATCAGTTAAGTGCTTGAGCTTTTCCGGCGAAGACATATGGTCTGTTCTTAGAATTTAGAACGTTGTACTTAGGACTTTGCTGTTGCCCGACTTGCTGTTCAATTGATAAAGCTAGTGTTCATCCCGAGCAGAGCACAAAGTACAAAGAACAAAGGGGCCTTTCGTTCACCGCCTACTGCCTACTGCCTACTTCTTCAAGTACTTATCCAACCATCCGAGCACCGTGTGATGCCACAGTTGTGAATTTTGCGGTTTCAGCACCCAGTGGCCTTCATCCGGAAAGATCAGCAGTTTTGACTCTACACCGCGTCGCTGGACAGCCGTGTACAACTGCAATCCTTCACCGATGGGCACGCGATAGTCGAGTTCGCCATGAATCACCAGGATCGGTGTCTTGAAGTTGGCGACGAAGTTATGAGGCGACCAGCGTTCGTACATCGCTTTGTTGGTCCAGGGCGTTCCTTTAAATTCCCACTCCGGGAACCAAAGCTCCTCGGTGCCGCCATACATGCTGCTGAGGTTGTAAACCCCGTCATGAGAAACAAGCACCTTGAAATGCGCGCGCGGATCGTTGTTGTGGCCTTCGATCCAATTGACCATGTAGCCGCCGTATGAAGCGCCGGCCGCGCCGATCCGGTTGCGATCAATAAACTTGTTCCGGCGAATGACCTCGGAGACACCGTTCATCAGATCGGTGTAGACCTTGCCGCCCCAATCACCGCTGATCTCGTTAACAAACTTTTGACCATAGCCGGTGGAGCCGCGCGGATTGGGCGCGAACACAATGTAGCCGTTGTTTGCGAAGACTTGCGGGTTCCAACGATAACTCCAACTATCATTCCAGGCTCCCTGCGGCCCACCGTGAATTAACACTACGAGCGGATATTTCTTATTCGCATCAAAATCTGCCGGCTTAACCACGAAGCCATGGACCTTCGCTCCAAGAGCTCCCGTCCATTCCATTTCTTCGCCAGCCGGCAGGTTGAAACGTGACATCAAGTCGCGATTCGTATTGGTGAGAGCGGTCAGACCGCCTCCGTCATTGTCACTGCGGTAGATTTCCGGCGGTGCGGCAAGCGAGCTATGAGCGAAGACGAATGCACGACCATCGGAGGTGACGTTAAGGTTTGTCGCGAATACATCACCGAGAACTTTTTTAGCCGCGCCGCCGCTCATAGGCACTTTGAAGATTGGGTGGTGACCGCGCTCGCCGGCGATGAAATAGATTGAGTCGCCGTCCGGGGCCACGACAAACTCGTCGACTTGCTGATCGAAGCCGCGAACAATTTCAGTGCTGGCGCCGGTCGTGCGGTCATACTTCATCAAGCGCCAGCGATCGGCCTCGAAACCTGCAGTCGCCTGAGACCTGTATATGATTGAGCGTCCGTCTTTGGTGTAAACAGGAGTGGCATCGTAACCACGATTACGCGCCGTGATATTTCTCGGTGCTCCGCCCGAAACCGTGACGACGTAGATATCGCTATTCGTCGAGATGGCCTCGACCTTGTCGGGGTTTTTGACGAAAGCCAGTTCCTTGCCGTCCGGAGAGAATGAGAAATCAATGTTGCTGGACGCCGCATACGGCGGGGAGTCAAAGTCGCCGGGAGTCAGGTCGCGCGCGCTCCCGCCTTTTGCGGAGACTACAAACACGTGACTGCGTTTAATGTCGCGCCATTCATTCCAGTGGCGATAGAGCAGTCGTTCGGTAATGTGAGCTTTGACTTTGCTTTTTTCCGCAGCTTCGTCTTTTCCCTTGTTGCATTCATCATCGCTGCAATCGGGATAAACTTCCGAAGTGAAAGCGATCCAATTACCATCGGGTGACCACACCGTGCCGCCGGCGCCGGTAGAGATTTTGGTAAGCTGTTTCTTGTCATCGCCGTCGCTATCCATCAACCAGATTTGCCCACCCGTGATGAATGCGATCTTCTTGCCGTCCGGCGACCAGCGCGGGGCGCTTGCTGAACTAGTTCCGCTGGTTAACTGTTTCGCGGGCCCTCCGGCCACCGGTACGAGGTAGATTTGATTGACGACCCGATTGGCGTCGAAATTCACGTCGCCGACAACAAAGGCGACCTGGCGGCCGTCGGGAGATACTTGCGGATCGCTCACTCGCCTGACTTTCAACAAGTCTTCAACAGCAAAGCGGCCGTTCTGGGCATGTGCCCCTGCTGTGAAAGCCAAAACCAAAACAGAGATCGCGATCACAAAGCGCTTCATAGTGCTCCTCTCAGAATCGTTGATTAGTTTTGTGGGAAAGCGTGGCTATTATGACATGAAAATGGTCTTCGGTCTTTGGTCTTAGGTAAGTCTCAAGACCCAGTCTCAAGACCAAGTCTCAAGACCCGAGTCTCAAGACCCAAGTCAAGTCTCAAGCATCGTTTCAGGTTTCAGGTTTCCAGGTTGTCAGCTCTTCAGGTTTGACTGCACGATGCAAAAACCTGAGACCTGAGACCTGAGACCTGAGACTTGGGACCTGAGACTTAAGACTACGCCGTTAAAGACCCGAGATTCTTGTATCATTCACGGTTATGACTCGTCAGATCATCGTTGCCATTCTGCGATTCGCGATTCGCGTTTACTTCCGCCGCGTGGAAGTAGCCGGTCTCGAGAATGTGCCGTTGGACAGCCCGGTAATTTTTGTGCAGAACCACCCGAACGCGCTCGTCGATCCTGTGTTCCTGCTTTGCCTCGCGCCGCGGCGGGTTTCGTTCCTGGGCAAGTCGACATTATTTCGCATGCCAATTCTTGGTTTCTTTGTTAGGGCTATTGATACGTTGCCAGTCTATCGCCGGCAGGATGAAGGGGAGGATGTTTCGCGCAATCTCGAAACATTTGCCGCAGCGAGAAAGTTACTGGCTAGCGGCGGCACAATTGGAATTTGTCCCGAAGGTGTTTCGCACGACGAGCCGCGCCTGCGTCCTATCAAGACTGGTGCGGCACGCATTGCTTTGGGTGCTGTCTCCACGGGGGAAGTTTTAAATCTCCAAATTGTCCCGGCCGGTCTTTACTACACTTCCAAAACAACATTTCGTAGCGGCGTGCTGCTCTATTGCGGTAAGCCGTTCCCTGTACCGCGCGTACAACTCGAACCCGACGGGGACCCACCGCGCGCGGCTGTTCGCGAGTTGTCAGACAAAATTGAGGTTGCGCTTCGCGATGTAATGTTAGACGCGGAGCACGAAGAAGCATTGCATACCGCAGCACGTGCAGAGCGCATCTTTTCAGCGGCGCGTCAGGATGAGAGTGACGACAGCCTGACCGAAGAGTTGCAACTCCGACAACGCTTCATTAAAGCCTACAAGATTCTGCGCGAGCGGGCGCCGGAGCGCCTCGAGAGACTTGAAGTGCGCATGACCCGTTTTGAAGAAGAACTAAAACAAGCGGGTATGCAATCTCGCGATCTCGCCGCGCCCACTTCCAGGCGGCAGGTGTTTGCGCACTTACTCACACGGTGTCTGCTGTTCTTGTTGTCGCTTGGCCCGGCAGTTTTCGGCGCGCTGGTACACTATCCTGCTTACCGCTTTGGCGCGTTTTTGGCGACGCAAATCTATCGCGATACTGAAGACGTTGTTTCCACGATCAAGATAATTTCGGCGATGCTCTTATTTCCCTTGACGTGGATTGTCCTCGCGGTGGTCACTTACAAGTTTCTGGGTTTGCCCGCGGCGCTGCTGTCCCTGGTAGTGATGCCGGCGACGGGGTACGTAGCAATTCGTTTTGCCGAAGAGCTGGACAGCTTTCTAGGTGGCCTGCGAGCTCTCGTGTTTTTCTTAAGAAAGCGACGGTTTTTTGTACGGCTAATCGCGGAACGCAATGCAATCCGCAATGAGATCCTCGCGCTGGGCGACGAGGTAGCTCTCGCTACTCCCTGAGTTTGGTGGATTGTGTGAGGGGGGACGGGGGGTTGTACTCAGCACAGTTGGCTATTTCTTGCGCGCTTTGCTGGCGCCCGCCTTACGGCGCGAGCTGCTGGACTTGACGGTTTTACCCTTGCGACCTTCACTCTGAATTCTTCCGGCCCGCATTAGATTTTCATAACTTCCTCTGACGACATTGCGCGCGACCTTAACTGAGTTCGCAAGTTCGCGTTCACTGGGAAGATAGCTGCCCACCGTCATAGCGCCAGATTCAATCAGACCAGTGAGCTGATCAGTAATCTGCTTGGTGAGAGACTCCGGGCGATTTCGATTGACACGAATAGTAGTTTTCACGCAAGTGACCTCCTTGATAATTTCAATTGTTCTGCTTCGGGGTTGCAGGAATTTTAGGCGTCGCAGAGTGAAGTGTCAATCGGCCCACACGGTCCAAGCGGGACGCGGAGTGGGGGAGACGCGGAGAAGGGGAGATGGGGCGACGGGGAGATGCGGAGACACGGTGACGCGGGGATGGGGAGATGGGGTGATGGGGAGAAGGGGAGAAGGGGAGAAGGGGAGACGCGGGGATGGGGGACACGGTGACGCGGGGATGGGGGACACGGTGACGCGGGGATGGGGAGATGCGGAGAGGCGGTGATGGGGAGAAAGGGAGACGCGGAGACGCGAGATGGGGGAGACGCGCGGAGGATCTCGTCATTCGCGACAGGCTCTTAGCTAGCGGATGGCCCCATATTTACGAAGGATCTCGAGAGTCTTATCGATTGGCAGAGCCGGGACAGTGCGGCCCCGGCCAGTCATCGGCTGCGCTTTAAAAAGTGAGTTGTAAATGGCTTCCTCGGTACCTTCGATAACGGCGAGAAACAAAGGCGACATCATGTCGTTAGGCAAGAGCTTCATATTCCTTGGTCCCTGCTGGGCCGGAGGGTTTGGGAAACGAATACGCACATCTGCGGAAGTAGAGAACGCAATTGCATAGTCGCCACTACCATTGCTTCCCGCAGCGCCGGTGCGAGCGAGTCCCATCATTGCCCGAGCCGCCATCCGCTTTAGGTTACGAGCGTCGACCGGCGCATCCGTCGCGATCACGATGATGATCGATCCATCAGCGGTCTGCGGCGCCGCTGAGACGCACTTTGTTTGCGGTCGACAACGCTCTGTTTGCGCGACGCTGTCCTTTAGATAGTACTGCCCGAGTTCACGACCTACCGGAGCGCCATTGATCGTTAGTACTCCGCCAAAATTCGTCTGCACCAACACTCCCACGGTGTACCCACCCAGATTCTGAGGCAGCTTGCGCGAAGCTGTGCCGATTCCACCCTTGAAACCAAAAGCGACCGTGCCCGTGCCCGCACCTACCGCTCCCTCGGCTACAGCTCCTTCCTTAGCACCTTTGATCGCAGTGAGGACGTCAGCGGCAGTTACATGCCTTCCGCGAATATCGTTCAAGAAGCCATCGTTAGTTTCGCCGACCAAAGCATTAACCGATTGCACTTCTTCATTACCGGGTTGCGCGAGGACGAAATCCAGCAACGCATCGGCTACGCGCGGGACGCTGAGTGTGGAGGTGAGGAGAATCGGCGTTTCGATCTCGCCCAACTCATTCACCTGAGTTGAACCTGCGAGTTTGCCGAACCCGTTTCCCACAAAGACCGCGCCAGGAACCCGCTCGCGAAAGAGGTTGCCACCGTGCGGCAGCACGGCAGTAACTCCTGTGCGCACGTTGTCGCCACGGATGATCGTCGTATGTCCGACGGCAACGCCTGGCACATCGGTGATGGTGTTTAGAGCGCCCGTGGGCAAGATGCCGACCTTCACGCCTATATCACGCGCGCGTGGCCTTCTGTTTTCGTCAGTGGAATTTTGAGACTGCGCCAAAAAGGGCGGACTGCAGACAACCAGAAAAAATAATGCGGCAGTTAACTTACGGGCGTTGCTGCAAGAACGAATAGCAGACGGTTCCATCGGGCTATTGCGCGAAGAGCGCAATGAGGGCAGGTACGGTGAGCCAAAGCAGTCCCTTGACTAGGAAGAACATGAATCCCCAAAAACCTAATTTCTTGATGTAACTGCGAACCTTCATTGTTTATTCCGGACTGCGTACTCGGAAAGATAAATGACAATGGAGAAAGTTACAAGCCAAGCCATGCCATTGCCAATTGCCAATTGCCGATTGCCGATTTTAGATTAGCTTCCCTTCGCTACGGGCCAATAGGTAATCGCCAATCGCCGAATCGAAAACTTCGCTATGGGCTAATTGCAATTGGCAATCCCCAATCGGCAATATCAGGCTGCGAAGCCGCATAGCCAATCGCCAATCGTCTAGGCTTTTTGTATTTAAGCAGTCCAATCTTTGTCATCGCTCGAGGAATCTCGCGATTTCGCATGAACCATTCCCAGACGTTCCCGGTTCGCATGTTCTCGGCACTCAGCAAGATGATGCCGACATTGATGCCGATTACATCAGTGTCGATCCAGCCCGTGTGAGGGTTGAAGGCGTCAACAAAACCGTAAACCCCATAAATTCGCTCACCATACTTCTCGCGCATGGTTCGCAAAGCAGCCATGGACAGATCGGGCGTTAGCATTAACGATCCGCCGGCCGCGGAAGGCACTAAGGTTCCGTCAATCGCCGGATCTCGCGGCGGCCCGCCCCACGCCAGATAACCCTTCGCACTATCTGAGGCTGTTATGCCCCAGACGTTTGGTCCAAACTCGCGGAACTCTCCGGCAAGATTGATGCAGAAAGCCCGGTGAGCGAGCGTGGCACTGATTGAGTTTTCAAAGTAGTCGATGCGATCACCCTTAACTTCGCGCCGGTTGCGATAATCGATCCAGGCGTGCGAATACTGATGCATGAATATCGGCACGCCGATCGTCGTGAAATAACTATGACCCTCGTAGCGATAGCGATCACGCCAGAAGGCGTACCAGGACGCAGGCGGGATTGGGTGCGTCGTTGATCCAATTGCCAGCAGATAAAGAATCGTGTCTTCGCTGTATGTGTCCCAGCGAGGTTTTAAGAAACCTGTCTCGGGCTTCCAGCCGTGCGAAAGCAGATAAGGATCTCCGTTGAGCATCCACTTGAAGTCAACTCGGTCATAAATCTTATTTGCAAGTGCAACGATTTCGCGATCGTCATGAAAATATTGACGAGCTGTTAGCACACCTGCCAGCAACAGGGCGGTATCGATCGAGGAGACTTCGCTGTTCCATCGTCGCTCTCCCGTCTTCGCGTCCAGCCAGTGATAGAACCATCCGCGTTGCTGGAAAGCCTTATCAGCAAAAAAGCGAAGCGTGTTGCGAGTTCGTTCTCGGGCTTGTGGCGGAGTTATCCAATCTCGCTCTGCAGCGATGGCAAGAGCGGTCAAACTAAATCCTGTAGCTGCGATACTCGCAACGTTTTGGTGACTCTCATCGAGTGGCGCTCGATCCATCCGCGCGCGGTCGGGCACAAGACCGGTGTGTGGGTCGGCCTGCTCCCAAAAGTATTGAAACGAACGTCGCTGGAGGTCTTCAATTAAGACCTCATCCTCGCGCGAAAGCTTATAAATCTGGGAATTTGTGGTCGGGCGTCCTTCGGAGGGCGCCGCATGCTGCAAGCCAGCCGGTATCGCTGCGAAAGTTAATGGTGTGAAAACTGAAGAGCAGGTTGATACGAGGAGCAGGAGGGAGAAGATCGATCGAAAGGGAGAGAATGAATACGGTTTAACTGGTCTCATTATCAGTGGTCTTAACGACTTGAAATTGAAACTACACAGCAAAGTGAGATCAAAGACTCAGAGACCTTAGCGTTCGGGCCAGCCAGTTCGCGACGTGCTCATCAAGGCCGCGCAAACAAACATTATTGCCGCCGCAACAAACTGAAGCACGATATCAGCATTACTTTTAATCAACGGCTCATATTGAAAAAGCCGGGCGCGTAAATGTCGCGGATTCCCGTTAGGAGTCCGAGCACGGCGGCTAACACCCAAGCTGCGACCACGACTTTACGCTTCAATCCATTCCCTACGGGCAAATTTACCGCCCTTCAACTTCAAACTTTGATTCGATCAGCTCAACCGAGTTTGGCCCCACCATCACCCTGAACTCGCCAGGCTCCACGACGAATCTCATTTCGCGGTTATAGAAGCCGAGCTCGCGCGCGGTAAGTTTAAATTCGACACGCTTCTTCTCGCCGGGCTGAAGCGTAATACGCTGAAACCCTTTCAGCTCTTTTACTGGACGCGTGACGCTCGCAGCTACATCGCGAATATAAAGCTGCACCACTTCATCGCCGGCGCGTTGGCCGGTGTTTTCCAACTCAACTGTCGCGGTCAAGCTGCCGTCAGGTCTAATTCGGGGAGCGCTGAGTTGCAGGTTCGAGAATTTGAACTGCGTGTAGCTAAGTCCATAGCCGAACGGGAACAATGGCGTCCACGGCAACTCAAGATACTTTGACGTGTACTTATTCTTTGCATCCGGTGGCCGGCCAGTGTTTTTGTGATTGTAGTAAAGCGGCACCTGGCCCACCGAGCGCGGAAATGTAACGGGCAATTTTCCTCCCGGGTTCACGTCGCCAAACAAAACATCGGCGATGGCATGCCCCGCCTGGGTACCCGCAAACCACGTTTCCAGGATCGAAGGAACATTTTCCGCGATCCAGTTAATGCTCAACGGTCGACCATTCATCAGGACAACCACGAGAGGTTTGCCCGTCGCGTGCAGGGCCTTCACCAGATCCAGCTGACGGCCCGGAAGATCCAACGAGCTCCGCGACGCCGCTTCGCCGCTCATCTCGGCAGACTCGCCCACCGCAACGATCACAAGGTCGGCTGCTCGAGCGATGCGAACGGCTTCATCGAATCCGGAAGTTGAGTCATCGTTGATTTCGCAGCCCTTCGCATAAGTTACGATCGTATGCGGCGATACTTTTGCCTTGATACCGGTAAGCAAAGTAATTGCGTCTTCGGCCTTGCCGTCGCCCGTCCACGAGCCGATTACGTCCTTCTGGCTATCAGCCAACGGCCCAACGATCGCAATTGTCTTGAGAGTCTTGCTCAGCGGCAGCACATTGCCTTCGTTCTTGAGCAGCACCAATGAACGAGCCGCACTTGCCCGCGCGGCGGCGAGATGTTCTGGAGTAAGTATCGAAGCACGCTCTCGCACTTCGTCTGCGTAAGGCTTTTCAAAGAGTCCGAGTCGGAACTTAATGCGCAGAACGCGTCGCACTGCTTCATCGATACTCGCGAGCGTTAGTTTTCGCTCTTTGAGCAAGTCTGCGCCATGCTTGTTATAAAGCCGGCTCACCATTTCCATGTCGACGCCGGCCTTCAGCCCGGCTTCGGCTGCTTCCTTTTCGTTGGCCGCGAGTCCGTGGTTAATGAGCTCTTTGACGGATTCGTAATCGCTTACCATGATGCCGTCAAATTTCCATTCATCTCTCAAGACCTTGGTTAGCGTGAACGGATTGGCGGAAGTTGGCACCCCATTCAAGTCGTTGAAGGCGCTCATGAACGTCCCGACACCAGCGTCTATAGCGGCCCTGAATGGTGGAAAGTAAACTTCGCGCAGCGTTTTTTCTGAGAGATCCGTAGTGTTGTAATCGCGTCCACCTTCCGCGGCGCCATAGGCCACCCAATGTTTGGCGCAGGCGACCACCTTGTCGGTGGCGCTGTAGTCACTGCCCTGAAATCCCAACACTCGCGCTCGGGCCATCAGCGAACCCAGGAAGGGATCCTCGCCCGAACCCTCTGCGATTCTTCCCCAACGAGGGTCGCGCGCGATGTCTACCATGGGGGCGAAGGTCCAATGAACCCCTGACGCTCGCGACTCTTTTGCCGCAATGGCCGCGTTGTGCTCGACTGCCGCCGGATCCCAGGTAGCTGCTTCGCCGAGGGGAATCGGAAAGATCGTCCGGTAGCCGTGGATCACGTCGAACCCGAAGATCATCGGAATCTTCAGACGGGTCTCGTTAACGGCAATGCGTTGAAGGAGGTTTGTATTCCAGTGGCCGCGCACGTTCAGCGTCGAACCCAAAAGCCCCTTGCGGACAAGATCGGGATGTTCATCTTTGAATCTCCCGTCAGCGTGTCCGTCGAGTTGCTGCAGTTGCCCGAGCTTTTCCGCGAGCGTCATCCGTGCCAGCAGTTGATTGATTTTCTGCTCAACACCGGCCGGCGTACCCGCTCGGCTGCGCACCTGTTGCGAGCGCGGCGTCTGCAGCCTTTTTACTGGAACGGCCACGACTGTGGCAGCGAGCACCAACGTCAGTAGCAGACTCGTTAACCGGGTAGGATTCATTTGGAATGTTAGCAGGATGTCTTTGCGACGAACGCCAGGGGAGAAGCGTTCGCAATTTCGTGCGGAGGATCAAACCGTTTTCCTTGGTTTGCCCATATTCAGCCCAAAGACGCGAAGACGCAAAGTAGCAGAGTCATAAAGACCAGCTAGGCAGTTCTTTCACAGAAGTGTTTTTGGTGAATCTCTTGTTCTCTTTGCGCCTCAGCGTCTTCGCGACTCCGCGCTTGAAGTCCATTAAAAATGAGAAATGGAAAATGGAAAATGTTCAATCCTCATCGCAAAATTGCGAAGTGAAAGCGTTTGATTTAGAACCTAAATCGCGCTTGCAATTCAATGACGCGCCCTGACAGGCCGCGCAAGGAGCGCCCGAAGTTCGGGTCGGTAATGATCGAGCCCGCTTCGAAGAAGCGAATTGGCGCCAGGTTAACCATGTTGAAAGCGTTGAAGAGATTCGCACGAAGCTCAAGATTCGAGCTTTCATTGATGAACCCGAAGTTGATCTTTTTCGCGACGCTCAAGTCAATATTGAAATAGCGTGGGCCGCGGAACGAGTTACGATCGATGCCGGGTTGCGCGTTAGGCGTCAGCGTAAAGTACGTTGCGCCGCCACCAGGAAAATTGCCGCCCGAACGGATGAATGCTTCGTCCGATGAATCATCGAGTGCGCCGCCATTGTAGCTGGACGGACGGATCGGGCCAAAGAAACGTCCGCTTGGTTGGCGAATATCGGAGAAGAATTTCGGCGTATACGGAAAGCCGGTGTTGGCCGTCACGATGGCGTTGAACTGAAAGCCACCGAGGATGGCGCGCATCACGGGATTGCCATTGTTGAAGAAGTTGGTCTCGTAGGTTCCCGCTACTGTGATCAAGTGCCGGACATCGAAATCGGAATAACCATACTCTGAATCGAGATCGCCGGGATTGGTTTGGTTGGTGTCTCCGCCGGGTCCTTCGTAAGAAAGATGGTCTTTGCTGTAGCTGAAGCGGTAATTAGCTTCAAACTGAAAATTGTTGGCGAAACGTCGTGTGAGCCGGGCGTTTAGAGCGTTGTAGCTTGAGTCTACATCGGGCTGCGGAAAGAAGACGTTCGAGAAGTTAGCTGTGTTGATCGGGAAGATGAGCGTTTGATCCACGAGTCGAATCAAACGGCGCCCCGTACTGCCTTGATAACCGAGCGAGCCCACGAGGCGAAATGGCAATTCATACTGAGCGTCGAGCGAATAAATGTAGACATGCGAGTTGGGCGTTTCATCAAACGCCCCGTAAATCTCCACAGGTGCGCCGCGCACGCCGCCCGTCAGCGGGTCAATACCCTGGGCCAACGCCGGGTTCAAGGGAAAACTGGTCGGAGAACTGCTGCTGCCGATGCCGAAACGAATTAGGCCGCCGGCAAAAGGAGTGCTGAAATCACTCGCAGCCGTGCCGCAGCAAATGTTGAAGCGAGCGAAGAACGGCGGATTGCCTCGCGTATTGCTGAAAAGCACGTTGGGAATGCGGTTGTAGCTGATACCAAAACCTCCGCGCAGGACCAGCCGATCATTGGGGCTGTAAGCAAAACCAAAGCGGGGCGCAAAGTTGTTCTTGTCGGTTTTAAAGAGCTGGTCGGTTGTCACAACGCGCCCGCCTGCCGCCGTACCCGGATCGATAATGAAATTCGTAAGCCGGTTTTCAGTTTCGGTCGGGGGCGTAAAGAGCTCGTAGCGCAATCCCAGATTGATCGTCAGGTTACGCCGCACTTTCCAATCGTCTTGAATGAAAGCGGCATAATCGTTAGTGCGGAAAAAACGCTGGGCATCTGCAGGCCCGCCAGTACGCGGATCGGCATTAATTGCCTCGAAGATCGGCGTCTCGTTGGCCAGGTTAAAAAGTCCGGAGAATGCATAAACAGGCCGTGCTCCGCCGCTTAGGTCATTGTCATCGTGCTCGAAGCGAGCTTGCCCGCCGATCGAGACTGCATGATTGCCAATGACCGTGCGTAAGGTGTCGCGGAACTCGTAGGTCTTCTGGGCGAAGATCGCCGGAGTGGTCTCAGCCCGGTCTGCGCCGAAGCGAATCTTATCAAAGGGTAAACCCTCGACGTCGATGCGCGGAATACCGAAGTTAGTCTCCGACGAAGCCGCCACTTGATCGCTTGCAAAGCGCGTGAAACTGAAGCGGGCTTCATTAACGATTGTCGATGAGAAAGGTTGAATGTAAGCCACCGTTATTGCCGTGTTCTTTGGTTTATTTCTAAGATCGGACGACGGTCGTCCGCGTGATCCGAAATCGCCCACGCGATCGTCACGCCCCGTAGAATAACTACTGAACGTGAGCTGACCGCCACCTAACAGGAGGTCAAAACGGAGATTGTATTGCTGTCCTCGTTCGCTGCGGGGGACGGCGAAAACGACTTGCTGCACGTCAGGGATGTTGTCGAAGCCGCCGCCAGTCGGATTTCCGAGGCTGACGTATTGTCCGGTCCCGCCCGTGAGCGAGCCAATGTCTAATCCGTTTCCCACCACTCGACAGCGATTCGGATCATTCCCGAAGCGCGCACAACTTTGCGCCGGCAACCCGACGATGCGTGGCGCGATACCCGGCGTTCCGAAGATTTGAGCCATAAGACTGCCCGGTCGTTGGGCAATCACAAGTTGGCGAAACTCAGGCGTTTCGACAAATTCTGTCGCGGTGTCAAGAGTCTCGTTACGCAAGATTTCAGTGGAAAAGAAGAAGAACAAGCGATTGCGCCCAGCAATAGTTGTCGGGCCGCCTTCCCCGAAGCGCGGGAGATAGAGAGGGCCGCCGAGTGAACCGCCGAATTGACGAAAGCGATTGTTAACGCGCTGCGGTGGCAGATCTATGCCGCCGTATGGATTGAACGCATTCCACTTCGGATCGTTGGCTTTGAAGAACGCGCTGCCATGAAAATCGTTCGAACCACTCTGCGAAACAACTTCGATCTGCGCGCCGGAATTACGGCCCAACTCCGCCGAATAATTTGAAGACGTAACGCGGACTTCCTTGACGGATTCCTGGTTCGGCGTGACGACTGCCGCGCCGCCGAATTGAAGGCTGTTGACGCTCACGCCGTCGATTTGAAAATTATTGTTAGAGACGCGTTGGCCGTTGGCTGAGATCGGAACCTGATTCTCAGTTTGAAAGATGGACGAGTTTGAGCCGCCCGGTCCAGTCGTGTTCGGGAACGGAACTGATTGGCCACTGCCGCTACGTGCGCCCAGACCGACAATCCCGGGCGTCAATCTTACGAGCTCGTAAGGATCGCGGCCCACTTGCGGCAAGTTGCGTACTTCCTCCGTCGTAATTGCGCCTGAGACGCTAGCGTTCTCAGTTTCCAGAGCGGCTGTCGTCGCCTGATCGATCGTCACACTCGCGGTAACTTCACCGATCTCGAGCGCAACATCGATACCTTGAACAGCTTCCGCGTTAATCTGGACATTTTCGAGAACACTTTTCTTATAACCCGCCTTTTCAGTTGTGAGCGTGTACTTGCCGGGAGGTAAGTTGGAAATGCGGTAAAACCCTTCGGAGTTGGTTGTGACTTCCTGGGCTTTTGCGGTTTCAGCACTCGTTAGCGTTACCTTAGCGTCGGGCACAAGTCCTCCCGACGTGTCGGTAACAGTACCCTGAATGCCCGCCTTGAATTGAGCGTTGGCCGACGCTACCGCTAACAAAAGGAAAAGAACACATGGCAAGACACGTAGAAATGCGAACCTCGTTCGATTCATTGGAAGCCTCCTGAGCCCGTTACCCGTACGGCCGGTCCGCTCGGGCAGAAAGATTGCTCTAACTCTTAAATTCTTCGGAATTGGAGCCGCATAGGAACCAAGATGCCGACGAAAAGTTATTCAGAGAGCGAACTCTTAACTTTGTGGGGGAAACGAGTTCAATACGCGGCCTGCGTATTTTGCATTGGGGGAACAATTCTGTATGTGTGTTAACACACATACCGTGGCTGGTTAATACACCTTAATAATCAAAACTTCAATATATTTCCCAGAAAGAGTCTGCTAAGCTGAGCGCCCGATCGCGCAAGTCAGCTTTGTGATTCCAGCCACGGGTGGACCTGAGATGGCCTTCCCGAAGTGAGCGGCTGATCGTTTTACGTGCCCGCTAGAAATCACGGACGCGATCGCGGCATTCAAATGAGTCAGTCATCACCCGGGCTTTTTTTGGTCCTAAAATAAATGTAAATGAAAGGGAAAGCTTAATGCGACACCGAAACTTGATCGTTTGTCTCCTTTTCTTTGCGCTCTTTACCGGCGCTTGCGTCTCGACTACACAACAAACCAACAACGGCTCGGGCAGGCCGAAGAAGGGGCCCAATGATCCGATCAAGATTGGTTTTTCCATGGACACGCTGAAAGAGGAACGTTGGCAACGTGATAAGGACCTGGTTGAGAAGCGCGCGAAGGAGCTTGGGATAGAAGTCAACGTTCAAGTAGCGAACGGGAGTGACAGCGAGCAAATCAAACAGTGCGAAAACATGTTAACGCAGGGCGTCGACGTGCTGATCGTCGCGCCGCATAACGGAGAAATAGCGGCTTCGATCGTTGAGGCCGCGCATCGTCAGGGCGTCCCGGTTATCTCCTATGATCGTCTGATTCAAAACTCCGATGTTGATCTGTATATCTCTCATCAGGTGGTTAAGATGGGTGAGATGCAGGCCAAGTACTTGCTCGATCACGTCAACAAAAAGCCCGCGAGTTTTGTAATCGTGGGCGGTTCGCCGACAGATCATAACGCGATTCTTTTGCATGAAGGCCAGATGAACATACTTAAGCCGGCAATCGATCGTGGTGACGTAAAAATTGTTGCCGATCAATACGCGAAGGAATGGCAGGCGAGCGCGGCGCTGAACATTGTAGAGAACGCGTTGACTCGAGTGAACAATCAGGTTGATGCGGTTGTCGCTTCGAATGATGGGACGGCGCGCGGTGCTGTTCAGGCTCTTGAAGGACAAGGCCTCGCCGGAAAGGTTTTGGTTTCAGGTCAGGATGCCGACCTCGCGTCGCTAAAGCTAATCGTCGAGGGCAAGCAGACAATGACTGTTTACAAATCTATTCAGCCGTTGGCGAATGGCGCTGTCGAGGCCGCGGTCAAGCTGGCGCGTGGCGAGAAGGTAGACACCACGGAAACGATCGACAATAAGTACAAAAAAGTGCCGGCGATTTTACTGGAGCCCGTGGCCGTCGACCGCAACAATCTTTTAGATACAGTGGTGAAAGACGGTTACCACAAGCTCGAAGACATTTGCGCGGGTTTGCCTCCCGAGAAGTGCCCGCGCCCGTAGGGCGGTTTCGAGTTTCGAGTTTCGAGTTCCGAGTTCGAGTTTGGAGTTCCGAATTTCTCGTACCGGATTTTGAATTGGATTTGGACGAAGTGCGTTCGGTAGTTACAGAAAATTTCACCATAGTTTGAACTCACCTCCAAACTTATTGCCATTTCTCACACCCTTTTAGGAGGCACCCATGGCTACAATTTAAACGGTTCGAGGAAATTGAGTCTTGGAAACTCGCAAGACAATTAACGAACAAAGTTTATCAGGTCTCGCAGCAGGGAGATTTCGCTAGAGACTTCACGCTTAAGGATCAAGTTAGACGTGCCTGCATTTCGATCATGTCGAACATTGCTGAAGGCTACGATAGAAGCGGCACGAAAGAGTTTGTTCAGTTTCTTGCAACGGCCAAGGGTTCGGCGGCGGAAGTTAGATGCCAACTCTATATAGCCCTCGATCAGGGGTATATCGATCAAAATGAGTTCACCGAACTTGGACGGGTAGCTTTGGAAACGCAGTGTTTGATTGGAGGCCTGATGAATTACCTCCGTCGCTCAGGTTACAAAGGAACTAAATATCGAGTCTTGCAAAATGATTCTGATTAGTATGAACCACAAAGACCGCAAACGAACTCGGAACTCGAAACTTGGAACTCCAAACTTCTAGCAGAAACTCGGAACTTTTGGTAATGAACAGCATTACCAAAACCTTCCCCGGGGTGAAGGCCCTCGATGGTGTTTCGTTCGATCTTCAAAACGGGGAGATTCATGCCCTAGTCGGCGAAAACGGCGCCGGCAAGTCGACCTTAATGAAGGTACTCGGCGGTGTCTATTCTTACCAGCAATATGGCGGCGAGATTTTGATCGACGGCGAGTTGCAACTCTTTAGTAGCGTACGCGACGCTGAGAAAGCCGGAATCGCTGTTATCTATCAGGAACTGTCGCTAGTTCAGGAGATGAGCGTCGCCGAGAACATTTTCCTGGGCCGCGAGCCTCGCAAGTGGGGCGTGATTCGCACAGCTGAGCTACATCGACGCGCGCGTCAGCTGCTCAATGATCTTCATCTCGCAATCGATCCGCACACTCCCATTCGCAATCTTGGAATTGGTCAACAGCAATTAGTTGAAATTGCCAAAGCGCTCTCACACGACGCGCGGATACTTGTGCTTGATGAGCCGACAGCGGCCCTCACTGACGCGGAAGTGACTACGCTCTTTCAAATCCTAGATAAGCTTCGCGCCCGCGGCGTGGGAATGGTTTACATCTCTCACAAATTGCATGAAGTGTTCCGTCTGAGTGATCGCATTACTGTATTGCGCGATGGAAGAACTGTCGGTACCAACGCTACGACAGAAATGAACGAGACTCAGGTCATCTCGCGCATGGTGGGCCGCGAAGTAGGTGAGATTTTTCCAGCTGTTGATCACGAGCACGGCGATGTAGTTTTCGAGGCGCGCAACATCTCAGTTTCGGATCCCGTCTTGCCAACGAAGAAACTGGTCGACGATGTAAGTTTCTCCGTGAGGCGCGGCGAAGTATTGGGAATTTCCGGATTGATGGGCGCCGGCCGCAGCGACTTGTTAATGGCTCTGTTTGGCGCGCACGCAGGGAAAGTCTCCGGCGATGTTGCAATCGGCGGCAAGCGAATCGAGATCAAGAGTCCCGCGGAAGCAATCAAATATGGAATTGGTTTTGTGACTGAGGATCGCAAGCGCTTTGGCTTAGTGATCGACCAGACGATCCTGAACAACATGACACTCGCCGGCCTCAACAGAATCTCCGGTCGCTTTGTCACTAGCATCGACGCGGAAGCAGCAGCTGCCGAGCGCTCAATGAAAGATCTGCGCGTAAAGGCGCAGACAGTTTTTACGGGTGTCGGCACGCTCTCCGGCGGCAATCAGCAGAAAGTTGTGCTCGCCAAGTGGTTGCTAACAAATCCGCGAGTGTTGTTTCTGGACGAGCCGACGCGCGGAATCGACGTCGGGGCCAAGCAGGAAATTTATGCTCAGATAAACAAATTGGCGCGCAGCGGCATCGCCATCGTCCTGGTCTCGTCGGAGCTGCCTGAGGTTCTTGGCCTTTCAGATCGCGTGCTAGTCCTGCACGAAGGGCGCGTGACCGGTGAGTTCACGCGCGCCACAGCCACTCCTGAAAAGTTAATGGCCTGCGCGACCGGACACGCGAACAGAGTGACGAGTAACAGTGATAGGTGACGACTAACTTGTTACGGATAAATTCAGATGCCTTGCGCTCGAGATGGAGGAGAATGGTTCCGGTTTCAATAAAGCGAGGGGTCAGCAACAGACAATTTTGAATGGCTCGTTCACGGGAAAAACACGCGGCGGCAAAAAATGATAGCGGTTTGGCGGTGGTTGTTTTCGCGGCGTGGGCGCTTCTTTTGACAATCGCGTTTTTGGCATACCGCGGAGCGGATGCCGGTCAATTGCCGCAGCTCTTTGGCAATCTCGGCCGCGGCCCGGTTTTTGGATGGCCGGGTTTTCGCGACAGCGCGATCGGTATTGTTGTCGCAGCGCTTATCTTTTTGGCCTGGTACGGCCTCGGATCTTTGATATCTTCATTCATAAACCCAGCGGCGGATGAAAAGTCTTCGAGGTTGCTCCGGGTTACGCGCCGCGCAGCTGTCGGCGCTGCCGGCTGGTCGTTGGTTTGGTTTTTTCTCGGGCTTTCAGGGCTCTATAAAACCGGAGTTGCGATAGCCTTGCTGCTTCTCGGCTTGACGCTCGCGGGATGGCAAATAGCTCGACTTCGCACAATTGAGAGATGGGATCGCGAATCGACCGTTAGCGGCGCTTTCGAGAAAGCGGTGATCGCTTTCTCGTTGACGCCAGTTGTGCTTGCGCTCATCGCCGCGCTTGCGCCGCCCACCGCCAAGGATACGCTGCTTTATCATTTCGCTTTGCCGAAGGCGTTTATTGCTCAGTCTGGTAATGCGCCCGTCGACGGTAATATCGCGAGTTACCTGGCGCTTGGTACCGAGATGCACACGATTTGGGCGATGCTGCTCGGCGGAGTTGTCAGCCCCGGGGCGCGCGAGGCCGGGGCGGGAGTTACGGTTTACCTGTTTTTCCCTTTGCTCCTGGCCGCGACCTACGGGTGGACACGCGAACTCCGGCTCGAAAAACGTTGGGGCCTGGTTGCTATGCTGATCGTCGCAACCATCCCAACCGCTTATCATGTTGCCTCGAGCGCCTATATCGATCTTGCGCTCACGCTGTTTATCACGCTGGCTATTTACGCGCTTGGCCAATGGTGGAAGACGCTCGATACAGGGTGGTTGATCTACGCGGCTATTTTTTTGGGCGCCGCGCTCTCGACAAAGCTGACGACCATTTTTGTTTTCGCCGCTTTCGCGCTTGTTATATTGCTTCGCGTCAGGCAGGCAAAAGAGGACGCGCCCGACCGTACGGCTAATATATTTGCAGCCGGTTTTATAGTGTTGCTGTTCGGGGCGCTTTTAGCATCGCCGTGGTATTTGCAAACTTGGAAGCAAACTGGCAGCCCCATCTTCCCGTTTTATATGAGCCTCTGGAAGGGCGAGGCGGTGGGGTGGGATGTAGAGCGCTCGGCGCTTCTCCAGAAGATGAATTCGCACTACGGGGGACATGATAAGAACATTCTCGACTACGCACTATCGCCCTTTCGAATTTCGGTCCTGGCCCAGCCCGAGCAAGCGCCGCTTTTCGATGGTGTGATCGGCGTAGCGTTCTTAATGGGATTACCCGTCCTGATATGGGGTCTTTGGAAATTTGAACTTCCCGCGGAGATAAAGGTAGGGGCCGGTGTGGTTGCGGTGATGTTCCTGTTTTGGCTTTTTTCGAGCCAGCAGATCCGTTACCTGTTGCCGGTACTGCCCGCGCTCGCCGTCGGCATCTGCGCCGCCGGGCAAGCGGTCTCGCGGAAGAAGAAGACCCTTGGGACCGCTTTGCAATTTTCGCTTGCGGCATCGGCCATGGCTGCGCTTCTGACCGTCGCGGCGTGGTTTTCGCAAAAGGCTCCGGCTCGGGTCGCTTTAGGTGGCGAGTCGCGGGTTTCGTATCTCGCGCGAAATTTGGATTACTACTCGTATTACCAGGTGCTGAATACGGAAACGCCGGCAGATTCGCGGGTTTGGATGATCAATATGCGGCGCGATACGTATAACCTCGACCGCCCGTATTTCTCAGATTATTTGTTCGAGGACTGGACGTTGCGCAAGATGGTTTGGGAAGCACGCAGCGCGGCCGAACTAAAGGCTAAAGCGAAGGAGCTAGGGTTTAATTACGTGCTCGCGCGTCACGATTTTCTTTTCGATTACGACCGTTCAACATTGGTCGACGACAAGAAATCGCGAAAAGAAAACGAAGAGAAAATAAAGATAGCAAAAGAATTTTTATTGGATGAAGCGAGCTCGGTCCGTGCGGACGGAAAATTTAGTTTAGTAAAGGTGTTTTAATGCCAATAGTTTCATCAGTGCCTTGACCGAAAACCGCTTCGCGGAAAATTTCGACCTATGAGTGATTCCAAAACCAACGGAGCACGCCCTCCCGACACGTCGGACTTAACACCGACCGTTGCCGCTGAATCAGAGATCACACCGCTGACGAAGATTGGGAAGTTCAAGATTCCTACGGAATTGTTGCGCGCCTATACGATGGTCTTCGCGCTGATCGCAATCTGGATCTATTTTCATTACTCCACCGGAAACATCTTTCTTGAGCCGCGCAACTTTTCCAACCTGATGCGGCAAACCTCGGTGACTGGCGTGCTTGCGGTTGGTATGTTGATGGTGATTATCACCGGACAAATCGATTTGTCCGTTGGATCAGTGGTGGGATTAGCCGGGGGCATTGCAGCGATCGCCCAGGGCTGGCTCGGTTGGGGATTAATTCCTTCATTGAGTGCCGGCATCGCAGTGGGAATCGCGATTGGCCTGGTGCAGGGAGGTCTGACGGCCTATCTCAACATTCCTGCCTTCATTGTTACGCTCGGTGGATTGCTCGCCTGGCGCGGCGTGATACTGGGATTAAGCCGGGGCGAAACAATTCCGTTGCGGCTACAGGCTTTCAAATCGATCGGCCAGGATTACGTTGGCCCAGCTGTCGGCTGGACTATAGCGGCCCTCGCTGTCGCGGCCATTGTTTGGATGACGGTTGCGCGCAATCGCGCGCGTCGCCGGCACGGGCTGGGATCTCCGCTTCTCACCGCTACAATCGCGCGACTCGTGATTCCCATCACAGTGATCGTTGGCTTCATCTACATGATGAATTCCTACGAGCTTGCTCCGGGAGTAAAAGCGGGCATGCCCAATCCCGTAATCATCTTCCTGGCAATCGCCCTGGCGGGCGCGTTCTTAACTCAAAACACTACGTTCGGACGCTACCTTTACGCGATCGGAGGTAATCCCGATGCGGCCCGCCTCTCCGGAATCAATATTAAGCGTCACGTGCTCGCTGTCTTCGCCATCATGGGCGCGCTCGCCGGCGTTGCCTCAATAATTTATACGGCGCGCGTGGGCAGCGCCTCGCCCGATGCCGGACAACTTCTGGAACTTGATGCGATTGCGGCTTGTGTGATCGGCGGAACGAGTTTGATGGGCGGGCGAGGGACGGTGTTTGGCGCGATCCTTGGTGCGTTGATCATGGCCAGCCTCGACAATGGCATGTCTCTAAAAAATGTCGAGCCCTACATGCAGAACATTATTAAGGGCGCGATTCTCGTGGCGGCGGTCGGCCTCGATATGGCCGGCCGACGGAAAACTTAGCGATTGGAAAAAGGGAAGCAGGGGACCAGGGGAGGAAAAGGGAAACAGGGGAACAAGGGGAGCAGGGGAAAGAAAAGGGGAACTGGGGAAGACTGGAACAGGGGACCGAGGAACCGTTTATCAGCATGAGTTCTGCGTTTCTCTGTTCCCATTTTAAACTGTTCCCCGCTTGAAAATACCAAAGCGGTGTCGCTCTGGCACCGCACTCCACAACATGACGTCCTTAATTATTCACGGCCATTTCTATCAGCCGCCGCGTGAGAATCCCTGGACCGGCGTCATTGAAGCACAACAGGGAGCCGCGCCTTATCACGACTGGAACGAAAGAATCCATGCGGAGTGTTACGGCCCTAATGCACACGCGCAGGTTGCCGGCGCTGGTGGGCGAATTGAAAGGACGGTCAACAACTACGCCAACCTGAGTTTTAATTTTGGACCGACGCTCTTGTCGTGGCTACAGCTCAAACATCCCCAGACCTACCAAAGCATACTCAACGCCGATCGCCTGAGCATTGCGCAGCACGGCGGACACGGAAACGCGATTGCCCAGGCATACGGACATGCGATTCTACCGCTTTGTAATGAACGCGACCGTGAGACTCAGGTAATTTGGGGACTCGCAGATTTTCGTTATCGCTTCGGACGCGCAGCGGAATCATTGTGGTTACCAGAAACAGCCTGCAACGAGGAGACACTGGCCACTTTGATTGAAGCTGGCTTGCGTTTCGTGATCCTGGCGCCACATCAGGCTGGAAGTGTTCGCCTACCTGGCGGCGAATGGAAGGACCTTGCTCCCGGCAGCATTGACACCTCGCACCCTTATTGCTTTAACCATCCGGATGGGTCGGGACGGTCAATGGCGATCTTTTTCTACGACGGTTCGCTAGCGCGCGCGATTGCTTTTGAAAGAGCACTGACTTCAAGCGAGTCTCTCGTCGAGTTGCTAGTGCGCGCTGCGAACGGTGCGTCTCTGGTTACCGTCGCAACCGACGGTGAAACCTACGGTCATCATTTCAAGTTTGGCGATCTTTGTATTGCGCACGCTTTAGAAGTAGAAGCCTCCGCAGCGGGATTCCAACTGACAAACTACGGCGCGTACCTCGACGAGCATCCAGCTACGGCGGAAGTAAAGCTGGCGGCCGGAGCAGATGGCAAGGGAACCTCGTGGAGTTGCGTACATGGCGTGGCACGTTGGGCGAGCGATTGCGGTTGTCACACAGGTGGCGAAGCTAGTTGGAATCAGAAGTGGCGGCAGCCCCTGCGTACCGCGTTGAATTTTCTGCGTGATGCAGCTGCTCGAGATTTCGCCGAGCTCGGAGCAGAACTCTTTCCCGATCCCTGGCAGGCGCGCAACGAGTCTATTGATCTGATCCTTCAGCCGCAGCGTTCTCGGGAAGAATTTGTTGCGAGGCACGCTAAACGATCCCTAACTCGCGACGATCAATGGCGAGCACTGATGCTGCTGGAGATGCAGCGCAACTCGCTCTTGATGTTCACAAGTTGTGGTTGGTTCTTTTCCGAGCTTTCCGGAATAGAAACGATCCAAGTGCTGCGATACGCTGCGAGACTTATCGATCTGTCGCAAGCGCTCGGCGCTCCCTTACCGAAAAAAGAATTCCTGAACTTGTTAGCAGAAGCACGAAGCAACCGAGCCGAGCTGGGATCGGGCGCCGACGTTTACCGCAGCTTTGCGGAACCTGGAGCAGTTGCGACTCAATCCGTAGCTGATGCTGAGGCTAAGATTTCATAATGCGCAAGAGCAGGGACCATGTAGAGGTGACCCTTCGTGGACACGCCGATGACAACGCCGATGACTTAAGGCCGAAATGAGTGACAAAGCGAAGCCAGGAAAGAAGGAGAGCAAGCGGAACGCTCCGAAGTCGACTAAGCAAACTGCGGAGAGCAGTCAGCCAGAGCAACCCGAGGCGGTCTACAACGTAGAGATTGATTTGCTGATATCGCTACGGAACGCTGATCCGCATCGCATTCTTGGCGCACATCCCACAGCGAATGGAATCGTGATTCGCGCCTTCTGTCCTGAAGCGGACAGAGTTGAAGTAATCGTTGGTCGAAAACGCGGGCAGAATTTTGAAAGGATTCACCCAGCCGGTCTGTTTGAAGTTGTATTGCCTGGCCTCACGTCTATCCCCGAATATCGCCTGCAAGTTCACGAAGGCGGTCGTGTCATCTCCTTTCGCGATCCCTATTCATTCCTGCCCACGCTCGGCGATCTCGACCTGCATCTGTTTGCGGAAGCCAGACATGAAGCGATCTACGAGAAGCTAGGGTCTCACATGCACAAGATTGGAAAAGACACGGGCGTATCGTTTGCGGTATGGGCGCCGCATGCGGAAGGCGTCAGCGTGGTGGGCAGCTTCAACAATTGGAAAGCGGCGCCGCACCAGATGCGGAAGCTAGGTGGCTCGGGTGTGTGGGAACTCTTCATCCCGGATCTGGAGCCAGGCAGCCTCTACAAATATGAAATTCGCGCGCCCGGCTATCCGCCATTTCTCAAATCTGATCCGTATGCCTTTTACATGGAAGTGCCACCGAACACTTCTTCAATCGTTTATCAGCCCAATTACAAATTTCGCGATCAGAAGTGGCTAAAGCAACGCGAGAATCGGGAGCACTACCGACTGCCGCTATCAATTTACGAACTTCACCTTGGTTCGTGGCGCCGCTTCCTTGAAAAAGACAACCGGCCTTTTCAGTATCGCGAGCTGGCCCCCGTGCTCGCCGACTATGTTCGCGAGATGGGTTTCACCCACGTCGAATTTCTGCCTCTGAAAGAACATCCCTATGGACCTTCATGGGGGTACCAGGTAGGCAGTTATTATGCGGCTTCGGCGCGCTACGGAACGCCGGATGATCTGCGGTACCTGATCGACTACCTCCATCAAAAAGGCATCGGGGTAATTATGGACTGGGTGCCGGCGCATTTCCCCAAAGACGCTTTCGCGCTCGGCCGCTTCGATGGCTCGGCGCTTTACGAACATCTCGATCCCCGCCGTGGAGAACACCCTGACTGGGGTACTTACATTTTTAACTACGGTCGCAACGAAGTGCGAAACTTCTTAATCGCGAATGCGATCTACTGGTGCAAGGAATTTCATATTGATGGCCTTCGTGTTGATGCGGTCGCTTCCATGCTCTATCTCGACTACAGCCGCAATGAAGGTGAATGGCTTCCGAATCAGTTTGGGGGCCGCGAGAACCTCGAAGCAATTTCTCTCTTGAAAGAATTAAATGAGGTGGTTCATCGAGTCTGTCCCGGTGTGATGATGATTGCCGAGGAGTCGACCGCTTGGCCGCTAGTCAGCCATCCCGTTTACTCCGGTGGGCTCGGCTTCGATTTCAAATGGAACATGGGCTGGATGCACGACACGCTCAAGTACTTTCAAACTGATCCTTTGTTTCGCGGCGGCAATCACAACGCGTTGACGTTTGGTTTGATCTACGCCTGGAGCGAAAACTTCATTCTTCCGTTCTCGCACGATGAGGTCGTTCACATGAAGGGCGCGCTATTGAACAAGATGCCGGGCGACGAGCAACAAAAGTTTGCAACGTTGCGCGCGCTTTACGGATACATGTGGGCGCATCCGGGGAAGAAACTGTTGTTCATGGGCGGCGAGTTTGGACAGTGGCGCGAATGGAGCGAGGAAGAGAGTCTTGATTGGCATTTGCTTGAGGAGCCTTTGCACAAAGGGGTGGCTAACCTGATTCGCGAACTCAACAGGCTTTATGAGAAACAGCCGCCGTTGTGGGAAGTGGATGGCGACTCCGCCGGATTCCAGTGGATCGATGCCAATAACGCTGCCGAGAACATCGTCTCGTTTATCCGTCGCTCGCCGTGGACCGGGTGCGAGTTAGTCTGTGTTTGTAATTTCTCGCCAGTGCCGCGCGCGAAGCATCGACTTGGGTTGCCGCGAGCCGGGAAGTACAAACTGCTATTGAATACAGATAGTAGTCGCTATAAAGGAGGTGCCGAAGCAGAGGTCATCCCGATCATCAAAGCACAAAAGAAGCCATTACATGGGCAAGAGTACTCGGCTACGGTTTCATTGCCGGCGATGGCGACGTTGTGGTTTGAAGTTCCGCGCATTTCGGATCGCGGGCGTCCCGCCGGCACTGGGCGCACACCGCGAAAATTGAACCAAATTCCATAGTCTTCGTCACTTCTAATCCCAACTCGGGACATGCAGTAAGTTGCTCAGGGCAGTCGAATCTTGGCAGCGGCACTGAATGTTCTGCAAGCCAAAACCGGGTCTGTTTGATTGGTAGCAAGTGTGAAGAAAACCGCCCCAACCACTCAACCAATGATTTTCATACCCTCAAAAGTACAGATGTGATTTTTGAAGGTCCTTTTGTAATATTTAGAAGCATCTGTAATAACCTTTAGCGGAAGGTATTAAACGAATCAAATTGGTTAAGTCTCGCCCCACTGCAGGTAAATTGTAATCCTTTCGTCACGGTCAAGGTCTAGGAGGATATTCAGATACTCGGCATCTGGCAGACGAGCTTGCGCCGACCTGTAATTCCGAACGCTATCTGAATCCCACCACGATAAAGTAGGTTCCTTTAAAACATATCTTCGATCGCTGCGCAGCTCAACACCGGTAAACGGGGAATGTTTGATCAGGGAGTCCAGGTCCTTCCGGTCAATTTCGACTTTCAAGAAGATCCCGTCATCCGGACCACCTGAAACCTTGAAAATGTCTAGCGCTCGCGTGCTCTGTGGGAAAGTAATATGCATCTTTGAGCTGCACTCCTTCAGATCCTCTTCAGAGACCCCATCACTGCTTGATTTAAGAGTGCCGGAGTCAGATCTTCCGGTGCAGGTCAGATGAGAAACAATAAAAGCCAGCACAACAGAAAACGCTAGTAAGTATTTCATGGTTAACGTCTCGATCCAGCTGAGGGCCGCGACCTAATTGAAGAGTGACCTACGGAAGATCGATTCTGAAGGATCGACTTCAAATCCATATGTTTGATTGGAACTAATCGGTGACCGAGGATGTCAACGCCAGCCAGACTTTGCTCCAAGACGATGTAGCCAATCAGTGGTTTATACTCACCATCAGCCGGACTCATGTCTACAAAAGCTACTTCGTTGAAGATTGAGCGAAAGCCTTCAATCTGGATACGAACCGGCCCGCATACTTCGGCTGTTACTGTTTCCTGTGTTGCTGTTTCGACTTGATCTCGCTTGAGGACTTAAGCGTTCCGAGTCGATCTCTCCAGGCGCTAGGTAACACGAAAAAAGAGGCGCCGGTATCGACCAGCGCGTCACACGCAGCGCTTTCGAAGCATCGGCGGCATCCTCGAGTGTACGGAGCTGACTATTCTGCCCACATTCATTTGGTATTGCCTCCTGCTAAATAACTATACACCCGCCAAAAATTCCAGCTAACCGAATAGTGTTCTGAGAATCTCTTTCTGAAAGAGATTTTGCTTTCGCATCAGCGAACCTGCTTCCCTCCGTCTCGCGGCTAACGCTTACCTAGCTTCCTTATGTATCTTCAGTCTCATGATCAATTGGGCTGACATCCGCAAACAATTTCCTGTCACCGAGCGCGTGGCTTATTTGAACACTGCCGCCGCCGGTCCCTTAGCGCGGTCGGTGATGCAAGCGGGTTCTGAATACTATCTCCAGATGATGGAAGAAGGGGACCGACGTTGGGACGAATGGTTGGAAAAACGGGAAGTAGTCCGCCGTGATGTCGCCGCATTCATCAACGCGGAACCGGATGAGATTGGTTTAACCACCAACACCTCATCAGGAATGAATCTGATCGTAGATGCACTCGAACATCGCGGCGAAGTCATATCGTGTGATCTTGAGTTTCCAGTATCGACTCTGCCGTGGATGCACCGCCGCATCCCGGTCCATCTCGTAAAAAACCACAACGGCGAACTCGACTTGAATGACGTGGCCGCAGCGGCAACGGACAAGACCGGGGTGACTTCTTTAAGTCATGTGCAGTATTCCAATGGCCTGCGTAGCGATTTGGAAGCACTCGGGCGCAGCAAAGCACGTCATGCTTTCGTCGTAAACGCGAGTCAGTCCGCCGGTGTCTTCGCAATTGACGTTAAGCGCATGCACATCGACGCGCTTTGCGCGACCGGCCACAAATGGATGCTGTCCGGATATGGATCAGGGTTCGTGTATTTGAGTCGCGAATTGCAGGCCGAGTCTAAAGCCCACGCGATAGGATGGCTAAGCGTGCAGGAACCTTACGCAATGAAGAACGATGAGATCGTAATGCGCTACGACGCGAGTGCGCGCGCGGAGTTGGGTTGCCCGCACTACGCCGGAATCTTCGCCCTCGGTGCTTCCGTAAAGTCGATGATGAAACTCGGCGTCGAACAAATCGAAGAACGGGCGCTCTCTTTGAATCGCTACCTCACTACTCGTTTACAGGAAAAAGGCTGGACTGTGCTTTCTCCGCTGCGTGAAGAAAGGTTTCGTTCAGCGGAAACGCTTGTTGCATGTGATGAGCCCGGCAGAGTTACGGCTCGATTGGCCGAGCAAGGTGTGATCGTTACCGAAAAGCCTCAGGGACTCCGAATCGCTACAGATTTTTTCAATGATGAAGCAGATATCGATCGACTAATCGAAGGACTAGGTTCACCGGCCTCTTAATTACTGTAGGGGCGGCTCTCCGTGGCCGCCCCACGTTCAAAAATGGGGCGCCCACGAAGGGACGCCCCTACAGAATTCCCCATAAGACACTACCGAACTTTACTTCTTTGATCTCGACCTACCTGTCTTTGAAGCAGCCGCCTTTGCTGAAGCTTTTTCAAAATGATCACGCACCAGCTTCAGGAATGCCTGCATTATCGGCGACTCATACCCGCCACTTAAACGGGCCACCCCCAGCTCCCAGTTGATTTCCGCGCCCTCAATCCACCAGCGGACTAGCCGTCCTTTTTCCACCTCTTCAATCACCGACTGCAAAGGTACTATGCCGACGCCCATGTCTTCCTCGACCATGCGCTTGATCGCTTGTTGCCGGCTTAACTCCATTGAGACGCTTAGCGCCACACCTGCCTGAGCAAAGAATTGATCAATTAAGCGGCGCGTGTTTCCGCCGCGCTCACCTAGAATCAATTTCTCACCAGCCAAGGTGTAAGCACTCACCGCTTTCTGTTTTGCAAGCCGGTGTCGTGAAGACGCTATCGCTACTAACTGATCTTCATTGAGACGTTCGGTTTGAATTCCGCGAGCTTCAACGGGAAGAGAAACGAACGCCAGATCCAGTTCGCCGCCGAGTATCTGCGAGACCAAATACTCACTCGTGCCAGACGAAACGCTCACTTCCGCGCGCGGGTGTTGACGACGCAGTTCCTTAAGAATCTTGGGGAGCGGATCGGTTAGGACCATCGCGGAAGCACTGCCAATTCGCAGCCGGCCACGTTCGGCACCCGCCAGTTCGGCAATTTCATCCTGGGCAGCATCGTGTTCGCGAAGTATGTGCCGCGCGCGATGCAGTAAGTGTTCACCCGCCTCTGTCAGGACCACTTTTCGCGGGGCACGGACGAACAACCGGGCGCCCAGTTCGGTTTCCAGCTGACGAATTTGCATGCTGATCGCCGCTTGAGTGATGTGTACCCGCTTGGCCCCGGCAGTAAAAGTTCCGGCTTCGGCAATTGCGACGAACGCTCTTAATTGTCTGATTTCCATCTCTGCTCCGTGTTGGGCGAGTCAAGCTAGTATCACCCTCGGTTATCGTAATAATAAAATCTTTTAGTTTCCATTATAAGTTACCACTGCCTAAGATGATCAAGAACCTGGCTAACGAACTACGCACCCGGGCCGGCCCACCGACTATGGTCACGTCAGAGCGACGCTCTTCAAATTTTCTTACAGCTCGCACATCTGCGGCGCGGCGCGCGGTCGTAGGTGTTGATGGCGGCGGCACGAAGACCGAAGCTGTGATTCTCGACGCGCGCGATCAGCAACTCGGTCAGGGAATCGCGGGGCCTTCAAATCCGCTGCGCATTGGTATCGCCAACGCCGCTGCTGCCGTTCGTGAAGCAATCGACAAAGCTTGCGCGGCGGGACACGTGCGACGCGAGGACATCGTTGCTGCTCAGGTTGGGTTAGCCGGAGCGCGCCGCCTGGAATTGAGTTTGCGAATGCGAGAAGCGCTTAGCAACCTCGGAATCGCTGATGTTCAGGTTTCCGGTGACGCTGATATCGCATTGTTCGGTGCGACCTCGGACGGTGGCCCGGGAGTCGTGGTAATTGCCGGCACCGGATCAGTGTGTTGCGGCGTAAACGCGCGCGGCCGCCGCGTGTGGGCCGGAGGTTGGGGGCCGATTGCCGGCGACGAAGGTGGCGGCTCGTGGATCGCACGTCGCGCGATTAGAGCGATAGCGCATGCGTCGGATGGCCGCGGTCCGAAAACTTCTTTGATGTCGGCGGCATGCAACTACTTTCACGTAACCACACCTGACGATCTTTCCACTGCGATCTATGCGCCGACGATCACTAATGAGCGACTCGCCGGCTTCGGCAAGCATGTAGTTGATGCAGCCAAAGCCAAAGATGCAGTGGCGCGAGAGATTTTGGCGGAAGGGGCCCGCGAACTGGGCTTGATGATCGGTGCGGTGGTGCGCAATCTGAAGTTGGACCACGAACGCTTTCAGGTGGGCCATGTAGGCGGGGTATTTGATTCTGCCGGCGAATTGATTCTGGCGCCGCTGCGCGAACAACTAAAAGAGATTGCGCCTAAGGCTTTTCTTGCGCCGCCACGCTTTTCACCCGCCGTTGCCGCGGCACGGATGGCGCGTGAACGTGCCAATCACGTCGCGCTCGCTGTTTGATACGCTATTGGCAAAATGAAAGCCGACACTCCTGAATCCCTGCCCGTCACCGAACAAGAGAATCCGAATACCTGGAACTTAAGTTCTTTAACTCCGCTTGAGATCGTCCAAAAGATGAATCAAGAGGACGCGCTCGTTGCCGCAGCAGTTGGCAAAGAGTTACCTGGGATTGCTCACACCGTCGAGGCAATCGTTGAGCGACTAAAAAACTCGGGCCGGCTTTTTTATATCGGAACAGGCACGTCCGGGCGGTTGGGAGTGTTAGATGCTGCTGAGTGTCCTCCGACATTCGGAGTTTCGCCGGATCTAGTCCAGGCAATTATCGCGGGGGGATATGAAGCATGCTATCGTCCGGTTGAAGCATCTGAAGATGACGCCGGAGCCGGCCGCGCTGACTTGGAAGCACGTGGTTTCACGAAAGCTGATGTTCTTATCGGCATCGCTGCCTCCGGACGAACGCCCTACACTGTTGGCGCTGTCGCTTATGCTCGCGAACTTGGTGCGTTAACGATTGCGCTGACATGCGTGCCGGCATCCGCCATTACTGAAGCGGCTGAGCTCAACATTGTTCCTGTAGTTGGTCCCGAGGTGGTGACCGGCTCGACGAGGTTAAAAGCCGGCACCGCGCAGAAGTTAGTGCTCAACATGATCTCGACTGCCGTGTTGACCAGGCTCGGTTACGTCTCCGGCAATCGCATGTCGCATTTGCGAGCGCGGAACTCCAAGTTGCACGCTCGAGCGCTGCGAATTGTGATGGCGGAAACGGGCGTAGACGAAAACGCGGCGAAGTCGGCACTCGAAGCGGCGCACGGAGAAACGAGTGCGGCGCTGAAGATCATTAGGCAGAAGT
This sequence comes from Pyrinomonadaceae bacterium, assembly GCA_041750995.1. Taxonomy (GTDB): domain Bacteria; phylum Acidobacteriota; class Blastocatellia; order Pyrinomonadales; family Pyrinomonadaceae; genus PSRF01. The sequence continues at coordinate 235 of JBGSYG010000007.1, read as the reverse complement.
CGGGTTCATAGGCTATGGGCGTCCCTACGTGGGCGCCCCGATCATATCGAGGAGTGCTTTCGAGGCACCTTATGATCCTGGTCGTCCCACGGAGGTGTTCATTATCATGACATGCTTTACAGATCGTTATCACGACATCCTTTACAGTTGATGAGGTAGTCTGCGGCTCGAGGAGGAGCTGCCGATGCCTTGGAAAACTGAGAGGGTCATGGATCAACGAGTAGAGTTTGTGCTG
>JBGSYG010000006.1:0-32140 GCA_041750995.1 Pyrinomonadaceae bacterium | reverse complement strand
ACCGCCAAGCAACTGTGTCGTAAGTCAAGAGGATTATGCAGTCCCCCATGATGTTTGAGTTTTGATCATGATGTTAAGGATAGTGAGCAGCTTGCGCATGCAAGCGGTGATGGCAACCTTGGGTGGTTTGCCGACTTTGATCAGCCGTTGATAAAAGCACTTGATGGTTGGGTTGATGCGGATAGCGCAAAGGGTGGCCATGAAGAGTGGTGAACGAATGGCCGCGCGTCCGCCCCAGATGTGGCGTGAACCACGCCACCGCCCGCTATCCCGGTTGAACGGGGCCACCCCCACGAGTTTGGCAATCTCCCGGCGGTTCAGCTGCCCGAGTTCGGGGAGCTGAGCCAGAAGCGTCAAGGAAAGCACTGGACCTACTCCTGGTACGCTACGCAATAAGGAATCGTGCTGGCTCCAGATCGGGGAGTCTTTCAACAGGCGCTGCAGTTCGTCATCGCTGGACTTAAGACGACGCTCAAGCCAGGCAATATGGATTTTTAGATCTTTGACCACTGCGCGATCCCGATTGTTGGTTAGTCGGTTTTTTTCCGCCCCTATCATTTCCACTATCTGCCGGCGACGAGCAAGTAGTGCGTGTAGATGCTGGGCCTCGGCGGATTTGGTCGGACGCGGCTGGGGATCGATCGCCGCGGCAAAGTAGGCCAAGACCTGGGCATCTATCAGATCGGTCTTCGCCAACTGTCCGGTAGCTTTGGCAAAGTCGCGCACCTGACGAGGATTAACCACGATCACCGGCAGGTCGGCAGCTGCCAGAATAGCGGTAACCAAAGTTTCGAAACCGCCAGTTGCTTCCAGCACAATGCTGGTAGCTTGGAGCTGTTTCAGTTTCGGAACCAGCCCCGCGCCCCCCTCCGTACTGTTATTGCAGGACCAGCTTTCACCGGTTTCATGGATGGCGATTTCAAGCGTACTTTTAGAGACGTCAATGCCGACACTAATCTTTGTGGATTTTGGTTTAGTCATTTGCAGCTCCGTTCTGCCCGGTCTTGCGAGATACGGGCTGACCAGGGGCCGCCCAGGCAACTGTTCGGGCTAGTTTGGGATTAGGGTGTGACGACCCAAGCTTGGCGGCGGTCTTCAATGACCCAGGCGCAAACGATCTGTCACACCCAGCGCAAGCTAGAACTTGCTGACTAAACATACAAGGCGCAAAGGCGCAGAATGTCTTACGAGTTCAGTAATTCCTTTCCGCTCCAATTTTCGCTCTTTCAAATTCTAGTCGAACCACTCAAGGTCACTGTTTACTTTCTCTGCGCCTTGGCGCCTTGGCGTCTTGGCGGTTAGGCAGTTAGTCGTTTAGGCGTTCTGGCGGGGAACAAGGTCCCAAAAACTGTGTCTAAAGAAATATTGCTGGCTGCGTCTCACGTTTCTGTAATAAGGGGTTGATTCTATGGTGACCGCAGCATTGTTAATTCACGCCATTATTCTCGAGATCTTTACCTCTGATTCCGACGCATTAGCTGACATGAGCGATCTCGGAACCTTAATGCTGGGAGGATTTATTCTTGCTGTTGTCGCAGCAGTAGCCCTCACCATTGTGCGGCTCAGAATTATCGAGAAGAAACCGGAGCGGCCCAATTCATTTCTATTAACTCACGAGACTACGAGTAAGTCAGGCGGTCATGGAGAGCTGTTTAGTCATCCATTCTGTAATCGCTTGCTTCAGCTCGTCCAAATGACCAGCGAAAAAGTGATCCGCTCCCGGGATGATCTTCAGCTCAACGTCAGTAACCTTTCCCAACTGACGTGCCAGCTGCTCGATCTCAGCCGCCGCTCCAAACTCATCCTGCGCACCGTGAACAAATAGTATTGGTTTGCGGCAGGCTTCTATGAAACTGAAGTCGTATTTACTCACTGGCGTACCAATACTGATGAGATTTCCAATGCGCTCGTCTGCAACTCCAACCTCAAGGCCGACGCGGGCACCAAAAGAGAAACCACACAAAGTAAAGGGTAACTGCGGATAGTTTTCCTCAAGATAGCTTAGTCCGGCGCGAACGTCATCGAGCTCGCCGCGGCCCTCATCATGCTCACCTGAGCTTTGTCCCACACCGCGAAAATTGAGGCGCAGCGTGGTCAGTCCTACCTCGTTGAGCGCAGCGGCTGCGCGAAAGACCACCTTGTTATGCATGGTGCCGCCGCCCAGCGGATGAGGATGGAGCACAAGAGCCACCCCACGTACTGCATCGCGGGCTTCTTTAAGGATTGCTTCGAGGCGCCCATGAGAGACGGGAATGTAAAGATTTCCTGCTGGATACATGGCGATTGAACCTAGCAAATCGTGCTTGCCGTGTCTACGACTAGTACCTGCAAACTGCCGTTTTTCGTTACAGTTAAAACTATAGACACCAATCAAGGATTTCGGCTAAATTGTTTGCAGACTTCTGATCATCAGCAGACAATGTGGCGCTGACAAAAGGTCGAACAATGCAGATACATCACCCTTCGGTTCCCGCCGGCAATTTCCTGCTCCCGAATCTGCACAGCGAATTCCAACCAGCGTCGCAAGGTGAAACGCATCAGCGCGCCTATACAGATGAAGCTTCGCCGGAGAAGGAAAGAAAGCGGCGCGCTCTTGTGGTTGACGACGTAGCTGATGTCACAGAGATGTTGTCAGTGCTGCTCACTCATGCCGGTTATGACGTTAAGACTGCCAGTTCGGCCGCTTCCGCCATTTCCCTGGCGCAAGAGGCGCACTTTGATGTGATCATTTCTGATATCGGGATGCCGCAAATGAACGGCTACGAACTAGCGCGAGCGGTGCGAGGACTTTCTGGTTATGAAGCAGTGCCCATGGTGGCACTGACCGGATATTCTAAATTTGACGATCGTCAGCGTTCGCTCGATGCGGGTTTCAATGCTCACCTCACCAAACCGATCGAGCCCAGGGAACTTTTAGATCTTATCGAGCAACTGTGAACCGAGCTGCGCTTGTCGAGAGAGCACAGTTGATGTTAGATGCAGACTTCCCGAACGCTTCCAGCCTTCCTTAAATCAGACAAAACGATTTTTGCCGCCCAGTTTGTCACCGGCGCTGTGGTTATCGTAGCGGTGTTTATCGTGCTGCAGTATTCGACGGAGGCGATCTGCTGCGGCGACTATGACGGCTACTATCACATCAAGTGGAGCCGGATGCTTTGGGAAGGCCTCCGGACCGGTCACTTTCCTCCGACTTTCACTTGGTTGCCGTTGACCACGCTCAATCCGGATAACTACGTCGACCATCATCTCCTCTTTCACGTCTTCCAAATCCCTTTCACCTTTGGGGATCTGCGACAAGGCGCGAAGATCGCTTCCGTCATTTTTTCCAGCCTCGCCGTGTTGTCCTGTTTCTGGCTGGTGCTGCAGTTCCGCATTCGCTACCCGATGCTCTGGCTGCTGGCCTTGCTCGGCTGTTCCGCGCCATTCCTCTTCCGGCTCAACATGGCCAAGGCGCCGCCCTTAGCGATCATCTTCATGGTGATTGGCATCTGGCTTCTCTTTAAAAAGAAGTACTGGCCATTAATTCCGCTCGCGTTTGTTTTTGCGCTGACTTACGACATGGTGGTGTTTCTAATCCTCGCGGCCTGCTTTTGGGTAGTCGTGATCGCATGGACTGAGCGTCGCTTTGAATGGAGGCCTTTGGCGTGGGTGTTATTGGGAACCGCGGCTGGGTTTGTTATCAACCCTTACTTCCCGCATAACCTGTACCTCTTCTACGAACACCTGCGCATCAAGATAACGTCGGGTGAATTCTCCACGAAGGTTGGTCAGGAATGGTATCCGTACAACTCGTGGGAGTTCCTCGGTAATTCTGTGGTCGCGTGCGTGGCGATGGTTGTGGGTTATGTTGCTTTCGATCCCGGGGATCGTCAACGCTCACAACACCCATTGTTCTTCCTGCTCTTTTCGACTGTCTTGATGATCATGATGGCGCGCTGGAAGCGCATCGCTGAGTATTGGCCGCCGTTCGCGGTGATGTTCGCCGCGTTTTCGTTACAACCGTGGCTGGTCGGGGCACGTTCGGCGTTTACTAACTTGCCCAATGATGTGCTCGACGAGTTGCAGCCGTTTCTGGATCGGGACGAGCTGGCAGTGTCTTCTAAAGAGCAGGAAAGCCGGGCCCTGACACGCACGCTGATCGGAGGCGTCGTGGCCATCGCGCTGGCCACAGCCTTTGTTTTCAACGCCCGCGCGACGATCATCGACATAGGCACGAGTGAGCGCCACGATTACTACCGCGCGGGCGCAGAGTGGATGCGCGCGAATGTTCCGCCCGGGGAACTCATCTTTAATACCGACTGGGACGACTTCCCACGGCTCTTCTACTTTGATCCCACTCACAGGTATATCTCAGGATTGGATCCTGCATACCTGTTCGAAAGAGATCCCGCGCTGTCGAAGCTTTACGATCACATCACACTTGGTGAGCAAGATGATCCGGGACCGCTAATTCGAGATCGGTTTGGTGCTCGCTATGTTTTCACCGACAATGGTCACGACGACTTTTTTGAGAAGGCCAATGCGAGTGGTTGGTTTGAAGTAGTTTACGAGGATGCGCAATGCACGATCCTGCGTTTGCGAGACCAAAAGTTGGAGCCGCCCCCTGAAGAACCGCTGATCGAGGATCCAGGCGGAACCACTCCCACGCCGTCTCTTGAAGAGCCGTTGATTGAGGGGCCGAGTGGCCGAGCGCCGGTTCCGTCACCGTCCCCCTCGACGGAAGTGCCTTGAGGCGAATTGAATAATGAAATGAATTTTGCCAAGTCACTCAATGCTGCGGAGGCTTCGCCGTTAGCGCTTATCTTGCTGCTGCTGTTGGCAAGTGCCGCATGTAGGGCGCCGGAATCAGGTCAGCCAGCCCAGTCGTCGTCTGGACAACAATTTCCCACAGCCTCGCCCAAGAGCGCTTTCGAGCGCGACTTGCAGTTCATCCGTAACGGACAGTTTGCTTATGTGTGGGTATTTTCGCGGGCGGATGGCAAGCCTCTCGATCGAGAAGATGCAAACTTTCTGCGCCAGAACGCCCCACAAGTTGTCGATTGGGTAACGACCGACGATGGCAAGCGAGTGATCGGCGGGACTAACTTTGATCTGGAAAAGGGCGGTATGCCGGAATTAAGAAAGCGATTCGTGGCCGAAGACTACAGCGGGAAGTAAATTGCCGATTGCCGATTAGCGGTAACCACAGAACTTCGCTTTTAGTCCACCGATTTACGATTCACGATTCACGATTCACGGAATCAGCACCAGCTTTCCAAACTGGGCGCGGTCTTCCATCAACTCATGCGCGCGTCTTGCTTCGGCGAGTGGCAGAGTTTGATCCACCACCGCCCGAATTGCACCTGTCTCGACAAACTTCATCGCTGCCAAAAGCTCAGACTTCGTTCCCATAAATGATCCCATGATCGTCAGGTGACGATAGAACACTTGCCGGAGATCGGTCTGCGCGTCGTAGCCGCTCGTGGCTCCACAAGTCACGATGCGGCCATTGTGCTTGAGGGAAGCGATTGAACCGGGCCAGGTGGCGGCGCCTGTATGTTCGAAAACCACATCCACGCCGCGACGGTTCGTTAAAGCTTTTACCTGTTGCGGCCAATCGTCATTGCGATAGTTGATTACATCATCCGCGCCCAGCGTTTTTGCCTTCGCGAGTTTGTCGTCTGCCCCGGCCGTCGCGATTACTCGGGCACCCCGAAGTTTTGCCACTTGAATACCGATTGAACCGACTCCGCTTCCCGCCGCATGGATCAAAACGTCTTCGCCTGGCTGCACTTCGGCACGCGTCACGAGCATGTGCCAGGCGGTAACGGTAACGAGCGGCAAAGCAGCTGCTTCTTCCCAGCTCAAACTGTCGGGTTTACGAATGACATTCACACCGGGCACCGCCACGAACTGCGCGTAACCACCCGGGCGGCGATAACCGAGAATGTCGTAGTCGCGGCAGAAATTATCGCGGCCACCAAGACACTCGGCACAGTGCCCGCAGGAAACCCCGGGTTGCACCATCATCTCGTCGCCCACGCTGACCCAGTTCACGAGTGGCCCAACTTCACTAACAACGCCCGCGATATCGTTTCCGAGGATGTGCGGCAAGGGAATCTTGATTCCGGGTAAGCCACCGCGAGCCCAAACATCCAGATGATTCAAAGCGCAGGCTTTGACTTCAATCAAGACTTCATCAGGCTTGAGCGAAGGTGCCGGCACATTTAGATACTGAAGCACTTCGGGTCCGCCATGTTGCTTAAAGACGACAGCTTTCATTGAGGAGGGTCCTCTTCTGAAGTTGTTAGTTTGGCCGTCCAGGGGCTCTCCGGATACTTAGTGCGCAAAATTATTTCCGCTTCCTTCTTTGTCTTTTGATCATAGGACCAACCCGAGCAACCCTCTTTATAGCTTGAGTTTGCTTGCACAGCGATATACAGCGCCTCAGGAAGGCGCGGATCTTGAGGCGCACTCTTTGCCCAGGCAATCACCTGTTTTCCGAGAAAACTCTTGGCGTCGCCGAGGACAACTAACGCGGCGCGTTCGCGGCGCGCCGCATCAAGTTGCGCCACGGTGAGGAAAACAGGTTTCGCAACGACCTTTCTTACTTCGTCGCCTTGCATGTTGTATTCGGTATCAGACGGTTCGCACCACCAGCCGAGTTCCATGAAGTACTCCATATCCTCGACCGCGTTGAAACGGGGGACACCGGGCTGCAGCAGCGGAGACAAGCTTGGGAACTTGAGTAGCATAAATAACGCGGCACGGTCTCGGTCGACGGGAGTTTGAGCGCCGAGATACGCTTGAAATACAGGCGCCACTTCAGGCGCCAGCTGCGATACCTGCGACGCAAGTTGTTGCGCGACGGCCGGCTGTTTCAAGACAATCGCGCGAGTCCAGGCCGCAAGTACAAAACGCCGCCGCAAGTGATCGGGCAACACAGAATTGCGACTGACATCGGCCATTACGCTGAGCGGAAAATGCCAGTTGAAAATGTCGACTGTGGCATCGTCAAAGCCCGGTTGATTGTCCATCAGCAACAGCGGGGCATATTCCTTTTCGGTTTGTAGATCAAATTCCTCTTTTGTGACGTTGTGGTATTCGGGATTCCAAAAACTCTTATCTTCGGCGAGGAACTGTCGAATCGATCCATAGCGGCCGCCTAGATAGAATGTGACTGGCCGGCGCACGCTGAACTCCAGAAACTCGTCCAGCGTTTTACTGAGTCGCATCCGCTGTTCGAGGAACTGATTCTGAGCGGAGATCGGCAAGCTATCGGGCTGCCAGGAAATGATATCGTCCAACAAGGAGCGGGCTTGCGCGGTCTGTCCCAGTGAAATCTTCAGCCTAACTAGATTGTAAGCAATCGTTGCGAAGGCAGGTGAATCGCGCTGCACTCGCTCAGCGCGACGCGTCACATAAGCCAGCCGCGGCGATATCTTTTGCGCCTTTGTCATTAACAGCGCGAGCCAGGCTTCGGATTTCGTCTCCCGCCATTTTCCGAAGGCGTACAGATAACCCGCGGGATCGTCCGTTTGAAATGTCAGCAGCCAATCGGTCAAGTCATCGTCACGTAAGGCTTCCGGCACAGCCTTAAGGGGCAATCTTTCACAGTTCCAGGAACAACCTTTGTGGTTGTTAACGGGACGTCTATCGAGAGTGCGATTAGGACTGAGCGAGTATTGAAGGTCAACCATCGCCGTCTTGTAGTTTTCCCTGATCTGTTTAAGTTCTTCATCCGAGAGGTTGCGTCCTGTTTGGTTTTCGAATGCTTGCACCACTTCGGCTTCGGTCGTTTCTTTCTTGAAGTCGAGCATGACACGCTCAGAATAATCCGGCGTCGGCGTGCCTGCCTTTAGCTTGGGATAAATCGTAATTTCAAACAGCCGTCCGGCATCAATTGCTTCCCGACGTTCGCGATAGTAACGATCCTGTTCTGACTCAACCGGCTCGGGTTCTTTTTGGGCATTCTTACTCTTCTCGATTTCTTCCAGCTTTTCAGTCTCCAGTTTGTCGACAAGCCAAACGTAGTCAATCAAATCCTGACCCAGGTTTTCGTTGCCGTTCTGGTAAGCAAGAACACGTCCCAGTTCCCCCACTCGTTGCTCAGGATGAAGACGATACTTTACTAGCCCCAAAAGTCGTTGAGCGGCGCGCGCGAACTTATTACTACGCACTTGCAGAGCTTCTAGATAGAGCTCAGCTTGTCGATACACCTGGTCACGCTGGGATTCATTTTCGGTAAGACTGGCCTGGCGTACCCAGGTTCGGCCCACGAGATAGTCTGCAGTCTCTTGCCAGGGGGACGCCGGGTCATGCGCGATTGCCGTAAACAGGGCCCGCGCATGATCAAAGTTAAGCGAATAGAAGTGAGCAGCTGCGATTTGATAGTCGCGATCCTTGCGCAACCACTCCACGGCCTCCTTGCCCGCTGCTTCAGGAAGCTTTCCCGCTGACGAACAATTCTGAAATACGATATCTTGCGCGGCGAGCCAGGCTCGGACGTTCGTGTCCTCAGCGCCGTAACTGGCAACTCGCGCTTTTAGGGTTTCCGTAGCGACTTCGAAAGCGTTTGCTGCGCAATTCGGGAAGAAGTCGTAACCGCCGTAGCGTTCTCTTTCAACGTAAATGCCCGCAAGCGTTTCGTTCTCTTTTAAGAACTCTTTGCGCGTTGTTACCCACGTCTTCACAGCGTCAGTTGCCGGCTCGTCCGATCCTTTGGCGCGCAAAGCCAGGGCCAGAGCTTTCTGCTCATCGCTAGTGAACGAACCTCCGTTGAGATAGCGAAAGGCGATTGCGAGAGTCTTACGTCCGAATGTAGGTTTTAAGATTCCTAATTTGCCGGCAGTGAATTCGGCAAACGGCAAGTCGGGCGACTCCACAAAAACAAAGATGGGTTGGAGAAAACTTGGGGCACAAGCCCACGCTGGGAGGGCGAGGTTCAACAGCAGCAACGCTGCCAGGGAAACAGCGACGACACGTTTGAGGAAATTATTGAAACGGTGCGACATCTTCTTCGGTCCACGGTCGATCGTTGAAAACATAGAGCCGGCGCGAGGCGTCGAACTTCATGGCGACCGGTTCGTCCGCTGCTACTCCATAACTGCGACGGCAAAGCGGCTCACGAAAATCCTTTCCTGCAGCCAGCATGGTGCGAATCGAGTGATTGTCAGTTCCCATCCGGAACATCATTGGCACTGCCTCGTCGACGGGCAAACCTTTAATCCACGGGTCGCCGATGCAGAATGATGCCAGCGCAGTCATTGAGAGAGGTATGTTGTCTGGGAGTTGTTGCCGAAGATCGCTGAGCAGGGCCCGATAAAATTCTCGCTCCGAAGTGACCGCGTCAAAATCGATTTGAATCGCGCTCACGTGCTTTAAGTTCAGCGTGCGCACGACAAGGGAAACCAACTGACGTCGCTGCTTTGCGCTAAGACTCGCAGACTGACCCGTGGTTTTTCGCGATTCGATACGCGTCACAGCGATTAGCGTAGTCTCAGGCGCGACCTTCAAAGGTTGGCGGCGCGGGCGAAACACAACTTCATCACCATGGAGTTCGAGGGTTTGTGCGAGAAAGGCAACACCAAAACGCTTGGGATCGAGGAACTGAAGATCTTCAGGCCGTTCCCAGGCCCAGAGAATCACTTTGGGAAATTTGTTCTCAACTGTGCGATCGCGCGACGGGATCGTAGTGTGGCAGGACGAGCAGAGAAGTAAGACGGGCGCCAAAGCCCAGAAAAGTTTGGAAGGCTTCGCGAGAGGCTTAATTGGCAAAGTTTTCCGCAGGTAAAAGTTCTGGTGCGGGGATGACTCGATCTTCCGCTTGTTGCCGGGCGTGATAAGAGGAGCGAGTCAGGGGACTCGATTGTACATGATGAAATCCCAGCTCCATCCCAATCGCGCGCCAGCGCTCAAACTCTTGTGGCGTGACATAGCGCTCCACCGGTAAGCGCTTCTCGTAGGGTTGCAGATATTGTCCGATGGTCATGATGTCGCATGAAACCGCGCGCAGGTCCTTCATAAGTGCAACCACTTCGTCGAACTCTTCGCCCAGGCCGACCATGATTCCACTCTTCGTGAGCATGCCGCGCTTCTCACGATCCCGCCGCGCTGCGGCCCGCTGTATCAAAGTAAGCGATTGTTGGTAAACCGCGTCCGGGCGCACTCGGCGGTAAAGCCGGGCAATCGTTTCAGTGTTGTGATTCAGCACGTCGGGTTTGGCATCAAGTACGGTATTGAGCGCGGCTTCGTTGCCGTTGAAGTCAGGGATCAAGACTTCGATCTTGCACTGCGGATTTAGCGCGCGCACTTCGCGAATTGTCGCAGCCCAATGAGCGGCGCCACCGTCCGGTAGATCGTCGCGATTAACTGAAGTGATTACAGTGTGCGCGAGGTCCAGATGTCGCACAGCTTCCGCCACATGACGAGGTTCCTCCAGATCAAGTAAGCCGGGCTGACCCTTGCCCACTGCGCAAAAACCGCAATGGCGCGTGCAGATGTCTCCGCCCAGCATAAAAGTCGCTGTGCGATCCGACCAGCATTCGAAGATGTTTGGACAGCGAGCTTCCTGGCAGACGGTGTGCAGGTTAAGGCCCTCAATCAGTTTCAAAACATTATTTTGATTGGTGGGATCGCCCAGCCGGATTTTCAGCCATTCCGGCTTGGGCTGTCTCGGTTTGGGCGTATTGCTGATGACGTTTAATTCGCGGGCCAAAAGAAAGAACTCCTGTATTGACTGCTTAGGCGGCATTCTAACATCGGGCCGTGCGAAATGCGCATTGCGCGATTCGTAGGGGGTAGCCTTCTGTGGCCACCTTCTTTTTCCATGGGGAGCGCACGGAAGGACAACGTCGGGGGCGCCCACAGAGGGACGCCCCTACTCGCACTAGTTACAAGTCAATCCTTCTGCCAGATCGGGGCGCCTGTGGAGGGACGCCCCTACACTCGCCACCGTTTGTCAGATCAACTCTCAGCCCCGCTTAAGAGGGCACCGAGGGCGTGCGGATCAATATTGCCTCCGGATAAGATCACACCAACGCGACGGCTTTCCGGCGGCAGTCTGCGCTGCATCACCGCGGCCGCCGCCGCCGCTCCAGAGGGCTCAACCAGAAGTTTCATCCGGAAGAGCATGAACTTAATAGCGCTAACAATCTCTGTATCTGAGACCGTCAATACATCTTCTGCCGTCTGTTGCAGGATCGGAAAAGTCAGCGTTCCGGGCGATTGCACGCGTAAGCCGTCTGCGATTGTTGGCGGCGGCGGAACCGTAACGCGCTCTCCTTTAAGAAAGGATTGCCTGGTGTCGTCGCCGGTATCAGGTTCGACTGCGAAGCATCGAACCGTGGGATTGATGCCTTTAACGGCAGTCGCGACGCCGGCAAAGAGTCCGCCACCGCTGCAAGGCGTTAAGACACAGTCGAGATCCGGGACTTCTTCTAACAGCTCCAAGCCGGCCGTTCCCTGACCGGCCATGACCAGGTAGTCGTCATAAGGCGGGACCATCACCAGGCCGTCGCGCGTGGCGATCTCAAACGCAACTCCTTCGCGATCCTGGGTCTGCCGATCATAAAAAACTATTTCCGCGCCATACTCGCGGGTAGCCGCCACCTTTGCTTTGGGCGCATCATCAGGCATGGCCACGACGGCGCGCACATTCGCTTCACGCGCAGCGACCGCCACTGCCTGTGCATGATTGCCGGAGGAAAACGCCACGACACCGCGCGTTTTTTCGTCCGCAGTCAGTGAAAGAATTTTGTTAGTGGCGCCGCGGATCTTGAACGCCCCGGCGCGTTGCACATTCTCGCACTTGAAGAACACTTCCTTCCCCGCGAGGCTGTTAAAAGTGCGCGACGTGATCACAGGCGTGCGATGGATGTGCGACTTAATTCGTGCAGCGGCTTGGTTGATTAGGTCCAGTGTTAGCATCTGTAAACTATTGCTGATTGGCGATTGGCGATTGAAGATTAGCTGGTAGCGAAGCAGCAAAGTCCGCAATCGGCGGTGCGCAGTCCAGCTCCTTGATGACGTTAGCAACTTCCGCGCACGATCGGGGCAACGAATCGATTAAGCACCTCACCGGACTTCGTGGCCGTCGTGTGTCGGTTGCATCTTTGCGACTTGGCGGTAAATCTGGTTCGCCAAGACACTACACCGGTTGGCGGTCGAACACCTCTCCAAACTGAGCAACTATCCTATCTTCCACTTCGCCTAATGCAAGCTCTCGATCCAATAACTTCTGCATTGACGTTACCGGTTCGCCCTCGCAGGCAATAATCAAATCGAAGTAACTAAGATCGGTGTTCACATTCAAGGCCAATCCGTGCGTGGTTACCCAACGAGCAATGTGCACTCCGATAGCCGCCACCTTTCCCAGCTCAGTGTGGACCCCCGTCAAACCGGGGATGCGGAAAGCCGCTATTTCAAAGTCAGCCATCGTCCGGATCAAAACTTCTTCAAGATCGCGCACGAAGCGATGCACATCTTCACGATCTGGGCTCAGATTGATAATCGGGTAGCCAACAATTTGGCCCAGACCGTGATAGGTGAGCTTGCCGCCGCGATTAGTTTCAAAGACTTTAACGCCACGCTCAGCCAATAAGGCAGCGGGTAACAGAATTCCGGAATCATCTCCGCGCCGGCCAATGGTTAGTGTGTGCGGATGTTCGAGCAGCAGCAAGGTATCGGGCTGCCTGCCGGTTTGCACGGCCCGCTCCGTTTCCTTCTGCAGTGCGAGGGCAGCCTCGTAATCAATGCGTCCGAGGCGCCGCACAACGAGTTCTTTTTTCATCACCATCATGGGTTTGGGCACAACCATCATACTGTTGAATGCGTCATTTTAGCAGCTAGGTCAGAAGTCAGAAGTCAGAAGTCAGAAGTCAGGAGTCAGGAGTCAGGAGTCAGGAGTCAGGAGTCAGAAGGCAGAAGGCAGGAGGCAGGAGGCAGAAGGCAGGAGGCAGCAGGCAGAAGGCGGGAGGCAGAAGAAGGCAGGAGGCAGCAGGCAGAAGTCAGCAGGCAGAAGGCGGGAGGCAGAAGAAGGCAGGAGGCAGCAGGCAGAAGTCAGCAGGCAGGTTAGGCACAAGAAGATTCTCCGTATCACATTTTCGAATTCCTAATTTTCTATTGCGAATTCATCCCTCGTCCGGATGTAACAAACAAAGGCCGTGAGCTCTATCTCGCCTTCTGCCTTCTGCATTCTGACTCCTGACTGCCGACTCCTGACTCCTGACCGCCTCCTTGACTGTCACGCCGCGCGAGGCATACCTTGGCATACCCAATAAAGTTAACGCTGATGAATCCCAGGAGAGCACACCTTGAAACGAACCACTCTTTTTCTGCTTGTTGCTACTATTCTGATTCCGTCCACTACGCTGGCACAAACGCGCGGCCGTAAAACAACTCCGGCGCGCACAACAACTACATCGCTAGCTGACAAGCGAACCGCCGGCGCTGGTCGCGTGGCCGAACAAATAAAGACGCTGACTCGCTTTATCTATGTGCTGGGCGGCGTCGCGAAGGGGTTGGAGGGCGTGGATGATGCGGCGCGTCGCAACGAAGCATCGCCGGCAGTCCTGGATCAAGCCAAGCAGAACAAAGTAACTGTGCGCACGAGCATTCGGAAGGTGCGCGAGGGTCTTGATCAGCTCGAATCTGAGTTCAGCTCGACGATGGAGTTGCGACGCTACTACACCAGGCTGGCGGGAGTGGCTGCTGGCGCGGCTGCAGCTGAAGAGCAGGCTGCGGCAAATCAATTTGATAGGGCCGGACGATCGCTAATCGACGTCGTTAATCGACTGACGGATGTGCTGCTAGAAATGCGGTAACTTCAGATTTACTACCGCCAAGCCGCCAAGTTAGCCAAGAGCACCAAGTATCGTCTGAACTTGGTGCTCTTTGAGCTTTGAACTTTGAGCTTTGTACTTCGTTTTTGGTTACGCGGCTTCATCACCGTCCGCCAGTCTCGCTACTGGAACAAAGAACTAAGCACAAAGCGCGAAGTTCAGACGATACTCGGCGCTCTTGGCGTATTCTTGGCGGCTTGGCGGTAGAACGGTTCCGATAAACCCAAAAACTCGAAACCGAAACCCGAACTCGAAACTATTTTTTCGGGTAGTACCCTTGCCGCGCACGCACCCGTAACTGAGCACGCGTGGGAATTGAAACTTTAATGTTTCGGAACTCCAGTCCCGTCTGCGAATTCGAGTAGTACTGCAATAAATACTGTCCTCTCAATTCTGCCGCAATCTCATTAAAAACCCGCTCCAGATGCTGCTCCCCGTCGGGCACGAAAGCGTTGCCGCCCGTGGAATCAGCGATCGACTCCATCGCAGTTTGCGCGCGCGTGCTGATCAGATTGAGACGCACCGACGGCCCACCAGGATTGATTGAATAGAAGGCCGCATCTGCTTGCTGGACTGCCTTTTGTGTTTCGATGACGGCGCGGGCGCGGCGTGAATCCAAACTGCGTTTAGCGCTTGCCGGAGTTTCACCACCTTCACGAACGGCAAGTGCTTCCGCCTTCGTCAAGTCTCTCACGAGGCTGCTGAAGTTATCGTCACCATCTGAGATCACGAGAATTACCCGCCGGTGACGCTCTTCAGATTTCTCCGTTAGATATTTTGCTGCTGCCGCAACCGTGTCGTAGAAGGCCGTAGGCACCGGTGTCGTTGCTGCAGGAATCTGTTGTAGCTTTATCGCTGCCGACTCCGCCGGGGCCAATGGCGCCACCAGCAACGGCTGATCGGCAATCGTAAAAATTGCCGCCCGGTCCGAGGGCTTCATGACCTGACGGAGAAAACTCGCAGCCGCTTTCTGTTGGAACAGAAAAAAACCCTTTTGGCTGACGCTACTGGAAATATCAAAAAGAATCGCGATGTCGAGAGGCACCTGATCGGGATTGCCCAAATCGGTTAGTTGCTGCTCACGTCCTAGTTCCAACACGCGAAAGTCAGTGACTTGCAAACCGAGCACTGGCTGGCTGTTGGTGTCTACTACGGAAACCGGAACCATCACCAGATTTGAGCTCACGCGAATGACGTCGACATCTTCGTCTTTCGGCGGCGGTACCGGAGTGGGAGTTGGCGTTGGCTTAAGTCTGGGAGGAGCGGGAGGCGCCGGCAAGTCTTTCAGCCGCTGGGCCGCTGCCGGACTAATATAGAAAAAAAGAGCCAGCGCTGCCCAAAGCAGCACTGGCCTCAAATGTTTTCCCCTGGGTTTAATGTTCATCTCGCCAATCCTCATGCCGCCGTCTGCTGGCTAAGCATGTTACTTCAATTCGTCGTGTAGGGCGACGGCATGATTCATGGCAACTAAGACTAGCTACGGGAGAACAGAGTTGCATCTCCCGGCTACTCGATCACACTAATTTCCTGTCGGGCTGCTCGTCGTCATTGATGGCGATGACTGAATCAGGCCTTTGTTGACCAGCAGTTTTACTTCGACGCGGCGGTTCTGCGCGCGGCCATCGCGAGTATTATTCTCGGCCACCGGATTCGTTTCGCCATAACCATAAGGCGTCACAATGCGGCGGAGCGGAATATTGTGATTCTCGATCAGGTAACGAATTACCGTATCGGCACGACGTTGGCTCAACATACGATTGCGGTTCACGCTTCCGGTTGTGTCAGTGAAGCCCGAAATCTCAAGCACATAACCTTTGGAGTTCAGTGCCTTCGTAGCAACGTCATCGAGCGTAGTTTTCGAGTCTTTGGTCAGCACCGAACTGCCCGAACGAAAGTTCACAGCCGCGACAGTCTGCGGTTCATAGTCGTCCAAAGCCGAAATGCGATCGTTGGTAGCATTCACACCCGCGACTGCAGCATCCGCAGTCTCCTGAGCGGCACGAGCGCCACCCTTGGCGGTGTTGGCTACGGCAGCCAACTCATCGAGCTGACCGGAGAGACGCTGCGCATTCTGCTCAACCTGGCTAAGTTTTGTTTCAGTTGTAGTAGCTCGATCCTCGAGCGGCGCGGCGCGGGATTCCACTGCACGAGCAACTCTTAGATCTGATTCATTGAACCGAACTTTCTCGGCTACGAGCTCACCATTTGAACTGCCGCGGCCCTCGACCTCGAGGTTTAGTCCGCGAAGAATCTGCGTCTGGGCATAGTTTGCGCCACTGCGTAGGAAACCACCCTTCGCTTTCACACTGGTTCTGTCAGTCAACTGCACAATCGTGTCGACGCCGTTGTTGTCACGCACGGTGAACGTATCAGCATCGCGGCGCGTTACCACGCCCTTGATCTTCATCTTCTCGCCGCTGGCTACTGTGCGTGAGCTAACCGTGGTATTGCCCTGCGAGAGAGCCACTGGTGCTGTTACCAGCATCAGACCCATAACCAACATCAGCAAGGAAAACATCTTGAACTTCGGGATTGCCATAGAAACCTATCTCCTTATCTTCGAAAGTGGGTGACCCACAGAGATGCGAGCCGAAAATCGTCAAAACATGACGATGAAATCTCTAATCTTTTGTCCGCATTGAACGTTAGGCCCACAGTTCTAATCGGAAGCGGACCTTAAGTCAAGACCTTTGCCAGTGTTAGCTTCATTCTTCATCGAATCGCTACTTGATCGCAATAAGTGCCACATTAATTACAAAAACGCGGTGACAAAACCATTGCAGGTATGCCGCCGCGATTTGCAAAACAGTTAAGTGGTCAACCTCAGGTCTAGATCGAGAATTCTCCGGCCTCCAATTGTTCCTTGATGAATGCCAGGAAGCGTTCAGCATCAGAGCCGTCAATCACACGATGATCGAAGCTGAGCGCTAAATACGCCATCCAACGGATCGCCATGTAGTCGTCGCCTTCCGGCGAAGTTATTACCTTGGCGCGCTTTTCAATTTTGCCGACACCGAGGATCGCGAGCTGCGGCTGATTGATAATCGGGGTTCCGAAGAGACCGCCAAAGACTCCGGGATTTGTAATTGTGAACGTGCCGCCGCCCACCTCGTCCGGCTTTAACTGCTTTGTGCGTGCCCGATCTGCAAGGTCATTTGCGGCACGTGCTAAACCCGAAATCGAGAGATCGTCGGCGCGTTTGATAACGGGAACAATTAAGCCCCAGTCCAGCGCGACCGCCATTCCCAGATTGATGTCGCGTTTGTAGATGATCTGATCGCCACTCACCTGCGCGTTAAAGATAGGAAACTTTCGCAGGCCTGTGGTCACAGCCTGGAAAATAAACGGCATATACGTGAGCTTGGTACCAGTCCGTTCGAAAAACGAGTCTTTGTGTTGCTCCCGCAATTTGGCGATAGCTGACATGTCGACTTCGTAAACCGTCGTGACGTGGGCCGAGGTGCGCCGCGACAGGACCATGTGGTCCGCAATCTTCTTGCGCATCACAGTCATCTGTTCGACGCGATCGCCCTCTCCCGGTTTCATGGGCGGAGGGGCAGGAATATCGCGCGCCGGAGCTGGGCTTGCCGCACTCCGCGCAGCCGGCGCCGGCGCTCCCGATTCGATGAAACTGAGAATGTCGTTCTTGGTTACGCGCCCACTTAATCCCGTTCCTTCCAGACTGCCAACGTCAACTCCGTGCTCTTTCGCAATCTTGCGCACGAGCGGGCTTGATTTTGTGCGACGCAGTTCTTCCACACTCGCTGTGCCCGAAGTCTTCAGGCTTTCGGTAGCGGGAGTTTCAGCCGTCGTCGCATCGGCGGCTTCGGCAACTGCTGCGGCTGGTGCTGGAGTTGCGGGCTCAGCGGGCGGTGCTGCCGGCTTTGGAGGAGCTGCCGGGGTTGGTGCAGTCGCTGTTGGTGCTGGAGCCGGCGCTTCGGGTTTCGTTTCTTCCTTAGCTTCTGGTGTAGCTTCTGACTCGGCTTTCGCCGTAGCAGCTGAAGCAGGAGCCGCGGAACCGTTACCCGCCGCGGCGCCATCGAGGACAGCCACGACAGTATTCACTTCCACCGTATCACCTTCTTTAAAGCGAACCTCTGTCAGCGTGCCGGCGGCAGGTGAAGGAATTTCGGCGTCAACCTTGTCGGTTGAGATTTCAAACAGGGGCTCGTCACGATCGACGTGTTCGCCAACCTTCTTCAGCCACCTCGTGATGGTCCCTTCCGCGATGGATTCACCCATCTGCGGCATAACTACCTCAGTTGCCATGATTGCTCCAATACTAAATCAGCCGGTAACGGTGTAGGCGTCCCTCCGTGGGCGCCCCTGCCCTAACAACAAAGGCGGTCACAAAGAGTGCCCCACCTGCAAAATTAGGACACCCCTGCGGGCTGAGCCTTCTCTTCAGAAGTAGTCGGATCAATAACCGTCTTAATTTCTGAAATTCGGTTCGCGGGGAAACCGCCTTTTTGTGCGTGCTCGCGAATCATTTCTTCGTTGGGCGAAATGTACACGCAATAAACTTTGTCGCCTGTCACGTAACTCTCGACCCATTGAATCTGCGGACCCATTTCCCGCAATACATTACATGACGTCTGCGCCACGCCCTGTAGCTGCTCACTTGTAAGATTACCGGCGCCGGGAATCTCTCGTTCAATCAAATATTTCGGCATAGCTGTCTCCTCCGTGATGATTAATAGGCTGCCAATCTGCGGGCGGCAGCGACCACATCTTTCACTTGGGGCAAGTAATAATCTTCCAGCGGTGGTGAGTAGGGAACTGGGGTATCGATCGAAGCCAGGCGCAGAACCGGCGCATCGAGCCATTCAAAAGCTTCGGCACTAATCAACGCCGCGATCTCGCCGCCAATGCCTCCGGTTTGAGACGCCTCGTGCAGAATCAACGCCCGGCTGGTCTTCTTCACGCTTTCCAGGATTGCCGGTCGATCAAGCGGGGCTAAAGTGCGCAGATCGATGATCTCGACATCAAGCCCTTCCTTTTCAAGTTCCTCGGCGGCATCAAGAGCGGTCAGCACCATCGCCCCGAAAGTAATGATCGTCAGATCACGTCCCGCGCGCACTGTGCGGGCCTTGCCGATCTCGACGATATAGTCGTCCGCCGGAATTTCCTCGCGCAAGCGAGGCAGGCGATAGAGTTTCTTATGCTCAAAATAAAGAACTGGATCCGGATCGCGAATCGCGGCTTTAATCAAACCTTTCGCATCGTATGCGGTCGACGGCTCGACCATCTTCAAACCCGCCGTATTGAGAAAAAAGCTTTCCGGATTTAGCGAGTGAAACGGACCGGTGCGCAATCCGGAGCCACACGGCCCGCGGAACACGGCTGCAATTCCTCCGCCCCAGCGATAACGCGACTTGGCGGCATAGTTCGTCAGGAGATCAAAGCCGGCGGAAATGAAGTCGATGAACTGAAACTCAGCCACCGGTCTCATGCCCATCAAAGCTGCTCCGCAGGCAGCGCCCACGATTGCGCCCTCTGAGATCGGCGTGTCGACGACGCGGCCCTTGCCAAACTCATCGATTAAGCCGTCGGTAACCTTGAAAGCTCCGCCGTAAGCACCAACGTCTTCGCCAATGACGAAGACAGACGGGTCGCGTTCCATTTCTTCCCAGATACCCTGGCGGATAGCTTCGACAAGTGTGACGAGACCACCACGTTCAGGCCGCGCTGATTTATGCTCTTTCTTGATTGCGGTAGACATTAAATCCTGAGTCTTGGGTCTATAAAGGCCTGCGAAGCAGGCGTAAGCATAAAGCCTAGGGCGTAAGCCCTAGGTAAGGTCCCATCAAGTGCTAGCCCGCAAAGCGGGCGAAAGAGTCTCCATTTCGTCGTATTTCGGCTCAGGAGATCTGTCGTCCGCTTCGCGGACTCTGACGGTGATCCCCAGTCGCCTAGGGCTTACGCCCTAGGCTTTATGCTTGCGCCTGCTTCGCAGGCGGCAAATAAAGGAATTCGCGCTTTTTATTCAATCTCGATTCCGCGTTCTTTCGCTATCCCGCGCGCTTTCATTACTACGTCGTCATCGATCGTCGCGGCGCCGCTAATCATCTCCCCCACTTCTTCAGCGGGTCGCCCCAGCACAATCGCAAATTTCTCATCACTTCCTTCAAAGGCTGCGTCGCGTAAGCGCTGTAATATTGCTCGACCTTCGGCCTCGCTGGTTCCGCGATCGTCCACTGCCTGAGAACGAGCTTGTCCCGACTTTTCATCTGTTCCCATGTTCGACTCCCTTTCGCGCTTTCGCGCTCAGCGCGGACGAGACGCCCGCAATCCCTTATCAACTTCCCAATAACTGCGGTCGCAGTGCTGGTGGTACGACGTCGTTATCAAACACGCGGTAAGCTGCTTCTTCGGGTTCAGGCATCGGCGAGCTCTCGGCCCAGTCACAGTCTTCCTCAATCTCGCGCACTACGTTAGCAGTTAGCTCTTCCAACTTGCTCTTGTCGGCAACGCCACACTCAATAAGATAACGCTCGTAACGATCAATTGGATCGTTGTGCTTTTCCCACCATTCGATTTCCGAGGGCGGCACATAGCGCTGATCGTCATGTTCGGCGTGTCCTTTACGTCTATATGTTTTTGCTTCGATTAGTACTGCGCCGCCGCCGCGCCGCGCAAATTCGACAGCGTGCCGCGTGGTCTCATAACAGGCGACAACGTCGTTGCCGTCGACGATGTAACCGGGAATGCCGTAGCTGGCAGCCTTCTCCGCAAGGTCCTTCACGGCTGTCTGCAAAGCTGTCGGCGTCGAATAAGCGTAGTGGTTGTATTCAGCGACGACGATCAAGGGTAAGCGTTGCACGGCGGCGAAATTCAGACCTTCATGAAAAGCCCCCGTGCTCATGCCGCCGTCGCCAATGTAAGCGATTGCGACAATCGGTTGTTTTTTCAACCGAGCGCCAAGTAAAACGCCCGTCATCACGGGAATCATGTCGCCGAGATGCGAAATCGGACCGACAAATCCCTTCTCCATGTCGCCGAAGTGAATATTGAGATCGCGCCCGCCGGAAGGTCCCCAGGCTTTCGCCATGTACTGCGCGAAGATTTCGCGCGGTCGAATTCCTTTAACCAACACCGCGCCCAAATCGCGAATCAGAGGCGTAATAAAGTCGCGAGGCTGGAGCGCATAAGCAGTGCCGACGGCGGTCGCTTCCTGACCAAGCGAACGAAAAACGCCACCAACAACTTTCGACTGGCGGTAAAGATTAACGAGCCGTTCCTCTACCAGTCGTGTCAGTTTTAGATAACGGTAGAGCTCCAACAACTGCTCAGGCTTAAGTGTTGTTTCTTTCGTGCATGAGAGTTCCTGTCCCTCAGCGGCTTTCCGTGGCGCATATTTCGTGAAGACTCGTGGGCCGCGGTTTGGCGTGCCGGAGTGTGGCGGTCGACGGCGGCGCCGGCGCGGATCTTTTGCTTCCGATTTTTGTGGTGGTTGCTCCATCTGCCTTTAGATCATCGTCCTTTAGATATGGATTGTTAGACCATGCACACCCTCGGCAGCTTCCATGATCGCTTCCGAGACGGTTGGGTGCGCGTGCATTGTGCGACCCAGTTCATCCGCGGTCGATTCGAGCTGCATTGCCACGCACGCTTCGGCGATTAGCTCGGTCGCGTGCGGGCCAATAATATGCACGCCCAGAATTTCATCATACTTCGCCTCGCTAACAATTTTTACGAAGCCTTCTTCTTCTCCGAGGATTCGCGCTTTGCCGGAAGCCGAAAAGGGAAACTTGCCCAGCTTTACGTCGAAACCCATCTCTTTGGCCTTCGCTTCCGTCAATCCGACGGAGGCGACTTCCGGATCGCAATAAGTACAATTCGGAACGAGGCGCAGGTTAATCGGCCGCACGTCCTTGTGTCCGGCGATGTGCTCTACCGCAACAATTCCTTCCTTCGAAGCAAGGTGCGCGAGCCAGGGAGTTGGCACAATATCGCCAATCGCATAGACACCTTTCTCGCCCGTTTGCTGAAATTCATCGATTTGGACAGCACCCGTTTCAACTTTTACTTTCGTCCCTTCGAGTCCCAGGCCTTCCGTGTAGGGCATGCGACCAACAGCGACTAAAAGCATCTCGGCTTCGAGGCGGACATCTTCACTCTTAGAAGTTTTGCCCGTCACAACGACGCCACTGTCTGTCTTCTCGAGTTTGTCCAGCTTCGTGTCGACCTGAGACTTGATCCCGCGTTTGCGAAACGACTTCTCCAGCTCTTTGGAGACTTCTTCATCTTCGAGTGGCACGAGGCGCGGCATCAATTCCACTATTGTCGTGTCGGCGCCAAAGCGCGAATAGACGGAAGCAAACTCAACGCCCACCGCCCCTGCTCCCATGACAATCAGCGACTTTGGGACCTCTTTCAACTCCAGAATGTGATCGCTATTAACAACGTGCGCACCGTCAGTTTCAAATCCGGGAATGGGTCGCACAACTGAGCCGGTTGCAAGGATGATGTTCTTGGTATTGATAGTTTCTTTTTTGCCGTCGGCTGAGGTGACCTCAACTTTTCCCGGGAGGGCAAGTTTGCCAGTGCCGCTGAAGGTTGTGATCTTGTTCTTCTTCATCAGGTACTCAATACCTTTTGAGTTTTTCATCACAACCTTGTCTTTTCGTTTCTGCACATTTGCAAAGGCGAGCTGGATGCCTGAAGCTTCGACGCCAAAATCGGCGGCGTGCTGCATCTGCTCATAGACGTGCGCCGACATCAGCAATTGTTTGGTCGGGATGCAGCCGCGCAGCGTGCAAGTACCGCCGAGGCGTTTGTCTTTCTCAACGATCGCGGTTTTCAAGCCTAGCTGGGCAGCGCGAATAGCCGCCACATAACCACCAGGCCCACTGCCAATGATCGTTACGTCAAACTGTTCGGTAGACAACTTAGTAGGATTCCTCCGTGACGAGTCACGAGTAACTAGACAAGTGCGTTAGCTTGTCACCTGTTCTCGTTTCCGATTTAGTGCGTTCTTAGAGACAGGCATTATAATCATTCAACCGTAGTTCGAGAAATGGAGTCGATTTACGTCAAACATTTCACCGCCAGCAGCACCACATTTTTACCGCAAAGACGCCCAAACATTTCAGGCGTAAACATTTCACCGCCAAGGCGCCAAGTCGCCAAGACGCAGAGGAAAGAAAATCAGGAGCAGACGGCAGACGGCAGTAGCAGGGAAACAGTGGCAGCGACAAGTTTCAAGTTCCAACCCGGCCGTCTGCCACCTCTCTGCCCCCTGTTCTTACTTTGCGTCTTGGCGACTTAGCGTCTTGGCGGTGAAATGTGAGACATGAGTTATGAAACATTCCGAAGGATTAACTGGCGTTGGTGCGAGCGGGAAGTTTTTGTAGCATGGCGACGATGGCGCCGACGTCGACAGGTTTGGTGATATGCGAAAAGAATCCTACAGACTTCGCCCGCTCAACATCTTCAGCTCGGCCAAATCCAGTAAGAGCAAGAACCGGAACGTCTCGGCCGCTCGGTAACTTCCGCAAACGATTCAGGAGCTCAAAACCATCCATGCCCGGCATTGAAATGTCGGAAAGGATCACGTCAAACGATTCCCTCTCGAGTATTTCCAGCGCTTCTGGTCCGCCACCGGCGGTGCTGACCATCGCACCATCCATCTCCAACAACGTGCGCAGCATGTCCACAGTGTCAGCCGAATCATCTACAACAAGAATGCGCATGCCGGTCAACGCATTCGGCTGCACCAGGCCGCCAGTCTTGCGCGGTTCAGCTGCGTCCGTAGTTACCGGAAGGCTGATCGTGAATTCTGCGCCGCGGCCCGCGCCACCTGATGAAACCGAGACGGACCCTCCTTGCAGTTGAACCAATTGCTGCACGAGCGCCAGACCAATGCCCATCCCACCGTGACGCCGGCTAATAGTTGCGTCGGCTTGGCGAAAAATTTCGAAAACATGAGGCAGGAATTTCGGTTCGATTCCTTGACCCGTGTCGGCCACGGCAAGCTGAGCAAATCCATTTTTCTTAGCCAGCTTAACCGTTACCGTGCCGCCGGACGGTGTGAACTTCACGGCATTATTCAGCAAATTCCAAACGACCTGTTCCATGCGCAGGGGATCGCCATCAACGAAGACAAGTTCGTTCGACATTTCAATTTTGACTTCGAGCGCCTTCGCTTCGGCTTCGTCGCGAACAGTCTCCACCGCGTCATTGATAGTCTTTGTGAGGGAAACAACCTGGCGGTTAAGAGAAAACTTGCCGAGCTGTAGCCGCGAGAGATCAAGTAGATCGCTGACAAGTTGTGCCTGGGCAATCGCGTTGCGCCGGAGAATTTCCGCGGCCCGTTGCACGAATTCAGATTCATTCGCTTCTTTGCTGCGCACCAAAACTTCGGAATAACCGAGGATCACATTCAAGGGGTTTCTCAGCTCGTGAGAGATTGTTGCCAGAAATTCGTCCTTGATGCGGTTGGCTTCTTCGGCTTCGGCGCGCGCCTGGCGTTCGCTTTCCAGCAGCTTGGCATGTTCCTGTTCAGCCTGCTTGTTGGCAGTGATGTCGCGCGAGACTACCACCACGCCGATTAGTTGACCGTGATCATTATGAATTGGCGAATGCGTTACCATTGCCAAGAATTCCGACTCGTCCTTGCGCAAGACGCGCAACTCACCCGACCAACTTTCGCCATGGTGAATTCGTGAAAATATCTCGTCAGTCTGCTGCTGGGGATCAGGTGCTGAGATGATCTCCAGAAAG
Organism: Pyrinomonadaceae bacterium; assembly: GCA_041750995.1. GTDB lineage: Bacteria > Acidobacteriota > Blastocatellia > Pyrinomonadales > Pyrinomonadaceae > PSRF01. The sequence goes on along the minus strand of JBGSYG010000006.1, from coordinate 7,595 downwards.
TTCTTACCGATCACTTCCTGTTCCAACCAGCCATAGAGCCACTCTGCAAAGGAGTTCAAGGAGAGAATCTTGCCGTCGAGGTCGATGGCAATCACTGCCTGCTCGACTGCGTCCAGCAAGCGAGCCTGATAACGAATCTGCTTCTCGCGTTTCACACGGTCACTGATGTCGCGAGCAATCTTTGCCGCACCGACAATGTTACCGGTCTCATCTATCAACGGAGAGATAGTGAGCGAGATATCGATCAGACTACCGTCGTTTCGTTGTCTTACTGTTTCGTAGTGTTCGACGCGCTTACCTTTTAAGACCTCTTTAAGAATTTGAGATTCTTCGTCAAAGCCCTCAGCGGGTATCAAAATTGTGAAGGATCGTCCGACGGTCTCGTCCGTGGTATAGCCGAAGATGCGTTCTGCACCTTTGTTCCAGCTGGCAATAGTGCCCGTCAGATCGGTACTGATGATCGCGTCATCAGACGACTCGACAATCGCTGCGAGCAATGCAGCTTCTGTGGTGGACAGGGGCATAGTTTCAGACTGGCTAAATTAATTAACCGACGGAGGAAAAAGGGGAGGCTGCATTTTAAGCCCACAAGTCTCAGGTCTCAAGTCTCAGGTCTCAAGTCTCACGCATTTCACCACCAAGACGCCGAACATTTCACCGCCAAGACACCGAACATTTCATCGCCGTTTCACCGCCGAGACGCCAAGTCGCCAAGACGCAGAGGAAGAACAGGAGGGCAGGAGCAGTTGGCAGGCGGCAGGGACAAGGCGACGCCGTGCTTCCCGAGGGACTCAGAACCTTGTCCGTCGGTACCACTGACTCCTATCGTGCAGTCTGCCTACTGCTCCTGCCGCCTGCCTCCTGTTATTACTTTGCGCCTCTGCAACTTAGCATCTTGGGAGTGAAATGTGTGAACTTGAGACCTGAGACCTGAGACCTGAGACTTGAGACCTCGGGCTTGAGTCAGTGCTATCATTAATCGGCCTACCGCACCGCCTTTTAAGAGAGAGCTACTTTCCCATGTCGCAACAAGCTACTGACGTGAAACAAACCCGGACAGAAACCGATTCAATGGGCGCGCTCGAGGTGCCCGCCGATCGTTACTGGGGCGCCCAAACCCAACGCAGCTTGCATCATTTCAATATCGGCGACGACAAAATGCCACGCGAGATGATCCGGGCGCTGGGGATTCTGAAAAAAGCCGCGGCCCTCGTTAATCAAGATCTGGGCAAACTCCCCGCCGACAAATCAAAGCTGATCGCGCAGGCCAGCGACGAAGTAATCGCCGGGAAACTCGACGAACATTTTCCCTTACGCGTTTGGCAGACTGGAAGCGGGACGCAAACAAACATGAATGCCAACGAAGTGATCTCGAATCGCGCGATCGAGATTGCCGGCGGCGTGATGGGCAGCAAGGCCCCGGTGCATCCCAACGATGACGTGAACATGTCGCAGTCGTCGAACGACACTTTTCCTACCGCGATGTACATAGCCGCTGCCGAGCAGTGGCAAAAACTTATTCCCGCTGTCCAGCAAGTTCATGACGCAATCGCGGCCAAGGCGGAGGAGTTCAAAGACGTCGTGAAAATTGGACGCACGCATTTGCAGGATGCGACCCCGCTCACGGTAGGTCAGGAGATGTCGGGGTGGGCAAATCTGGTGGCTCGCGATCTGGATCGTTTAAAAGCTGTGCAACCGGAGCTGTTGCAACTTGCGATTGGCGGTACGGCAGTAGGCACCGGACTGAACTCTCATCCGGAATTCGCCGAGCGCGCGGCTAAGAAGATTGCCGAGCTGACGCAGCTGCCATTCATTTCTCACCCCAACAAATTTGCCGCGCTCTCCGCCCACGATGAACTTGTCTTTGCGAGTGGCGCGCTGAAGACTCTTGCAGCTTCGTTGATGAAAATTGCCAACGATATTCGTTGGCTGGCTTCGGGCCCGCGTTGTGGCCTGGGTGAGTTGGTGTTGCCGGAGAACGAACCAGGCTCGTCGATTATGCCGGGCAAGGTCAATCCGACGCAGAGTGAAGCGATGACGATGGTCTCCGTGCAGGTGTTTGGAAATGACGTTGCAATTACGATGGCGGGTTCGCAGGGCCATTTTGAGTTGAATGTTTACAAGCCGGTAATGATTCACAACCTGCTACATTCGATCAGGTTGATTCACGACGCCTGCCATGGGTTTGTGGAGTATTGCATCGCCGGCATCGAACTCAATCGCGAGCAGATCGACCATTACCTGAAGAACTCGCTGATGCTGGTGACAGCTTTGAATCCTCATATCGGCTATGACAAGTCGGCCAAAATCGCAAAACATGCCCATCAAAAAAAGATCAGTTTGCGCGAAGCGGCGGTAGAGCTGGGTTTTCTGTCTGGTGAGGATTTCGACAGATTTGTGAAGCCGGAAGAGATGACGCATCCCTGATAAGAAACGAGCTTGGTGCTTTGAACTTTGGAACTTTGTCGTTTGTGTGTGTTGCGCCCTTTATCTAATCTTGTCAGGATTCAATAAAAACCAAGTACAAAGCTCAAAGAACAAAGCTCAAAATTAGAACGTCCGGATAGAGAGCAAGTCTCGCGTTCTTAATGACGATTGACAATGCGGAGCGTGATTGCCAGATCGAAACGATAAAGTTAAAGAGAACAAGGCCGGCGCCTATTATGTCGACTCGTCGTGTATCGATTGCGATGTTTGCCGCGATACGGCGCCGGATAGTTTTCGGAGGTCAGACGAAAACAGTTACTCCTTTGTCTATAAACAGCCGGAAACCCCCGAAGAAACGGCCGCTTGCGAAGAAGCCCTTACTTGCTGTCCTGTCGAAGCCATCGGTAATGATGGCGAAGCGAAGTAGGACGGCATAAGGCAGAAGGCAGAAGGGCAGGCTAATCACAAAACTTTGGCAGTTCGGTGTTCCGCTCACTCCACGACCTGACTTCAATGTGCAAAGCTCCAATCACAAAGTTCTAAGTTCCAACTACAAAGCACCAAGCCCCTAGTAACAAGTTCCAAGTTCAAGAGTCCGCAAGAATCAGATCCCGAAGCGTTCTCATTCCGGCGCTAGTACTTTTCTCTTCCCCGGCGCAGAATGAAAAGCAAATACGGGAGGGGATGAATCATGAAAAGACTATTAACTATTTGCGGCGTGCTGGCGCTGCTTTCTCTTTTTGCAGCGCCTATCTTTGCGGCGACTACGGCCAGCGAGATTGACCAGACTGTGCGCGGACGCTTGCAGCGGACTGTCGAAGCGGGCGGCTGGCTAGTGGTGGACAAGGAGCAGAAGTTTTTGCTGCTCAATGCCCAGCGTTTTCAAAACGAGGGATGGTTTAAAGAAGGGGTGGAAGTGGAGGCGACTGGCGAAACGAAAGATGTCATGACGGTTTACATGGAAGGCACACCGTTCGAGGCACAGTCGTTAGTACCGTTAGCCGCCCAGGGGGGCAATCAAATCGTGCCGGGCCCCGAGCGGCGCGTGACGCGGGTAATTGTCTCTGGAGATTCCATCGTGCAAGCCCTCCCAGACACGGCGATACTAACGGTCTCAGTTGTCACTCAAGCGAAGAACGCGCTTGTCGCTCAACAGCAAAATGCCGAGCGCACCGATGCGGTGGTGCGAACATTAAAAAGTGCGGCTGGAGCGGGATCTGAAGTTAAGACATCTGGCTACAGTTTGCAGCCGCAAAGGATCTACCGGGAAAACCAGCCACCAACGATTACTGGTTACGAAGCCCGCAACACAGTGACGGTCACCATTGGCGATTTGACCAAAGTTGGCCCGGTGATCGATGCAGCGGCGCAGTCTGGCGCTAACGACATTGGTGGCGTGTCCTTCACTTTGAGAAAAGATCGCCCGGCGCGTGATGAAGCGTTGACCCTCGCTACACGTGAAGCGATGTCCAAAGCTCAGGTGATCGCGCAGGCGCTGGGTGGGCGCGTGGTGCGCATCGTGGAAGTGCAGGAAGAGGGAACCGTGCGGCCCCGACCGATGTATGAGGCGGAGACGGCTCGTTCCATGATGGCCCAGAAATCCGCCTCGACTCCAATTGAGATTGGCAATCTCGAGATTACCGGCCGCGTGCAGGTGGTTGCGGAGGTGGAAAACTAAAAGCGGCGCGGAGACAGGGAGACGCGGGGAGAAGGAGACACGGGGACACGGGGAAAGGGAGACACGGCGAAAGGGAGACGCGGGCACCTAGATCTCCAACTTCCGGTTCCACCTCGGCATCCCGTTCCCCGATCTCAGCGTCATTCATCTCCGCGTCATCCTATCTCGCGTCACCCCATCTCCGCATCACCGCGTTTCCCTCTCCCCCTTTCCTTCTTTTCGAGTTTTCCCTTATCCTGCTCGCATGCCCGAACCAAAGCGTGCCTTTTCCATGATGGCGTTGCGCAACCAGGTCCGTCCCTCGGGGCGTCTCTGGAATCCCAACGCCGACGTCTACCAGGGCACTGAAGGTTGGGTTGTTAAAGTCGACCTCGCTGGAGTTTGTCCGGATGAATTGGAACTGATTCTTCAGGATTCTCATTTGATTGTGCGCGGTTGTCGCCGCGACACCCTCTATCGCGAAGGCTTCACTTACCAGCAGATGGAGATCACCTATAGCCGCTTTGAGAAGCGCATCGACTTCCCCTGTCCACTCGATTCGTCCTCCCTCAAGCAAGACTATCGCGACGGATTTTTGATAGTCAGTCTGAGTTGCAAGTAGTCATTTCGACTACGAGAGCCTGACGAAACCATGGCAGCAAACCCCAAGAAAACCGGGACCACCAACACTTCGGAAGCGCCTAAAAAAGCCAAGGCTGAGGCGCCGCCTCCGCCTCCAGCCGAACCAAGGCCAGCACCTGCAGAACCAGTTGAGTTGGCAGTGCTGCCGTTGCTAAACACTACGCTGTTTCCGGAAACGGTTGTGCCGCTCGCCATCGGTCGTCCTCGCTCTATCGCCGCGGTGCAGGCCGCGCTGGCGACGGAAGAAAAGCTAATTGCTTGTATCAGCGTGCGGGAACAGAGCACGGAAACTGATGCGACTCCGAAAGATCTTTATGGGATCGGCACGCTGGTAATGATCAAGCGGATGGAGCGCATTGAAGACGCAATGCACATCATTGCGCAAGGCACTGAGCGGATTAAGGTAATCGAGTGGAAACAGGAAGAACCTTACTTGCGCGCGAAAGTGCAGATTCTTCCGGAACCCCGAATTGTGGATGCCGAAGCAGTCGAAGCTTTGCGCCGGAATGTCCAATCAATGATTCAGCAGGCGTTGGCCCTCCTGCCCGGTGTTCCGCCGGAAGTTCGCGTGGCGATGTTGGGTTCAGTTGAGCCGGTGCGCCTCGCTTATTTTCTTGGTTCGATCCTGAACCTGGGCACGGAACAAGAGCAGAAGATGTTGGAAGCAGACACTGCCGACGAATTGCTGCGGCTGTCTCATGGTTATCTCGCGCGGGAGCTGGAAATTATTCAGTTGCGTTCGAAGATTACGACCGAGGCGCAATCGGAGATGGACAAAGCGCAGCGCGATTATGTTTTGCGCCAGCAGATGAAGGCGATTCAGAAGGAACTGGGAGAAGACGAAGGTGGCGAGCGTGCGGAGGCCGAGCTGCTGCGCGAACGGCTGACAGCCGCGAACTTACCCGAGGAAGTGCGCACCGAAGCCGACCGCGAGTTGAAGCGGCTGGAGAGATTGCCTGCGGCTGCGCCTGATTACCACGTGATTCGGACTTACCTTGAGTACATCATCGAGCTGCCCTGGAATAAGACTTCTGAAGATAAGCTGGACCTGGTCGAAGCAAGACGAATCCTCGACGAGGATCATTTTGGACTTGATGACGTTAAGGAACGCATTCTCGAATTTCTGGCGGTGATCAAGCTGCGTCCCGATACGAAGAGTCCGATTCTTTGTTTTGTGGGACCGCCGGGAGTTGGCAAGACCTCGCTTGGTCGCTCGATTGCCAGGGCGCTGGGCCGGCAGTTTGAGCGGCTTTCGCTTGGCGGCATGCGCGACGAAGCCGAACTGCGCGGGCATCGCCGCACCTACATTGGCTCGATGCCGGGTCGCATCATTCAGTCGTTGCGTCGCGCTGGTGTTAACAATCCGGTAATGATGCTCGACGAGATCGACAAGCTCGGCAACGATTACCGGGGTGATCCGTCCGCGGCGCTGCTCGAGATTCTCGATCCGCAACAGAACAACACTTTCCGTGATCACTATCTGGATTTGCCCTTTGATCTCTCAAAGGTGTTCTTTATCGCCACGGCCAACCAGATGGGCCCGATTCCGCCACCGTTGCGTGATCGCATGGAAGTCATAAATCTCGCCGGCTATAGCGACCCTGAAAAACTGCAAATAGCCAAGCGTTACCTGGTGCCGCGCCAGACAACGGAGAACGGCTTGAAACCGGAGCAACTACAGATTTCCGACGATGCTATTGAATTGATTGCCGGACGCTACACGCGGGAAGCCGGGGTGCGGCAACTGGAGCGCAACGTCGGGCGCGTGGCGCGAAAGGTCGCATTGAAAGTCGCCAAAGGTGAAGCGCAGAGCGTCACCGTGACAGCTGCCCAAATACCGGAATACCTGGGCCCGCCGCGTTTCTATCCTGAGCAGGCGCGGAAAGAACTGCCTGCGGGCGTCGCGACTGGCATGGCCTGGACCGAGATGGGCGGCGAAGTGTTATTCATCGAAGCGACACTTCTCCCGGGCGGCAGTGGGCTTACCATCACCGGGCAGCTTGGGGAAGTGATGCAGGAATCAGCTCGTGCCGCACGATCCTACTTGTGGTCGCACGCCAATGAGTTTGGCATCAATCCGGAAATGTTTAAGGACTACGGTGTGCACTTACATGTGCCCGCCGGAGCAATCCCCAAAGATGGACCGAGCGCGGGTGTGACGATCACCGCGGCTTTAGCGTCGCTTTACACAGGCAGGCGCGTGCGTCCCGACACGTCCATGACTGGAGAGATAACTCTCTCCGGCCTGGTGTTTCCGATTGGCGGGCTTAAAGAAAAAGCGATGGCGGCGCATCGCGCGGGGATTCGCCGGTTGATCATTCCCGCCCGCAATGAAGCTGACGTGGAAGACATACCAGAAGACGTGCGCGCGGACCTGGAGCTTGTGTTTGTGTCGCGCATCAATGAAGTAATCGACAACGCGCTGGAGGTTTTAGTCGCCAACCCACCACCGCCTCCGCTTGCTGGTCCTGCTGTTTTAAGCCAAGGTTCCCGCTCTCCCGATGAACCGATCTCCGCACCCCAGGCGCTGAAAAGCTAACACAAGAGGCAGAAGGCAGGAGGCAGAAGGCAGAAGGCAACGCAGGCCTTCGCCATTCTGACTGAGTCTCGTCAAAACCTTTTTCTTTTTTCATTTCCCATTTGGGCCTTGCAAGACGCACTACCTTCGGCCTAGTAATATTGCTTCCCCCAGCCACTGCCCACTGACTACTTACTACTGACTTCTTACTACTGGACCACAAAACAAACAGAAGGCGGTGAGCTTTCGCTCACCGCCTTCTGACTTCTGACTTCTGACTTCTGACTTCTGACTTCTGACTTCTGACTTCTGACTTCTGACTTCTGACTTCTGACTTCTGACTTCTGACTT
>JBGSYG010000005.1:0-8580 GCA_041750995.1 Pyrinomonadaceae bacterium | reverse complement strand
TTTGCCGCAGGGGTACTCGGTTTCTCGCTACTTGAAGGTTTACTGCTCGGGGCGATTGTCTCCTCAACGGACGCCGCGGCGGTGTTCGCCGTTTTGCGAGCGCGAAGCGTAGGCTTGAAGGGGCAGATTAAACCGCTTCTTGAGTTGGAATCCGGGAGCAACGATCCGATGGCAGTCTTTCTCACTGTCGGACTGACGGGGCTGCTGGTTAATCGGAACTCATCCCTCCTCGGTTTGATCCCGGTCTTCTTTCAGCAGATGGCGCTTGGCGCGTTCTTTGGTTACGGCATGGGGCGGGCGATGGTCTTCATCCTCAACCGCATCAAGTTGGAATACGAAGGTCTTTACCCTGTCTTTACTCTGGCTCTGGTCGTCCTCACATACGGCGCGACTGCATCGCTCGGCGGCAACGGCTTTTTAGCTGTCTATGTTGCCGGGCTAGTGATGAGCAACAGCGACTTCATCCATAAACAAAGCCTGATTCGCTTTAACGATGGTTTAGCGTGGCTCATGCAAATCACGATGTTTCTCACCCTGGGGTTGCTTGTCTTTCCGTCGCGCCTGTTTCCAGTGATTACTGTCGGACTGCTGGTAGCGTTGTTCCTGATGTTTGTCGCTCGGCCTGTCAGCGTCTTTCTCGCTCTCGCGCTTGCCAAAGCGGGATGGCGCGAGAAAGCGATGATCTCCTGGGTCGGTTTACGCGGGGCGGTGCCAATTATCCTCGCCACATTTCCCTTGCTGGCGGGTGTGCCGCAAGCAGATATGATCTTCAATCTTGTCTTCTTCATAGTGCTCACCTCCGTGCTCATACAGGGCACGACTTTGCCACTTGCGGCAAGGTGGCTGGGTGTGGACGCTCTACTTCCGGTTCAACGACGATACCCGCTTGAGTTCATCCAAACTGGAGACTTCAAAATCAAAAGCGGCCTGGTTGAAATAACTATTCCTCAAGATTCGCCGGCCGTTGGCCGGCGCATTGTTGAGCTCAAACTACCGAGGGAGGCTTTAATCGTGCTGATCGGTAGAGAGGATCAACTCGTCCTACCGAACGGCGGGACAGTGATCGAAGCGCTTGACACATTACTGGTGATGGCAGACAAGAGAACGCGTGCGAAAGTGCGCGCAATAGTCGGTTCACCGGATGAAACCGAACCCGGCACGATAGAACCCTGACAAGACGTCCGGGAGGCCTGAGCAAATGAACGTTATTAACATTGACTGGACCAAAATCCTCATACACTTGATGAATGTGGCTATCGCCTACGTGCTTGCTCTTCCTATTGCATGGGATCGCGAGAAAGAAGCCAGAAGCGCCGGCCTCCGCACCTTTCCGCTGGTAGCCGTCGCCAGTTGTGGCTATATGCTCTTAGCCACCAGCATTCTGGGAAGTAGTGCGGAAAGCACGTCCCGGATAATTCAGGGCTTGATTACGGGAATAGGCTTCATTGGTGGCGGCGCTATCTTGAAAGATCGTGGCAGCGTCCACGGTACCGCGACTGCAGCCAGCATTTGGAACACGGGAGCGATTGGGGCTGCTGTAGCATTCAGACGCTATGAGATTGCCTTAGTCTTAAGTGTTATCAACTTTGCCACGCTAAGGCTGTTGACACCGCTCAAGCGAAATGTAACCAGTGATTAAGATCTCACTGTTTATCAGCCAATGACTGCTGCCTTCCAGTAGAATAACTAAATGTTCGATATCGCGCTCGATGCCATAACGATCAAGGCCGTCGTGACGCTGCTTATTTTGGCTGCGGCCATGTACGGCTTTGTAAGCGAGCGTCTCGCACCAGACCTCACTGCTCTGCTGGCACTTTTGGCGCTGCTGCTGACCGGCGTACTGACTCCTTACGAAGCTTTCTCTGGGTTCAGCCATCCCGCGACGATCTCCGTTGCAGCTGTATTGGTCTTGTCTGCCGGGGTGGAACGGACTGGCGTCCTCACCTACATCGCGCGCCGGCTGTTAACTCCGTTAGCCAATTCCCAACTCACAATCACCGTCGTGATTATGGTGATCATCAGCGCCATCTCCGCCTTCGTGAATAACACGGCAGCCGTTGCGGTTTTTATTCCAGTGCTCATTGAAGTATGCAGGCGAACAAATACCAGTCCCAGTCGCATCCTGATGCCCATGTCGCATGCAGCTACCTTTGGCGGGATGTGTACTCTCATTGGGACTTCTACCAATCTGGTGGCGCATGAGTTTGCAATGAGCCACGGGCTGCGCGGCTTTTCGATGTTTGAACTGGGGAAAGTCGGATTGCCGATGCTCATAGCCGGGTACGCCTATATCCTCTTTATTGGTAGACGGTTTTTGCCGCAGTCTCAACCGAACGACGTCCTGGTTCCACAAGCGGGTGAGCGCTATGTGGCAGAAGTAATCGTCCAGCCTGACAGTTCATGGAATGGGCGAGAGGTCAATGCAGCACTCTTGGAGCGAGATTTCGATGTAGATTTGATTGGTCTTATGCGCGCTGGTCAATCCATTCCGCTTGATGATCCCAGCCTGGTGTTTGCTCCCTATGATTCGGTATTGGTCCGCGGATCGCTGGAACATGTTTTAGCTCTTGCTGCTCAAAGCGGTTTGGAACTGCACCGGCCGGGAACTCTCGATTCAGAAAAAGAATCAATGCGCTCCGGTGAAACGCAGGAAGCCCGCAGCTCACCAGAAGAAGCTGCCCCGGCCAAGCTTCAGCTCGCCGACGTGGTGGTGTTAATCACTTCAGGATTGATCGGTCGCACGCTTAAGGCTTCGCGCTTCGCCGAACGATACGACGCGGTTGTATTGGCCTTACGGCGGCGCGGCGAAGTTACGGAGAGACCTTCCGCTACGCCATTGCTCGCAGGCGACATGCTGTTGGTCGAAGGCAGGAGTGACGCGATTCAGGCATTGGCAGAAACGAGAGGGTTCCTGGTGGTGGGGACTCCGGCACATCCCGAGGAGCGTCCGGGAAGACTCGCGATCACCATTGTGACCCTGGTCGCCGTGGTAATCATGGTGTCGCTGGGTTTTCTTCCTATTGTGACGGCAGCGACAGCAGGGTGTGCAGTCTTGATGGTTACCGGATGTTTGCGTCCGATTGAAGCTTACCGCGCCATAGATTTGAGCCTGGTATTTATCTTAGCCGGATCGTTGGCGCTGGGTGCGGCGCTGGATAAAACAGGGGTGACTACTATCCTCGCCGACTGGTTAGCTGGTCTTTCGACCTCGACCGGCCCCTTCGTCGTAATGGCCGGTTTCTTTCTCCTCGCTGTGGTGATATCGGAGCTCATGTCCAACAGCGGAACGGTGGCCCTGCTTGGCCCAGTCACGATCTCTGTAGCAGCGAAAATGGGAATCAACCCAATGTCACTGCTGGCCGCGATCACGTTTGGTTCCTCTGCCGCTTTTGCAATGCCAATGGGCTATCAGACAAGTTTGATGATCTATGGACCAGGTGGCTATCGGTTCAGGGACTTTATCCTGATGGGAATCCCGCTGGACATCATTCTGGCAGTGCTCGCCTTGCTCTTGATTCCGTATTTTTGGCCACTTACAGGTGGTTATTAACCTAGAACCGAAACAGCTTACTCCCTAATGGGTGATTACACTCAGCAGTCATATGTGTTTACCGCAAGCCGATTAGTGACCTCCACGCTGGTAAGAAGGGTTGGCCCATGATGAAGCAAATCGGTGAACAATTTATGAAACGCGCGAAAAGACCTTCGGAGATAATTCGCTCAAATATGACCTTTGTAGTGTTTCCAGGAATTTTGATCGCACGAAAGAACGGAACCTGGTCGCGTCTTCTGAAACCATTACTTCTACTCCTGATAATCCAGTTCTCGCTGAGCGGATGTAGGAGAAAAGAAACGGTTGACCTTCCGCCACCTCCTACTGAACCTGCTACGACAACTAGCGGCGTAAGAACCTCCTATGCAGAAGTCGTCAATCGTGTTTCGGCGGCCGTGGTAACAATCAGAACGAAGGCGCGCGTGCACGCGCCCCGTCAATTTCCATTCACGGACGATCCTTTCTTTCGACGGTTTTTTGGAGACAGATTACCGCAGCAACCAGAACAACCTCAGAGAGGCCTTGGTTCGGGAGTGATAGTTTCTACCGATGGTTACATTCTGACGAACGCGCATGTAATTAACGGCGCTGAGGAAATCGAAGTTGAACTTAGTGGGCAGCGGACCCTTCCGGCGAAGCTGGTCGGTTCCGATCCGCCCAGTGACCTCGCGTTGTTGAAGATTGATCAGGCCAGGTTGTCGGCTTTAGCTTTGGCTGATTCTGACAAAGTGCAAGTCGGCGACATCGTGCTCGCTATCGGCAATCCGCTTGGTATTGGTCAGACGGTTACGATGGGAATCATTAGCGCCAAGAGCCGGCGCACTGGTCTAAGCAATGGAAGCTTCGAGGATTTTCTGCAAACCGACGCACCGATCAATCAAGGGAATTCCGGTGGCGCTCTGGTTGACGGCAACGGCAATTTGGTGGGAATCAACTCGCAGATTCTTTCACCTTCAGGCGGAAGTATCGGCATCGGCTTCGCCATTCCGTCCAACATGGCGCGCCATGTTCTGGATCAACTCGTGAAGCACGGCAAAGTGAATCGCGGCCACCTCGGAATTGTGGTGCAGCCTGTAACCGAGGACATTGCCGTCAATCTAGGTCTCAGCAGTGCGAAAGGAGTGATTGTCAGTCAAGTTCAGGAAGGCAGCGCCGCAGAGCGGGCCGGAATGCGGCGGGGAGACGTGATTCTTGCTCTGAATGGAAACGCTGTTTCCGAGCCGAACACTTTTCGCAATGACATCGCTGGAACTCCGCCGGGACGCACCGTCACGCTGAGAATATGGCGCGAAGGAAACGAACAGGAATTGCGAGCTACGCTCGGAGAACTTATTCCGGTAGAACGCACGCAGCAGACGGAGCAGGAAGCCTCGCCTGAATCTCGCAGTAACACCGGAAGGCTGGGAGTTGCGGTGCAACCACTCACCCCCGCGCTGACACAAGAGTTGGGATTGCCCATTCAAACCCAGGGACTCGTTGTCGTCGCAATCGATCCGGTCGGACCAGCGGCGGACGCAGGAATTCAGCGTGGGGACGTAATTGAACAGGTGAATCAACAGCCGGTTCGAACTGTTGCTGAACTGAGAGAAATGGTTCAGCGTTCTGGCGCCGCGCCTCTGCTTCTACTGGTGAATCATAGAGGCATCACCGTGTTCATTACGATGAAAGCTCGTTGAGTATCGCTGCTTAACGGTGTGAGTTCGGTCTACCAGAACAATGGCACTTTGTTCAGTTCGAAGGTCTCCCAATGTTCTTGTTCGATTACATAGGTAAACTTCACGCTGAGGTCGCTGCTGCGCGCCTGACGGGTAGCAACAAGTCCGCTCTGTTCAGAACATCGAGCATCTTCTGGGTAAACGCTTCAGCATATTTCGTCCAGCGTCTATTGTGATGGTTGGCTGTAATCTTTGCAATTCTGCGGAAGCTGATGTCCTTCATTGATTAGCCTCCCCCAAAAGTGACACTAATCCGTCCTTGCGCCTTTCGTGTTGCCCATCTCCCTTTCTTAGTAGGGACACTCGTGAAGAGGCCTTCGCCCGTCGCCTTCGAGGACGCGGCAACCGTCGCAGTTTGAAAAGCAAAACGTTTAGTTAGTCCGGCGATTACTTCGCAGTTTCGTATTTACAAAACTAGTAACTCCGCTGATAAGTTCCGGAGCAACCGGCAGGGTGGGATCACTGTAGGATGCAACTTGCTTGGCCGGATCATTGGGAACTGTTTTTAACACGTGATTCATTCCATCAATCAATAATAGCCGCGCCGCTGGATTGTCGTCAGCCAGTCCTTTGGCGTCTGCCAAACGCGCTTGCAAATCTGTCGACCCCTGCACAATTAGAATAGGAATACGCAATTTCGTAATCTCTTTCGCCGGATCGTATCGCAGCCACGAGATCATGTAGGGCTGGATACTCGGACGAAACAGCATGTGCAATTCGGTCGGCACAGATGCAACGGCCTTGCCGGCGGCGAGTTGCTCGAGAATTTCTTCGGTCTGTTTCAATAATTCAGGTGAAAATTGTGGTTTCACTTGCTCCAGGATGATTTGTTGAATGGGACGACCCGCACCGGCAACGGACACAAATGCATTTGCACCCATTCGCTGAGCTGCGACCATGCCAATCAAAGAACCTTCACTGTGGCCAATCACGGTTATTGTAGAAAAGCGACGATCAGAGCTTAGCTGCTTGCCCCACCGAACCGCGTCATCAATATAGGTTTCAAAGGAAAGGTCTTCCTCTCGCAGAACACTCTTTGTTTTTGCCGCAGCCAACTGCATCGCGAATGGCTCGTCGTTGTTGCTTGAAGAATGTGGTCCCAAGTTGATCCGTAGTATTGTCTATCAATGTTCCACGAAAAGACGGCCAGGACAGCCCATCGTCTCCGGGGGATCACGGCGCTTGGTATTTTCTTTCTGGCTGGCGCTGCTATAAGCCTCACGGCAAGCTTATCTCTACTCCGCCCCGATAGCTTTCTCGAATCGATGTGGCGTCTCAATCCTCGCGCTCAGGAGAATCTTTCAAGTCTGGGCCTGTGGGCAGTTTTATTGATGGCTACTGTTTCAGTGTTTTGCGCAGCCGCAGCAATCGGACTCTGGCGTGGTTCAAGGTGGGGACATTGGCTGGCGATCGGCTTGATTGCGACGAATCTAATTGGAGACATCACCAACGTGTTGCTCGGAACCGAACCAAGAGCAATAGTAGGAATTCCTATAGCCGCTGCCATACTTCTATACCTGCTTAGTAAAAAAGTCCGGAGCTCCTTCGACGAACGTAGTGATCTCGAATAAGACGTTTCGCTTTCCCTGTGGGTGCAACACTAGGCAGTTGGTCTTACTAATCAAACGCATGCCAATGAGTTAAGACAGATTATGAGTGGCGGGGAGTACAAAGTTTCAGTGACTAAAACCATACAACCGAACATTGTAAGCCCGGAGTTCAAGGCTAATCCGTTCACATTTCTCGCCCAGTTGCGAACTTCACAACCCGTTTACCAAACCACTCTTCCTGACAAAACTCCCGTCTGGTTAATCACTCGCTACGCGGACGTCACGGCGCTGCTCAAAGATGAACGATTCGTGAAAAACCGGCGCACTGCAATGACTTTGGAACAGCTTCGGAAGATGCCCTGGGTGCCGCCGATGTTCCGGCCGCTGGAGCGCAATATGCTTGATCTGGATGCGCCCGATCACACGCCTCTGCGGGCACTGGTCCACAGGCGTTTACGCCCAGCCTCATCGGACGGATGCGCGACCGGACTCAAACTTTGGCGGATGAAACTGCTAGAGCGTGCAATGTCCGCAGGTGAAATAGATGTAATTAAGGATTACGCGCTACCGCTGCCGATGACAATCATTACTGAAATCCTTGGTGTACCTGCTAGGGACCACCATAAATTTCATAAGTGGTCAAAAGCCGTCGTTTCTCTTACATCGCCGAAAGCCACGATGCGAGTGATCCCGACTGTTTGGATGTTTATTCGTTATCTGCGTCAATTTTTCAAAATGCGACGCCGAGATCCGCGAGATGATTTGGCAACTGCACTAATCATTGTTGGCGTCGCTCATAGGCAATTTCCCAGCTAGTGCCCTTGCGCCCGCTGACGGGGCGAAATGCTTTCAAGTAACCTTTTACCCTCACCTCGGATACTGATCGCGCGCGACAGCTGAAGGCAGCCCTCATAATCTGCGAACGGCCGCAGCCCCAGGAAAACGTTCTCATGGAAGCTTCCTCAGGATCTTTACAAAATATTTATAACTTTTATGCCATTCTAGGGCTCGCCAGCCTCCCCTAATTAGAAAGTAGTTAGCATTCTATTTCGGTGCCCAAACAAGGAGTCGCCGCGGGACATGCTGCGCGCCGGAGTGTGCCTGTCCACCGGTGTGAATACCAGGTTTTATCTTAAGGATCATTTATGGCGAGAACAGATTCTACGGACATACACACCACGCTCACGGACGCTTATGGGCATCCGCACACAGCGAAGCCGCGAGGGCGCTACCTGGCAATTCTTTCGCTTACGGCGCTTGGGATTGTATATGGGGACATTGGCACCAGCCCGCTGTACGCCATACGTGAATGTTTCCATGGGCCGCACGCGATCGAACCGACTCCCGCCAACATATTCGGTGTGCTTTCGCTTATTTTCTGGGCGCTGATACTTATTATCTCAATCAAATACTGCATCTTCGTCTTGCGCGCTGATAATCATGGTGAGGGCGGCATTCTGGCCCTCACTGCGCTGGCAACGCCGATCAAAATCGTCAGCAAAAGCGAGCGCAAGCTGTTGGTCGTCATCGGCATTTTCGGGGCTGCGCTGCTTTACGGTGACGGCATCATCACGCCTGCCATTTCGGTACTCGGCGCGGTGGAAGGCCTTAATGTGGCGACACCGTTCTTCGCCCCCTATGTCGTCCCAGTCGCGGTCGTGATCATCGTTGGCTTATTCTTGATTCAGAGCCGAGGCACCGCCAAAGTCGGCCGGCTTTTCGGACCCATCATGCTGGCATGGTTCTCGGTCATTTCCGTGCT
>JBGSYG010000004.1:0-33457 GCA_041750995.1 Pyrinomonadaceae bacterium | reverse complement strand
GTGAGCGAATCGTTCCCGTTCTGCTTGTCCAGGTAAATAACCGATAGCTGGGTCTTAGGCATTAAATGCTCCGGTTACCAACAATAGGTGAGGTCTCGATGTTGGGCCAATATCCTTCTACTGATGTTTGCACTGCAATATAGATGCTGAGTTCACTTAGTGGCCGTGATTATCTCCACTGAGATGACATTTTCAACCACCAGCGCGAGAATGGATTACCGCTTGCATGCTCAAACCTTGGCAGCGATATCCTGTCTAGTCAATCTCATGGTTACTTCCTGTCTCGGTCATAGCAAGCAAGGAACTCAATATTTCCATCCGCGCCGTGTATCGGTGATTCAATCACGCCCTTCAGAATCAAGCCGCGCTCAAGCGCAGCATTGTTGACCTCTTGAACCACGCGGGCATGCTTCGTGGGATCGCGCACGATGCCACCGCTGCCGACCTCTCCTTTGCCGACTTCAAACTGCGGCTTGATCAGCGTGATCAAACGACCCTGGTCTGACAACAGCTGAACGATTGCCGGCAGGACCTTGGTGGCGGAAATGAAAGAGACGTCCATCACCACGAGATCAAAACGGCGCTCAAAATCTGCGGGTTGCAGATACCGCGCGTTTACGCCCTCGCGCACTTCTACCTGCGCGTGGTTTCGCAGTCGCCAATCGATCTGGTTGTGCCCAACATCAAGCGCAACAACCCGGCCGGCGCCATGCTGGAGTAAACAATCGGTAAAACCACCAGTCGAAGCGCCAACGTCCAGACACTCGAGGCCAGTCACGTCGATTGAAAACTCGCGTAAGGCTGCCTCGAGCTTCACGCCGCCTCGCCCAACGTAACGGAAGCTCGGATCGTCGCTACCCTTGATGCGAATGTCGATATTTGAAAGGAAGAGTTCGGAAGATTTATCAACGCGCTGCTCGCCAGCCAGCACCACCCCAGCCATGACCAATGCCTGTGCGCGAGTGCGAGACCCGGCCAACCCACGTTCCACCAGTAGCTTGTCTATTCG
Organism: Pyrinomonadaceae bacterium; assembly: GCA_041750995.1. Taxonomy (GTDB): domain Bacteria; phylum Acidobacteriota; class Blastocatellia; order Pyrinomonadales; family Pyrinomonadaceae; genus PSRF01. The sequence continues at coordinate 32,448 of JBGSYG010000004.1, read as the reverse complement.
CTCGCGCTTCATTCGGGATTTGAAGCCTTGCCGTTTAAGTTGGGCAGGCGAGCAGGGAGTGAAAACTCTCAGGCCTGTCGTCGCGAGCCCTGGATAACTGCTCGAGGAGTGTCTGTTAAACCAACTTCCGCCGCACAATCGTCGCAGAGCCAAACCAGAATATGCTGTGCGTCAGCCCAGAAAAATGAACTGACTTTTTTTGCCATCTGCATCGCGGCCCCGACTGGTAATCGCTGCAAAGCTTGTACGTAGAATACGCCATTGTAGCTTTCCCCTTCCACACCCTCATCCTGATGAATACACTCCCGCTCGCGATATTGCTGTTTCTTCATGATGACACCATTCCTCACGCGACGCGCGCGAATCTGATTTGAGAATTGTCGGGGTATCGAATGTGAGATTTCCTGGGGCGCAGCGAAACAGCTGAACTGAAACTACCTCTCACCCGTGATCGCCGCTCAACGCAGATGATGCCATCGCCGCCACCATCCGTCAACGAATCCATTTCTAGTATTTTGATTGCAATCAAATAGGCCGTTGTCAGTAGTCCGTTGTCAGTTGTTCTCTTGGGCTAAGACAAAGTAGGACAACGGACTATTGGCAACGGACTACTGACAACGACTCGCCTACGGTCGCGGCCCTTCAAAAATCTCACGAATGCGAAACAGATCCTCAGCTGATCCATCACCGCTTTGCCATTGTCCCCTGCGTTGCCTGCGAGCCTCACGCCGTGATTCGCGTCGTTGCTCTCGGCGTTCGTCCATCACCTGCTCGCGTCGGTCTTGAACGCGGCGCCGTCTTGTTTCCTGCCAGTCTTGAAATCTCTGGTCAGCACTTTCGCTGCCAACCTGCGCTCTTGCTGTGGAATCGCGACTATTTGCGCGGGGCAAGTCCCTATCACTCTCGACGTTTTCCGTGGGCTGTTCCTTAGCAACTGCCGCAATTTCTTCCGGCTTCACTTCAGTCGCCGGTGTTTCCGGCCCGCTAATCGCTGCCTCCGGAGATGCGGTTCCTTTCGGCAACCCCACTTCCGCGGACTCAGCTGGCGCTTCAACGACAACCTGCTCAACTCTCTGAACGGGCAAAGCCGTACCACGCGAGTAGATCAGCACGCCACCCGTGGCACCAACAAGAACGGCAAGCACGATGGCGGAAAAAACCAACCAACCCCGTTTTCGTGACTCGTATTGACGAACTTCGGCCAACGGCACCACCGGCTGGGCGGACACCAGTGTCGCTTCCTGATCAAAGTGCGGCTGTGACAGGTTTAGCCCGCGCGCGGCATCTTCGTTAATAATTGCTTCTTCGTGGCTCATTTAGTTGTTCTTTGGGACGCACTCCTTGCAAGCTGAGGCCGGGAACATAAGAGCAGTGCAAGCGCGGGGCCACAAATGAGATCCGCTTACTGTGGCGGCAAATTCGTTCCGAAGAACCTCGTTGACGGGCTTTATGGTGTTCGAGGGAAACGATTTCGTGCATGAAAGCGAAGCGCCCGCCGTTCGAGTGAACGACGGGCGCCGAGAGATTGTGGTTGATTCTAACAGCTAGCGTCTGAGGCTTTGGAGATTTGCCCTGCGGTCATCAAGCACTTCCAAGCTCTCTTTGACCCGCGTATAGATGCCGTCTGCGTCGAGACCGTACTTGGCCAAAAGCAGCTTGGGATCTCCATGGGTCACAAGGCGATCCGGAATTCCCATACGCACCACTCGAAGCTTGTCCTGCAATCCATTCTCTTCGAGGAATTCCATGACTGCTGAACCAAAACCTCCGGCGAGATATGCTTCCTCAACCGTAACGATCAGCCGCTTGGTCTGCGCCAATGCCAGCAACAACTGAGAATCAAGCGGCTTCACGAAACGAGCATTGACGACTGTCGATTCAATCTTCTCTTTTGCCAGATTTTCGGCAGCGGCCAGGGCGGGATGAACCATCGAGCCATAAGCAAAGATTGCTACTTCGCCGCCATCCCTCAGCAATTCAGCCTTGCCAATTTCGATGAGCTCCGGCTTTCGCTTGATGTCAGCGCCGATACCATTTCCGCGCGGATAGCGCATGGCAACCGGTCCCGGATGTTCCAGCATCGTGAACATCATGTCACGCATTTCGCCTTCATCTTTCGGCGCCATAACTACGATGTTGGGAACGGCACGAAGATAAGCGATATCCAGCAGTCCGTGGTGCGTTGGCCCATCGCCGCCGGCGATGCCGCCGCGATCCAGGCAAAACTTCACATTGAGATCCTGAATACAAACGTCGTGAACTAACTGATCAAATCCGCGTTGCAAGAACGTCGAGTAGATAGCACACACCGGCTTCAGACCTTCGCAGGACATGCCGGCGGCAAAAGTGACGCAATGCTGTTCAGCAATCCCGACGTCAAACGATCTTTCCGGAAATCTTTCGAGCGCGGTGCAGATGCCGGTTCCATCCGGCATGGCCGCCGTCAAAGCTACTACCTTCGGATCATTCTCCATCAGCTCGCACAAGGTATCGCCAAAGACTTTGGTGTAGGTCGGCGCTTGCGAAGGCGATTTGATCGCATCGCCCGTCTCCAGATCAAAAGGCCCTGTGGCGTGCCAGCGGTAATAATCCTTTTCGGCGCGTGGATGTCCTTTGCCTTTCGTAGTCAGGGCATGAACGATCACCGGCCCATCTTTGATTTGCTGCGCTTCCCGAAGTGCAGCAACCAGAGCGCGCGGGTTATGGCCATCGACGTACCCGATGTACTTGAAGCCCAATTCACTGACTAACGCTCCCGGTAATACTGCGGCCGCTATTGCGTCTTTGACAGTCTTGGCTGCAAGGTGCAGCCTTTCGCCCACTGATGGAATCGCCAGCAACGTCTCCTCAACCTCATCTTTGAATCGGTGATAGTTGTGCGCGCCGCGAATTCGATTCAAGTAGCCGGTTAGAGCACCGACGGCGGGAGCGATCGACATTTCGTTGTCGTTGAGCACGACAATTAAACGACTCTTCAAATGCCCCGCTTGGTTTATTGCCTCCATTGCCATGCCGCCGGCGAGGGACGCATCGCCGATCAGCGCGACTACGTGGTGATCCTCGCCCTTCTTATCGCGGGCGATGGCCATTCCCAACGCTGCTGAAAGCGACGTAGAAGCGTGACCGGCGCCGAAGGTGTCAAACTCTGACTCATCCCGCTTCAGAAAGCCGCTGAGGCCGCCATACTGTTTGATGGTTGGCAACTGATCGCGACGGCCCGTCAGGATCTTGTGAGCATAGGCCTGATGACCAACGTCCCACACCAGACGATCCCTGGGTGTCTCGAACGCGTAATGCAGCGCGACGGCGAGTTCGACCGCGCCGAGTGATGCGCCAGTATGGCCGCCCACTCTCGCCATCGTTTCGAGAATGTACTGACGGATCTCGTCGGCTACTGTTTGGAGTTGGGTCGCTGGCAGACGTCGCAGGTCTGCAGGAGAATTAATAGTCTGAAGGAGATTCATTGCGCGTCATTGTAACTTGCAGTCAGGGCTTTTACTACTTAACAAAAATGTTGCGTTATACTGCTCGAAACCACCGTTTACTGCCAAATCTGCCGAACACGGCCCGGGCTTCTTTGCGCCACAAAGTACTCTGTACCACCTCACTCGTAGCCCTGTCAATCTTTTTCTTCGACCGTATCGCTGCGGATCGCGTCTAAGGGCTGGTTGGATCTTTTAGCCCGTAAGACCAACAGCATTCTTAAGTACCGGCAAAAAAGGAGTAGTTAACGATGATTTTACGAAGAACTTTATTGGCATCCCTTGGCCTCACGCTGTCACTCGCAGCGGGGAGTGCAGCGCAACAACCGCAGAACGTTCCTGCGCCCGGCGAGCCTGGCCGACCCGAATCAATAGAGCGCATGCGAAGAGAGCAACGCGGTCCCGGAGGGGAACACCGGCGCTCTCATGGACCGGGATTGTTCAAATTGGAGGGTGAACTGGCCCTGACCGACGCTCAGAAAGAGCAGCTGCGAGCAATCCACCAAAGGCAATTCGAGAGCACAAAGTCTTTGCGTGAAGAGCTCTTTACTTTGCGCGAGAAACGACGTGCGGGAACGCTCACTGAGGACGATGGAGTGCGAGCTAGAACACTGCATCAGGAGATGCGGGCCTCAATGGAAACCGTTAAGAATGAAGTCGAGAGCATTCTCACGCCGGCACAACGAGCTAAGGTTGAGGAACTGAAACTAGAACGAAAAGAGGGGCGCACTGAAAGAATGGAACGTCGCAAGGCATCTCCGAAAATCCATTAGTAACGGCTGGCGCGTTAGGGCAGACCGTGATGTCGACTCGCCCGCCTGACAGCGACAGTAACTGAACATCATCGCCCGGATCTTCCTAAGGTCCGGGCTTTCCCATAAAGACTCTCACTAGCTCGCCGTTCTTATTCTGCCACCGAAACGAACGATCGGACTCGGACGCTTATTTCCTCGCGGACGCCACGAAAGACAGTAAGCCTCGCATTCTCATCCCCTTTTGCGAGGGCGGGATCGTCGAGGCTCCAATGTAGCTAGTCCGATCATGATCAGCCCCACCATATATTCGGGGTGGTCACGAAGAAAAATAATGGCAAGAGCGAACATTAAGACCGGGCCGATCACCCAGTTTTGGATAAGCGATAGACTGAGAACTCTCCAGTCGTGAAAAACTCTCCCGAGATTCTCGTACCGCACCTTAGCGAGCGGGGGGTACATCATCAGGATCAATCCGACGGCTATGGGAATATTTGTGGTGCCGACATTCAATCGATTGATAAAGCTCTCAAGTCCGGGAAACCTGTAGCCCAAGGCGACGCCAAAGGCCATTGCGGAAAAGATCCACAAAGTGAGGAAGCGATCCAAAAAGGACAGGCTCGCTCGCTCGCGGTTTTGAGACATACGTCAACCTTTGCTGAGTACTAGACGGCGGCGATTGAACTCAAAGTCAAAACAATCGCCACCCGTCTGGCGTCGCGGCGGACACATGATCAACTGCTGACAGTTAATCAACGCGTTAGCTCGTTTTTCATCCGCCGATGCTGATCGTCTGCGGTGCACAGCACTCGAAGGCGGCCGTACTGCTCCTGGAATGCTCCGGTAGGTTATCTTCGAGGACCACGAACACCTCCCATTCGTTGCCGTCCGGATCGCGAACCCAGCTCTTATCCTGTCGCGCGAAGCAACAGTTGGTTTGCATCTCGTCTCGCGTAACGAGACCGGCGTCCGCCCATTTCTGGCGCACAGCCAGCACATCTTCGGTCGACCCGACCTGGATTCCGAGGTGCGAGAGCGCGCCACGCTCGTTGAATGCCACCTGGTTCAGAGTCAGATTCAGCGGTGGATTGGCAACGTCAAACTTGGCGTATCCAGTGCGAACTTTGCTCGGCTCGAGCCCAAGCATTTTCTGGTAGAACTCGATACTTTGCTCAACATCTCTAACGTTTAGGGCGAGATGCGCCTTCAGCGCTTTTACTTCGTGGTGGTTCTTGCTTTCCATTTCATCCTCCTCTATATTCACATTCGCAGAAACGAATATGATGACCTTATACGCTCGATTAATATATCTGTCAAGGCGTATTTGAAAGTTTTTTATGGAAGCTGAGATCAGGCCAGCGAGCGTTTCGGATTGGGAGGCGATGCGCACAATTTACCTCGATGGGATTTCAACTGGGCAGGCGACTTTTGAAACTTTGGCGCCCGATTGGAACCGCTGGGATGCCAGTCATCTGGCGTTTGGCAGGCTCGTCGCGATGCTGGGAGAAACCTTGGTGGGCTGGGCCGCGCTCAGTCCCGTATCGACGCGTCTTCCATACGCCGGCGTTGCAGAAGTCAGCGTTTACGTCATCGCGAACCATCGCGGCCAGGGCATTGGTCGTCAACTGCTGGAACGACTGATTGTTGAATCTGAAAAGAACGGGATCTGGATGTTGCAAGCGAGCGTATTTCCGGAGAACACAGCAAGCACCTCGCTTCACAAACTCTGTGGTTTCCGTGAAGTGGGGGTCCGAGAACGAATTGGCAAACTCCTCGATGAATGGAGGGACACTGTTTTGCTGGAGCGGAGAAGCAAGCGAGTTGGTTGGGATTAACGACTCTGAACTGGTGAGTTTTGACAGCAACAATCAGATAGAAAATATAACTAAAGGAGCGCTAAATAACGGCATACGAAAGGAACTCAGAGGCTCAAAAAATCGTTAATTGAGTCACCGCCTTTTTAAGCCAAAAGCAGCTTATGATGAGCAAGGAATACAACATCGAACTTCTGTTCAAAGCATTGGCAGACCGCACCAGATTGCGGCTGATCAATCTGATCGGCAATGAGGAACTTTGCGTCTGTTTCCTGGTTGAAGTACTAAAGACAAATCAGCCAAAGATATCGCGGCATCTCGCCTACCTTCGCCGCGCCGGGGTCGTTTCCGCGCGTCGCGATGGAAAGTGGATGCACTACCGACTCGTCGAACCGCCCGATCCGCACGCCGCGAGCATTTTTCGTGAGGTGCGCACCTGGCTCGCGGACAACACGGCGATGCAGAGTGATCGGCAGCAACTAGTGAACATCTGCTGCGCTCCACAACTCCCCGTCCAACTTCAAAAAGCGCCTCGTCCGGCGAGTTTCGTCGCCTGATCCAGAAAGGAACAAGCAAATGGTAACCGCCATTGAGCCCCTGCTTCGTGAGCAACTAATTGAACGTCGCCAAAAATTAAGTGAAGCCGCAAACGGTTTCGTGGAAACCAGTGAAATCACTCGGCTGCTTGCCGAAGTAGACGCTGCTCTTCACCGCATGGATCTGGGCACTTACGGCATCTGCGATTTCTGTAACGAGCCGGTTGAATCAGAACGATTGCTGGCGAACCCGTTAACGCGTCTCTGCATTGGCCATCTTTCGCCAAAAGAGCAGACAGCCCTGGAGAATGATCTGGAACTCGCGGCGCAGATCCAGTCGGGGTTACTGCCACAGCCCACCCTGAAAATAGACGGCTGGGAAGTCGCGTTCCACTACGAACCGGCGGGGCTGGTAAGCGGTGACTACTGCGACGTGATCACGAGTAGGGACGAGAGCTTTCATTTCATGTTGGGCGATGTTTCCGGTAAGGGCGTTGCTGCGTCGATGTTGATGGCCCATTTGCAAGCCATGTTTCGCACTTTGGTGTCCATCAAAATGCCGTTGGCTCAAATGCTCGAACGCGCCAGCAGTGTCTTCTGTGAAAGCACTCTGCCTTCGCATTACGCCACCCTCGTGTGTGGCAACGTCAGACCTGACGGCGTGGTCCAGATAAGCAATGCCGGACATTTGCCGCCGCTGGTGGCAAGAAATGGAAATGTGCGAAGCATCGATGCGACGGGTCTGCCGATTGGGATGTTCAGCGCGGAGGAATTCTCAGTGACGGAGTTTCAGATGGAACGTGGGGACACGCTGCTGCTTTATACCGATGGCCTCTCGGAAGCATTGGATCGAAAAGGGACCGAGTATGGCGCCGATCGTATCGCGCAGTTACTCGCGCTTAATCACAGTCTGTCGCCACGACAATTGATTGGAACGGTTGTGAGAGAGATCAATGACTTCCGAAATGGAAAACTGACCGACGATCTGACTCTGATGGCGATTCAAAGAGTGGGAAGTTAGATTCAGAAGCTGAGGAGTGAAAGTAATTTCCAATCGTAATGTGGAGCTGCGGAATATTGCACTGGCAGGTCCAGTCCACGCTTTGCGACGCGCTTGCCACCCCCAACCTGCAAAGACTCCGCAGCTAGGTTGATTTGACCTTAGTCCTCACTCACTTCTCAGTCCACCGCTCTTCGCAATCGCAGCACTGCAATCTCCGGCCTCACTCCAAACCTGAGCGGCAATCCGATCACTCCGGTACCACTGGAAACATACAGCTGCGTTTCTCCACGTTTGAAAAGTCCGTGCGCGTACTTCAGATCTTTAGTTAACAGGCGCGCTGGAGTTCCCAACCACGGAATATTTATCTGCCCGCCGTGAGTGTGGCCGCTGAGAATGAGCGAGATGTCCTCAACTTGTGGAAGGTCCAGCACGATCGGTTGATGCGACAGCAAGACAGTCGGTCGCGTTCGGCTCAGACCATAAAGCGCCCGCGTCCAGTCATCACCGGCCCACGACGTATCGTCAATTCCCGAAAGTTGCAGAGAATCCGAGCGGCGACGGAGTAGGGTGTTGACGTTGTTAAGTACGCTGATGTGGTTGCGCTCGAGCGCTCGCGTAGTTAATTCCGGATCGGTGTAGTGATCGTGATTCCCAAGTACCGCCCAAACTCCCTCAGGCGCGTTCAGTTTTCCCAGGACTTCCGCACAAGGTTCAATATAGCGACGGTACGAAGTCGTGTAATCGCCGGTGAGCGCGATCAGATCCGGCTTTATCTGTTGCGTCAGGGAAACGACGCGTTCGATTGCGTCCAATCCAACTATGCGACTGTGATGCACATCCGTCAGTTGCGCTATGCGAAAGCCTTCGAATGCCTGCGGCAGATCGCGAATGAAGATGTCGGTTTCTGAAAGGGCGTAATTGTAAGGTTCGATTAGCCGGGCGTAGGCGGAAGTTGCTGAAATTGCGACGAGCGGAGCAGCTGCCATCCCGGCGAGAAATTGCCGGCGCGTTAGATTCGGCTTGAGCATGCACGGATTGTATACCGAAGTCCCTGGGAACAATGGTTGGCACTGACCAATCAATGGTCGACGGAGACGGGAGATTCGGCCGGTGATGCATTGAGGCCTCGTTTGGATTGCTATTGCTGGAGCATGCAAGGGTCTAGTAGCGCAGGGTGGCTCTCTCGTTCAGGAAATCAGATGCGTGACCGAATGATTTTTCCGCCTATGATCCGTTAGAATGCCCTCGATTATTGGCCGATCTGAGCGAACAGTTTGAACGGAATGAGTTGATGCCAAATGAAGTAAGAAAAGGATTTCTACGAGAGGTAAGCGAGCGGTATGGACCTCTGCGTAAACTCGGAAAGGGGCAGTCTCTTTACGAGCTGAACGATAGTCGAGTCAAATTGTACCTCCGTTATTCGAAGATTCACGGAAAGGGGCAGGCCTTCTATGGCTTGCGTGAAAGCGACTTACGTGAGTTGGAGGGACGCGCGTCAGTAATCTGTTTCTTGTGGGAAGGACAAAGGGAGCCTCTCCTCGTACCTTACTCGGACTACGAAGACGTTTTTCGGACAGTGAAACCTGCTCAAGACGGTCAATTCAAAGCACAGATCTATTTCGAAGACGATGGCTTCGAACTTTACCTTGCTCAAGCTGGCCGATTTAGCGTGGAGGGAAATCGTGGATGGGGCAACCTGGCCAAACTGATAGACGGTCAGGGCTTTCGAGCCCCTATGGATTTATCGCACTGCCAAGTACAAACTCTATTGGGCGCTATCGGGATCATTAAAGGGCACGACGTGTGGATTCCCACGTATGACCAAGCGAACTTGGATTGGTCGCTGACCAAACCATTTGTCTGTCGGCCCGTGCCGCCTTATGGATATCAGTCGATTGCCCACATCATTCAGGAAGTCGATGTTGTTTGGCTGGGGAAGGGTTCGAGTGATTTGAAAGCACTGTTTGAAGTTGAGCACTCAACCACAATTTACTCTGGGTTGTTACGATTCAATGATGTCAACTTGGTAGCCCCTCAACTGCGACCGACGTTCAGCATCGTAGCAAACGACCTTCGTCGGAATCTGTTTGTTAAGTAATTGAACCGGCCTACGTTTCGCATGAATGGGTTGGATACGCTCTGTACCTTCCTCGATTACATAAACGTCTTCGAGTGGTACTCTCGGTTACGGATTCAGAATACGGAAAAGGAGAGTTAGAAATGATCGACATTATAGTAGAAGTGAGGAAAGGAACTGTAACTGGTCTCTATTGCGATGCCCAGGACGCCAGGTTCGTCATAATTGACTGGGACTTAAATTACCGCGATTCAAATGAACCGGCATGGATCAGGGAGGACCACGTGTCTCTCAGTTCACTTCCATCCGCGACGGAAGTTGAGTATCGCAGAGCGGTATCGCAATAGCATGAGCCTCGTTAGCGATGCCACTCCGATGAACCTTGTTTGGAAATCGCCTTATCTCAACGCACTTGAATTGGTGTAGATTATCCTTCGTCAGGAGAACACCATGCGCAACGAGTTTACTTCAATCATCGAGCAGGACGGAGAGTGGTTCATTGGTTATTGTCCCGAGATACCTGGGGCAAACGGTCAAGGTCGAACTGTCGAGGAGTGCCGAGCAAGTCTTTTAGAGGCAATCGCAATGATCCTTGAAGATCGGCGTGAGGACGGTTTGCGCGGCGAACCGCAGGATGCGATCCGAGAGACTGTTGTCGTTCAATGAAGCGCAGTTCGCTGTTGCGACATCTCCGTAAGCACGGGTGCATTCTGAAGCGGGAAGGTGCTGCTCACTCGCTCTGGATGAACCCGGCGACAGGAGCCGTCGAAGCTGTCCCACGCCACACGGAAGTATCAAACCAACTTGAAAAAAAATCTGCCGTAGTCTTTCCGTTCCAGAACGTTAGTCATAGAGATGAGCCGTTACACACTCTACAGCGTGCTTTATCTCGCTGAAGGCATCATTGCCCGATGAATCACGAAGATAATCATCTCCTCGTCGGCAAATCCATCCCCCGGAAAGAAGGCCGCAAGAAGGTCACGGGCGCGGCGCTGTACATCGATGACCTGACTTTCACCGACCTGCTCTACGGCGTTACGGTGCGCAATCCTGCGATGCGCGGCACGATCAGATCCATCAACTTTGGTGGCGATGTTCCGTGGGCCGAGTTCACGACCGTTACCGCAAAAGACATTCCCGGCGAGAACTACGTCGCCTTAATCCTTAATGACCAGCCTTACCTCGCCGACGACAAGGTGAATCATCCGGAAGAACCAATCCTGCTGCTGGCCCACCCGAACAAGTACCTGGTCGAGAAGGCGCGGCAAAATGTTACGGTTGAGATTGACGAACTGCCCTCGATCTTGTCGCTGGCAGACTCAATCGCAAAGAAAGCGATTGTCTGGGGCGAAGACAACGTCTTCAAATCGTTCCTGGTTGATAAAGGAAACGTCGATGACGTTTGGTCACAGGCCGATTTCGTGATCGAAGGCGAATACGAGACGGGTGCGCAGGAACAGCTCTACATCGAGAACAACGGTTGCATCGCGATTGCCAATCCGCAGGACGGCGTTACCGTCTGGGGATCGATGCAGTGTCCCTACTATGTTCACAAGTCGCTCGTAAAACTTTTCAATCTGCCCGAAGAAAAAGTGCGAGTAATTCAAACTGAAACCGGCGGCGGCTTCGGAGGCAAAGAAGAATACCCATCACTCATCGCGGGCCATGCCGCATTGCTTGCCTGGAAATCCGGACGACCAGTGAAGATGGTCTACGATCGCGCGGAAGACATGGTCGCGACTACCAAACGGCATCCATCCAGAACCAGGCATCGCACCGCCGTTAACAAAGAAGGAAAGCTGCTCGCGATGGAGATCGATTTTGATATCGACGGCGGCGCCTATTGCACGCTATCGCCAGTGGTGCTTTCGCGGGGAACGATTCACGCGGCGGGGCCTTACTTTTGTCCGAACGTAAGGATCAAAAGTCGCGCTCTGGCGACTAACATGCCGCCGCACGGCGCGTTTCGTGGCTTCGGCGCACCGCAAAGCATCTTTGCGCTCGAACGTCACATGGACAAAGTCGCCCGGGCCGTGGGCCTCGGCCCCGATGAGTTCCGGCGTCGTAACTTTATTCAAACCGGACAGACTACGGCGACCAGTCAAATCATTCACGAAAAAGTAGATTTGGACCAACTGCTTGATCGAGCATTCGAGTTAACCGGCTATCACGAAAAGCGCGCCCGGTTTACTAAGACCAATCCTACTGCAGATCAGAAAAAGGGGATCGGGTTCGCATCGTTCATGCACGGCGCAGGTTTTACCGGCTCCGGCGAGGTCTACCTGCAATCAGTCGTCGGCGCCGAAGCCACTAGCGAAGGTCGGGTGCGCATACTTGCCGCCAGCACCGAGATCGGCCAGGGCACTAACACGATCTTCGCGCAAATCGCGGCTGAGGCTCTTGGTGTCGATTTTGATTTGATAGATGTTTCGCAGCCCGACACTCGCGAGGTTCCCAACAGCGGTCCCACCGTGGCATCGCGCACCTGCATGGTCGTGGGCAAGCTGGTGGAATCTGCCGTCCTGGGTTTGAAGCAGACGCTGATTGGAAGTGGTCTTTTGAAGGAGGCTTACTCGCCAGCGGAATTCGAGCAGGCCTGTCGTGAGTACAGCGAGAAACTTGGCCCACTGAAATCATTCAGCCAGTATCAACCGCCTCCCAACGTCCTCTGGGACGACGAGAAGTATCAGGGCGATGCTTATGGGGCTTATGCCTGGGCGGTTTACGTGGCCGAGGTCACGGTTGACATGCTTACGTACGAAGCTCGTGTCGATGACTTCGTCGCGCTGCAGGAAGTGGGGCGAGTGATCAATCCCATTCTGGCCGCCGGTCAGATCGAAGGGGGCGTGGCCCAGGGCATCGGGTTCACGTTATTCGAAAATGTGGTTTGGCAAAATGGCCGCATGGCTAACAATCAGATGACCAACTACATCATGCCGACGGCAGCCGATATTCCGCCGATCCGTGTCCACTTTGAAGAGACACCTTATCCCTATGGACCTGGGGGAGCGAAGGGAATTGGCGAATTGCCGATGGATGGACCGGCGCCGGCGATACTGAATGCGATTGAGAATGCCACCGGGATTAGCTTCAATCATGTCCCGCTGATGCCGGAAGCATTGATGGAAGAGCTCGAGTTGGCAGTTTCGACCGCGAGTAGCGAGGGATTGTAAATAGAATTAGGCCGGCGGCTAGTAAACCCCCTTGGGAAGAGTCGCTAGCAGACAGAAATGAAAACGGACCAACTAAAAGTCGAACTGAAGTGCACTGTCAACGGCGAGGAGCATCGGTTCGAGGCACACGCGATGGAGCGTCTGCTCGACGTGTTGCGTGAGCAACTGCATCTGACCGGCACGAAGGAAGGTTGTGGTGAAGGAGAGTGTGGCGCGTGCAGTGTTTTGATTGACGGGCAGCTTGTAAACAGCTGTCTGGTTCCCGCCGCCCAGGTCGAAGGTGCCTCAATCAGAACCATCGAAGGCGTTGCCACCGCAGACCAACTTCACAGAGTTCAGCAGGCCTTCATCGATTGCGGCGGCGCGCAATGTGGTATCTGCACACCGGGGATGGTCTTAGCGGCGGTGAATCTACTTGAGCGGATTCCCGATCCCAGTGAAGCCGAAATCCGTACCGGCCTCGCGGGCAATCTCTGTCGCTGCACAGGCTACATCAGAATTTTTGAGTCAGTCGTGAGAGCAACGCAGGAAATAGATTACAGAACACAGAATACAGAAGTCAGAAAAAAGAATCTCTGACGGCAGTTTAAGCTAGATATTCTGTATTCTGAGTTCTGTATTCTGAGTTTTGTATTCTGTTCCCTTCTTTCCCATGCGCGCTTACGTTCCCGGTTTCAAACTTGTAACACCACCGGCGCTCAGTGATGCCTTGGCATTACTCGCTAATGAGCCTGACGTGTGGCGACCGTTCGCGGGTGGCACCGATTTGATGGTCATGCTCGAAGCAGGAAAGCTGGCACACAAGCACTACCTGAATATCTGGAACCTGGCGGAGCTCCGCGGCATATCTCGGAACGACTCAGAATTTAGTATCGGCGCGCTCACAACCTACACCGAAATTCAATCTGATCAGCTTCTCCGCGCGGAGTTTCCCATGCTTTGCCAGGCTGCCGGCGAGACTGGTGGGCTAGCGATTCAAAATCGCGGGACGTTGGGTGGAAATGTTGTTAACGCTTCGCCCGCTGCAGACTCGCCACCGGCGTTGCTCGCGTATGATGCCGAGCTCGAGCTGGTTTCCGCGAGCGGTTCGCGGCGAGTTCCCTACCAGGGATTTCATACCGGCTACAAGCAAATGCAGATACGAGCGGATGAATTGTTGACACGAGTATTTTTGCCACGAAGGAGTGACCCGCTAACTCATTACTATCGAAAAGTCGGGACCAGGAAAGCCCAGGCGATTTCGAAGGTTTGCTTTGCCGGAGTGGTGAAAACGGATGCCGGAAAAATCACGCGCGTCCGGATTGCACTGGGCAGTGTGGCGCCTGTTCCACTCCGTTGCGTCAAGACTGAGGACGCGTTACTTGGAAAAAACGCGAACGAGGAAACAATTGCTGAAGCTCGTTCGACGCTGGCGAGTGAAATCTCTCCAATCGGCGACATTCGTTCCACGCGTGATTATCGTTTGCGCGTATCGTTGAACCTCTTAGGGGATTTCCTTGGCAAGCTTCGGTGAAAGGCAGCATCAGCATGAATAACTGGCCGGCTCTTCACTGGGAGCGCAGGCGGCCAAGCCCGCTCGATGTTCACTACTTCGAACTGGAGTTGAACAATTTATCGCGAACAACTCGCGCCGCAACCTGCGGGCGGGGCCGCCCGCGCTCAGATTAGTAGTTGAACGATCGATGAACAGCGCTTAAGCGGAGGTGATACAAAAAGCGTTGCTCGAATCTGTTAGACGCTCTCGCTCTCAGGTGAAAGGATCTCATGACAAGCTACCCCCAGGTTTCGTTCAATGGCAGTGCAGTTCGGCCCATGGAGTGTTTGAAGACCGGTTGGGCGCTAATTAAAACGCAGTACTGGCTCTTCTTCGGCATCACGGCGGTTGGCATGTTGATCGCCAGCGTGGTCCCATTTGGGATCCTGATGGGCCCGATGATGTGCGGCATCTATCTCGCCTACTTTCAGGCGCGCCGCAATCAGCCAATAGAGTTTGGGATACTCTTCAAGGGCTTTGATTATTTCGGCCAGAGTCTGATTGCCACGCTGATTCACCTCGTACCAATCATGGTAGTCGTCGTGCCGACCTACATAATTTTTTACGCCAGCCTGATCATGATGTCCACAACGAGTAGCCAGCCAGACCCCTCGGCAATGTTGGGTTTAATGGGTGTGTTTGGCCTGGTATGGCTGGTGATCTTCATTTTGATACTGGTGGTTTCGGTCCTCTTCACTTTCAGTTATCCATTGATTGTAGACCGTGGCATGTCTGGCGTTGACGCGGTCAAGCTGAGCGCCAAGGCCGCCATGGCAAACTTCGGCCGTTTACTTGGCTTGTACCTTATCAATGCCGTTCTGGGGTTTGGCGGCGTGTTGCTCTGTTATGTCGGCATGTTCTTCGTTTTACCCATCACTATCGGAGCAATGGCCATCGCCTATGAGCAGGTGTTTGGACTGGGTCAACCGACGTCCAATCTTCCACCACCACCACCAACTTTTTAGTCTTAATAATCAGGGATGCATTCGGGAAAGACGATCATTCGCGGCAGACGCGTGGTGTTGCTCAATTCAGTTGAAGCAGCGGCCATTCACATCGAGAACGGTCGGGTCGCGAAGCTCGGATCCTTCGACGATGTGCCGGCGGATTGCGAGTTGATCGAAGCTGCTGAAAACTCCGTGGTCATGCCCGGTCTCGTTGATACGCATGTTCATATCAATGAGCCGGGTCGCACAGAATGGGAGGGCTTTGCGACTGCGACACGAGCAGCGGCCGCCGGAGGCGTGACGACCTTGATCGACATGCCGTTAAATTCGATTCCGCCCACAACGACGCTCATCGGGTTGCGCGAAAAAATCGCGTCGGCCAAAGGCAAGTGTCACGTCGACGTTGGTTTCTGGGGCGGCGTGGTACCGGGCAATACGTCAGAGCTGAAATCGCTGGTCGCGTCTGGAGTTGTTGGTTTTAAGTGTTTCCTGATTCATTCAGGTGTTGATGAGTTTCCTAATGTCGACGAGCGCGAACTTCGAGAAGCGATGCCAGAGCTAAAGCGGCTGGGCGCGGTCTTGATTGTTCACGCCGAGGTTCCCGGACCGATTAGTAGGACAGGCATTACTGCCTGTCACACTTCTGGGGAAGATCAGGCGGTGACAGCCGCGAATGTCTGTCCTACTGAATACGAGACTTTCCTGCGTTCACGACCTCGTGAAGCCGAGAACGAAGCAGTTGATCTGATGATTCGCCTGGCTCGAGAATTCGGCACGCAGATCCATATCGTCCATCACTCCTCTGCTGACGCATTAGCAGCGATCGGTCTCGCAAAAAAAGAGGGGGTGAAGATCACGGCGGAAACTTGCCCACACTATCTGTCGTTTGCCGCCGAAGAAATTACAGACGGTGCGACCGAATTCAAGTGCTGCCCGCCAATTCGCGAGCGGGAAAATCGCGAGCAGCTCTGGAGAGCATTGGGTGACGGTACGATTGATTTCGTGGTTTCAGATCACTCGCCGTGTCCACTCGAGATGAAGTTGAAAGAGACTGGCGACTTTCTCGCCGCCTGGGGCGGGATCGCTTCGCTGCAGTTTCGTTTGCCTATTATGTGGACCGAAGGCCGGCAGCGCGGACACTCTCTGCGACAGCTAGCCGAGTGGCTGTGCACTGCCCCGGCACGTTTGGTTAACCTGGCTGCACGCAAAGGCAGCATTACCGTCGGCGCGGATGCTGATATCGTGATCTGGGATCCTAATGGAGAGTTCAGAGTAACTGAGGACGTGATTCAGCATCGTCATAAGTTGACTCCATATGCAGGACAGACGTTGGCCGGAGTTGTGCAAAAGACTTTTCTTCGTGGAATTAAGATATATGATGAGGGCCAGTTCAGATCTGAACCTGCTGGCGAATTGTTGTTGACTGGTCTATGACGTCACCATGCGGAAAGCGGCGAAGCCACGACGAACGTTTTATTAGCACAACTTTGGCAAACGATCTGAGAAAAGCTTCGATGGAATTCACTGAATTGGTCGATCTTGTGGCAGAAAAACTTGGGGGCGCAGTGTTGGCCGCAAACGACGAGTTTTTTGCGCCGAAGGAAAACCTGTTGAAAGCGAGTGCGCCTGTTTTCATCGAAGGCAAATACACCGATCTCGGCAAATGGATGGATGGCTGGGAAACACGACGTCGTCGCACGCCGGGCCACGACTGGTGCATCGTTCGACTGGGGCTCTCAGGAGTTGTTCGTGGTGTCATAGTCGATACGAGTTTCTTTCGCGGTAACTATCCGGAAGAGTGTTCGATTGAAGCCTGCACCGTCGAAGGCCAACCAACCGTCGCAGAACTGACGAGTGATGAGGTCGCATGGACGGAGATTCTGCCGCGCTCGGCGCTGCAAGGTGATTCACAGAATCCATTCAAGATCGAGAGTGACCTGCGTTTTACTCACCTTCGCCTCAGTATCTACCCCGACGGTGGTGTTGCGCGTCTGCGAGTTTTTGGAGAAGTTGTTCCTGATTGGCGGCGGCTCCGCAGTCGAGGTGGTGAGATCGATCTCGCAGCGGTGGAAAACGGTGGACTCGTGCTGTCTTGCAGCGATATGTTTTTCGGTCACCGTCACAATCTGATCATGCCGGGACGCGCCGTCAATATGAGCGACGGCTGGGAAACAAAACGACGACGTGGACCAGGACATGATTGGGTGGTGATCAAGCTCGCCACGCCGGGTCGCGTGCAACGGCTCGAGATTGACACGTCATACTTCAAAGGAAATTTTCCCGAGAGTTGTTCGCTCGAGGCTTGTTACACGAACGGTAGTGTGGAGAAGGCTGAGTGGAAGCAACTGTTGGAGCGGACGAAGCTGCAGGCCCACACGCGCCATTATTTTGAAGACGAGTTGAACGATACCGGAACGGTTTCTCATCTGCGCTTCAATATTTTTCCGGATGGTGGCGTGAGCCGTTTGCGTGTATTCGGACGGATGGAGGCCGAGGATGGCGGCACCCGATCTTGATCGACTTAATTCCCTGCCGGCCGAAGACGCTCGCCGTGAGTTCTTGAAATGCTGCGGCTCAACCGCCTGGGCAGAGGAAATGATCGAGCAACGACCGTTTCCGAGCGTCGAGACTCTGAAGACTACGTCCGACGAAGTTTGGTCCTCGCTGGAAGAGAAAGATTGGTTGGAGGCTTTTCACAGCCATCCAAAGATCGGCGAAAAGAAGGCAGCCGCGCCCACTGCGACGGAAGCGCAAATGTGGTCCGAGCAGGAACAGTCGGGAACACGTGACGCAGCCACAGAGACGATGGCTGAACTGGCAAGGCTGAATCGTGAGTACGAAGAAAAGTTTGGCTTTATCTTCATCGTGTGTGCTACTGGTAAGACTTCCGGAGAGATGCTGGCCTTACTTCGTGAGCGTCTCGGCAATACTTCGGAACAAGAGTTACGCATCGCTGCCGCTGAGCAGGCTAAAATAACCGAACTGAGATTCAACAAACTACTAAACCTATGAGCACCATCTCAACCCACATTCTGGACACAGCGCGCGGACGGCCCGCGGACGGCGTACAAGTAAACCTCGAACAACAAAACCCGGACGAGAGCTGGTCGTTTTTGGCTGAAGCCTGGACAGATGACGACGGCAGAGTGAAGCCGTTTTTTCTCGTCGAAACTCACCTTGAGCGCGGCACCTACCGTTTGAGGTTTGACACCGAAAGTTATTTCTCTCGGCTGGAGATCGACGGCTTTTATCCGCAGGTTACCGTCGTCTTCAAGATCGGAGAGGATCCAGAGCATTACCACGTTCCGCTGCTGATCAATCCATTTGGTTATTCGACGTACCGCGGCGTTTGAACCTGACCGCACCTTCGCTGTTTCGTTCTGCCGGCACTCCCGGAGAATATGCAAATAGATCCCGCCATTAGTGAGTGGCTCAATCTGATCCTGCGGTGGATTCACGTCTTCGCAGGAATTATGTGGGTCGGCACGACCTACTATTTCACCTGGCTTGACGCGCGCTTGACTGAAGAGGAGAAGGCGTCGGCGAACACCGGCAGACCGGCGCAGATTTGGATGGTCCACAGCGGCGGCTTCTATGTGGTTGAAAAAAGAAAAGTGCCGGATCTGGTTTCGCGAACACTGCACTGGTTTCGCTGGGAAGCGGGCACGACCTGGTTGAGCGGGATGGCGTTGCTCCTGCTCATGTTTTACATCGGCGGCGGCTCGGCTCTTGTGGACGTGGATGTGCGGGACAAGTTTATCGAATGCCTCAGCAGTTTGTGGGGAACAAACCTCCAGACAACTTTCAACCTTCCGGCTTTCCTTTCCGCTCATTATGAAGGGTTCGCGATCGGGTTGGGACTTGCGATCATTTTGGTTGCGGGGGTGGTCTACGACTTGATGATGCTTTCGCCGCTGGGTCGCAACGAAAAATCATTTGCCGTCGTCGCTTATTTCATGGTGGTAGGAGTTGCTTACGGATTGACACGCGTGCTGAGTGGCCGAGCAGCTTTCATTCACATCGGGGCTCTGTTCGGCACGATCATGGTGGCTAACGTGTGGATGCATATCCTTCCGGCTCAAAAGAAGATGATCGCGGCCATCAATTCAGGCGGGAAACCGGATGACTCACTTTCGGCCCAGGCAAAATTGAGATCAAAACAAAATACTTTCATGGCAGTGCCCGTCGTGTTTCTGATGATCAGTAACCACTTTCCATCAGCTACCTACGGCGACCGTTACAACTGGCTGATCCTTTCAATTTTGGTTTTGGTTGGTTGGGTCGCTGCAAAGTTTATCCGCCGCGCATAGTCGCGGGCGGCCCGCCCGCCAGCGGGGTCACCAGTTAGTTGAAGCGGATCGTCCACTCGTCGCAGCGCGGTGTTCAACGGCCTGCGGGCGGGCCGCCCGCGCTCCCAAGGAAAAAGTTATCCTTGTCGCGGTCTTCGCTGCCATTAAATAGTTACAATGGGTGTTGCAAAACTTACAGACGAAAACACGATTTGCCCGGCGGAGAGCAAGTACGCCTGCATTGAACGCGAGCGAAGGTATCTGCTCCAGGACTTGCCGGAAGGAATTTCGCGCGCGGACGCCCACGTGCAGATTACGGACAACTACATCACAGGCACGCGCTTGCGCATCAGAAAAGTTCGCGAACCGCGAAGCAACAAATGGACCGTGAAGTTCACACAGAAGTTTCCGCTTGACCCGCAGGATCTTTCGCGGACGTCGATCACAAACATCTACCTAAACGCTCAGGAGGCAGAGTCGCTCGGGATGTTTGAGGCGAATGAGATTCGAAAGAACCGTTATCGTTTCGAATTCGAAGGACGTAAATGCTCGGTCGATATGTTTCTGGGTGGGTTATTTGGACTGGTGATGGCTGAGGTGAGTTTTGCGAGCGATGAAGAGATGAAAAACTTTCCGCTGCCGGCGTTCGCGCTCGCTGAAGTTACCAACAATCCGATTTTCACTGGCGGCCGGCTTTCGGATACTACGTTTGAAGAGATTCGCGAAGAGATAGTGCGTTGCGTGAGAGAGGCTGCGAGTCTTAGGGATCAAGGCTCCTCCAAGTCTCAGGTCTCAGGTCTCAAGTCTCAAATTTGAGAGGACCGATTTTCGATGTTGTTTCTTAAGATCTCAGAATTCATATCTCGATCTCAGATAATCTCAGATCTCAGATTTCATGATTTGAGACCTTAATCGCTGGACTCGACACAACAATGAGTCACTCACCAAAACTTCCAATCCTCTTATGCACGCTAATCGCTTTCGTGCTGATTGCGTCGTGCAAGAAAACCCCGGCGCCCAGCGCAACGAGCGCCACTTCCGCGCCAACTGCTGAACCACTAGCCCATCACCTGGACGGCGGCGAAGCACCACCCGTTACCCAAACCAAATACTTCAAGGGCTCGATTGGCAGCGCGCTTGGCCTACAGATGAAACTCGTGCGCGCCGGAGAAGCGCTAACCGGCAGCTACTTCTATCAAAAAGTCGGGACCCGAATAGACCTAAAAGGAACCGTAGACAAGGACGGGAATCTTTCACTGGAAGAGTTTGACCCGAGCGGCAAGCCCACCGGCATCTTCAAAGGGTTATGGAAGATCAGTGATGATGGGGCCGTGAACCTCATCGGCAACTGGTCAAAGCCGGACAATCCCAGGCAGACGGCTTTTTCGCTGCACGAAGAACCGATCGCCTTTAGCGGCGCAACGGAGATCGTCGCCAAGCAAATTAGAGAGTCCAACAAGACGCTTAACTACAAGATTGAAGTGGAGTATCCGCAGATTAGCGGTGCTGCTGACGGGCGTTTCGATAGACTCAATCAGGAAGCGCGGAATTTGGTGACGGGGAAAATTGCCGAGTTCAAGAAAGACATCGCGAAGAGGGCCGCCGAAGTGCCGGCAACGGCGAAGTTTCAGATACCGGCAGCGATCTGGGCATCGGCTACAAACTCGCGTTTGCGAGCGACGATCTGGTGAGTATTCAGTTCGAGATCGGCGGTTACTATCAAGGCGCGGCCCATCCAAACTCTTACGCGCAGGTGATCAATTTCGACGTGCGCAACGGAAAGACTTTGAAGCTGGCCGATCTGTTTAAGCCGGGTGCGAAGTATCTGCAAGCAATTTCCGCCTATGCGATCAAAGACCTCAAAGCCCAGTCAAAGGCCGCGAATTCCATGTTGCCGGAAGAGAGCATTAACTCGGGAGCAGGTCCCACTGAGAAAAACTTTCAGAACTGGACGCTTACTCGAAAGGGGCTGGCGATCGCTTTTGATGCTTATCAAGTCGGGCCGTATGTCGCCGGACCGCAGAACGTGCTGGTTCCCTATGCAACTCTAAAAGACCTCAGCAAGCCTGACGGCCCGCTCGCAATGTTTGTAAAGTAGGCATAAGCGAACAGCAAACAGCCAGGACGTTAGCCGCGGATGAACGTCGATAATGCAGATCTGAGAAAACAGCAAGCCGTTGACCGTTTTCATTTACAAGTTTTCCTTGCGGTTTTTCATTTGCGCTTTTTCAGATCCGCGTTATCTGCGTTCATCCGCGGCTGTTCCTTCGTCCAGAGCCGCTGGCTGTTGCTGTTCGCTCTCCATATCGCCGCATGAAATAGATCGCCAGCAGCAGCGCCAAAAACATAATCAGTGACGCGCTCCAAAACGTAAGCCGCAGCGACTCGTCGCTCATGAAGTGTGGCGTACCATCCACCGCCCGATGCGCAATCGAGCTATGAATGAGCAGCGCCGCGAGCGAAGGTCCCACGGCCCGTGCAAAACTGGAAACAGATTGAGTGACGCCAAGCACCGTTCCCTGCTCTGCAGCTCCGGCACTTTTTGAGGCGAGGCTATTCAGGGCGGGCGTCGCTAGTGAGTTGCCGAGGGAGAAGACTCCGCCACCGATGAGCAAACCCAACAGTCCTCCCGAGTAAGGCCCCACAAACGGCACCGCAAAAAGGCTGACCGCAAAACAAAACGCTCCGGCAACAATTAATGGCAGCTCTCCAAAACGTTTTACGAGTCGCCCGATCAGTCCACCCTGAATGATTACTGCGATCAATCCGACATACGCGAACAGGTAGCCGTTATGTTGTGCGTCGTAACCGAACCGAAACATCGTGTAGAGCGAGAACGATGTGGTCATGATCGAGAACGCAACCACGAAAAGAAAATAGATCGCGAGCACGTAACCGAGGCGCGGTTGCGTTAAAGACTTGAATACTTCAGACCAGCCTCTGCCGCGAGCCGCTGAATTTCGCGCGGGATGATCGGGTGTGACTGTCTCTTCCAAGGTGAAGTAAAGCAAAACGGTATTAGCAAAACACAACCCGGCAGCGAAGAAAAAAGGGACGTGAATACCCCAGCGACTAAGGATGCCGCCGATTGCCGGGCCAAAAATAAATCCCAGTCCAAACGCCGCGCCGAGCAATCCCATTCCTTTCGCCCGGTCTTCCTTTGTTGTGACATCGGCAATGTAAGCCTGCGCCGTCGAAATATTCCCGCCAGTGATCCCGTCAAGAATGCGACCGAGAAAGAGCATCCAAAGCGTGTTTGCAAAACCCAGGATGAGAAATCCGATGCCGGTTCCGATGAGTGAAAGCAGCAGCACCGGACGACGACCATGCTTGTCCGACAGCCGTCCTAGAATCGGAGAGAAGATCAGTTGCATTACCGAGTAAGAGGCAAACAGTAGTCCCACAGTCCTCGGCGTCGCATTGAAAACCGTTCCCTCGGTATAAAAAGGCAGAACCGGAATCACGATGCCGAAGCCCACGAGATCGATGAAAACCGTGATGAAGATGACGAGAAGTGGCGAGCGTTTCATGAAGCAAGGCAGCGATCAAAAAGCTGGCAAGTCAGATCAATCGAGACCTAATGAGTTCGGGCTCACTTACAATTGGGCGAAGCTGTTTTGGAGCAGTTACCGTCGGCGACCACCTTGACGCGACAACGCCCCGTCGATTGATAGGGCGCCACCACCTGAAATCAACAGAGAAAGGGAAACCGCGAAAAGAGTTAGCGGGTATTCGTACCCCTGGTTATTGGCAAAAAACTGACCCCAGTGAACTCCGACCACAGCGGTGAGCATAGTGCAAGCGAGCAGAAACGCAGACGCGCGTGTTAACAGCCCAAGTAACAAAAGGATTCCGCCGACCAACTCAGATAAAGCCGCAGCTCCCAACCACAACCAGGCAGGACGCATGAAAGGAAACGGCGTCTCTGCGGAAGTGAAAGCTTTGAAGCCCGGACCACCCCAACTTCCCAGAACTTTTTGTGAGCCATGAGCAATAAAAACCGCAGCCATCACAAGACGCAACGGTAAGGGGGCCCAGGATGCAGAAGTAGCGATCAGTTTTCTGAACATTTCGCGCGTAACCTTTCTGAAAGAGAATGAGCGATATTAAACACTGAGAGGCGAAAGGGGAAATGCTGGTAGCAGTCCGTTGTGAGTGGTCCGTTGTCAGTTGTTTATGTTTCGGCGCCGCTCGGTGTTGTGAAAGAGAATAACGCAGGAAGACGGTAACAACGGGCCACTGACAGCGGACACTCCATCCACGCGCTGACCTACGCCGCCTTCGCCAATCGAGCGGCGATTGCCTGTTTCGGCTGCGCCCCAATCAGGCGATCGACCAGTTGACCGTTCTTAAAAATAAGCATGGTGGGGATGCTTGAAATTTGAAAACGCGACGCAGTCTGCGGATTTTCGTCAACGTTCAATTTCCCGACCAGGTAGCGTCCGTTCGCTTCCGTTGCCAACTGCTCCATGATTGGCCCCACCATTCGACACGGTCCACACCACGGCGCCCACGCATCCACCAGCACTGGTTTGCCGCCCGCGTTCGAAAGAACCTGCGCGAAAGTGGCATCGGTAACGATGACGGGTTTGCCGGCGTTGTTGCCGGCCGTAGCGCTGCTCAGATCCAGTGGTGTGCCGCACTTACCACACTTCGCAATTTGGTCGGCCGCGGCCTTGAGATCGACGCGGTTTTTGGTTTGGCATTGCTGGCAAGAAATTATCGGCATGATACTAACCTCCCATTGATAAAGAGGACCATTTCCGCTCGGCATAAGTTTGGAGGAACAGTCAATTTAGGCCGTCTCATTGCTTCGTAGTACCATGCTCTACCCCCATCACAATGAAATCAAGTTAGTGGGGGATGGCTGATACGCAGATGTGCAACTACAACAACATAAGACTCGTGATCGAGGATCGCGTCGGGCGAATTACTTTTGCCCGGCAACCTGTAAACGTCCTGAATATCGCGATGATGCAGGAGATCAATGCCGCGCTTTCAGAGTGCGCGAGTCATCGCGATCTCGTTGCCATTGTGTTTAACGCGGCGCCGGAATGCCGTGCCTTCAGTGCTGGCGTGGCCGTTGAGGAGCATGCTGAAGACACCATCTATCGAATGTTGGACTCTTTTCACGGGATTTTTCGCACGCTCGAGCAAATGGGAAAACCAGCGATAGCAGTCGTTGACGGACCGGCACTGGGAGGAGGTTGCGAACTCGTCTGCGCTTGCGACATTGTTATCGCCAGCGACCGCGCGCGTTTCGGCCAACCCGAGATCAAACTGGGGGTTTTTCCACCAGTCGCAGCTATTCTGCTACCACAGCTTATCGGCGAAAAGCGCGCCCGCGAATTGATTCTGACCGGTGAACTGATCGATGCCGAGGATGCGCTGCGACACGGGCTGGTGAATTATGTGGTCAAGTCTACCGAACTCAATGCGAAACTTCAGGAAGGGCTAGCAAGGCTCCGGGATCTATCCGCGGTAACTTTGGAACTGACAAAAAAGGCGATGGACCAGAGTCGAGGCAAACCTTTCGAGGCAGCGCTTAAACACGTTGAAAACATCTATCTTCATGAATTGATGAAAACGGAAGATGCATTGGAAGGCATCAACGCATTTCAGGATAAGCGCAAGCCGGTTTGGCGTAATAAATGAGAACTATGCAAATCCAACGCTTTGGTTCCCTAACACCTTGCTCGATTGAGACTCTCATGCGTCTTCTGCGCTCGCTCAATCGACTCATTATTTCTGCGGCGCTAATCCTGGTTATCGGCCTTTCTATTGCGCCTTTCGAGGCGGACGCGCAGACGAAGCGACCGCGGAGTGGCCCTCAGTCCAGTCACCTGCGATCGACTATGACGCCGGAAGAACGAGAGCTGGTTGAGCTCGCGATTGCGGTTGTCTGTCTGGAACGAAAGAAGGATCCGCTGGGCAGCGTTCCGATCGATGAAATGCAGGGCCGACCTTCGCTACCGGTGCGCAGTCCTGAAGCAATTGCCGGCGCCGAGCGTGCGCAAAGACTTTTGCCCGTCGCCAAGAATCTTGTTAGCACTTCCTTGCGGCAGCTTGCGAGCCGGTACGCGTTCGGGGAGATCAGGGGTGCAAACGCAAAGTTATCGCAGGCGCTCGTTAGAGTTCAGGCAGTGAGGAAGATTAAGCCCGACATGGACTCCCGCGATAACGCATCGGTGTATTTAAGAAACCCGCACACGATCACATTCGGCACAATCTTTCTGGCGGGGTTGCCGTCCGATGAAGGAATGATCAGCGTGCTGGCTCACGAACTCATGCACATAGCCGATGGAGACAATGACAGCCTGCAGGTTTTGTTTCGCGCTATTGCAAACCGGGCCGCCACTTTAACCGCCCTGACAATCCGGGGTCAGAAGGCTGAGGAGCTGACGTGTGATCTCGTGGGCGTGATGGCGGCAAGATCATTCGTCTCAGCTTCGCCAAGTTATGAACCGCTGCCGCGAAGAATTGCCCGGTCAGTGGCCCACAATTGCGTGGAAGACGATGAGGGCGACGAGGACCACCTGTCACCGCGCAGCACCATCCGTGCATTGCTGGCATTGGATCCTTCGCTTACGCGCGAACTGGTCTCAGGCAGAGACGAGAGATCCCCGAGGAAGTCCAATCGATAATTCATTAAGAGAGGGGGCGGGCGTTCGTTGACATCGCCTCTCAACGCTTCCTATCATCGCCGTGGAAACCCCACGAGGCCGAGTCAAAGTTGACCAGATACATTGCGAGTAGATGTCGTGTTGGTAGGCGCCACGCTGAGATCAAATCTCCTTCCGACACCGGCACCGGTCCCCAGCATCCCAATAACCCGGGAGGCACGATTACGACCTTCATCGGCACCATTCTTGTCGCATTGGTTGGCATTTTCACCGGATGCCAATCGATTACTGATCGTCGCGACGTGCGACCCCTCGTGTTGCGTGATGTTCCCTCCCAGAGATTGGCCTATCGGTTCGAAGCTGATACCAATCAACGACCCGATGCCGGCGGCGAAGAGACAACGGACAAGCTGGAAGCGATCCAGGTAGATTTCAATACTCGAAGACCTGATGATGCCTTGCTGCGAACAGTGATTTCCCCGGACAAGCAGCGAGCACTTGCCCTTTACGGTACCGAGAGCGAACCCTCCTCTGCTTTTCGTATCGATCTCTACTCAATCGATGGCAAGTTCCTTCGAAACCTGACGCCGCCGGATTTGTCCTGTGTTTTTCCCGAAACGGTTAGCTGGTCCACAGATAGCAACTTCATAGCGTTCATTGGTCATAAGGGCTTCAAGCCCACCCCCTCACCAACGCCAATCGAGGCGCCTGAAGTACCTCCTGAGGCAGTGCCATCGCCTTCCGTCGGTCCGGCTTTTGCTCCCGTGACGCTGTTTAGCACAGAACAGATCTACATCTGCAACCGCGATGGCTTCGATCTGAAACCACTGACTACGCGCGAGGGACTTATCTACTTTTACTTCGCGTGGGCGCCTGACAACCACGGGCTGGTCGCGCTGGCGTGTCGCGAGGGCGAATGGGATGCGCGCGAACGAGAGTACAAAATGCCGGCAGGTCGCCCGCGTTTAATTGGGTTGGATGGAAAGGAACGTCTGCTGGACGATGCGCTGACCGAAGCCTTGCCCGTATGGTCCCCTGACTCTTCGAAGGTGGCAACAGCTTTTGATACTGATGTTGCGATTTACGATGCGGGAGGGAAGCCACCGACACAAGCGCGGATTCCGCTGCGTGAGGCATTGATCAAGGCTTCGATTGCTTACGAAGAGAAAAACTCCAAAGAGAAAGCCCAGGAACCGGGTGTGGAGTCGACGCCGGCGAGTTTGCCGGCTTCATTTAATCCAATGGTTAGACTGGAGTGGCCCAAGCCTGAAACACTCTACTTTCAAACGGCTTACGTCAGGCTCATTCCAAACGACATAATTAACACCTTCCAACGTTGGCATCTGGTGATTCTCAGTCCCCAAGCGGCGGTTCTGAAATAATAGCTTTTGCCGTTAGCAGGCCCTGTCCAATGAAAGTTTCAAGGGGACCAAACGCTGCCATCAACATATAGGATACGCGCGATCGCCACCTGTTCGGTGTAGGGCAATGGTTCCTTCCCAGCCAGCATCTTAGCGCTGATTGTTCTTACAGGCGCGCTGGAGTAGAGCACGCTGATTTCTTTGATCTTGGCGGGCTTGATCGTTTCGTCACTGGTAAACTGGTGGCGAGCGACTTCATGCTGAGTGGTTGGATCAAGAAAAATGTAATCCCAATCTATGGACTTAACAGTTTTAGTCCCATCGTTCCTCACCGTTACACGGTATTTGTAACCAAAGTCAGAAGGAGCGGATTGAGTAGCCTTCGCTTTAGCGTCTTCATGGTTGATGATCTGGGTTTCGAGTCTGGAAGCCGTTCCCTGATCGGCCGCGTTCCTCGCCGCCGCCAATTGTCGCTGCCTTCGTGCTTGTTGAATAAGTTCGTCCTGGGAAGCCAGCGATGAAACTGAAGGCCTCATCCTTATCCGCTCTTTGTTCCAACTGAATTTGAGAATTACGACTTCCTTCAGAGCTCCCTGTTGAAAAGTACCAGGGAGGGCCAAACTCACCAACACGGTTGTCAGCAGTGTCAACGCTTTCATCACATCTCCTTGGGTTCGGCGTTTACCGGCAGCCTTAAAAAAAACGGGAGGGTACTCTTTTGAGAAACCCTCCCGAACGTTTTTTGAAATAAAACTCGCGAGAGAGTTCGATTTCAGAAGGTAAATTTCCCGCCGACCGTGATCGTGCGGTTACCCCAGTTGTTGAGGTTCCGGCCGAAGTCGTTGCTGTTCAAGTTATTGACCGGTATGCCGTAGTTATCCTGATTGAAAGCGTTAACGAAGTCGGCACGGATGGTAAACCGACGGATTTCGTCGATATAGAACCGCTTCGCGACGCTCAGGTTAGTGTTGAAGTTGCTGGGAGCACGTAGCGTGTTCTTGCCCAGGTTGCCGCCACCATTCGCCATACTGAAGAGTAGAACAGCTCCCGCGGCGTTGCGCGGCACAATGAAGCGGCCCGGGGCGGTGAAGGTGCGCAAACTATTTGTCACCGGGTCAAGAATGAGCGGAGCGGCCGGATTGATATCAGGCCGGTCACCGCCTGCGCCGTTACCGTTGGTGTCTATCCCCGTCAGAATTGTGAACGGCTGGCCCGATGTGCCGGAAGTAATACCGGCGATTTGCCACCCGCCGAAGACCCGTTTGAGGAAGCCGTTGTTCGCCGCAAATCCGGGAGTCGGCACCTCGTAAAGGTAATTGGTAACAATTCGGTGAGTGCGGTCAAAAACCGACACGCTCCACTCTGCGGCATAATTGGCGAAGTCTTGTGGCACCTGCGGCGAACCGGCAGTGATGGCTCCGACGCCCAGCGACTCGTCGTTGTCGCTCATGAGTTTGCCGAAGGTGTAAGCGACGCCTAATTGCACATTGCGAAGGATCCCGTCGCCGCCTAGCCTACGATTAAAAGAAAGGAAGCCGGCATTGTAGTTTGCCTTCGCCGTGCTCCCAATCTGGATGCGCGAACCGAACTGCGGAAGCTGACGCCGCAATTGGACGGAGGGAATCGAGAGCGGGTTCCCCGTCGTTCGGACGGTCGCGGCCTGCGCTTCGGTCAGGGTTGAGTTGTTCCCTTGCAACTGATTGACCTGATTGCGCGAGGTGCTTCCGGTGTAACCGAATTCAAGCACGTAATTGCGGGCAAACTCACGCTGTACGGTGAGGCTGTAAATGTGCGATTCGGGCGACTTCAGATCCACCGGGCTGTTGACGAATGTCGCCAGCGGGTTGAAGACAGGCGCTCCGGTTACCGGCGCAATGTTCGGGAATACGTCGACAGGATTGTCGGCCCGACCCGTGACAACGCGAGGGAAGTTTGAAGCGTTGACCGTCAGAATGTTGTAGAACAGGATGTCGTAATTCTTGCGGTAGCCGCCGCGAAGCACGGTTTCCCCATCCCCAATCAGTCTGTCGAAGAATCCATCTCCTGTTCTACGCGGGCTGTAGTTGAAGCCAATGGCTGGAGCGAAGTTGTTATTGTCCCTTGGGACCGGCCCTGGAACGAGCGCCGCCAGCGATTGGGCGTCCGTCGCGCCAAAGAAGCCGAATGGATTATTAGCGGTTTCATACCTTAGGCCGAGGTTCAGAGTAAAGTTCGGCGTGACGCGTATGTCGTCCTGCACGAAATAATACTGCTGCCACTGCCGTGCGTTAAAGGAGGAAACCTGAAGCGCCTGCTCGAAAGCTGTGCCCGTGTTGTTCACAAAGCTGGCGAGATTCGAGAAGGAGAAAGTTCCCTTAGTGTTAAATGCCGCCTGGTTGAACAGGTGGATGTGGCGGATGTCGAATCCCACCTTGAGAGAGTGACGGCCGGTGAGCAAGCTCAGTGTGTCTGAGAACTGGTAGCTGTTTTGGATGCGGCCCTGCGGGAAGTTAGCCAGGCCGCCAATGGTGAAGAACCCACCGATGGTCGTGGTCGGCGTGACCGGATCGTTTTCAGGGAAACTGAGGTTCCGGCGGACGTATGAGCCGCGGAACTCGTTGATTAGTTTCGGCCCGAAGACGTGAGTCTCGCTGATTGCCATGTTCTGGTCAATGATGTCCTGCCTGCCCGAAAAGATGGAACCAAATTGTGTGTTGCTGATGACATTGCCGCTGTACGCAGCGTCACGAGTGTAGCGGAAGGTTAGGTTGTCCCTGTCACTAAACCTGTGGTCAAAGCGCATGAGGAAGTTGAACCCATCTGTCGGGCTCACGCGTGGTATTGTGACGAGACCAGTCTGAATCGGAACGCCGTTAATAACCGCAGAAGTTAGGTTGACGGAGCTGAAAGTCGGATTCTGGCCGTAAATCTGGTTTAAGAACGCCAGCGAATTCAGCACTGCCTGACGGCTCCCGGCAGACTGGCCTGCTCTCAAGGGCACGGTATTGAGCGCCGCAAAACCGGTTGGTGTCGGAATTCTAATGTTAGCCCCCAGAGTCGCCCCGGAGCGTTGGATATCTTCCTGGTATGCGACGAAGAAGAACGTCCGATCCTTCCCGCTGATGATAGAGCGACCACCCTCGCCAAAGCGCGGCAGGTGAAGCGGACCGCCGACGGCGAAGCCATACTGGTTACGAACAAAGCGCGAAGGCCGCGTCTGACCCCGTCTCTTCTCGATGTTATCCAGAGCATTGAGCCTGCTTCCGCGATAAAAGTGAAACACGTCGCCGTGGAAGTCGTTGGTTCCCGAGCGGGTAATGACGTTTATCTGTGCGCCTGAGTTGCGCCCAAATTCAACACTATAGGCATTGGTCTGGACCTGAAACTCGGCGACTGCTTCAGGGATGATGGAAACGGTGGAAAGAGTGACGCTGATATCGTTGTTGTCTGTCCCGTCAATCGTGAAGTTGTTATTGCGTGCCCTCTGTCCGTTCACCGAAATGCCCGTGGAGCCGGGGGCCGGGAAGGCATTAGGCGCCAGCAGCGCTAGATTATTTACATCACGACCCGCCCCAAGTGGGAGTTCCTGGCCTTGCCGGGTGTTGATACTCAGTCCGAGGGTGGCATTGGTTTTGTTGAGTGCGATGCCCTCGGTAGAAGCCGTGACGTCAACCGATTCCGACACATTACCTACGCTGAGTTGAGGGTTAAAAGTGGTCTCGAGCGAAGCGTTGACTAGAAGTCCGCGGTTCTCAGCCTTAGAGAAACCGATCTTCTCGACGACGACTGTGTATGTGCCCGGATCGAGAGCGCCCACACGGTAGAAGCCCTCCCCGTCGGTGGTCGCGCTTCTAGTTACGTTAGTGCCCGGTGCAACTGCTTTGACCTCGGCGCCTGCAATGACCGCACCCGATTGGTCGCGCACGGTACCCGCAATGGAGCCGCGTGTTATCTGCGCATGCGCGCCGACCGGCAATGACAAGGTGCTGACAACCGCCAACGCTAGAAGGGTGAAAAGTTCCAAAGCATGAAGCTTAGTTCGCATATGACCTCCTCAGGACAGTGTTGATGGTAGAGGAAACAGGTTCGTTTCGCAGCAGGCCGTGAATGCCACGGATCTACACGTAAAATTTTGCAACAATTGTGCCGGGGCAACCGAGGTTGGGACAGGAGTTATTTGCACATAATTCCAAGACTTTGGAGAAGATTTCCCGGAGGTTGCCCAAAAAAATGGATTTTCCTTCAAAACTGTAAATCACAGCTCACGCTGCGACCGCGACGCCGAATCGCAACACGGTCCATCCATGTTGCTTAGATCCGGTGGGACGTTAAGCAACGCCCATCGTTTCCTCGCGATCGATCTGTCCTTCCACGTTCCCAGCCATGTGAATCAGGCTAAAGATGTAACCGGCAACAATTACAACCTCACCGAAAACGCCTAATAAAATATAGAAGAGCAGCATTGCCCCGCTGGGAGTGACGAAAACAACACCTAACATAATCCAGCCGATGGTGGAAAAAATGATCGGTGGAGCGGAGATGCGGATCAAGGTCAATAGATGACGGCGGTACAGCCTGACCGAGCGATCAATGAGAACGCCGGCGCCGAGAGGGGCAAGAGGAAGATCGGTAGCAATCGATGGTGTCGGCGGCATCTTCTGGAACAAACCATAGTTTGTCAGTCTCGTGCAGAGTAAAACAGAAAAACATGACAGGAAATAGAAACAAGGACTTGTGTCTTAATTCGTAGGTCGCAGCCAGACAGAACCATCTGCATATTCTACGCGGCGAATAACAACCTTCTCGGAGTACTGGGCCCCCAGGTCCTCTGCGGCCTTCGTTGAGTCTATAACTCTAGCCGGTGGGGAAGCAGAGTGC
>JBGSYG010000003.1:0-169936 GCA_041750995.1 Pyrinomonadaceae bacterium | reverse complement strand
GCTTAAACGAAGATGGCGTCGGCTATTCGATGGACGAGAACAATAAAGACTTAGTGACTCCCGAAATGCTCCAGATCGCCGAGGAAGCAAAAAGGAAAATCATCGCCGGTGAAATTAAGGTCACGGATGCGATGAATAAATGAGCGAAGCGAACTTTGTTCTTTGAACTTGGTTCTTTGTACTAATTTCTTTACTGGTCCTTTCCTCACCAGGAGCCATGATGGAGAAAACGAACTTTGAAAAGCTACGTGTATATCGGTTGGCTGAGTCTCTTGCTGACGAAATCTGGGCAGTAGTTGTGACCTGGAATTATTTGGCCAAAGACACGGTAGGGAAACAAGTCGTTCGCGCCGCTGACAGCATCGGTGCCAATATTGCTGAAGGCACAGGCAGGGGCACTTTGCAGGAGAACCGTCGATTTATAAGAATGGCCCGCGGTTCACTATACGAGACGCAACATTGGCTTAGACGTTCTTACAATCGAAAGCTGCTCAGCAAACAACAAGTGGAAAGCCTTAAGCCGATCATCGATGAACTCACTCCAAAGCTGAATGCCTACTTTCGCTCGATTAACCGTGCTGTATTGGTAGAAAAGCAAAGCTCTAAGTTCAAAGTTCAAAGTTCAAAACAAAAGAAGCTGACGTAAAGGCACGCTGTCGACCGATTCAATGCTCGAACTCCAAAACATTTCAAAACACTTCGGGTCTGTACTCGCAAACGACCGGATTAACATCAAGGTCAAGGCGGGGACGATCCATGCCATCGTCGGCGAAAATGGCGCCGGCAAATCGACGTCGATGCGTATCGCCTACGGCTTTTACAAAGCCGACAGCGGCAAGATTTTGGTTGATGGCCAGGAGCGGGAGATTGCTTCGCCTCATGATGCAATCGCGCTCGGAATCGGCATGGTGCACCAGCACTTCATGCTCGTCGACACAATGACGGTAGCGGAAAATATCGTGTTGGGCGCCGAGCCGGGAAACCACGCTGCCTTAGATTTAGAAACAGCCCGCAAAGATATTCGGCGCGTCTCTGAAGAGTTCAAGTTAGCGGTTAATCCTGACGTAGTGATCGAACATCTTTCGGTCGGTCAACAGCAGCGCGTGGAATTATTGAAAGCGCTGTACCGTCACGCTCGCCTCCTGATTCTTGATGAGCCGACCGCGGTGCTGACGCCCCAGGAAGTGGATGAGTTCTTTGCGATCCTGCGCCGGATGCGTGAGCAGGGAAAGACAGTAGTGATCATCACTCACAAGTTGTCGGAGGTTTTGGCTATCTCTGACGAAGTGACTGTAATGCGTGATGGCAAGGTTGTAGGTAACCTGCAAACGAAAGCTACCAATGCCGCGGAGCTAGCCCGATTGATGGTTGGACGTGAGGTGCTGCTGCGAGTTGAAAAACCGGACGCGAAGATTGGTGAGGCCCGCTTGAGTGTTAAGAACCTGACGATTACCAAAACGGGCGGCGCAAAACGAGTCGACAATGTTTCGTTTGAGGTGCATGAAGGAGAAATTCTGGGAATCGCCGGTGTCGAGGGCAATGGCCAGACCGAGTTAATCGAAGCCCTTGCCGGACTGGTAAACCCGGCACATCTCTCTGGCGAAATCCGTTTTTCCGGCCGCAATATCTCCCGCGAAGGTGCGCGTATCCGGCGTGAGTTGGGAATCGCGCACATTCCGGAAGATCGCCACCGGCGAGGTTTGCTGCTGGAATTTGATTTAGCGGAAAATGCAATTCTTGGCGTCCACTACCGCAAACCAATTGTCGGTCTTGGCGGTATCTTTCAAGACAGCAGGGCAGTGCGCCAGCGTGCTCAAGAGATTATCGAAGGGTACGACGTGCGTCCTGCGAACGCTGATCTCCCGGCGCGTGCCCTTTCGGGAGGCAATCAACAAAAGTTGATCATTGGCCGAGAAGTTAAGGTCGATCCCAAACTGCTTCTGGTTTCACAGCCAACCCGTGGCGTCGACATCGGCGCGATTGAATTTATTCATCGCAAGCTCGTGGAGTTGCGCGATCGGGGCTGTGCGGTTCTGTTGGTTTCGGCGGAGCTTGAAGAAGTAACTTCGTTATCCGATCGCTTGCTGATCATTCACGAAGGCCGCATTGCCGGTGAAGTGGATCCGAAAGTTGCTACGCTGGAAGAGATTGGATTGCTGATGACGCGGGGGCACTAGAAAATGACCGTCGGCCATTTCGAACTTGGTACTTTGATTTTAGTTCTTTGTTGTTGAGATCTGGCTGAAAGCCCTATTTCAAGGAACAACACTGGGTCGAATAGCGAACAAAGTACAAAGAACTAAGTACGAAGTTCAAAGCGCCGGACATACACTCATAACAATTCAATGACCGTCTTAAAAGAACTCCTCTTCCCATTGATCGCCGTGGTGGCGGCGTTTATTGTTGGCGGCATTCTCATCCTGCTCGTCGGCGACAATCCGCTTGAGGCGTATGGGCTGTTATTCGGCAGCGCGTTCTCGTGGCCCGTCGGCGTTGGTTACACGCTCTTCTACGCAACCCCGCTGATCTTTACGGGTCTTGCGGTAGCCCTCGCATTTCGTTGCGGCCTGCTGAATATTGGCGCCGAAGGTCAACTATATGTAGCTGCGTTTGCTGCTGCGTGGGTAGGCATTGAGTTTGGTGGCGTCTTCATTAAGACGTCAGGTGGTGAAATCGTCGGCTCC
Source organism: Pyrinomonadaceae bacterium (assembly GCA_041750995.1). GTDB lineage: Bacteria > Acidobacteriota > Blastocatellia > Pyrinomonadales > Pyrinomonadaceae > PSRF01. The sequence goes on along the minus strand of JBGSYG010000003.1, from coordinate 167,252 downwards.
CCGATTGCTAATCTGCCGATCGCCCTGCTTCTGCCGCTCTGCTTCATTGCCGCGATCGGCGCAGGCGCGATCTGGGGTGGCATTCCCGGCATCTTGAAAGCGAAGTTCGGCTCGCATGAAGTTATCAACACGATCATGTTGAACTTCATCGCGGTCGCTCTCTGCAGCTATCTGACGCAGTATCATTACCAGATGCCCGGCGATCCGATCATGCAGACGGCGGAAATCGGATCCAATGCTCACATCATGCGGCTCGGGAAATTCATTCCAGGGATGCCGCAGTTCATTCCTCTCAACTTTGCGTTTCTGCTCGCGCTGCTTTGTTGCTTACTCGTTTATCTCTTTCTCTGGCGCACGAAGTGGGGTTATGAGCTCCGGGCCACGGGAACAAACCCGAGTGCGGCGGAATACGGTGGCATTTCAGTGCGCAAACAGATCATCATTGCCATGACCATCTCAGGCGGGCTCGCGGGCATGGTGGGAATTAACGAAGTGCTGGGTTACCGCCATCGCTACTACGATGGCTTTTCCGACAACTATGGCTTCACTGGAATTGCCGTAGCTTTATTAGGACGTAATCATCCCGTTGGTGTAATCCTGGCGGCTTTACTATTCGCTGTACTACAGCGAGGCGGTATTCCGGTCGATGCATTTACGGAGTCAGTGACCAAAGATATCGTTCAGGTTTTGCAGGGGACGATAATTTTATTTGTAGCAGCCGAGGCATTCTTCCGCGGTCCCTTTGCAAAATGGGGCCTATTGAAACGTGGAAAGGTTTAGCGGAGTCTAGTTATGGCTGAGATATTTACGATTGCACTCATCTGGTCGACGATACGCTTGTCGACCCCGCTGGTTCTCGCCGCGTTGGGTGGACTGTTTTCCGAGCGTTCAGGTGTCATCAATATTGCACTTGAAGGAATGATGCTGGCCGGGGCTTTTACGGCGGCGGCTGTTACTCATGCGGTCGGGAATCCATATGTGGGCCTTCTGGCAGGAATGGGAGCCGGAATGTTCGTGGCAGCAATCCACGCTGTTGCCTGCATCGCCTACAAGGCGGATCAGGTCGTAACTGGTACCGCGATCAATATCCTGATGATCGGGGTACCCCCTTTTCTCAGTGGTGCCTTTTTTCTTTCCTCAGGAGCAACGCCACAAATTCCTAAAGGCAACTTGATCCCCTCGCTCCCAATCATCATCGCCTTCTTGTTAGTGCCTCTGACTTGGTACGTCCTTTATAAGACTCCGTTTGGCCTGCGGCTGCGATCAGTCGGAGAAAATCCTGAAGCTGCGGATGCCGCTGGCGTGCGGGTGACAAGAATGAGATACGCCGGCGTCTTGCTCTCCGGAATTCTTGCAGGCATTGGCGGCGCATATCTGTCCATCGGCCAGTCGTCTCTCTTCACCAGAAACATGACCTCAGGCCGTGGTTTCATTGCTCTAGCGGCGCTTATCTTCGGCAAGTGGCGACCGGTGCAAACGCTACTGGCCTGTTTGTTATTCGGCTTTACCGAGGCGGTGACGATTCAGATGCAGGGAGTGGTGAAACTTCCTTCCGGCGAAGATATTCCAATTCAGTTCATACAAATGGTGCCGTACCTGCTGACGATAATTGTGCTGGCCGGCTTCATCGGCTCATCACGTCCGCCGAAGGCGCTCGGCATACCTTATGAAAAAGAGCGTTAGCGCTACCGCAATCATGGGTGAAGGATCAGCAGTTTCAACTTTGTACGCTCGTGCTGAGCAAGCGGCGCGCACGATTAGTTCGCGCACGAGTCTTAAGCCGGCGGTCGCCATCGTCCTGGGCAGCGGCTTAGGCGGCTTCGCTGACGAATTTTCCGAGGCAGTGGCGATTCCTTACGGCGAGATTCCGGGTTTCGCCACTTCCACCGCAGAAGGCCATGCCGGTCGCCTCATCATTGGCATGGTTGATCGGGTGCCCGTGATCGCGATGCAGGGCCGAGTTCATTACTATGAAGGCTACACTTTAGAGGAAGTCACTTTTCCAATTCGAGTTTTTAAACTTTTGGGAATCAAGCGCTTGATTCTTACTAATGCGGCTGGTGGGATCGACATTGAGCTCAATCAGGGAGCGTTGATGGTGATCAGCGACCACTTGAATTTGATGGGAGTGAATCCCTTGCGTGGGCCCAACGATGAAAGGTTCGGCCCCAGATTTCCTGACATGTCTGAAGCTTACTCGCGCGAGTTACAGCAGCGGGCGGTTGAAGTAGCGCGCAACCTGGGCATTGAGATTCGCCGTGGTATCTACGCTGCCCTTTCAGGACCCAGTTATGAGACCCCGGCTGAAATTCATATGTTTCGCGCCTCCGGCGCCGATGCGGTGGGCATGAGCACGGTTCCTGAAACTATCGTGGCGCGCCATATGGACCTTGAGGTGCTGGGGATTTCCTGCATCACCAACATGGCCGCGGGTATCAGCGACGAGCCAATCAATCACGCTGAGGTTATGGAGACGGGGCGACGCGTGCGGCATATCTTCACAAAACTACTTCGCGGCGTGATCTCGCAGCTCGCAGACTAGAAGGGTAGTGCTCCATATTTTTTGTAGGCGCGTCACTCCGTGGACGCCCCCGTGTTCGCAATTTGGGGCGCCCACAGAGGGACAACCCTACGGTTCAAGCCAGATTGGTACCCTACCGACTAAAGCCTCGGCTTATCCTCAGCGCTGGTTTATGCGATAGTAAGCTGCGCCAGTTTCAAGGACGAACATATTAGTGAGCATGATAATCGGAATTTCCGGAGGTACGGGCTCCGGCAAGACTACGGTCGCCAACCGAATTCTCGAGTCGGTAAGTGCCAGTGAAGTTGTTTTCATTCAACAGGACTCTTATTACCGCAACCTGCAAGATCTGCCACTCGACTACCGCCAGTGCGCAAACTTCGATCATCCCGATGCGATTGATAACGATCTGCTCGTCAATCACATTCGCAAGCTAAGAGCCGGCGAGATGATTGAATTGCCGCTTTACGACTTTCGCACTCATTCCCGTCTTCATGAAACCCGGCGCGTCGAACCAAAGCCGATTGTGATCGTCGAAGGCATTCTAATCTTTGCTGACGCGCGGCTGCTGGAACAGATGGATATCAAAGTATTCGTCGATACTCCGGATGATATTCGTTTTATTCGCCGCTTGCGTCGAGACATCGCTGAGCCCGGTCGCACGGTGGAATCTGTAATCGAACAATACCTTGCAACCGTGCGCCCCATGCACATGCAGTTTGTCGAACCGTCTAAGCGCGAAGCGGACGTAATCATTCCCGAAGGTGGACACAATCTGGTGAGTATCGATTTACTTAGCGGAAAAATCAGGGAGAGGTTAGCGGCTACTCTGACCTCAGTCGGAGGTCAGCATTGAGCGAACACGATTTCCCGCCTTTGATCGAGGCGGCAACCGAAGCGCGTCTGCAATCGGTCGCGCCTTTTTCTAATTTTCTGGTGGGCGCAGCCCTCAGGACCGCAGCCGGCAAGGTTTATATTGGCTGCAACATTGAGAGTGCCAGTTATGGCTTAACCGTCTGTGCTGAGCGCGTGGCGATCTGGAAAGCGCTGTCGGAAGGCGAGCGTGATTTTACCGGACTGGCAGTAGTTGCCGATACGGAGACATTGACTCCGCCCTGCGGTACTTGCCGGCAAATCATTTGGGAGTTTTGTAAGCACGCAACGATTGTCCTGGCGAACCTGCGTGGCGAAACGGAAATAGTTGCAATCAGGGAGTTGTTGCCACGAGCATTCGACGCCAGATTTTTAAGCGGCGGGCCTGTCCACGATTAAAGCTCCAGACTAAAAGCGCCGGGAACCAACCTTGATTAGAAGCCTATGTCAAAACATCTGCTGAGTACGCTCATTCTTTGCGCCATGCTGTTGAACTTTTCACTGCTCGATGCTTCCGCCCAAACGACGCGAAAGCGCGGTGGCAGCCAGGTAGACCTGCTGGTTCTTGGTGGAACTGTGGTGACGATGAACGAATCGCGCGAGGTCATCGAAGATGGCGCCGTCGCTGTGAAGGCAGGCAAGATTGTGGCTGTCGGACCAAGAGCGGAAATCACCGGCAAGTATGCCAGCCGCCAGACAATTAACGCTGCTGGAAGCCTCATCATTCCCGGTTTGATAAACGGGCACACCCACGTGCCGATGGTTTTGTTTCGCGGATTAGCAGACGATCTGGATCTCCAGGAGTGGCTGACCAAGTACATCTTTCCGGCCGAGGCGAAAAACGTCACCGAAGAATTTGTGCGTGCGGGAACACGACTGGGGTTGGCGGAAATGATCCGCGGCGGCACCACGACGTACTGTGACATGTATTACTTCGAAGATGCGATTGCCGAGGAAACAGCTAAAGCTGGCGTTCGTGGCGTTCTCGGTGAAACAGTTATCGACTTCCCGGTCGCTGATAACAAAACTAATGCTGAGGCGATGGCTTATGTGGAAAAGTTCGTGAAGCGTTGGCAGGGACACGAACTGATTAGCGCCGCAATCGCTCCTCATGCACCCTACACAGTTTCCGAGGAACACCTGCGGGCTGCACGCGCGTTCTCGGATCGCACTGGGGCGCCAATCGTTACGCACATTTCCGAAACTAAGCGCGAAGTCGACGACAGCATTAAAGCTCATGGGGCAAGTCCCATCGCTTACCTCGATCGCATAGGCTTTCTTGGTGAACGAGTCATAGCGGCGCACGTTGTTTGGCCGCAGGGAACTGACACACAAATTCTCAAAAAGCATGGTGTCGGAGTAGTTCACAATCCGCAGTCGAACATGAAACTGGCGGCGGGTGTCGCTCCAGTGCCGCAGATGATGAAAGACGGTTTACGAGTCGGATTGGGTACCGATGGCGCCGCCTCAAATAATGATCTAAGCATGTGGGAGGAAATGGATTCCGCGGCCAAACTACATAAGGTGATGAGCAACGATCCCAAAGTGATGTCGGCGCAGGAAGCCTTTGAGCTCGCAACGATTCGTGGCGCTGAGGCATTGCACCTGGAGAAGGAGATTGGTTCGCTGGAATCGGGCAAGCGAGCCGACCTGGTTATCGTTGCGGGAGATTCGCTCAATCAAATCCCTTCCTACAACGTCTACTCTGATCTGGTTTATGCCACCAAAGCTTCAGCTGTGCAGACTGTGATCATCAACGGACGTGTAGTAATGCGGGATCGGCGTCTGCTGACTTTGAACGAAAGGGCGATTAAAGCGAGCGCTAAGGTCTTTCGTGAGCGCATCGTAAAAAGTCTGGCCGGCTCACCCGCAAAAGAGTAAGGGAAATCTTCGATTAAATACTTTGACCGGCCTTAATGCCTCTGCTATCTTTTGCAGACCCCGGCGCCTGCGCACCTGATGCGGTCAACAGCTCACGACTGTTCGGCAGCTTCCAACGACAGCAACGAATAAAATTGTTAGGAGATCACGAATGGGTTTCATAAGGGTTTCTGTGGCGCTGCTAGCGCTGCTTACTGGCTTGATTGTCGCGACGCCGCTTCAGGCACAACGAGCAAGGAGTGATGGGGGGCGCGTGGGCAAAATTCCCAAACCCATCGGAGTGGCCGGAGCGACTCCGGACACGACGAATTATCAGGTGACCCAAACGACCGGTGCGATTACTCCGGGAACCAGTGCGGTAACGGGATTCAATTGCGGGGTCAGTCCACAGGGCGATGATTGCATGGCGACGGTGACGTTGCCCTTTTCATTTAAGCTCTACGACATGGAGTTTTCGCAGGTTAATGTCAGCACGAACGGCAATTTGCAATTCGTAAGTAACAATCCCGATTACGGACAGGGTGATGTTTGTTTTCCACTTCCGCAGTTCAATTACGCAATCCTGCCACACTGGGGTGATCTAACTATTGGTGGCGTCAACGAAGGAATCTTTACGTCAGTCAGCGGCGCAGCTCCAAATCAGATCTTCAATATCGAGTGGCGAGCCTCGCTTCTTGGCAATTCTCCTGCAAGTTTAAATTTTGAAGTGCGTCTCTACGAAAACCAGGCGCGGTTCGACGTTATCTTTGGCACCGCCCCGGGCGGCGGACGTGACGTAACCGTTGGTGTAGAACGCGCCGGCGGCACTCCCTACACAGAATTCTCGTGTCATCAGAACGCTTTGCGAAACGGGATGATGCTTGTCTTCACCGGGACTGCTGATACAACTCTCTTCATCGCCGGCCGCGTCACCGACTCCGATGGCAATCCGGTCGCCGGCGTTACCGTGAATCTAACGGGCACCTCCAGTGGTTCGGTCATAACAGATGGCACGGGCGACTACGCCTTTTCCGGACTTAGTCCGGGAGGGAATTATTCAGTAACTGCAACGCAGGCAGGTTTCAGTTTTTTCCCGCAAGTGAAAAACTTCGGCACGGGCTTCCGACCGTTCACGGGGAATTTCATTGTTAACTTTATCCGTACCTTACCGCCCAATCCGGGAGATATTTTGATCAGCGAATTCCGCTTCCGCGGTGAAGACGTCTTCACCACCGTGAACGAGTTCGTCGAGATCCAAAACAACACGAATCAGGGGATTACGGTAAACGTGACGGACGGGTCATCAGGCTGGATGGTAACCACTATCGACCCCACCATCAATTTCATCATTCCTAACGGCACGACGATTCCCGCTCGCGGCCATTACCTGGCGGGAAATGGCAGCGGCTACAACCTGTTTTCCTATGGCGCCGCAGATACGTTTTACAATGGCGACATTCCCGATTCAGGTGGCGTAGCGATCTTCGCGACAGCTAACTCTAATTCGCTCGACCTTGCTCATCGGCTTGATGCCGCCGGTTTCACGGGGGCAGATGCGCTCTACCGCGAAGGTGCCGGCTTAATCTCGCCGGGGGCAAACGCCGGGAACTACAGTTTCGTGCGCAAACTGGTAACGGGTGCGGCGCAAGATACAAATGACAACGCGGCCGATTTCCAGTTTGTTTCAACGAACGGCGGCGTATATGGCGGTCTGCAATCTACTCTCGGAGCACCTGGTCCGGAGAACACCGCGAGTCCGATTCAACGCAACGCGCAACTGAAGGCGTCATTGATCGATCCTGTTGCCGGTTTGGCGAACGCACCGAATCGGGTGCGCAATAGCACGCCCAACTCCTGTGGCGGAGCAAATTGCGCCCTCGGGACACTTATCATCCGTCGTCGCTTTACGAACAATACCGGGCAGGGAGTTACCAAACTTAGATTCCGGATCGTTGATGTGACGACGCTGGGAAACACTGTCGCTGGGCAAGCTGATTTGCGCGCGCTTGACTCCTTCGGCAGCGCGGTAACAGTCACCGGTGGCGGGTCTGTGCAGGTAAGGGGTCTAACCGTGGAGCAGGGAAGCCCCACGGTGACGATTCCGCAACCCCTGGGTGGCGGACTGAATAGTTCCATGGCTGTCGGCGTCATTTCGGTGGCGCAACCATTAGCACCGGGAGCGAACGTCAACGTTGAATTTAGGCTCGGCGTCCAGGCGGGCGGTACCTTCCGGTTCTTCGTTAACGTCGAAGCGTTGCCTTAATCAACGAGTCCAACGGCGACCAGCCGATTGAAACTGACAATGTAGGGGCGTCCTTTCGAGGGCGCCCCGAATTTGTTTGGAAGGGGCCCCCAGCCGGGAGTCGCAGCTGACTCGCTTGCCTGAAAGACGATAAAGCACCATAATAAGCCGTCAAAACTAAGGAACTGTTAAGCGAGCTTGTTAAGCTCGCCTTTTATTTTTTGGAGCATCATTAGTGAAGCCAGCAATCGATTTTCTTTGGTATCCCCTTTCTAACAAAGTCCTTTTCCCAACAATCCTGGTCGTTTTAGCGACTTTCGGAGTCCTTCCCGCGTACGCACAGAGTACGGCGGACGCCTCCAACCCAGAGGTTGCTGCAACAGCAATCCAGGCCCGCATTGAGCGCGCCCGGGCACTCGTCGCTGCCCACCAACTGGATGCCGCGGCGGCTGAATTGGAGTCTTTACGGGTTACCGCTCAGGACGATTCGATACGGAATGTCGCTTCGCTGATGCTGATGAGCATTTGCCTTGAAGAGGGGAATTACAGTCGTGCCGAATCGCTGCTGGAAGAAACTTTCAAGGCTCGCCAGGTAAAAAAAGACGCTTCTATTCGCACATACTTCGCTCTCGCCGGACAGGCGGTTAATGGGGCGCGTGCGCACCTTACGCGATATCGAAACTTTGGGATTAACGTTGCGGATCCAACGCTGCCTAAGGAAGCGCTGGTCGACCTGGATCGCCTGCGCGCGCTGCTGGAGCGGATGAGCTTTCAGGCGCGGGAAATCAGCAAAGACCAACCAAAGGCGTATGAATCGTTGGCGTTGCTCGAAGATATCCTCGGCATTCGGCTTTCATTAGCGCGCGATGATGAAGACCGGGCGAAGTGGGAAGTGGAACGAGCCGGAGTTAGGCAGGGTTTAGTTCTCTCGCAGAGTCAGGTAGCTTCTCTGGGCTCCGTTCCCCCAGTGACGGCGGTTCTTGAAACCTCTAATCAACAGCATACCCAGAACAGTATTACGCCGGCCGAGCCATTATCCAGTTCCGCCGCACCTGCTAATCCCACTAACGCCGAAAACCCCAATCCCGCTGCTGCTAACACGGTGTCAACGGGCTCGCTGAATTCAAGGGCGACCCGACGAGTCCTTCCCGTATACCCGCAAATCGCGCGAAACGCTGCCGCCGCAGGCATTGTTCGCGTGTATGTCACCGTTGACGAGCGCGGCAATGTCAATGATGTCGCCAAAAGCGAAGGACCGACGCTCTTGCGCGGCGCCGCCGAGGACGCCGCTCGGCGTTGGAAGTTTTCGCCCACACTCGTCGCTGGAAAGCCTGTGCGCCTGACCGGCTTTATAGAATTCAACTTTACCCTCTAGCAAGTGAGCGCAACGAAGGGAGATTGGCTATCCCTCAGACCTTCAGCAGCTTAGTAATGTTGACTTTAAAGTAAGGTTTCGCTAAGCTGGCCCGGCAATGAAGATTTCAGCCCAGGAAGAATACGGATTGAGATGCCTGCTGCAGCTAGCTCGGGCCGATGCGGCGGGAACGTCCCTCACCCTAGGCGAGATTTCCCGTTTAGAGGGCATATCCGTCGCCAATGCCGGCAAGCTGATGTGGATTATGAGTAAGGCAGGGCTGGTGCAGTCGCAGCGAGGAATCAAGGGTGGTTACCACCTGGCCCGTCCGGCTGCTGAAATTCATCTCAATGAAGTGATCCGCGTTTTGGACGGCAAGCCCGCCGAGTCGCATTGCAAGAGCTACGCGGGGGTGCTCGATGCCTGCGTGCACACCGGAGATTGCGGAATACGCCCGGTGATTTTGGAGCTGCATCAGATCGTCGCCGCTGCCCTTTCCGGAATTACCTTATCGCAGTTGCTGGGGACCGAGGCCAACGTGGATGCGACACTGCATCAGATTCATATCGCGAAAGGCCAGGGGCCAAATCGTTTGGAAGCTTAAAGGAAATTACGTCACAGATGAGCACAGCAGGAATTCTAGGAAGTCAGGAATACAAATACGGTTTCGTCACCGACATTGAGTCGGACATGATTCCTCGAGGACTCTCCGAGGACACTATTCGTCTGATCGTTGAGAAGAAGAATGAGCCTGAGTGGATGTTGGAGTTTCGCCTTAAGGCCTATCGTCACTGGTTGACGATGACTGAACCCAAGCATTGGCCTAACCTCACCTATCCGAAGATCAACTACCAGGACATGATCTACTACAGTGCTCCGAAGCAGAAGCCGACCAAGGCCAGCCTCGATGAGGTCGATCCGGAGTTGCTGAAAACTTTTGAGAAACTGGGGATCCCGCTCCAGGAGCAGAAGCAATTGGCCGGCGTTGCGGTAGACGCAGTGTTTGATTCTGTCTCCGTCGCCACGACCTACAAGGAAAAACTGAAGAAGCACGGAGTAATCTTCTGTTCGTTTAGTGAAGCGATTCGCGAGTATCCGGAGCTGATTAAGAAGTATTTGGGCTCGGTCGTTCCTACGAACGACAACTTTTTTGCCGCGCTGAACAGCGCCGTATTCTCCGACGGCTCCTTTTGTTTTATCCCAAAAGGCGTCCGTTGTCCGATGGAGCTCTCGACTTACTTCAGAATTAACAACGCCGAGTCAGGGCAGTTTGAGCGCACTTTGATTGTTGCTGAAGAAGGTTCTTACGTTTCTTATCTCGAAGGCTGCACCGCTCCTAAGTTTGACAAGAATCAATTGCACGCTGCGGTAGTCGAATTGATCGCGCTCGACGATGCGCAGATTAAGTATTCGACTGTGCAGAACTGGTATGCAGGAGATGAAGACGGCGTTGGTGGTATTTATAACTTCGTCACCAAACGCGGCAAGTGCGCTGGGCGAAATTCTAAAATTTCTTGGACACAAGTCGAGACCGGTTCGGCGATTACCTGGAAGTATCCCTCGTGCATCTTGCAGGGCGACAATTCGATCGGGGAGTTCTATTCGGTGGCACTGACGAATCACGCGCAGCAAGCCGACACGGGAACAAAGATGATTCATCTCGGCAAGAACACCCGCTCGACAATCATTTCCAAGGGAATCGCGGCCGGAAAGTCCAACAACAGCTATCGCGGTCTCGTTAAGGTGATGCCGAAAGCGGAGAATTCGCGCAACTATACACAGTGCGATTCGATGCTCATCGGCTCCGATTGTGGCGCTAACACGTTTCCCTACATCGAGGTCATGAACAATAGCTCAGCCGTGGAGCATGAGGCCTCGACTTCGAAAATAAGTGAAGAGCAATTATTTTATTTGCAGCAACGTGGCATTTCGCAGGAAGACGCAGTGTCTTTGATCATCAACGGATTTTGCAAAGATGTGTTCCTGCAATTGCCAATGGAATTCGCAGTCGAGGCGCAACGCCTGCTGGGGATGAAGCTCGAGGGCAGTGTCGGATAAAACGCAAGACAGCTGTTCGGGTGTCGGATGTCGGGTTGCGTTACTACCGGCAGCTGGCACCCGAACCTATGACCTAAAGAATTAATGGAGCAAATTATTTCATGTTAGAGATTCGGAATTTACACGCGACAGTCGACGGGAATCGAATTCTTAAGGGAATAAATCTCACAATCAAAAAAGGTGAGATTCACGCAATCATGGGCCCCAATGGTTCAGGAAAGTCGACCCTCGCAAAAGTGTTGGCGGGCCATCCTGCCTACGAGGTAACCGAAGGCGAGGTGCTCTACGAGGGAAAGAATCTGCTCGAGATGTCTACCGATGAACGCGCCCGCGAAGGTGTCTTCATGGCCTTTCAATACCCAATCGAAGTGCCTGGTGTTTCCAACGCCCAGTTTTTGCGGCTGGCCTATAACGAAAAGCGCAAGCATCTGGGCGAAGAAGAACTCGATCCGTTGGAGTTTAAGGACTTGCTCAAGGAGCGCGCGAAGGTGGTTGAGATGGACGCCAGCTTCATGACGCGATCGGTGAATGAAGGTTTTTCCGGTGGCGAGAAAAAGCGCAATGAAATTTTGCAGATGGCAGTGCTTGAGCCAAAGCTCGCGATTCTCGACGAGACGGATTCCGGTCTCGACATCGACGCTCTGCGCGTAGTTGCCGGTGGCGTGAATCAATTGCACAACTCGGAAAACGCAGTCGTGCTGGTCACACACTATCAGCGCTTACTGAACTACATCGTGCCGCACTACGTGCACGTGTTGGCCAACGGCCGCATTGCTCGCGAGGGCGGAAAAGAACTGGCGCTGGAACTCGAAGAGAAGGGCTACGACTGGATCACGTCCGCCGCGGCGTGAACTGATTAAACTTGGATTAATAATGGTAATGGCGACTGAAGTAACAAAACAGGAAAGCACTCTCTGGGAAGCGATCTTCTCGCAACCAAATGAATTTGTAACGGTCGGTTGGGCAAAGCGCTTACGCGAAGCTGCGTTCGATCGCTTTAAGGAACTTGGTTTCCCCACCGTGAAGGATGAGGAATGGAAATATACCAACGTTGCCCCGCTGACTAAGTTGAGCTTTCAAACCGCTCGAGATGTGGGCGACAGCGAAGTAACTCCCGCAGAAGTGAGTCGGCTTGGTTGTGTCGAAGCAAAAAACAGCCAATTGGTTTTTGTAAATGGGGTATTGCGAAAGGATTTGAGCTCGCTTGAAGATGTTCCTGCCGGTCTGATTGCCATCGGTCTCGATGAGGCGATCAAAGAAGCGACTTATCAGGAGTTGATCCGGGAATATCTGGCGCGCGGTGTTGGCTACAATACCAACGGCTTTGTTGCTTTGAACACCGCGATGCTCGCGAGTGGAGCCTTCGTCTTGATTCCCAGGGATGTCGAAATTCAGACACCGCTGTCTTTACTCTTTCTTAGCGCAGGCAACGTCGCATCTTTTCCGCGAGTGTTAGTCGTTGCTGAAGCGAACAGCAATGCGACTGTGTTTGAAAGTTATGCTAACGCCGGCGCGGGTGTCAGTTTCACAAATGCGGTCGTTGAAGTCGTGTTGCAGGATGGCGCCCGACTTGAGCACTACAAGGTGCAGCGCGAGAGCGTCGAATCGTTTCATATAGCCAGCACTAGCGCTACCCTCGGCACCAATGCCAGTTACGATTCAACTGCAATAAACTTTGGAGCGCAGCTTTCGCGGCACGATATCGCGGTGCAAATGGATCATGAAGGCGCGGAGTGTTGGGTTGACGGCCTTTATGTTGTGAGCTCCGGTCAGCATACTGACACGCATTCCGTTATCGACCATCAACAACCGCATTGCACCAGCCATCAGTTGTATAAGGGCATCCTCGACGGCAAGTCACGCGCAGTCTTCAACGGCAAAGTTTTTGTACGTCATGGCGCGCAAAAAACCGACGCCATGCAAACCAACAAAAATCTACTCCTCTCGAAGGAGGCACGCGTTGATACCAAACCACAGCTGGAGATTCTTGCCGACGACGTAAAGTGCGCACACGGAGCCGCCGTGGGCCAGATTGATGAGGATGAGCTGTTTTACTTACAGACGCGGGGCATTCACGGGGAACTCGCTCGTAATCTGCTGACTTATGGCTTTGCCGAAGAGGTGATTGGCAAAATCAAGATCGACTCGATCAGGTCGCAACTAGATGAGGCAGTGCTACACCGTCTAAATGCGCGACTGGAGGCTTAGTCGAAAGTAGAGTTTTAGGACAAAGAATGTTGGCGACAAAAGTAACAAGCATCGACGAGCCGAACCTGGCCAACGGCTGGGACGTTGAGCGTATTCGTGCCGATTTTCCTGTGCTCCATCAGACGGTCAACGGGAAACCGTTGGTCTATCTCGACAATGCTGCGTCGTCCCAGGTGCCGCAAGTGGTGATCGAGCGCGGCAGCATGTATCTGGAGCAGGAACATTCAAACATTCATCGTGGCGTTCACTACCTGAGCCAGAAGGCGACCACTGCTTACGAAGGCGCGCGCGAGACTGTTAAGCGCTTCATCAATGCGCGCGAAGCCAAGGAATGCATCTTTGTGCGCGGCGCGACCGAAGGCATCAACCTTGTAATGCACGGCTACGGCCGAAAGTTCATTGAAGCTGGCGATGAGATTATCATCTCGGCGATGGAGCATCACGCCAACATCGTGCCCTGGCAGATGCTTTGCGAAGAGAAGAAAGCTCGCCTGCGCGTGATCCCGATGAATGACGCTGGTGAGTTGTTGCTAGACGATTATCACGGACTGCTCAACGAGCGCACTAAGTTTGTCGCTCTCAGTCATGTTTCTAATGCCCTCGGGACGATCAATCCCATCAAAAAAATGATCGAGCAAGCCCACAAGTATGGCGTGCCGGTGCTGATTGATGGAGCTCAAAGTGCTCCGCATATGCCGGTCGACGTTCAGGATCTTAATTGCGACTTCTTCGCCTTCTCGGGCCACAAGATGTTTGCACCTACTGGCAGCGGAGTGATCTACGGCAAGGCTGCGTTGTTGGAAAAGATGAATCCTTTCCAGGGCGGCGGGGACATGATTCGAAATGTGACCTTTGAGAAAACCACCTTCGCTGATCTGCCGAACAAGTTTGAAGCAGGAACCCCCGCAATCGCCTCGCAGATTGGTTTGGGAGCAGCGATTGATTACTTGAACGGCATCGGGCGGGAGCAGGCAGCAGTGCATGAGCAGGAATTGCTGCGTTATGCGACCGAGCTATTGTCGGGCATCGAAGGCGTGCGAATAATTGGGACGGCGCATGAGAAAGCGAGCGTGCTGTCCTTCGTAATCGACGAAATTCATCCCCACGACATCGGCACCATTCTGGATCAGGAAGGCATTGCCGTGCGTGCCGGCCATCATTGCGCGCAGCCGGTAATGCAACGTTTCAACATTCCAGCGACGGCGCGCGCGTCCTTCGCTTTCTACAACACGAAAGCAGAAGTGGATGTGCTGGCGGGGACGATCCGCAAAGTGATCGATATTTTTAGCTGATTGCCGATTGGTGAGAGTGGTGGCGACAGCTGAACAATACTTCTGGAAGCTGCCTAGGACGAGTATCTAAATCGGCAATCGCCAATTGGCAATCGGCAATAAACCTATGTCAGAACTGAGTGAGCTTTACCAGCAGGTGATTCTCGATCACAACAAGAAGCCGCGAAACTTTCGCAAGCTTGAGTCGGCGAATCATTCGGCTGAAGGTTACAACCCTCTCTGTGGTGATCATTTAACTGTCTATTTGAATCTCGAAGCAGACGCTGTGAAGGAAGTTTCTTTCGAAGGCTCCGGCTGTGCTATTTCCAAGGCCGCTGCCAGCATGATGACTCAGGCTGTCAAAGGAAAAGGGAAGCAGGAGGCGGAAGCTCTGTTTACTGCTTTCCATCGCATGGTGACTGGCGAGAATTACGAAAACAATGCCGCGGAGACTTTGGGCAACTTGAAGATCTTTGAGGGTGTTCGCGAATTTCCGGTGCGCGTGAAGTGCGCGACCCTCCCCTGGCATACGATGCACGCCGCGCTCAATAACAAGGAATTAGTCTCCACCGAATAAGCTAAGTCTCGACCACTCGAGTCGCTACTCCCAGCCAACTGCCTTCACGACTGCGTCCCACAACATAGACCGGCATGTTTATCCGGCCAACCTTATAGGCCCTCAAGTCCGAGAGTTCCTGCTGCAAAACTAACAACAATCTTTGATACCGGCCGGAGTTAAGAAACTGCTCTGCCTCGAGCTCCTGGACCGGAGAATCGGCTGCTTCACCTGCAACCTTGCGAACGAAGTCTGCTGTCGGTTCGGTTGGGCCGTCCCATTGAATTATTTCGAATGGGTAGTCCGATTCGCTCATGAAGAGCAAACCGGCGGCCGCTTGCGAAAGCCTTTCCATAACCCGTTGGTTGTTTGCTCCCATAGTTCTTGCTTAGCGACCAAGTAAAAGGGCGGGAGTCTGTTTAAAGAATCCCGCCCTCAACTGTTTGGAGTTAACTCCTTACTGTTTGGGACCGATGATCGGCCCGTCTCCGATTACGAAATAGCCGGGCGGTGGTGTTCCATTATTGGCTGATGCATAAGAGATCGCCGCCGCCGCCTGAGCATTTACGGAGGCAGTGCTTGCCGGCTTGTTGTTCTTCGGTACCACCACAGTGTGGTAGTCGCGAGTGACGCCGCCCGAAGGGTCAGAAGCCGTGACGACAATTAAGTAAACGCGCCCGTCGTTTGCTTCCACTCGCTCGCCTCGTAAGCGAAGCGTATTCAGGGCGATGTCTTTTGCGTCGGGTGAATGTACCACCCCCGGCAACGTCGCAGTTTGGTCATCCTCATCGCCGAAGACAGCCACCTGGATCGTTACCGTTTCACCATCTGCGTCGGTGGCACTCGCTGTCAGCCCCACGTTGAACAGATTGCTGTTGGTTGCGGAGATTAAGTTCATAGCCACTGACGACGTCAGCACTGGTGCATCGTTGACATTTGTGACTGTGATACTGACAGTCGCCGTATCGTTACCACCGTTGCCATCACTCACCGTATACGTGAATGAATCGCTGCCGAAGAAATTAGCATTCGGCGTGTAACTGACATTAGCGCCGGCATTAGTAATAGCCACAGCACCATTCGTGCCCTGCGTTACGGCCGTAACGGTCAGCGTGTCACCGTCAACATCGCCGTCGTTCGCCCGCACGTTTATCGTGTTAACGCCGCTGTCTTCAGCGATTGTGGCAGTGTCGTTAACAGCGTCCGGAGCGTCCTGAACATTCGTCACTGTAACCGCGACAGTCGCCGTGTCGGAACCGCCGTTGCCGTCACTCACCGTATAGGTGAATGAATCGCTGCCGAAGAAGTTAGCGTTGGGCGTGTAACTGACATCGGCCCCGCCATTAGTAATAGCCACGGCACCGTTGGTGCCCTGCGTGACGGCGGTAACCGTCAGCGTGTCCTCGTCGACATCGTTGTCGTTGACCCGAACGTTTATCGTGTTAGCACCGCTGTCTTCAGCAACTGTTGCCTCATCGTCAACCGCATCAGGATCATCGTTTGCGGAATTGACGGTGATTGTTACGGTGCTGATGTTTGAATTAGTGCTGCCGTCATTGACCTTGAAGGTGAAGCTGTCAGATCCGTCATAGTTGGAACCCGGCGTGTATGTGACGGTTGCTGTGCAGGCGTAGGTCGTGCAGGATGGCGCGCCAATACTGCCTAGCAGGCCGTTTGTTGGGCCGCTCACAATCGAGAAAGTAAGCGGGTCAGCGTCGGGCCTAGCAGCCTGCAACGAAATCTCAACGGCATTGTCTTCCGCTGTCGACGCAGATTGATTTGCAGTGGCTGGGGCGTTTGTCCCATTACTACCGGCCTCAACGCAGTTCTCGACAGCATCCGGCAGGTTGGTGAACAAGTCATAACCCGTAAGGCTTTCAACAGCATCAACGGTAGTAATGTAGGTCTCCCAGGGAGTATTCCTGATGCCCTGAACGTTCGGCATGATGACGGCGAGTGTCCTGGTTGAACAGTTTACGCGCGCTATGTCGTCGCCGCTCTCCTTAGGCATTATTAAAGCTACTTTCCAAGTCTGAGCTGGAACGGTGACATTGCCTCCGGAAATAGTGGTGGCCGCTCCAGCGCTGCCGGTGCCACCCGTACCCGCCCCGCCTGCGACGATGTAGATTTCGTTGCCAGGCAAGAGCGTCCTTAAATATCCTTCGAGATTGGCCCATGGACCCTGATTGTTGTCTGGGGATTGGGGAATCATGTTGGACATCAGGAACGTCGCCTGATTGATGGGTATCGAAGTTTCCTTGTCACGATCGGCGTTGGGAACCATGTGACCGCGATCGAAACCCGAGCCGACGTAGTCGAATCCCGAAACACGGAACCAATCGAAGGGAACTGCCGAATCAGCACGGAAGGTATCAACACGTGTCAGGCTGCCGGTCCATTCATCAGCCAGGTGCCAACTGACCCAGTTAGCCGTGCCGCGAGTCCTGTTGTAAGAAAGAGAAAACTCGGGCTTCTCCATCAGGTAATTATCAGGCTGGCCAAGATC
Organism: Pyrinomonadaceae bacterium; assembly: GCA_041750995.1. Lineage (GTDB taxonomy): Bacteria > Acidobacteriota > Blastocatellia > Pyrinomonadales > Pyrinomonadaceae > PSRF01. Next base: position 149,803 of record JBGSYG010000003.1, on the reverse strand, counting down.
AGCTGTAGCGCCGTTGGGATTACCCATCGTCAAGTGGACGCTTAGTGGGTAGGGTGGCGCGGTGCCGTTGGCGACCGTAAAGGTAAAGACTTTGTTAGCGGGCAGGGTGTCGCCGTTGACTGGGTCATCCGTATCCACATCGTGCACCGCATCTTTGAAGATGGTGACGGTGCACTGCTCGCCTGCGATGAAGTTTACGTTCGGCGTGATGGTGTAGGTGTCGCCACCAAAGAACGACCTAACTGTCGCGCTGTTGTGGTTATTGCTGGAGACGCAAGTTATGTCATACCAGCCCTCATCCACAGTTACAGGCTCAGTGAAATTAATGCTGATAGTGGCGTCGCGCGGGGCAGAGGTCGCGTTATTCCGGGGATCAGTACCAAAAACCGATGGCCCAATCTCCACAATAGGCGCCGTGCGGCGCGGGTTTGGTGCGTTGGTAGCGAAGTCAGCCGAATTATTATCAGTGTCCGTCGCGCCGTCGTTCTTCCGTAATATCGCCGTTGTGGCGCTGGGTGATGCTGCCGTCGAGGTCTCGGAGCAGTCGGCGACACCGTATCCGACAAAATCCTGGATCTCGGCGTCACCAATCGGACAATTGCCCTCTAGCGGCTCGAAGTCACTAACGAGCGCGAGTTTGCCCTGGGTTGCGCCAATGTTGATATCGCTAGTGATGTTGGCGGCGGGTAGCGGTGAGCCGATAGGATCTGCTGATCCGAGGGCGATTAGATAATATTCGCCCGGCCCGATGGCACCCCCGAGCGGCTGCCGAGTAAATTCCCACCCGTCTCCTGTTGCCGAGGCATACTGCAGAGACCAACCGGTCAGGTCGAATGCGACGCTGGTAGGGTTGTAAAGTTCAACGAAATCGTTCGTGTACGTCGCGCCTGCGTTACCGCCTCCTCCATACACTTGACTGATCACAACATGGGGTTGTTGCACAATCAGAGCAATGGTGGTGCTGGCCGTCCGAGCTTGTGCATCCGTAATTGTTACGGGAAGTAGCTTGCTTCCCAGCGCCGCAGACGCCGAAACCGTGGCGAAGAAAGTGAAAGTATTTCCGCTGCCGGCAAAAGATTGAGTCGGTGATCCGCCAATTGACGAGAGATCTGCCGTCACAGTGATTCCTGTGCTGGCGGGATCGCTCCCCGGAGAAACAATCACTGTCAGGGTCGTGCTTTCGCCCTGTTGTACGCCAAAGGGGTTAGCTGTGCCAGTGCCTTTGAGAACGGCGCAATTATTTGTCGGTGACAGAGTGTTCCGAGGATTCGGCGCGCCGGCCGAAAAGTCCGAATTGTTGTTATTTGTGTCGGTGCAGCCACTGTCTTTCCTGAGGTCCGCCGTCGTGTTGCTGGGCGCTGGCGCTGGCCCTGCGCCCTCAAAACAGTTAGCTGTGCCGCCGTAGCCGAGAAGGTCAACGAGGCCAGAGCCTGTCGGACAACCCACACCAGATAGCGCTGTGGTGTTGCTGACTAACGCCACCTTGCCAGCTGCGGCACCCATCGGGATGGTTCCTACGGTATCGGGTGTCGGAAGATCAACCGAGCCACCGGTGCCGGCAGCTTCCTGAATCAAATAATATTGGCCGGGCTGAAGAATAAAACTGTTGAGAGGGGTAACCGCCCATGAGCCAGTCGTTGCCGTTGCAGAGATGTATTGCACTGACCAGCCGCTCAAGTCGATGGGCGCTCCGGTATGATTGATGATTTCTATGAAGTCGTTTTTGAGGCTTGCGCCAGTGTTACCGCCTCCAGCGTAAATCTGACTGATGACCACAGTGCCGGTCATGTCGGGAGTTGGAGAAGGCGTCGGAGTAGGAGTCGGCGTGGGGGTTGGCGTCGGCGTTGGTGTTGGAGTAGGAGTCGGGGTTGGCGTTGGTGTCGGAGTCGGTGTCGGGGTTGGATCGCCGCACGAGGCTGTGTGCGCCCCGAAACCATCGGACGTATCAACTGCGAATCCGTCCCACTCGGTTGCCGGATTAAACGCATCCGCTCCGTTGGTATCGCCTGCACAGATCGTTGATTTTCGTCGAAGCGTGTTGTCGGCGGTAGAAGTAAGCCCGCTACCCCATTCTGTTCCTGGGTCAAACCCAACCTGGCCGAATACGTCAATAATGGTCCCTGCGGCTCCACCCTTTCTTAAAACAAAGGCGTCGTCGCCGTTGTGATTCAGGACTGTATTGCTAAACATATCGCTCTGGGCGAGGATCGTCGCGTTAGCTCCTGAATTCGCTATTACGAATACGTCGCCATTTGCAATCACTCCGGTAAGGGCGACCCCCTGGCTTGGAGCTGCCGCGCCGTTAGAGTGAAGCTGCAAAAAATAGTTCCCCGTGGTGAGATCAACTGGCGCCCCCGTGCCGTTGTAGATCTCAATTGCCTTATTAACCCCGGTGCCCTCGATGTACTCAGAAATGAATAGTTCTGAAGTCGCAGCGCTCGCTGGGTGAGAGGTGGAGAAAAGAAAACCTGCAAGCAGCACCGAGATAATGGCGATCACTAAAATTACAAGGCGTACTCGCGAAGCGAAACGGAGGCGATTAGGCATAGAAACGTCCTTTTAAAAACAATTCAAAAATTCCGCAACATTGATCCGGGGATTACCAGAAGACAAGCCCTAGGAGTGTGCGACTTGTTTACCAGCATTCTTGCTTAGGGTCAAGGCACGGTGCCAGATTTCTTGCATCCGTTTGCGGACGCATTTAGCTTGCTGGGTTAGGGCTGATTCGCTCACGGTGAAGAGTAGGTTTGCGGATTACACCTCTGATCTGCACAAAGCGTTGGTGAGTGGTGTCCTAATCTGAATTTCAGATTCCGACATTGGTATGGGCTTTGGCCCCCTGTGATATAACCCGTTGAGTTACGAAATGAGAAGGCCCGGGTTATGCCTCTGACTTGAGTGTTATGAATACTTTCAAAGATGGATGGACTGAACAGGATATGGAAGCGGCTATAGAACAAAATCAGCCCGAGGAACTTCTCTACGTTCCGATTTGGGTCTCGATGGACCCGCCAGATTGCGCCTGGGCACAAGGTGTTTGCTTACGCCTATCCAGTCACTCTCACTTCAATGTGCGCGGCAATGCCATTCTTGGTTTCGGTCACCTCGCCAGAACGTGCGGGAAGTTGGACGAACCAGGTGTGAAACCCCTTATCGAAGCCGCACTCAATGATCCCAAGGAATATGTAAGAGATCACGCAGACGCGGCGGCCAGTGATGTTGTGCAGTATCTGGGGTGGGACGTGCAAGGTTATCCATCTGGCAAGGCATAACAAAGCCTGAAGCTTATTTCAGATTAGGACATTGCCTTCGCCGAGCCCCGGGCTGACAAAAGACTGACACGTCGGCATAATGACTGCTCTTTTGATTGCTGACTCTTTGGTGGGTGGAGCGTTAGCTAAGTGATCATTTCTTCGGTAGAACTCCGCGAGATTCGCCTGCCCTTAGTCCACTTTTTCGAAACGAGCTTTGGACGCACTACTGAGCGGCGCATTGTGCTCGTTCGAGTAGAAAGTAAGAACGGTGAGGAAGGCTGGGGCGAATGCACCGCCGGAGAAGAACCGTTTTATAGCGATGAATGGACCGACAGCGCCTGGGCGACGCTGGAAACGTTTCTGGCGCCAATGCTTGTCGCGAGCGAACCCGCGTCCGCAGCTCATGTGTTCTCAATGTTGGGCCACGTTCGTGGTCACCGAATGGCCAAAGCTGCGATTGAGACCGCCTGCTGGGATCTGGAGGCAAAGTCGAAAGACGTGCCTCTTTGGAAACTGCTCGGCGGGACGCAAACAGAGATTTCCTGCGGCGTCTCAATTGGGATTCAGGACTCCGTCTCGATTCTGCTCGAAAAGATCCAGAAGGAAGTGGACGCCGGTTATCAGCGAATCAAAATCAAGATAAAGCCGGGTTGGGACGCAGATGTGATCAGAACAGTGCGCCAGCAGTTTCCTGATATCGGGCTTGTGGGAGATGCCAACTCCGCCTACACACTCGCTGACGCGCCCCTCTTCCAGGATCTTGACCAGTTCAACCTGATGATGTTCGAACAACCCCTCGCTCACGACGACATCTTTGACCATGCCGTCTTACAGCGGAGAATCAAGACGCCTATTTGTCTTGATGAATCGATTCATTCGGCTGAAGATGCGAAGCATGCTCTTGACCTGGGATCGTGCAGGATGGTGAATTTAAAACTGGGTCGGGTCGGTGGTCACTCCGAAGCGCAACGGGTCGAGCGCATCTGCCGTGAGCACGGCGTGCCGGTGTGGTGCGGTGGCATGTTGGAATCAGGAATTGGGCGCGCCCACAACATTGCCATGTCCACCCTGCCAGGATTTACGCTCCCGGGTGACGTTTCAGCAAGTAAGCGCTACTGGGCGAATGACATCATTGAGCCTGCGGTCACAGTGAGCCCGCGCGGCACCATTCAAGTCCCGGAAGGACCCGGCCTCGGTTATGAAGTTAATCTTGAGCGAATCGAATCACTGACGGTACGGCGGGCAACGATCAAAAATAATAGTTCAGCGGCGGCATAGCCAAGCATCCCTCCTTTCAAATGTCACCCGTCATCTCCAAAGCTCAAACCCAAAAACTTGAAAAGCACTTTAGCGAACGACAAGTCGAGATCTTAAAACTAATCAAGTCGCTCGTCGAATGCGAATCCCCTTCCGGCGATGTTGGCGGCAGTCGCGACGCCGTGGAGGTATTGGTTCAAGCAGCTGCCGGAATGCGTTGCGTGACCTCTGTTGAACGGATTGATGTACCCGAGATGGGCCAACATCTGGTAATTCGCGCTTTTGCGGATTCGCAGAGCTCGCGCCCGGTCATGCTTGTTGGTCACACCGACACGGTACATTCGCGCGGGTCGCTCGCAATAAATCCCTGGCGTCAGGACGGCGAACGCCTTTACGGCCCAGGCATCTTTGATATGAAATCGAATTGTGTGCTGGCCTTGGAAGCATTGCGCGCATTGGAGTCTGTCGCTGTAACTCCGCCTGGCAGTGTGATACTTGCGCTAACCTGCGACGAAGAAATTGGTAGTTTCTCCGGCTGGCCTTTATTGAAGCGGCTCGCTCAGGAAGCGCAGCCGCGTTGTGCCTTCGTGTTGGAACCTTCAGCGGACGGACGTGTGAAGACGGGCCGCAAGGGAACCGGCATGTTCACGATGACGACGACAGGTCGTGCGGCTCACGCAGGTCTCGATCCCGGAAAGGGAGCGAGTGCAATCCTGGAATTGGCTAGGCAGATTCAAAGGCTTGATGCGCTAAACAATTCCGGCGGCATCAATGTGAATGTTGGCGTCGTGCGCGGTGGGACCCGCTCAAATGTAGTTGCGGCGGAAGCGGTGGCGGAAATCGATGTGCGTTTTTCGAGCGAGACCGAATCGCAACAAGTACTGGATGCTTTGCTCGGCTCGAAAGCGTTTGATGACCGCGTTCAAGTGACCGTTGGTGGCGGTATCAATCGTCCGCCGCTGGAGCGGACGCCGGCAGTGGCAGCATTGTTCGAACAAGCTCGAGTGATTGCTGCGTCGTTGGGTTTTGAGCTGGGTGAAGCGCAAGTTGGGGGTGCTTCAGATGGTAACTTCATGGCTGCCATGGGCATTCCAGTTTTAGACGGACTGGGCGTTGATGGAGACGGAGCGCACGCCGCCCATGAACACATCATCGCGAGTGCGATACCACGCCGCGGAGCCTTGCTTGCGGGGTTGATCGCCAGCGAATGATGGGGATTGCCGATTGGCGATTGACGATTGCCAATTAGCATTGCAGATTGCCAAATCGCCACTTGCTGATTAGCCGCAAAAAACCGATACCGCCTATCGCCAATCGGCAATCGCCAATTTCTATCGCTCTGCCTTGAAAGGATTCCGCTCGGGTGGTTCGTCGTGATGAGAAATGGTGTGGAGCAAAGCTCTCACGAGGACGTTGAGCATGGGAAGGCGATGACGAATCCAAATGCGCAGGGGATCGGGCCGCGCGCCTAGTCGGGCTTTCGGCTCGAGTGCCGTCCGCCCCAGGGAAAGCTTTTGACACCCGAGCTTGAGCGCGTCGTCAACCACGGTCTGAAGTAACCGAAAGTAGATCGGAACGGTCGCGTTGATCTCTCTATCAAATCCGATGTAGTAGCCGATGGCGGTCTGGCCATCGCGAATCGTCGTTACGAAGCCAAAAAGTTGTCCATCCTTCTTAACGACGGTACAACGCATATCGGCGCCGAGCGTCTCCGCCAGAGTCGGAAGAAAGGCGGGTGATAGGGTCACGAGTCGCAAACGCGCGTTGCGGTGAGTTTGTAAATACAACTGATGAAGCTCGCCCGCGTGCTGCGCGACCGCATCAGCAGTCGGCAAGAGTTCAATGAGCAACCCAGCTTCGCTGACTTCTTTATCAACCTCTCGGGCGTGCTTTCGATACCGGGAAGTAAGGCTTGCAAGGTAGTCGTCATAAGACTTCCACCTAGGTGAAATATCGAGAACCATGTTTGGTTCGGTTTCAAGCTGCCGATACGAGAAGCGCGCGAGAGCTGTAGCGGTTACCGCGTGCGCGTCGGGAATATCCTTGACCATAACCAAAGCGGTATCACCCGAAAGCTTGTCTGCGCGGCGCAGTCTATAAAGCGCTTCCGCAATGGCCGGCCAGAGGGTGGCCTGGTCTTCATTCGGAGCGAAGGCAACGCCGTGCATTCCCCAAGAGAGCAGATTGCCGCAGACCAGCATTTTTTCTTGAATCTTCTCAAGCGGCGCAGCTGCCCGGCTCTTTCTCGGTTTCTGGCTAACACGCGAGAGTGAGATTGTCACACTTTGTGCGGCAACAGCGGCGACCGGTTCGCGTCCGCGAAAAATGAGGGCATAGCGTTGACGCAGGTTGTCAGGGCCCGCTTGTTCCAGCACGCGCAGGTAATGTGCCGTGAGGAAAAGTGATTTTCCGGAAGTGACAGTTTGCCAGTGATTCGCATCGAGATAGTCAATGCTGTCTGCAAGGGCAAATTCAAATTCGCTGGGCCGGTGACGTTCTTTGTGCGTAGCTCGCAAGTCGCGGGCTTTATTTACAAGTTTGTTTAGTGGCTTGAGTTTCGGCATGCGTTCGTCTTCGGGAGAGTATAAGACAGTGTGACCACCGCAGCTCGGAAATCTGCGATCTCGCGGCGTTTCAATTGGCAATCAGCAATTGGCAATCGCCAATCGCCAATCGATAGAGCTTGCTCGATGGCGTGAGGGAACGTTAACGTTATGCGGAAACAGCCAACATGAAAATCGCTACCTGGAACGTTAATTCGATCGTCGCGCGTTTGCCCCACGTCACGCGCTGGCTGCAAGCGGTGTCACCAGACGTGCTCTGCATGCAGGAAACTAAATGTACGGACGATAAATTTCCCTTTGACGAGTTTGCAAACATCGGTTATTGCGCCAGCGTATTTGGACAGCAGAGCTACAACGGCGTCGCCATTCTTGCGCGGCGCGAATGCGCTGACCTGCAACGCGGTAACTACGAAGACCAGGAGGGAGCGCATGCACGTTTGCTCGCTGGTACCTTTGAGGGCGTCCGCATCGTCAATGTTTACATCCCCAACGGACAATCCGTCGGCTCCGATAAATTTGTGTTCAAACTCGACTGGATGAAACGACTGCGGCAGTTTCTTGATCATAACTATCAACGGGACGTGCCTGTAATTCTCTGTGGCGATTTCAATGTGGCTCCCGAGGACCGTGATGTGCACAATCCGCAACTCTGGCAGGGGCGGATCATGTGCAGCCAGGATGAACGGGCTGCGCTCGATGAAATCAAACGTTGGGGCTTCACTGACACGTTCCGGATACATCACGAGGAAGGTGGTCAGTTTTCCTGGTGGGACTATCGCGCGGGTGCCTTCCGCCGCAACTTAGGCCTGCGTATAGATCATGTGTGGGGAACGAAAGCGTTGGCGAAGCGAAGCGTTAACACCTGGATCGACATCGAGCCGCGCACGTGGGAACGGCCGTCGGATCACGCGCCACTAATTGCTGAATTCAGTTAACTCGGATGAGCGATGAATTGCTAACGCTGCGCCGACTGAAGGTCTCCAGCTCAGGCGCAGCGTTGCAGATCAGCGAAAGTCAGGGAGTGTTTGTCGGCATCATTGTCGCCGCGTAATAAGATCCGAACATCAGATTGAAAGCGAGGCACGCCACCCACAATAGCGTCCAGATGATCATGATGTTTTTGATGTTCAGGTTGTTGGCATTCATCCAGCCCCAGATGAAGGTCCAAATACCACAAGTGACAATCCCGATGATCCCGTGAACCGGCCCCGCAGTTTGGAATTGCTTGATCAGCACCATGATGAAACAAATTAAGCCTGCAATACCGAGTAGCATTCCAATTATCTGCATGGGTCCTCCAACTGAGTTTTGATGTTAGGTAAGCGGCGGCACAATAATGCCGTTTCGAAAAACTGTCAACACTTTTGGGTAGTGCACCAATTTGTAGCGCAAACTGTTAGTTTGCGCTGAAAGAATGGCGTTCAAGGCACCAAGCCAACTGACAGTTTGCGTTACAAAGACTAACTAGGGCACTTCCCACTTTTGCGAATTGTAAGTTTTAGAATTGAGGAAAGAACCGCCAAGCGGTGGGCCATCACGATTGCAGATTGGCGATTCCCGAACGGCAAGTGCTGAAAAGAGCCAATAGGGTCGGCAATGTCGAGCTCTTATCCAATTGAAGAGGAGTTGGCGCCGAAATTCCCTGGTTGCTGAAACTGAGGTGGCGCCGGAGGTGCATTGAAGACCGGCTGAGTTTGAATCAACTTACTACTTTCAACCTGCTGACGCTGAATTTCTCGTACCACTTTGACACCGAGAAAGGCTGCGACCATTCCCAACACCCCGCCGATAGCTCCGATTACTTCAATGCTATCCGTCGCAGCCGCTTCACGCCACGACAGACGGAAATAGAGCTGGTCGGCAATGTTTGACGTGATCCAAAAACCCCACCACGCGGCAAAATAGCCCGGCGGACTTAGCGCACTAAACATGGTTGCGTGATTCGGTACGCTCTTTTGCCAGACTTCCTTGATCGCGCGATAGGGAATTACCAGGCTGGCAAAGGGGATAAAAAAACTTCCCACTGCCCAGGCAGAGGAGTACTGCATTTGGTTTCTTGGTAATCCGAATGCCGCCAGATTCTCGTGAACTCGATAAAGCCACATGAGGAAAACGACTACGGTGGTGAAGAAGACCACAATTTGGGCCACCGCCAGCGCAAAAGTGAGAATAGCCAGCACCAGTGTCACTGGATTGTTTTCAAATCCGTCGCCAAACAAATTCCCCGGCCACATCAATTCCAGTACGGACAAAAGCGTCGAAGCAAAGCTGATCGCGGCATTGGCAAGCAACAGTATGCAAACGAAGTTCGCGCGGAACTGGGTCGGAACATAGCGCAGGTGCGGTGGGGGATTGTAGTAGGGGGAGACGCTGATGGTTGGAGTCCTTTTTCGTCTTAGTCAAAAAGAACGTCAATGCAGTATTTCTAGTTGGAGGTGAGCTCCGCGGTCTTTTCAGTGATGTCTTTTTGGCCCCACTCGTTATCGCGGCTCGCTTCGCCCGCTTTAGTGCGTTTGGCTGCTTTCATCTTCTGCACCAGGTCCATGTGCGTGGAGAAGTAAGACAAACTCTTACCTACCATTTCCGAGACTGAATTGAAACCTTTATCTATCAGGAATTTCTCCAGCCCGCCATTAAGCTCGTCGATCATCTTTACGCCATGAAGCATGACTCCGGTGCAGAGCTGCACGGTTGATGATCCGAGCAACATGAACTCGAGTGCGTCGTGCGACGATTCGATGCCTCCGATGCCGCTGATTGATACTTCTTTGGGCAGGCTGAGCGCGAGTTGACTGACCATGCGGAGTGCGATCGGACGCACCGCTTGCGAAGAGTAACCGCCGGGCACGGTGTGTCCTTCGACGGTAGGCATCGGCCGCATCGTTTCCAGGTCAACACCGATTACGGAGAGGATGGTGTTGATTGCGGAGATGCCGTGCGCGCCGCCACGAACGGCTGCATGCGATGGTTCCTTGATGTTGGTGATATTGGGCGTCATCTTCGCCCACACCGGAATTTTCGCAACCTCGGTAACCCAACCGGTAACCTCTTCCGTCAGATCAGGGTGCTCGCCCATCTCTGAACCCATCTTTCGTTCGGTCATGCCGTGTGGGCAGGAGAAGTTAAGCTCCAACGCGTCAACCCCAGTGTCCTGCACGAGCTTCGTCAGCTCCTGCCAGCGACCCTTTTCATACTCTTCCATGATCGAAGCGATCAGGATGTGGTGGGGATAGTCTTTCTTTAACTGGCGAAACTCTTCGAGCCAGACGTCTATCGGACGATCGGAGATCAGCTCGATGTTTTCGAACCCGATCACTTCGCCCGAGACTTTTGAGCGCAGCTTTCCATAGCGCGGCACAACGTTAACTACCTTTGCCGACTCAAGGCTGACAGTCTTGGCTACCGCGCCGCCCCAACCGGCGTCGAATGACTTGGCAATCACGCGAGCATTCGTGCCCGGCGGTCCCGATCCGAGCAGAAAAGGGTTGGGGAATTTCATTCCATTAACGACTATCGATAGATCCATATTCACTCCGTTCAAAGTCTCAAGTCTCAGGTCTCAGGTCTCAAGTCTCAGGTCTCAGGTCTCAGGTCTCGGGTTTCAGGTCTCAGGTTCTAGCGGCTTAAGTTATATTTCTTGCCCGTCAGATTTGACTGCCTTAGGTATTTAATCAATCCCGAAATAATGCGGTTTAGCTCGATAGCCTTTAATTGTGAAAACTCTTCTTCTGTTATGTATGCAAAGTCTATGGCGAGATACAACTGAGCTCGCACTTCGCCACATGAACCCTTTGCTACGTAAAGATACTGAAGAAACTCCTTGTCGCCGTCTCTTTCAAAACCTTCAGCGATGTTTGAGACGATGGAATTCGCAGCCCGACGAATTTGATCCTTAAGGCCGAAGTCGCGGCCAAAATCCCCACTACCACTGACGCTATGTATTAGCTTGGCAAAGATTCTTGCTCGTTTCCAAGCTTCAAGATCTTCGAACGTTTCAATCGTACTCATAAAAGTCCTCGGTGAGGTTGGACCTGAGACCTGAGACTTGAGACCTGGGACGTTAGTCTGCGACCAAAGCCCCATAACTATCCGGGCGGCGATCGCGGAAGAATTGCCAGGTGTTGCGGACCTCCCGAATCATGTCGAGATCAAGATCGGCCACCACTAATGCATCCTCATCACGAGGCGCTTCCGCAAGCATGCGACCGCGCGGATCGCAAAAATAACTCTGCCCGTAAAACTCTCCAATGTCCCACGGCTGTTCATGGCCGACGCGATTGATGGCGCCGACGAAGTAACCATTGGCGACAGCGTGAGCGGGTTGTTCCAGCTTCCAGAGATACTCAGACAGCCCGGCGACCGTTGCCGAGGGATTGAAAATAATCTCTGCTCCGTTTAAGCCGAGAGCGCGAGCGCCCTCGGGGAAGTGGCGGTCGTAACAGATGTAGACGCCGATGCGCGCAAAGGCTGTGTCGAAAGCCGGATAACCAAGATTGCCGGGACGGAAATAGAACTTTTCCCAGAATCCAGGATTTACATGAGGAATATGATTCTTCCGGTATTTGCCGAGATACTTTCCGTCAGCATCAATCACAGCGGCGGTGTTGTAATAGATTCCGGTGATCTCCTCTTCATAAATGGGAACGATGATCACCATTCCGTATGTCTTGGCCACTTCCTGCATTAGCTTCACCGTCGGACCATCGGGAATTTTCTCCACTGCTTCGTACCAACGGGTCTGTTGTTCGGCGCAGAAGTAAGGAGTGGTAAAAACCTCCTGCATGCAAAGCATCTGCACTCCTTGCGCGGCTGCCTTTTCAATGAAGCCGAGGTGCTTTTCGATATTCAAGCGCTTGATGTCATCGACTGGTAAGTCAGTAGGCGCGGCGTTCGAGCATTGTATGAGTCCGCATTTAACTGTGCGTGGCATGATGTCTCCAGATTTGAATTCCAAATTCAGGTTCGATCAATTACTAAAGTTGCTCTTGCTTCAAGTGGTCGAATGTTCGAGAGCAACGAGATTCTGAGGTGGCGCCAGTTTTGTGAACGCGAGATAGGTTAATGCTGCTGCCCCAAAACCGACAAACCACGCGTAAGCGTACAGCGGACTAAGCGCCGGCACCACCAGGCCAATCCAGGCAAGCGCGCAACCAATCAACGTCGCCACCACCGCACGCCAGTTCCAACCGCCATTGTAAGTATAAACTCCCTCTTTGCGATAGAGATCGCCCAGCTCAAGTTTCTTTCGACGCACCAGCCAATAGTCAACGATCAGCACGCCGGCTATCGAACCCAGACCGCCCGAATAACCTACGAGCCAGGCGAAGATATACCCTGAGGGATCCGCCAGCAGGCGCCACGGCTGCATCAGAATTCCAATGATGCCGGTGATGAGACCGCCAGTGCGAAACGAAATCCACTTCGGAAAAGCATTCGCAAAATCATTGGCTGGCGATACGACGTTAGCAGCAATGTTAACCGCCAGGGTTGCAACGACGACAGTGAACATTGAGATCGCCACCACCCAGACGTTGCCGAATTGACCGACCAGTTTCATCGGATCCCACAACTCTTCCACCTTCATGTGCGGATAGATCACGACGGCCGCCGATGTGATCATTACTCCCATGGCAGCAAAGATAGTCATCGTCGTCGGGAGCGCAACGACCTGGCCGACAACTTGATCTCGTTGGCTTTTGCCGAAGCGAGTGAAGTCAGGCATGTTAAGTGAAAGCGTGGCCCAGAACCCGATCATGCCTGTTAAGGAGATGATGAAGATGGGCCAGAACTCACCAAAGCTCTGGAAACGGCTTTGTTGATTAAGGAGATAACCCAACCCCTGCGCTTTCCAGATCGCCCAGCCCAAAAGCAACGCGGTCATTATCAACACAAACGGCGCGGCCCAGTTTTCCACTTTGCGCAGCAGATCCATTCCTCGATAGATGATGTAAATATTCAGACCCCAGAACAACAGGAATGAAAGCCATTCGGTAACCATGTGGCCGCCAATCGGACCGCCCAACAATCCGTTCCAGCCTGGAATCACGGCGTTGAAGAAAACGTTAAGAGCTTCGCCGCCGATCCAGGCCTGAATTCCAAACCAGCCGCAGGCCACGATGGCGCGCATCAGCGCCGGCAGATTTGAGCCATAAGTGCCATAACTTGCGCGCGCGAAAACTGGGAAGGGAATCCCGTACTTCGTGCCTGGGTGAGAATTAAGCAAAATCGGAATCAACACGATCACGTTGCCCAGCAGAATCGTGATGAGCGCTTGCCACCAATTCATCCCGGCACTTATCAGTCCCGACGACAGCATGTAGGTCGGAATGCAATGCGCCATACTGATCCAAAGCGCAGCGTAGTTATAAGTCGTCCAATTGCGTCGACTGATTGGAACAGGGGCGAGGTCTTCGTTGTAGAGCGCGCTGGAATTGATAGCAGCGTAATCGCGAAGCTCCACACGACCGTCAGGATGTTGGATAACTTCGCTCGAGTCGTTGGGGGTCACCTTGCGCTCCTGAAGGGAGAGATGTTATTGAAGCCGGAAACTCACTGTTACCTGCGCGGTTATGGAGATCAAACCGGGCGCAATTGCGCTGTCTGAGTCTTGGCCAGAAAGACTCGCGGCGACGCCGACAACATTTTGATTCAGCGCCCTGGGTGGGTAGTCGGACGTGCCTTCGGTAATTGAGTAAGCCGGGCCGATGCCTTGTCCTATTTCACCAGCAAGGAGTCTGGCTTTTTCCTGGGCGGCCTTGATAGCCATGGCTCGCGCCTGGTCCCTGTGTTTTCGAATCTGGGAATCACGAAACTCAACGTTTGTAACGCGCGTGACGCCTGCTTTAAGGACATCGGAAAGCAAAGCATCAAAGCGGGTGATATCGCGCAGTCGTACAGCAATCGTTTTCGAAACCCGATAACCCACAAACTCGCGTTTTACGGCTCTCCGTTGTTCGTAATCCAAATCGTCAACGTTGTATCTTGGCTCGACGCTGATGTAACTGGTTTGAACCTCCTCGTCTTTGACGTTATTTCTCCGCGCGATCGCCAGGATCTCCCTGACGCTCGCGTCGGTCTGGTTCTTGGCAGTCAGCATATTCTTATCAACCGACTCCACTGACAAGTTGAACACAATCTCGTCAGGTGGCACGCGGACCTCCGCTTGTCCGGAAACCGTTATTAGCGGACGATCGTTTGCATTCTGAGCGTGCGCTTGAACCTGGAATGTCACAAAGGTAATTAGGAGCAGAGCGGTTTTCATAGTTAGCATGTCTTGTCTTTTTGTATTTTTTGGATCGGACGCGACGCTTGCGGCTCTTGTCTCCGGGTATGTCGCGTATCGTTCTACATCGCTACGCAGGTTCCGCGTTTTAGAAATTCTCCATCGCCGGCCTTCCCCAGGTATTCGCCGTTTTCAATCACAACCTTGCCACGCGAGAGGACGGTATCGACTGCACCTTTAAGCTTTCGTCCTTCGTAGGCGCTGTAATCGACGTTCATGTGATGAGTTTTGACACTGATGGTCTGTTCGCGATCCGGATCAAAAATCACTATGTCAGCGTCGGAGCCAACGGCGATCGTTCCTTTCTTCGGAAACAAACCAAACATTTTTGCCGCTGCCGTGGAGGTAAGTTCAACAAAGCGATTAAGACTGATGCGGTTCTCAACCACGCCGCCGTTGTAGATTAGTGAGACGCGGTGCTCGACCCCGGGCGCTCCATTGGGAATCTTAGTGAAATCGCCGAGACCGAGCTCCTTCTGTTCTTTCATACAGAAGGGACAGTGATCGGTTGAGATGACCTGAAGGTCGTCGCTCTTCAAACCCTTCCAAAGTTCCGCCTGGTTTGATTTGTCTCGCAGTGGCGGCGTCATCACATATTTGGCGCCATCAAATCCAGGCCCGTCGTAGTCATCGAGTGATAGGAAGAGATATTGCGGACACGTTTCCGCAAAAGCCGGAAGGCCACGATCGCGGGCCTCCCTCACTTGATTAAGGGCGTCGGTACACGAGAGGTGAACGATGTAAACCGGCGACTCAGCCATTTCGGCAATCGCGATCGCGCGATGAACTCCTTCGGCTTCCGCAACTGTGGGCCGAGTCAACGCGTGATACTTCGGAGCGGTGTGTCCTTTGGCAAGCGCGTGCTTGATGATTTCGTTGATGACGATGCCGTTTTCCGCATGCATGCAGATTAGGCCGCCACGTTCACCGGCGGCCAGCATGCCGCGAAAGATGGTCGCGTCGTCGACCAGAAACACGCCGGGATAAGCCATGAACATTTTGAAGCTGGTAACGCCCTCGTCCATGGCAGTGTGAAGTTCTTCGATTTGGCTGTCCTCTAATTCCGTCGTTATCAGATGGAAGCCGTAATCGATCGCCGTCTTGCCTTCAGCTTTCTTATGCCAATTGTCGATGCCTTCAATTAGCGACTGGCCTTTGTACTGCACGGCAAAGTCGATGATGCTCGTGGTTCCGCCGTGGGCAGCAGCAATTGTCCCGGTGCGAAAATCGTCAGACGCCTGTGTGCCGCCGAATGGTAGTTCCATGTGAGTATGCGGATCGATGCCGCCGGGGATCACCAGTTTCCCCTTCGCATCGATCACCTTGTCTGCTTCCATTTCGAGTTTTGCGCCGATCACGGAAACGAGTTCGCCTTCGATCAGGATGTCGGCTTTGTAGTCGTCGGTCGCTGTGATTACGCGCCCGTTCTTTACAAGAGTTTTCATTGGTCCTCAGTAAGTATGGAATCAAGCACCCGACGTTCCCGCATCAGGGTTGGCGCATTAAATATCTCGTTATCTTCGCTCCGGAGGAGCTAAATGTTTATAGCACGAACCTATGCTAGTAAATCTTTAGCTCCGTAGGAGCGAAACGTTCGCAATTGGATGAAACTTACTCAATGAACTCAAAAATGTATTTGTCCTCAAATGCGATATCAAACTTTCTTAGGAGCGCCAAGTATTCATTTTTGAATGATCCCCGTCTATGGTGTTCTTCCTGATTCTGTATGTATCGAATAATCGTATCGAGTTGCGAGTGTCCGTAAGAAAACGCGCCGTATCCCTCCTGCCAACTGAATCTTCCTCGCACCCATTTATTGTCATTTACAAAGTTGGAAGAGCTCGCTTTTACCTCTCGGATCAAGTCGCCAGCGCCATTGCCGGTCGTAGGTCAATCAACATATGAAGATGGTCGTCGACACCGTTAATGGCAATTAACTTCTGACCCTGGTTTCGAACGATGCCGGTCATGTACTTGTACAGCTCTTCTTTGAACTTTGGTTTTAATCAAAGATTGTCGTCCACTAACTGCGAAAACAGCTTGAATGTAGATCTGTGAGAAGGTATTTGCCATGAGGATTCACACATTCCGCTCCTAAAGGAGCTAAGCTAGGATGATAAAGCCATAACTATAAACATTGTGCTCCTCCGGAGCATTGGTGCGTCCTCTAAGCTTCGTCACTAAGAGTTCCACACGAACCCAGTCATTAATAGAGATTTCCCTCGCGTTTACGTCCGGTGTAATCGACATAAACGACCTTAAGTTCAGTGTAGAAATCGAGTGCCGTTGAGCCCTGTTCGCGGTCGCCGATACCTGTTCCTTTAATTCCGCCAAAGGGAATGTGTGCTTCGCCCCCGGTCGTTGGGGAATTGATGTGCGTCATGCCCGTCTCAATTTCATCGACAAAGCGGAAGATCTTCGTCGCGTCGTTGGAAAAGATTGACGACGAGAGTCCATATTCGCAGTCGTTGGCCACGCGCATTGCCTCTTCAAAATCCGAGACCCGCAATACCGATAACACCGGTCCAAAAATTTCCTCTTGAGCGATCCGCATGTCGGGAGTGACGCGATCAAATACGGTCGGCTGCACAAAATAACCTTTTTCCAACCCGTCGCCTTGAGCGCGCGCGCCCCCATACACGAGCGTGGCGCCATCCTCGCGACCAATGTCGACGTAACTTAAAACGGTCTTGAACTGGCTCTCATCAACGCTCGGGCCCATTTCGGTCGTCGGATCGGCGCCGTTGCCAATGCGCATGGAAGCGGCGCGCTTCGCGATGCGATCCACGAACTCGTCAGCAACCTTTCCCACTACTACTGCTCGACTGGTCGCGGTGCATCTTTGTCCTGATGATCCAAATGCACCCTGGGCAGTGGACTCGACGGCGAGTTCCATATCCGCATCTTCCAAGATGACAACCGGGTTCTTACCACCCATTTCGCACTGCACTTTTCCGCCGCGGCGCGACACCTGTTCGTAAAGACGGATGCCCACTTGATTCGAACCGGTAAACGAAACAGCTTTCACCGCCGGATGACCAATGATTTCATCGCCCGCGTCTGAACCCGAACCCAATACCAGATTCAAAACACCTGGCGGGAGACCGGCTGCCTCGAACAGATCGACGATGCGGACAGCTGAAGCGGGCGTTAACGACGCCGGCTTGAACACCACGGTGTTGCCGGCGACGAGGGCGGGCGCGATCTTCCAAACCGGTATTGCCACCGGAAAATTCCAGGGAGTCACGCACGCGACGACGCCGAGTGGTTGTCGTAATGTGTAGGCAAAGTTGGCCGGCAGTTCCGATTGAATCGTCTCGCCATTCAGACGACGCGCTTCACCCGCGCAGAAATCAGCTACATTGATTGACCGTTGCAACTCACCGCGCGACTCGGCAATCGTTTTACCTTCTTCACGAGTTAGAAGTTGAGCGAGATCTTCCTTGTGCTCTTCCAATAGACGTGCGGCGCGTCCCACGATGCGACCGCGGGTAGGAGCTGGCGTGGCGCGCCATGACGCAAAGTTTTCCGCTGCGGCATCAACCGCTGCTTTCGCTTCTGAGCGAGTAGCCTGGCGGACGGTGCCGATTACGTCGTCAATGTTTGCCGGATTTACGTTCTGGAGGGTGCGTTCGGAAGTGGATTCAGTCCACTTCCCGTCGATGTAGTTGCGATAGGTATCCATCTATTAATCTCGACAACTTTCGTTAGTCGTTTGCGATCACTTATAAAAAAGAAGAAGGGCGAAAAGCGACAGACTAGAGTTGTCGGTCGAACAAGTGGATGACTCTAGCGAGCCCGTAATATAACATACGCTGTAACACATGCCAGCTACACAAAGACCCGAAAGCGACGCGCGAATTGAGCCGGCAAACCTCCGGGAACTGCTGCGGCAGCGGACCGCGGCCACTCCCAAAAAGACGTTTCTTTTTTCGGAAACAGACGATCGTCGCTATAGCTACGCTGAGTTTGAGTCGGCGGTCCTACGCTGTGGAGCAATGCTCGCGGAACACGGGATAAGACAAGGTGACGTTGTTAGTCTGCTTATGCCAAACAGTGCCGAGTACCTCATCGGCTATTTTGCGTGCTGGAGTTTGGGGGCCCTCTCCGGTCCAGTCAATTCGCTTTTGAAGGCCGAGGAGATTGCTTATGTCATGTCAAACTCGGACGCCAAAGCGATTCTTGTGCATTCTGATTTTCTGCCCATCATAGCGAGTATCCAAAACGACTTACCCAATCTCACTGCAGTAATTCGTTTCGACAATGAAGGAGAAGCCACTAAGAACAGCGTCTCTGCATTGCCTGATATTGAGCTCAATTCCGACGACGATGCGATCATTATTTACACTTCCGGAACTACGGGTAAGCCTAAAGGATGTTTGCTCACACATGGCAATGTTATTGCAAACGCTCGGCAGATCAGCGAATGGCTTAACTTCACTGAGCAGGATCGTTTGTTGACGATCATGCCGCTCTTTCACATGAATGCCGTTTCGGTGACTACAATGTCCGCCCTCTACGCCGGCGGCTGCACGGTTGTGAGTCCTAAGTTTTCGGCCTCCCGTTTCTGGCAAATCATCTCGGACTATCAAATAACGTCCTTCGGCTCAGTGGCCACAATGTTGTCGATACTTCTCAGCAGCTACCCCGACGGCGTGCCTGAGGGTTTGCGCACTGAGCAGTTGCGATTTGCCATGTGTGGCTCAGCTCCGGTGCCCGCCGAAACTTTGAAACGTTTTGAGGAGACGTTCAATTGTCTTGTGATCGAAGGTTATGGACTCTCGGAGTCGACCTGTCGCTCAACGTTCAACCCTCCCGATCAACGCCGCCGGGCGGGATCCTGCGGCATCCCCATCGGTAATGAAATGAAGGTGGTGGATGACGAGGACAAGGAAGTGCCGGACGGGCAACTCGGAGAAATTGTGTTGCGGGGCGAGAACATCCTCAAGGGTTATTATAAGAACGAAGATGCGACCGCGACTGCTTTCCGTAATGGCTGGTTTCATACCGGCGACATTGGCTACCGGGACAGCGATGGCTTCTACTACATCGTCGATCGAAAGAGCGACATGATCATTCGCGGTGGCGAGAACATTTATCCGCGTGAGATTGATGAGGTGCTTTACCAACATCCCGCAGTTGCAGCAGCGGCAACGATCGGGGTTCCGGATTCGCTCTACGGGGAAGAGGTTGCAGCTTTCGTCGTGCTAAAGGAAGGGAATGCGTGCGACTCAGATGAGCTGATTGATTTTTGCCGCCAGCACCTGGCCGACTTCAAATGTCCAAAATCGATTCGGATCGTGAACGAGATTCCTAAAGGTCCGACCGGCAAGCTACTCAAGAGGGAATTAGCGAAAGAGTTTGCGCCGCGGTAAATGTGTCTTCCAGAAAGAACAGGGCGTGGCTTATACCGCCGCGCCCTTCTAAATGTGTGGATTCTTAAGTCTCGCCCAGGCTAACTGTGGTGCGCGGAGCCGGCTTTAAACGATCCATCAACCAACCTGCGAACAGCCATAACGCACACACAGCAACCATTAGCAGGGAAAACCATTTTCCATACAAACCATCAGGCGAAAACTTCTCCGTGGCAGTATGCAGGGTTTCGCTGTTAGGGAGCAGACCTGCTTCCGAGAACTCGTGGAACGAATAGATTGCGACCTGGAGCATGAAGAGGAGTAGGAAGATCCCGGTTACGCGAAAGAACCTCTTGATGTTGATCAGGTGTCCGTACCGAGCCCAGCCCCACGCGAGGATTAAGGCGGCCCCTAAACCCAGCAAGGCGCCACTAATCATTTGTTGGTCGCGCACCTGCATCAACAGCAAAGCGGTTTCCATCCCTTCGCGTGTGATCATCAAGAAGGTAAAGAGGAAGACGCCGGCGACGGCCGCTAAGCGCGATTGTCGCGATGACATAGCGCCAAGCTTGGCTCTCATCTTCTCCTGCAGCTTTGGCCCGCTGCGCCACATGTGAATGACAAGAGTGCCGACCATAACAATCGCCACTACGCCGAGAACCCCTTCACGCAGTGCTTCGTTTGCTAAAAACTGACTGACGTACGGTCCGGCAGTCGAACCAAACGTGTTCAGAATAGTTGCTTCTTCAACGCCATTGTTCAAGACGTAGCCCAGCGCCGCACTGATTCCCAGGCCCAGGAGGATTGCGACATAGACGGCGGAGGTTAGCCACTTGTGGCCGGCTTTCCGCAGGTAGGTCAGGATTACTGCCACGAGCAGGAAAGACTCAAAGCCTTCACGGAGCACGATTATAAATGAGTTGAACATACTGCGACTTTCAGAAGAATTTAGCTTGAGTGAGAGAGGCCCAACTGAGCCCAATCACGCGCGGGAGTATAGCCGAATTGAAAATAGATTTCAATTTCAGAGGATTGGGGGCAATAGGCGCGCGAGCGTAGGAATAGCACTATTGGGCGGTTAAGGGAATTATTGCGAGATCGGCGCGGAGGGAGCCCAGTTCAGTAACGGCGGTGAGTCGCAATGGCAAGCGGCGCCGGTCGTCGCTAATCCAGCCTCGTAGCTGAAACTTGTCCGGCTGCGAGTCGTCGGTTGTTAGTGAGACCTGGATTGCCGGAATGCTTTGCGACCCCAGTTGAATTGTCTCTCGCTTTAGCGAAGTAATGACGAGGGTGGTCGGCTTGTTGTTTACCAGGAGCGAAACCGCATTGCGTCTTGGTGGCGTCAGGTTAAAGGTGCGCGCGAGGTAAAAGAATGAGAGGTAATCGTGTGTGCCTACCGGGATTTCAATCCTCTGGTTCTGATCGGTAGTGGCCACGCCATGGTCCTGATCGATTGACAGGATTTGATTCGTGCGCAACCGTCCTTCCACTAATTTAAGCTCGGTACGAAAAGGCAGAAGTGTTTTCACGTCGACGTAAGATGAAATCTGATCGTTGGCGACAAACAATCTTTGGGCCGCAGGAGTAGTCTGCGCCTGGACGGTGTAAAGCAAACCGTCTCTGCTGAAGTTATTCGATCGCGCTCGCACCTGGAATGTTGCGGTACCGGCCGGCTGAGTCATCTGTCCCAGAAAAATCTGGTAGTTCAACTGTTCGCCAATCTTGAAGGGCAGGTTGTCGAGGGCATGATCGCTAACACTCTCCGTTGGCCGAGTTGGCTGCAAAGCAGCGGGTGGAGCTGGAACAACTGCAGGAGTTGGAGTCGCTTCAAGCCCGGCTGGTTTGATCACATCCGCAGCAGCAAGTTCTGCGCGTACTTCTCCGCCGGAAAGTGTCGCCGTCGCCAGCACCGGCAGGTGGCGCTCGTCCTCACTAAAGAAAACTTTAATATTGCGTGCTGTTGAGTTGTTGCTGATGCGGACGTTGGTAGCAATTGCGTTGAACGAGCCGGCTTTGGTTTTGACACTGCCGCGCCCGGTTACTTTCAATTCGACTTGATAATCCTGCGAACCGTTGCGCACGGACAATCGCTGGGTTGAGCCCTCGGTCAGCGTTGTAGCGCGCACTCGATGGATCGCGGACAAGAAATCATAAATATTGCCGCTTAGATCCTGGGAGCTTTCACTTGTTCGCGTACCTTCGTGCCTGACTAACTCGGAACGGTAAGGCAGGCCAGTTTGCGGGTCGACATAGCTAATGTAGTCATTATTAATGGCAAACAACGCTACGCTGACAACCCCGGTTGTTTCGACGTGCCCTCGCAGCAGGATCGCTTCTCGTCCAAAGAAATTTCCCAAAGCGACAACCCGGATTTCTACATGGGCGGCGCTGATGAAGTTGGAAAACGACACGTCATAAGTCAGCCGTTCCCCCACCCGATAAGGCGCGGGAGAGAAAGGAAGGGAAGCAATATCGCCTTTTTGCTGCGCTGAGGCGTTGGATAGCGACAGGAGTAAAAAGAGAGGGATCCAAAGAGCGGGCTTCAAGCGTTGGTTCACCTACGCATAATAATTTTAATTTCAAGACAGAGCAATAACGAAGTGCTCTATGTTTACACGCGCGGTTCAGCCGGTAGTTCCTGCTTCACGCTGCCTTTCGGGGCTAACCGAGGCGATCTCAGCCACAATCATTCTGGCGGCCATAACCGGATTGTTCGCACCCGTAATCGGCCTGCCGACCACCAGATAGTCGGCCCCGGCCCGGATCGCGGCTGCCGGAGTCGTGACCCTTTTTTGATCATTGAGCGCGACTCCGCTTGGCCGGATCCCCGGAGTAACGATTAGAAACCCAGGTTGAGAAACTGCGGATCGGATTGCGGTCGCCTCGAGGGCCGACGCCACCAGCCCATCCATTCCGCTCTTCGCGGCCAGCATCGCGAGCTTGAGGACCTGAGCGTCGGCGCTGTCGGTCACACCTACCGCTTGCAGCCCTGGTCCGTCAGTGCTCGTCAGTACAGTGACAGCGATGATTGATGGCCGGGACAAACCTTCAGACGAAACAGCTTCAGAAACCGCATCGGCAGTTCTTTTCATCATTTCGGCGCCTCCGCCCGCGTGCACATTGAGAATCGTGACGCCGAGCCGCGTAGCTTCGATAGCAGCCGCGGCCACCGTGTTAGGGATGTCGTGGAACTTGAGATCAAGAAAGACTTGATTACCGGAGCGCACAATCTCACGCACCACTTCAGGGCCGGCCGCGGTGAATAGTTGTGAACCGACCTTAAACATTCCAACTTCGGATCCAAGAAGGTTGACCAGTTCGCGAGCTTCCGCCGCGGTCTGCACGTCAAGAGCGACAATTAATTTGCTTTGCGAATCTTTCTTCATTGGTTATGTCCCGGCAAATCTTTAAGAAGCTATGCTGCAAAATTCTTCGGCCCGACATCCTATCGCCTCATCCAGCGAGCCCATATCCTCGCGTGTGAGAATCTCCTGGAGACCCTTATTAATCTCAGCGACGATCCCGGGTCCCTGGTAGATGAAACCGGTGTAGAGCTGAACCAGGCTCGCACCCGCACAAATCTTCTCCCACGCGTCTTGTGCGGTGAAGATACCACCAACTCCAATCAAGGGAATCTTGCCGGCTGTTAGTTTGTAAAGGCGGGATATCATCCTGTTGGACGGAACGCGCAATGGTAAACCGCTAAGGCCACCATCACCACAAGCCTGAATCTCTTCGGCTGAAGATTTCAGTCCCTGGCGGCTGATTGTTGTGTTGGTGGCAATGATCCCAGCTACTGACGTTTTGCGCGCGACCTCCGCGATCTCTTCAAGGTCAGCAGCAGCGATGTCAGGTGAAAGTTTGACCAGCAGGGGCAGCTCTTTGACGCGATTGTTCTGTTTGCTCAACTCTTTGTTTCGCTGTTGCAAAGCAATTAGCAACGCCTCTAGCCGATTTGCTTGTTGCAGATCTCTTAAGCCCGGCGTATTCGGCGAGCTGACATTAACGGCCACGTAATCCGCTACCGGGTGAACAATTGTGAAGCTTTGTATATAGTCCTCAATTGCTTCATCGAGCGGAGCCACTTTGCTTTTGCCGATGCTGACGCCCAAAACATATTCGCTGTGCTGTTGCCCTGCGGCCGCAACTCGTTGAGCAAACGCGGCGGCGCCCTTGTTGTTAAAGCCGGCGCGATTTATTAAGGCCTGATCATTCGGCAAGCGAAACAGGCGTGGGCGTTCATTTCCCGGCTGCGGATGAAAAGTAACAGTTCCTGCTTCGATAAAACCAAAACCGAGCGCGGCGAGCCCCGGCAAGGCGATTCCGTCCTTATCAAAGCCCGCAGCGAGGCCCAGCGGATTGGAAAAATTTAAACCGAAGCGTTCAAGCTTTCCGAAGGGTCTTTCGTTGACGCTGGTGCCGGCGAGTAGTTTGCTGATACGCGGCGCGGAAGCAAGTGTTTGAAGTGCTAATTCATGCGCCGTCTCTGGCGGTAGGCGAAAAAGTAGCCGGCGCAACAGGGAGCGATAGAGCATCAAGATTCGCTAATCACAATGAACAGGCAAGCTGCACTTGGTGACGAATGATTTGTAATGAGAAACAATTGAAAGCAAGGCATTCTAACTTGTGACTGGTGATGTGTCACTTGTCACTCGCCAACGTTCTTGTTAGTATCGCGCGAAATGGAATTCATCGAGAAGGCGCGCATCATGGATGGGCCGCGAATTAATCGCGCGCTCGCCCGGCTCGCTTCGGAGATCGTCGAAGAGAATCATGGCGCTGGCGATCTCTACCTGGTTGGTATCAGGCGCCGCGGTGTTCCGCTCGCAGAGCGAATGGCCGATAAAATTGCCGACCTTGAAGGCGGCAGGCCGCCAGTTGGCGTCGTTGACATCACGCTTTATCGTGACGATCTTTCAACAGTTGGCGCTAAACCGATCGTCAATCGTACCGAGCTTCCCGGCGACATCGAGAGTCGCAACATCGTCCTGATCGACGATGTGCTTTATACGGGTCGCACAATTCGTGCGGCACTGGATCAGTTAATCGACTTCGGACGTCCGCGTCGCGTGCAGCTAGCAGTGCTGATCGATCGCGGCAAAGAGCATCGCGAGTTGCCGATTCAGGCTGATTATATTGGTAAACTCGTCCCCACTAAGAAGAGTGAGATTATTAAGGTGATGCTGAAGGATTTCGATGAGGAGGAAGGTGTGGTCATTGTCGAACGACCACCGACAGACACGAGTTCATGAAGCGGCCAACGAGGCCGCTTTTTTTATCATGTCGAAACGAGAACTTTAATTGTAAGCATTAGAAGTTTTAGAGCTTTGAACTTGGAACTTTGTACTTTGTTCGCTGGCGAAACTGAATAGCGCAATCAAGACCTGAAGGCTTCTAAAGCGAAGCCGCCTCAAAGCTGGAAGGCGAACAAAGTTCAAAGCACTAAGCACAAAGCACAAGGCTCGAAATGCAATGATCAATGAAAGAGTCTTTTAATCGCAGGCATCTTCTCGGAATTCGCGACCTGTCGGCAGGTGAGATTACTCATCTGCTCGATACGGCTGAGACTTTCCGCGACGTTTCCCGACGCGAGATCAAAAAAGTCCCGGCCTTGCGCGGGCGGACAGTAATCAACCTCTTCTTTGAACCTTCGACTCGTACGCGGACCTCGTTCGAAATTGCGGCAAAACGTCTCTCCGCAGACGCGATTAACATCAGTGTTTCCACTTCCAGCGTCTCCAAAGGCGAGACACTTCTCGACACTGCTCGAAATTTGGAGGCGATGGCTCCGGATTGCATTGTCGTTCGTCATTCAATGGCGGGAGCTCCGAATCAGCTCGCAAAAATGTGTAATGCTCCGATTGTCAACGCCGGCGATGGCGCCCATGAGCATCCCACACAGGCACTGCTCGATGCTTTGACGATCCGCGAGTACAAAGGACGCATCGAAGGCTTGAATGTTGCCATCATCGGCGACATTCTTCACTCGCGAGTCGCTCGCTCCAACATTTATCTGCTGACAAAATTGGGCGCGAATGTGAGAGTCGCCGGTCCGGGCACGCTAGTGCCTGCGGATTTCGGTGAGCTGGTTGAACAGGGCCTGCGGGTCGAGCGAAAAATTGAAGACGCGATCGAAGGCGCCGATGTGGTCATGGTTCTGCGCATCCAGCGTGAGCGTCAGGACGCCGCCTTCTTTCCCTCGATGCGCGAGTATGCCATTCACTATGGCTTGCACGTCGAGCATTTGGAGCGGGCCACCACCGAAGCGATCGTGATGCATCCGGGCCCGATGAACCGGGGCATTGAAATATCTTCCGAAATAGCCGATGGCAGTCGTTCATTGATTCTCGATCAGGTTACGAATGGCGTGGCGGTGAGGATGGCAGTTTTGTATTTACTAGCCGGCGCGCACGATGCCGATAGTGGCGGAAAAGAATAGAAACAAACTCAGCTCTGAAAGTAGACAAGCATGAAAACGCTGATTGCGAATGGTTACCTAATTGATCCTTCGCAGGGAATAAATACGGGTGGTAAGAATCTGTTACTCGAGAACGGTAGAATGGCTGGGGTATTCAATCGCGATGAACCGTGGCCGGAGGATGCGGAAGTGTTCGATGCCACTGGGCTGTTGGTGGCTCCCGGATTTATTGATATGCACGTGCACCTGCGCGAACCGGGTCAGGAATACAAAGAGACAATTGCGAGCGGAGCCGCTGCCGCTGTGGCGGGAGGCTGGACCAGCATCTGCGCGATGCCGAATACCGATCCGATCAACGACAGTCCGGCCGTCACGCGCTTCGTGATTGAGCAGGCACAGCGTGCCGGCCTGGCCAATGTCTTTCCGATTGGCGCCCTGACGAAAGGTAGTGGCGGTCGCGAGCTTGCTGAGATGGGTGAGATGAAAGCCGCAGGTATCGTCGCGGTCTCGGATGACGGCAAGCCCGTTGGGAGTTCCGAGATGATGCGCCGCGCAATGGAGTATGCGACTGGATTCGATTTGACGGTCATTGACCATTGCCAGGAACCGTCCCTGAGTAAGAACGGTGTGATGCACGAAGGTCGTTGGTCGTTGATTCTCGGATTGAAGGGGATGCCGGCTGCCGCTGAAGAGGTTGATGCGGTTCGCGACTGCGTGCTCGCGAAGCTGACAAATGCACGCGTTCACCTCGCGCATGTTTCCACACGCGGCGCGCTCGACGCGGTTCGTCGCGCTAAAGAATTAGGTCTCCGGGTTAGTTGTGAAGTGGCCCCACATCACTGGACGCTCACTGACGAGGCCGTTTCCGAATACGACACAAACACCAAGATGAGCCCGCCATTGCGCAGCCGAGATCACGTTGGTGCTTTGCTGGAAGGGTTAAGAGACGGAACAGTGGATGCGATTGCTAGTGACCACGCCCCACATCATGCCGACGAAAAAGCACTCGAGTTTGACCAAGCGCCATTCGGTATCACAGGATTGGAAACAGCAGTTGGTCTTGCCTTTGAGCTTGTTCATCAAGGTGTAATTGATTTGGAACGACTAGTGGAATTGTGCTCAACCAATCCCGCACATATTTTCTCTCTCGTGGATCGCGGCACCTTTCGCCCGGGCGCCTGGGGAGATGTGACGATTCTCGATCCGGACTATGAATGGACCTTCGATGTCGCCCTTTCCAAATCCAAGAGTCGCAACACACCGTTCTCCGGGCGAAAGATGAAGGGTGCAGCCGTAGCTTCCATTGTCGGTGGACGAGTCGCTTACCTGCATCCCGAGTTTGCCCGCATTGCCGCTGCCAAACATCAGAACTACCAACCCAAGTAAACGGCTCAACCTACGGCGCCAGATCAAGTTGAGCAGCTGCGTCGTTTAGGACGCTAGCCAAGTTAGTGCGAAGGGGCCCCAACATTTTGCGTCCGCCCAGCAAGACGCGGCACAGGTTGTTCCGTTGCGTCCTTTAGGACGCTAGCCCGCAGGGCGAATAGGCCAGCCCTTTTACGGCTGGTTTCTTGCCGCGTTAATATTCGTAGGCCGCTTCAGCGGCCTTACTCTTCCTCCCAACATTTTTCGAGACGAGCCGGATAACGGCTGCCTATTTGCCCTTCGGGCTAGCGTCGTAAACGACGCAGAATGCGCGCTTTGGATTATGTTTGGCTGGCAGTGAGGATCGGTAGCGCTCTAAACTCAGGGGATAGCGGACTGCCACGCTTCGACAGACTCAAAGTGACTCCATCAACACCTCAGAATCATTCCATATGGTGCAGCACCTTACGAGCTAACGCACATTTAACTGCGCGCAAAATGACGAATCTGCCTTAACGTCAGAATTAGCCCGTCTTTGCTTCGTTTTTATGATTCTCCACAATTGGCACAGTCGTTGCCAAATGAACGGTGGCTCGCGGATCTAAGCTAAGCCCTGAAATCAACCGCGAGCCACTGACGGAGGAAATGGAAATGACGACACGACTGAACACGCGCTTTAGACGTTTCACTATTGCCCTGGCGATGCTCTTGACCCTCGTGGCAACAAGCGTTGCGCCCTTGATGGCGCAGACGAAGCGACGTGTTCGCCGACCGGTGCGCCGAGTCGCAACAAAGCCGGTGGTAATCAAACCTGCAGTGGTTTATTACAACGTGAATGCCGGTGAAGTTTTGCGTGTGCGCATAAACCAAACAATCTCGTCTGAGACGGCACGTGTTGGCGATCAGTTTTCAACCACCGTAGTGGATCCGGTCTATTCCGGCGGCGTCGAAGTAATTCCTGCGGGTAGCATTGTCAGCGGACGTGTTACGACAGTCGATCGCGCTTCGCGCAAGAGCAAGGCTGGATCGATTGGCGTCCATTTCGTGGCAGTGAGATTGCCGACGGGTATTACTCGCCCGCTCAACGGCGACTTGGCGGATCTTTCCGGCGGCGAGGTGAATTCAGACAATGAAGGCGAAGTTTCCGGAAGCTCTGCGACCAAGCGAAACGTAGTCTTCATCGGCGGTGGCGCAGCAACAGGCGCGCTAATTGGCGCGATAGCCGGAGGCGGCAAGGGTGCTGGTATTGGAGCGCTCATCGGCGGCGGATTGGGTACCGCTGGAGCGTTGTTCTCAAAAGGTCACGAAGCCGTTGTTAAGTCGGGCACTGAATTTGGCGTGGTATTGAACCAAACGCTTTCATTGCCGGCAGCCAACGTGCGCTGACCACAAAGATCGGCAACCTCGCGGTTGTCGGTGCGCTGGGGGCCCGCAAGCGAAGGGGAGAGCGCGGGCGGGTTCCCAACAATTTTAGTCGCCCCAGTATTAACGTAAGCAGGCGACTACAAAGAAACCCGTTGCGAAGGGGAGAGCGCAACGGGTTTTCTTTTGTTTTGTGAAGACTGTCAGAGCACTCCCAATTCCATTTCAGTGAAGATGAGCGTCCAAAGGTGGTTAGCGTTACTGCGAGCGCACAACGATGATTTTGTTGGTCCGCGAAGCGGACAGAGCTAAAACCTGGGGCGTGAGCCCGGGTAATAACGCAAAGTAACGTAGCCCGCGAAGCGGGCGGCAGACTGTTCTGTCGCCCGCTTCGCGGGCTGAAATAACATATCACGTCAGTTCTGGGGCTCACGCCCGAGGCGGTACGCTTTCACCTGCTTCGCAGGTTATTCGCTGGGCGTTGCTCGCATCGTCTCGTCGCGCTTGGCCTTGAACTCCGATCCGGCTTTCCACTCCGGCATTTTGTCTGCCTGCGCCACGCGATAACCAATCCAGGTGAGCATCTGCGCGTCTTCCACGGCGCCGGCCAAATCCCAGTCAGGCTTTATCTGGTCGGAAACTTTGTGGTAATCGATGTTGGTGTACTCATCGCGCTTTTGCTTGCTGTAGGCAAGATCCTTCCCGATGTAATCCTGACCCGCATCAGTGTAAAGCGCGGGCACACCCTGCTTCGCAAACTCGAAATGATCGGAACGATAGTAAAACCCCTTTTCGGGTTCCGCATCCGGGTTGACGCTGCGACCCTGAGCAGCCGCCGTCTCCTTCAGCAAATCAATCAGCGTACTGTTGTCGTCACCCACCATGGTGATGTCTTTCGTGCGCCCCCATTGGTTAACGCCATCCATGTTGATGTTGGCGGCTGTCTTGTTCAAAGGGTAAAGCGGATTGGTGGCGTAATACTTCGCTCCCAGCAAGCCTTTCTCCTCTGCAGTGACGGCGAGAAAGAGGATCGAGCGTTTAGGAGGCGTTGCGAGCTTCGTGAATGCCTCCGCAATTTCCAGAAGCGCCGCAGTGCCGGAGGCATTGTCTAAGGCGCCGTTGAAAATCTGGTCGCCGGGCAGTTTTGGATCTCGCCCGAGGTGATCCCAATGAGCCGAATAGACTACATATTCGTTTTTCAAAGCAGAATCAGAGCCTTCGACCTTTGCGATGACATTGTTTGAGTTGATTTCGCGGAGAGTATTTTTAATATCGAAGTTAGCCTTGGCGGTTAGCGTTACCGGCTTAAAGTCTTTGGTGACGGCCGCTTTTTTCAGAGCGTCAAAGTCCTGTCCACCGGCCGTGAAAAGCTCCTTCGCTCGATCGGTGGTTATCCACGACTCCACCGCAACCCGCCCCATATTCTTGTCGGGACGTTGAATATCGAAGTTTTCGCGGGACCAACTTCCGGAAACAACTTCGTAGGGATAACCCGCCGGTCCCGTTTCGTGAATGATGATTGCGGCAGCCGCGCCCTTCTCGGAAGCGATTTCATACTTATAGGTCCAGCGTCCGTAGTAGGTCATTGCGTTGCCTTTGAACATTTTCGGATCGAGTTTCGTGGCATCTGTTGCGTCTGGAACTGCCGGATCGTTGATCAGCATTACGATTGTCTTGCCACGCACGTCGACTCCCTTGTAGTCGTCCCAACCGTACTCCGGAGCGACAACTCCGTAACCCACAAAGACAATGTCTGAGTTTTCAACTTTTGATTCGGGAACAAAGCGACGCGAGACAGCGACGTAGTCTTTGGGGAACTCCAGATTGATCTTTTTGCTGCCCGCAGTGAAAGACGCGGTTGGTTGTGCAGTGAAGCCGGCGAGCGGAACCTTTTGCACGTAGGTGCCATCCGGATTGCCGGGTTTGAGGCCCAACCTCTGAAACTGCTCAGTCAAATACTTAACCGTAAGCTCCTCGCCTTTGGTGCCTGGGCCGCGACCTTCGTACTCATCCGAAGACAAGACCTTTGTGTGTTCCATGATGTCGTTTGCCTGGATCGCATCGAAGCCGGCTTTCAATTCAGGTGGCGCCGCCGTCGCCGCAACAGGAGCGTTCACGTTAGCTGGTTGATTAGTTGGCGGAGCTTGCATGCAAGCGAGCATCAGCGAAAGGGAGAGCAAAAGCAGGATGGAGCAAAAGAAACGCGTCTTCATATTGAAGGGCCTCACTTCGTCAAATTGAATTTTGGACAAAACACTTCTAAGCCGAAACATCAGGCAAGTCAAACGGGATTGCCAATTTCGATTTCCTATTTCAAATTTAGGATTTCAAATTTCTAGTTTGCAATTCGTCTAAGTGAGCAGCCAATGGCTAACTGCCACTGCCTCTCAGCAATCGCCAAGCACCAATCTGCAATCGCCACTCAGCAATCGGCAAGGACCAATCGGCAATGCGCAATCGGCAATCGGCAATCATGAAACGTCCTTACGTTTTCTTCCGGGACAGATGAGGTAGCAGGCGTCGTGCATCCTCGAGCGCGCGTCGCCCTGCAGGCAAAGCGAAGTAGGTGGCGAGCGCCAACAGCACCGCGAGCATGAAAGAGAGAAGCAGTCCCAGCACCGGACCGTTCAACTCCGTCAACCTGCGCAAAAGAAAGATTGAAATGGCGACAACCCCGGAAGCGACCAGCGCCGGCAGGATTGCCCGATAGATGTCTTGAGTTCGCACCGGACCTTTGCGACCGGCCCACCAGAGCAGCACTGGTTTGCGAATTACGATTCCACTTAGAGCGTAAGTAGCGGCGACGCCGATTGCTCCCCAGCGCAAGCCGACGATGATCGCAAGGATGGAAGTCACGCTATTGAAAATCACCATGTGCATGAACTCTTAAGTCCGTGCCTGCGACACCATTAACCAACCGAGCGTAAAACTTACCGGCTCCAGAATTCCCATGACGCCGAGGAGCGCAAAGATGCGACCAGTTTCCACCCACTGCGGACCGAGCATCACGCGAACGATCCAGTCGGAAGTCACGATCATCAAGGCCATGCCCGGCATTGTTACCATCACAACTTTCTCAAGCATCCGCAGGTAGGCCTGGCGATAGCGTTCCGGCGAATCAGTGAGCTTGCTCAGGGAAGTGATTGCCACGGTGTCGAGCGGCGCATTGATCTGTTCGAGCGGAAGTAACAGCAGCTGGTAGGCGCGGCTATAGAGTCCAAGCTGAGTTGGACCCCAGTAACGTCCGATCAGAACGTTGTCGATATTTCGGGCCGCAAAGTTAACCAGACTTGAACCTGTCAAATGCCCTCCAAACCAAAGCATGCTGCGCACTCCGGATCCCCTGCTGGGTAAGCCCGGGCGCCACCGGCAAACAATCCAGACGCCCGCGAAGTAAACGAAGCTGGTAGTCAAGCTACTGATAACTAATGACCAATACCTCATCCCGCGCCACGCTGCGATCAGAGCGCTCAACAAGCCGATTATCAAAGAACTGATTTCAATCACTGATAAAGCCCAAAACCGCATCTGTCGTTTCAATAAGGCTTCGTGTTGCACGGTTAAGCCGGTGAAGACAAAACCGGAAGCCAACGCGATCGTGATCCACGTTAGCCGCGAGTCTTCGTAAAACATTGCTACGAGCGGTGCACTTGCGGCGGTTAAGAGCATTATCAGTATGCTCAGACCCGTGTTAATCCAGAACAGATTTGAGACCTGGGCCACCAACAGCTGCGGCTTCTGCATCGTAGCGGCGGAAAGACCCAGACTGCGAAACGAATAGGTGAAGTTGATCACGACTGTGACCATCGCGATCAGGCCGTAGTCTTCAGGTGTTAGCAGGCGCGCCAGGATGGCGGCCGAAGTGATCGTCAGGGCGAACTTCACCGCCTGCGAAGCAAGCATCACCGTGCCACCTCGCGTAGTGCGTCCGGCCAAGTCTTCGCGCAGGTGATCAGTTTGTGAGAACTGTTCGGGGGTCACGCTGTATGTGTCTGTAATTTATGCTTCCGCTTATTTGGTGCAAAGCCTGACGTCACAGTAAACGTACCGGGAAACAAACGACAAGTTGTCGCGGGTCGATGAAAACGAATTCGTCCTGACGATGCTGGAAGCTCCCAAGATAACTGGGCTTCGGCCTTTCCACTGATATGTCAGGCATTGACCAAAATTAAACGGCAGGTAATATCTTTGAGCCATGAACATTCGCAGATTTAATTGGCACATCTGGGCGGGATTTCTGCTGAGCATCATCGCCTTTGTCAGCTACGTGCTCTTCTTCGTTAACTTTCCTATCACGCGTGACGTGCCGTGGGCCAACCTCATCCTCTTCATGATCGCTGCGTGGCTATTGTTTGTGGGGATCCGCAGAGCGTTCGCTCCTGACCGTTCGCGCCTCGCGAAAATAGGCAGCTCTGTGCTTGCTGTACTCGGTGTCGTCTTAATCGGTTTCTTCATCTTCATGACCTTCATCATGGCGAGATGGCTACCTGCTTCGGAGGGCGCGCCGCGAGTGGGGAACCGGGCACCGGACTTCACGCTTCCCGATGCAAATGGCAAAACGACTTCTTTGGCGGAGCTGCTCGCCACGCCCATCAACGTCAGCAGTACAGCAAAGCCGCGCGGCGTGTTGCTAGTTTTCTATCGGGGTTACTGGTGACCGTCCTGTCACTCCGAGTTCCGGGGTATTGAACGCAATCTAGCTAAACTTTCTGAAGTGGGAATTCGTCCGGTGGCCATTAGTGTCGACGGTTCGGAAGTCAATCACGATATGCTGGCGAAGGCGGGATACACATTCACGTTCCTTTCGGATCCCAATGCAGAAGTCATTCGCCGTTATGATTTGCTGCATGCCGGGGCGGGAGCGAGCGGGCAGGACATTTCGCGGCCGGCGGAATTTCTGTTAGACGCAAACGGTGTCGTGCGTTGGGTGAATCTTACCGAGAACTATTGGGTGCGCGCCCGGCCGGAACAGATTCTCGAGGCTTCGAGGCTGCTTCAATGATTTCTACAAAGGTTGCTGAATTAAGTCGTTCGACCGGGATTATCAGATGCTGATTCTTTTTCTTGCCTTATTCTTTGCGTCGGAACGAACGGCGGATGTCGCGCTTCAACATGTTTCTCAATCTACTGCCGTCGAACGTCAGACGCCTCAAATAAGCACACCTGATCGAACACGGCTGGTCGAGGCGTTTCGTCTTGCCGATCAACTTGGAGATCGAATTTGGCGCGGGTGGAATAAAGTGCCTTTTGCGGTGTTGCTCGTCACGCCGGAACATGAATTCCTGATTCGTCATCCGCAACCGTCAGCAGACTTTCAGAGCCTCGGGTTCGACAGCGAGCTCAAGAGCAACGTGCTTTATCGCAAGCGCACGATGTCGCCGAGTTTTCTCGCGACGTTTCCGGCTATCCGCGGCAGCATAGTCTCGACGATAGTTGTGGGGCAGGCGGAAAACACCTTCGTGAAGACTTCCACGCCCTGGGTTGTCACGCTCCTTCACGAACACTTTCATCAGTTGCAGGATTCCCAGCCAAATTTTTACGCTGACGTAAATGCACTCAATCTCGCACACGGCGACGAGACGGGAATGTGGATGCTCAACTACGCGTTTCCTTACGATCGGATTGAGGTGCAGCAGCAATTCGCAGTGATGAGTGAGTTGTTGGCTGCCGCGGTTCGCGCGCCGGCCCGCCACCGCGCCAACCGCGTTCGCGATTATCTAGCTGCGCGCCGCAATTTCCAACAACTCGTTGAGTCTGACGATTACAAGTACCTCGCTTTTCAGTTTTGGAAGGAGGGGATTGCGCGCTACACGGAATACCGGTTCGCGCAATTGGCGGCCACGAGCTATCGGCCGACAAGACAATTCCGAGCGTTGCCGGATTATCGTTCTTTTGCAGACCAAGCCCGGACGCTCCAGGAAGGCATCTTTCGCCAGCTACGAACGCAGAAGCTGGGCGAGTCTAAGCGTGAGGTTGTGTATTCCTTTGGGGCTGCGGAAGGTTTGCTCCTCGATCAGATTAAGCCGGGTTGGCGGCGCCGGTATTTTATCGAAAAGTTTGACCTCGGAAAGCTGTAACGCAAACTGTTAGTTTGCGAGTTGGTTTAGCAGAGTTTCACGGACGTCAGACGCAAACTAACAGTTTGCGCTACAAAGCGCTGACAAGTCAGCGCACTTCAAAATCATTTTACTTTCTCTTCCGCACCTTCTTTGGCTGGGCTTCCACCCCCTGACATTTCTCACAAAAATAAATAATCCGATCTCGTTCTTCTTCTCCCGTACCATGAGTTACTTGTCTCAGCTGCCGCACAGGTTCGGCGCATCGCAAACAAGGAAGGTTGGTGCGTCGAAAAACCCAATGACGGGTGCCAATTTCGCGACCGGGTTGGTAGACCAGCGAGGCATCCTGCTTCATCCGCTCGCGGTCTTCATCGGTAGCGGTGGCGCTGTGTAAGTAAGAACGGCGCGCGAGAGTCGGCGCCGTAACAGAAAGACACTTAAGTTCGGCTGCTGTTAGTTCACTAACTTTGCGCCAGGGGTTTAGATTGCAGGCAAAGAGGACTTCTGCTCTTAAGTAGTTTCCGAGCCCCGCCAGGATCCGTTGATTCAGCAGAGCGGCTCCGATTGTGACGTCCTGGTTTTCCTCCGCCAGTAACCGCCGCCGAAACTCTTTTTGATTGAACGTTCGCGTGTAAGGCAAAACGTCGGGACCCAACGTGCCGAGGTGCTCGATCTGCGAAGCAGGATCACCTTTTCCTACATTAAAGATCGGCGCCGAAAAGAGAATCGCGGCGCCAGCGTCCACTACAATCCGCGCGCGCTCGCGCCTGTCGATTTCTTCGGGCGGGTCTGGTGCGAAGGTTTGCCAGCGACCCCACATCATCAGATGCGAGTGAAAGTAAAAGCCGCCGGCGATCAGGCCGATTAGATGTTTGCCGTGTGAGCGAACTCTCTTGATGCGACGCCCGGTGAGGTGCGCGCCGTTTTCGGCGAGCCACTTGCGGGCGTCTTTGGTGCGTGCCGTTAGGGATTGTATGTTTCGGCCGGTGAGGACTTCATTGAGGGCGTCGGCGTATTTTCTTACTTCGGGACCTTCAGGCATGACCCGTAAGCTACGATCGAAACTCTTTATCGTCGGCAGACGGACCGTATAATGCAGGAACCTTCGCACCCATTAAGCGCAGATAGACGGTCATTTGTCCGCGATGGTGGATCCAATGGTTGATGGTGTCTTGAATCATCTCAAAGCGTGGCGCCTCCATGACCACCTCACCACGAGCCAATAACCGCCAGGAAGTCTTCAAGTGCTCGTCGCTTGTTTTCTCGAACGCCGCGCGAGCGTCGGCTGCTGATTTTTCCAGGGCCGCGACCAGGTCAGCATTCGAGTCCAAGCGCTTCTGTTCCATAGAAGATCCGCTTGCCGGAGCGATATCTAGTTCGTCTTGATTAACTTGCATCACAATCCATGTGGGAATTGTGGCCACCATATTGGCGAGGTATCCAAAGATCATCGACTTTTCGTGGGGCTTCCAATCGTACTTTCCTTCAGGCGCTTGTTCCAAAGCGCGCTGGGATCGTTCAACCTCACGATCCAGCTGAGCGCGTAAATATTCGGTTAGGTCCATACAGGGCAATCTCCTCTAATAAATTTTGAATGTCTCAGTTTCCCAGTAGCTTCTTGAGCATCTGGGCGCCGCCCTCGTTGCCTGGATTTAGCTCGAGTGACTTTTTGTAGTTCGCAATAGAGAGTTCTTTCTCACCTTTGTTCATGTATGCCTCACCAAGGCTGTCGTAGACATTCCAGGCGTTTGGGTAAAACTCAACGTTAAGTTTGAATATCTCGATCGCTTCTGCCAGCTTTTGCTGTCGCATCAGGCCGTAGCCCAGGTTGTTTAGCCGGTCCTCCGACACGCTCGCATTGTTTGGCTGCTCGCGTTTTATCTTGCGATAGCCCTCCAGCGCTGCCGGGACTTTCCCTGCGAGCAACAATTCGGCAGGCACTAAGACGTCTGCGGAGATGCGCTTTATTTCGTTGCTGCCGCCCGGGGTAATTAAGCGAATCGCATCAACCGCCCCAGCTGCATTTCGCACTAACTCGTACTTCACGTTTGTCTCGCGACGCACGAAGGTAGTTTCGGATATTGGGAATAGATCAAAAGTCGGGTCGCCGGTGGGCTCGACAATCAATTTCGTCAAATTATTTGCTAGCAGCGGAGCGGTTGGCCCGGGAGGCCTTTGATTAGCAAGATCGAGAGGGTTAACTCCGACCTTGATCGTTAACACTCGATCCGGGTTGACTTGAAAACGACCCGCCGCTGCTTCCAACTTCGACGCGTCAAGGGAAACGATCTCGTAAGGCGTCGGCAAAAATTCTGCCCAGCCATACTCCTGCGCCACCGCACGCATAACCTCACGCAATATCTGGCCATTGTCGGAATTCACCATCACCGCAACGCCGTAACCTTTGTCGCGGTTTACCAGCAGCTCAGCGCGAAACCCTTCATCAGCGCCGCCGTGGCCGAAGTACGTCGCCTTGCCGTGCTTCTCAAGAAAAAACCCGAGCCCGACATCTTCCATAAAGGAAGTTGTCATCAGCTCCGCTGTTTCCTTCTTCAGAACTTTGTTTGATCGTCCGGCAATCGAAAGCTGCATTTCGATCCCAAACTTCGCCAGGTCAGTCGGTGTGGTCCACAAGCCTGCTGCTGCCATTTCCGGATAAACATGAATCTTGCCGCTAACTTCACTGCCGTCGCCGCGATAACCGGTAGCTGCTTTCTTACGCCAGTCTTCCGGCAGGGGCTGGCTGTAAGTGCTGTTGTTCATCTTCAGAGGCGCAAGTACTGTCTCGCGGGCGATTTCGGGGTAAGGTTTTTTCTCGATGTCCATTATCGCCAATTGCGAAATCGTTGTGCCGCCTCCTGAGTAACGAAACCGCGTTCCCGGTTCAAGGTCGACGCGGACGGGCCGGGTGTTGGCGCCATTAGTTCCGTTAAGTATGTCCGCCAGACTCGGAACTTTTTCGGTAACGGCATAACCAGGAAAGCCATGCACTGTCGTTCCCGCGGTATGACTCAAAAGGTTGCGAAGGGTGACCTTTTTCTTTGCCGTAAATTCGTTATCTGGAAGTTTCCAGGTCGTAAGTTTGTCGTTGATATTTTCGTCTAGAGAAATTTTGCCCTCTTCGACTTTCTTCATTACCACCATCGCATTTACTGACTTGCTGATGGATCCGGCTTGGAACAAAGTTTTAGTCGTCACAGGTTCTTTTGTCTCCAGATCTTTCACGCCATAGGCGCGCGCCCAAACAACCTTGAAGTTCTCGATCACCGCAACGCTCAAGCCGGGAACTTTGTAGAACTTCATCCGCTCTGCGAGCGACCAGGCCGGATCATTTTTGATCAGTACTGCCGGTAAGAGTCCGTTCTCGACGCGCTTGATGCGCGTAGCTGGAGCTTGGGCAAAGCCGACGGCAGGAAAGAGATAGACGACTAGTAAAACTCTACAGAGCAGGTTTTTCATTGGAGTCCTCGAGTTTGGGCGCATGTCCGGGGGAGATTGCGTTTTACCATGGTTGCAATAGGGCGACAAGAGCGGTGGGCAGAAGGCGGTAGGCAGTAGGCAGGAGGCAGGAGGCAGTAGGCAGGAGGCAGAAGGCAGTAGGCAGAAAGCAGAAGGCGGAGGCAAGGAGGCAGACGGGAGAGGCGGTAGGCAGGAGGCAGACGGCAGAAGGCGGTGGGCGGTAGGCAGGAGGCAGTATGTTGAGCAAGAAGCGGGAGTACTCTTGAGACAACTGGCTTAACGCAAGCGTCGCGAGTCTCATGAACTCAATGCTACGGTCCAGTACCTGCTCTTCTGCTTTCTCCCTACTGCCTACTGGCTTCTGCCGTCTGCTTTCTGCCTCGTGCCGTCTTTACGCTGCCCGTTTCAGGGTCTATCCTAAATGCACTGTTCGGTTTCCCTCAGATTTGCCCCCTTTCTAAATACTAAGCTTTGTCGTCCTTCCACTAGCGAGAGGATGGTCATGCGGATCTTCCTAAACAAGGAGTGACCAGAATATGAGAGCGGTAACACAAAGACATCAGGGCAATGATCACCACCTGGTGAGGGGAACTATTGCCGGTCTGGTCGGGGGGCTGGTTGCTTCGTGGACCATGAACCAATTCCAGGCTGCATGGAGCAAAGCAACCGAGGGTTTCGAGAAACCACACGGAGCCCAATCCATGCAACCAAGTGAGGGCTCAACACCGGGTCAGTCCTCTGCTCAATATAAAGAAAATCAGGATGACGCCACCGTCAAAGTTGCGAGGGCGATTTCCGATAACGTTTTCGGACACAAACTAAAAGAGAGCGAGAAGGAGCGATCGGGAGCGGCTGTTCATTACGCTTTTGGAACAGTAACTGGTGGGTTGTACGGTGCGGCCGCTGAAATTGCTCCCCAGGTAACGACAGGGTTGGGCCTTCCTTTCGGCGCAGCCTTTTGGATGGTCGCAGATGAAGGGGCGGTGCCCTTGCTCGGGCTTTCCAAAGGCCTGAATGAGTATCCAATCTCAACGCACGCTTACGCTCTCGCGTCGCATCTGGTCTATGGGCTGACTGCGGAAGTGACGCGGCGCGCAGTGAGAAATATTATCTGACAGAGAACTTCGGGTTGTGAATTTGGACTAGATAACGCAGAGTCGCGAAGGCTCGGACCGCAAAGTTAAAAACGAAATTGCTTAAGAAATGTTTGCCCTTGCTTGAATAGGTGCTGGCTCATTTATGCTAGACCTATCTTTTCCGTCTCGGCGCGTCAGCGTCTGAGCGTTGTCGGCGGAAGCTCGAAAACTCTCGTCCCAGGAAAATTCACCGGAGGTCAAACATTGAATGAGCAGCATCAGTTTCTTCTGTGACCTGTCAGAAGTAACGACGCCGCTCCCTCATTTTTGGGAACACACAGTCGGAAGTGATCATGCGCCGATGGCGTTGCGGGCTGATTGGCAACAGCAACTACAACAGTGTCATAACGAATTGGGTTTTAAGTACGTACGCTTTCACGGGCTGCTCTCTGACGATATGGGCACGCTCGTGCTGGAGCACAATAAGCTCCTTTATTCCTTTCTCAACATCGACCAGGTCTTTGATTTCCTGCTATCCATCGACATGAAGCCTTTCGTCGAGCTGAGTTTTATGCCCAAAGCTCTCGCTTCGGGTAAGAAAACGGTTTTCAAGTATGAGGCAAATGTCACTCCTCCGCGGGACTACAAGAAGTGGGCCGCCCTCATAACACGCCTGGTCTCGCATTGCGTGGGTCGCTACGGCCTTGCGGAAGTTCGTGAATGGTTCTTCGAGGTTTGGAACGAGCCGAACCTCAAATCATTTTGGACAGGTACACAACGCGACTACTTTAAGCTCTTTCGTTATACGGCCGAGGCCATCAAGCAGGTGGATTCCACCCTGCGGGTCGGTGGACCTGCTACAGCGAAGAGCGAGTGGATAGAAGACTTCGTAGACTACTGCGAGCGTAACAAAGTACCGGCCGATTTCATTAGCACACATCACTATCCAAACGATGGATTCGAAAGCGATACGGATACTGAAATCCAGCTTTTCAAGAGTCAACGAGGAATTATGCGGGAAGTCGCGCAGAACACGCGTCGTCACGCGCGCGGCCGGCCCGTCTACTACACCGAGTGGAATTCTTCCTCTAGTCAACGGGATCCACTCCATGATGAGTCTTATGGGGCGGCTATTGCTGTCTCAACAATAATGGAAGCGAGGGGGCTAGTAGATGGTTATAGTTTTTGGACATTCTCGGACATCTTCGAGGAAAACTATTTTCCTTCGATGCCCTTTCATGGCGGGTTTGGTTTGCTCACGTTGCACGGCATTCCGAAACCTAGCTACCGCGCCTTCGAACTGCTGCGGCAACTAGGACGTGATCAGTATCTGGTTGACGGCCTTCACGAGACTGTTGATTGCTTTGTTGTCCGCGACGATACATCAGTGACGGTAATGCTCACGAATTACACCACCCCCGGGCATGCAATTGAGACTGAGCAAGTTGAAATCCGTCTCGCTAACGCTCCCAAGGCACTCTCGGCAACCATCCAGAGGATTGATGCGGACCATGCAAATCCCAAACGCTTATGGAATGAAATGGGCCAACCGGAGTATCTGAGTCATAAAGAAGTCGAGCGCTTGCAGGACGCAACGTTACTGGTGAGTGAAAAACAGGCGATTAATTACGACGATGGGTCGATTGTTCTCAAGACAAGTCTGCCGCCTCATGCGGTCGCGGCATTAACAATCGAGTTTGGTCCGTAACGCAAACTGTTGTTTGCTTGCGGCACACAGCGTCAAATTGAATTTGATTACCTAAAAACTCGGTCTTAGAACTTTGTGCTTAGTCCTTTGTCCTTTGGTGATGCTGCGCGAAGGCAATGGCCGGAGAAGCGAGTAGTGAGTGGATAGCGAACAAAGCTCTAAGTACAAAGAACAAAGAACATTTACGTCTGGACCGTAATTCAGAATATGGAAGTATTAGAGCCATCTCTCTCAGACGAAGACCTTGCGCACCTCGAACATGACACATTCAAGTACTTCGCCGACGAGATGAATCCAGACAATGGACTGGTGCCGGATAACACGCGGCAAGGGGCGCCGAGCTCAATTGCTGCAGTGGGGTTCGCTCTCACGGCTTATCCGATCGGCGTCGAGCGCGGATACCTTACCCGCGATGACGCGATCAAACGCTGCTTGCTCACACTACGCTTTTTTCACGACGGTCCCCAGGGCACTGGTAAAGACGATATCGGATACAAGGGTTTTTACTATCACTTCCTCGACATGAAAACTGGAAGACGCGTATGGAAGTGTGAAATTTCTACGATCGACACGACGTATCTAATTGCCGGCGCTCTCACGGCGGCGATGTATTTCAATCGGGACACTAATGAAGAGCAAGAGATCCGCAGGCTTGGAAATGCTCTTTACGAGCGAGCCGATTGGCATTGGGCGCAGAATGGCGCGCTCACTGTAACGCACGGCTGGAAGCCTGAGAGAGGATTCATCAAGTATCGCTGGACCGGATACAGCGAAGCTCTGATTCTGTATGTTCTGGGGCTTGCTTCACCGACTTTTCCACTTCCGGAAGATAGCTACCGCGGCTGGACCCGAACCTACAAATGGAAAGAACTCTACGGCCACGCATTCCTTTACGCGGGTCCGTTGTTT
The DNA here is from genome assembly GCA_041750995.1 of Pyrinomonadaceae bacterium. GTDB lineage: Bacteria > Acidobacteriota > Blastocatellia > Pyrinomonadales > Pyrinomonadaceae > PSRF01. The sequence goes on along the minus strand of JBGSYG010000003.1, from coordinate 107,736 downwards.
ATTCACCACCTCTCGCACATGTGGATAGATTTTCGCGGCATCCAGGACGAGTACATGAGTGAGAAGGCAATCGATTATTTTGAAAATAGCCGTCGTGCCATTTATGCGCAGCAAGCTTATGCGATGCGGAATCCGAAAAAGTTTGTTGGTTACGATCGCTACAGTTGGGGAATTACGGCTAGTGATGGACCGGGTCCCGCTCTCCGTCGCGTCAAAGGTAGAACCATCCGCTTTTACGATTACTTAGCGCGCTCTTTTCCTCATGGTCCTGATGACGGCACGCTTGCTTCCTGGGCAGTTGCCGGATCGTTACCTTTTGCTCCTGAAGTCGTCCTGCCGTCGCTCAAACGTCTTAACCAGGATTATCCAGAGATGACGAGCAAGTACGGCTTCAAATGCAGCTACAACCCAACGTTTACGTCGGGAAACAAGAAGGGTTGGGTTTCGGAAGGATATTACGGTCTCGATCAGGGTCCGATTGTGATGATGATCGAAAACTATCGCTCGGGTTTCATGTGGCGACTGATGCGTTCTTGTCCCTACATCATCAATGGACTTCGGCGAGCGGGATTTAAAGGTGGTTGGTTAGGAGCTTAGAGTTTTTCGCGCCCTCGCGCATCATGGAAGCGGGGCTGCCCTCGCTTCAGCTCGTACTTCAGGCGGCTTCATTTCGATTTCAACGCGCCTGACCAATTCGGCGAAGCGCGGGTCGTCGCGTAACAGATCGAGACCCGGGTCCCCGTTAATACTGGAAATATCTAGTGAACGATTCTTCACGGCGTCATTGAGATAACGCAATGATTGCTCACGCTGACCTAATAGCGCGGACAGCACGGATATATTGTAGGCATAAGAGCCTTTCGAGTGGTTAGCTTTGAGAATTTCGATATTCCTAAGCAAAGCACCCTGCCACCCGCTCTTCGCATAGGAAGTTTCATAGTTTTTTAGGACTTCGTCATTTGTTCGGATTGACCGCTGAAACTTCATAAAAGATTCGAAAGCGCGTGCGTAATCTCCTTTCTGGTGATAAGACCGCCACAGGAGGCTATAAGCGACGGGACGGGCTGAATCCATTTCAATTACCCGCTGTAGCTGTGTGATCGCATCATCGTATCGCCGGGCGAAATAGAGAATTCGCGCGTAAACAATCTGATGAAAAAGGGAATTAGGATTAAGATCAATGGCGGTTTTGATCCTCGAGATTGCTTCCTCCGAACGTCCCTTTCCGGCTAACCGACTGGCATACCAGCGATACAAGTTATCAGAATCTGGAGCGATCTCGATTGCCCGTAAGAATTGTCTTTCGCTTTCGGCAAAATTCCAATCGTAGTCAGCTTTGATGATGCCAAGAACCCCGTAAGCCTCCGGGAGATTATTGTCGAGCGCCAACGCCTGTCCAATAGCCGGTTTGGCTTTGGCAAACTCCGCGTCGGGCGAGCTGCCGCCCCAATGCGCGAAAGCGCAATGAGCGCGAGCCTTACCAGCCCAGGCTTTGGCATAATCCGAGTCTATTGACAGAGCCTTGTCAAAGAGTTCTATCGCGCGTTTTGCGTCAGCTGTGCTTTCTTTGTCGAGCAAATACATTCCTTGCAAATAAAGCAGATAAGCTTCCTCATTGCTGGTTCCTCGCTTTGCAGCCTGAGTGCTCGAAGCAGTCGCAAACCGCGCCTGCAAGAGATTCCCGATCTCACCCGCGATTGCGTCCTCCATCGCGAAAATGTCGCCCGCGTCCTTCTCGCTCTTGTAAGTCTCTTCAATCTGCCCGCTCCTGACGTCAAGGAGCTGTGCGGTGATGCGGATCTTCCCGGCGGCCAGCTGGTAATTCGAGACGAGCACGTAGTCAACCTGCTGCTCCCTCCCCGCGGCCAGCGGGTCTTGCCCGACATCGGCATACCTGCGCGTCGCGTTAAGAGGTCGGACCACCAACCCTTTCGTCGAACCCAGCCGGTTTATCACCGCGTCGGCGATACCGATCTCGTAAATCTCGTCGCGGTTAGCCACGTTGATCGGTTTGACTGGCAGAACGGCGATTGATGGCATCCCGCGCGCGCCTGAGTTGGCCTTGTTCCGATTGATTGCGAAGTAAGTCAGACCGATAGCGCCGGCGACCACCGTGAGCAACACAATAGCGGCAAAAGTTCTGTGAAATTTTATCTTGCCGACTAAGTAATCAACGCTTGCCGTTGGGCGCGCCAGGATGACATGACCGGTGCGCGCCGCCGGTTCACCAACCGCTCCGAATTCGTCATTTCTCACCCCAAAATGCTTCCCACTTGCGCTCGGCAGAAGCCCCCCTTTGAGCCTTGTCTCGACCTCCAGTTCTTCCTTTAGGCTTTTCAGATCAACGGCCAAGTCACCCAGCGCCTGGTATCGCTGCTCCTTGCGCTTGCGCAGCGCCTTCGAGACGATCCGCTCCAGCGCAGCCGGCACTTCGGCGTCGCGGGACAGCGGAAGCGGCTCCCGTTCGAGGACGCTTACAATCACGTCGCTATTCGTCGCCCCCTCGAACGGCGTGCGGCCCGCTAACATCTCGTAGAGCACGACTCCGAAACTCCAGACATCAGTGCGGGCATCGACCGCCAGCCCCCGCGCCTGCTCCGGCGACATGTAGCTGGCCGTTCCCATCAACATCCCTGTTTCAGTTTGCACGCGTGGTTGGGTCGGCATGGTTGAATCAGCGGCAGGTTGTTTCTCTGTCAGCTTGGCAAGTCCGAAATCTAAGACCTTGACGATGCCGTCCGGGCGCAGCATGACGTTCTCTGGCTTGACGTCTCTATGCACCACTCCCAGGGCATGCGCCGCAGTTAAGCCCGAGGCGATCTGTATCGCCACCTCTAGAACTTCTGTGACATCCATTCGCTTCGCCATCATGTGCCGGCGCAGTGTCACACCCTCGACGTACTCCATCACGATATAGTGCCGCCAGTCCTCGCCCTCTCCCACTTCATGGATGGTGCAGACGTTCGGGTGCGTGAGCGCCGATGCGGCTCGTGCCTCTTGTGCGAAGCGGAGCACGCGGTCCGTGTCACCTGTGAACGAAGGCGGCAGAAGCTTAAGCGCGACCCTGCGTCGAAGGCGAGTGTCCTCGGCCAGGTAAACTTCGCCCATTCCACCCGCGTCCAGTGAGCTGATGATCCTGTAATGGCTGATGGTTTGCCCCGGTGCCAACGCCTCAGGTTTACTAGCAGCCAGCGACCTCGCCGCCACTTCGAAGGCTGGGGCGTTGAGGAACTCACCACCCTCCCCATGCGCTGAGATGAGCTCGGACACCTCCCGCCGCACACCATCGTCGCCTGCACAGGCCGAGTCGATGAACGAGTCGCGCTCGCCTGGCGGGCACGCCAGCGCCCCGTAGAAAACAGTTTTGATGTGCTGCCACCGTTCAGGTGTCATGTCGCTTCCTCAGCGCATACGCTCAAATCGACTATTCACCAGCACATGCGCAAAGCGTTTGCCCACTCCCTCACGCGAATGATCAAAAGAAGGTCAACTCAACTCCTTGCGTAGCCAGGCCCGGGCCAGACCCCACTCTCGCTCGACCGTCGCATGCCCGATCCTGAGCGCATCGGCCACCTCCACGATCGAGAGCCCGCCGAAGAAGCGCAGCTCCACAATTCGCGCTTGCTGTTCGTCAAAGTTTGCGAGGCGCTCGAGCGCCTCGTGCACGGCGAGGATGTCCACCTCCGGCGTGCCCGCGACCTCGTCGGCATGACTTAGGGTCACTTGCGCCCCTCCTCCCCCGCGCTTCTCAGCCCGGTGCCTGCGCGCGTGCTCTACCAGCACTTGACGCATCAGGCGTGCGGCGATCCCGTAGAAGTGTTTGCGTCCCTCCCACCGACCATGCTCATGCCCGACGAGCTTCAGATAGGCTTCATTTACGAGGGCTGTCGCCTGCAAGGTGTGGGAGGGCCGCTCGCGGCGCAGGTAGGCGGCGGCCACTTGACGCAGCTCGTTATAGACGAGCGGAGTCAGTTCGTCGAGCGCGGACTGGTCGCCACCGCTCCAACGCTGCAAGAGCTGTGTGATTTGGCCGGGCTGATCGGAAGCGGAAGACATGGCACAACAGGCGACCCCAAAGCCGTGGGCGGATCTTATCACTTCATCCGACGGCCTGAGGGAGTTTTTCCACGGTACGCGCATGTCCTGATGAGGGGCCAACTCAGGCAGCCAACATTCAGTGATTAAGCACTGCTTTGAAGAACAAAAAGGAGAACATCATCATGAGAAAACAACTGTTGGGACTCGCGACTTTCGGATTTTTTCTAACTCTGGCCGTGGCATCTGTGCAGGCCCAGGCCGGATACAGGATCCAAACAAACATACCCTTCGATTTTACGGCCGGGGAGTCTTCACTGCGCGCGGGTATCTACGCCGTTGAGATGATCTCGGACAACGCGGTGCGTGTGCGCAGCATTGACGGAAAGAAGAGCGTCCTGCTGCTGACAAGCGCCACCGAGCCCGGACGCACACAAAAACCCGCGCGAATTATCTTCAATCGTTATGGCGATCGTTATTTCCTGTCCCAGGCTTGGATGAGCGCAGGTGACGTTGGCCGCGAGCTTCATCCTTCCGGCGCAGAGCGTCGTATGGCGAAGGAATTCAGCTTGGCAAAGGGCGATGCAAAGTCTCAGAAGGTTCAGGTCGCTGTTAGATAGAACCAGAGGCGTGCATGAGATCAGTGTTGAGGCAAACAGCGATCGAACGAACCGTCGGGTAAACATTCTGACAAGAAGGGAGCAAAGAAATGAAGTACAAACAAATTGCCAAGGGCCTTCTGACGGTGGCCATATTACTTTCCGTCCAGATACACGCATGGGGGCAGATCGACAACACAGCAAACCTGCTTGTGCCGTCTGAGAATGTCATCTTGCAGTGGAATCGGGTTCTGCAGGAAACCATCCGCACGCCCGGACAACACCCGTCGACGATTTTTCCAGTACGAAGTTTTGCGATGATGCACGCCGCGATGTTCGATGCGGCCAACTCGATCGACGGCAGCTACACGCCTTACCTGACGGACGTGCCGGGAACGAAAAACGCTTCAATCGAAGCCGCTGCCGCTCAAGCCGCCCATGATGTTTTAGCGGCGTTATATCCAACCCGGCAAGACGTTTTCGGTGTTGAGTTATCCAATTCGTTTAATGGGATTGCGCCAAATCGATTGCGGCAAGGCAGCAGAGTCGGCGCAATTGTCGCCGCTCGACTGTTGGCGGTTCGTGCCAATGATGGTTGGAACGCAACGCCGCCGCCTTACGTCTTGCCGCCGACTCCAGGCAACTGGCAGCCGGCTCCTGCTCCGGCGGGCTTTACGCATTACCCCGCGGTTACTCCGTTTGCCATCACTTCAAACGCTCAATTTGCACCCAATCCGCCACCATCGTTGACGAGCGCGGAATATACGGCCGACTTCAACGAAATCAAAGAAATTGGCTCGGCGACCAGCGTGACGCGCACCGCCGACCAGACTCTAGTTGCGCGGCTCTGGGCAAACGTCAACACTCCGACGACGGTGTGGTTTGTTTGGAACAACGTCGCCCGCAACGTCGCGCTGGAGCGCGGAACAACGACGGCGGAAAACGCGCGACTGTTCGCGCTGATGAACATTAGCTTTCACGACGCGCTGCAAACCACCATGACCAGCAAATTCGTCCACGGCTTGTGGAGACCCGTGACCGCGATACGCCGCGCTGATGAGGACGAGAATCCGAATACTGCGCCGGATGTGGGTTGGTCATCGCTGATTGGCAATCCACCGTATCCGACTTACGCGGGAAACCACGCGGCAATCGGCACTTCGCAATCAACCACGCTCGGACTGTTTTTCGGGCGCGACGACATTGCCTTTCAACATACCTGGGAAGGCGTGGGCGGCGCCACGCGCTCTTATCCGGGTTTTACAGCGATGGCGAACGAGGAAGAGCGAAGCCGCGTCTATGGCGGGATTCATTTCACGTTTGACCAGGTCGCCGGACAATCAGTGGGACGCAATGTCGCCAACTACATTTTCCTGAATTTCATGCGACCAGTCCGACGCGAGGGGAAGATTTTTCAGCCTCTTTCCATTGAGAACAATCCGCAACTCCCAAGCCAAATTTACTTCAGCTCTGTTCCCGATCCACTCCCGCTGGTGGAGGAGAAGAGGAGGAAATTGCGATGAAGAAGTCTGCCTCGTTGAGTCTACGCCGTGCGCTACGTTTGACGGTCGCGGTATTTGCACTGTTCGGTTCAGTGTGGGTGATCGGACACTATCTTTACGCCGAGCCCGTCGACGCGAGGAGTTACGATGTTCAGAGTGTCGTTCCCAATAACTACCTGTTTCGAAACCCAGGCGGTAAAGCGGCAACGTTCAGCACCCAAGGCTCCGTCAATCTCACCGGCGAATTCTTTCAGGCTCAGGGCACGAATGGTCGCAGCTGTGGTTCATGTCATATTCCAGAGGAAGCCTGGAGCATCAACCCCGGCACGCTGCAACACCTGTTCGACGAAACCGAAGGGAAACATCCAATCTTCAACCCGCTCGACGCCAACAACCCGATTGCGATCCCCGGGGACCCCACGGTCGAGGACCTCCTCGCAGCGTATAGCATGCTCTTAAGCCGCGGCGTGTTCCGTAGAGGTGGAACTCCGCGACCCTATTCTGAATGGGAATTAATCGCTGTAGAGGATCCGCACGGTTTCGCAAACCTCAACCGGCTCGTTCATTGGCGTCGCTCGATGCCGACGATCAACTTCGCGCTAGGTAGCGCGACGGTTAACTGGGACAGCGGCAACAGCATTGGGGCCGACCAGCACGCCGGCCTTATTAATCAAGCGACACGCAACGTGACCGGTGGTCAGCAGGGCGCGCCAGCGCGGCCAGAAGTGATCGCCGAAATCGTTGCTTTCGAAGAGTCGTTGTTTACCGCCCAGCTGATCGTTCCTGGTGCCGGACGTCTTGATTCCGATGGCGCGCGTGGTGGACCCGAGGCCTTATCGACTATGTCTAAGGTCGCCGGTCGATTCGATCTCTTCGATGCCTGGGCTAATCACGACAATCCTAAGCGTGCGCAAATTGCGCGCGGCCAGGAACTCTTCAACAACACCAATGCAGGGGGACGGAGTTGCAACGGGTGCCACAATTCAGCCAACAACGGCACTAACATCAACCATCTCTTGTTCGACATCCGCACCGCTTCGCCCGAAACGCGCACTCCAGATCTGCCGCTCTACACCTTCCGCAACAAAAACACTGGGGAGGAAAAGCAATGGACCGACGCAGGAAGGGGTCAAGTTACCGGGGCCTGGGGTGATCTTGGCAAATTCAAGACACCGACCCTGCGGGCGCTTGCGGCTCGTGCCCCGTATTTTCACAACGGCATCGCAACGACGCTCGAGGATGTAGTTCGTCACTATGAGAACCACTTCGGGTTTGTTTTCACTGAGGAGGAGCGCGCCAACCTGGTAGCTTTTTTGAATGCGCTTTAAGCAATGTAGGGGGCGGACCTCCGTGCCCGCTCCTGTTTGGGATTCACGTGCGCCCACGGAGGGACGCCTCTACATTTATCAACTCCTCACAAAATGGTTCGGTAGTGCTCCCACTGCTGTTTCTGCTTACTCATGAAAGCGATGAAGCGGGCATCCTGGCGCAGGCTGTCCAAATTATTATCTCTTTCGAACAGCGGGTAGCACGGGAACCCGTCTTCAGCAGCTACCTCCAGCCACTTTATTGCCTGATCGGTTTTGTTCATGAGCGCATAAGCACAGGCGATGTTATATGCCGAATGGTGGAAGTGACCAAATCCTTTTCCTCGTTCGACCGCTAACTTAATAGCGGCCTCAGCCTTTTGTTCCTGCCCAGCTGAAGCTGCCAGTACGGCCTCCAAGCTCGTAAACAAGCCGCGATTGTCCTCCGGGTAATCTTTCAAGAATTGCGCAATCGTGGCAGATGCCTCTGCCTTCCTTCCCAGGTTGAACTGAGCCAAAGCGATCTGGTGTCCGACCAACGCCGGGTTGACGTCGTGAGGAAGTCTCTGCAGGACTGGTATCGCCTGTTCATATTTGCCCTGAAAATTTAGCGTCTCTCCAATGCGGAACTGTGCCAGGTTATTGTTAGGATTGATCGCGATTGCTTTTTGCGATTCCTGGAGGGCCTCGTCAAAAGCTCCGATATGACAGTAGACCAGTGCAAGCTGATTTCGCGCCTCATCCAGACTCGAATCCAACACGAGTGCACTTCGGTATTCCCGAATCACCTTCTCGTGGGGGAAATGGTTGGCGGGAGTCCAAAGAAGTCGGCCGCGGGCCAGATAGGCCACGGCCAAACCTGGATCTAACGCTAGTGCTTTCTCCGCCGCTACAAAACCCTTCTCCGCCCATTGCCCCTCTTCCGGAGCGAACAGATAAAGCCTCCATGTGTATGCCTGGGCCAGTTCCGCATAAGCGGCAGCAAAGTTTGGGTCTGCAGCCACGGCGCGCTCGAGAGCGCTGATAGCAGCGAGATTGTCGTCTTTGTTTTGGCGGTTGAGATAAAACCGTCCGCGCAGGTAATGATCGTAGGCTTCCGGGTTGACCGGACGGGCGCTTCCGAATTGTCTTTGCTCCTGCGGCGTAAGCTTGATCCTGATTTCGCCGACGATGTCCCGCGTCACTTCCTTTTGTAGAGCCAATACATCGCGCAAATCTCCCTCGTAACTGTTGCTCCATAGATTTTGCTCAGTTGCCGCGTGGATCAACTGCACAGCAATCCGCACGCGTTCGCCAGAGCGCACCACCGAGCCGATTAGCACTGCATCGACCTTCAACTCGCGGCCAATGTCGGGGAGCGGCTTGTTACCTCCCTTATACTGCATCACCGATGGTCGTGAAATTACCCTCAGCGCGCCGATCTTGGCGAGGTCGGTGATCAGCGATTCAGTCATCCCATCGGCAAAATAATCCTGTGAAGTGTCGCCGGAGAGATTCTCCAGCGGAAGCACCGCAAGCGATTCAATTTTTGTTTGCTGAAGTGGAGTCGAACCTCGTCGAACGAAGAGTGCATAGACTAAGCCCGCAACGATGAGTATTCCTGCAAGAGCAATCAGTGCTTTGCGACTGCCCGTAGACCAAAGTGAAGAGTACCGTGAAGTAATAGCCGCGCTGTTGCTTGTGGTGTCTGCAGGCTGGCTACTCGGTGTGAGCTGCTTGTAACGGTCAACTTCAGCCCCGACCGCCAACTCATGTCGCAGGTTCTTCAGATCAATTAGCAGATCGTCCACCGTCTGATACCGCTCGCCTCTGTCTTTCGTCAGGGCTTTAGTGACGATCCGTTCTAACTGGATTGGCGTTCCCGGTTCATAGCGCGCCAGTGGTGCGGGTTGTCGTTCAGCGACTGAAATGATCACATCCGTGGGTGTTGCTCCCTCGAATGGTCGCCTTCCAGTCAGCGTCTCATAGAGCACTACACCTAAGCTCCAAATATCGGTGCGGTCATCGACTGGCAGGCCGCGGGCCTGCTCAGGCGACATGTACGCAACGGTGCCCATAACCATGCCAGGCGTCGTGTTGACGAGCATCTTCGTCGTCGCTTCTGTGTCTCCTAGCAAAACCTCCCGTTGCGCCAGCTTCGCCAGTCCGAAGTCTAAGACTTTCACGTAACCATCGCGGCGAAGCATGATGTTTTCTGGCTTGATGTCGCGGTGCACAATACCTGCGGTATGCGCTACAGAAAGTGCTGAAGCGGTTTGGATCGCAGCATCGATTGCCTCACCGACATTCATTCTTCCTTGAGCTATCCGCTCTCGTAACGTGTGACCATCGACGTACTCCATCACAATGCAGTGACGGCCCTCTCCAGTCTCAATTACCTCATGAATCATGCAGACATTCGGGTGTGATAGGGCGGCGACAGCGCGGGCTTCCTGCTCAAACCGGCGCAGGTGTCTTTCATCTTGGGTGAGTAGAACTGGAAGGAACTTGAGCGCAACTCTGCGCTCCAACCGCGTGTCCTCGGCAAGATAGACCTCGCCCATACCGCCGGCGCCAAGAGGCGAAATGATTTTGTACTGATTGATCGTCTGACCGGGAACAGTCGGATCCGGCCCATCCGCCAACATCTTTGCCGCGACATCGAGGGCGGGGGACTCGATGAAATCTTCAGCGCGGTCTTCAACGGCGAGCAGCGACTCAACCTCGCGGCGCAGGGCTTCGTCGCCTGCACACGCTCCCGCCAGAAACGTGGCGCGCTCACCTACTTCCTTCTCGAGAGTCGAATGATAAAGCTGTTCTACCTGCTGCCACCGTTCAGGCTTCACTAGCAACCTCCCGCCCCAGTTCTCTGAAAAGCCACACCTTCGCCAAACGCCAATCCCGCATTACTGTCTCTTCTGAAAGCTTCAGTACCTCCGCTACTTCCTTGATGGACAGCCCTCCGAAGAAACGCATTTCGACCACCTGGCCCTTTCGTTGATCCATTTCGGTAAGCGCCGTCAACGCTTCATCAAGGGCCACTAAGTCCGAACTACGACACTCGGCAATAGCTGTTGCTTCGCCGAGCGATACGCGGAGCGCGCCGCCACCGCGTTTGAGGTACTGCCGATCGCGGGCGAAGTCGACCAGAATGCGGCGCATCATCTGGGCCGAGACCGCAAAGAAGTGAGCCCGGCTCTGCCACTGGACCTCTTTCCAGTTTACGAGTCGCAGGTAGGCCTCATTTACAAGCGCAGTGGTTTGCAGGGTGTGGCCGGGACGCTCGCGGCTCATGTAACGGTGGGCCAGCTGTCGCAGCTCCGCGTAAACAAGAGGAATAAGCCGTTCGAGCGCGGACTCGTCACCATCTCCCCATGCCACGAGGAGCCCGGTTATTTCGTCTGCTGCAGGCGTCATCCCAAACCCTTTCCTTCAGCAATGGAAATGCAAGGCTTCTTGCTGACTGCTTTGATCGGCTGCCTTTCTATCAAGGAGGACCAAAAAAAATATTTCAACTCGCGTTGCAGGTTTTTGACTCGTTTCGCGCATTAGCAAATGGAGAGGGGCATGAGCCCGCTAGTGCGCTAACGAGCGCCTCGCTATTCGAAAGCTCGTCGCATCGGGAGAGGCATCATCGCACAAAGGTACAAATACGGAAATTATGCAGCCCCAGTACTGGAGACAAAACTTCAGACCTAGAGGAACCCCCGAGAAATGTCTTTCAACTTGAAAGCATTAAAGATAAAGGAGAAAGAAAATGAAGATTAAAACGCTGAGAAACAGATTCGTAATTGCATTAGTAATCGGGGCGATCGTCGCGACCAGCGCACCCTCGCCTCGGGGCACCATCGCATTCGCGGCAATTCCCGACGGGAACGCCACCTATAAAGATTTCTCTGGCGGTCGTGAAAGGGTGACAGGGCGAAAAATGATCGCCGACCAAAAAGAGAGGCTGAACAAAAGTCCAAAGGTGGCGCTGACGGTACCGAGCGGTGCTGTCGTCAGGGAATGGAATCAGCAGGCCGAAGCGTTGGCAATATTGCCGGCATCCGCGCTTGCGCCCGTCGAGCAAGGTCGCGTCATGGCAATCGTTCAGGTAGCCGTTCACGACGCAGTCAACGGCATCACGGGCAAGTATGCGACTTATCTTCCTGCGGGCGCTGCGCCAGCAAACGCCTCTCCGGAAGCGGCAGCCATTGCGGCGGCCCACCACGCTCTGGTGACCATCTTTGCAAATCAGCCCATCCAGGTGACTAACCTGAACGCGCTGTATTTCGCTTCGCTCGCCGCGCACGGGCTATCGGCAAATGACTCTGGTATTGATTACGGGCGATCAGCCGCCGCAGCTATTCTGGCAGCGCGTGCCAACGATAATTCTGCACAGGCCCAATACATTTACACAGCTCCGGGAGCCGGTGACCCCGGTGTTTGGGTACCGCTCACTGCCCTTCCAGCGCTACTTCCGGGTTGGGGTGAGGTGACTCCTTTTGTGCTGCACAACATCTCGCAATTTGGGATTCCGCCTCCGCCTGCTCTGAATAGCGAACGCTATGCTCAGGATTACAACGAGATAAAAGTAATCGGAGCAATCAACAGCCCTACTCGCACGGTCCAACAGACGCAGATCGCGACCTTCTGGCTCGGCTCTCCAGTTGCGATCTGGAACCAACCACTGTCTCAGCTTCTTGCAGCCAGTGACTTCGACCTATCGGCCACCGCTCGTGCTTTTGCACTGGTCTATCTGGCAGCGGCTGATTCCGGCATCGCGTGCTGGGCAGGGAAGTACCAATACAATTTCTGGCGGCCGCAGCCTGCTATTCGGCGCGGCGCTGAAGACGGTAACGATTTGACGACGGCAGACCCAACGTGGACCCCGCTATTTCCCACGCCGCGGCACCCTGAATACGCATCAGGGCACTCAACAAATAGCGCGGCCATTGCCACCGTCCTTCAACTCATCTTCGGAGACAATCCAGACGCGCCTATCACCTCTACAATCACGGGTGTCACGCGTCAGTGGGACACGTTTAGTGAAGGTATTGAGGAGGTTGTTGACGCGCGGGTCTATTCGGGAATTCACTTCCGCACGGCTGACGAGGTTGGCGCCAGACAAGGAGGGCAGATCGGCCACTTTGTCTTTACGCATGCGCTCCGACCTTGTCCGAAGGGCCGGGGGAAATGTTTCCCAAAATCGCTGTAAGTCATTAATCGACTGAAATCGAACTTGTTCGCGAGACTCGGTGCGCAAGCAACGTTACCGGTCTCGCGAATTTTTTTGAATCTTTAAGTCGTCCCGCTTCGCGGGGCTATATCTTGGACTTTGAGCGAATCGAACCATGTATAGTTGATACATGGACAGGGATCTTTTTGATTGCATCGTGATTGGCGCTGGGCCGGCCGGTCTTTCTGCGTCGCTTTTTCTGGCGCGTTATCATCGCAAGGTGCTTACGCTACACCATAACAGGCCGAGAAACATACAGGCCCAAGGCATTCATGGGTTTCTCGGTCATCATGGCATTCCTCCGGCAGAGCTCCTGGCGCGTGGAACTGAGGAAGTGATTAGTCACGGTGGAATAATCAGGGAAGCTGTCGTCACTAAGATTGAAGGCTCGGGCAAGGAATTGTTTACTGTTACTACTGCTGATGCAGATCATGCTTATGAAACTCGCCGCGTGTTATTGGCGACCGGACTGCGAGACGTCACTCCCGATTGTATCGGCTTCCGTGAGTTCTACGGTTCCAGTGTTCACCATTGTCCTGATTGCGACGGCTATGAAAACTCAGGCAAGCATGTAGCGGTACTCGGGCATAAAGATCGCGTCATCGGCTTCACTCTTGAACTGTTAACGTGGACTGACACCCTGACATTTCTTGCTGACGGACACGCAGACGAAATCGATAAAGAATCTGCCGCCAAGCTCGCTGCTTTCAACATCCCGGTTAGGAACGAGAAAGTCGTTGCTCTTGAAGGCGACAAGAGAAAGCGACAATTGCAGCAAGTACAGTTCGCCGATGGGCCTCCTTTAAAGTGCGATGCATTATTCTTTAACTTAGGAACGGAGCAGGCCTGCGGTCTTCACGAGTTGCTAGGTTGCAAAACATCCGATGAGTTCATTTGGGTTGATGATACGCAGCAAACCAGCGTCAAAGGTGTCTATGCAGCAGGAGACATCACCCCCAATTCACATCTGGCCGTCGTCGCCGCCGCCGAAGGAGCGATGGCCGCCATCCATATTCACGATTCTTTAATTTCCGAGTCGCGTCGCGTTTAGTTTGTCCGAAAAATTTAAGTGATCTTAGATTTCATAATCAGAATGGAATTTCGGCGCAAACTCGTCCGCAGGTAGTGCTTTAGTTAGGTCTTTGTAACGCAAACTGTTAGTTTGCGTGCGCTTTGAATGCCATTCATCCAGCGCGAACTAACAGTTTCGCTACAAATTAGGGTACCACCCGTCCGAGCAAATCATTGACATCACTCGAACCGCTGGAGTAGATTCCCGACTGTTCAAAAAACCCGACTCCTCGCATTACGTATAACTCAAACGCGGAGATTTTTAGCGCAATGTAGCACCGATGTTTCTCTTGATTTTCCTCGAATGTTTCCCCGCGGGTTCCCCCCTCGATCCGCACCGTTAAGTTGAGTTCACGACCACAGGCTTGATCGAAACCAAATCTCTTTGGGCTTTGGCATCGCAAACAGCAACTCCTACTCTCTGGTGGCATGGGATGAAACCAAAGAAAGCCCTGCTCTTGAACGATGACGGGCAGGCGAACCTAGAGCTGGCCATCCCCCTCCGGCAGATCCTGGAACCTCATTTCAGTTTGGATACAGGATTAGTTCGATTGGCAGGAGCTGCGACTCCGCCACAATTGTCGGAAACGATCAAAGGTTCTGAACCAGCCATTATTTTCCTGCCTGGAAAACAATCGCATCTGGATTCGATAGCCACGCTTGTCAATTTGATTCGACAATGCTGCGCCGCACCGCTTGTCTTAATCATCGAGCCCGGCGAACCCGAAGTACTTTCTGCCCTTGCGACAGTTGCGTGCGATGACTTTGTTACGTTACCGCTAAAAGCTGGCGAAGTTTTGACGCGCACGTTGAGGCTGGTCGGCCAGGCAGAGTCCCAACAGCAACGCCGCTCAATCTCAATTACGGCACACGAGCGTAGAGGTTTGATTGGAGAAAGCGGAGCATTTCTCACTCTAATTGAAAAGATTCCGGAAATCGCCAAATGGAAAGCGAACGTGCTTTTGACGGGGGAGACCGGGACGGGAAAAGAGCTTTACGCTCGAGCGATTCACTATTCCAGTGCGCGGGCTGGGCAGCCTTTCATGCCGGTTAACTGCGGTGCGATACCACCTGAGTTAGTGGAGAACGAGCTGTTCGGTCACGAACGAGGAGCTTTTACGAGCGCGGTGAGTCTCCAAACCGGCTTGATTGAAGAGGCCAACGGTGGGACGTTGTTTCTGGACGAGATCGATTGTCTCCCCGTGCTGGCCCAGGTAAAGTTGCTGCGTTTCCTCCAGGAGAAAGAGTACCGCCCACTTGGCTCGCCCAAGATGAGACAAGCCAACGTGCGGGTGATTGCGGCTAGCAACGCAAATCTGGAAGAGGCGGTCGGGCACGGAAAAGTGCGACAGGATCTCTTTTATCGCTTGAACATTATTTCGATTGCGCTGCCTCCTCTCAGAGAGCGTAAAGAGGACATTCCTTTGCTCGCACACCATTTCCTGGCGAAGTATGCGCGGGAATGTGAAAAGGAGATTGGCGGATTTTCACAGGAGGCGCTACATCTATTGATGGTCTACAGCTGGCCGGGAAATGTCCGCGAGCTCGAACACGCCATCGAGCGCGCCATTGTCTTATGTACCGGTAAGCGGATCGAAGTTGGCGATCTGCTCCTCTCTAACACTGACCTCGATCGCCGTCGAGAATCGCTTCAGGAGGCGAAAGCGAAAGAAATTGCTCGCTTCGAAAAGAACTATATTCTCGGTGTTCTTTCAGTCTGCAAAGGCAACATCACAAAAGCAGCGCAAGTGGCACAGAAAAACCGCCGGGCGTTTTGGCAGTTGATTCAAAAACATGAGATCGATGTTACGCGCTTCAAGCGCAGAGCTTCTTGACCATTGTAGGGACGGCACTTATTGACCACGCCTCCTACGTATTACACCCAACTCGAAAACATTGCATTCGTAAGGGCGCCATTAAGCCCACCCGTACCATCGTGTCTTCCGCTATGACAATTTTGTCCTACCGTTAACTCCCTGAAATCAAAGCCCACTCATCACTCCACCCTAAGAGTCTCGGACAAAAAAGACCGGGTTTAGTAGCCGCAACGCAAAACAGTCGTGACTTTTCTGCTGGCTCAACGATTGCAGCGTGCGGGCACAACCAGGCCAAGAACAAGTCCGATGCATGAGCAAACTCTATCCGAGACTGCGCAGGCAATTTTGGATTATCTGCGCAGAAATCCTGAGGCGCAGGACACCCTGGAAGGAATCGTTCAGTGGTGGTTGCCGGCGCAGCACTTCACGCCGCGAGTTGCCACGATTAAAGAAGCGCTGCAAAAGTTGATCGATGCAGAGTTGATAAGTGAGCACCGAGGTAAGGACGCGCAAGTTTCATATCGCATTACAACCCTTGGTTTGCAAGAAGCAGACGCAAAGTTTTCGGAGAATTCGGCCGCAGCCAGGCGCCGTCGTTACCCAAACAGATAATTCCCGATACCCCATGCTGGTGCGCCGCACAATTCATTAATTATCGGGAAGTGATGAGGAAAATCGCTAAGGAGGAAGGTTAATGCCAGCCACACTTACTTACCCCGGTGTCTATGTTGAGGAGATTCCGAGTGGCGTCCACACAATCACCGGTGTTGCCACTTCCATCACGGCCTTTATTGGTCGCTCGGAGCGCGGGCAGGTGGATGAAGCCACCACCATCAATAGCTTCGGCGACTACGAACGAAACTTCGGCGGGCTGTCATTGTTGAGTCCTATGAGTTTTGCCGTGCGCGACTTCTACTTAAATGGCGGCAGCCAGGCGGTGATCGTCAGGGTGCATAACGGCGCCACTGCGGCGCGGATCACGATTCCAACCGAAGCCGGCAGTCCTCCTTCACCGGTTCCGCCCGGCGACAATCTGCTCATTGACGCGGCGAGCCCGGGAAGTTGGGGCGCACGATTGGTGGCCCTCGTGGATCACAATACCAAAGACAAAGCCTCGACGAATCCTGATAGCAGTCTCTTTAATCTTACGGTGCAGGAGATTGATCCGAACACGAATCAGGTTTTGAACAGCGAGCGGTTTTTGAACGTCTCAGTCAGTTCCGCGAATCCACGATTCGTTGCTCGCGTTCTCGATCAGGGTTCCGGTTTAGTTCGCGTTGCCAAAGACAACTCAGGTGTGTTTCTGATGCCGACCGGCCGACCGTTAGAGACGACAGCAGCCAGCCCCCCGTCCAGCCCGCCGGGTTTACAAACTCCGGTTAAGGCTGTCGGCGGAACTGATGGTGGGGCCGTTTCTGATAATGACATCAACGGACCAGGCTTTCAGGCCGGTAAGCGTGGCTTGTTTGCCCTTGAAAAGGCTGACTTGTTCAACCTGCTCTGCATCCCGCCGTTTTCCTTTACTAGCGACGTGAGCACGGCAATCGTAGGGGCGGCGGCAAGCTATTGCGAAGACCGCCGCGCAATGTTGCTTGTCGATCCGCCCAGCTCCTGGACCACAAAGAAAACAGCGAAGGACCAGTTCAGCGACGCCACGACTGATTTTGTCGGCACGCGCAGCGACCACGCTGCCATCTTCTTCCCCCGGTTACGCGAAACAAATCCCTTACACGATAACCAGCTCGAAGAGTTTGCGCCGTGTGGAGCAGTAGCCGGAGTCTTCGCCCGCACCGATGCCCAACGCGGCGTGTGGAAAGCGCCCGCGGGACAAGACGCAAACTTAGTCGGAGTGCCACAGCTCAGCGTCTCGCTAACTGACGATGAAAATGGTGAGTTGAACCCGCTCGGAGTGAATTGCCTGCGAGCGTTTCCGATTATCGGCCGCGTTGTTTGGGGCGCGCGCACGCTGCAAGGCGCTGACCAGCTGGCCTCTGAATGGAAATACATCCCGGTGCGACGCACTGCTCTCTACATCGAGGAGAGTTTG
The DNA here is from genome assembly GCA_041750995.1 of Pyrinomonadaceae bacterium. Lineage (GTDB taxonomy): Bacteria > Acidobacteriota > Blastocatellia > Pyrinomonadales > Pyrinomonadaceae > PSRF01. The sequence goes on along the minus strand of JBGSYG010000003.1, from coordinate 90,158 downwards.
TACCGCGGCACCAAGTGGGTGGTGTTCGAGCCGAATGACGAACCGTTGTGGGCGCAGATTCGCCTCAACGTCGGAGCGTTCATGCAGAACCTGTTCAGGCAAGGAGCATTTCAAGGAAAGACGCCGCGTGAAGCTTACTTCGTCAAGTGCGACAAAGAGACGACTACGCAAAATGACATCAACCTGGGCATTGTGAACATCCTTGTTGGTTTCGCGCCGCTGAAGCCGGCTGAGTTTGTCGTGCTCAAGATTCAGCAGCTGGCGGGACAAATCGAGACGTAGAACTTCCCGGAGTTTAAGGTTCAACCATCGTCCAGCAATGACTAAGCGCTAATCGGCATTTAGAAGGAGGACCTAATGGCTCAATTCAGCGTCAACGCGCAGCGTTTTGATCCTTATAAGAATTTCAAATTTCGCGTGAAGTGGGACGGGAAATACGTCGCCGGGGTCAGCAAAGTCGGCGGCCTCAAACGCAGCACCGAAGTTGTGGAGCATCGGGAGGGAGGCGATCCCAGCACCGGCCGCAAATCGCCTGGCCGCACTAAGTACGACGCTATCACCCTGGAGCGAGGCGTGACCCACGACACTGAATTTGAGAAATGGGCCAACAAGGTTTGGAACTTCGGCTCCGGCCTTGGTGCCGAAGTGTCCCTCAAAGACTTTCGCAAAGACATCATCATCGATTTCTATAACGAAGCCGGCCAACTCGCGCTTTCCTACAAACTGTACCGCTGCTGGGTTTCAGAATATCAAGCGCTCCCCGACCTTGACGCCAACGCGAACGCCGTAGCGATTCAAACCCTAAAACTAGAGAACGAAGGTTGGGAGCGCGACTACGATGTGACTGAACCATCCGAGCCGACCTTCACCGAACCGCCCGTCTAAATTCTTATGCGCCCGCTTTCTGCAGCGCAATTGTTGGATGCATGGGAACAAGGGTTGTCTGAACCTGCTTGCAGGCGGGCGCTCCCTTTGCTCGCTGCTGCTTCACCGGACGCTTCGCCGGAGACGGTTGCTGTCCTCAGTATCGGTGAACGCGATCGTTCGTTGTTAACGTTGCGTGAATGGACCTTTGGTCCACAACTGGCGAGCGTATCCAGTTGTTCTGCATGTAGTGAACAGTTGGAATGGACGGTTGATACAACGGATTTGTGGGCTGCGAAACCGCCAGAGTTAACTGGTGAGCTTTCGTTGGAAGTAGATCACTATCGCGTCAGCTTTCGTCTGCCCAACAGTTTGGATCTCGCTGCCGTTGCGGAGTGTACTGACGGGGAAACGGCGCGGCGCTTACTACTGGAACGATGTATTTCGGCGGTGCAGCTGGAAGGTCAGGACATATCGTCGAACAATTTGCCTGATCCCGTCATGAATGCTGTCGTCAACCGTATGGGTGAAGTTGATCCGCAAGCCGACATGCAAGTCGACCTGGCATGTCCAGCGTGCGGCCATCGTTGGCGAGCTCTGTTCGACATCGAATCTTTTTTCTGGAGTGAAATTAATGCATGGGCTCAGCGCATTCTGTTAGAGGTGCATACCCTCGCCAGGGCATACGGGTGGCGCGAGATGGACATTCTCAATCTTAGCCCATGGCGCAGACAATTTTATCTGGGTCTGGTTGGCGGATGAGCGATTACTTAAACACCATCGTTGCGCGAACGTTGGGTTTGGCCCCGGTAGTCCAGCCCCGGCTGAGCTCGCTCTTTGAACCACGTTCGTTTGCAGCCGTCAACGCGGGCCTTCCTTCGTTTGAAGGCGACGCCGCCAGTGTCGACCAATCGCCGAGGAATCCAGCGTCAGAAGTATCTGTGCGCACGTTGATATCGGAAGATGACAAACAACAAGGCGCGCTGACTGGGAAGAGGAAACGTCGCGGAATCGACCGAGCTGTTTCGAACGAAGACAAAGGTGAGGCGCAAGAGCAGCCGCTTGACACCATAATTCGCCGTTCTCCCGTGACGCCAGCTGCTCCACTCATCAACCTACGAATGGAACCTTTGCCACTCGGATCCGAACCTGGTCCTGATAGTCCGCGGCGGCTTCGTGCACAAACACACGATGAGCAAAAGGCTGATTCAGTATCGTTTGCCGAAGGGGAGGCGATCAATCTTGAGAACTCACCGCGTCGTGGGTTGAGACCCCGTCATAAAGACGCCGGCCATTTTGATCAAAGCCGAGCGCTAGGTACGAACCCTAGCGAGCGCGCCGAACCCGACCACCCCCACACAACAAATAAATTTCGCGGCGCGATCCCTGTGCTGCAACCGAACAGCTTGCCAGTTATTCCTTTGCGAAGAGCTTTTGCGGAACAAGCATTAGACCGCGAAGTGCCCCCTACAATCAGTGTAACGATCGGTCGTGTCGATGTTCGCGCAGTCTTTGCTCCCGCACCGGCGGCTCGCGTGAGTCGTGCTAAACAACCGTCAGCCATGTCCCTGGACGATTATCTCAAGAAAAAAAATGAGGGACATCGATGAGTAACTTCCTGGCGATCGCTACAGTCACAGCCGCGCTCAGTCAGGTTTTATGGGAAGCGGTCGTGCCGGACGTCAGCGGTGCTGAGGTCTCCACGCTGCGCCCCAGCGTTGATGCCGACCTGCCCACAACGGGCGTTAACGTTTTTCTATATCAGGTGACGCCGAATGCCGCCTGGCGCAACGCCGACTTGCCGACGCGTCGCGGAAACGGCGATTTAATTCAGAGGCCACAGGCAGCATTTGATCTGCATTATTTGTTGACCTTTTATGGAGACGAAACCTTACTTCAGCCGCAACGTGTGCTGGGCAGCGTCGTGCGCACGTTGCACGCGCGACCGGTGCTGACTCGTGAGTTAATTCGCCGGACGATTGCTAAAGTTGAGTTCGCCCCGTTTCTCGCTACCTCAAACCTCGCAGATGCGATCGAGCTGGTTAAGTTCACGCCCCTGCCGCTCTCGCTCGAAGATCTTTCAAAGCTCTGGTCGGTTTACTTCCAAACGGCATACAACCTGTCTATTGCATATCAGGGCACCATGGTTTTGATCGAGAGCGAAGACTCAACACAGGCAGCGCTGCCTGTGCGCGCGCGGAATATCTACACGATCCCTTTTCGTGAGCCTCTTGTTGATCAGGTCAAGTCGGCGGAGGGAATCGAGAACCTGATACTTTCCGATTCGACAATTGTTGTTTCAGGGCAGCGGCTTCGCGGTGATGTGACTCGAATTAGAGTTGGCGGTCTTGAGGTAACGCCCGCCATAGCCAACGTCAGTGACACTGAAATCAGGTTAGCGCTGCCGGCGGATCTGCGTGCAGGTGTGCAAGGCCTGCAGGTGGTCCAACTACTGAACATGGGGACGCCTCCTGTTCCGCACAAGGGTTTCGAATCAAACCTCGCAGCGTTCGTGCTCCACCCTGCGATTGAAACGAGGCCTGACGACTCACCCGACATCACCGTATCGGAGCCGGTTACGGACGCCGACGGCATGCGCTCGGCTAACGTCACGGTGAAGGTGAGCCCCACTGTCGCCAAGAAGCAACGCGCGGTTCTGTTATTGAGCGAGCTCGTTCCGCCGCTACCGCCCAGCGATCAAGCGCCGCGCGCCTACAGTTTTGATTCCGCGCCGCACAACAAACCGGCTGATCCCGAGGTGACAGACACACTCGTATTTCCCATCAGTCGTGTGAAGCCGGCGGAGTATCTGGTCCGCGTGCAAATAGACGGCGCCGATAGCCCGCTCGAAATATCAGCGGACGAGAACAATCCGCTTTACATCGGTCCGAAGGTCACGATTTGAGCGAGCAGGCGAACAACTGGAGCGAGGGTAACCAACGCTACCTGATGGCAGCCCTCGGCGTCGTGCGCGCGGCGCTCGAGGACCACACACTTCGGTCACAGAAGAATGAGGAGACTTCGCAACAACAGGATCGTGAGAGTGCAGCGAGCGTAGCGCAACAGGAATTAACTGAAGCAAGGGCTGCTATGCCGTCGCCTCCGGCGCTGGAGCTGCTTTGTTCGAAGTTCGGTCTTTCAACATTTGAACGTGACATCCTGCTCCTGGCAGCAGGCATCGAGCTTGATTCGACTTTTGCGGCCGTTTGTGCAGAGGCGCAAGGTGATTCGTCGCGTGCTTATCCGACCTTTAGCCTTGCTTTAGCAGCGCTTAAAGACGCTCATTGGAACGCAATGATTCCCTCCGCTGCGTTGCGTCGTTGGCGATTGGTTGACGTGGCAAGCGGATCGGCGCTGACGCTCAGCCCGCTGCGAATTGATGAGCGAATACTGCATTACCTGGCTGGTGTGCAGCACACCGATGAGCGGCTCGCGGGACTGATCGAGCACTTGCATGAGTTAGCCAAACTAGCCCCATCTCACCAGGAATTGGCGCAGCGCCTGATAGCGTTCTGGTCGCAATCAACAGCAGGCCCTGATCTGCCAGTCGTGCAACTTTGCGGTGATGCGGTGACGGACCAACGCGCTATCGCGGTAACTGCGTGCGCCGCGATAGGACTGCACCTCGGCTCGATCGCCGCCCAGTCTGTTCCGGTAACCCCAAGCGAGATCGACGCATTCTTACGGCTTTGGGGACGGGAAGCAGTCTTGAGCAACTGTGCCCTGCTGCTTGAGTGTCAGGAACTGGACGCGGGGGACACGGCACGAATCGCTTCCATCAATCGACTAGTCGATGGGTTGACCAGCCCACTAATCATTAGCTCTGTGGAACGGCGACGCGCCGCGCGCAAGTCGATTCTTACTTTGGACGTACGCAAACCTACACCAGCCGAGCAAAGAGTTATTTGGGAGGAAGCTCTGAATGGTTTACCGGTTAATCTCAACGGTCATATTCAGACGCTTGTCTCGCAATTCAACCTTAATGTTCAAAAGGTGTACGGAGCACGCGCCGATGCTGTGGGCCGGCAAGTGACCAGCGATAAGGGTGCTGCAAACGACTCCGTTGATTTCGCAAAAGCCCTGTGGGACGCCTGTCGCATGCAAGCGCGCCCACGTTTGGACGACCTGGCACAACGGATCGAACCAGTGGCGACGTGGAACGATATCGTGTTGCCTGAATCCCATCTGCAAACTTTGCGTGACATTGCGATGCATGTGCGACATCGGATGACCGTTTACGAAACTTGGGGATTTGCAACCAAGGGCGAGCGCGGCTTGGGAGTCAGCGCACTTTTCTCCGGAGTCAGCGGGACCGGAAAGACGATGGCCGCTGAGGTGCTCGCTAACGAACTTCACCTCGATCTATATCGCATTGATTTGAGTGCAGTCGTCAGCAAGTACATTGGCGAAACAGAAAAGAATCTGCGCCGAGTTTTTGATGCGGCCGAAGAGGGCGGCGCAATTTTGTTGTTTGACGAGGCGGATGCGCTCTTTGGGAAGCGAAGCGAAGTCAAAGACAGTCACGATCGTTACGCAAATATTGAAGTCAGTTATCTCTTGCAGCGCATGGAAGCCTATCGCGGCCTCGCGATCCTAACGACTAATTTAAAGAGCGCTCTTGATCAGGCATTTTTGCGCCGCCTTCGCTTCATTATCCACTTTCCATTCCCGGATGCGAGCCATCGCGCCGAAATCTGGCGGCGTATTTTTCCCCGCGAAACCCCAACAGAGAACCTCAATCTCGAACGGCTCTCGAGGCTTAACGTTGCGGGGGGCAACATTCGCAACATCGCTCTCAATGCGGCTTTCCTGGCGGCCGACGAGGACAACGCGGTGCGCATGACGCACCTATTGCGAGCCGCGCAGAGCGAATATACGAAGTTGGAGAAATCATTGACCGACTCCGAAGTGGGAGGCTGGGTATGAATAGCAGGGAACCGCCTCATGCTATTACGGAACCGATTAGTAGCATTGAGGTCGAGTCGCAACCTTCTTTGGTAGCTTCCAATGTCGAAGCTTTACCCCGCGGCTTGTGGTCTTCGAATCGTTCACGTCCGTCAGTTAATTTTCACATAGATGAGTTAGTGCTTCACGGCTTTGAGCCGGGACAACGGTATGCCATTGGCGATGCGATGCAACGCGAACTAACGCGTCTCTTTACCGAGGAGGGCGCGCCAGTGGCGATAACAGATGATCTTGAGATTGCGCACCTGAACGGAGGCGTAATAGACGTGGGCCCGAGTGCGAACGGAGAAGCGACTGGTATTCAATTGGCGAGAAAGATTTACGGAGGGCTGGCACAGTGAACGCTCCGCTGCAAACTCAGGCAAAAGCGGTACAACAATCAAGTTTAGGGGCGGCGTCGCTTCAATCGTCACCAGTCTTGATGCTGCAGCCCAAGTGCGCACTCAGCGAGTCAAGCAGGAAAAATGAAGACCGTGAGGATTTCGGCATGACTCAGCTGTCGCTCCTGCGCGAGCCGCGAAAGACAGACGTCCATGTTAGCAATCCGGGGATTGTGCCGACCATTGTCCACGACGTCCTGGGTTCATCGGGAAGGCCGCTCGACGACCCGACACGCTTATTTTTCGAACCGCGATTCGGTCATGACTTTCGCAATGTGCGGGTTCACACAGACACCCGGTCAACACAGTCAGCGCGAGCCGTCGGCGCGCTGGCATACACGGTGGGCTCCGACATCGTGTTCGAGCAAGGACAGTATGCCCCAGGAAACGAAGCAGGCAAGAAGTTGCTCGCGCATGAGTTGGCTCATGTAGTGCAACAAAGAGGTCATCTCTCCGCTGGTCGGCGCCAGTTGCAGATCAATAAGCCGGATGATCAATTCGAGCAGGAGGCGGATCGCGCTGCGAATGAAGTCATGGATGCAAGGTTAGGACGTGAGCAACAAATCGGCGGCGCTGAGGCTTCGGGTAACAGAAAGAAAGAATGGACGGCCGTTAGCCAGGGTGGCAAAGATGAGATTGGCATCAGCTCCCGAAGCGGTCGGGCAATTGTTGAAGAACGGCAGGCTCCGAGCGTTCTCAGAGCCCCTATGCTCCAGAGATCCGCAAAGTTTGTACCGGGAACTGTAGACCCGGCAAACAACATTGCAGTGCAGATTGCTACTGGCGGCGACGCCGGTACGACGTGGATGACCTTAAATGGCCGCGCCCTTAAGACTGAGGCCGATGCGTGGGCCGCCGTCAACAAACCGGTGATCGGCGGACTGTCCAAGCCGTCGGGGTCAGAGTGCTGGGTCGACAGCGTTGGCGATAACGTCGGAAGTTTTGAGATGACCGTGCCGACTAATGGCCCATGGGAAACCGTCACGACAAAGGCGAATCTCTGGGACAAGCTCGGGTTGGGGCAATGCTTTAACGAGCAAGGCAACGCAAAACTTACCGCCAAAGGCAAACCGTCGGATGCGGCCGTGGCAACGGCAACCAGAGTTCACGAGGATCGTCATGCGACCGACGACGAAAAAGTCTTCAATTCAACGATATTGAATTGGGATTCTAAGTTGGCCGTGGCTCAACTATTTCAAGAAAAATTCAAAGGTCCGGACCACTTCGCTTGTGAGAGCAATCTTTATTTCGCTATGGGCGGAACGCCAGACGAGATTGCTCAACGATTTCGCGACCAGGGCCTCTTCGCTGGAGTTCAGTTCCATCAGACCGCTGCAGGCGGGAAGTTGAAATCGTCTGACCCTTCGGCGGATCCGGATTGTAAAGAGGCGAAACAAGAAGTCGGCTACTAGAAGGGCGAAATAAGAGAGATTGCCCGGTCAAATTAGACGTTGCGCTTAAGTTCGGGCCAGGCGAGCACCTCTTCTTTGATGAACCTGGAAAAGGAAAGTTTGAAAATTGAACGCGCAGTAAGTACACGCGCGAGAAGGTTTTAAAGAATCTTAATCTGATGAGCGACGCTGCGCCATTGCGGGCACAAGTACCCAAGTCACAACCGGTGACCAATTCGGCATATCCATTGTTGCTGCAACGCAAGTGTGATTGCAGCGGTGGCGGGGGAGATTGTGAAGAGTGCGATGCCAGGAAACTCGCGCTACAGCGAAAGGCGATCAACCCATCCGTGCCGGGAGACTTGTTCGAGTCGCAACTGCAGCCGCGCCGGCCTGCAGGCAATGCGTCAAACGTCTTGCCGGGATCTTTCGGGCATAACTTTAGCGGCGTGGGCGTAAGTGCCGCAAAGCCCGAGCCTGGTCGGCCGAAACTCAAAATGAGTCAGCCAGGAGATCAGTATGAGCTAGAGGCGGACCGCATTGCTGAGGGTGTGTTATCGCGGCTGGGAACTTCCGGAGCGGATGCGCCACGGCAAAAAGCGGCATCAGTTGCCGACGCAATCGGAAAGCACGAAGAGGGTGGAGTCGTAGACGCACTGACAACGCAAACATCCTCCGCACAGGACGCAGAGACGGGCCCTGCGCAGAATGCACCCAGCGTACAAGCTCAGCTTCGGTCACTCCCAAGAGGTGAAAGGAACCTAGCAAATCATCTGCCCAGCAATTACGGCACGGGCCAGCGGCTGCCGCCCGAAGCCCAGGCCGCTGTTGAGCCACTGCTTGGATACGACTTGAGTACAGTTCGGATCTATCCCAAAGAAGCGGATCAAGTTGCCACAGACATCCATGCCCGAGCATTTACGCTCGGGCGCGACATATATTTCCGGAAGGGAGAATACAACCCCGAGAGCCGGGACGGGATGCGGGTTCTGCTTCACGAGCTTGTACATACGACGCAGCCTGACAACGATGGCGGCATGCTTCAACTTACTCCATACATAGACAGTTGGAGTTTTCATGCGTCCGGTACTGCCTCACCCGATAACTGTTGCACTGCGTGCCCAGGAGCGTTCCTGGGCGTTGATACATCGTTTTATGGCGCCGGTAGTTTTACCAACGGCATGGAGTTGCAGGCCTTTATTAGCGATGACGAGCCGGGCGCGACATACGATATCAAGCGAACTAAGGAGCGTTCTGCGTGGCAAAGAATCGCAGGAGCCTGGACGCTGTGCTGCGGGGGACACGTTGGGCCGGGCGCAGATGACGATCCTCCGCCTAACAGCTTGGACGAATGCCTCTTCCCATCCTCGTCACCAGGTCATATTTACTCGCTCGATGAACCGGGCTTCATGAGTACGGGAAGCTTGAACGCCGCCGCAACCGAGGCTGTCTACAAAGCGAGCTTCGTTGAATCGGTTGAAATCGTAGATGCATTGGGTGGCGGCGTAAGTGATTCAAATATCTTCGAGTGGCACTCGATGACCTGGCTTACCAAAGCGGGCGGTTCCTGGGACGTTGATACAGCCAAAAGCGAAATCGCACCTGGAGCGATTAACGTGGGAACAACCGGGCCATAGTCTAAGAAGTAATGCCCGTAGCCGGCGAGACGCTGTCCCTTCCTGCCGGGTATGTGCTTGAGCAATGGAAGTTGAGTGAAGTTGATGGAAACACGATTGCACCTTCAGCAAAAAGCCCCACCGCCTTCATCGTTCATACCGGGCTGTGCTGGAGCGCTGTCCAGCCGATTCAACTACCGTGGATCGGGCATGTCGGCGTCGGGTAAGTGCAGCGAGCGTGAGAAGAGCCATGAACGCCTTTCGCCTTTAGGACGGCCAACTGAAGACCTGGAACTTGGGCCTCGAAAGGCTGGCGAAGGATCGCCTAACGATCACGAAGTTATTTCGCACGGCCAGCTTGATGAAGGATCGAGCCCGTTCATGTCGTCATGGATCGGCCACGACTTTGGCAAGGTGCGGGTGCACTCCGGAGACGATAGTTCTCTATCAGCCGCTAATGATCAGACACCTATGCAATCGGGAGGTCTCGATGACAAGTTTACCCAAGGAGCCGCTCCTGAACCGGCTGCGGGTGGAGAGCCGAAACAAGACATCAACCTCGGTGCAGATGAGACGAAGTCCCCACCTTTGCCGGTCATAGATTCGGTCGAGATGGTGACCTCCTCAACAGGAGCAGTCGGAGGCTTTGACGAAATCGAGTGCCTGGCCAGCTTGAATAATCCGGGACCTTATAACGACCAGGCATTCAGGGGATCGGTAGCGAACGTCCATCAGGTTCATTTCCATTTGTCGCAGGGTTACCCAGGGGATTTGCGCGCCACGCGCATGGTGAATCGAACGTCACTGCGCCGTGGGCTACCCTTTCCGAAATCAGGCTACGACGGCCCGCCCGATCACGAGTATCTCTATACGAAGGACAAGATGGTGATCGCAGACGCGCCGGGCTGGTGCAAGACTCTCCAGGACCAGGATTTTCCGGTCAATTACAAAGCTGACTTCTCGATGTATGCGTGGGACGCCCCGACTAAAACAATCCTCGCAAGCATCTCCTATCACGTAGAAATAGAGAAGACAAACTACAGCCAACCTGGCCCTGTGAATACAGTGACCGTGACAGCGACAAAGATCGGAGGCGCGGTTAAGTCGCCTGTAGCACCGAAGAAGTAGAGATTATCAAGATCGTTTTAATACCGTAATGACTTGTTTGAACTCAACACGTCGACAATCCGAGCGCGCCATGGCGTTCATAGAGGACTGACGAGATGACCACGCACGCGGAAACAATAGCCCGACCTGCTGTTGCGAAGCCGCTCCCAATGCTTACGAGTGGCCTCTTACAACGTAAGTGTGCTTGCGGCGGATCCGCTGGTTTGAAGACTGAGTGCGGGGCGTGCGTCAAACAGAGCATAGGTCGTCCCCATGACACAGGGAATCAAACCTCGTCTTCGAACACTCAGATTGTTGCTGACGACCCGCACCGAGGGGGTCAACTCGGTCTCGGACACAACTTCAGCGACGTCCGGGTACTCGGAGCTGCACCGTTGATGATGCACGGAGACACTCCGGTTGAAGAAGGAAAACCCAATCCGACACCGCAGCCAGCCGATGCTAGGGCTGAAGAGGAACCAGCCCCGGCGACGACACCAGAAGGCACAAGCCTTGGTCCCACGAACAGATCGAAACGATTCTGCCTTAAGGCCAATACTTTCGTAGTGACAAAGGCGGTTCATAAAAATAGCGAGAGCGCTGCTCAAGGATCCCAAATCATTAAGTTCGAGGGCCTGAACACTGGAAAGCAGGATGAGAAAGACTGCTCATGTGATTGCGGCCTTTACCGACACTGGATCAGCGGCTTTCTACAAGCTGTTGGAGCTGCCCGGATTTCCGCGGCGCGAGCAGAGTTAGAGGAAGAGCGAAGGAAAGCAGGCACGCCGGGAAACCCGACGGCGCAGGAGGTGCTGAACCGCGCCATTGCTAGCACACCGAAAGCCTATAGTCTTAAGTCCTGCGGCCACCCGATAACAATACAAGAGGGCTCATTTACCGAGGAGCGCATTTCGTGCATTGGAGATAAGAACTCGGATCGTTGCAAGTGGGAATACGGTGACGGTCCAGGGGCAGATGCCGGCCTGAGCAATGGCATTTACATCCATGTGAACCATCCGTTTCAGTACGAGATTTGGGATACGTGCCAGGGGAAGTCAGTGCAAAAAAAGCAAGCCACGCTCGAGATCAAGGGAGACACGAGCCCACGATCCATAACCTGGACCTAACGACGGTTTCAGCGCGAGGAGCTCGGCAACGCTTTGTGCTGCGAATTGAATAGGACGACATAGATGAGTAGTTTTCCCAACTCGCCACGACTCTTGAAAGGCGGCCTCGTGCTGATCGATCCCAACACCTCGACCGTCTTGCGGACGATTCCGTTGCAATACAACCCCGATTCATTGACGCGCTCCTTGCAAATCAAAGCGCTCGCCGAAGGTGGAGATCGTTCGGACGCAATGCGACTGACCGGGCCTCCCGTCGAGACGATAAAGCTCGAAGTGGAAATTGACGCAACCGATCAATTGGAGTTTCCCGATCAAAATCCAAACACGACGGAATTTGGCATTCAGCCACAGCTTGCTGCGCTAGAGACCATTGTTTATCCCTCCAGCGCGCAGATTCAGTCGAACAATTCACTTGCCAGTTCAGGGACGCTGGAAATCATCCCGATGGAAACGCCGCTCACCCTATTTATCTGGAGCAAGAACCGCGTGCTACCGGTGCGTCTGACCGACTTCAGTATCACCGAAGAAGCGTTTGATCCGGCGCTCAATCCGATTCGTGCAAAGGTCAGTATTGGTATGCGAGTGCTGAGCGTTAACGACCTGCCTTTCAGTCACAAAGGCAGCAGTCTGTTCATGGCGTATCAACAGCAGAAAGAAAGTCTGGCGAAGAAAGCAGCGAGTGGCACCCTGAATTCATTGGGCATAACTCGCATTCCTTAAGGTGGTGATGATGTTCTCGATCAACAGTCGCTACTACAGCGTGCCAACAGCAACTTTGGAAACTGCGGATGGCCGGCAAATAGCTTACCTGCGCCGCAGGTTTGTGCCGCCTCCGGAAAATTTCGCGTTGCTCCTGGAGCATGCAGTCACAGAAGCCGAACGGCTCGACAACATCACCGCACATTATCTCGGCGACCCGGAACAGTTCTGGCGTGTCTGTGATGCAAACGGCGCTATTCGTCCGCAAGAGCTGGTGGAAACGGTGGGCCGCCGGATCAGAATAACTCTTCCCGAAGGGATACCAGGGACTTCGGATGCTTAAGGGATTTTATCTTACGTTAATGATTGGACCGGTGGTTCCTGCGCCGGTACCCAAGGCTGTGCTTGACGCTCTTACAGGCGTTGAGGTCAAGGCAAAAACGGATGGTCCGAGTTTGTTCCAACTAACCTTCACCTTGAACAATCGTTCTCCGCTGCACACGTTGTTTCTAGTCGCCGGCGCACAAACCCCGCTGTTGCGAGTGATCATCATCCTCACCCTAAACGGAACGCCTAACGTGCTGATGGACGGCGTAATGACTAATCAGCAGGTGACGCCGGGAAGCACTCCGGGTGAATCCACGCTTACGATCACGGGCGAAGACTTATCCAAGATGATGGCTCTGATCGACTTCAGCGGCATTCCTTACCCAGCCATGCCGCCCGAGCTGCGCATCCTGTTGATCATCGCCAAGTATGCAATGTTTGGAATGATTCCTCTCGTAATCCCATCGCTGTTCTCTGATGTTCCCATTCCCGTCGAACGACTTCCTATTCACCAGGGAACAGACCTCGAGTACGTGCAGCAACTCGCCGACGATGTCGGCTACGTTTTCTATGTGGATCCGGGGCCGGCTCCGGGCACCAACACTGCGTATTGGGGCCCAGAAATAAAAGTCGGCGTTCCCCAGCCGGCGCTTAATTACGACATGGACGCCCACACGAATGTCCAATCGCTTAGTTTCAATTTCAACGGCGCCAACACGACGCTGCCAATAGTCCTTATTCAAAACTCACTATCCAAAATTCCGATTCCCATTCCGATTCCAAAGTTGAATCCACTTCAACCTCCATTGGGAGTAATACCCGCGCCCATCACGAACGTTACTGTGCTGAAAGACACGGCGAAGCTGTCGCCCATGGCAGCCATCGGTAAAGGACTAGCCGTCGCTTCTCGTTCGGCTGACGCAGTGACGGGCAAGGGTTCGCTCGATGTGGTCCGTTACGGCAGGTTGCTGAAGTCGCGGCAACTCGTTGGTGTGCGCGGCGTAGGGATGGCGTTTGATGGTCTCTATTACGTGAAGAGCGTTACCACCACGCTCAAACAGGGAGAGCTGAAACAGAGTTTTGAATTGACCAGAAACGGTTTGGTTTCAATTACACCGAGGGTTCCTGCATGAGCGAAGCTCAAAAATATTATGGCAAGTATCGAGGCACGGTTCTGAACAATCTCGACCCGTTGCAAATAGGCAGGTTGATGGTCCAGGTCCCCGATGTCGGTGGGCTGATTCCTTCCAGTTGGGCCATGCCGTGTTTTCCGATCAGTGGCAAGCAAATGGGCGCCTACATGATTCCGCAAATTGGAACGGGCGTCTGGGTCGAATTCGAGCAGGGCAATCCGGATTACCCAATCTGGAGCGGCTGTTGGTATGGGCTGGTTGCCGAGGTTCCGGCGCTGGCGCTGGCGGGCAATCCAGTCAGTCCCAGCATCGTCTTTCAAACCGGACTGCAAAACTCACTCGTGATTAGCGACCTGCCTGGGCCAACCGGCGGAATCATGCTCAAGAGCACCACGGGGGCCACGCTGATCGTTAATGACACAGGGATCTACATTCAGAACGGCAAAGGCGCGATGCTGACCATGATTGGCCCAACAGTGACCATCAATAACGGCGCGTTCACCGTAATTTAAGTCGAAGAACTCTATTTAAAGGAGAAGGCAATGCCTGGTTTTCTGGTTCATCTTGGCGCCACTGTCTTATGTTCACACGCGGGACAGGCAACGCCGGTAGTAGTCAACCCGCGCGTCCTGGTCAGTGGTCAACCGACAGTAACGCTTCCTGGCCCTTACGTTATCGCCGGCTGCGCGTTGCCGCCGCCGCCCGTGGCGAATGGACCCTGCGTTACCGGTCAATTCATCACCGCCGCCACTCGCATAACTTCGAATGGGATGCCGCTCTTATTATTGGATAGTCAATCGATCTGCGCACCTTCAGGCACGCCCATGATCGTGGTTGCCACGCAAATAAGAGTCACCGGGATGTGAATCTCATGAACCTCGATTTTCCTTTTAGGTTCGATGGACGCGGTCGCACTGCGGCGACGGAAGACGATAACCATATTCGAGATCTGATCGAACAGGTCTTGTTTACGGCGCCAGGCGAACGGGTTAACCGTCCCGATTTTGGTTGTGGAATTGGTCGCCTGGTATTTGCTCCGAACAGCAATGAGCTGGCGGCCGCAACACAATTTTTGATCCAGGGGTCGCTGCAGCAGTGGCTCGGCAATCTGATTCAAGTCAACGACGTTCAAGTGGAAAGCAACGACGCGCAATTGCTGGTTACGATTCAGTACACGGTGAATCGCACACAGCAACAACAGACAGCTCAGTTTGCGCGCCAGGGAATTCTCTGATGATCTACTTCTGCTGCGATGATGAGCGCCGTCGCAACGCGGTGCGAAACCACCCATCGATCAATGGAATCGAGTTTCTGGAAGTGTCAGACGATCCCCAGGATTCCCTGGGAGATCGGCAGCGTTTTCTCTTCGTCCATTTCTTCAAGAATGTTACGGCAGCAACTATCAAAGCGGAGAATGTGCGGGTTGAAGGCGGCGAGAGAATTCGCGACATCACTGTTAGCTCAGTTAGCGACGGTCAATCGAGTTCGCCACCACTTGGACCAAACGTCCTGGTTGTTGAAGTATCAGAGCGCGGTGATTTTTCTCCTTACACCCTGCGCCTTGTAACCACCGACGATGACTCCGGCAGTCCTCCCGACGGTTTCGATCCAATTCTTTCGTCCGTCGACTTCTCATTCAAAGTCAATTGTCCCTCACCATTTGATTGCAAGCCGGAACGCGTTTGCGCTTCCGAGACTGGCAACGATCCCGAGATCAGTTATCTAGCGAAAGATTATGCGAGTTTCCGGCAACTGATGCTGGATCGCATGTCGTTGCTAATACCGCAATGGGGCGAGCGCAGTCCTGCCGATCTTGGCATTGCTTTAGTTGAATTGCTGGCCTACGTCGGCGATTACCTGAGCTATCAGCAGGATGCGGTTGCGTCTGAAAGTTACTTAAACACTGCCCGCCGGCGCACTTCGATTCGACGCCATGCGCGCATGGTCGACTACCCGATGCACGATGGCCGCAACGCGCGGGCGTGGATTCATTTGGAAGTCGCCGCTGCAGCCGACGGGATTGAGATGAAGCGCGGTGCCGCTCGCGAAACTACAAAACTCCTTACCGGTGTTGGGGCTCTCGACGGTGCTGCGGTAATTCCTCAGGACTCAGATTCGTTTGCAAAGGCGCTTTCCGAGAGACCGCAGGTGTTCGAGTTGTTGCACGACATAACGTTATTCAAGTCGCATAACAAAATGAGGTTCTACACGTGGGGCGCGCGCGAGTGCTGTCTTCCCAAGGGCGCATTGAAGGCGGCACTCGACGGCGACTTCGCGGATTTGAAGCCCGGCGACGTCTTGGTTTTTGTAGAAAATCGTGGACCTGAAACCGGAAAACCGGAGGATGCGGATCGAACTCGCCGTCATGCCGTGCGGCTCACGTCCGTGCAAAGCACGAACGATCCGTTGGGAGGACAATTCAAGACCCCGCCAGACGACAACGCGGTGCCCGTCACAGAAATTAGGTGGGCCAGCGAGGATGCACTCCCGTTTGCTCTGTGTGTTTCGACCCTGGTAGGCAACAACTTCTTCGATGATTGCGCCTTTGCCCTGGGAAATATTGTCCTTGCCGATCATGGTTACACCGTCACGGATGTGCCCGCTAATCCCTTAGCCGATCTTGAGCTCGCGGACACTTCGCTTGATCCAGCGGAGGTCGCTGCGCCCATCGCCGCTCTAACTCGAGTTTCGCGTTCGACTACGAGTCGTTGTGACACGGCGACAGTGACGACAGTAGCTCCACGCTATCGCCCGCGACTTAAGTACGCGCCGATTACCCAGGCAAGTCCCTACGACGCCACCAAGCCTCCGAAATCGGCAAAAGCCACGCGCGGGCTTCTATTCGAAGATTCAGCTGCTTTGCCGATACCTGCAATTAAGCTCGCGGATTTGAGTCGACCCGGCGACATTTGGGAACCGCGTCGAGACCTTCTCGGGACTGACGCGGCCGACGAAGTCTTTGTGGTCGAAGTCGAAACTGATGGCACTGCTTACTTGCGCTTCGGCGATGGGGACACGGGCAGGCAGCCTCCAGAGGCGGTGAAGTTTTTTGCGACTTACCGCATCGGCAATGGTACGGCCGGAAACGTCGGCGCTGATTCCATTCGACATCTGGTTACGAGCGACGCCACGTTTCTCGATCCCACCTCGCCGTTGATCGTCAGCGTTAGTAATCCCTTGCCGGCTTCCGGCGGTGTGGATCCCGAGACCATCGAACATGTCAGACAAAACGCGCCGAGCGCTTTCCGTCGCCAGGAGCGTGCCGTAACACCGGCTGATTACGAAGCGCTGACAGTGCGGAGAGATGTAGTGCAACGGTGCGGACTCGACGTACAGCGATCCGCGGCGACGCTGCGTTGGACCGGAAGTTGGCACACGATGTTTCTGACAATGGATCGACTAGGCGGTAGGCGCGTCGATGATGATTTTGAAAAAGGACTGCGGCGCTGTCTCGAGCGGTATCGGATGGCGGGTCAGGATCTGGAAGTTGACGCCCCGCGTGACGTGGCGCTCGAAATTGTAATGCTGGTCTGCATCAAGCCCGGTTATTTCTTCGAGGATGTGCAACAGGCGCTTCTCAAGGTCTTCAGCAATCGCTCGCAACCTGATGGGAGTCGGGGCGTCTTCCATCCCGACAACTTCACTTTCGGACAACCGGTTTTGTTAAGCCGGATCATCGCCGTGGCTCAGGCTGTAACTGGGGTTGCGTCAGTAGTGGTCGCAAAGTTTCAACGGCAGGGCGTGAACAGTAAAGAGGCATTGGACTCCGGACGGTTGCAGATGGGAATTCACGAGATCGCCCGGCTCGACAACGATCCGAACTTTCCCGAACGCGGTGTCTTCATTCTAAAACGAGCTTAGGAAAATGAGTTCATCAGTCGATTTCAAAACTGAGCTGAACGATTGCGGGTGCTGTGAAGGCACGTCAGTCGAAACTCCGGCGTCCGAAGTGAATCGTCCCGGGCTATCTGCGATTGCATACCGGGTCGGCACTCACGCGCAGTTCAGGGAAACGCTGCTCGCACGGTTAAGCGCATCGGGACAACCGTCACTAAACGGGCTCACAGCGCGTGATGATGACGATTTTTCCATCGCGCTGCTCGATGCCTGGGCGACGGTCGGCGATGTTCTAACTTTTTACCAGGAGAGAATTGCAAACGAAGCATACCTGCGGACCGCAACTGAGCGACTTTCCGTTCTCGAACTTGCTCGACTCATCAATTATCAGTTGAGCCCCGGCGTCGCCGCCGGCACTTACCTTGCTTTTGTCCTTGAGGAGGCACCCGGTGCATTGGGACAAACCCTGACGCCTGGCACTTCGGCGCAAGTCGCGCCGGCTCAACTACCGCCCATCACTATCGGGGTTGGTACCAGGGTGCAGAGCGTTCCCGGCCCCGATGAAAAGGCGCAAACGTTTGAGACTGTTGAGAAGATCGACGCACGTGCGGAATGGAACGCGTTAAAAGCTCGCCTCCGAAAATTAATCTACCCGGTGTTTGGGGACACCACTGTCTATTTGAAAGGGGTCGCTAACAATCTCAAAGTTGGAGACATGCTCTTGTTTGTCGGGGAAGAGCGATTAGCTGGCGCCGCGAGCAATCGTTGGGATGCGCGCAGAATCAAGGCACTCGAAATTCAAGGCGCAGAGGATCGCACTAAAGTAGTCCTCGAACGAAAGCTCGGAACAACCTCACCTCATCGTGATCCACCCGCCCAGTCGCGTGTGTTCGTCTTTAGAAGTCGCGCCTCGATTTTCGGTTACAACGCGCCGGAGTGGCGAAGTCTGCCGGATGAAATGAAGGCCGGATTCCTCGGCCTCCCGGATAAAGCCTTCTTGACCACAGCTGATCGCAGAGAGTGGCCCGACTTCACAATCTTTGCTCCGGTCTTCCCCTTCAAAGAGATAGGGAGCGCCAAGGTTATTAAGGCCGACTTGCAAGCTGAGGTGAAGAAGCAAGCCCTGGAAATGATGGTCGTAGATAGTGCCGCTAAACTAAAGGATATCGAACGGCTCCCGGGATATGTAAAGTCTTCGAATACCGTCGACCTGGATGCTGTTTACCAGAAGATCACGGTGGATAGTTGGGTGCTGTTATCGTTACCAAACGACCCTGGTGCGGTGAGTGGTCCGCCGCAAGAGTTTCAGCGACTCTATCAAGCAACTCGCGTAAGCGAGGCATCGCGCGCTGACTTCCTGCTGAGCGGAAAAATATCGCGAGTAACTCTGGAGGGCATCGATCTCGACGCTTTCAGGAAATCAGTTCGCACCACGGCAGCATTTGTTGAGAGCGAAGAGCTCGAACTCGCCGAGACACCGCTCGAAAGCCCGGTGTGGAAAGAGAAGATCGATCTCGATCGCCTGGTTGAAGGTCTGCAGAGCGGTCGCCGAATAATTGTCACAGGTAAGCTGCTGCGCCGCCTCCGCTTCAAGTCGACATCCAAAAATCAACTACCGTCAGGAGAATACTTTTTACTCGCACCTCCGCAGAAGTCGGATGCGAGCTTCGATAAACTGAAATGGAACGTTATCAATGCGGCGGGTTTAAAGCCGACTGTTTTCGCATCGCTTGATGCGGTGACTTTCCTTACGACAATCGAGGAGGCTAAGAAGGCCGTTAGCGAATTAGCAGTGATCGATACGGCAACCGCGCTGGATGAAAAACACACAAGACTGGTTCTCACCAGCGAGCTGGCAAACGTCTACGATGCCTCGTCGGTGATCATTTCTGCTAACGTTGCCCTTTCCACTCACGGAGAGACCACCAACGAAGTGCTCGGCGGGGGCGACGCTACGCAGGCTTTTCAGCGCTTCGTTCTCAAGCAACCGCCTCTTACGTACGTCAGCTCCTCGAGCGCCAGCGGTGGTCAATCCACTCTTGAAGTTCGAATCAACGACGTGCTCTGGCATGAAGTCCCGGACTTTTATGGGCACGAGTCGCAAGAGCGCATTTACATCACTCGGCTGAGCGATGACGGCAAGACCACCGTCATTTTCGGCGACGGTAAAACCGGATTGCGCTTGCCCACCGGACAGGAAAACGTCAAAGCCAAGTACCGCAAAGGAATCGGACTCGGAGGGATTGTGCGCGCCGATCAGTTGACCCAACTGCTCACGCGCCCACTCGGGGTCAAAGGTGTGACGAACCCAATCCCATCATCAGGTGCAGCCGATGCTGAGAAGCTTGAAGACGCGCGCCGAAATGCCCCATTGACCGTGTTAACTCTCGGTCGCGTCGTTTCCTTGAAAGACTACGAAGACTTTGCGCGCGGGTTTGCGGGCATCGGCAAGGCGCTAGCTACCTGGACATGGTTTGGCGAGCGAAGGGGCGTTTTTGTAACTGTTGCTGGCGAAGACGGAGCGCAAGTGACTGAACAGTCGCCCCTCTTTAAGAACTTACTTGCTGCCATGCGCGACTCGGGAGATTCGCTCGTATCACTCAAAGTAAAGTCATTCCAACCGCGATTCTTTAGCTTGCGTGCAACCTTCAGTGTCGATCCTGATTTGCTTCCCGAAAAGGTCAAGGCCGAAGTTGAGCAAAAGCTGCGTGGCGCTTTCTCGTTCGAAACGCGGGAATTTGGTCAGGCCGTTCACTTGAGCGAGGTCATTGCAGTCATGCAAAACGTCAAGGGCGTGATTGCAGTTGATGTCGATCAGTTCTATCGCTCAGACCAGACGCCGGCTCGCCTAGCGCGAATCGCTGCTGCCGCGCCGCAGCCGGGTAGCGACGACTCAGTTTCTGCCGCCGAGCTGTTGTTGCTCGAACCGAACGGTTTGAATGTGGAGGTCGCGAAATGAGTTTCGAAGTCGAACAACTTTATTCGCTGCTTCCGGCTGTCTATCGCATTCGAGATGTGGAGCTGGCCCAGCAATTAAAAGGGCTGCTGACAGAAGCGGAAAATGCGGAGCTGCAGTCGCTGCAGGGGCTGGATACCCTCACTGAAGAGGAAACCAAACGACTGAGCGAACTGGAAGACAAGCGCCAGCGCGGACCACTCAAAGCGCTCCTTTCCGTGATTGCCGAACAAGCTTTAGTCCTTGAGGACGATCTCGAACAGCTATACGACAACCTGTTCATTGAGACGTGTGCCGAGTGGGTGGTGCCCTACATAGGCGAGTTAATTGGCGCCCGGGGCATCTCGGCTTTTCCCGGCGCGAGTTTTACGCAACGGGCTTTTGTCGCAAACACGATGGCGTACCGGCGTCGCAAAGGTACTGCTGCCGTGCTTGAGCAACTGGCGCGCGACGTCACCGATTGGGACGCAAGCGTGGTGGAATATTTTCAACAGCTCGCGACCACGCAGTGCCTAAATCACATCCGTCTCGAAAATTACGCAATCGCCGGTCTTCGCAATTCCGCCCTCCTCGAAACGATTAACACGCCGTTCGATAGTGTCACGAGAACAGCAGACGTGCGCCGGATAGAAAGCCGTCGAGGAAAATACAACATCCAGAACGTGGGAATTTTTCTCTGGCGCCTGGCTGACTATTCAGTCACAAACGGCCAGCCCTATCAGTTTGATGGGCGCCGCTATCTCTTCGACCCGCTTGGCAAAAACCTACAGCTCTTTAATCACACTGAACCCGAAGATGAGATCACTCATCTTGCTGAGCCGCTCAACGTGCCGATGAAGATTGGCCGGCGTTTGCTCGATAGGTCGCTCGAAACCTACTACGGTGTAGACGCGGATGGCGAAGCAAAGAGCATTCTTTTGAGTGAGAAAGATCCGGCGGCGCCAAAGAAGCTGAAGCCGATTAAAGCCACGCGCATCAAGGTGTGCGACCTCAGTGATCTGACAGATGCAAGCGGCAATGTTGTTAACGATATGAACGGCAAGGCGCTGTGGGCCCATTTGCCTGAAGATAAGATCGCGATTGACCCGGTACTGGGACGGATCACCTTTCCCTCAAACCAGATTCCGGAAAATCTTCATGTCACCTATCAGTACGCATTCAGTGCCGATATGGGTGGCGGTGAGTATGAGCGAGTTGCCTCTCTCTCCAGCGCCGTTCCCAAAATTAAGGTACCCGATGATCGACCAAAGATTCAGGCGGCGTTGAACCAAATCAAGGTTTCTGGTGGCGTCGTTGAGATCACCAACAACGATCGGTATTTCGGCGGGCTCAACCTGATTGCCGGCACGACGGCAGGAAAGAGACTGGAGTTGCGCGGCGCCAACCAGCAGCGACCGGTAATCGTGTTAGGAGCGAATCAGGAAATAGCCTTAAGCGGGGGCGACGAAGGCGAGATTACGATCAATGGCCTATTGATCGGTGGCGGTGTTTTGCGTCTTGGCTCCGGAGCGTCCAACAAACTTCGCAGGTTGCGCTTAAGTCATTGCACTCTCGTGCCCGGACCAATAGCCGAGTTAAGTGTTCCGGGATCGAGTCCACCTGCGGTGTTACTCCAACAAGCAGCCGCACCGCGACTGCGAATTGAACTCGAAAACACCATCGTCGAAATTGATCGCTGCATCGTGGGGCCGATTCGTGCGATAGCTGGTGCCGAAGTACACATCAGCAACAGCATCATCGATGCCTCGAGCACGTCTGCGGTCGCCTACTCGGGTTTGACTGAAAATGATCCAGGAGCGCGCTTGCGGATTGAGAATTCCACGGTGACCGGCAAGGTCTTTACCGAAACGATGGAGCTCGCCAGTAACACCATCTTCCTTGCCGACCTTGAGGAAATCGACAACTGGACCGCGCCAGTTCGAGCTGCGCTTTTGCAACAGGGCTGCGTGCGCTTTTCATTTATTCCGCCAGGTTCACGCTTGCCGAGTCCGCATCGCTGTCAGCCGGCAAGCCCAGGCGATGCTGAGCGAGTGCGACCGTCATTCACATCATTGCGGTATGGCGATGCGGGCTACTGCCAGTTGGATCTGTCGTGCGCTCCGGAGATTACGCGGGGCGCTGACGATCAGGTTGAAATGGGTGCCTTTCACGATCTTTACCAGCCCCGACGCGAAGCAAATCTTCGCGCTGCTCTCAACGAATATCTTCGTTTCGGATTAGAAGCGGGAATTTTCTACGCGAGTTAATTAACTCAGAGGAGTGAAATTATGCCAGGCGACTACAGCCGCAAAATCTTCCGACCAAAGAAACATTACAGCGGCGTCCTCATGCAGCAAGGCAGGGTCCAACTCGATGCGGATTTTAACGAGCAGCTCGACATCGCGAGCCACCGCACTCAAATCGAAGCCCTTGATGTTATCGGCCAAACCGGTGTTCCCAAGAAGAATGATGGTTTCAAGGTTGGGGTCTCGGCGAACAAACATAATCTGACGATCGGTCAAGGTCGCATTTATGTTGAGGGGCTTCTGTGTGAGTTGGAGGAAGGAACGACTTATACCAGTCAGCCCTATTTGCCAAATCCTGACTTTACTGGTCCTGCAAGTCCGCCCTCCAGTCCGCCTCAAACCAATTTGGATCTGGATGATGGCGTTTATTTAGTTTTGCTTGATGCCTGGCAACGCGAAATTTCGGCACTCGACGATCCGCTAATAAGAGAGGTAGCACTCGGTGGACCTGATACCACGACGAGACTGCAGAACATCTGGCAAGTAAAACTGCTCGAGGTCGGTGAAACCAGTCCTCCGCAAACTGTCGCTTGTGATACCGCGATTCCGGCGTTTGACGATCTAACCGCACCGTCAACCGGAATGTTAAATGCGCGAACACAACCGCCGAACCCAGAGGACAACCCCTGTCTGTTACCGGCGCAGACCGGTTACACGCGGCTCGAAAATCAGCTCTATCGTGTTGAAGTACAGAACGGCGGGCCTCGCTCGCAGGTGACTTTCAAGTGGTCGCGCGACAATGCCTCAGTCGAAACAAAGATCAATAACATCTCCAACAAGGTGCTGACAGTCGCAGACACTGGTAAGGATAAGCTTCTCAGTTTCGCCGGCGGACAATGGGTTGAAATTGTCGATAACGAGTCGACGCTCAAGGGAACCACGCGCGCGCTCTTTCAAATCGACAAGGTGGATAAAGACACAAACAAGATCACGCTCAAGACTTCTGCCGCCGCCTTTGCGAGTCTCGAAGGGAAGAAGCTGCGTCGCTGGGACCAGAATGAAACGAACAGTGCCAATGCCGATGGAGTCGCTGCAACCGCTAGCTGGATCGAATTGGAGAACGGAATTCAGGTCCGATTTTCCGACGGCGACTATCACGCCGGCGACTACTGGTTGATTCCGGCGCGCACTGCGACCGGCGAAATTGAATGGCCGCCTTACGAAATACCCAACAACAATCCGGAGCCACAACCTCCCCGTGGCATTCGGCACTACTTCTGCCGTCTCGCGTTGGTCCGGTCACAAGCTGGTGAGTTGACGGTCATCGAAGACTGCCGCAAGCGCTTTCCGCCGTTGACGGGCATCTGCGCTGAAGACATCTGCTTTGACAATGAGACGTGTGATTTTGCCGGCGCCGAAACTGTTCAGGACGCGCTGGATAAACTTTGCGCCGCGCGTGACCTGCGTTTTCACAATAAACACTTGCACGGTTGGGGGATCGTGTGTGGCCTGCAAGTGGAGTGTGGCGCTAACACAAGCGTGCGCGTGCGGCCGGGTTACGCAATCACCTGCGAAGGTGAAGATGTGATCCTCAAGGGAGTTGAGGACGTGAATCTCCTCGACTTGATGACTCAACCCGAAGCCGGGTCGCCGCCAGAAACGCTGAAGGATGGAGAAGTGTGTCTGGTTCTGGAGCCAAACGAGTCGGGCAATCGTCGCTTCCGTCTCGAACCATTTAAGGCGCCGAAAAATAAGCTGGATGCTTTACTCAACGGAACGATTTGGCAGGACGTGATTGACGATTGTTTGCAGCCATTGATCGACCTCGCCAAGGAGCAGTTCACGACAAAGCCCGAGGAAGGCAAACTGCTAGTTGGCCCAACCCAAAAAAGGGTCACGACGTTTAGCAACTTGCTGATTCAACTGGTGAACAAGCAGAACGGTAGCTTCGTGTTTCTCTCTGGGGGAGACGCGCCGGCGGAGAATGTAAAGGACCTGCGCACAGAAGACGCGATCTTGCGGGCGTTCTACAAGAAACTCCGTGAGCTGCTGCAAAGCCACACCTTCTGCGCGATGTTTGAGAATGCACGACCGTTTCCCGATTATCCCGACGCTTATGCTTCCTTGAGAATTGCGACGATCTTCGGCAAGGGATTCCAGAAGCGCTTTCGTGTTTCGCCCAACAGCAACATCGGATATTCGCTGGGCGCCGGTAACAAGATCCACGTGTTTGATCTTAAGAAGAATGAGATGGCAGCCGAGCTGGAGTTTCCCGGCGGCCCAACCGCGATCGTTCAGGACGTCGCCTTCTCGAAAGACGGCAAACAACTCTTCGCAGTGGCAACCATAAAAGATAAGGACAGCATGTTCGCAGTTGCGGACGTGGGTTCGGGATTTAAGTATAAGTGGCGCGAACCGACCATGATTTGCGACATCCTGTTCAAGTCGTTAGGAACGATTGCCGGTTCCAAGAGTGTATTCGCTACCGGAAAGGGAAAGGGACTTTACGAGATCAATCCGGCGCAAGTGAATGCCACTCCGGATCCGCTCTACCCGTTCAACGCGATCGGTCATCTCGAGATGCTGGATGAGGGAAGCCTCGCGTTTGCCACGGCAACAAATCAGGCGGGCCAAACAACTGTTTACAATCGCGTGCTGCGGCTCAATCTAAAAACACATGAATCAGTGCCACCGGCCTACGTGCCCACGTTAGGGAACGCTCAGCTCAGCGGCGATGACGACATCACGATTTCCACTGGCGACGATCAGCGTTTATACATCGTGGTGGACCCGCCGCCGGGTCAGTCGACCAAGCATGTAGCAATCTTCGACTTAAAACAGCCCCAAGCGCCCATCGCCGTTCGTGACGTCAGGGACAACACGGGCATTCGCATGGCATTCAACCCCACCACCAGCCATACAATGCTCACTTTTGACGATAGTTATCGCGTGGGATTGATCGGTCCCAACAATCAGTTCCTTCCAAAGTACCGCCACCCTGTGCAGATTGCTCCCGGCTCGATAGCAACTTCACCGGATGGCAAACGAGTGTATGTTCTGAATTACACGAGCAACACGATCAGTTCGATTCCCGCAGAGCTCCTGGACCCACAACGACAGATTCCACTGCAACCACTCGTGGATTATCGGGCTGGGGTACTCAATGCCTTCGCCGATTTGTTGGGTGGGTTGCTTCAGTATCTAAAGGACTGTTTCTGCGATCACTTCCTGATCAATTGCCCGACGTGTGACGAGACGGATAAACTGTATCTCGCCTGCATCACGGTGAAGAACGGCAAGGTGTTCAAGGTTTGTAATTTCTCGCTGCGAAAGTATGTCCATAGCTTCCCGACAATCGAGTATTGGTTATCTGTGGTGCCCGTCATTCCCATGATCAAGATGGCTGTGGAGAAATTCTGTTGCTCAGTGTTGCCTGGCTTCTTCGGAAAATTCCAGGCTTTCAAACCTGACACCGCAAATGAAGTTTCACCCGCGGCTCCAAACACGCTCAAGAGCAAACAGATGCGTACGGGAATCACTTTTGCGCAGCAGGCCGACTTCCAGGGCGCGTTCTCAAAAGTGCTATCGAGTTCTGGATCTGCGCGGATATTGATGACGGATGTCTTGACTGGCTCTGCTAGCCGGACCTTCACGCGCGCTCCAGACACGGCGATTCACCGTGCGGATATCGAAGACAAACCTACCGAGGACGCGCGCAAGAAACTGGCAGAGAACCGGATCATCGTCGACAAAGTTGAGGCTTACGATCCAAAGAAGGCTGGCCGCAACCTTTTGCGAATGACGAAGACGCCCACCCACCTTGAACCTGGAACGCGTGTGAACCTCATCACCAAAGACGACAAGGTAATGTTCTACACCATTGCCGATGAAGCGCCGACTAACGTTGAGGAGTTGCGAGCTGAATTTGAAAACACGCGTGTCGTCGCAGTTGAAACTAAAGCCGTGCTGGATCTCGCAATTCCGGTGTTCGAAGGGTTGCGAAACCAGGTTGAAGTCAACAAATCGAGCGTGGCAGAAAGTCGGGCGGCTTTAGAAAAGATCTCGCCACAGGTTGAGGCCTTGAAGACTCGATTGGATGCCGACTCTTCAACCTTAGCCACACATAAAACGGCGATTGACAACGCGCTGCCTCGTCTCGAGAGCTTCAACACAGATCTCGAGAAGAGCAAAGCTGAGTTGGCCGCAAACAAGGCTGCACTGGCAAAACTAACACCACAGCTCGAGGACCTGCGCACGAAGGTCGCTGCCGACTCCGCGGTCCTTGCCGCTAACAAGGAAACGATTGACAAGGCTTTGCCGCGGCTCGAGACGCTCGTGGCCACCGTCGACAAGTCGGCGCCGGAGATCACCGACTTGAAAGCCCGTCTTGACGCGGCCCAGACTGCTCTTGCCGAGAATAAGACTGCTGTTGCTGAGGCGCTTACCATGCGACAAGAAGTGAGCTCGCTGAGGAGGGAACTATTGCAGGTGCGGCAAACGCATCAACAGGAGCTTGCCGCGCGCGACAAGGATATCAGCGATTTGCGGACAAACATTACGAACTCACGTAACTTGCTTGATAACCTCAATGAACGAGTTAGGAGATTAAACCCTTAACCTCCGCTACTCGGCTAGCTTTATGAGTGCGCCGTCTTCACAACCATTCGTCACGTGTGTCATGCCGACGACCTCAGATCGGCACGAGTTTGTGCGGCGGTCGATCGCTTTCTTTCTGCGACAGGACTATGCAAACAAAGAGCTATTGATAGTCGATGACGAGCCTCCGCTCGATCTTCCTTTCACGCATCCGCAAATCAGACGTGTAACGATGCCCGCGAGGAAGACTCTTGGGGCGAAACGGAACTTCTGCGTCGAAGCCGCGCGCGGCGATTTGATAATGCACTGGGACGACGACGACTGGATGGCGCCTCATCGCATCAGTTATCAGGTTGCAGTCCTCCTCGCAGAGCAGGCAGAAGTTTGCGGTTTGCAACGAATGCTTTTTTACGAACCCAGTACCCGGCAGACCTGGCTCTATGCATATCCGGATGGGCAGCGTCCCTGGCTGGCAGGCGGTTCATTACTTTATACAAAAGAGTTTTGGCGTCGCTCGCCATTTCCGGATATCCAAGTTGCTTCGGACACGCGTTTCATCTGGGAGCAGCAAGTTGATAAGCGGGCGGTGCTCGCTGACCACACTTTCTATATCGGGATGATTCATCCGAAAAATACCAGCCGGAAAAACTGCTCCGGCCCTTACTGGAGTAAGTGGACGGGCGATATCGAAAAGCTGATGGGAAGCGATATTGAGTTCTATCTAAATGGAATTGCGCCGCCTTCGCCAGCGAGTCAACCAGTGCCGCTTATAAGCGGAACAGCTTCGCGCGTACCTCCGCCTGAATACAGCGTGATCATGGTCGTTCACAACGCCCTAGACATGACAAAACTGGCGACCCTGCAAACGCTGCGTCATATAAGAAAGTACGACGCACGCCTGGTTGTCGTCGATAACGGCTCAAACGATGGCACCGAAGTGTGGCTCAGGATGCTCGCCGCACGAGGTGACATTGATTTGATCAGGAGCGATACGAATACCGGACACGGACCCGCGCTCGAACTCGCGCGTCGAGAAACAACCTCTCCTTACTTAGTAACGCTTGATAGCGATGCATTTCCGCTTTGCGAAGAATGGCTCAGCAACTTACGAGCGCGCCTGAATGACCGCGTGAAGATTGCCGGGATTCATCATCATCGCGACTACATTCACCCGTCATGTCTCATGGTAGCGCGCCAAACACTCGATGATCTGCACCTCACCTTTCTCAACGAAAAAGAACGCGCGAGCAAGTTTGATGTGGCTGAACGGATCAGCGTCGACTTGAAGGCGAAAGGCTTTGGACTCTCTGGCCTTGCGAGAACAACAGCGCAACGGCGCGGGAGCGCAACCGAACCTGTCTATCTCGGTTCGCAGTACGAAGGCCTGGTGCATCATCAGTGGTACACAACGCGCGCCGCCATCAGCGGAGGACATCAGGTCGACGACGTCCCGCAACGGGCAATCGACGACTCCTTGCGCGAACTTTTGACGCGCTACGCTGCCGAGCCGCGGGAGATCACTGTTGTCGTGGGATTGAGGTCGTCTTCGAACGATCCGCAACGATTAAGAAATGCGTTGATCTGTTTGCAAGCGCTCAACGTGCAGGACCTCGCTCGCGAGCGTTATCGAATATTAGTTGTCGAACAGGATGAGGCGCCGCATCTGGAAATCACGGTGGCTCCTTATGTCGACAACTATGTCTTTGCTTACAATCCCGGTCCCTACAATCGCGGCTGGGCTTTCAATATTGGCGCGGCTTTGCCGGCAGCCGCCTCGGGAATTCTCTGTCTCACTGACGCTGACTTGCTCATCGGGCCAGACTTTCTGAGTCGCTGTCTCGAGCGGTTACAAGGTCGCAAGGTCGCTGTGTTGCCGTACGATGAAGTTCTTTACCTTGATGCGGCGGCGACGGAGCGCGCTGTGGGCGACTACCTGAAAGCGCCCGCTAAAAGCATAGACGCTAACGGGTTTCCCGGAAGGGTGTTTTCCACTTCGGAGGGCGGCACCATCTGGGTCGACGCCGAATTGTATCGGGAAGTTGGCGGACACGAAGAACGCTTCCGCGGCTGGGGCAGGGAAGACCGGGAGTTCTGCCGGCGGCTCGAGAAAGTCGTCAGAATTGATCGATTGAAAGGAAAGCTGCTCCATCTCTATCATCCGCGTCCGGCAGAAGACGATCAGTGGGCACGGCGCAATCAAAAACTCTTTGATGAATTGAGCAGGACGACGGAAAGCCAAAATGGGGCCGGCATTGGCAATCCCGATCTATACAAGAATGAGGCGAGGTTAAATCCCGAACTCCCCAAGCGAAATCGAGATTGGGAGAACTGGTACACCTGGACCGGAAAACGTATCGAGAAGATCGTGCAAGACGAGCGACGCCGGAAGTCGTCGATGAGCATGCGTCGAAGACTTGCGCGAATTCTGAGTCAACTTGGAAACACGATTCTTGATGTTGGCTGTGGGCCAGGAGCCCTTTGGCCACACCTGGAAGCTCAGTCTCAGCTTAAGTGGATTGGACTAGACGTTACCCAGGAGATGTTGGCAACAGCGCATCGGCTCTTTCCGAAGGTGGGCTGCTTGCGAGGCGACGCGGGATGTTTACCTTTTGCCGACAGAACCTTTGACGTTGTTTCGTTGCGCCACGTGTTGGAGCATTTGCCTCACTGGTTAATGGAGCAAGCGCTCGCTGAGGCAATGCGCGTTGCGAAACACGCAGTCGTGATAGATTTTTATGTGCCTCCGGCTGTAGCAGGTGGGCGATCGTCGCAGCGTGTAGGTGCGAACTTTATCGAAACACGCTGGACAGTATCTGACATCGATGGTCCAGTTGCCGCGAACGGTTGGACGGCTGAGGCACGCTTGTCAATCGGCAACGGGAGCGAGAACGATCGGATTTGGGTGTTGCTGCCTTCTTCCGAAGTCACAACGGTAAGACCAAGCCTCCCCCTAAGCTCAGGACAAGCAAAGATCAGCATCATCATGCCGACGTATCATCGCGGTCATGCAATTTTGCGTACCGTCAGGATGATTCAGGCGCAGACATACCAAAACTGGGAACTAATTATCATCGACAATGGCGGGCAAGCCGATTATCAATTTGCCGATCCACGCATCCAGGTGCATTTACACCCGGAGAGGGCCAGCGCGAGTTACGCGCGCAATGCCGGACTGCTATATGCCTCCGGTGAGCTGGTGTGCTTTTTTGACGATGATGACGATATGTTTCCCAACTACCTCGAGACTTTTGCAAATACCTTCACGCGCCATCCGGAAGCAAAGATGGTGCGCTGCGGGATGATCGTGACGGGTGGCGTGATGAACTTGAGTTATGCCACGCCAGAGTGTTGTTTGCGAAGAGAGTTTGCCACTGCCGAGTGGTCGACGCGCGGCCCCGCGCAGGACCAAAGGTACTTTCGCCAGATTGTAGCGAGAAACAATTGGTCAGAAGACAAGGGCGAGATCGTGGTTGTGCGCGAAGCACTCTGTCGCGCGAATTCCGATGCAATCGGTGGGTTAAGAAGTGGGAAATATTGAAAATGCCCCGTTAAAAGATTTGTACTTCACCCTCGGGCCTTCCACCTTTTGCAGAAACCCTTGTAGCTTACGGAATTCCGATGATAGATTGTGCCGCGTCCGGCTCAATCTCGACCCTTACCAAAGCGGACACAGCTTCAACGTGGGTGATGCTCAACTGTTTTCAAATCCTTTCCCTCGCTTTGATCATAATTTGAATAGCCACCCGAGTGAGCGAAAGAATGACTCAACAAGACTTCTGTTGTTCGAAGTCTTGAGATTACGAAGTTAGCTAATGGCAAAGCAAATTACCCAGGGAGAAAAATCGCGCTCTGCGTTGCTGCGCGGAATCAATCAACTTGCGGATGCCGTAAAGATTACCCTTGGACCCAAGGGCCGCAACGTCGTGATTGGAAAAAGATTTGGTTCTCCGACGATCACAAAAGATGGAGTAACCGTCGCCAAAGAAATTGAGCTGAAAGATACCCTCGAAAACATGGGCGCTCAGATGGTCCGGGAGGTAGCCAGCAAAACCTCAGACGTTGCCGGAGATGGAACTACCACCGCGACTGTTTTGGCCCAGTTGATCTTTCGCGAAGGCATCAAGGCTGTGGCGGCTGGAGCCAACCCGATGGCGTTAAAGCGCGGAATCGATCGGGCCGTCACACGTTCATGTGAAGAAATTAGTCGCCTCTCCAAGCCAATCAAGGGCGATGCAATCATCCATATCGGCACCATCTCCGCAAATGGTGACCTGAGCATCGGCGAGATAATCGCTGAAGCGATAAATAAAGTGGGCAAGGATGGCGTCATTTCGATCGAAGAGTCGAAATCGATGGAAACGGCGTTGGACGTTGTCGAAGGTATGCAGTTCGATCGAGGTTACCTGTCGCCATACTTCATCACTGATCCGGAACGCATGGAAGTGATTCTCGAGAATTCTTTAATTCTCATCCACGAAAAGAAGATCAGCGCCGTCGCCGAGTTGCTGCCCTTGCTTGAACAGGTTTCCAAGGTAGGAAAGCCGTTGCTGATCATTTCCGAAGATGTCGACGGTGAAGCGCTCGCCACGCTGGTCGTAAATAAGCTGCGCGGTACTCTGAAAGTTGCCGCGGTTAAGGCGCCGGCCTTTGGCGATCGCCGATCGGCAATGCTCGAAGACATCGCGATTCTCACTGGCGGAACCTTGATCCGGGAAGATCTTGGAAGGAAGCTTGAAAACGTGGCGCTCGACGAGCTGGGAACCGCGAAGAGGATCACTATCTCTAAAGACAACACCACGATCGTCGATGGTGCCGGGACTAAGCCAAGAATCAACGATCGCGTCCGCACATTACGCCTTCAAATAGAAGACACCTCTTCAGATTACGATCGCGAAAAACTTCAAGAGCGATTGGCAAAACTCGTGGGCGGTGTGGCGGTGATAAAGGTCGGCGCCGCAACAGAGACGGAGTTGAAAGAGAAGAAAGCGCGTGTCGAGGATGCGATGCATGCAACCCGTGCTGCTATCGAAGAGGGAATAGTGCCGGGTGGCGGGGTAGCACTGCTCCGCGCGCAGCACGGGCTAAATGATTTGGAGCTTGAAGACGAGGACGAGATTGTCGGTTTAGAGATCGTCGGGCGCGCCCTTGAAGAACCGACATGGCAGATTGCACAGAACGCCGGCCATGAAGGCGCAGTGGTGATCCGACGGGTTTTGGCGAATAAGGATCGGAACTTTGGATTCAACGCTGCGACGGCAAAGTTTGAGAACCTCGTCAGTGCGGGAATCATCGACCCGGCAAAGGTCACCCGGACGGCGCTCCAGAATGCGGCGTCAATCGCGGGAATGATGCTTACTACTGAAGCCCTCGTGTCAGACTTTTCTGAAACTCAGGACCAGCCCGCGGCAAGTTCTGCGGCGAGCCAACAAGCGAATCGAGACCGCCAGGCTTCGCGATCTCACAGTAGTTATCGTTACGACCGCTCGCGTCGCCAAGACGCGATTAGGGACCAAAGGCAGGACGAAAGAGACAGCCCTAAGCCGGTCAATGTATTGATTAATGCGGGAGTGGGTGCCACCTTAGCCATCCCAGGAGTCGAGGTTCCGAAGCTGGTGGGCGGTGCTTTTTCACAGGTAGTGGAAGACCCCGGCGAAATGGTCGGCGTTGATCTTTCAAAGCTGGAAGAAGACCCCGGCCAATCCAGCGAACCACCAACCGGCGGATCCGGCGACATCAATTACAGCGAGGACGCACCAGGCGGCGGTGGCGGCGGAGCAAGCCCAGACGAACCCGACATGTCAGAGCTTGAAGCGATGAAGGGATTTGAGAGTGCGGATGGCGAAGTCCACGAAGCCGCATTCGAGCCGCAACAAGTCTTCTTTTTTGCGCTCGAAGGAGATCGAGTCCAGGGCGACGCAGTTGAATTTGGTGCTGACGTTGACTTGGTTTTCGATTACGGAAAACTAACGGAGGAGGCCCTGGGAGGTGTGAAGGGGAGTGCCCTCAACGAAGCAATCAAAACTGGCACTGAGTTTGGCATTTCCGTCATTCCCATCGGTCTTAGTTTTCGCAAAACTGACGACTGGTACAAAGTCGGACGCTTCAAGGAGGGAAAGCTGATCGAACAAATACGTTTTCGGCTGAAAGCCCACGACGAGAAAACTCTCGTCGCGGACAACACTGGTAAAGCGGAGACGGGTCTAGTTGTTACTTTCTATTTCCTCGGTCACGCTCAGTATTCGTTTCCCATTCCCATCCGGCTCGTTAAATCTCTAAGTGAGGCAAAAGACACTGCGCGCCCGCGGCAGCAAATCGAAATCGATCTGGATAAACACATCGGAGCCGCACAGGCTGGCGAAGAACTACTCCAAAGACCTGTGGAAAAGAGTTTGTTATGAGTAACGGTCGTGTAACTGCGGATCTCAACCTGCTTTTCGCGAAAAAAATGATTTCCTGTCACATCCACGGGCGGGACATCGACTGGCAGTCGGCGTATACCGAGATCACCATCGATCTCGCCGGCATGAGTGTCGAGATTGACCGGCTGAAGAAGGTTCTGAACGCTGCCCAGACAGCGATTTGGGCAGGACTCAGCGATCCGTTGGGAGAGCCCCAGAACAAGACTGCCAAAGAGGAATTCACAAATGCAGTTGTGCGAGTGGTGACCGCAGGGGCTACCCTATATCAAAATTTATCCGAGAACGGCTTTCGCGCGATTCTGGAGAAAATCGAAGCGACACTCAAGGAAGGCGACAGGTTAACTATTCAAACCGATTCCGCATTTTTACCATGGGAGATTCTTTATCCATTCGAGTACAACGAAGATTGGCCCGCCTCGAAGAAAGCAAAGAACCCGCTCAGGCCTCAGGCACTTTGGGGCTATAAGTTCATGACGAATCACGTTCTGCTGCCTTCGATGGATGAAGGCGGCTGGGAGCCGCCCCTAGCTGCACATCAAGACGGGCCCGCTTTTATTTCTTTAAATCTCAATAAGACCATTGAGGACGCGTTTGAGAAGCGTGAATTTAAACCGATCGATTTTCATCGCAAGTTCTATCAATCAAATCTCTTGACCTGTGGACAGTTGTTGGATGACCCGGAGAGTATCAAGGAGCTTTTGCTCGCGTCAGACAACAAAGCCACCATCATCTATCTCTACTGCCATGGCCGCAGCACCACTTTGTACGACGCTGCTGGTGATCAACTTGAGCTGGATACGGAAACTTTCATTACTCCGTCGTTTTTGGACGACACAAAATATCAACGCGGGCCAATTGTGGTGCTCAACTCTTGCAGTAGCGCAGCCACCTCTCCTGTTTCCTTCTCTTCCTTTCATAAGAAATTCAGGAATAAGCGGGCCATGGGAATTATCGGGACTACTATTGAAATTCCCGCAACATTCGCGGCGGCGTTCGGCAAAAAACTTATCGAAGCGTATCTTGCCGGAATTCCCATCGGCGCCGCTATCTACAAACTCCGGCAAGAGCTTCTGGATCGAAGTAATCCGCTCGGCATGTTCTATTCGTTGCAGTGTCCCTTTTACATCACCGCGCCCGGCGCGCCATCCGTCCAGCCGCCACCTGCTGACGCAAGGCCAACAGATGCCTCAGGAGTAGCAACCGATGAGCGATAAGCCAGTCACGATCGTGATCAGCGATCTTCATGTGGGCGGTGGCCCAAACGATCCCGGTGACGATCACGTTTACCAGAAGCAGGAGCTGATACGCTTTCTCGAAGCCATACCGGAAGCTAGCCAGGGCAAAGTCGAGCTCTTTATTAATGGCGACTTTCTGGAGTTTGCCCAGGTGTTGCCGAGTGCGTTTACTCCGACCTCACCTGATTTCTGGTGCACTCAGGACGAGTCAACAAACAAACTGAACGCCATCATCGGCGGTCACAAGGATATGTTTCAGGCCCTCGGAAGTTTTCAGGCAAAGGGCAATCAAGTCACCCTCGCCGCCGGCAATCATGACGTGGATCTCTACTGGCTAAATGTTCAGAATCGTCTTAGGCAGGAAATTCATCAGGACATCAAATTTGAATTAGGGGAGGCTGTTTACTACCGCTACGATCAGCGTCTTGTCATTGGCCATGGGCACATGTATGACCCGGCAAACAAGTTCAAGAATTGGAAAGATCCTTTCGATGAAAAACATGAGCGTCTGGAAATGTGTCCGGGAACACTCTTCATGGTCAAGTTTGTTAACTGGCTCGAAGACAAGTACTCCTTCTCCGACAATCTCAAGCCGGTGACGGCGCTGGCGCGTTTGCTATGGAATGAGCAACGCCCGGATCTCAGAGCCGCGGCGAAAATTCTCTTTGAGTTTACTTACCAAAACCCTCTGAAAGCCCTCGGCCTTAATCCAAATGATAGTCTGAAGAGCACCGCCAAAATACTCCTCCTGGAACTTGCGGTTAACGCCAGTTTTCAGAAAGAGATGACTAAGCTTTACCAACAAATTCACGATCCCCAAGCCACAAATGACACGGTGATTAATAATCTCAGCACCGAAGATCGCCTGATCGAGTTTCTCAAAGAGCTGATGTTGAAGCTGAGTCCGGAGGCCTGGCTGCCGGTTTTGGGCAAGTACGAAACCGGAATGCTCGGAGCGGGCGACGGGACGTCTTTATCAATAATTCGAGCCGGGATGTCCAGTGACAAAGAGACTTTGCGGAATGAAGCGATCGGTTTTCTGGCAATGGAATCGGGCGCCTATGAAGTGGTTGTCTTTGGGCACACGCATCAACCCGATGAGTGGCGCGGCTCAAACGGCACTTGGGATGGCGGCTACTTTAATCCGGGATCGTGGACCCGCTACGTTGATCTGGATAAGGTGAAGAACCTGACGCTCAAAGACCTGGAGCGAGAGGAAGACTTTCCTTATCAACTCAATTTCATTCGCATTGAACAGACTCAGTCGGGCTCACTGAGGGCGGACAAGATCTGTTTTGAAGAAGCGAGTGGCGATCGGTTCGCCGCAACACCAAAGCCCAAGAAGTATTTGTAGTGATCATCCGCGAGGCTTTCTAAAGTAGGTCCCGCCTGATGTCAGTGAGTTCTTCGGCAGATCCCTCCTCAATCGCTGATTCGAATGGCAGAACCTAGTTTAAGACCTGACATCGGTAACGCATTGCAAGTTCCGTGATGCTACAAGTGCTCGCCCGTGAGCAATGTTTGGAATCTTCCTCGATTGTAGACTCATTCAAATAGAACTGATTCTCCTCTCCGCAAATCTTCTTAAAGCCATTGCAATTCAAGCACTTGAGCTGGGGGAAACCCGCTGATCGGATAAATTCCTGTTGGTAGTCTCTTCTAGTGGCCCAGTGATTGCCAACGATGGTTACTGATGCGGCTCGGCGCGTTAACCATCGCTCACTCGGCAGAAGGGAAAAGCCCGATGAGGAAGCGCGCCGTTCCAGCATTGTTTTGAGCAAACTAACGCGAGCCCGGGAGTGGCCCTTCAGCTAAAGGGCCAGAAACGATATTCAGAGTCACAGATGTTTTAGTCTTCCTTCCGCGTGCGGGAATCGCTCCCCCTCAATCCACCGCGATTCTGCGACAAGGCAATTCTAAATATCAGGAGCCCGGGCCAGGCGCACGCTGCATGAATGGACCGTCTTCGTGCCGTGAACGCCGAGTTAGTAAGCAGGCTTCAAGCAGCTGGGCGATCACCATACGACGCCGTAGACTCCAGAAACTACTGTTAGGAAGAATTGGCCGACGTAGGACGCAAATGAGTTTCAATACTCGGACAATCATGGTCGTGGATGACGACGACGATCTGCGAGCGATGGTTGAGGGTTTATTGCGTCGCGCCGGCTATGTTGTGGTTGGTGTCGCCAGTGGTTATGAAGCTCACCCTTTGGCACTTAAAACACTGCCTGCTCTGATCATCATGGATATCGGAATGCCTGGAATGGATGGGTTGACCACTTTGTGGAAAATGCGCAAACACGATGAACTCGCCACAGTGCCGGTTATTATTATTACCGCTTACGAGTCGTACGATCTGCGAGGTGAAGCAGCGAGCGCCGGCTGCCATAACTACCTGACGAAACCTTTCGAGCCGGCGGAATTGAAAGCATTGGTTAACCAAATACTTTCATTAGAGCAGCCAGCATAGATCGATGTGTCACGACGCCTTTCCAATGACCTTGTCCGTCTATGTCTTTCTCAAATCGACCTCAGCAGTAGATAGATTCCGTAAGCGCCGCCGCCGACCATGAACCAGAAAGCAAGTTCCTGGAGCCAAGCGTAGTGACGCCAGGAATGTGATGGTGCAAGACTTTCCCGTACAAACACCATCACCGCATGAAGTTTTCGCACCCCAAGGATAACCACGATCGCAGCCGCAAGTAAGATCGGCCACATGAATCTGATGTAATAGATTCTGATTAAGAAAAGAAACAGCAGTCCCGCCAACAGAAACAGCAGCGCGCCCATTAGCCGACCATTTACAGTGTAGGACAGTAGTGCTGATGGTGGAGACAAAGGCGGCACCACCCGTCGCAAAGGTTCGACGCTGTCTGGCATCTGTAAGTCGTAAAGGCGCCGCAGGTCCTCATTCACAAGCACGCGATAAGCCTCGTTGATCGTTTTCATTATCTCTGCGTCGCCTCCGCGGTCAGGATGATGCTGCCTGGCAAGGCGTTTATAGAGCCGTTCAATCTCGTCGTGTGACGCAGTCTTCTCCGCATTCAGAATCGCATAGTAATTTTCACCATCCGGAAAACTCATCTTGATCTTGTAGCTGTTCAAGTGGTTGGTGCCGTCGGAACCATCGCTTCCTGCGGTTAAGTCTCACGACAGCGTCGTCACAGCCGCAACTCAATATCAACACGTCACGGCACAATCCTAGCCCCATCTTTAGCCGCGCGGCCATTTCGTTCTGTCGCCATGAAAGCGACGTAATTCATTGCGCTTTGTGTAGAAGAATGTTGACGCCGCTCTAAGTCTATTAATAGAATCTCAGGCAAATACAACGGAACAATATCATTCCCACCTTGTAGGCAGTTCCTTTGAGCTGGACTGATTCAATTCGCAGAATCCGTTTTTGCGAGTCAATCACATCCTTGCATGGACAGGCATTAACAAAAGGAGTAGAGATCTAGTCAAACCCAAAAAAGCACCAGCAGACGGACAACCCACCTAAAGTACATCAGCCTGCTCTCGCGCTTCCTCGTTGTGCTCGTTGCGGTAACGGTGTCGCCACCATCGGACATACCCTGCTTGCGCAGCAATCCTCCGAGACAGCTAGACGGACAGAGCGGGAAAGGCTGGCGCAAACCGAGAGTCGTGAACCAGGAGCAAAACACACTATGACCGAAGTAGAAAAAGTACAAATCGACATGAAGTTTGAAGCTGTGGTGCTCGGCGTGTCCGACGTCGACCGCGCGAAGGCGTTCTACGAGAATCTCGGCTGGCGACTCGACATCGACATCGCGGCTGGTGATTTCCGCGCTGTGCATTTGACGCCGCACAACTCTGAAGCCTCGATCATCTTCGGCAAGGGAATCACGTTGTCCAAGCCGGGTTCGGCGAACAACCTGCTTCTGGCTGTGGACAACGTCGACGCCGCCCGCCACGACTTGATCCGCCGCGGCGTCGAGGTGAGCGAGGTCTTTCACTACGCCGGCGGCCCCTTCAACAACACGGTGGAGAACCCGCGCATCAACGGGCGCGACCCTGAGGGCCGTTCCTATTTCTCGTTTGCTTCGTTCGAGGATCCCGACGGCAACGAATGGCTGCTCCAGGAGATCACGACGCGGCTTCCGGGTCGCGAATGGGAGTCGACGCGAGCGCGAGCCATTGACTCACCAACCCTTGCAAAGCTCCTTCTCGAGACTGGAGAGCACCACCACCACTACGAGACAACGCACGCCGAGCATAACTGGTGGGACTGGTACGCGCCCTACCTGGGCGCGCGTCAGAACGGCAGGAGTCCGGAAGAGGCAGAAGCCGCCGCCAACCGCTACATGGACGAGGTGTTTCATGTCCCGGCGAAATGAGCGTCGAGTGATTATGCAAGTTCATTACGGATATTTGAGGGACGAGGAGGAGTCCATATGAAAACGGCTCGAATCATGACGATATCAATGCTGATCGTCGCAAGCGGTTTGGCGCTGCATATGGCGCAGGCGCAGGCGCCAGGGATCAAGCGCTCCGATCTTCAGCGGCACGATCTCAGCGTCCCTGGACGCGAGGTCATCCAGGCGCGCCTGGATATCGCCCCCGGTGTGGTGACCCCCAGACACACCCATCCGGGCGAAGTGATCGTTTATGTCCTCGAAGGCTTGCTGGAGTATAAGGTCGAGGGGAAACCGCCTGTAACGGTCAAGGCCGGCGAGGTCTCATTCATCCCGGCCGGAGCCATCCATGAGGTCAAGAACGTCGGCAGCGGTAATGCGGCGGAACTCGCCACGTATATAGTCGAAAAAGGGAAGCCGCTCGTCGTGCTGGTGAAATAAGCGCGCACACAAACTGTCTCCGAGAAGCCCGCAGAGTTTTCCCGAGGCATTCGTAGAAGTCGTAGTTTTTGATAGGCGTTAGTCTGCGTCAACAGTAAAGGCAGCTGATGAAACTAACTTTGGACAGACGAGAATATGTTAATCGGAATTGTTGTTGGCGTCGTTGTTGTGGTGGCGTTGAGCTACGCTACCGGTCTGATTCAATTGATCGTGCAGAGAGATCTGGGGTCGAACCCGCACGCCCTTATCCACATCTTTTAGTTTCGGAGGATGTGAATTCTGGTTCTCAGGCAGGTACTTCGAGTTCTTAATCCCGAGAAACCATTCGGATTCCTCGCGCTCGCGAGTGTTCTTCTTCCCCAACTGAAATCGCGATCTATTCGTATCGCAGGGCCACCAGCGGATCGACTTTCGTTGCACGTCGCGCGGGTAACCAACAGGCAATCAAGGCGACCAGTGTCAGGAGTGAGCCGATGACGATCAACGTCAACGGATCCGTCGTCTTGACATCGTAAAGTTGTTCGGTCATCTGCCGCTGCCAGGTTTCCGGTCCGAAATATTGACTCTGCAGTAGGCGATTCAATGCATACCAAGTCACCGCTCCGACGGCGAGTCCGAGCAGCACTAATTTCATCCCTTGCCAGATCACTAATCTGATTACGCTGGCCATTTGCGCACCAAACGCCATCCGAATGCCGATCTCTTTTGTGCGTTGGCCAACGGAATAAGCCAACACGCCGAAGAGTCCAATGGCCGCGAGCAGGAGCGCCACGCCACCGAAGAAACTTAGGAGACGCGCATAGAGCCGCTCCTGGCCTAAGGTGGCCTGCGCCCGCGCCGATTGCGTGCCGATTTCGGTGACCGGTAGATTGCTGTCGAGTTCGCGCACTACTTGACGCACTGTGGCGGCGAGTTCAGTTGGTTCCCCCCTAGTGCGCAAGGCGAAATACATCTCCCCGATCACCGCGACTTCCTGCTGCCAGGGTGTGTAGAGCAGCGGCTTGAGTTCCTCGCGCTGGCTCATGTATTTGGTATCGGCGACGACGCCGATGATCTCGACCTCACGTTCGCCGCTCACCGTCACGCGTTTGCCCAGCACATTTTCGTCAGGGAAGAACTGGCGGGCGAAGGTTTGATTGACGATGGCGACCTGAGGCGCACGTTGGTCATCTTTAGCCGTGAAGCTGCGCCCACTGAGCAGCGGGATTTCCATCGTCGCAAAATAGTTCTCACGCGCCATCTGCCGGTTAGTGCTGTGCTCCGCAGCGGTCTTTTCCGTCTCGCCGGGCAGCAAGACGGTGTTGGTCCAGTTGTTATCTGCGATGAGCGGGATGGTTCCAAACGTCGCCGCCTGCACACCAGGCAGGTAATCCAGCCGGCTAAATAGTTGCTGATAGAATTGCACCAGCTGTTCGTCTTTGTACTCGCCTTGCTGCGGCTGCAAGCGGAAGAGCAAGAGGTTGTCTTGATTGAAACCCAGGTTAACGCGTTGCAGGTTGTAGAGCGTGCGGATGAACAAACCCGCGCCGACCAATAGCAACAACGACAGCGCGACCTGCGCAACGATCAGCCCCTTACTCAATCGTGACACCGGGCCCGTTGTGCAGCGGCTCTGTTTGAGTGCCGTCGTCAAATCGTGGCTCGTGGCTCGCCACGCAGGCGCCAACCCGAAGAGCACGCCGGTGAGTAGAGAAACGGCCAGGGTGAACACGAGCACACGCCAATTCAGACTGAGATCAACGCCATTGGGTAAGAGTCCTGTATCTTTGTCCGCCAGCACCACGAGCGCGCGTTTGCCCCAGAAGGCGAAAAGCACGCCGACAGCGCCGCCCAAACCCGCGAGCAACACACTTTCGGTCAGCAGTTGCCGGATCAAACGCCAGCGTCCCGCGCCGAGAGCCAGCCGCACACTGATCTCTGCGCCGCGCAAGGCGGCGCGCGCCAGCAGCAGGTTCGCCACATTGGCGCACGCAATCAGCAGCACCAGCGCCACCACGAGGAACAGTCCATAGATGGTGGATGAATAACGCCTGCGGCTGTCCAGCATCCCGCGGCTGCCGGATTCCGCCAGCAGGCGCGGATAATCTTTCGGTTCGAGTTGCACCGGTTCATCGGCTTTGCGCGGCGGCGGCTTGACCTCCAACGCGGCCGCTTGGAAAGCACCGTTCAAGCTGTCGCGTGCCTGTTCGTAGGTTGCGCCCGGTTTGAGCCGCCCCATCAAATTGAGCCACCAGACGCCTGGTTCCTTTGCCGTACCCAATCTGCTGCGCTCGCGCTGCAGCAACGGCTCGCAGGCCAGCGGGACGGTGACGGCGGGGTGGTAATCCACTTGCGATATTTCGGCGAAGCCAGGCGACGTAACGCCGATGATGGTGAAGGATCGCTGGTTGAGTGTGAGCGGTTGGCCGATAACGGCGGGGTTGGCGCCGAAACGCTCCCGCCAAAACTGATGGCTGAGCACAACTACCGGCGCTGCGCCCTGCTTATCGTCTTCGTAACTGATCGCGCGCCCCAGGCTCGGTTGCACTCTGAGCCCAGAATAATACCCACCGGACACGGCTTGACCGTTGACAAGCTCCGCCTGGTCGCCCGTCGTTGCACTGAGTTCACGTATCGGAGCGAAGGCAAAGAAATCGGTTAGCGGGCTGTCCTTCGCTTCCATCTGCGCCCGGCGCATCTTTTCAAACACCTCATATCGAAAAAGCGAAAGCCCGCGCATACCCGTTGGGACCGGCACGGATGAATTGCCGCTCGCCCCATTTATCCTGAAGGGGCGTCCGGCTTGCCACTCAAAGAGCACCAACTGCTCTGGCTCCGTGACCGGCAAGGTTTTTAGCAGCACAGCATCGACTACGCTAAACAACGCCGTGTTCGCACCAATGCCCAGGGCTAAGGAAAGTATGGCCACTGCACTAATGACCGGAGTGCGACGCAGCATGCGTCCCCCGTAACTCAAGTCGCGAACAAACGTTTCCACGAAGGGCAAACCACGTCGGTCCCGGTAGATCTCCTTCACTTGCTCTACACCGCCGAATTTACGCAGAGCTGCATAACGCGCCTCGTCAGTTCCCATGCCGCGACGCTGATTGTCCTCAATCTGCATCTCGAGATGCGATTGAATCTCCTCGTCCAGCTCCCGCTCGAGATCTCTTTTCAGAAACAAAGCGCGCAGTCTGAAGAAAAAAACTCGTAATCTACTCATGGCTTTTTCTCCGCGGGTGTGAGGAAGCGAGTCACGATAGCTGACGTCCTGTTCCACTGTTCTTCTTCCGCAAGGAGTTGTTTTTGTCCGGCGCGGGTGAGCGAATAGTATTTGGCTCGCCGGTTGTTTTCTGACACGCTCCACTTAGCGCGGATCCAGCCCACTTGCTCGAGTTTCAGCAAAGAAGGGTAAATGGTTCCCTGGTTGAGTTCGAGAAGATCGCCGCTCACTTGCTCGATGCGCCGGGCAATTCCATAACCATGCAACGGCCCCAGGGTAGCCAGTGTTTTTAGGACTAGTAAGTTGAGGGTTCCAGGCAGTACTTCGTGCTTGTTCTCTCCCATCGCAAGTCATCTCCTGTTGATAATCAACAGGAGTATAAAAACATTACATGTAGGTAGTCAACAGGTCCGCAGCTTTCACATCCGTTGCGTGCCACATAAGAGCCCAATCCGTCTGCTGCGCCGGCAATCACAGATTTTATTATCTAACCGCGCCGAGGGTGTGAGGAATCCTGCACAAGCGCAGGCGTCTACGCCGCCCTTCTGCCGCGCCGCGCGATCAGCATCCAAGCTGAGGAGATCAGACTACTTGAGAAGCATGCTGTCGCGCCCTCAGCTGCAAGGCTTTGTGATGTTGCGCCTTACCTATAACGAGGGCTCTTGGAAACATACTTGCTACTCAGAACGTCGCCAACCTTCGCATCGCCAACTTGCACTTTTGCTGTTCCCTTTTCAACCGACAAAATCTCTCCTTCTGTTGACCAAGGAGACGGCTCTTG
Organism: Pyrinomonadaceae bacterium; assembly: GCA_041750995.1. Taxonomy (GTDB): domain Bacteria; phylum Acidobacteriota; class Blastocatellia; order Pyrinomonadales; family Pyrinomonadaceae; genus PSRF01. The sequence goes on along the minus strand of JBGSYG010000003.1, from coordinate 46,484 downwards.
CCCTTCAACAAGTAATTTCATTCCAACTTTCAACCCGTCTTGGCTTCCTCTGTTGATTGTAGCGACTTGAGTTTTGGCTTGAGTTTCGATCCTGACAATCTCCGCTGTCACTCGTTCGCTCAACAAAAACGTTTTCCATTGCGCAGGAAGCGACGGTTTTCCCGTCACGCTTTTCTGCAAGTCGCTTTCGCGAAGAAAAAACGAACCGTAGTAAGGCTCTGAACGCAAATCGGTGCGCGGCTCAAGACCAAGATTGATGGCGTTAGAAAAGTCTCGCAAATCGTTCTCATCAATCAGATAAACACGTTCGCCCCATTTCACCGGCAATAAGGTAAATTCGTTTTTAAGCGGTTCGACTTTCTCGTCGTCCCGATGACCGAAAAATTCTTTACGGGCTTCAGGATTGAAAAGGTCAATTTCTTTTGATTGGTCGGAGAATTGGACGCCCGTATATTTCAAAATCGTAAAGCGAACAATGCCCTCAGAGAGAAGATATTGGCCGGATTCTTTTGTAGCCATGGTGCAAGCACCAGAGTCTTGGGAATAAGTTCCGTCAGCTTGAAGATTTATTGAGCTACCGCCAAAGTTATGTCCGGCAACATAGGTTCCGGCAAGTTCGCTTGCGTTTAGAATTTGCTGTGCCGAGACATTGACCGTGAAAACTAGACAAACGACAAACAAGAGAGAGGACTTAATAAGTTTTGCAGTCATAATCAAACTCCTCTTTCACAAGCTGCAAGCGCTTGTTCGGCGCGTCGGTTTACGCCAGCCGTCAAAAGCGCGGCTTGGTAATTCTGCCGATATTTTTACTAACGCGAATATATCGCCCGGGAGTGTTTGGGTCACGATTGAGAAGGAAACCATGACGCCACGCGGTGCCGTCCGCGAAGATAATCATTGAAATTCGGAGGCGAACCTTGGTAACCCCGAAGGTCGGTCCCTTATCAGTGAGGATGCGTTTGATTCCACGATAGGTGTCACTACCAACCGCCATTTCCACCGCCTCATTCGGTTTCACAGGGCTCTGTTCCTTGGGCCCGGAATCCGTCAGACCTGGTATCAGTCCATAGGGAATTGGTAGAACAAATGGGGCGTTATTAAACGGAATTTCGGGAAATTGTAACTCAAGTTCGACCCGAACGATTGGCTTAGCAGAAATGTTCTTTACCTTAAAAGATAAATCAGACAACCAATCGTTATTGGCCATAAAGCCTTGTCCTAACCGAACACTCTTAGTCCCAACTCTAGCCTCTATCTCCACGGGTTCATTCCTGCGGGGATTCTTCTCTACCGTCCGTACTGTCTCTTGAGATTGAGTTTCACCTGCCAGCCACGACACCGCAAACAACAATATCAATACGAACGACATTCCAAGCTTCCATTTAACTAACATTATGAGGAACCTCCCCTGGTTGCCCGGCCTTCAGCTGCAGCGCGCCATCAACATATGGGCTGAAGGAACAAGGCTACTTGAGAAGCAAGGTATCGCGCCGTCAGCTGCAAGGCTTTGTTAGGCTGCGTCGTTGCTAATCAGGATGCCGCGAATCAAATGGTTTTTTGGGTTCAAGTACGAAATCGACATAACTTCGACCCTCGCCAAACACTGGAATGGATTTCCGTGTGGTCTTTTTGAACCCGTCGGCGTCGGCTTCTACGTCATAGACATCCGGATTGAGATCAACCACATATTCTCCCTGATCGTTTGATTTCCGAGACACTACAGCTTTTGTTGACCGCGCAACTATCTTGATTCTCGCGCCCACGACTACAGCGCCATTAGGATCGGTTATTCTACCGGCAATACCCGAACCAAAGTTGTCCACTGCGCCCGAGCGATTTACCCCGCCGGCGGCCACCGACGCGACCAAAAGCACTGACGATAGAGTGAAAGCGATCAAGTATTTCATCGACAGGTAGCAACCGAACGCCGGGCCTTCAGCTGCGGCGCGCGATCGGATTCAAGCCGCGAAGTAAGATACTATTTGAGAAAGCATGACTATCGCGCCGTCAGCTGCAGGCTTTGTTATGCCTCGCCAGCGGATAAATAAGGGGACTCCATTTCCTCAATGAATAAGCCCTCCTGTTTCCCATATGCGATGGCTTTTTCGGAGCGCACGGGACTGCCGATATACATATAGTAATCGTATCCAAAATGAATATACGCCCTTTCAGATTCAAGCTTACACCAGAAGATTTCTCGCAGCACAAGACGACAAACATTATCTAGAGCTTCACCGGACAGCGACATCCCTTTTTTAGCGCGCTCTGCGTCAAAGGCAATATCCCTCAAATCCTTCACTCTCTCTTTCAAAACATGAGCAGGTTCAAGATATGTGATTGTCAGCGAATCAAGACAAGCTTCCGATACGAATTTCAGTGCGGTTGAGACGTAAGCATCCTCAACCTTGCGGTATGCCTCATACGTGAAGGCGTCGCCGTCATAGATAGCTCCTACGTCAGAAACGCTCGTCCATTCATCCTTGAGATACGCTCCGCGTTCATCTCTGAAAGCCGGGTTGTATTTTGTGATTCTCCAACTGTGCATAGAAGGAAGAAGCATAACCCTGGCCTTCAGCTGCGGCGCGCGATCAGCATTCAAGCTGAAGGAAAAGAAGTTGCTTGAGAAGCATGCTCGCGCCGTCAGCTTCGAGGCTTTGTTATGCCGCCCCTATGTTCGACAGGCAACGCGTTTCGGTTTGGCGTCAGGAGGACTAGCCTGCAGACAACGATGACGTTTGTAAACCCGCCCGTCGAACTTGAAAACGTTCGTGTAATTGGTCGCCGCCGTCGCGGCATTAGTCTCGATGTCGCGCAAACCACGCGTTACCGTTTTAAGAACATCAAGGGAAATAGTGCCGCTCGCTAGTACCAGTTCATAGCTGCGTCCTGTTTTAAGAAAGATCCAGAACCAAGCATTGTCGACCCCCGTCAAGCAGCGGTGATGGCCAGATCTTACGATAAAAGCAGATCGGCGCGACTTAAGATCGATTCGCGAAGCATAGAACCAAGAACGCACATCAATCCCGTTGGTAGAAATTTGGCCGCGGCATGAGTCCGTGATTACGTCGCGAAGTAATGGCACAACCGCATTGGGAATTTTGGCTTCGCGGGTGAACGGCTCCTCAAAATAAAAATGTCTTTGCGCCACAGACGGTACTGTGAAACAGAGGATTGAAGTGAGTACGAGTATCAGTCTCAGAGGAAGCAGCATAACGCCGGCCTTCAGCTGCGGGGCGCGATCAGCATTCAAGCAGAATGAAAAAGGTTACTCGAGAAGCGCGTTATCGCGCCTTCAGCTGCAAGGCTTTGTTCGGCGGCGACTCTCATAGACCACGACTCTTATTTAACCACTCCCTTTGATTCCACATAACTGGATGACCACCAACAGCCTCGAAGGAAAGTCTCGGATCGTCGGACTGGACTAATGCAAATAGTCTTTTTGCAAAGAGAAGGAGAAATCGCGATTTACTTTCAATGATGTCGAGGATCACCCAAGCTTCTCTAGGGAACTTCGCTGCGAAAGCATCATACCTGTGGAATATCAGGACTCGCCCACTCTCTTCGGGAATCTCAAGATCACTGATGCAATCATTGAGCGCATCAAGATTACGTCCGTAATAATCTGGAAATTCAAGACCAGAAGCCAGAGCTTCGTGCACATCTTCTTCGCTACCCCAAGCGGAACAGTCAAAGCTATCCAACCGGTAATTATGAGATTTCAACCATTCAGCATCTTCGGCAAGAAATTCAGGGCGAAGATATAGGTTGATTGCGCCGTCTTGGAGAAGTGTCCAATCGACACGCTGGAAGTCTTCTGACTCATTACGAAAGATAGCCATGATGTTTAGCAACGCGAAGACCGAACGCTGGCCTTCAGCTGCGGCGCGCGATCAGCATTCAAGCTGAAGGAAAGAAGTTACTTGAGAAACATGCTATCGCGCCGTCAGCTGCAAGGCTGTTGGGGAGGAAGTAGAACCAATAGGGAAACTCCTTATCAAGCTTCTCCATGAATTTTTGTACGTCCCTTATTTCCATTAAGGATTTAGAGTTATCGTCGTAGCCGTTAATCTCGAAGCTTAGGGAGTGCCCATACTTGCGCAGACACTTTGTCTATTTTTAGGCGGTTAAGATGTTGCAACGTAGGGTTGATGTCGCAACTTTCAACATCAGCTCTGGGAACCTGAATAAACATAGTATCTGTTGGCTCTACTTTGTTTGAGAATGGAATCATAGTGCTTCACCTTTCGCTTAAGAAGAGACATAACGCCCGGCACCCCGCACAGGGCTGCGAGCACCGATCATGGAAGCAGTTGCCACACTATAGCCACACATCCACGAAATAACGGTAAGGTGATGGTCCATGACCACCCATAACCTATTGATTCTCTTATGGTGCCGAGGGCGGGAGTCGAACCCGCACGCCCTTACGGACAACGGATTTTAAGTCCGTAGCGTCTGCCATTCCGCCACCCCGGCATGTTGGCAAAATAACATGCGTGGACTTCAGCCAACAACCGGGATCCAAGCCAAGTCATTAGTTGGAAAAAGAACCAACCAACAAGCTTTAATCAGACCCGTTCCTTATCGTTAACCGCGTTTTCCGCTAAGATGCCCAATCGATCCGGGTTCGGTGCAGCAATTAAAAAGTGTTCGTAGTGCACATGAACGCGAATTGGTTCGTCAAGCTTAGTAGTATTGAATCCAGGGTTGCCGGGAGTTAACACGCAAAAAATGGGAGCTCGAACGATAGTGGTTGGCGATATTCACGGGTGCTATGACGAACTGGAAGATCTGCTTGAAGCGCTGAACTTCGGCGACAGAGATCGCCTCATCTGCGTCGGAGATCTCATCACTAAGGGTCCCAAGAGTAGGGAAGTGCTTGAGCGTTTTATGACTGAACCTCGGTTTTCCTCTGTCATAGGTAACCACGATCTGGCGATCCGCCGCCGCTGGAACGGAGAGAAGTTCAAATTAAAGCCATCTCAAAAGCCGACTCATAAGGCATTGAAAAAGGAGAAACATCACTTTCTGCCATTTCTCAATGCATTGCCGTTCATGATCGATCTAAAGACTCATCTGGTGGTGCACGCAGGAATACGACCCGATGTTGCGCTTCACTCCCAGACGACGGAGGATCTTACGGAGTTGCGGAGTTTGGGCCCCGATCGTACTGCACGCGATGGCACTCCCTGGTACTCAGAGTATTCCGGTGAAAAAATGATTCTGTTTGGCCATTGGCCGGCGCCGGAACCACGCTGGGGTAAAAATGCGATTGGCCTCGACACAGGTTGCGTTTACGGTAACAAACTGACGGCATACATACTTGAGACCGGCGAATTCAAAGACGTCCCGGCCCGCCGTACTTACGATCCTTCGTAATGAAAGTCGGTTCAACAGAAATGGAAACTACACTTGCAATCAAGCTCAGTGACACCACGCAGCAAACAGGATTGGTGGTGACATTAATGGAAGGCGCAGACGCTAAAGAATCAGAGAGCATAAGTTTTTGGAGCGAACATGGGGATGGATGAATCTATAGACGGCATGCAAGCGAAAAGGGGTAAATCGCCAGCGGATAGTGTGGCCGAATCCGAGAAGGAGTCGGCAGCTGAATCGACTGTTAACCTTCTTAACCCTTCCGATGACGGACATTTTCTTGCCTGGTCCGTTTTTAATCGTGACCTAAGCCAACTGGAGTTTTTTAAACGACTGCTCGAGGAAGCGGCCGATGAGTCAGTACCTGCGCTCGAACGGCTAAAGTTCCTGGCTATTTTCGCCAGTAACCTCGACGAATTCTTTATGGTCAGGGTATCCGGTTTGAAGGAGGTGCTGGATATCGAAGTGCAGCTAATGCCCGGCGAGCTGCCGCCGCTTGAGCAGCTAAAGATGATCCGGGAGCGCGTGTTGCCGATGGTTGCCGAGCAGGTGAGCTGCTTGCACGAGCACGTCTTGCCAGGACTCGCTGGAAACAACGTCCAGATTGTCGAACATAAATCGCTGACAAGTCAGGAAAAGAAGGCGCTCAAACAATATTTCATCAAGAATATTTTTCGCGTACTGACTCCTCAAGCAGTAGACCCCGCGCATCCTTTTCCGCACATAGCTAACCTCAGTTTGAATATCGGCCTTACTGTCGAGGTCGACGCTCCCGTGGGTGAACCGATAACAATTGGAAGTGCGCCGCGGTTTGTCCGTATCAAAGTTCCCCCGGTGGTCCCACGGCTGGTTCCGGTCGGCGATAACGGTGAGAAGTTTGTGCTGCTGGAAGAACTTATCGATGCGAATCTGCAATTTCTTTTTCCGAGCATGCTGCTTAGTAAGAGTCACTTGTTTCGCGTGACTCGCGACGCAGATGTAGAGATTAGAGACGATAAAGCAGGGGATTTGCTCCGGCGCATAAAGGAGTCGTTACGCGAGCGGCGCTTTGGTAACGCCATTCGTCTTGAGGTTGCGGCAACGATGCCCAAAGCGATGGTTGAGAGTTTGACACAGGCACTGAAAGTCGAACCGGATGATGTTTATGTATTGGATGGAATTCTCGGAGTAGGCGACCTGATGCACCTTTACGGCTTGGAGAGACCGGATTTGCGAGATAAGCCGATCAAGACTTCGGTGCCGTCCCCGCTCAGCCAGAAGAAACAGTTGTTTGACGCCATTAGGAAGCAGGACGCTCTCCTACATCATCCTTATACTGCGTATACCACCGTCACGGATTTCATCGAGGCAGCTGCGGAGGATCCAGCCGTGATGGCGATCAAAATCTGCCTCTATCGAACCGGCAAGAACTCGCCAATCCCGAAAGCGTTAATCGCAGCGAGTGAGCGAGGCAAACAGGTTACCGCGGTGGTCGAGATCAAAGCCCGGTTTGATGAAGAGAACAACATTGAATGGGCGGGTCGACTGGGGGAAGCCGGTGTGCATGTGGTCTACGGGCTGTTAAAGCTGAAAACGCATAGCAAGGTCGCCCTCGTGATCCGTCGCGAGGAGCAGGGGCTGCAGACTTATGTTCACATCGCTACCGGCAACTACAATCCAACTACTTCCAGGATCTACACCGATCTGGGACTGCTTACGGCGAACACCGAGATTGGTGACGATGCCACCGATCTCTTCAATTTCATGACTGGTTTTTCCCGGCCACGTGAATACACACACCTAATGGTCGCCCCGGTGAATCTGCGTGAACGGATGCTGGGTCTGATCGAACGAGAGATTACTCATGCCAAAGCAGGCCGTCCGGCGCGAATCATTGCGAAGATCAATCGGTTGACCGACCTTGAGATTATCGACGCGTTATACCGAGCGTCGCAATCGGGAGTGCCAATTGATTTGATCGTCCGGGGCTCGTGCATGCTGCGTCCGGGAGTTCCAAATCTTTCTGAAACTGTTCGGGTCAGAAGCATTGTCGGACAGTTTCTCGAACACAGCAGAATCTTCTACTTCGCGAATGGCGGGGCGGATGATGTTTTCATCGGATCGGCAGACTGGATGACACGTAATCTCGACAGGCGAGTCGAGGTTGTGACGCCAATTCTCGATGCCAATCTAAAACGGTACTTAAAGGACGTTGTACTGGGTGCGTATCTGCGGGACAACGTGAAGGCGAGAATTCTGGACGCGGATGGCTTTTACCATTCCGTGGCGAAAGCGCCCGGCGAGGCGTCTTTTAATAGTCAATTGCATTTCGAAGGAAGCATCAAGTCGTGAATCGTGAATCGTGAGTCGGGAGTCGGGATTCGGGAGGCGAGAATCGGGATCGTTAATCGTGAATCGTAAATCGTGAATTAAGAATCCGGAGGTCCAAAGACCAAACCAAGGACCAAAGACCAAAGACCAGATCTCACTTGGTAATTAGCTCTCGTGTCTTCGCAACAACCGGCATGATCGCAGGCAGTTCATAGTTTGAAAGGACAACAACTGTATAACCGAGTTCAGGGTACATCTCGAACTTGCCTGCCACACCCAGACTTGTGCCGCCATGTCCTACAATGCGTTTGCCGTTAATAACGCTAATCGTGAAACCGTAACCGTACTCGTGCATTGGCCAGCCGGGCGGGACCTTCGCCTTACCGGTCGTCACAATCTCCGTGTACTTCTGGCTCAACAGTTTGTTGTTCCGTAACGCAATATGAAACTTACGCATGTCGTCCACAGTTGAGTATGCACCTCCGGCAGGAGAGCCTTTAGCCGGTCGCGTTGAGGTATTTTCTCGGCGTGGTGCTTCCGGATCAGGTTCACCTTTAGCGTTTACTCGCATATATCCCACTGCGCGCTTCGATACGTTTTTATCTCTCTCGTAAAAGTCTGTGTTCGCCATGCGCGCCCGCTTGAACACATGCTGACTCACATAGTCGAAGTAGTTTTGCCCAGACACCTTCTCGATGATTAGCCCTAAGACCGCAAAAGCGGCATTGCTGTAATCCCAGCTCTCGCCTGGTTCAAAAGACAAAGAATCGTTGACGAACAAGGGCACCAGATCGGACACCGTCTTCATCTGATCCAGTCGGGCATAGAACCTTTCATTAAGATAATCGCCCAGGCCGGACGTGTGCGTGAGGAGGTGGTGAATCGTTACCTTTTGGGCGACAGCCTTATTCGGGTAATCAGGCAAATGCTTTCCCACTGTGTCGCTAAAAGACAACCTCCCGCGTTCAGCCAGTTGCGCAATAGCAACTGCAGTGAACATCTTATTCATCGAGCCGAGATTGAACTTCGTATCAACCTTATTTCGAATTTGGCGGTGCTTGTTAGCCATGCCGTAGGCCCGTTGAAAAAACGGTTTTCCATTCCTCGCGACAAGTACGGTTCCCGAGAACGTGTCTTCCGCAGCTAGTTTGTCCAGATACATTGCAAGCTCGTTCGCCCTTTGGACATCGCCTGTGCTTTGCAGGCTCGACTTTGCAATGCTAAGGCTCATCCAGTTGGTGACCAACAGAGCTATCATCAAAATTGAGAATTTAAGTTGCACAGTTCTTTCATTAAACGCCCACGGGTCTCATTAGTTGCCCAAAGATGACCCATGCAAGTAGTCATTAGGGGTTGAATGTTAAATAAAAGTGACCCCTTTGAGGGGAACTTTCAATTGGCCAATAACCCCTACTTCCTACTGCCCTGACTATTCTTGATTGATACCTAAGACAACGTTATGCTCCGGGCCGGCGTTCAGGCCGCCACCCGTCCGCGGGCAGGACTGAGTCCACCTGATCAAGTCCTAACCCAAGGTTCCTTGTCGAACCTCCTTTCGCCCGAGATGAGCGGACAACGGGCTCAACAAAAGGAGGCTCGTCCATGTCCCTATACAACCGTCAAGATCGTCACCTTCCAGTTCGTCCCAACCTAGATCAACTAAAACACCAGGCGAAGGATCTGCTGCGCTCGATTCGTCAAGGTGATTTACCTGCTATCAGGGAGTTCAATCAGCATCATCCGAAACCCATGACTGCTGATCAGGTCACGCTTGCCGACGCGCAGCTCGCGTTGGCTCGTGCTTATCAAGCGCCCAGCTGGCCGCGCCTCGTCCAGGCATGCAACCTCATTGACGCAATCTGGCGCGACGATCTCCAAGCGGTGCGCGCGCTGGTCGTAAAGCACCCGAACCTTTTGCATGACAACGCCGGGATCCGCAATAGCAATTGGGGTCCGCCCCTCACCTATGCCGCAAACCTGGGACGCGATCGAATCATCAAGATGCTTCATGAGCTTGGCGCATGTGATCTCCAGTCTGCACTCGACCGCGCAACGTTGCAGAGCAAGATCGGCACCGCAAGAATGCTTTACGAAATGATGGGTTCAACGCGTCCGCCCGATGATGCACTGGAAGGTCCCGCCTACACGCTGAGTGCTTCTGGTACCGCTCTGATGTTCGAGATTGGCGCCCGCGTGCGCGATGAAGCTGGTAAGCGACTCGCGCCCGTGCGTGTCGTTCTGGAAACGGATAGCCGCAAGCCAGCCGCGAAACATGAAATTCTCGAAATGTTCGTAGAGCACGGTCTTGAGTTACCAGACACTCCCACGATGGCTTTGCATCGCGGGCGTATCGATCTGCTGGAGGAACATCTGCGACGTGATCCGGGTCTCCTGCGTCGAACGTTCAGCCATGAAGAGATTTATCCCCCGGAGTTGGAATGTAATGACGAGGTCCTCGCGACCCAGGGGACGCCCCTCGCGGGAACGACCCTTCTGCACATGTGTGCGGACTACGATGAGCTGGAAATCGCGCGCTGGCTCTTGGAGCAGGGAATGGGTGTGGATGCGAGAGCCGTTGTCGATGCCGACGGGTTCGGCGGACACACGGCGTTGTTTGGCACTGTAGTTTCACAACCTAATTTTTGGATGAACCGCAGCGAGAAACCGGTCGCGCCGTTCACGGAGCTGCTGCTGGCCCATGGAGCCAATCCTAACGCGCGTGCTTCGCTACGCAAGCAACTGCATCCGGGATACGCTCCGAGGTATGACGTGGAAACACGTTACGAATATCGCGACGTCACGCCTCTTGGGTGGGGAAAACAATTTCACGCAAAGGAGTTCGTCAGTGAAGTGGCGATCAAGTTGATTGCTGAGCGCGGCGGGCGGGAGTGAATCTCACTCGCCGACGGTTGTGTCCTAAATTCTATAGTGGCGGCACTCTGGGGTCGCCCCGCGTTTGAGAGTAGGGGTGGCCACGGTGCCCCCCTTAATATTCTCGGGATGTTTGTAGGGGTGGCCGTTGCTGGCCACCCCAGTTCGGGTTTGTCCAAGGACGATAACAAAAGAGGGGCGGCCACGGAGTGCCGCCCCTACATATTCTCTTCCCGATCATTGTTCTTAATCGATGCCGAGCTCCGTCCGCAGTTGTTGAATGCTGTTCGGCTTCCAGTGTTGCTGCAGGTTTTCGTTAGTTGAGAACGTCCGTGTTTCCATTCGGTCAATGTATAACGTGCCATTGAGGTGGTCGATCTCGTGTTGCAGTATCCGAGCGTACCAGCCATGAGCCGCGATCGTTATTGGCTCCGCCCGCTCATTCAGACAGTCAACACGAACGTTAAGCGTGCGACGAACAATTGCCCCGAAGCCTTCGACACTCAGACAACCCTCAAAGAATTCCGCTGCTGCATCGTCTACGAATGAAATCTTCGGATTGATTATCACGTGGAAATCGATCGCGCCTCTTTGACGTTCTTTGAGTTGATCTGCCGAGACGTCCTTTATATATTCTGTTCGATCCTCAATCACCGCCAGTTGCAGTGATTCGCCGATCTGTGGCGCCGCGAGACCGACGCCAGGAGCGTCGCGCATCGTGTCTCGCATCGATTCGATTAGCTGTTGGATAGACGGACCCTTGATCTCTTCCGGCGTTAAGGGGCGTCCGGTTCGCCTTAGAATGGGATCGCCTGTCTGAACAATTTTGAGGATCATCTATGTCTGTCGATTCTCCCTTGTTGCGAGAGGTCGCATTTAGTCTGAGTGCGAGATTCGACGGCGAACTCGGAACCCGGAACTCGAAACACGGAACCTTCTAGTAAAGGAGCATTATGCCAGAAAGGGAAACATTAAAACGCGCTGCAAAAGATAAGGCGGAAGGTAAATCACCGAGCACACAGGCTGGGGAGTTTGTGCATGAAGAGATCGAACACATCCGAGAGGGTAAACACGGTGCTCGCTCAGCGAAACAGGCGATAGCAATCGGGCTGGCAAAGGCGCGCCGAGCAGGAGTGAAACTTCCGCCACCAGAAAAAGGCGAAGCTTCCAAGCAAACGCGAGAGCAAGCGAAGCGGGATTTAAAGAAGGGGAGTAAGACAGCTAGGAAAAAGCCGTCAGCGAAGCGTTCGCGCGCAGCCTTGAATAAGCTCAAAGGTGAGGGTCGGAGCGCGGCTTCCAAAACTGCACTATCCCGCCAAGCTTATAAGGCGGCAGCAAAACGTTCCGCAGCCTCGCGGTCGCGTTCAGCCAGGAAGGCAGCCAGGACTCGAAAGAAATAGCGAAACTTAAACCTCACGGGCCTCTCGCCCGCAACTCAATCAAGACGCGGGGCGGCGGGGAGGGCCGCCTCTACGACACAATCACGTTTCAGCCATTCAAGTACCTTGGCGAACCTCGCGTATCTCGGCTCCTTCCAACTTCAACTTATCTGTCGGATTCTTCGACGCTCAAGGTAACTTGATCGACTGTAATCCTCGCACTGGAGCGAACCGGCAAACGCTTGCCATCTCTTGTCTCGAGTGCGGTCGGCACGAGGGTAACCGAGACGGTTCTTTGCTGTTGGAGAGCTCTTAGCCTCCTAACACCGCCGGTGATGTTGGCGCTGAATTTCAACTCCTCTTTCTCTCCGTGCTGCGCATGCATTTGAGTTGCGGCAAAGAACGCCAGGTTTCCGGCGTAGCTTTCCATTGTGTAATTCGGATCCTGGACGTTGTCGGGAAGGTTCAAATAGACCTCATAGAAGAAGTCGAGAGGCTTCTCTACTTTCAACCCTTCAAAGTTGAGCTTAAATTGCATTTCCTCCTCGGGTTTGCGGGTTTTCAAAGAGCGTTCGAATGCTCCTCTCGCTTTGTCGTTGAACTCTATTTCGAATTTCAGGCGCCGCGCGTCGAGAACGAGCTGCTTTTTGTAAGCGCCGATCTGAATTTCGACTAGCCTTAGCCGCTCGGTCAGAATGGGCCAGATCGTGAAGACCGTTTCCTCGTCGTAACAAGTTCGGCAGCCACAGACGTTAGGGTTTAAAAGTTCCGCCCCGGTCATTTGCACTTGCTCACCGAACTCATCAAAAAACGTGAATTTTGTGTTGTGCCAGACGGTGTCCGAAGCCGGCGGATTAGCCCGGCCTCCTCCGCCAGCTAGCCAGCGATTCCACAAACGGTCGATGTTGCAATGATGCAGCCAGAAAATCGGATCAACAGCGGCGGTAGGAACTGACCCCATCCCGCCGCCAATGCCACCGTGAACCGCGCCGTGCGGCGTTCCGTTAACGTTGCCGCTAAACGTGTAAAAAGGAATCGGACCCGGGATTGCTGCAGCGAGGCTAACGGCGGAGGCCGACAGCTGTCCCGTTCCATTGTTGATGTTCGCGTTTCGGTTTGCGGTGAACAAGGGATTTGTCGCATTCGCGGGAGTACGGAAGGCGGCCGGCAGAAAGCGAGCATTTGGATCAGCGCTGTCGCTGTAGTTCCAATAAGGCAGTCCCAGACTCGGCAGGCCGGATGCTTTTCGTAGAATCCTTTCAAAAAAGCAAAGCTCCATCCGGTGCCAGGAAAAGAAATGCGTGATGTTGTGTTGGCAAGTGTTCCATGCTGTTTGCGTTGGCGTAAGTGTAGTTCCGTGAATCGCGGCTTGGTAGGCCCAACTGGTCGGGTCGTTAGTTGAGCGTGATTTCATAACCGCCACGCCGTTCTTGAAAGCGGTTAGTTCGGCCGCTGTCAGAGTCTTGAAACTCTTTCTGACAATCGCACCGGCATCTCTGCATCGTCTCCGAAAAATAAAATCCTTTAGGGTCTGCGCACTGGCGGGGGGATCAAGTAGTAAGAGACCTCCAGCAACACCAGCGCCTTTGATGAAGTCACGTCGTGAGAAAGGGGAGTTTTTCATTGTGTCCTCCGAGATCGGTGGGATGCTTCAAACGTGGCTCTCCCGCCGCATCCATTTTAAGCGAAAGAGCTTAACGAAGAGGTTGAGCACGAGGCTAACCTTGGTCGAAATGGGTGAAAGTGGCGAGAACACTCAAACCGAGAGTGAAAGGTGTCAGTCGGGTGAGTCGGAGTTTCTCGGCAGCAACTCCGTGACGGCTCGTATAGAGTCTACGAAAGCGCAGCATATCCCCGAGGTAATCGCACGTCAATGGAATTTACCCGTGAAAGTAACTTTCAAATACGGGCGTTCATTCCTTATTTCGTCGTTGGGGACCCTGGCTTTGGCATCCGCCGTATTGTCTGTTGCATCTTCATCATCAATTATGGTTTTCTTCGGCATCAACAGAACCAGGGAGTAGACTCATGAAGCACAGAACGTATCCGCTATTAGCTACCGCAGTTCTATTACTCATCGCTCCAGCCTGCCTGGCGCAAACACAGTTTCCCGATACACCGGCCGGCAATCAAGCAAAAGCCTGGTTGGAAGTTTTCAATGCCGGAGACGCCGAAAAACATAAGGAGTTCTTGCGCAAGAATGCACCCAGTCGTCTGGAGCGTGCGGATCGTGAAATGGGATTCCGCGAGATGACCGGCGGCTTCGACTTAAAGAAGGTCGAGGAGTCGACACCCACGAAGATCGTAACTCTGGTCCAGGAACGTGCCTCAGATCAGCTTGCTCGTTTCACTCTCGAGGTCGACGCCGGTCCGCAACACCAAATCACCCGACTCGCTTTAGAAGCGACCGCACGACCGGCGGAATTTGCTCTCCCTCACCTGAAAGAGAGCGAACTTATTTCAGCCCTGCGAAAGAAGCTGGATGAAGCGGCGGCGGGTGACCGTTTTTCCGGTGCGGCCTTGGTCGCAAAAAATGGCAAGACTCTTTTTGCTCAGGCGTATGGTCTGGCAGATCGCGAAAAGAAAACCGCGAACACCGTGAAGACCCGCTTTCGACTCGGATCAATGAACAAGATGTTCACCGCGGTCGGCACACTCCAACTCGTACAAAGCGGTAAGCTCGATCTGAAAGCGCCCTTCGGCAACTACCTGACCGACTATCCGAATAAAGACGTTGCTTCTAAAGTAACAATCGAACAATTGCTGTCGCACACTGGCGGCACAGGTGACATCTTTGGTCCAGAGTTCGACAAGAATCGTCTTGAATTAAAAACTTTGCAGGATTATGTCAAGCTCTATGGTAATCGCGCACCGGAGTTCGCTGCAGGCAGTCGCTGGCAGTACAGCAACTATGGTTTTCTTCTGCTCGGGGCGTTAATAGAAAAAGTTAGCGGTCAAAGTTATTACGACTACGTCCGTGATCACATCTTCAAGCTTGCGGGTATGACCGGAAGTGCTTCCGAACCGGAAGAGCAACTCGTCGCAGACCGAAGCCTCGGCTACACGAAATTCGGTGGCGGAAGCTTGCGGCCCAACACTGACACTCTACCCTACCGCGGCACCTCGGCTGGCGGTGGTTACTCCACAGTGGAAGATTTATTGAAGTTTGCGACCGCGCTGCAAACGCACAAACTGCTCAATGCGCAGCACACGGAAATGCTGACGACCGGGAAAGTCGATACCCCGATGGGTGGTAAGTACGCTTATGGATTTCAGGATGCGATGATTAACGGCGCGCGATGTTTCGGCCACGGCGGCGGTGCCCCGGGGATGAATGGCGAACTCAAGATCTGCCCCGCATCGGGCTACGTAATCGCGGTGTTGGCAAACATGGACCCACCGGGGGCTAGCCGCGTTGCGGATTTCATTACTAACCGGCTGCCAGTGAAGTGAGAAAGCTAGGAGCCAGGAGTCAGGAGTCAGTGCGACTCTTGACGGATACTTACTTCGGAGTGGGTCGCAGTCAGTATCCCGACTCGTCCTGATAGCGTCGGGTCGTGGTGAATGTCTTTGGTTTAAAACGCTGAAAGCGTTTGCTAATTCTAGGCCAGGGTTGGGTTTTGCCAACCCTGGGTTACGAATGCCAGTAATAGATTAGTCGCAACTCTGAAGGAGTTGCGACAACGGCCGCGGTTACCCGGCCTTCGACGCAACCCCTTCAGGGTTGCGCAATCTATTAAATAGGACACGTTTGATCCCAGGGTTGCCAAAGCGCAACCCTGGGCTGGAATTAGCCAACGCCTTCAGCGTTCTTTTCCTGCGCCGACCACACTCCCGACCGGAATTTCCCAGCCATTTGTCCTGCTAATATCACTTCAAACCTTGGCGTATTGGCGTTTCTTGGCGACTGGCGGTTGAAATTAGCGGTAAATCAGACAGCATTTATCTAATCAAAAACCAACTATGCGAAAAATAATCCCCTTTCTATTTATATGCTTGCTTTCGGCAGCGACAATTCGCAGCCAGACAACAACAGCCTCTGATGCGACTGAACTCAAGCGAGCGCTTCAGCTCAAGCTGAATGAGTGGCACAAGGCGGGGAGCTTTCCCGGCGCTACTCTTGGTGTGGTTCTGGCGAACGGCGAATCCTTTGGTCTGGCGGTCGGGTTTTCGGATCGTGAAGCGAGAACACCGATGAAGCCAAATGATCGGATGCTTGCTGGTAGTGTCGGCAAGACCTTCGCCGCCGCGACTGCATTGCAGTTAGTCAAGGAAGGGAAGATCGGACTCGACGACCGAATCGAAAAATACTTAGGTCGTGAGCCCTGGTTCTCTCGTCTGCCCAACGCCAAAGACATCACTGTCCGGCAGTTGCTGAACCATACCAGTGGACTTGTGCGTTATGAATTCAAGGATCAGTTCACGAAAGACCTGACTGTTAATCCGGAAAAAGTTTGGAAACCCGCAGAGTTGATTACTTACCTTCTTGACGAGAAGCCGCCATTCGCGGCCGGTCAGGGCTGGGATTACTCGGACACGAATTACATCGTGCTCGGAATGATTATCGAAAAGGTGACAGGCAAACGATTTTACGAGGAAGCAAACAGGCGTCTGCTTAAACCGCTCAAGTTAACCAACACCATCCCGCAGGACGGATTGAGACTTAAAGGCGTGGTCCAGGGTTATGCCGGGCCGAATAATCCATTTGGCGGCCGCGACGCAATGATCCAGGACGGGAGGTTTGCGATCAATCCGCAGTTTGAATGGACTGGTGGTGGCTATGCTTCGACTGCGGAGGATCTCGCGCGTTGGGCGAAAATGATTTATGAGGGTAAAGCTTTTTCGCCGGACATCCTGCCCCACGTTCTCGACGGAGTGGCTGCGCCCATGCTCGGCCCAGAGACTCGATACGGGCTTGGAGTAATTATTCGGAAAACGTCGCTCGGTACCACGTATGGTCACAGCGGTTTCTTCCCGGGTTACATGACGGACATGATGTATTTCCCGGATCACAAAGTAGCAGTCGCTGTGCAAGTGAATACGAGTGTAGGGCGGAGCCTCGGGAAACCTCTCGGTCGGGTCGTTGTTGAAGCAATGGAAGTGATCAAAGCGAACACCAAGCCCGTTCCGTAGGGACGAAATGTTTATAGAACGCGAACTCCAAGACGGGCAGAGCCCGAACCAGGGGCACAGCCCGGACCCAAGTCGACAAGCTTACGGCGGGGCAGAGCCACCGCCTCACATCGGGCGGCGAAGCCGAAGCAACGCAACTGAAACTACTTTTGAGTGAACTCCATTTTTTTAGCTAGATCTATCACAAATGCCGCGTCATAGATCAAAAACTGACTCTCAATCCTTTCCCGAATGGCTGCCACCAATGGCCGCCACTCTTACTCAAGATCGCTTCACTGGAGACGAGTGGCTGTTCGAACAAAAGTTTGACGGCATCCGTCTCCTCGCCTACAAAAACGGAAAGGACGTCAAACTGTTTTCACGCAACCGGCTTTTGAAAGATATTCCGGTCGTCTCCGAGGCAGTAAAGAGTCTTCCCGCTACTCAATTGATTCTCGATGGCGAGATTACCTGGGGCGGCGCACCGCTTAAGTATCACGTGTTCGATTGAATGTGGCTCGACGGACGCAATCTAACTTCGTTGCCGCTCGAAGCGCGACTTGAAATCTTGCGTGAGTTGCCACTGAAGCCGCCGCTCTATCGCGTGACAACGCTTGTAGATGAGTTGCCCGATGAGTTCCCATGGCTGCGCGCGGCTCGAGAAGGCTGGGAAGGTGTGATTGCGAAGCGCCGCGGTTCGCTTTACGAACATCGTCGCTCGCCGCACTGGTTGAAAATGAAATGCGAGCTGGCCCAGGAGCTCGTAGTCGGCGGATTCACGGATCCCCAAGGCAAGCGCGTCGGCTTGGGAGCCCTCTTGGTTGGTTACTTCGAGAATGACGACTTCGTCTTCGCAGGCAAGATCGGAACTGGCTTTGACACAAAACTGCTACTCGAACTCCGCGAGCAACTCGACAAGATCGAAATGCCTAAGCCGCCGTTTACGAAGAGTGTCGGACTGCCGCGTGTTCGTGCGCATTGGGTCAAGCCGCAGATTGTGGTCCAGGTTGGTTTCATCGAATGGACGGTGCATGGAAAGTTGCGCCACCCGCGCTTGCTCGGCGTCCGCACAGACAAGGATGCACGTGAGTTGGTGAGGAAAGATTAGTGAGTCGACACATCTCGCCCAGAGAAATGCTCAGCTCGGAAAACGCTCAGCTTGAGTCCCTGCAAGGGACTAAGTTAATAGCCGTGGGCAACGCCCACGGAAGCCGAGCGGAAAATTTAACCCGACCCTGAAGGGGTCGAAGAAGCGGGGGCAGGCCCCTTCCTAACGGCGGGTTTCCAAACTTGATCTCCGACTGTCCTACTGCGCGTGAGGTTATTAAGGAGTGATTAGTCATCCAGAGAAAATCCTCTTTCCCGACGACGGCATCACGAAGGGAGAGCTCGCGTCGTACTACGAAGCGATTGCGCCTGTGATGCTGCCTCACATCCGGCGTCGGCCCGTGACGATGGAACGTTATCACCGCGGCATCGGCGCCCCCGGTTTCTTTCAGAAGGACGTTTCAAAAGGCTTTCCTGAGTGGCTAAAACGCGTCGAGGTTCCAAAGAACGAAGGCACTGTCAATCATCCGATTGTGACTGACGCGCGATCGCTGTTGTGGCTCGCGAATCAAAACAGCATCACGATCCACGTGTGGCCTTCGCGTGCGCCGAATTTTTACAAGCCCGACATCTGCGTCTTTGATCTCGATCCCTCTCGCGACGATCTGGATGTGCTGTGCACAGCAGCCCTCGGCCTGCGGGCGCTGTTGCAGGAGTTGGGCCTTCCAAGTTGGATCAAAACAACTGGGTCAAAGGGATTTCACATAGCAGTGCCGCTAGACGCGAAGGCAGACTTCGCTACCGTTTCCCGCTTCGCTCATCGTGTCGGTAGGTTACTGGTGGCGCGTGATCCAGAAAATCTTACGCGCGAGTTCCACAAAGTGGATCGGGGCGGTCGCATTCTCGTCGACACCGGTCGCAACGATTACAGCGCCACGTTCGCCGCTGCTTACACTGTTCGGGCGAGACGAGGCGCGCCTGTTTCAGCGCCATGCACATGGGAGGAAGTAGAACGCGGTGAGGTCTCGCCAGGGAGCTTCACGATTCGCAACATGGGCCAACGCATAGCAAAAGTCGGCGACCTCTGGTCCGACCTGCTGAAGACGAAGCGTTCGCTCCGGTTGCCGATCGAGCGGTTGGATAAGATGTTGTGAGGCGGTAAATGTGCAGGTGTTGGGTAGCGGTCAGGTCGATAATTAATTACGAGCTCATTTTGTAGGGGTGGCCGTCTCTGGCCACCCCCCTTGGCCCAACGACTCGTTATTCAAGTTAGGTCCAAAGTCCAAAGTCCAATGTCCAATATCCGAGGTTGGCAGCGAGGTCGATCCCGAAATTACTTCAAAGTTGAGCTAGCGGGCTTTGGACCTTGGATGTTGGACTTCGGACATCTTATGATCCCATTCCACCTGCAACTGCGTAGAGGAGTATTCAGCATGAGTCGTTTTAAACTTCCAATCTGCTCGTTTGTCATCCTACTTGGTTTTGCGTTCCAGGCATTTTCGCAAACACAGCTTGCGCCCGACAGCTCCGAAAAGATCGACAAGCTGGTGACTGACACACTCGCGCGGACGGGGGTGCCGAGCGCATCGATCGCGGTCGTCAAAGACGGCGCGCTCGTCTACGTCAAAGCGTACGGCGACGCCAAGGTGCAGCCGAAGGTGCCGGCAACAACCCACATGCGTTACAGCATCGGCTCGATCAGCAAACAATTCACAGCGGCGGCGATTCTGTTTTTGCAGGAGCAAGGAAAGCTTTCGCTCGACGACAAAGTCGCGAAGTACATTCCTGATTTAACGCGCGCAAATGAAGTCACGATTCGACAACTGCTGTCGCACACGTCAGGTTATCAGGACTACTGGCCACAGGATTACGTAATGAGGCCGATGCTCGAGCCGATCTCCGCGCGCAAGCTGATGGACACCTGGGCGCAGATTCCGCTCGATTTCGAGCCGGGCACGAAATGGCAATACAGCAACACGAACTATGTGATTGCCGGAGTGATTGTCGAGAAGGTCGCGCGGATGCCGTTCTTTCAGTACTTGCTGCAGAACATCTTCAGACCGCTCGGAATGACTAGCGTTATGGATGTCGATCAAGAGCGGCTCACTGAAAGCGATCCGATCGGATATGTGCGGTATGCGCTTGGTCCCTTGCGAGTCGCTCCCAAAGAAGCCAAGGGTTGGTTGTTCGCCGCAGGACAGCTCGCGATGACGCCTGAGGATCTCGCGAAGTGGAACATCTCGATCATGGAACGGAAGCTCTTGAAACCGGGTTCGTATCTCGCGCTCGGCACTGAGACATTGTTGAGAGACGGCCTGGGTACGAATTACGGGCTTGGCGTGACAGTCACTTCCGCACTCAATCGCCGCGCCCTCTCGCATGGTGGCGGAGTCTCAGGCTTTACATCGACGAACATTGTCTTCCCCGACGATCGCGTTGCAGTGGTTGTACTGACCAATGGGGATAGTGGCGGCGCGTCGGGCCCTATCGCTGCGGGCATCCATCCTTTGCTGTTCGTGACAAATGATTCAGCCACGTCGGCCAGGCTGGAACAAGCGAAAAAAATTCTCGAAGGATTGCAGCAGGGAACGATTGAGCGCTCGCTCTTTACCGACAATGCGAATGCTTATTTTAGCGAACAGGCTTTGGAAGATTTCAAGAACAGCCTTGGCTCACTCGGAAAGTGGGAATCCTTCACGCAAACTGGGCAGAGCCTGCGCGGCGGCATGACCAACCGCGTGTACCTAATTCGGTTCAAAGACAAAACCATCCGCGCCTGGACTTATGAAATGCCGGACGGAAAGCTCGAACAGTTTCAGGTAGCGGTGGGGAATTAACCGGGCTGGGGATTTGAAATGTCTTTGCACAAGAGTTCCGTCTTAACCTGCGAAGCAGGTGTAAGCGTAAAGCCTAGGGCGTAAGCCCCAGGTAACGATTCTCGGCAGACACAGAGCCCGCGTGAGCGGGCGACAGTCGAAACCTAAGCAACATCTATCGCCAATTGCATAAACTTCCTTGCGCTACGTCGCATCGTTTACGGGGCGCCCAGGCTTTATAGAGCAACTCGAACAATGTTGACGGTTTTTGACTTCCGCGTTTCACTTTGCCGGCGCATTGACCTGCACGCGTGCTGTCCAGAGTTGGTATATTCCCTGACGGCTGTCGGACCAAAGCACGTGGAAGGATCCGTCAGCCGCCGCCGCCAGACCGCTGTAATCCCCTCCGGCTGGCCAGCGCTTCGCGCTTCCGCCGTTCCGCGGCGTGTCGGGGCACGACGGCGCTGACGAAACACGCGCCTCAGGCAGGAAAGTCTTCCCGCCGTCGAGGGAGGCGGTGAAGTAGATGTGCTGGCACTCACGCGTCCCTTCCTTTCGCCTCTCGTACCATGTCACCGCTACGACCCCATCCTTGTTCACGGCTATGGACGGAGTCCTGCGGAAGATCACTTCGCTCGCTGCGCTGTCCGCTCGAACCGGCGCCGACCAACGTTCGCCGCGATCCGACGAGTAGTGAACGAAGATGGTGTTCCGGTCGCGGTTAGTGCAAGTGAGGTAAAGGCGGTCCCGCGAAGGTGCGGTTGATGCATCCACCGCGAGTGAGGCGAAACCGCCTCCGCTGCCGCATGCCTCCGAGACGAACATCGGGTGCGAAAAAGTTTGACCGCCGTCTGTTGAGATGGTTGCCCACACGCGTCTCCTCTCCAGCATCCCGGAGGCGCCGTGGTCAGCCCCGTGGTCCTGGTAGTCTATGAACGGCACGATCAATGTCCCGTCGGAGAGTATGGCCGGCGTGAGAACATTATTGTTGAGACTATTAGCGACGAAGTTTGTGGGCGGGGTGAACATCTTCCCGCCGTCAGCCGAACGCGTGACGAAAACGGAAGCAAGACTCCGGCCACCTTTCTCACGCTGCATTCTTCCCGAGACGAAGTAGAACGAGCCGGCGCGTGGTCCGGCAGTGGAATTAACCACCAAAGTTTGGTGATCGTGCCCGCGTCCAAGGTCTACAGCCAACGGCAACCAACTCCGCGCACCATCAGTAGACCGTAATAGCCGAACTTCCCCTCGAGTTACCAGCCCGACGAAGAGGGCTGAGCCATCCTCGCGCAACGCTACCCACGGATCACCGCAGTTCGAAATTCCGAATTTGTGTTGCGTCCACGTCTGCCCGCCGTCGAACGAAGTGAATGCTGCGCAGTCAGCCTGGGTCTGGTGAGGCGGCTCTGAACTGACGATCGCGACAGCTACCAGATGCTTCGGGTCTTTCGGGTGGGCCACCACCTGCGGCTCAACCAGCGGCCGCGCGTTGGCAGCCTCGCTCACGAGGATGTTCCCGCGGACGGTAAAAGCCTTTTCGACTCTCTCCTGGGCGAAAGTGACGCTGGAAAGGGAGACCGCTGACACAGCGATAATGAGCGAACCCACAAGTGCGGTCATCTTCATGTCTGTATCCTCACTGCTCTCGTATTGCCGTCGTGATCACTTCCGCACATCGGCCAGTCATTTTGTGCGTTTAAATTCGGCGCGCAAGGGCATCGGCTTACCGTCTGGCATCACGAAAGTAAACGCTACGATATGACGGTCCGCTTCAATCATCGTGAGCACCATATCCTTCAAGTACCCTCCCCGCGTCGATCCGACGACATCGAGAAAACTGAACTCGATCGCCTTGCCATCCGCCGACAACTTGCCTTCCATATACGAACGATTTCCGGCGTCACAATAGTGGGTCGCGAGTAAACGGTCCCCCTCCAGATAGAACATAGTGATCTCATTTTTTGGGGGTCCCTCTTTAGTTGTATTCCCCTCATGCAGAATTGCTGTACCACTGGATGCGGCGCGAATCGTAAAGTTGATCGGGGTGTCCATAACCGTACCTTGCCAGGAACCTGCCAGGGTCTTAAGTTTCGCGAAAGTCTTTTTCGCATCAGACTGCGCGTTGGGAGTTTTTGGTGGATTGTCCTGGCCAAACACAGCTGCCGCTGGCGCCAGAAGGCCTAGGAAAAGTGTTAGCGATAGTGTTCGAATGATCTTCATTGGTTCTCTCCTTGTTTAGTAGCGAGAGCCTATAGACTTCGAAATTCGAAGTCTCCACACGCTGTAATCAGATTGTAAAAAGTTGTACCCGGAGGAAAGAGGACCACCCAGAAGAATCCACAGATTACACAGATTAGAAAGAACTTAGAGCTTTGATCTTTGTACTTTGTTCGCTTATTAACCTAGTCAATTCAATTAACACAGCACAAAGCACAAAGTACAAAGCGCAAAGTACAAAGCTCTCAGTCTAATCTGTGTAATCTGTGTAATCTGCGTAATACTTCTATTCGACGAAGCGATAGCCGAGCCGGTGAAAGGTAATTATGTGGCGGGGTGCCGACGGGTCTTGTTCGATTTTCTGCCGCAGCCTGGCGATATGATTGTCGACCGTCCGCGTA
Organism: Pyrinomonadaceae bacterium; assembly: GCA_041750995.1. Taxonomy (GTDB): domain Bacteria; phylum Acidobacteriota; class Blastocatellia; order Pyrinomonadales; family Pyrinomonadaceae; genus PSRF01. Next base: position 22,955 of record JBGSYG010000003.1, on the reverse strand, counting down.
ACCGGGGTGCTGTCATACCCCCAAACTTGATCGAGCAGTTGATCGCGAGTGACGATTTCACCTCGATGCCGGATCAGGTACCGCAAGATCTCGAATTCGCGAGCTGAAAGATCTAATGGTTGTCCGCCTTTGCGCGCAGTGTATTTCTTTAGATTCAATTCCACATCGCCAAAGGTAAAACTTTCGATTTCGGCGACTTGTTTTGCAGCCCTGCGCAAATGCGCCCTGATACGCGCGAGCAGTTCCTTGATGCTAAATGGCTTTGTTACGTAATCATCAGCGCCAACTTCCAGGCCGATTACCTTATCCAATTCCTGACTCCGGGCCGTCAGCATCAGTATTGGAGTTTCGATCCCGCGGGTGCGTAACGTGCGACACACATCAATCCCGCTCATCAAAGGCAGCATTACATCCAACAGGATAATGTCAGGTTTCTCAGTGGACGCCTTCTCTAGGCCCTCCTTTCCATCACGGGCCACCGAGACCTTGTAGCCTTCATACTCACAGCTATCTTTCAAACCGATAACCATGTTGGGCTCGTCTTCGATGATCAAGACTTTCGTCACTTATTTCTCCTCTGACTACGTTTGAGCATCCTCACGCCTGCGCGCTGGGGGCAGGAGAATCGTAAAACTACTCCCCTTACCGACGTCGCTTTGGACGGAGATGGTTCCGTTATGAGCTTCGATAATATGTTTCACCAGAGACAAGCCCAGGCCACTGCCCTTTACATCATGAACGAGTCCATTGCCCACCCGGTAGAACTTCTCGAAAACTTTTGACTGTTCAGCGCGGGGAATTCCGACACCATGATCAGCTATTTCAATTGACAGATCACACCGAACGGTCTTCGCCGTGATCAAAAGCCGTTTCACGGTGCCTGAATACTTGATGGCATTATCAAGCAGATTCGAAATGGCCTGCGTCATCGCTTCGCGGTCAATGAAGACTGGCGGCAGATCAGGTTCCAGGTTTGTTTGAACGTCGAAGCCGGAATTGAGGATCTGGTAGCGATGAGTGGAAAGCACGCTGTCAATCACTTCCGCCATATCCCCCTCGACGAGTTCATACTGCTTTCGGCCGGCCTCGATTCTCGAGAAGTCGAGGATGTTATCGATCGTCTTGTTCAAACGCCGGCTTTCATGCCTGATGACCCGGTAGTATTCATTCTTTTTCTCTTCATCGCCAACGCGACCTAGTTCCAGGATTTCGGAAAAAAGGCTGATGGTCGATAAAGGCGTCTTTAGTTCATGCGAGACATTCGAGACGAAATCTGATTTCGCTTGCGCCAGTCGTGCTTCGCGATCAGTAGCCCGTATCGTAAGGGCTATACCACCTAGCAAGAACACGAGCACCAGGAAAGTTATTGCGGCACTTCGTAAGAAACTGTCGCGCGCGAACGCATCAATATTTGTATTCCTGAGCCCGACTGCTGCCTTCCAATTGGAGAAGGGCCTATCAAAATTGCTTGCAAAAAAGTGTCCGTTTTGCGCCGGCCCGCTTGAAAAGAGTACTCGGCCGCTCTCGTCGCTAATTGTGATGGCGATGGCCAATGGGGCAGTGCTTGATGTGTGCGAGGGCGCAGCCTCAACTATGCTGCGACCTATCACGCCATCCCTGAGAAAACCTTCGTTTAATAAGACACCCGCAAAACCGCGGTGCTCTTTTCGTGAATCGTGCAGCGGATAAAACAGATATGTTCCTTGCCGCAGGTGGCTGGTCGGCGGACATGCGGGACAGGACTGATATGCGAATGAATAGGTTTGATTGACGTCAAGGAAACTTTGGGTCATCCGCGATTTGTCGAATAGGAACAGAATGTGAGACTCCTTGGGAGTTAATTCTGCTTGAGTGATTCTCACAAACCTGTCTGAGTAGATATAGGCATAGGTATTTGTTTTGGGCTGTGCGCCTAAGTAATCGAAAACAAAAATCTTTTCGATCTCAGGATGGGCACGCTTTACGTCTGCGAAATATTTTTCGAACTCTTTCGTCGCCCTCTCTCCCGCCCCAGGCGACGAAAGGCGCATGTCGGCAACTGGATTCAAGGTTTGAGCGGCGAGCTCCTCCAGCCGTTTTTTCATCCTTTGCTCAACAATTGTTAATCCCTGTCGCAGATTGTCCTTAAAAGCGCCTTTGGTTTTGTTCTGGAGTTCTGCGAGCGATTGGTATTGCACATAAGTCAATATCAGGAGTGGAAGTAACACGCCTACTGAGGCCAGGATGGTTAACTTTTGTCGCAGCGATAGTTTCCTGATCGCACTTCGGAGCATACTGCGCGAAAGCATACATCGAGATTCTGCAAACAGTTGCGATCTTTTCGCACCGGAATTGTAAAAAGTTGTCCCAGCGCGTAATTCAGCTCCTCCAACTGTGAGGAAGTAGAACGCGGTGAGGTAAGGCGAGGAAGTTTCACGAATTCGCTATATGGCCGCACGCACAGAAGACGTCGGCGACCTCTGGTCCAACTCGCTGCAGACCAAACTTCCACCTGTTAGCTAAAGTGGAGCTGGCGTCACAACGTCACAAACGCGTGAGGATGTTTGGATGATCCTAAGTTCGTAGGGGCGGCACTCCGTGGCCGCCCCCGCTGTTTGCAATTGAAGGGCGCCCCACAGAGGGACGCCCCTACAGAATTTTCGAATTAGGACATTACGCGGAGGAGCCCTAAGCGCGGGCAGTAATAGCTGCGAGCGTCAGGTCGGGGGCGTTGCTGGCAAGTCATCCCTATTGCCGACTTCCGATTGTCAATTTGAGATCGCCAATGACGCAATCGGCAATCGGCAATTGGCAATTGGCAATGTTTGCTCTGTTACATCCCGGTGTCATCAGCCGACGGTCCATAAATCGAAGGGACCTTCGCGCCCATGGGTCGGAGATACGCACTTAACTGCCCACGATGATGGATCGCGTCGAACATAAAGTCCCAAAGAAATTCCACCGTTGGTCTTTCCATTACGACATGTCCTTGATAGAGGAACTGTGCGTTTCTCTCCTGCGCAGCATCATCAAGGGCGGCAACCTTGTCGAGTAACTCAGTCGACCACTCTTCAAACATTCGGATCATTTCATCCCGACTCGGTGGCTCGATGGTTTCCCATTCAGACTTCCCGGTCTCGCAGACATCAATCAATGCTTTCAGTTCATAAGTCAGGGTCCAAACAAGTTGCTCGGCTGAGGGTGAACGGTCATGTGGTTTATAGCTAAGGTCTTCGGGTAACGCCCTCAGCACCTTGAGAAAGACGGGAAACTCTGCCTTCGCACGTTTTAGATAGAAATCTCGAAGCGTCATGTTTGGTTCCTCCTGAATTCACCTAACTAATATTTAATGATTGGCCGCCACAGTGTTGTCCAAGGATTGGTCCAAAGTCCAACGTCCAAAGTCCAAAGTCTTCGTTGCGGCAGGCGATCTTTGGAGTGCGCGGAGCCCGCGGAGCTCGCCTAGTGGGGCGAAGGCAACAAAGTTCTGCTGCACTTCCAACTTGAAGCTACGAACAGTAAGTCGTTCGAGCACTCTAGCGGCTATTCGCCGCACGCCGACGAAGCTGTGTTGTCGTCCAGTCGACCGTTGTTTCGAAGAAACCCGGTGGGGTCGTTTAAGGCGGACAACTCGTTGGGTTTGTCAGGCGGGATCTCCATCAGGTTCTTCCACGCATCGAACAACCGCTTGTAGCTGCCACGATGCATCTGGTGTACGGTGGAATGGATGCGCGCGTGAAGCGCCGCGTTCGGCCTGCATAAGGAGAATCGGAATATGAGCAGCATTCCCACAGGGACAGAGCTGGCGCGTCCATTCATGCCAGCAAAGGATTTCGATCTATCCAAGCGGTTCTACGAAGCGCTTGGCTTTGAAAAGGTGCTCGACAGCGAGGTCGCTATATTCAATGCTGGCTCAGGTGGATTCATTTTACAGAGGTACTTCCAGGAAGACTGGGCCGCGAATTTCATGATGCAGCTCATGGTCGACGATCTCGACGCGTGGTGGGCGCACATCGAATCACTGGAGCTCTCAAAGCAATTTGGTGTGCCACCTCCCAAGGCTCCGGCGATGCAACCCTGGGGCCTTCGCATCGCATATGTAATCGATCCGTCCGGAGTGCTTTGGCACGTTGCGCAACGGCGTGAAAGCACGAAGCAGGATCAATGAACATGAATCCTGGTGAATCGTAAATGGTGAATGGTTAATGGATGAACGGGTGACACGTGGCGGGTGACGGGTGTCGGAAATGACCTGCAGTCACAAAGTCAGTGGCCCCTTACTGGTGCACGCCGACGAAGCTGTGTTGTGGTCCAGTTGACCATCGTTTCGAAGAACCCTGGTGGGAATCGTTTGAGGCGGACCTGCTCGTTGGGATTGTCAGTGGGAACCTCCACCAGGTTGTGCGATCCGTTTGGGTAGACTTTAACGGTGTAATCCCTGCGTCCCGACTGATCCAGGATTTGCTTAATCGCTCGCACATTCGCGTTGACACCCTCAGCCGTATCGAATGGTAAATCGTAAATGGTAAACCGTGAATAAAAGAACTCCCGACTCTAATGAACTCCCAGCAGAGTGATCAGGCCGTCGGCGAGCGCGCCACGCCAACTTTAAACCGTCGTGGCCTCCGACAAACTGCTGATACACCCCCCAACCTCTGTCGCCCCGCTCCGCGGGCTTTGCAAATGTTTTTGCATGGCTGGTCCTGGGGGTCCGCTGCGCTCCACCCCAGGCTTTACGCTGTCACCCGCTCCGCGGGTTTTAGAATTGACCGCACAAGCACAAGGTCCCTTCCCTCCCGAAACAGATCGACGTCCATTGCAACGCATGTGGCGGAGCTTTCTTGATTCTTGTTCGCACACATCCAATGTGGTGTCGCGCTCAGTTTGCCACGCGAGTCCCAGGCAACATTCTTCAGCCTCGTACCAACTGAACGAACTCTCGATGTCGAATTCGACAGCCGCTTCAGCTTTCTCCAAAGTGCCGGTAGTCGAGTTGCTGTCGAAGGACTACGCTGCCAAACGACGCGCCCTGATCAATCCGAACAAAGCCCTGGATTCGCCACCCCCGGGAGAAATAAACGTGGGCAGCGACACTACCTACTTTACGGTCGTCGACAAGGACGGCAACGCAGTGTCGTTCATTAACAGTCTTTTCGACGCTTTTGGATCAGGGATTGTAGCCGGCGATACGGCGATCGTTCTTCAGAATCGCGGCAGTTCGTTTTCACTGGATCGAACCCACCCCAACCATCTCGAGCCGGGCAAGCGCCCTTTTCACACGATCATTCCGGCGATGGTTTTCAAAGACAACAAGCTGTTCATGTCGTTCGGCGTTATGGGCGGCGGCATTCAGCCTCAAGGACATGTTCAGGTGTTGGTCAACATCATCGATCTGGGGATAGAGTTGCAGCAGGCGATTGATGCGCCGCGCTACCCCTATATCAGCGGTCGGGCCGTCTTGCTCGAGGATGAAATTCCGGGAACAGTGATTGACCGGCTAATCGCCCTGGGCCACCTGCGGGATACGCCTCCCGGCGTACTGAGATCATCGATGGGTGGGGGCCAGGCAATCATGATTGATCCGGTGAACGGGACTCTCATGGGCGCGTCCGATCCACGCAAAGATGGACATGCTATCGGTTATTGATCCTCAAGGCGCGATCGTGGAGCGTGTGCTGCGATGATTAATTGGCAAATCCTTCATAGGTTTGAGTTCAGGTCTGACCCCAATCCTCCCAATCTTACTTGCAGATCAAGCATGCAGATTCCCGGCTTGTAGAAACTGGACCTGACCCAATCCTCGAATGGACTATTGCGTGCTTCCCGTCAGAACGATAAGCTTCCGGTACCCCTTGATTATCCTGATGAACCAGTCAGGTGCGAACCGTCGTCTTCCCGTTTTAACGCTCATGACAAGTATTAGAGTGTTGACTCTTGCAGTACTCGTTCTTCTCTCGGCGAATCCGTCTGCTTTCTCGGCGCCGCGGCTCGCTCTCACTCACGTAACCGTGATTGACATGACGGGTGCCCCTCCTAAGCAGGACATGACCGTCGTTATCGAGGGCCAGAAAATAATCAGCATTGGAAGAAGTAACGAAACGGCAGTGTCGCGTGATTCGGCGATTGTAGATGCTTCGGGCAAATACCTGATTCCCGGCTTATGGGACATGCATCTGCATACGGTTTACGATTCAGCGAAGGATACGGAATCGACTCTTTTGCCCTTGCTGGTTGCCAATGGAATAACGGGCATTAGAAATCCCGGCAGTATTTTCTCCCTTACCCAAATCAATCGATCGCGACGACGAATTGCGGATGGCGTCCTGACAGGTCCCCGCATATTCATAAGAAGATGGTTGATGGACCCGGTATGAATGTCTCATTCGTTTATCGGGTGAAGACGGAAGCAGAAGCCCGTGCCGCCGTGCAACGGATCAAGCGCGAGGGTTTCGACTTCATAAAGGTTTACGGCCGGCTTTCGCGCGCAGCGTTTTTCGCGGCCACTGATGAAGCTAGTCGAATCGGAATTCCATTTGCCGGTCACGTTCCGACCAGCGTCAACGATGGTGAAGCGTCCGAAACCGGTCAGAAAAGTATTAAACACCTCGAGGGGATGTTAGTTGCCACCTCGTCCGATGAAGTGAGGATTAGAAAAGGATGGCTGGAATATGAAGCGAGGGTTTCCGCATTAAACGGCCGCCCCGTTCCGTCCGAACTCGAAGACGAAAACTTCAAATTCATGAGCGACAGCCTCAACACCTTCGACGAAGAGAAAGCCGGGCAACTATACGCGCTGTTCGTGCGCAATGGAACGTATCACTGTCCCACGCTCGTCATTCATCAGGCCTGGGGCTCGCTGAACCAGCCGGCGTTCTTTGAAGATCCGCGCCTGCGCTATGTCCCGGTCAAACAAAGAAAGAGCGTCAACTTTTATCTCGACGCAGCGCGGTCCTGGACTGCCGAACGGAAAGCGATTACGGAGCGTCTGCTTGAATACCGGATGAGAATGGTCAGAGATATGCAGCGCGCAGGAATCGAGCTGCTCGCTGGGACGGATACGGCTTATGGCTATCCGGTTGCCGGGTTCGCGTTACATGATGAGCTTGGATTATTTGTGCGGGCGGGACTGGCGCCGATGGACGCTTTGAAAACGGCAAACCTATAATCCGGCGAAATATTTCGGATTGCTGAATTCACTCGGGACAGTCGAGCCGGGCAAGTTTGCTGACCTCGTTGTACTAAACGCGAACCCGCTGGACGATATTAGCAACACAAAGAAAATTGATGCAGTCATCGTAAACGGCAGATACCTGTCAAGAGACTACCTCGACAGGTTGTTGGTCGATATAGAAGCGGCGGCGAAGAGAAGATAGACCTCGCTTGCGAACCCGTTCTGACTGCTGATGAGAATCGCAAGATCGCAAGCCTGACCCCGATTTCTCTTCTTCACCGCGGTAGCGAACCGTATGGCGTCGCACCGCCCTGCGGGAACCCTGAAAGCGTTGGCAAATTTCAGCCCAGGGTTGCAGCAACCCTGGGTTCGTCAAGATGCGAAAAAGATTGTTTTCGCAACTCTGAAGGAGTTGCGATGGGTTTTCGATTTAGGCAATGGCGACGCAACTCCTTCAGAGTTGCGTCTCATAACGATCGGATTCGTGTTCCCAGGGTTGAAACAACCCTGGCTGGAATTCGCGAACGCTTTCAGCGTAAAGCGTGCCTGATTGAATGCGGTCCCCACAGGGTTGAAACAACCCTGGGCTGGAATTCGCGAACGCTTTCAGCGTAAAGCGTTGCCTGATTGAATGCGGTCCCCCAGGGTTGAAACAACCCTGGGCTGGAATTCGCCAACGCTTTCAGCGTTAAGCGTTGCCTGATTGAATGCGGTCCCCCACAGGGTTGAAACAACCCTGGGCTGGAATTCGCCAACGCTTTCAGCGTTAGGTTGTCCTGATTGAATGCGGTCCCCACAGGGTTGAAGCAACCCTGGGCTACAATTCGCCAACGCTTTCAGCGTTAGGTTGTCCTGATTGAATGCGGTCCCCACAGGGTTGAAACAACACTTCCACCCCGTGCGGCTGCGGCCCGGTCTGGGCTGCAAATAGCGAACGCTTTCAGCGTTAGGTTTGCGGTTGCCTAATCCCACACGTAACGCTCATCGTATTCAATTCCATAGGCCTTCAGGAAGGCACGGTATTCGTCCTGAAACGTGACTCGCTTGTGATGTTCTTCCTGGTTTTCGATATATCTAATGACGTCCTCCAAACTGGATTGGCTTACCGAGAACGCTCCGTATCCACCCTGCCAATGGAATTTAGCCAGTGTCGCTGAAAGCTCTTTTGCAAAGCCGGAAGAGGTGCGTTTGATCTCCTTGACGACTGACGCAATAGAATGTGCCCTCGATAATGCAAACAGCGCATGAACGTGATCCTCTACACCATTGACGATCAGCGTTTCGCAATCCTGTTCACGCAACATTTTGGCAAGGTACGCGTGCATGTCAGTTCGTAATTTCTTGTCGACAAGGAACGGGAATCGGTTTTTGGTTGAAAAGATAAGGTGGGTCCAGAGTCGTGCGAGCGATTGGGCCATGAAGGTGGAGCCTCCTATTTCGTTCTGGGAACACGGGGAGATTCTACCGACAGGCAGTTGAGCGTCCCTCACGCTGATGGTAGGGCGCGGGTTTCAAGTGTATGAAAGAGGTTAGGTAAGGAGCCCGATTACGTTCGTAGCGCTTGGAAAATCGTGAGGTGATAAGGAAAGGCGTTGCTAACTCGCCGATGAATAACGCTTTCAGCGTTAGGCGGATCGAATTGAAATTCATCACAGCGGATCGAATTGAAATCAAGCAAACCGCATCTATACCCAATGACCACTTTAGCGCTCCCCGAAAACATCGAACTCCATCGCGACCGCATGTGGCGGCGCGAGGAAGAGCTTCGCGTCGAAAGCGCTGTTGACGTCGAGCGTTTCATCGAGGACGTGGGCTTTGCAAATACGCTGACAGATACCCGTCGCGCTGGTCCATCGTTGTATATCGCAGTGTGTGGTCGCCGGGATGTGAGTTTGCCTCGCAATGTTCAGAAGGACGAAGAGACGCGACTCACCTGGTACCTTAAGGACGAAGTCATGCGTGGCGGCCGTGTTTACTACGCGAAACTCGCGGGTGGTCGTTGATGTTTGTCGCACCAGGGTTAATAAGCCATTTTGCAGCCATCTGGATGCCGCGGCGCAAGGACGAGCGCGAAGTTTTGTCAGACGCAGCCCGGCAAATTCTCAAGGTGCTCCGTCGCGAACACGAACTCGGCACCGCAGATCTACGCGCGGAAAGCGGAGTCGCAGAACGTGCGGCATTCACACGCGCCCTCGATGAGTTACAACGCCAGATGAAAGTGATCCCTCAGGACGTCATTTATCAGCCGACGTTTTCAGATATCTGGATGCTAGCCGAAGACCGCTTCGGGGAAGAGCTGAGAAAACGCGTTGCACGCAAGACGGCGTTGCGAGAGATCGCTCGGGCATACCTGGCGGGCGCCGGGATGACGTTACTCGGCGAGACAGCGCGCGCTTCCGGTTTGAGCCGCGTTGAAGCGGGAGTGGGAACCATCAACTGGTAGATGAAGGATATGCGATTCGGATCAAGCAAGGGATCTACGCGGCTTTGCCTCAAAAATTGGGAGTACTCTGAAACGGCTTCGCCGCCGGGTGTGAGGCGAGGCTCTGCCTCGCCGTTCAGCTCTCTTCTTGACTGGGCTATGCCCCTGGTGTGGGCTTTGCCCTTTTGAAATCCGCAACGCCATTCGGGCAGAGGCCCACCAGGGACATAGCCACAGAACCGATAACCGCGCGCTTACGGCTGGGCAAAGCCCAGCCTCACATCAGGCGGCAAAGCTGTTTCGCTCGCTTGCAGACTTTTGAGGCAAAGCCGTTGGGGTGAATGAGACACTTCCCCGCAGTAACATCGGGCGTCTACTTCTTGTGCAAAGCCATTCCGGATGACGTAGGAAGGAACGCTCGGAAGGTTTTTGTTTAAAACCCAACGGGCTTTTTTTGAAATCGAATAATGCCTGGGGAGGATTCTTATGAAAAAGACACTTCTGTTTATCTCATTGGCTGCGGCGGCGACGTTCTTTGCGGCATGCGGCGCGCCAGCCGTTAACACCGGAGCAAATAATGCAAACACAAATACGACCAAACCGGTTGCGGCCGCACCAACCGTCGACGCGTTGATGGCCCTCGAGAAACAGGCCAATGAGGCTCATGCGAAAGGTGATTCAAAGTTTTTTGAGGGAATGCTGAGCGACAAGTTCGTCATTCTCGGCGGCGGCCAGCGGATCGACAAGGCCGCAACCGTCAAGATGATCGCCGGCGTCAAGTGTGACATCAAGTCAATGGATCTGACCGAGCCCGCCATATCGATGATCGACGCGGACACGTATGCCCTCAGCTATAAGGCCAATTGGGTAGGCACATGCAACGACCCCGCCGGCAAGCCGATGAAGGTGCCGAGCCCGGTCCGTTCGGCCAGCATATGGGTCCGCAGCGGCGACAAATGGCAGGCGGTCTTCCACGGCGAGAATTTGATCGTCGATCCGACGAATCCGCCAAAGGCCGCACCCGCAGCTCCGCCCAAAAACCAAAGTCCGAAGCAGGATGACAAGACTGCGGTTAATTCAAATACGGCTGCTACCACCGCTACTCCGGCGAGGGCCACGCCCGATGCCAACACCGACGCTCTCGTCAAGGTCGAACTCGCGCTCTGGGAAGCATGGAAGGAACACGACGCCAAAAAGCTCGATGCTCTGATGGCCAAGGACGTTTCATTTGTGAATATATTCGGCGCCTATCTGGCAACCAGGGCCGATACACTGAAGGACTGGACCGCGGCCGGTTGCGAGATCAAAAGCGTCAGCGTCACCGAAGGGTTCGCCACGGCTCTTTCGCCGACGGTCGAGATGCTGACGCGCAAGGGCACGGCCGACGGCTCTTGCGGCGGTCAGGCGGTCGAAGGTACGGATATATGGGGCGTGTCGATTTATGTTAAGGACGGCAATGCGTGGAAGTTCGCCTTTGGCATGAATTTGGGCCGCTATGTAACGTGATTGTCGAAGTGCTCAAGAGTGTGCAGCTTGGCGGACAACGGAACGTCATTGTCATGCGAATCAAAGGGATCAGATACGGCGACAGCGGCGGCTGTGGGGTTTATTTCGTTCAACTCGAAGGTGACCTGGGTAAGTAACTGAACTTATTAGGGCAGAGGTTCAAACTTCAGCGGCGGCAACGCGATCTTCACTTTACTTACGTCCTGGCCTCTCAAAAATTGAACCATTGCCTGTTGAACTTGTTGGTCAATCAGCATGCTTTCGTGGCCCGCATTGTCGATCACGAGGTGCGTGCTGGTTTTAAAAGTCTTGCGCACATCGTCTGCCTGGAAAGGTTGAGTGTTGCCGCTCACGAGTAACAACTCTCCAATGGTCTTTACTAGATTCATTTTCATTTCGAGACTCCTCGCGTTTGGATATTATGAAGCTCGAGCCCGATGGAGTCGGTACCGAAACGCGGTAGCGTCGGGTCAAAGCCACAGAGTTACATGTTTCGTTGCAAAAGTTACCCGACGCGTCTCGGTACTGCCTTCATTCCAGGTTTGAAGGTTGGACTACCGGGCCTTGCGCCAGGGCAGGCTCCACAATGCGCGCACCGAGAGGATTAGGGAGAAGATCGCGGTCACCTGGAGGGTGATGAGCGTCCAGACCCAGAAGAAGATCCCGCTGGAGTTGGCGATCCTGCCGCCGACAAGTCCCTTCCCAATCATGTGAACGACGGGGACGCCCGACCCAAGGATGGCTCCAAGGAGCATTATGATGTATCCCGATCGCCGTCCAGCGAGCACGGTGGTTCCGTACAGCCAGACGACCAGCATGAGCACCCCAGTGATGTTCTTGACTCCTCCCGGTTCAAACCCGCGGACGATGTCGTCCGAGAGGTGAAACGTCATGAAGAGGATCGAGAGCAAAGACGTGATGGTTAGCATAACGCTGCGGTTCATCGGATATTCTCCTTGCTAGATTTGTGTGTGCCTCCTACCACGTGCACGCGTGCGAGTTCAACAGAGCAGTCATCAGCTTGCTTTCCGTTTGCTCGCCGCGGCCGGTCGCTCGCGTTCTGCTTGCTCCGGCTCAAACTGCAGAATATCCCCAGGCTGGCATGAGAGCGCTTCGCAGATCGCGTCAAGCGTCGAGAAGCGGATCGCGCGCGCCTTGCCGGTCTTGAGGATCGAGAGGTTAGCCAGCGCCATTCCAATCCGATCCGCGAGCTCGGTCAGCGTCATCCGCCGATCGTGGAGTATGTCGTCGAGCTTGACGGCGATCGCCATTTCACACCGTCCCTTCGAGATCTTCGCGCATGTGGGCCCCTTCCGCGAACACGCGGGCCAGCAAGAACGTGAGTAGTACGGCGAGCCAGCCGTTGATTGAAAAACCGGCATCGAGATGAACCGGATGCTCCGCAGTGGAAACGGCTTTGCCGATAGCGCCGATCACAATGCTGAGAACGTTCAGCGCGAGCAGCGCCCAGGCGATAGCCTGCAAACGGGATGCGTTCGAGGCGACGAATGGGTCTCCTGCCCGAACCGTTTCGACGATCGCGAGTAGCCGCTTCAGGACGAGATAGTTGAGGGGAATCGTGACGAGACCGAGCACGGCGACCGCGCGCAGGCCCATGACCAGCCGATCTGCGTCAGGCGATGGAGACAGTTTGAAAGCGCTCATGATCCATTGCTCGTTCGGCATGACAACAAGAAGCGCGAGGATCGCGACGCCGCCCAGCCAGTTCACAACAATAAGGATACGCAACAGCACATACGCGATCGGTAGGGCGGCGGATGACGAGTTTGGCTTTGTCACTTTTTTGCTCCTTAGATATCGATTATCAATAAGCGAGTTATCGAATATAGTCAAGCTCAATATTGCCAATCGATAAAATCTCGGAAGTTCGGCGCACCCTCTCCAAGCCTGAAAGTATCTGAGTTGGGAAGGCGAACCCTGTGCCCGCTTCATGTCCACCACCACTCACCCAGGGCTGTCTCTCAAAGTTGATTAGTTAATTGTAGGATGATTGGTTGTGAAGAAGCGGGGACCGGGTCGGCCTTCCTGTCAGAGAGACTCTCAGACTTTAGAGGTCGGGCTGGGAGTGAGTGATCTGAAACGTCTACCGCGCGCTTTTTGGAGTCGCTGTGTAATAAAGTAATATCCTCGACGAGCGATCATTCCGTGCCGATGATGTCCTTTCATCCCAACGTCAGACTTGCGTTGCTCTTTGTACGAAGAGTGGCGTCGTGTCGAAGTGTGCCCTTAACCGCGTGTACGCTCGCTTGCCTGTTGTCGCTGCCAGTGTTCGCGCAGCAGGCTGATCCTAAGAGTCCAGTCGTGGTTCAGCCGGGCGCGCCGGGACAGCCTACTCGAACGCTGCCGTCCTCGACGAGGGCCACGTTGCGGCCGCCTTCGCCAAAGGATGTGCAGTTCATGCAGCACATGATCACGCATCATGCCCAGGCGGTAGAGATGACAGCGCTCATTGAATCGCATACTGAGAACAAGGAGATCCTAACGCTGGGCCAGCGAATCAACCGGTCGCAATCAGATGAAATGAAATTTATGAAACGGTGGCTTGAGGCCAGGGGCAAGCCAACCTCGATGGCGACTTCACATGGTTCACAGGGGTCGCATGGGCACGAAATGGATGGCATCGACTCGGATGATCAGATGCTCATGCCGGGGATGCTAACCGCCGAGCAGATGGACGTGTTGCTAAAAGCGAAAGGCCAGGAGTTTGACCGGCTGTTTTTGTCCGGGATGATTCAGCATCACAATGGCGCTTTGGTTATGGTGAAGGAATTGTTTGATATTCCGGGAGCGGGCGAAGACGCTGAACTCTTCACTTTCGCGACCGACGTCGACAGCGGCCAGCGCGCTGAGATTAGGGTGATGGAAAGAATGCTGGCCAATTGAAAATGGAGTTTTGCTCTGGAAAGAGATCCTGCGTAAAGTCATGAGGTCATCAGTACCACCTCGCGGTAGCGGGTGGGGCGCACCAACGCGTTCTTCGGGGTTTTATGCTCGATTCAACACAACACCCCACCCGCTACCGCGAGGTGGTACTGACTTCATCACATTTGATCGACACTCATAACCTAAAGGATGAACTGATGAATCGAGTACACGACATCATTTCCCGCTTGTTAATCGCTCGGGTTCGAACCCACCCGCTACCGCAGGTGGTGCGAACTCACCTGCTATCCCGACCTGTCGGAATACTGACCGCATTTGTCTTCTGCGCTTGCTTTTCCTTCTCGACATTTGCGCAAACGCCATCGCCGTCGCCGTCGCCAGGCGCAACAAAGACGTCAGAAGCTGACAAGGAGAAGAATCCGTTTGCTCCTGAAAAGGCGGATCCGTTGCCGCCGGGAATGACGGGTTCAGACGTCAACGACCCGCGCGCCAAACTGACCCCAGGATTTTACGATGCGGGCGAAGCAGCAATGGGCATCAAGCATGTCCTCCTGGTAAAGAAGCCTGACGCCTTCCAACTCGGTTCTGACAATCCTGATGATCCGAAAGTGCAGAAGACCCTGGACCTAATGAACGTCGACAAATCGAAGCTTGAAAAGTCCGCTCTGTTGCCTACGGCTCAACTCGCGTTTGGAAACTCCGACCTCGCCTTCCAGGGCAATCGACTGTTCATGGGGAATTTTTATGGCGTGAACATATACGACATCTCAACTCCAGCTCAGACCCGCTTGTTGACTTCGATGATCTGTCCGGGTGGTCAGAACGATGTGTCGGTTTATAAGAACCTGATGTTCTTGTCGGTTGAGATGCCGAACGGCCGTCTGGATTGCGGTACGCAAGGATTTCCGTCTCCACCTCCCCAGCCATCGCCATCGCCATCGCCCGCTGGAAAAGAGGACAAGCCAACGCCTCCGCCACCAGCGCAAAAGGATCGCTTCCGCGGTGTGAGAATCTTTGACATCAGCAATATTAGAGAGCCGAAGCAGGTGGCCGCGGTGCAAACTTGCCGCGGCTCTCACACGCACACGCTGGTTGTCGATCCGAATGATAAGAACAACATCTACATCTACGTTTCGGGAACGTCGTTCGTCCGACAAAGCGAAGAGTTGCCGGGTTGCTCCGCTGAGAAGCCTGAGAAGGACCCGAACACAGCCCTGTTTCGCATTGAGGTGATCAAGGTGCCGCTCGAAACGCCTCAGGATGCAGCAGTCGTCTCAAGTCCTCGCCTGTTTATGGATTCGCGGACGGGGGTTCTCAACGCGCTGAGTAGCGGCGGCACTCACGGAAAGGAGCCGGCGCCGAAGGACAGCGACCAGTGCCATGACATTACCGTCTACTCACAGCTTGGTTTGGCTGCCGGCGCCTGTTCCGGAAATGGCATTCTGCTGGACATCAAAGATCCCGCGAATCCAAAACGCATCGACGCGGTCAACGATCCGAATTACGCGTACTGGCACTCGGCCGCGTTCTCGAATGATGGAAAGAAAGTGGTGTTCACTGATGAATGGGGCGGGGGAACGAACGCACGTTGTAGGGCCACTGATCCGAACAAATGGGGCGCTAATGCGATCTTTAACCTGCAGGATAACAAGCTGAAGTTTGCGAGCTATTACAAGTTGCCTGCTGCACAGGGCGACAGCGAGAACTGCGTGGCGCACAACGGCTCGCTCGTACCTGTTCCCGGCCGCGACATCAAAGTCCAGGCGTGGTATCAGGGCGGCATTTCGGTCATGGATTTCACTGACGCAGAACGCCCGGTCGAAATAGCTTATTTTGATCGCGGGCCAATTTATCCAAACCTGCTCGTGCTCGGGGGCCCCTGGTCCTCTTATTGGTACAACGGACACATCTACGCTTCAGAAATCGCCCGCGGCCTGGACGTCTTTGAGTTAACGCCAACGAAGTTTCTTACGCAGAACGAGATCGACGCTGCGAAAACGGTGCGAGTAAGCGAGTTGAATGTACAGAACCAGCAGAGAATCGAGTGGCCGCGAAAGTTGGTTGTTGCGAAGGCCTACCTCGATCAGTTGGAGCGCTCGCAAGGTCTGCCATCAGATCAAATCGCATCGTTGCGGCAAGCGATTCAGCACGCCGAGAAAGCGCGTTTGAATTCTAGCGCTGCGGCAAAACTGAAAGCGCTGGCGGCGTCGATGGAAAAGAGTGCTGCTGAAAGCAAGAGTCCTGCTGACTCAAGTAGGTTGCAGATGCTGGCGGAAATCCTGCGGCAGCCCGCGCTTTAGTTTGTTGTCCGACATGCTTTGGCTTGTCCTAGCGTTCCCACAAACTGAAGTTTGTCGGACATGAAGGTCAGTACCGTAGCGCGGTGGCGTGGGGTAGACATTCGCATCTCGGAACGTGTGCTCATAAAGTAAATATAGCTCGTGGTTGAGAATCCGAACCCGACGCTACGGCGCAGACTTCACGACATGCAGACCCTCAAATTTCAGCGGTCAAAGCACGCACGAGCGTACGCGCGCGATCGGGGTCGATTGGGTTGGACCACAGACTGTCTCGTTTTATTGACGAGCCGACGATGAAAGCGTCCGCGTCTGGAAACTTATTAATGTTTTCTGCGGTGATTCCAGAACCTACCAACGTTGGAACCGATACTGCTTGAGCAACTGTTGACACTTCAGCCGGCTGAGCCGGCTCGCCGGTAGCGATTCCGCTCACTATCACGCCGTCAACTGAAAAGAACTCCGCGGCTTTGGCGGTTTCGACGATGTCTACATCGGCGGTGATCGCATGGGCCGAGTGTTTCTTCTTCACATCAGCAAAAACCCGAATATGGTCTGCTCCGATCGCACGGCGGTAGCGCAACAGTGAGCCCGCGCTGGATTCAATAAGCCCTTCGTCGGCAACGTGGGCGAATACAAATCCCTCAACGCGCACAAAACCAGCGCCGCAGGCGAGAGCAACAGCGAGTGCGCTGGAATTCGCGCCGGCAAGTACCTGAATGCCAAGGGGCAGATCCACAGCGCGCCGCACTTCAGCGCCGACGACGGCCATGGCAGCAACTATCTCAGCTCCAACATTCACCTTCAGGTATGGACGGTCGTGAGTGTTTTCGATAACAATCCCGTGAAATCCCGCATCCCGGTACGTGCGGGCTTCGTCAACTGCAATCGAGGTGATGTCAGCAATGCTGAGCTTGCTTGCAGGAGTGCCTGGTAACGCTTGCAGGTGCACGGCGCCAATCAGCGCGCGCCTCACACGGAACAACGACTCTATTACGTTTTGCGTGTCCATGATCCAAAGATTACACTCGCAGAGAGTTAGTACCGTAAACGCAGTAGCCTCGGTCGTGCTTGAAATTAGAGGCGTCTTCAAGACGGTTACATTGGGTGCAGCGTTTCACAAATATTTATGATCTCACAGAGCAAATTCGCAGGTTTGGAAGGGTGGCTTGTCCCCGCCTCAAATTTCAATTGGCTCAATGTTGAGTGTCAGCGGGAGTTGAGGCGCTAATCCCGTTCACGGCTTCGTCCTGCCGACCCATGTTGTCGAGTGGCGTTTGTCTCTCCACGTTCTATATCAGCACTTTCTGTAGTCACCGAAGTTGCTTCCGAGTTTGCAGTCGAACCCGTTGTGCTTTTGTTGGGTGCAATTTCGAGCCCTGCCTTGCGCAAACCTTCTACCAAATTGTCGACAAGATCTGCGTTGAACCATTTCGTTAGCAGCTCGCGTGCTGATTCAGCAGAATGTTCAGCGAGCAGGTTACTCAGCGCGTTGCGGGCTGCTACTTGTTCACCAAGCTGTGCATAAGCAGCGGAAAGCACAATGTCAGTCCAGATACCCGGCGCGTTGGCCTTCACGGTTTCATCGACAGCCTTCCGGTAGTTGCCTGTGCGATACTCGTTCAGAGCCAGAATCACACGATACCATCCGGGAACATAAGGATTGAGATCCATGGCCCGTCTGATAAGCGAGCAGCCGCGTTCCCAGTCGTCTACGAACGTAATCAGGAAGATAGCCTCATTGCTTGCATCGAGCGGGTTGAGAGCAAGCGCACGTTCAGCAGCACTGAGACAGTTTGCGGGCTCTTTGCGGAAGAATAGAGCCACAGCCAGCGTCTGATAAGCGAGATGATTGGTCGGGGCAAGATCTACAGCTCGCCGAGCTGCAGCGAGTGCTCGATCAAGTGAACCTGGTTCAGTGTTGAAGCCGTGGCCGTATTCATGGGAGTAGACCCACGACAACATCGCCCAGCAATCGGCATTGCTCGGGGCTTCTTTTACAGCCTGCTCAAGAATGTAGCGCGCTTCGGCATGCTCCTGAGGATTAAGGCGGTAGTGATATCCGAAGCCGCGCATGACCGCTTCATAGGGGCTGAGCTGACTTGACTCCTTTCCGCGAATCGCGTCGCTAATACTCCGCGCTAAAACTCCGAAGTGATCCGCACACGTCGAGACAATTCTTGGAATCAACTCGTCCTGCATGGCAAAGATCTCGTCTGGTTGAAAAGGCCGATCAAACGTGTCTGCCCAGAGGTGAGCCCCGTTACTCGCATCAACAAGTTGCACTGCCAGACGAACCTTCGAGCCGGCTTGACGAATGCTCCCCTCCATCACGTAGCGCGCACCCAACTCAGCACCAATCTGGCGAAGGTCTCCAGACTGTGTATGTTTCTTCGTCGAACCTAGCGCCATCACACGCAGGTAAGAGAAGCGCGAAAACCCGGTGACGATCTCCTCAGTCATTCCGAGAGCGAGCGTTTCCAGTTCAGTGCTTGGCCTCACGACTTTGAAGGGCAGGACAGCCAGCCAGAATCCCTCATCTGCTCGAAACTCACTAGAAATTGGGTGTCCGGCTGGCTCTTCGCCGTCGATTTTAAGACCGGCCTGTCGCAAGCCGTCGAGAAGTTGCGCGCATAGCTCAGGGTCGAACCACTTCGCGAGAGTGTTATGTACAGTGGCGCCGTAGTCCGGCCGCATTTTGAGCAGATCGCGAACGGCTTTACTTGCCACTTCACGTTCTCCGAGCTGACCAGCGGCGGCAGCAATGCCCGCATGCATTCCCCAATGCCCCGGCAAATTCGTTTTGAGGATTAAGTCGAGTGCGCCGCGGTAGTTGCCCTGGCGATAGGCATGAAAGAAGTCGGCATACCAGAACCAACCGGGATGATTCGGATTGATTTCTTTGGCGCGAGCGGCGAGCGCGAGTCCACGTTCTGAATCGCCAACATAAGTGAACAACTCACCAACAAAAGCAAGTGCGTTGGCGTCCATCGGATTGAGCGCAACGGCTCGCTCTGCCGCATTACGAAAACTCTGGAGTTCCTTTTGAAAGAAGCGCGCCTGGGCCAGACTGAAATGCGCCAGGTGATTGGAGGGCCCCGCTTCGACTGCGCGTTGTGCTGCCATTGCCCCGGCGTTTAGCGCATCGGATTGGAGATTGAATCCTTGTCCGTAGTCCTGAACGAACAACAATGCCAACATGGCCCAGGCATCCGCATTAGTCGGAGCTCTCTTCACGGCTACTTCCAGGCAGGATCGCGCAGCCGCGAGCTCTTCGGCTGTGACTCGATCGAAGTACCGGAAACTGCGCAGTACAGCTTCGTAAGGACTTAGCTCATCAGGATTCTTACTACATACAACTTCACTCATGCTTCGAGGAAGGACACCATTTACGTCAGCTACTGTAGAAACAATCCTCGGTACAAGATCGTCCTGGAGCGCGAATATTTCCTCAGCGCGGAATTGACGACTGTATGTCTCAGCCCACAGATGAGCGCCGGTGCTTGAGTCGACGAGTTGTACTGACACGCGCAAAGATGAACCGGCGAGGCGCAGACTACCTTCCATGACATAACGCGCGCCAAGGGTCCTTCCCACACTGCGCACATCACTGGTTTCGCTGGCGTATCGCAAAGGTGAACTGCGCGAGATTACTCGCAGGTAAGAAAAGCGCGACAGGCCGGTTACGATTTCTTCAGAGAGTCCCTCAGCAAGAGTTGCGACTTCGGTATTTGAGCCGGTGAACTTAAACGGAAGAACTGCTACCCAGAAGCCTTCATCCGCTCGAGTCTCGCTCGAAACAAGGGATGGCGATGACTTCGGTAGTTGCGACTCACCGGCAGTTTCCAGCCCTGCCTTACTAAGTCCATCCATCAAGTGATCGACCAGTTCCGGAAGATACCACTTCGAAAATTCATTACGCCCGATCGAGGGGAAATCCGGCATCATGGTCAACACCTCTCGAAGATGCTTTGCCGCCGCCTCACTTTCTCCAAGCTGGCCGTGTGCTGCGGCGAGCAGTGCGTGCATCAAATAATTCTTCTGCGGATTTCCCTTCAGTATGAAGCCGCGTGCGTTAACGTAGTCGCCTTTGCGATAGGCATCGAGAAAGGGAACTGACCAGTACCACGACGGATGATTAGGATTCAGTTGCCGTGCCCGCTCCGCCAATTCGCATCCGCGCTCCCAATTGCCGGAAAAAGCAATCAAGTGGGCCAGGTACTCAACCGTAGATCCGTCCATAGGGTTCAGTATCAACGCACGTTCGGACGCATCCCGGAAAGCATCGAATTCCTTACGAAAGAACAGCGCTTGCGCTAAAGCAAGCCACGCGAAATGATTGGCATGCGCAATTCCAACTGCCCGCCGCGCGGCCTCAAGTGAACGCCCGAGCGAATCAGGCTCCACGTTGAACCCGAACCTGTGTTCTTCACCAAACAACATTGACAGCATGGCCCATGCATCAGCATTGCCTGGTTCTTGACCGACAGCTCGCTCGAGGCCAGATCTGACGAGGGCATGCTCTTCAGCGGCGATATTCTCGAAGTAGCCGAAACTGCGAAGCAAAGCTTCGTAAGGGCTTAGTTGGTCGGGAGGTTTAAGGCGAACGCTCTCGCTCATGCTGTGAGGCAGAGCGCCGTACCAGTCGGCAACTGTGGAGACAATGCGCGGAACAAGGTCGTCCTGTAACTCAAAAATCGTTTCTGTACTGAATTCTCGCTCGTAGTTTTCCGCCCACAGATGAGCGCCCGTGGTGGCATCGACGAGTTGCACGGCCAGGCGCAGCTTCCTACCCGCGTGGCGGAGTGTCCCTTCCATCACATAGCGCGCGCCGATCTCTTTACCGACGATCCGCAGATCCGTCGTTTGGTTCGCATAACGTAGTGTTGAGCCGCGCGCAATCACTCGGAGGTAGGAGAACCGCGACAGCCCGGTGACGATGTCTTCCGACAGCCCTTCGGCCAGTGCTTTGAGTTCGGTCGCCGCGCCCGAAGACTTGAACGGAAGCACCGCAACCCAGAAGCCTTCACCTGCTCGAGTCTCGCTCGAAGGAGGCGAAGGGGCTGACGACGTTGACGTCGGCTGTTCATCAGGAATATCCAGCCCCGCTTTCCGCAGCCCTTCCAGGATGGGATCCATAAGGCCGCTCGCGAAGTGCCAGGTCCCGACGTTTGAGCGCGCATGCGCCGCAAATTCGGGATCGAGCGCCAGCAGATCCCGTACTGCGGCTTCGGCTTCGGAGCGTCGGCCGAGATGCCCGCAGGCCGACGCCATTACGAGGAAGGGCCAGAAGAGTCCGGGTACGTCCACTCGGTTCGCGCACTCGAGGGCCTGCTCGTACTCGCCCTTGTGGAAGTGATCCCAGAGGGGAGCAAAGTGCATCCAGCCCGCGTGGTTCGGATTGAGTGCCATTGCGCGGCGCACGATCTCCGTGCCGCGCTCGAACTCGCCGGTGTGCACGATCTGTAACCCGAGGATCCCGAGCGCGTCAGTGTTGAGCGGATTGAGTGCCATCGCGCGCTCGGCCGCTGGACCAAACGCTGCGAGGTCCTGGCGGAAGAAGTGCACCTGAGCAAGGGCAACGAGCGCGAACTGGTTCGCCCGATCCAACTCCACTCCGCGGCGGCCCGCAGCCAGTGCGCGATCGAGAGAGGTGGCGTCGCCCTCGAAGCCAAACGCATATTCGTCAACGTAGATTTGCGCGAGGCAGGCCCACAGGTCCGACTGCCGATCGTTACGCTTCGCTACTCGCTCCAGCCGACCCTTGAGCGCGGCGTGGGCCGAGGGCGTGATCTGCTCGCGGTAGGCGAAATACTGAAACTGCCACTCAACCGGCGTTAGATCGGCGTCGTCCTTCTTCCGCATCGCGGCCCTCATCGAATGCACGAGCACTCCGTAGCTGTCGGCTACAGTTGCGACGATACGTCCGGCGACATCGTCCTGCACGGCAAAAATCGTCGAAGTGTGCAGATCCCGATTGTAAGTCTCAGACCATAGCTGCGCTCCAGTCTCCGTGTCGACGAGTTGGACACCCACTCGAATGGCCGAGCCACCCTTGCGGATGCTCCCTTCCAGCACGTAGCGCGTGCCGAGTTTGGCGCCGAGAGCCCGCTCGTTTCCAATCTCTCCATTCAGGCGAACCGCCGAGGTGCTCGTGACGACCGACAGATACCGAAATCGCGAAAGGCCCGTGACGATCTCCTCGGATAGCCCGTCGGCAAGTATGTCGACGGCGGGATCGGCATCGCGAACCTTGAAAGGCAGGACTGCAATCCAAAATCCTTCACCTTCGCGCGTCATCCCGGAGGTTGATACACTCGTTGCCGGAGTCGATTGACCTGAATACTCCGATTCCGTAAAGGCCTTTAACTCTTGCTGAAGATCGTCGAGCTCAATGGCCAACTCCTTAATCGACTGATAACGCTTCTCACGCTCCTTCGCCAAACATCGGCGCACTATGCGTTGCAGCTCCGCGGGCGCAAGCGGATTCGCATCCTTCAACTGCGGTGTCGGCGCGTGAACGATCTTGTGCAGTGAGTCCAGAACATCCTTGCCTGCGAAAGCTCGCTGGCCCGTGGCCGCCTCAAAGAGAATGCAGCCAAACGAAAAGATGTCGGAACGGAGATCGATCTCGTCCACGCGGCCACTAGCCTGCTCGGGAGACATGTAACCGATC
>JBGSYG010000002.1:0-171624 GCA_041750995.1 Pyrinomonadaceae bacterium | reverse complement strand
ACAGAACAGACAGGGTGAGCCCGTATAAAGGTCCGGTGTCTCGCCGCGTGCTGCGACGTCGGCCAAAGCTTGCCGGCGTCGTTCAAGTTGCTGCTGCGCCAGCGTTTTCAACCGCGTGTAGCCCTCCGCAAAGCTTTCGCGATTCAGATCTGCCACCACATCCGGCTCCCCACCGGCGTTGCGATAACCTGCAAGGTTGCAGCAGAGGGTCAAACGACCGCGCCAATCAACATTACAACTGGTGGTTTTGAGCGGCGAACAAGGAACATCTGAATGGATGTCGTAGTAACCCGCGGCGATGCCGATGGGCATCTTCAAAATCTTTGCGAGTCCCATTACTTCCTGTTCCGCATGACGCTGTTCTTCGAGCGACAAGGCCGACTCCTGCTCAGCTTCAGCTGACGTTGGCAATAAGTGCGAAAAATGAAGAGCCGCGGCGCCGAGCCGCGCAGCCAATAAAGCAATCGGCTCCAGCTCGGTCATCGTATCGCGGCGGATACCGACTTTGAACACAAACGGAATGTTTTGCACATGACAGCGAGTTACCGCGCGGATCACGCGATCGAATGATCCAGCGCCACGCCAGAAGTCATGCGACTCGCGCGCTGCTCCATCGACACTGAAAGCGACGAGACGAACTGCTTGCTTGTGCTCCATGATCGCCGGGTAGACGCGATCGAAGTGCCAACCATTTGTAACAAAGCTGCATTGCATGCCTTCACTTGCTACGGCTGCAATCATGTCGTTGAAGCGAGGATGGAGCGTTACTTCGCCGCCGGTGAAGGTAACGTAGTCGATCTGGTAAGCGTCGCGCGCCTCGCGCACGATTCGTCCGAGGAGCTCGGCAGGAAAGTAGTTTGCTTTGGTGTGATAGAGAGCGTCCTCATCGCGCATGCAATAACTGCAATGGAGATTGCAGATATTCGTGAGCTCGACAGTTAAGCGAACTGGATCCTGGCGCTGGGGAACTTCGGTCGTCACGGTCACGAAACCTTTTTACTCTGTCATGTAGGGCGCGAGCAAGTCAGCTGCTCGCTCAGGCTGAAGCAACAAGTCACGACCTGCTGCCAGTTCATAGGCACGGCATTGATTTGCCAGCCGGGCCAGGACTCGCAAGTAGCTGGGCGCTGTATACGTGTCGTAAGTAGCCCAGGGACAGTGTCGCACGAGCTGCTCCATTGCGGCGCGAGCTCCGATCTCGTTGATCCTCGTCTCGTCCGACGACGCTACTCGCGGGAAGAAGAGCGCGCGCGGTCGGCAACTGGCGGCTCGGCTGTCAGGAAAAACTGTTTCGGGTTCCAGGCGGCGCTTCGAAGGATCCGATGCCACTGGAGGACCGAGGGCAGCGCTTAACTTTGTGCTACTGCCGCCCACTACCGAAGTGTCAGCCACAGCAAACAAGCGACGCAACCCTTCCGCTTCGAGTGAAGTAGGAGTTTCACGCAATACAACCATGTCATCCGACAAGTAGCGCCAGCCTGCTTCCGTAAGACGCAACGTCAACGTCGTCTTGCCGCTTCCTGAAGCGCCAACAAAAAGGGCGCCTGCGTGAGAAATCGGCTCGACGGCGCCGGCGGCATGCACGTCGAAAACGCCGGCGCGACGCACTGCGGCTTGCAGCCCATAGGAAAACGCGTTGACGAGCGCGACCGGATGTCGCGCGTGTTCGCTTACGCCAAACCAGACTTCAACTAATCGATCATCGGGTACCGAGATATGAATCAGCGATTCATCTACAGCCAAAAAGTACTGACTGCCATCGGTGAAGCAGTCGCCGCGATTGATGGCGAACGATTGCAGTCCAGTCGGGATGATCGGAAGCAACCCGCGTCTTACTGACAGCGTGATTGAGGGCTGGTCAACGGGAGCGACCGTGTGAGCCAGGTGAAAGCCCTTCAGGAAACTGGCTACCCAGTGCGCTTCCCAATCACCGAGGGTGTGGACGCGAAGGAGGCGGTCGGCAATATTGTAGTGACTAATCAGACCAGAAGTGGTGTTAGCTTGAAACTGCGACTCGAGCACTTCGTCGGGCACGGACCGAATGCGAGGTACGTGCAATTGTTAGGTAGTAGCACTTTCGATGGTCGGCGCCTGGAAGAAGGTGGTTGCTTCCAGAACATCGGCGGGTACCGAAACGGTCGGCTCGACAAACGGTTTCTTGCTGGTTGGCTCAGTGGCAGCTTCAGTTAGACGGTCTTGATCGTTGCGCTGCTCATGGCCCGGAACAATTGGTTGTTTAATCAAAACTGCAGCCTCCCTGGAATCATTAATTGCGTCTTAGCTTCGCTGCCAGCACAAGTCAGAGATCATCTGGCTAGTGCCGGCAATTAAGCAGACACACACACGCAAACGTGAACGCTAGACAGTGGTGGTATCGACAGTAGGAGCTTGAAAGAAGGTTGTCGCCTCGAGCACATCTTCAGGAGTTGAAACAGTCGGCTCTACAAAAGGCATTTTAGAATCCGGTTGCGCCAGCTCGTTTTGATCCGTGACTTGCTCGCTCACAACATGACTGTTTAACTTATTCAAGTTCGGTCTCCTCACATTTTGATTGTCTGACTGATTGGCTGCGCTAGTACGAGACGCAATGGTTTGGTCTCGTACGTCTGCAGGTCGGTACGTTGGTACAAACGGATGTTCGGCGAAAGCGTCCGCACCACTTGTTCCATCGTGGCGTTATTCAAGTCAACGTTAACAATCTCCGAAGAGTCATATTTCATCTCGAAAGGAATGTCAACCTTGCTGGCAATTTCGTAAAGTACAGCCGTCAAGGGCTGTTTTCGTGCCCTGACAGTGAACTGATTGCGATCGATTTTGACGCTCAATGAAATCTCTTTCTCGTCCTTAGCCGCTTGCTCGGTGCCTTCTTCGGTGTCTCCGGAAATGAGAATCGCTTCCGAATCTCCGCGCACTACAGCCGACTCTGACGGCGGTGGTTCATTGAGGGCATAAAGATAGAGAGCAACAATCTTTGGCATCGTGCCGCCATCGCCGCTGATTTCGTAATCAGCGTAAGGCTGCGGCGCAATCATCCGCACCGCGCCTTCCAGAGGCATGCCTTCAAATTCGATCGTGACGCGAGCTTTCTGCATCACCGGGCTCAAGAGCACAGGAATATCAAATTCCTTGCTGAGCTTGGCGGCAATCTCCGCGACCAAAGCCGCGTTGGCTTTCAAGTCCACAGCGCGCAGAGGTCCGCTGGCAACCTTCAAAGTAAACTTGCCCTTGGCCTCTTTGGATTTTGCTTTATCGGCTGAGGCGGGCTTATCAACTTTATCCGCTGCTGCTGCTTTCTCTTTTTCCGCAATCGGCTTGGTCTCTTCGCCAGGGGTTGCGGGGACTGGGTGTTGAGTGCGGCTCTGCGCCAGCACCGCGGCCGGCAGAATCAGTAACAGGACGAGTCCTACCAAACGACTGGAAAACATCTGCGGCATTCTAACTACCTCTTGAAAATGAAGCCTGAATTAACTTTCAGCAGACCTTCAGCCTCGCCAGTGGTCAGCTTTAGTGTCGTGGGGACTAAAAAGAGTTTTCTTTAGCGTCGAATCGTTGCCCCATCCCGAGACATGAAACCGCCGTTAACGGCGGCCGGGGCACATCTGGAACATCCCCGTCGCACGTTAGTCTGACGTGAAGGAATTTCCGTATGGCCCGGACAGTAGCACATTGTCTCCCGCACAGCAACGACTTCTAAAAAAGGGTAGTGCGCTAATTTGTAGCGCAGATTGTTAGTTTGCGCTGAATGAAATGGCATTCAAGGCGCACGTTAATTAACAGTTTGGGTTACAAAGACCAACAGGGCACTACCGGAAATGTCTTTGGTGCTGGTGGAAATGGCTGGGCCCACCCTTAACTACCAATCGCACGGGACGCAGAAGGTAATAAATAAAGGTCAGTGCTGGCGGCAATTTAATTCGCACAAGATCCTCCTCGTTCGGCGTAAATGTGAATCTGAGGTAATTCAACTTGTCCCGAAAGCGGCGTCGCGCTCGTATCTGAAACCGAAAATAGCCCGTCATGCCGGTTCTTGTTAGCTCGGGAGTGAATAGATCGCGAATAACATCATGGGCCAGGGCCGCGACTGAGACATCGTCATTTAATGCATCCTCCACATGTTTCGGAAGGGGCGCTTCCAGTAAATCTGCGGCTAAACGCAAACCCAGAAAAAGCATGCGTTCACTCCCCGTGGACCGCGCGCGACTAATTAGTTCCTGCCAGTTCAGGTCGGTCTCAGTTGCAATCAAACCAGCAATGTCACAAACCCAGGCAAGCCGTTCCCAAAGATGTTTCGATCCATGGATGCACAACGCTAAAACTAAATCTTCCGTAGCCGGAACTTTGATAGCAACTGTTTCCAACTTTGCATCAAGCAATCGCGACCAAAAGTCAGCAGTCTCAAACGGACGTGCAAAAGCCGGGGCGCTGACGGTCCAGTGAAGCTCGACAATCATGCGGTTGCGATCGCGCGTAAAAGGCAGGTTGCATTGAGTTCGCAACAGCACTGCCTGCTGGCCGTCAGTCAGCGGCGGTAATTGCGCATAGCCTTCAGCTAACAGTAAGTCGCGCGCGCGCAGCACGTCGCTCGGGTGCACCAGAATATCGAGGTCGCTGAACTGACGGAGTGCGACGTTTCCGTAAATCTGCAAAGCGAGGGCAGGCCCTTTATACGGCGCTGCCCGAACATCGTTGTCGACGAACAGCGTGAGCAGTTTCTGCAGTTCGTGGGTGAGAAGAATGTTCAGCGCGGAAACGCGTTGAAAAGCGATGCGCAAGTGTTGACGCGGCTGATCGGGAACAGCGTTAGGACAAACTGCGTTCAAGTGCGAATGCAGCAGCGGTTGCAATCCATGACGATCAGCTAACTGCAGCACCAGATCCCAGTCGAGCGGTCCCGACACGAGCTCCTGAATTCGTTTTTTTTGGGTCTCATCCAGTGAAGCACGAGCACAGGTGAGCAAGAGCGCGGACTCAGGACTCTCCGCAGCGAAACCGTTTGCCGCAACATTCGAAACTTTGAGGGTCGCAGCCATTAAATAAAGGACGGCAGCATAATCCGCACGCCTTCACCTGCCGCAGCCAACGCATCAACACGACCGTCGTGGTTCACGTCCGCGAAATATCGCGCCCCGAAGACGCGGCTGGCGAACTTCGGCTTACTCGTTCACTTTCAATACTGCAAGAAATGCTTCTTGAGGAATCTCCACGCGCCCGACTTTCTTCATTCGCTTCTTGCCTTCTTTTTGCTTCTCCAACAGTTTGCGCTTACGCGTGATGTCGCCGCCGTAACACTTCGCAATCACGTTCTTACCCATCGCCTTTACCGTTTCTCGGGCAATTACTTTGTTTCCGATCGCCGCTTGGATCGGAACTTCAAACATCTGCCGCGGTATTAGCTGCTTCATTTTTTCCGCCAGTGCGCGTCCTTTCGATTGCGAGGTGCTGCGATGAAGCACAAGCGAAAGCGCGTCAACGGGCTCATCGGCAACCAGGATATCGAGTTTTACTAAATCGCTTTCCCAGTAACCGGCAAGATTGTAGTCAAGCGAAGCATAGCCGCGCGAAACTGATTTCAAGCGATCATAAAAGTCCAGAACAATTTCGTTCAACGGCAATTCGTAGGTCAACATCACGCGGTTCGCGGCGATGTATTCGAAACCCTTTTGCACGCCTCGCTTTTCTTCCAACAACGGCAGAATCCCACCCAGGTATTCATCTGAAGTAAGTATTGTGGCGCGAATTATTGGTTCTTCAATTTTCACAATCCGGCCCGGGTCAGGCATCTTGGCGGGCGAGTCAATCTCGAGCACTTTGCCGTCTGTTGTGTGCACCACGTAACGAACGCCGGGTGCAGTCGTAATTAGATCGAGATTAAACTCGCGCTCTAGACGTTCCTGGACCACTTCCATGTGGAGCAAGCCCAGAAAGCCGCAGCGAAAGCCAAAGCCGAGGGCCGTCGATGATTCAGGTTCATAGAAGAAGGACGCATCATTCAGCCGCAGCTTGTCCAGAGCATCACGCAGCTCTTCATACTGATTCGTGTCGACCGGATAAAGACCGGCGAAGACCATGGGCTTGATCTCTTCGAAGCCAGGAAAGGGTTCTGAAGTGGGACGCGCGGTTTCAGTAATGGTGTCGCCAATTTGCACGTCGGCTACTTCTTTAATCGACGCCGTCAGGAATCCGACTTCGCCCACCCCAAGCGAGTGGATTGGCGTGGGCCTGGGACGATTGACTCCCAACGTCTCAACCTGGTAATCGCGCCCGGTATTGAAGAAACGGATCTTCATGCCCGGTCGAATCGTGCCGTCGATCACGCGAAACAAAACAATCACGCCGCGATACGAGTCGTACCATGAGTCGAAGATCAATGCTTTGAGTGGAGCCTCAGGATCGCCTTTCGGGTACGGCACGTCGCGGACGACGGCTTCCAGCACTTCATGGACACCCGCGCCGGTCTTTGCACTGGTAAACACGGCATTGTGCGTCTCGAGACCGATGAGATGTTCGATTTGTTCGATTGCCCGATCCGGTTCGGCGCCCGGTAAGTCGATCTTATTAATGACAGGGATGAGTTCCAGATTGTTCTCGATGGCTAGGTAAGTGTTGGCGAGGGTTTGCGCTTCGACTCCCTGGGAAGCGTCCACGATCAGCAAGGCGCCTTCGCAGGCTGAGAGCGAGCGTGAGACTTCATAAGAAAAATCGACGTGGCCCGGAGTGTCGATGAGATTTAGAACATAAGCTTTGCCGTCTTCCGCCGTGTAGTCCAGCCGCACCGCATGCGACTTAATTGTTATCCCGCGCTCTCTTTCGAGATCCATGTTGTCGAGCACTTGCTCAGACATATCGCGCCCGGTCACGGCGCCCGTCAACTCCAGGAGGCGATCCGCCAGAGTAGACTTGCCATGATCGATATGCGCGATGATGGAAAAATTACGAATCCGTTCGACGTTCATTTTAATCAACTGTGCTTTGAACTTTTGAACTTAACACTCTTGAACTTAGTACTTTGAACTTTGAGCTTTGTCTCTGGCCAGACTACTGGGGTAGCAGCGCGAAAGAGGGCAATAATCCAAAGCACAAAGAACTAAGTTCAAAGAACAAAGTTCTAAGAACGTCTTTCTGTTGTAACAAAACGGGCGCGAAACCGCACGCGCCCGAATGCCCGCAACTTGGAAGTGTTGAGCTAATCGTCTAAATGGGCTTCGACGTAGGCCCGTCCCTTCTCCGGCGTGTTCACCGTTTTTATGAATTCCAGATTCTTCATCGCCCAGGAGAAATGCTCTTGGGAGAACTTCTGATATTCCTCTCCAGTGCCCGAGCGGAATCCAATCTTTGTAAGCACTTTCATGGTCAACTGAGAGTCGCCCGTAACGTTGACGGCTTGAAAAAGTCTGTGCTTGTCGTCGTCGGACATCGAAGACGAAGTGTCTTCCTCAGCCGTTGTGTTGCTGTTGATGCTGCTGTTGTCGTTAGTGTTCAGACTTGTATTGAAATTGCTATTGCGATTCTGGTTGGCAAAGGTCGGTGAGGTCTTCATATAAGTCAGGTAACCAAAAACACCGACGACCGCCAACACGATCAAGCCGAGGCAACCGGCGCCTCCGCATCCCAGGGCAATTTTTTGATTTCTATTCATCGTTTCCTCTTTGAATTGTTGTCACCGCTGGAGAAATAGAGTAGCACGCGCCGCCATCTCTTAGGGGCGAGACTCAATTGCCAATTGTCGATTTCCGATTGGCGATTGGCCTGTAACGAAAGAATCATCACAAATCGTCAATTGGCATTAGACGACCCAGTCGTTATCGCTCCCGGTTCTGACTTTGCCGACCCACGACTAAACCGACATGTAAAGGATGTCATGCTAATGAGTCACTCCGTGGGCTCCCATAATTATGTTGGAGTACGGTTGGAAGGATCACTACAAATCGAATTCACTGATCAAGCGGTGCAGATACGAACGACTGATGCCCAGCAGTTTTGCGGCACCCACTTTGTTTCCACCAGACGTCTCCAGCGCTTTTAAGATCATGCGCCTTTTTAGTGCCGCCACTCCGCCTTCCAGCGTCGCTTCATCTGCAAGATTGGTCCCCGGCAGGACTCTCAGCATTTTTTCCGGCAGGAATTCCAAACCAATGGCGGGCCCGTTAGTCAGAACCACCAGGCGCTCCATCACGTTTTCCAGTTCCCGTACGTTCCCCGGCCATTCATATTCCTGCAGCGCTTCGAGCAGCAGTGGATCGAGTACCGGTGTTGGTCGCAAATATTTCTCCGCCGCTTTCTCAGCGAAATGAATTGCCAGCACCGGAATATCTTCTTTGCGCGCACGCAATGTCGGTAAGACTAACGGCACCACATTCAGACGATAAAATAAGTCACGTCGAAATCTGCCTTCCGCGACTTCCTGTTCCAGATCACAATTGCTCGCAGCTATCAGGCGAATATCAACGTGCAATGTCTTCGTGCCGCCCACCCGTTCGAAGGATCGCTCCTGCAACACTCGCAATAGCTTCACCTGGACCGTCGGCGTCAGGTCCGCTATTTCATCAAGAAATAATGTGCCGCCGTCGGCCAGCTCAAAACGACCTTTGCGAGTTTGGGTAGCAGTTGTGAAGGACCCTTTTTCGTGTCCAAACAATTCCGACTCAATCAGGGTTTCGGGTAATGCCGCGCAACTGACTCCGACAAAAGGACCCCCGGCTCGCGGACTTTCTTCATGAATGGCGCGCGCCAACAATTCTTTTCCCGTTCCATTTTCGCCAATGACGAGAACGGTTGCGCTTGTTGCTGCTACCGTGCGCGCGTGCTTGACGATCCGTTCGAGGGATTGGCTGGCGCCAATCAGATGACTGAATCCACGCGAACCCAGCAACTCTTCACGGAGTCTGACGTTCTCAACTTCAAGGCGTCGCATTCGTGCCGCTTGATTCACGATATGCAAAACTTCGGCGGCGTCGAGCGGCTTTTCAAAAAAACCATAGGCGCCATGTTTCACTGCTTCCAACGCCGCTCGCTTTGAGTTGCTTCCGGTAATCACTACAGCCTGAACCGCCGGGCGCATACTGCGGGCGGCTTGCACCACAGTCAGTCCTTCTGAGATGTCATCAAGATGGGGCGGCAAATGTAAGTCGCTGATGACAACGTCCACCTTCTCATGCTGCAACAGTTCGACTGCTTCGTTACGCGAGCCGGCTTCGATGACGCGATAGTCAGAATTTAAGGCCCAGTAAAGGCCGCGACGGACCGACTCGTCGTCGTCAACCAGCAGCACTGTTCCCTTCAAATTTGACTGTGATCCGGGCATCAGGACTCCGAGCCAAGGTCTCGCCTGACTAAACTAAAACTTTGGATTGTACGCGAGTGAACGGTCAGCGGACTTGCGTTCGTTAGATTTTCTCGATGGCGGCCGATGGTAACACCACGCGGAAGGTTGTGCCAGCACCCTCGCGCGAATCGACTTCAATGGCGCCTCCATTCGCGCGCACAACTTCGCGACAGGTGTAGAGCCCCAGACCCACGCCTCTTTTTTTGGTAGTCGCAAAAGGATGAAAGAGTTGTCGCTCAATGAAGGCCCGAGACATGCCGACGCCTGTGTCGGTAATACTAAAATATACTTTTCGATCATCCGCAGTCCCCGCAGCAACCGAAAGCTTCCCTGCGGATCCCATGGCCTCAACCGCATTCAGGATTAGATTCTCAATCACCTTTTCAATGCGCTCCGCATCAACCAGGGCCAGCAACGAATTGGGTAATTTGGTTTCGATTTGCTGTGCGCCGAGTGCCGGCTCGGCGGCGAGCTTGATCACGCGATTCAGCAAAGGCAGAAGGTCCACAGGCTGTGGTCGTTTGAATTCACCGCTCAAAGTTGTCACCGGATTCGACAACCGGTCCACCAACGATCGTAGGTTCTGCGTAGCGATGTTCAGCGACTTCATCGCGTCCGCGCGGAAGGCCTCATTGTCGAAGTGGCGTTCCATGTTGCTGACTATCAGGGACAACGCTTCGATCGCATTCTTCAGATCGTGAGTTAGCATCGCAGAGAGCCTGACGAACGATTGAAACTGCCGCGCTTCTGTTTCCCGGGCGATCTGTTCCCGCAATTGTGCCGTCATCAAATTGAGATTGTCAGAGATGGGACGGATGGCATCGCTCGAGAGTGCCTCGATGCGATGATTCAGGTCGCCACGCGCAATTGCCGCCACGCCCGCCGTCACTTTTTCCATTCCGCTCGTGCGTCGTTCCCACATACGAGTTAACAAGAGGGCAGCGACAGCCGCGATGAGAAACGAACCAAGCAAGCCTGCGATTGCAACCTGTTCAAGCGAAAGCGTTGATCGAGAGGTATCAACGGCAGCTACGGAAAGATTGAGGTTGGGAAGTCGTACCGGCTGCGACATCTGTTCGCGACTCGGCAATGAGCTGTACTGTTGGTGCAGGAAGGCGGCGTTGGGATGGTAAAGAATTGTGCCCGTGTCGTCGGTGACAATGATTTCACGTGAGACACCGCGCGCGGCTTCGCGCAGTAGCGAATCCATTTCGACTTCGCCAACTACGACAGCAACCGGCGCCGCGATTATGGCCGCTCTCAGCGGCGCTGTGATCTGTAACCGCGCTCGCAGAGCATTGCGAGAAACGCCGGAGCGAACGGGAGTTTTGCTCAGCCAGCTTTGCTCGTCTGGCTGCATTTGCCCGGGCAAGAAATCTTTTTCCCGGAATACCACCCCGTCTGAACTGCGCTCGGCCAGAAAGAGTTGTTTGTTTCTATCAAAACCGGCCACACCGACGAAATGACTGCGGCGATTAAGGAGCTCGCCAAGGGTGGACCGAAACGGTGAAGGGGGTTCGGAGACAAATGCTTTCGTTCGATAGCCGGGTGACTGAGCGTATTCAAGCACTGCCGGAGAGTGGGCGAAGCGGACCAATTCGTCCTCCTGCCGCTCCAATAACTCAGTCACCTCCTCGCTAAACTCATCGATATCGGGGTTCACATCACCTGGCCGGTTCGCAAATCGCCGCGCTCCCCAATAACTGAAACCACCGACCAGCAGGAGCGGTAACAAAAACAGCGCCAAGACTGTGAGAAAGATTTTTGGTCGAAGGCGCAGCATCGGGAATCGGGAACGGGTATCAGGTGTCGGGAATCAGGTTTCAGGTTTCAGGTCTCGGGTTTCAGGTTCCAAGTTTCAGGTTTCAGGTTTCAGGTTTCAGGTCTCGGGTTTCAGGTTTCAGTGATCAGCGGTTAGAGACTCACAATTGTTTCGTTCTAGTACGAGTGACAACGGACCGATCTAATTGGCAATTGGCAATCGCCATTCGGCAATGCCCTGGCAATCGCCAATCGGCAATCCCTACACTGCCACTCTTCCAAACTCGTCCAGAAGCGGCGCCAGTGACCGAACAATTTCGTCATGCACGACACCGTTGCTGGCCACCAGTCCGTTGCGGTTCTGAACCTCCGCCACGTTATAGCGCAACGGTTGTCCAAACAAATCGGTGATGCGGCCTCCCGACTCGTGCAGGATGATCTCGGGAGCGCACGTGTCCCACTGCTTGGTGCGCGGCGAAAGATGCACGTAGAGGTCGCACTGCTGCTCGCAAATCAGTCCGACTTTTATTCCCACTGAGCCGCGCCGCACTTCCTCCTTAACCCCGAAAGTGTTGACGACTTGATCCATGCGTGGGCTTCGATGCGACCGGCTGGCAGCCAAACGCATCCGGTGCAACTCATGTTGCCGGGAAACTGTAGCGCGTTCAGGCATGAAATTCGGCCGTTCAATCCAACAACCGTCGCCACGAACTGCACGATACAGAACGCCGGTCAGCGGTTGGTAGACAACTCCCAGAACCGCTTCGCCATTTTTCGCTAGACCAATCTGCACGGCAAAGTCACCATTGCCTTCGATAAAGCCTGTAGTGCCATCGAGCGGATCAATCATCCAGACACGTGGTCTATCGAGCCGGTGCGACGTGTCAATCGATTCCTCTGCCAGGATACCGTCGTCGGGAAACTCTTCCTGCAACCACGCAACGATCAGATCATTAGCCACGCGATCTGCTTCCGTGACCGGTTCGCTATTGCTGAAACTCTCCTTCTGCTCAATCTGGAGGGGCTTGCGATAGAAGTCGAGGATCGATGCCCCGGCCTCGCGCGCGAGTCCTACGGCGAGCTGCATCTCGCGCCTCAATGTTTCTGATGTCGCCTGGATCATGAAATAGGATCGCGGACGTGTCGCCCGCAACGCGCCGTTCTTAACTCTTTGTCCAAGTCTCGTAAGGCTTCGCACTGACTGCGGGCGAAACGCCAAGACACAAAAGACGATTAGCAACTGAAGTGAGCCCTGACCGTAAGAACCGAAATCTTAGATGGTTTTGAACCTTCCTTACTTGGCGTCTCTGCGTCCTGGCGCTTTGGCGGTTAATTTCCAGCCCTACGAATGATCTCCAGAGTCTTGTCGATATCCTCACGCGTCGTGCGAAAGTTTGTGATGCAGGCGCGCAACGCAAACTTCCCATGGATTGTCGCGTTCGAAACATACGCTTCCCCGCCCCGTTGCACCTTCAGCATCGCGCGCTGATTCAAAGCGTCCAGCTCACGTTCAATCTGCACTTGTGCTTCAGCGCCAGACTCGGCCAGCTTCTCTCGCAGTTGTTTTGGCAAATAACGAAAACAACAGATACTCAGCTCGACCGGAGCGAGCAGCTCAAAATCTTCGGACCGCTCAATACGTTCCGCTAAATACTGCGCCAACGAATTGTCATCGCTAATCGCTGCTGCAAGGCGCCCGACGCCGTAGTAGCGCAACGTCAGCCAGATTTTCAGCGCGCGAAAACGTCGCGACAACTCCATCCCATAATCCCAAAACGCGAACGACTCATCCGGATCTTCTTCAAGCACCTTGATGTAGTCCGCATCTCCAGCCGTAAACGCCAGGCGAGCCGCAGCTTGATCACGAAATAAGAGACAACCGGCGTCGAGGGGCACGTAAAGCCATTTGTGTGGATCAAGCGAGACTGAATCCGCAAGTTCGAGTCCGGCAAAAAGATGACGCTTGCGCGCATCAAGGCTGCCCGGCGCACCATAAGCGCCGTCGACATGAAACCAGATGCTAAACTCTCGAGCAACCTCGGCAATCTCTGCTAACGGATCAACTGCGCCGCTGTTAACTGTTCCGGCGCTCGCCACCACGCAAAATGGTTGGAAGCCATTGCGGCAATCTTGTTCCAGGCGCTCACGCAGCGAGCGCACATCAAGTCGCAGCCTCTCATCACAAGCAACCGTGCGCACTTGATCGCGGCCAAAGCCGAGTAGGTCTGCAGCTTTCGGAATCGACATATGCACTTGTTCGGAAGCGTAGATCGTCATCGGCGCGCCCCGGTTCCAAAGGCCTTTAGCGGCGACATCGCGGCTTGCTTTGTTCCGTTGCGCAATGAGTAAAGCAGTGGTGTTGGCAAGCGATCCACCACTCATCAACAAACCGTGGGCCTCATCGCTGTAGCCGATGAGCGAACCAAGCCAGCGCACCACCGTTCTCTCAATCTCTGTGGCCGCGGGACCTGAACGCCAGGATGTCACATTTGAATTTAGCGCAGAGGCGATCAGATCTCCGTAAGCGCCGATCGGCGTAGACGGCGACGCCACGTAACCAAAAAACCGCGGATGACCGTTGTGACGGCTGCCATCGAGTATCAAGCGACAATCAGCGAGCAACTTCTCGAGCGACTGGCCCTCGATGGGAAGTGAAGTATCAACCTGTTCGCTGCGATTTCCAACCGCGGTTTGCGGGAAGACGGGAAGTGTCGAGACGTGGGCGAAGTATTCGCAGACCAGGTTACTAACTGCATCCGATAGCTCAGCCAACTGCCGATCGGTGATGTCGAGAGGAGACTGTCGAACGCTAGCGGATTTTCGTAAACGATTCATGTGTTTATGAAGTGAAACTTCAGCCTCCTTGATTGGTGCAAAGCCGCAGGAAGCAGTGGCAGATGAAGAGACCGAAGTCTAGCATGCTGACTCGTCATTGCGGGTGTTGCTAAGGATCATGCAGAACCTTCATGGCCCGATCATGGGCGAGCCTCAAGCTGGCTAGTAATCTCACGACTTAACGCCCTTGAAACTCTCCGATCTCTCCAGAAAAATGGGCACCCACCCTGAAACTGTCGCCGATAGTGGAACCGCCTGTAGCCTCCAAGTCACAACAATGAGGGTCGCCAAAATTCGCGGACCGTTTTGTTGGTGTTTTTGGTAGGAGTCTAAGGCACGAGTGTTGTAGAGATGTGAATGTCGCCACCGAGGACGCAATCTCACTCGACTACGTTGCGGACCTGCTAATCACCTGGGAGGAAAAACGTCTTATGGCAAATTCAAAGTCCAGAAGTCGAATGTTGTTTTCCACTGCTGCGGCATTGGCTCTCTGCCTCGCAGGTATTGTCGTACTGAGCAAATCGACACAACAAAAAGCCCGCGTTAACAAGATGCCGGAGATCTTCTCCAGAGTTAAGCGGTTAGAGGTTGTCAAAGCCAGCATTATTGATACCCCCGCAGCCGGTGTTCGCCTCGAGATCCTAAACAACTCTCCTTTGGCCGTTATGGCAGTGGATGTTGTCGCCGGCGAGGGCGCTATCACCAAGAATGGATTGACCGACCAGGAACATCCCATCGTGGTCATTGAGCCATACGGAACAACAATCGTGGAAATGGCCTATAGCGCTATGACTCCCGGGGCTCCACTGGTGGTGAGCGCCGTTAGTTATGCTGACGGATCAGAAGAAGGGGATCCGGCTTCGCTGGACATCATGCACCGGATTCGGGCCCGCGACCGAGCAAAAATATTGGCAGAGCGAGAGAAACAAAAGGGGGAGTCAAAGCCGTGAGAAATAATCTAGTCCTTGTACTCGCATCGACCTTGCTTTTTCTGAACCTCTCACCAATCGCTTACGGAATCTGTGGAGATACCCAAGCAGGTGGCACGGAAACCCTCTCAGGTGGTTGCGCCGACAAACAGGGCTACTCGCCCGGTGGCATAACCAAAAAGATTACGTGGGCCCATCTTTACTGGCGCGATGGCTATCAGCGCACAAATGTTGAGGTATCCGACTCTGGGCAAAGTGGATACTCAGGGCCGTTCTCGACTACGAACTGCGTTAAATGTTGGCCCCGATTCGATACTCCATACTTCGAGGAGAGCGGTACCACGGCGGTTTGGATTCAGAAAACGTATCCCGGCAGCATCGACATGGGTACTCACCTTTGCTTTACGGCAGCGACACCAAGTTCCGATCATCGACAGGCACATACCTGTTCGTTTGGTGGCGGTTGTGGCGTTGCACCTGACCCAGTCGAGAACGGTTCGGCGGAAATCCCAACACCTCTTCTCCCGAGTTGTTGTGGCGAATTCGAAGAACTCGATTGTCTTAACAGCGGTGGGGAATTCAACTATTCCACCTGCTCTTGCACTTCACCAGTCATCGTCGATGTTGCCGGCAATGGTTTTAATTTGACTACTCCAGTCAACGGCGTGCCATTCGACATAAACGGTAGTGGAACCGCTCAACAAGTCTCCTGGACAGCTGCTGGTTCTGACGATGCGTGGCTGACTCTGGATCGCAACGGCAACCAGAAAATTGACGACGGCAGGGAGTTATTCGGCAGCGTCAGCCCGCAGGCCTACTTATCCAAAGGCGAGTCCAAGAACGGTTTCCGCTCGCTTGCTCTGTTAGATAAACGCGAAAATGGCGGGAACGATGATGGACAGATTGACGTTCGAGATGAGGCTTTTTCCAGCCTGAAATTGTGGCGAGATCAAAACCACAATGGAGTCTCCGAAGCGTCGGAATTGCAAACTTTGCCTGAGTCTGAGATTAAAGTTATTGAACTTCACTACAAAGAGTCGAAACACGTCGATGACAACGGCAACTGGTTCAGATTTCGAGCTCGAGTGAAAGTTTCGCGTGGCGCGCAGTTAGAACGTTGGGCGTGGGATGTTTTCCTGCACACAACGAACTAATAGAAAGTAAAAACCCTGAACATCCGCAGGCCGCGAGTCGGCTTGCGGATGTTTTTTTTGCACCAGACGGTTCCAGACTACTCATTAGTTCCCTCATGCTTGCGCCTTCAGCCGCTATGCTAAACTGCCTTCCTCTTAGAAACAGGAAATCAAATTCGTCTATGTCAACTCAAAACTTCGCCACGCGCGAAGGAACAGATCATTACCGCCAGCGCTTTCAAGAGAACGCCGCGGAAAATCATTTTCGGTTAGAACAAGACATTTATTTGTCGTCCATTGGTATTGGCACCTACCTCGGTAACCCCGACACTCTCACCGATGAAAAGTACGAGGCATCCGTCATTCGCGCTGTCCAACTCGGCGCGAACGTAATCGATACCGCGGCGAATTATCGTTTTCAACGTAGCGAACGCTCGATCGGAAAAGCTCTTCAGCAATTGATTGAACGGCACGGGTTCGCTCGCGATGAGCTGGTCATCTGCACCAAAGGCGGTTACTTGCCTTTCGACGGCGCCGCGCCCCGCGATGTGCGCGCTTACGTGCAAGACACTTTTGTCGCACCAGGCATCGCCGGTTTTGACGATATTGTTGGCGGCAGTCATTGCATGACCCCGGCGTATCTGCAAAATCAACTCGATCAATCGCTGAAAAATTTAGGACTTGAATGCATCGACGTGTACTACATTCACAATCCGGAGTCGCAATTGGGCGCCGTTCCTGAGGAGGAGTTTTATAAGCGCCTCAGAAAAGCGTTTGCACTGCTGGAGAGCAACATTGAGGCAGGCAAGATCAGGATGTATGGCGTGGCTACATGGAATGGATTCCGCCAGCCGGAATCGGCGGCAGGTCATTCGCTAGCGAAGATGGTGAAATTAGCGGAAGACGTCGGTGGCGCGGATCACGGCTTTCGCTTCGTGCAACTCCCTTTCAATCTTGCGATGCCCGAAGCGCTGACGCTGCTGAATCAGAATCTTAACGACTCACAACCCGTGACCTTGTTGGCAGCGGCAGCGGCGCTGGGAGTGACGGTTGCTTCGAGTGCCTCAATCCTGCAGGGCCGGGTTGCTCATGGTCTCCCCGAATCAGTTCGCGAACCGTTAGGCTCTCTGGCTACCGATGCCTTAACCGCGATCCAATTCGTGCGCTCAACGCCGGGCATCACCACGGCGCTAATCGGCATGAGCAGCGTCAAGCACGTGGAAGAGAATATGCAGCTGACGCAGATCGAACCGGCCCATCGCGATGATTACGCGCGTTTGTTTTCGGAATCGTAGCGCACTGGAACGTAGCGCAAACTGTTGGTTTGCGGTCGTTCGAAGCATCGAGATTTGAAATTTGAGATTGAGCCTTGAGATCTGAACCATTCCATTCCTTCGCAGACTTCTGGCCTCATTATGTGAACGAACATAGCCGGCCGGCGACGCGTCTGCTGCACTTGC
Organism: Pyrinomonadaceae bacterium; assembly: GCA_041750995.1. GTDB lineage: Bacteria > Acidobacteriota > Blastocatellia > Pyrinomonadales > Pyrinomonadaceae > PSRF01. The sequence goes on along the minus strand of JBGSYG010000002.1, from coordinate 154,184 downwards.
TCGGCACAGGGGTGGGAATCGCCTGTGTCGTCTACTTCATTGCTTCCGGACGCTGGTGGTTATTTTTTCTTGGTTTCATTCCCGGTTACGGAGCAGCCTGGGTCGGACACTTTTTCATTGAAAAGAACCGACCCGCTACTTTTCAACACCCACTCTGGTCGTTCATGGGCGACTACAAAATGATTTGGCTAATGCTCACCGGAAGGATGAGTGCTGAGGCTAAGAGGCTGGAGACTAAGAGTTAACACTTTCCATTCATTTGTCATTTGAAGAAACTGAAACCGCCAAGTCGCCCAGAATAAAACGAGCTTAGAACTTAGTTCTTAGGTGCTTGGTTCTTAGTTCAAATAGTTCAGCCTTTTTATGTCTCTCACGTTTCAAAGTTCAAAGCACCAAGATCAAAGGTCGTTTTATTCATGAAGGGCAACGTTCCCATTCCCGAGCTGCAACACGGCGAAGACGCCTGGCTGATGGTTGTAATCACCTCGGTCCGTGAGCGGCGCACCCAACAAGGCAAACGTTTCTGCGATGTCGTGGCGAGGAACGCAACCGGCTCCCTCTCGCTGCGGATTTGGTCGGAAGTGCTTGATACCTGCAACGCAATAACTCCGGGGCTCTGGGGCATCACAGGCAAACTTGAAAGCTTTCAGGACCGGCCGCAGTTTGCTGTCGCGGAATATCGTCCGATCACGGTAGCGCAGTATCGCGAACATCAAAACGCGGAGCCCGTCTTACCGCTCGCCTACACAATGGACATCGAGACCCTCGCTATCCCCGAGTTCCGTGAACGCGTCGGGCCCCAACTCGAAAGACTGATGCGTCTCGGCAATATGCGACTGGAACAACAACAGCGCTATCTCGCCGACATTGCCGCCGAAGAAGAACGTTGTTACCAGCTGGGTTCGCTGAATGCGACCTCGGGAAGAATTCTGTCAATCGCAGTGCACGTGGGACCAATTCCGGGGGCGCAGTTAGAGGGAATGACCCAGGATCAGAGTGAGTATGTATTTGGCATCGACGCAGCAGGCAATGAGGAGCATGAGCGACGCGCTCTGACTGGCTTTCTCAGTCTGCTGAAAGATTTCGACCCTGAGACTGACGAGATCGTGGGCCACAACATCCTCGGTTTCGATCTACCGTATATTTTCCAACGCTGTCTGGTTAACGAGATTTCGGTTCGGCCCTTCATTGATCTATCGGAATTCCACGTGCGCGGCGTTTACGACACGATGCATCACTGGTGGCTGGGCTCGAAGCGCTTTGTAAGTCTGGACGACATCGCCTGGGCTTTGGGGATTGAGTCCAGTAAGACCGCGGAAGCCGAGGGCAGCAAAGTTTTTGAGATGTACGCCGCAGACAAACTGGCTGAGATACGCGAATACAATTTGAACGACGTCCGCGTCACGCGAAAGGTCTATGAGCGCATGGTGGCGTGCTTTGGAAGGTAGTTTCGAGTTTCGAGTTTTGAGTTGCGAGTTCCGGTTTTAAGGTTTTGGGTTCTCATCATAGATCGGTAAGCGATTTCGTCCCGTAGGCTAGAGAACGCGAAACTCGAGACGCGAAACTCGAAACTGGATTTCGGCCCGTAAACGGGCCAGCGTTTCGTGTTTGCAACGGCTTTTGATACACTCCGCCAGGATTCGAAAAACAAGCCAATGGATGGACAGACTCTATCGCTAATAATTTTCGTGCTTGGCGTTGCTTTAGGCGCAATTGCCGGGTGGTTTCTTTTAAAAACTAAAGCTAGCGCAACCAGTGCTGCAAACCTCGCCACCTTAAAAGAACGTCTTGAAGGTAAAGAGACTGAGGTGCAGCGACTGCAGACGGCGTTGAGCAACGAACTGAGCGAACACAAATGCGCACGCGACGAAAGCGTGCAACTGAAGAGCGCTCTCGAAGGCGAGCGGCGGGCGGCGCAGGAACGAAATGACTCTTTCAAAAAGGCTGCTGACGAACTTGCCGAAAGATTTAAAGCGCTCTCGCGCGATGCCTTGAAGGACAATAACGAGTCGTTCCTCGACCTCGCGCGCTCAACGTTGGAAAGATTTCAGTCGACTGCAAAAGTTGATCTTGAGTCGCGACAGAAAGCCATCGACCAGTTAGTCAAACCACTTAAAGATTCTCTGGATAAAGTTGATTCGAAAATCGGTGAACTGGAGAAGACCCGCGCCGGTGCTTATTCGGAGTTGCGCGAGCAGGTAAAGGCTCTGGCCACGTCACATTCGCAGCTGCAGGCAGAGACCGGGAACCTGGTAAACGCTTTGCGCACGCCACACATCCGCGGTCGCTGGGGCGAAATTCAATTGCGACGTGTCGTCGAGCTTGCCGGAATGCTGCAGTACTGCGACTTCATCGAACAGGAAACGGTTGTGACTGCGGATGGTCGCCTGCGACCCGATGTCATCGTGCGCCTCCCCGGGAACCGCACCATTGTTATCGACGCGAAAGTTCCTTTCGATGCTTTCTACGAATCGATTGCCACCAAGGACGACGTAATCCGCACCGCCAAACTTAAGGATCACGCGCGGCTGGTTCGCACCCACATCGGCTCGTTAAGTAAAAAGTCTTACTGGGAGGCGGTTCAACCCGCGCCCGAATTCGTGCTTCTGTTTCTGCCGGGCGAAACGTTCTACAGCGCCGCCCTGGAGATGGATCCCAAGTTAATCGAGGATGGAGTTGGTCAGGGCGTGATTATAGCTACGCCAACGACGTTGATTGCTCTGCTCAAAGCAGTTTCATTCGGTTGGCGCCAGGAACAAATGGCAACGAATGCTCAAGAAGTGAGCAAGCTTGGTAAAGCTCTTTACGACCGCTTGCGCACGTTCACCAATCATTATGAAGACATTGGCCGTGGACTGGACCGCGCGCTCGACTCATACAACAGAGGTGTTCGATCCCTCGAGGCACGCGTGTTGGTGACTGCGCGAAAGTTTAAAGAGCGTGGCGCGATTACGGGTGAAGAGATCGAAACTCCGCAGCCGATCGACAAGCTCGCCAGCGCATTGAGTTTGGACGAAGGTGGACTCTTTCCAGAAGCGATAGCGGAAGTGGAGCCCGAGGAATTGCTCGAAGATGCCCCGCCGCTATTTAGTCTCGCCGCCGGTAGAGATGAAGGTTAGATAAAGAGAGAGTAAAGATTTACCGTGCATTTATTCGCGAGCTTCGCACGCGTAAAGCGTAAAGCCGAGAGCGACAAGACTTAGCGTGCGAAGCACGCATACAGCGTAAAGCCTAGGGCGACAAGAGTTACCGTGCGAAGCACGCGTACAGCGTAAGCCTAGGGCGACAAGAGTTAGCGTGCGAAGCACGCGTACAGCGTAAAGCCTAGGGCGTCAGCCCTAGGTACCGGTCGGTAAATTCAACGAGCCCGCCCAGCGGGCGAAAGAATGTTAGCGTGCGAAGCACGCGTAAAGCGTAGAGCCTAGGGCGTAAGCCCTAGGTATCCGTCAGTAAATTCCAACGAGCCCGCTCAGCGGGCGACAGCGCTTACAAAATAGCGTTCGTCGTAAGCAATTCCATTTGCCTGCAGGAATTGAATAAACTCATCTCGAAATGAAACTCGTTTGTGGTGCTCTTCCTGCCCTGCTATATATTGCTGCACGCCAATGACATTTGATTGGCTGACAGTGAATGCTCCATAGCCTCGTTGCCAACTAAAGTCTTTAGTTTCGGGAAAGACATCGTGCATCCAGCCACTCGCATTTGCCTTTAAGTCACGCAAAACATCGGAGAGGGCGCGGTCAGGACGCAGCTTCGCCAGCACATGTACATGATCGGCGGCACCGTCTATGCCAAGAGAGATTCCGCCGAGCCCTCGAAGAATTCCTCCAATGTAATCGTAGAGTCGGGGTTTATAGTCGGGGGTAATGACTGGACGACGTTCTTTAGTTGAGAAGATTAAATGGTACAGAAGATTCGTGTATGACTGAGACATGTGAGGATCCTTTCGCCCGCTTGCGCGGGCTGGGTTGTGAGGTTGTGCGATACCTAGGGCTTACGCCCTAGGCTTTACGCAGGACGCGTGCTTCGCACGCTACATTTCTGTCACCCGCTTCGCGGGCTAGTTGAATTTTTCCAACCGGTAACCTAGGGCTTACGCCCTAGGCTTTACGCTGAACGCGTGCTTCGCACGCTAATTCAAGATCACCACTTGATGCTGCCTTCCTTAGTGGTATCGATTTGCGGAAGGGCTTCGCTTTCGTTAAAGAGGTAACCTTTGATGTTGTCGAACAAAAAGTTCTGGGCGTCCGGATTCGTCAAATCCAAGCCATAGTGATTAATTATCTGCGTCTGCTTTTGTAGCCAACTGCTCCAACAGGGCTGGCAGATTTCATTTGCGAGCCGCTGCCCTAGTTCGTTCGGAAACGGCGCGAAACCCAGCGCCGGCCTTTTCTCGCCACAGTGTTTGCACTTAATTGTTTCAGCCATATCGCTCCGCGGTTTCAGGTTTCAAGTTACAGGTTTCAGGTTTCAGGCTAACTGCTCAGCCTCAATCGCCCTGTGATTCAAGTTGAGCTCGCGAACTTGAAACTTGAAACCGGAGACCTGAAACTTATTTCTGCGCTGCGCGAATTGCTCCCAGAACCTCATCGTCCTTCGGACGAAACAATCCGAGCGGCTGCACCTTGCGATGTCGAATGATTCCATTCGCATCGATTACAAAAACTGAACGCGCCACCTTTCCGGGAATCAGCGAACGCGCTCCATATAAATTAGCCACGCTTTGATCCGCGTCTGACAGCAGACGCAAAGGCAGCTCGTGGTTGCTGGAAAACTTTTGATGCGAATCAACTGAGTCGGCTGAGATGCCTACAACCTCAGCGCCCGTCGCTGCATAATCGTCCCAGCGGTCGCGAACAGAACACATCTGGCGCGTGCAGATCGGTGTTTCATCGCCCGGGTAGAAGAGTAGCACCACAACCTTCCCGCGCTGTTCCGAGAGCTTCCATGGTTTCCCTGCTCCATCCGGAAGCGTGAAATCAGGGGCTTCAGTTCCCAATGATGCTTGCGCTGTTTGAACCATTGTTGTTTTCGCTCTTCAGCATACACGTAACAGGCTCACCGCAAAATGCAAGTACCGGCCCAGTACCCAACCCGCGTTATTTACCCGCTGACTGCGGCTACGCCAAGTGGCGGGGTTCGCGAGATCCGATGCGGCATTGTTTGCCGGCCCGCATAACAGATGCGCAGAAAACTACACATGCCGCAATGTCGCGCCGGGCGCACGGGAAAATCTTCCGGACCGCAGGAGTTGATGATCTGGCGCATCGCCTCGTCAAGCGATGACGCGCACACCTCCGCAGTCAGCATTTCCGGCGTAAGTGTCCATTCAACATTCGGATGGAGAAAATGAAGCGTTGCCCGAATGCGACAGCCCTTCTTAATCAACTCCGGCATCAGCTCGTAAACCGCGAGCGCGTAAGCCTGCATTTGCAGTTGGTAGTCAGAAGCAGCAACGCGGACCTGCTCAGCGATTGAAGAGCCCGCTTCGAAGTCAAGGCCAACAACTTCCCGTTTCTTTGTTTCAGAGAACTCAAACGCAAATTGATTCGCTGCAGTTTTTGAGTGAGCTCGACTTCGTTTCCCTTTGATCCCCGCACTGGTTAACGCCGGCGGTTCGTTAACCACCTGATTGATCGCAGCGTCACGCTTCAAAGTCGCCGGTGGATTCATTCGATTAGTTTTGAAGTCGATAATTTCAATCTCAAAACCTTCAACGTCGACCGCCGGGGAAATCAACAACTTATCAATCGTTCCCGTCAGGATTCCCCACGGCCGCCGCAGGCGAAAACTCAGTTCGCTCCAAAGGCCCGCCGCAGAAGTCGGGTGCTGGCGTGGTTTCGCACTTACTTTTCGGATCGCCTCGGCGCGTGAAAACACAGCACTCGAAAGATAGTTTTGCGCGAGGGGCCATAACTCCTTCAGCGCTTCTGCTTCATTTATGTCTTCCAGGCGATCAGCCAGTTGGGCCTGCCGCGCCCGAATAACGTCCGCAAAACTTAGTTTCAGTCTTTCCTTAGGTTCATCACCAGGGGAATAGGTTTCGCAAAAGCGGTGAATCACCGCGCCTTTCAAAGTCGCGTTTAGATTGGCCGGCGGCTCTGGCGCTTCGGCGTTGTTCCAAACGGCGAGCTCGTCGACGGACGGCACCCGCAGAACCCGATCGAAATAGTACTGGCGCGGACAACGCTGATAATTGATCAGCTGCGTCACGCTGAGCCGTTGCTGCGCATCGCTGTCATCAGGCGCGATCGAATGCATCAAGGGAAACGCTTCGGCCAACGAGCCAACCGACTCGGGAATGGGCGGCTCGCTGGCAACGATCTTCTCGGGCGGCGATTCTGCGTTCGTGACAGGATTGAGCGATAGCCTTAACTCGACGCCCTCAGCTAACGCTACAACTCCGCTTTGGGATCTCAATCCCAGGTCAAGCGATTGCCAGATCCACCGCAACCACGTTTCGGGTTTTGCGTTAAGGCTGTCGAGGTCCTTAGTGGTCCCCGAAAAAATCAGACGATCCTGAGCGCGCGTGGCTGCGACGTACAGCAACCGCATGCTTTCAAATTCTTCACGCCAGGAGTTGCGTTGCTCGAAGGTGGTGAAGCTGAAACCCGCAACCAGGTTGCTGCGCCCGTCAGGCACCTTAAGTGTTAACCCGCGATGGCGGTCAAGCAGAAACCAACTATCAGGCACGCGCGAGTAACGTTGCAGCTCGGGAATAATAACGATCGGAAACTCGAGTCCCTTGGCCTGATGTATCGTCATCAGCCGCACGGCGTTGGCCGCCTCGTCGATTTGTCCCTCGCTTTCGCGACTGCCGATCGCTTCAAAATCTTCAACGTAACGAACAAAATCACGAATTAGGTAATTGCCAGATTGCTCGAAACGCGCCGCGAGAGTGTAAAGGCGTTCGACGTTTGCCAAGCGCTGCGCGCCATCGAAGTTAGCAGCAATCACCGTCTGGTATTCCGAACGCTCGACCGCATAGCGCAAGAGATCGTCAAGAGCGTAATGATGGCGGCGCTTCACCAGCTCACTGATAAAACCGGCAGCGCGTTCCAGCAGCTCATGTTCGGCTTCGTCGATGTAAGCGATTTCGCGATGCCGTTGTAATGCTGTAAAGAGCCGCCGCGTGTTGGTGAAGTGATAAAGCGGGTCGCCAGTCTCGGCATCTTTGAGCCACGGCGCACAACGCAGCGCCAGGAGCGCGTTGTCTGAAATGCCGACGAGCGGTGAGCGAAGGACCGCAGCCAAGGCCAATTCATCTGTCTTGTTGTCGAGGAAGCGCAGCAACTGAACCAGATCAGTAATTTCTTCGCGCGCATAAAAGCCGCGACCCAGCACGGTCTGGTAAGGAATGTTGGCGCGTCGAAAGACCGACTCATACGTTTGTACGTTTGTAAGAGCGCGAAACAAGAGGGCGATATCGCTGTATTTGGCTTCTTGAGTTACGAGCGCGCGAATTCTTTGTGCCAGCTGTTCAGCATCAATTTCGCGAGAACTCAGTTCGGCGCGCGGGTGGCTATCCACGTCTGCGTCCAGGGCTGTCTCCGTGGAAACTAGAAGTTCGACGAGCGGACCGTCAGCGGTAAGTTCGCGTTTCGCTTCGCTCGGTTCGTGAGCGACATAACCGAGCTCTTCGCGTTCCCTGGCGCTGACTGGATCGCGCGGTTCGAACAAGCGTGCGAAAAGATAGTTAAAGAAATTGACCAACGGAGGTTGACTGCGAAAGTTAAGCAGGAGCGGCTGCGATACGCCACCGGCATTGATTAGCGTGTCGGTCATTTCGCGAAAGACATCAACGTCCGCCCCGCGAAATCCATAGATCGATTGTTTGCGATCGCCGACAATGAACAGGTTGGCGCGTTCTCGCCGGCTGGTCTGCAGCGCTAGCTGCTCAAGCAATCGTCGCTGCAGAGTGTTAGTGTCCTGAAATTCATCAACCAGGAAAAACTTGTAACGCTCAGCGGCACGCGTAATCACTTCCGGCCGCTCGAGCAGTGCCAGCGCTTTCAGCTCCAGGTCAGCAAAGTCTAGTGCCGACAGTTTGTGTTTTTCTTCCTCGAGTCGCTCGTCGACGCGAAGCAGCAGATGGATCAACTCCAACGCATACTCCTGCGCGAACCGATCAAGACATAGTTGCGGCACACGGCCAGCCAGGTCTTTTTCCCAGATCAGTTCATCGAGCCTCTTTACGCCTTCGGTAAAAAGTCCTTGCGCGTTCGGTCTTATTTTGCGGAAGTCGGCTACGGCGCGGCAATAGTCAGCCAATGTTTCCGGCGTCGGAGCTTTTCGCAGCAACTGCTCCAGCTCAGACCAGGCCTTGATCGCCTTCCTTTGTTTCTCAATCTGCGCCGCAGTTGTTGCGCGAATAGCTGAGAACCTCTTCATCGCCTGGGACAACTCGGCAAGCGCGTTGGTGTGATCTTCCTCGCTAACGTGCGTTGCAGCGGTCTTCACTGCGAGTTCAGTAAGCGCCAGCCCCTGGCCGCGAACATCTCGAAAAATTTGCGCAATTGCTGTGGCCAAGCGGCCGCGGCCCACACCGAGGGTCAAACGCGAGATCTTGACGTGGCCGAGGCTGATGAACTCGTTTAGTACCTCTTCGACGACGCCTTCGAGCAGCATCGCGGCGCGGTGTTCGTCGAGCAGCAGAAACTGCGGATCGACACGAGCCTCAACAGGAAACTCGCGCAAGAGGCGGGAGCAGAAACCGTGAATCGTCGTGATCACCGCGCCATCAAGCGTTCGTTTGTAGCTGAGCAACTGCTGACGCTTGTCGCTAGCTGCGGTATGCAGGAGTTGATCGAGTTGCTCGCGAAGTCGCTCGCGCATCTCGTTGGCGGCACGATTGGTGAAAGTGATCGCGACTATTTGATCGATGGAAAGGTTGTGCTTGAGGAGAATGTGTAGGTAACGCTCGACGAGCACGGTTGTCTTACCGGACCCCGGTCCGGCCGTTACCGAAACGTGACGGTCGACGGTGTAAGCGGCGGCAGCTTGCTCTGGTTCGAGTTGTCGCTTTTGTTGGATCGACAAATTTAATCTCGCCCTCGTCGGCAATGAGTCGAGGAGTGTTCGATTCTCCACTGGGTTTATGAGAACGGCTTTGCCGTCCTATTCTCTCCTTGACTTCTGACTCCTGCCCTCCCGACTCCTGACTTCTGTCTCCTGATCACTGTCTCCTAACCCCTGTCTCTAAGTCCTGTCTCTAAGTCCTGTCTCCTGTATCCTGACTCCTGTCTCCTGACTCCTGTCTCCTGCCTCCTGCCGTTTCTTCCTTTCGATGCGATAGGTGTCGTAACGACAGACTGCGGCGAAGTCACAAAAGCGGCAAGTCTTCAGCCTCTGTGACGGATCGACGCGAAAATCTCCGGCACGGATGTCGTCCACGAAATCCCAAATTTTCGCGAGGGTCGCTGCACGGATTCGTTGCCACTCCTCGTCGCTGATCAGAGATTTCACGCTCGGATGAAGTCCCGATTGTTCGATGAAGGTCTTGCGGTGCAAGCCCTTGTTGCGCCGTTCTGTTCCACCACGAATAACGTAATAACCGCCGCCCGCAACTTGCTGATTCGGAAAAATCAACTTTTCCAAAGCTTCGATATAAATCGGCAATTGCAGACTGCGGCCCGCTTCCATGTCCACCATCGTCGAGCCGGTCGAGAGTTTGTAGTCATAAGCAATCAGTGTTTGCTCCGCACTGATATCCACGCGATCAATTTGTCCGCTTACTTTTATCGTTTCGGAGCCGACGAATGTGGAACGAGTCAGCTCGAGCGGTTCAGCTTTCGAATCTGGATCTTTGACGCCACCAGACTTCAAGCCAAACGATACTTCGAAGTAGGCAGGCAGAACTGCATGACCAGAGGCTTTGTCCTGCATCTCCAACTCATACAGCAGCACCTGATCCAAGAGAATCTTTCGGATCTCCTGGTCGATCTTCCAGATTTGTTTATTGAGCGCCGGCACCACGTCTTCATGTTCCTTGAAGACCTTATCCGCAAGCTCTCGCAATTCTTTTTGGAGGGCTGCGCGGTCGAACTGCTCCAGCGGTTGCCGCCGATGTGTCTCGAAGAAGCGCCGCAAAATATCGTGCAGCAGCTTGCCGGCATCGATTGCCTGCAGATCGAGCGCCGCCTCGCCGCGCGGCTCAAGTTTCAGAACGCGCTGGCCGAAAAACTTGTAAGCGCAGTTGCCATAGACACTCAAACCACTCGCACTGTGAACAAAGTCCTGCCCGAATTTCTGATTCAGGAGCGCAAGGAGATGCGGATCGGTGATGTTGCCATCGTAGGATCCGAACGCTGAGCCGGCCCGTTCTCGTTCGATCTCGATGCGCCGGAGGGCGCCGTCGCTCACAAAGCCATCATTGCGCGCGAGAGTGAGAAACTTCTGGATGCGTGGCTGCGGTAACAAGTCTTCAATGTCTACTTTGCGTAATTGCCGTTCCTGTTGACGCACGAGGGCGGTGCTTAGTTCGCTGTTGCGGGAGATCTGGGCCAAGCGCTTGCCATCATAGTCGCGGCGAATTGTTTCGCTTTCGATTTTGAGCGGCGCCACCGCGCGTCGCAGCTCATCGATGTAATAGGAGGCTACCGTTTCCGAATCGTCGGGCAGAACGAGAGGCCGCGTTAGGTAAAGCTTCTCAGTGGCACGACAGGCTGCTTGATAAAAATAGTGCTCCTCCTTCAAGAGGGTCGCCGGCGAAATGTCTTCAAGAGTCAAACCGTATTGTTTTAATCGTTCGCGTTCTTCGTGCGGATAGATCCAATCGCGCGAGGCGCGCAAAGGAAAACCGCCTTCGATCAAACCCGCGATAAAAACTGCGCGAAAGCGGAGACCGCGCACGTCGGTGGCTTCAAGCACGCGCAACCCGCGCGCATTCGCCACGCGTGTCAGTTGCGATTGAGAGGTGAGGGAGCGGCGTACCTCTTCGGTGAAGGTTGCCAGCCGGGTTTCTACCGAGGGCGCCACGGAAGTCCACACGATCTCAATCGCTTTAATCGCGGCTACGAACGCGCGGCGCAGTGCTTCCAAACTGTTAAAGTTGAGCATCGCCTGCGGGAGCTCGTCATCCGCGATATCATCTTTGACGGGCCGGGCAATCTGCTCAGCGAAGGACAATTTATCGAAGAGCCGGACCAGTTCACGGCGTAGGTCAACCGGACGGCCGGCCAGGGGAACTGCGCGAATGTGATTGGCGAACTCCTCGATCACCAGGAGCGCCCAGAAGATTGCTGCCGGATGAACATCGCGAGATGGGCGTCGCTTTTTCTCGACGTTCTTCTCTTCCAACTTCGCGGTTTCGGCATTCTCAACTTGATCCGCTTCGTCGGGATCGCGCGCTTGTTCAGTGGATTCAATATTGAGCAGTTCCCGCGTGGCAGCGGCGCCGGGCAGTTTATTAATTAACTGCTGGGCCCGCCTTGACCACTCACTCAACCGCAGCTCGCTGCCAACGAATGCAAAAGTATTTTCGAGCGCATCTGCATCCCAGGTGCCGATGCGATGACGCGTGCGCAACTTCTCACGCAGGTCTCCTTTCGCTTCGACTAGACCGGGTAACAAGTGCATGCCCTCGGCTTCGAATAGTTTTGTTAGTTTTTCGATTTCTTCGCCACCCAGCTTGAAGTATTCCGACTTGATCAAGTCGGCCAGCTCAGACACTCGCGGGTTAACCGGCTCATCTGGATCCAAACTCTCCAGCACTTCGAAGAGTTTTAAGGCCGCGCGCAGCGCCGGAATGTCTTTCACGTCAACACGCGCTTCGAGATTGCAACTGAGAGACTCTTCGCGCAGTACGCGCGCAATCGTTTCAGAGTACGCAGCGCGCTGGCGCACCACGAGGGCTATGTCTGACAGCGCGAACCCGTCACGCAACACCAGCTGCTTGATCTCTTTCGCGATGGCGCGTATTTCGGTATCGCGATCGCCACATTCGAGATAGCGCACCTCAGCTGCGGTGCCGGCTTGGTCGGATTCCGTAATTTTGGTGTCGAGCTGCGGATTGAAGAGCTTTTGCCGCAAGCCCGCGAGCGCGCCTTGTGCCGCAGCTTCTGCACTGCTGAATTTGCGCTCGAACGGCTCGATGCTTGTTAGGTGATCGATGGTGTCTTGAAAAGGAAGAAAGATATCCGGATTGCGTTGGTCATGGTTGAGGTTCACGACAACTTCGGGCACGCGAGGAATCAATTGCCGCAAAATCTCACCCTGAATTGGCGTGAAGTCGAAGAAGCCATCGAGGACGAGTAATTCGACATTCTCCAGCCACGGAAGCTGGACGGTTTGACCATCAAGTTCGCCGTTGAGTACTGCGAGTGCCCGCAGTTGATCTGCATCTGCCTCAGTCAGTTTGAATTCGCGCAGAAAGTCAGAATAAGTTGCGTAAATCAGAGCGACTTCCTGGTCGAAGTCTATTTGTCGAGAAAGACCTTCGGTAACATCACCGTCAGGCGCGATATCCGCGAGCCGGGCAGCGATGATTTCACTGATCGCCTGGGGCGTTTTCCCAGCGCGTTCAATTTCGCCGATCAAAGTAGTGATGGTGTTGACGCAGCCTTCGCGACGCGCCAGGGGACCGATAGCTTTAAGCTGTCCGTTTGCGGAAAGGCGTACCAGGATCTGGGAAATAAGACTGCGTTTTAGAGGGAGCTCGTCCTGATCGATAGGCAGACGCGGCGGGAAATTTTGTCCGCGATCGTCCCGGGCGCTGCTCAAGATTCGCCGGACGAAACCGCGGAAGAGGTACACCGGAAGTTCATTCCAGAGTCCGCGGTTCTTAACCCCATCGAGAATTCCCTGGGTCACTAATTCGAGGAGTGGATGCGAGGCTGCGAGGTAGAGAAACCGATCGGATTTCTGATCCGCAACAAGATCGGCGCAGCGTTGAATTAAGCGCGCGCGATTACTGCCCAGCAGCGGCCCTAACCAAAGCTCTTTTGCCAAAGCAACTCCGTAAGACTGAGATGATACGGGTCGAGTTTAGCAGAAGGAGCGTGAAAGCCTTTACCATTGCCAATTGCCGATTGGCGATTGCCGATTGCCGCTCGTACTTGTCAGTGCTGTTCACTCAAGTCGCGGATCCAGCATTACCGCCAAAACGCCGAGGCGCCAAGACGCAGAGAAGTATTAACAGCTGAAATGAATCATTTTCGTAGAGGCCAAAATTTTAATGCCGTCGACCTTATTTTCCTTGGCGTCTCTGCGTCTTGTGCCTTGGCGGTCAAATGCTTTGTGCGTGACTTGAGTGAACATCAATCGGCAATCGGCAATTGGCAATCGGCGATTGCGATCAATTGGCCATCCCCAATTTCATCCCTTGCGCCTGCTTTACGGCCTAAGTTAAGCTTTCGCCACTTCGTTACTGAGAATGTGTTTGCTCTGGTCTCCCCAGGCTGGCGCTCGAACCCCAAACCACTGCATGCGGACCCGTTCGTCTATGCCAAGACTAAAGTCGCGGATTGCCCTGGCGATGATCGCTTTAGTTTCGCTGGGAGCACTACCTACTCGCTTCTCCCACGCGCAACGCAGCGCCATCGACACCTACGCCATTACTAACGCGCGCATCGTTCCCGTTTCCGGGCCGGCAATTGAACGCGGCTCAGTCGTGATTCGCGACGGGTTGATCGCCGCGGTGGGGCCAAACGTTGCCATCCCCGCAGACGCGCGCATCATTGATGGGAAGGGACTGACTGTCTATCCCGGTCTCTTCGATTCCAATACGTCTTTGGGAATGCCGCAGCCGTCACCTACACCGGCGGCCACGCCAGGTGGCGGAGGTTTCGGAGGACAGCGCCCCCAGGCGGCCATTTTGACGGCACTGAACTCTTCGCAACCGGCGGGATTACAACCGGAGGTACTGGCCGAAGATTTCATTAAACCCGGCGGAGACCAGATCGAAGCAGCTCGGCAGCTGGGAATCACTACTGCGTTGTCAGCGCCACGACAAGGCATCTGGATGGGCCAGTCAGCCTTGATCAATCTAGCTGGTGATACGACTCAGGAGATGATCGTGCGTTCGCCGGTCGCCCTGCACGTCGGTTTCACTCCGTTGCGGAGCGGCGTCTATCCCAACTCATTGATGGGCGTCTTTGCAGTGTTGCGCCAAATGATGCTCGACGCCGGTCGCTATCGCGAGGCACAGCAGGCTTACGCGCGATCGCCGCGGGGAATGAAACGACCCGATCAGGATCGGGCGTTGGCGGCGCTGCTACCGGTGCTCGATGGATCGCTCCCGGTGATCATGTACGCGGACAGTGAAAGAGAAATTAGCCGGGCACTTGATCTCGCCGAGGAATTTAAGCTGCGCGCGATCATCGCAGGCGGCCTTGAGGCCGGTAAAGTTGCCGACCGGCTGCGTGAACGAAACGTGCCGGTGCTGCTTTCGCTTAACTTCCCACGCCGCACAACCGCAGCAATGCCCGAAGCTGATCCGGAGCCGCTCAGAGTGTTACGCGAACGCGTGGAAGCGCAGAAGACAGCTGGACGATTGGCTTCAGCACGCGTGAAGTTTGCTTTTCAATCCGGGGCAATGACGAGCACCACTGACTTCTATCCCAATATCGCCCGCGCCATCGAGAACGGCCTCTCTCGCGAGGATGCATTACGCGCATTTACGCTTTCCGCGGCTGAGATCTTCGGCGTCAACGATCGGATGGGCTCAATTGAAGCCGGAAAAATCGCAAACCTGACGGTTACGCGCGGCGAGCTCTTCACACGCAATCCAACGTTTGCCCATGTCTTCATTGACGGCCGTCCGGTCGACCTGAAGCCCGCGACCACTGTGGCTACTGACGCCGCAGCGGCGGCAACTGCGACCGGTAGTTGGACCGTGACCGTGAACACCGGTTCTGCCGATTTAAATATGACTCTGGTATTGCAACAGGAAGGTGATCGGCTACGCGGCTCTATCCAGGGGGCGCTCGGAAGCGGCGAGATCTCCAATGCTTCCCTAGGCCCGGGCGGTGACTTCAGATTGACAGTCCCGGTAAACCTCGATGGTCAGACTACGGAAGCGAGCTTCACAGGGAAGCTAACCGGCAATGAGATGCAGGGCAGCGTGACGTTCGTCGGTCGCGCGCCAGGTACATTCAGTGGCAGTCGCGTCCAGCCCGGATCGGAATCGGCAACCAGCAAAACTCAAGGCGCTGATCCATCAGGTACATGGCTACTCAACTTGATGGTCGGTTTAAAAACGTATCCGGGAACTCTAAAACTTGAACAGCAACAGGGTGGGTTAAGCGGAGTGCTGCAGAGTCCATTCGGCGTCACGAAACTGGAGAGTGGCTCGCTTGACGACGAAGGTTTTCGCTTTTTAGCGCGTGCTCGCGTTGAAGGACGCGTCGTCGAGATGACCGTTGAAGGCAGCGTTAGCGGCGAAGAGATTCGCGGCACGGTCAGATCAGAAATTGGTTTCGCGCGCTTTACCGGAACCCGGCAAAAATCTTAAGCCAACCGTTTCAGTCTTGATAATAAGAGAGACGATGATGAGAAGACTAACAATCCAAGTCCTATTCTGCTCACTGATTGTGACCCTGACCATGCCGCAGTCGCTGGCGCAGAGTCGCGTCGCGGCAACCGAGACGCTGATTCGTAACGCGACGGTGCTTACCGTTACGCGCGGAACGCTAACGAATGCCGATATTTTGATTCGTAACGGAAAGATTGTGGCCCTGGGGAAAGATGCTCGCGCGGCTGCCAACGCCAAGGTGATAGACGCGACGGGAAAGTTTGTCCTCCCCGGCATCGTGGACTGTCACTCCCACTCGATGCTCGACACGATCAACGAAGGAACCTTGTCCGTCACTTCGATGGCGCGTACCAGCGACGTTCTCAATCCCCACGACATCGATCTCTATCGCGCACTCGCAGGCGGCGTCACGAGTCTCAACTTATTGCATGGTTCCGCGAATGCGATTGGCGGCTTGAATACGGTGGTGAAGATTAAATACGGGCGGCCAGCTGCGGAAATGATTTTCCCGGGAGCGATGCCGGGAATCAAATTCGCGCTCGGCGAGAATCCCAAGCGCTCAAACTCTCAACCGCAACCTGGTCAAACTCGTCGTTATCCGATGACGCGCATGGGCGTTGAAGAAACTATTCGCGACGCCTTCACGAAGGCGCGCGACTATAAGAAGTCCTGGGACGAATATCAGGTCGCTCGTTCACGCGATAAGAACCTGGTCGCGCCTCGTCGAGACCTGCAACTAGAGCCTCTCGTGGAAGTGCTGGAAGGAAAACGTTTGGTTCATGCCCACTGTTATCGTGCCGATGAGATTCTGATGCTGATCAATGTCGCCAATGATTTTGGCTTCAAGATCAAGACTTTCCAGCACACGCTTGAAGGCTACAAAGTTGCTCGCGAGATTGCGCAGCACGGCGCCGGGGCTTCGATCTTTGCCGACAATTGGGCCTACAAGATCGAGGCTTATGATGCAATTCCCTATAACGCCGCGATCATGACCCGCGCTGGCGTTGTCGTTTCGATGAATTCGGATTCCGATGAACGCGCTCGCCGCTTAAACATCGAAGCCGCCAAAGGAATGCGTTATGGCGACTTGACCGAGGAAGAAGCTCTCAAACTTATCACCTGGAATCCCGCTGTTCAGTTAGGCATTCAGCAGCGCGTGGGGTCGTTGGAAGTTGGTAAAGATGCTGACCTGGCGATCTGGACTGATCATCCGCTCAGCGTCTACGCGCGAGTCGAGACCACCTTCGTGGACGGCGAGATCTTTTTCGATCGTCAACAGGATCTGGCCAAGCGCCCTGAGTTCCTCAGAGAGCGGGCCCAGCTGGAAGCTGCCGATCCAAATCGCCCGCCGGCCGGAGGCGCATCTCCGCAAGCGCCGCGACGACGCAGACCGACAAATACGGATGACGATCTGTGGGAAGGAGGGGAGCAGCCATGACCACTCGAGACGCAGAGATGGGGAGATGCGGAGACGCGGGGACGCGGAGGCGGATAAAGAAACGCATTATGGTTCTAACCGCTCTCTTGAGTCTGGCGGGTTCGATAAGTCTCGGACAGCAGCCAGGCAATCCTACCGCTCAATCCGGAGTTATGCCTCCGCGCGGCACTTTCGTGATTCGCAACGCGCGCATCGTCACGGTCTCTGGCGCCGACATTGAAAACGGCACGGTAGTAATTCGCGAAGGAAAGATTGCTGCTGTCGGAACCAACGTCGAAGTTCCTGCCAATTCGCAGACTATCGAGGCACGCGGCCTTTCAATCTATCCGGGAATGATCGATGCCGGCACTTCGATGGGTCTTGTCGAAGTCGGACAAGGGGCTTTTGGAACAGTCGACACGGGTGAAGTCGGCGATCTCAATCCCCACGCAAAAGCTATCGTCGCCGTTAACCCTCATAGCGCGCATATTGCTGTCACTCGAGTTGACGGCGTCACCAGCGCTTTGTCGCTTCCTACCGGCGGACTAATTTCAGGACAAAGTGCGCTGATCAATCTTGTAGGCACGGCTCCTCTCGAAATGGCGGTCGTCCCATTTGCAACACTCGTAATTAATTACCCGCGGACGTCGGGGGGAGGCGGAGGCTTCTTTGCACAGCAGCCAGTGAATCTTACCGAAGCCCTCGCTACTGCCAATCGACAACTGGAGCAGATTCGCAAGACGTTGCGCGATGCGGAAGCCTACGGTCGCGCCAAGGATGCTTACGCTAAAGATCCGAAGCTGCCGCGAGCGGAAGAGAATCTAATCCTGGAGGCGCTTGTGCCTTATGTTCGCGGCGAGCGCCCGGTGATTTTCCGCGCCACGCGCGAGAGCGAAATTCGCGGCGCAATCAAGTTTGCCGAAGAGATGAAACTGAAACCAATCATTCTCGGCGCCGAGGAAGCTGTGAAGGTCGCCAGTTTGTTGAAAGAAAAGAACGTTCCCGTAATCCTTACCGGCATTCTCGATTTGCCCGTACGTGAAGATGATTTTTATGACTCGCTTTACGAAAGTGCCGGCAAACTCCGCGAGGCAGGAGTCACGTTTTGTATTTCCAGTGGCGACAGTGGTGCCAATGTTCGCAATCTGCCTTACTACGCGGGCATGGCTGCGGCCTTTGGCTTATCACGCGCTGAGGCATTGAAGTCGGTCACACTTTATCCCGCACAAATTCTTAATGTTGCCGACCGGCTCGGCTCCATTGAAGTTGGCAAGAACGCAAACCTGGTTGTGACCGACGGTGATTTGCTGGAGACCAGAACGCATGTGCGTCATCTCTTTATTGACGGTCGCCTCGTGCCATTAAACAGCCGGCATACAGATCTGAACGATGCATTCAAGGATCGCAAGTAATTTCGACGCGTAGCGTCGCAGCTTCGTACAAGACTTTTCAGAGGAGGCTTTCCATTGCTCAAGAGAAATTTCCGCCCGACCCTTCCTTTCGTCACATTTATGCTGACGGCACTTTTTATGTCGGCCGCAACGACCGCATTCGCACAAACGAAATTGCTGCGCTTTCCTGATCTTCACGCTGACCGCGTCGCCTTCACCTACGCCGGTGATATTTGGACCGCGCCCGTGAGTGGCGGCTCGGCAATTCGCCTGACGGCGCATCCCGGAATGGAGGTGTTTGCCAAATTTTCTCCGGACGGAAAATGGATCGCGTTCACGGGACAGTACGATGGTGACGAACAAGTTTACGTAATGCCGGCCGGTGGCGGTGTGCCTCGCCAACTCACTTTCTATCCCGCACGCGGACCGTTGACGCCACGATGGGGTTGGGACAATCAGGTTTATGGTTGGTCGGGCGATGGAAAGCGCATCATCTTTAAGTCGCAACAGGATTCATGGTCGTTGCCGATTGCGCGTCTCTACTCAGTTTCCGTAGATGGCGGATCAACAGTCGCGTTACCAATGCCCCAGGCAGGCTCGGGCGATTATTCTCCCGATTCCACGCAAATGGTTTACTCGCCGCAGTCGCGCGACTTCCGCCCGGAGAAACGTTACGGCGGCGGCCAGGCAAACAGTCTTTACATCTTCGATCTAAAAACCTACGCCACGAAACGCATCACTGAAGGGCCACGCGCCTCTCGCGATCCGATCTGGATGGGCAACACGATCTACTTCAATTCAGATCGCGACGGCCACTTCAATCTTTATGCGTACGACGTGCCCAGCGCGAAGACGACTCAGATCACGAACAACAAAGTTTGGGACGTGCGCTGGCCCAGCGCTGATAATCAAGATCGGATCATTTACGAACTCAACGGTGAGTTACAGATTCTCGATACCAAGAGCCGCCGCAGTTCGGGACTTTCCATCACTGTTCCCGATGATGGACTGGCGCGGCGTCCCAGTCGCGTCCCCGCAACGGGCCAGATTGAATCCGTCGGCCTTAGCCCCAAAGGCGAGCGTGCTGTGTTCTCTGCGCGCGGCGACATTTTCAGCGCCCCGATTGAAAAAGGCCCAACCCGAAATCTAACGCACTCTTCCGGCGCTCATGACAAATGGCCGAGCTGGTCGCCCGACGGCTCGCAGATCGCTTTCATCTCAGATATGAGCGGCGAAGAAGAGTTGTACATAATCGCCCAGGACGGACTGAAACCGGCGGAACAGATCACACGGGGCGGCAGTGCCATGCGTTATCAGCCCGAGTGGTCAGCGGATGGCAAGCGCATCGCCTTTGGCGACAAAGACGGCAAGGTTCATGTCCTCACCCTCGCCGATCGCAAGATTGTCGAGATTGCTGATTCGCCACGCGGACAGATTCGCGACTACACCTGGTCGCCGCGCGGTAACTATCTCGCATTCAGCATGGCCGTTTCTGGAAATGGATTCTCATCCGTTTACATTTGGAACGGCGCTAACAATAAAGTGACCCGCGTCACTGACGACATGTTCAACGCGTACGGTCCATCCTGGGATCCGCAGGGAAGCTATCTGTACTTTCTAAGTGACCGTGAGTTCGCGCCGCAGATTTCGCAGATCGAATTTAACTATGCGACAAATCGCGACGCCTACATATACACCCTCGCTTTGCGTAAAGATGTGAAGCATCCCTTCCCGCCTGAGAGCGATGAAGTGACGGTTGCAAAACCAGACGAGGCGGCAAAGCCGAAAGGTACTCCGCCAGGCATCGAACCGAAAGAACCCGCGAAGGACATCAATCGCGAGTTAAATAAGGAGACCGCCACCGAGACGGAAAAACCTGCGGCTCCGGCTGCCACGCCCGATCCGAAAGCCGAGGCCAAGCCGCCGGCGACGATGGTTATCGATTTCGATGGAATTCAGGGGCGTGTGGCCCGCGTGCCCGTGGGCGCGGAAAACTACGGTGGTCTCTCCGCGAAGACCGGCCACATCCTCTATGCGGTGGGTCCCGCTTTCTATTACGGCCGCTCGGGAGATCGTCCCACGATCTTGAAGATCTATTCACTGAAGGATCGTAAGGAGACAACTCTTGCCGAAGACATCCGCGGCTTCTCACTTTCTGAAGATGGTTCCAAAGTCCTCGTGGCGCAGGGACCTGCTTTCAACATTTACGATGCCACTCCCCAGGGCGATAAGACCAAAAAGGTAATTTCGACCGCGGGTTTAGTAGTCGATCGCGTTCCGGCGGAAGAATGGAATCAGATCTTCCACGAAGTGTGGCGTCGCTATCGAGATTGGTTTTACGTAACCAACATGCACGGCTACGATTGGGTCGCGCTACGTGAGCAATACAAGCCGCTCTTGCAATACGTCGCTCACCGTTCTGATTTGAACTACGTCATCAGCGAGATGATTTCCGAGTTGACGATTCAGCACGCCTACATCGAGGGCGGAGACTTTCAGATTCCGCCGCGTCCTCGTTCTGGTTTACCGGGCGCCCGCTTCGAGCTCGACAAACAAGCCGGTCGCTATCGCATCGCTAAGATCTTCGCAGGCGAAAACGAAGAAGACATTTATCGCTCACCTTTGCGCGAGATTGGCGTGAACGCGAATGTCGGCGACTACGTGCTGGCAATTGACGGTGAAGAGCTCAAGGGTACCGACGATCCATACCGGCTCTTGCGTAACAAATCCGACAATCCCGTAGCGCTGACTCTGAACAGTCGCCCGACGATGGCAGGAGCGCGCATTGTCTCTTATCGCCCGATCACTGACGAGAGCAATTTGATCTATCTCGATTGGATCGAAAACAACCGGCGGCGAGTGTCTGAAGCCACTGGAGGGCGGGTTGGTTACATTCACATTCCCGATATGGGAGCTGCCGGTATTCGCGAATTCATCAAGTGGTACTACCCGCAAATTCGCAAAGAGGGTTTGGTGGTTGATGTGCGGGCAAACGGCGGCGGCAATGTTTCGCGCATGCTAATCGAGCGTTTGCGACGCCGCTTATTGGGGATTAACTATTCGCGCACTTCGGACGAAGGCAATACTTACCCGGACGGAGTTTTTATCGGACCGATGGTCGCTTTGCTTGATGGAAACTCGGCCTCCGATGGCGACATTTTTCCGGCGATGTTTAAGGAGTCGGGGCTTGGGCCGCTGATTGGCAAGCGATCATGGGGCGGCGTAGTCGGTATCAGTGGGCGCGGCCCGCTAATCGATGGTGGTGGGATCTCAGTTCCGGAATCAGGACTCGCAAACACAAAAGGCGAGTTTATCATCGAAGGCTATGGCGTCGATCCGGACATTGAAGTAGACAACGATCCGAAGTCTGTGCTTGACGGTAAAGATCCGCAGCTCGAGCGCGGGATCGTGGAAGTGATGGCGCGCCTGAAAGCGCCGGTCACGCTACCGGCCAAACCAGCGGGCCCGATCAAGACGATCCGGTAAGTAAGGGGAGCAGGAGCAGACGGCAGGAGGCAAGGGTCTTCTGCCGTTTCTCTTTTTGCTTCGGTCTTGAGGTCTGGAAAACAAAAATAATTTTCCTTATGTCATGTTCAGATTTTTCATGTCCATTGCTGTAGGCACGACTCAATTAAGTACTGCGACTGCTATTTGAGAAGTGGTCACGGATTAGACTAACCCTTCAAACAGCTCTGCAACCGAAACCCGCCAACCTGCCAGCACTCTCGACTCTGCCCAGTCGTCCGCGGAATATTGCCAAGTTTCCCATGCAGGTTTTCCTTTGCGCTCACCAGCATGCCGAACTTCAATTGTGGTCGTTGACTGATCTATTAGCCACAACTCCCGCACGCCGAGAGCAAGATAGGTGTGGGCCTTAGTGGTACGATCGTAAACAGCGTTACTGACAGAAAGGTATTCAAAGACGATGTCAGCGGACGTGCGCTTCCGACCCATTTTTCCGCGCAACTCGTCGGAAACAAACATCATGTCCGGTTCGAGGTAAATACCTGCGTGAAGATCTGTGTAGATCGGCTCGCGCGGATGGTGTACCTCGCCTTGAACTTCATGAGCCAAAAGAAACCCAATCAAGGATCTATTCAGCCGAGCATCGATTGACCCGTGAGGCGGGTCAGGTGGTGGAACCATGAAGAGAAATCCTCCGATTAACTCGTAGTGAGAACGATCATCGGGATCTGGGAGTGTGAAGAACTCCTCGAGGGTGTAGCGATGCAACAGTGGTGAGAAGCTAACTTGTGCCACTTCGTCCCGCGTCTGCATTGTTGACCTCCATTTCCAGAGCTATCGTAGCATCCGCGAGATAGACCACAAACGCTTCTGCAACTCGCTTTTTCGAGGAAGCTTGCCAGTCTTCAAGCATCGCGCAATCACTCCTTGATAACCAACTTTTCGGCTGAAAGCATTGCCGGCATCCCTTTGTGTTGCCAACAACGCGCCGGCTGATGCACTCGGCGTGAACACGGTGTTCCCTTCTTAGTTCGCGCGCCGCAAATGTAAACCGCTTCCTCCGTTAACGGAGTAGCCGAATTCGCGTCGGATGGCGTGTGTGCGCCGGTGCTTTCACTCTTCGCCAGAGGCGAATTTGCGCTGCGCTGAATAATCAAAGGCGGTGGCTTTGGCCGCAACGCACGTCCAGTTACAAATCCCATGCTGAAGAGCAGGACAGCACTTATCAAAGGAAGCTGTAGGCGTTCTTTTCGCAACCTTCGCGCGCATGCGTCGCAAAACCTGCGGCTTGTCCACGGATGCCAGTGCAGTCGCACGATTTTTGCGCCGCACTCAGAACAGAAGTTTGGTCGATACATTGGTGAGGACTCCGAAATGTCAGTGAGGTTGAGGTCGACAACGTGCGGGCATTATATTCCGGTCTCGGCAGGGCGTGAAGCAACGGAAAGCCGCTTTTGGGCGTCCGAAGTTTGCAGCCAAGTCTAAATCGAGTCGGGTTTGGACAGATTTTATCTAGAGATGCATACTTCCCCCGCTGGAACCCACAAAGTAATTTTCAAAATGATCCAAGTGAATCTTTATCGAAACCTCTTTAGCCGCCTATTGCTCATTTTGAGCCTGGCGCTTGTTTGCGGAAGTTTAAGCATCTTGCAGGCGCAGGAACCAGACGACATTGTGAGCACGACTACTTCGCTGGTGCAGCTCAATGTCGGTGTTGTTGATAGTCGCGGTCGCGCGATCACTTCTCTTTCGCGAAATGATTTTGCGGTTTACGAAGACGGAGTGAAACAGACTATTTTTCAGTTCGAGCCCACCAACGCTCCGTTCAGCGTCGTGCTGTTGCTCGACATGTCCGGTTCAACCCTCGGCTTTCGGGAGCAGTTGAAACTGGCTAGTACACGTTTCCTCGATGCCCTGGCTCCGGAAGATCGCGTGGCTGTCGTGCAGTTCAATGCGAAGGTTAAACGACTCGCGAATTTCGATGCCAACAGGAAAAACACGGCCTATGCCATCAAGATTGCTGAGGGCGCTGGCGAAACGCATCTTTACGAAGCGCTCACGTATGCTTTGAACGAGCTACAGCGAGAAGAGAAACGACGCAAAGCGATTGTCGTGTTAACCGATGGGCTCGACACGCAAATGCGGAATGTCGATCGGGCTGCAGTTGCTAAAGCGCAGACAGACGAAGAAGCGCTTAACGCGATTAGGCCGCATGCGAGCGCACCGTTAGCTTCGGTTCTTAACCTGGCTGATCGGCAGGGCGTCACAATCTTTCCGCTCGCATTGCCCTCAGGCGATCCGAAACGTTTGCCGATTCCCGGGCCCGATATCACCGGCATCTATGCTGCGGCGCGCACACGGCTGGAAAGCATTGCCAATCGCACGGGCGGACGTCTGACCGAAATCAATCGGCTCGATCAAATGGCGCGCTTGTATGCCGAGGTAGCGGCAAATCTCCGGACACTCTACTCGGTGGCTTACCAACCTCCGGGAAACCGTCCCCGCGACGGCAAATGGCACGAGATTAAAGTTGAAGTTGTGTATCCGGAACTGATCGCCCGCACGCGACCGGGGTACTTTGCGCGGTAACTACGAAGTCCAAAGTCCCGAGTCCAATGTCCAATGTCTGATTGTTTTGCCGATGTCGGTAATGCGTAACTGGCGCTACCGGACGTTGGACCTTGGACATTGGACTTTGGACTTTGTTTTTCTTATATTCAAAATCCTAATCAAGCACCCGTAGCTCAGCTGGATAGAGTACCTGACTACGAATCAGGGGGTCGCATGTTCGAATCATGCCGGGTGCACCATTTATTGTTAAAAAGGCAGTCGTGAGGCTGCTTTTTTGTTTTTGTGTGCGGAAGTGTGCGAAGGCTATAGACTCAACGAGAGCCACCAGCATCTACAACTGACGTACCGGTAGACTCCAGAAAAATACCGTCATCCGCTTTTGTGTTTCGATAACGGTTGGAAGAAAACCTGGTGACCAGCACTGGGGTCAATGTCTGGGTGCCTGTCCCTCTTGAGGTCAAGTCAATTGCGGTGCCTGCCAATGCATTAGCCAGGGTCGTTGCCAGCTTTAACGTGTTTGAGTTCGAAGCGATTACGAAATAGGTCGATCCGTTGCTGAGGCCTCCAACCGCGTCGCCTCCCGCCGTGTACTTAACTTTGGATCCGGTCTTGTGCCCGTGGCTCGGAATTGCGAGCACGTCAGTTCGCGTGTCGACACTTGTTGCGGGGGCAAAAGTCTTAACCGCCATCGTCCCTACCGGCACCGTTGTAGTGATGGAGAAAGTGACATTGTTGACTGCGCTGACGGTGTACTGCGTATTGTTGAGAAGGACTTTTAACCCGGCAAAGTGATTATAGAATCGAGGATAACCACCAGGATTGGTTTGGGTTACTTTGGCACCAGAGGCGGTAACAGTGTATTCAATCTCCGACTCTTTGATGTTGGTTAACTGCGGAAAGGGCGTCGACGACTTCTTAAGCGTCATGCCTTCAATCTCACACTCAGCGCAAGCCTGAATCTCCACCGCAAACCCGCTCGCAGAATTGCATTGAATGGCGTCGATGTCTCGTAGCTTGAGATACCGTGAGGCTTGCACAAACAAAGCCTGACCGACCGCTCCCTGGACAAAGACGTTTTCGATAACTCCGCCAACTGCACCATACACAACCGCTGCTGAATAGAGAAAACCTCCAGACGAACCATCGGTTGATACGTCACGCCCCATCACCCTGATGTTACGCACCACGGGATTGATCAACTGCGCTGCCCCTGCTGCTTGCATGGCCACGCCCGTGATGTAAATTCCCGGAACATTAGTGCGCGCATCGATCACTACGTTCTCAACAGTAATGTTCTCAACTTTGTTATCGGTCGTGTTGGGTTCAATGTCGATGGCCGCAAATGATCCAACCGCATTGTGATTACGTAGGTCGATCTGGATGTCGCGAAAGGTGATGTTTTTTCCGTTGATGACATTCAACAACTGTGTGCCGGTGTTGAGAATCTTGATGTTTGTGACCTCGACGCCGTCTGCATAGTTCCCCTTAGTCGAATAACCGCCTACCGTGATGCCATAAGCATGAGTGCCATCGAGAGTCACATTGCGCACGCTGGAATTGCGAGCATTACCCAGGATGATGATTGAAGATGGGGTGCTGTGAGTCTGGGATGGGTGGCCCTTAATGTAGAGATCGCGAATCTGAATGTCCTCGACTGTGCCGTCTGAGCCGGCCACGAACATCATCTTCGCTCCGATCATATGGGCATTTGTAGGAGAGTTTGATTCGTACAGAACGGCCCCTGGATCGGCTGAGATTCGACAATGATCATTGAGCAGAAAGGGAGGATGGGCAGAGGGATATCCAGTCGCAGTGTTGGTGTAGTCGCCGCGCGTGAAATGAATACTCTGCCCGTCAAAGAGTTCAACCGACTTGGTAATCACTCTCGGGAAAGCGATAAACTTCACGGACTTGCTGCCATTGTTGAAAGCAGCCGCGGCGCGCTCCAGCCTGTCTGAAAGCGACGTGCTATTCGTGTCCCACAGCTCGAGTGATAATTCCCGCGGATAGTCAGCTCCGGTCCAGGTAATCTCCCCTACCGCAAACCCGGAGAACGTCGGAGCCTGCGCCTTTGGATCAACTAGACCAAGTCCCTGAAAAGTTATTGTTCCAGCGGCGGACTTCTGCAGCAGCCCACCGCGTTCAAACTTCAGTTTAGTTGTTGCGGTAACAACAGAGGCCGTCGACACAACCATCGGCGTACTGATGACGAGAGTGTTGCCGGTCGCCGCTGCAAGAGCGCTCGCAAAATTGGGATACCGGTCCGCGTAAATCACGCTCCCTCGGGCCTGAGGACTGTGAGCTATCACAGGCGCAGATGAACTCAGACGAGAACGAGCGGTTTCATTTGCAGCCGCGCTAAAAGTGCGGGACGGTGTGATAACGAAAGGAAGGACAACCGAAATCAGTAGCACCGACAGCAATGCCGAGCGGGCGATACACATCATAGTTCGCAGGTCCTCTTCTCTAAGTGAACAGAAGGTCGAAATTTGTCAAAAAAGTCTTCTTTGTCTTTGATGCCCCTGCGGAGCGATTTTGATGCCGGGAGTCGATACCGCCATGGCGCCCCAAGAACTGCAGAGTTAGCCCAAGAAAAATCGGCGAACTTAGTGCTTTGTGCTTAGTACTTGCTTCAGCAGCCTCACCAGTACATTGGACGCTCATTTCAGCAGCGAACAGTTCGATGCACAGGGTTCAAAACTCGTTTCTGTAGCCGTTCTTTGCGCCTGGCGTCTTGGCGGTGTCGGTTTTCGAATGAGACTTGTCGGTGTCACTTAAGATGAAAAATGAGAAATGAAAATGCTATATGGAGAATGTTTTCTAGAATTTTTGGTCCCTCAAGAATTGATCTAATTCCGCAGATTCTGGTAATGACGTTCTCGCGCCCAGATCTCGACACTTGAGGGCGGCTGTGGCGTTCGCCAGCTTCATTGAAGTCTCAATATCGTCGCCCCTCAGCAATCCGTAAAGAAATCCCGCATGGAAAGCATCGCCAGCGCCGGTTGTGTCGCGGCAGCCGCCCGGGACTTCGTACGCGGGTGCTTCCAGAAACTGGCCCTGGCAATAAACCACGGCGCCGCGTTTGCCCATCGTCATACCAACGAGGGCGCATCCGTAGCGAGCTTTCATCTCAACAAGCGAAGCCCGCTCGTCAGCAATACCCGTTAGACGATGCGGCAACTCTCTCGAGGTAATCAGCACATCTATCAAAGGCAACAGCTCCAACAAACCTTCGTAAGCGTTGTCGATGTCCGCAGAGACGATCGCCGTCGCGTCGTGCGCAGCGTGTGCCATGGGAATACAGGCAAGTGGATCGTGCGCATCGAGATGAAGTGCGCGACCTCGGGTGGCCAAAGCGACGGGCGCTTCATTCGGTTGATAGGCGAGACGCTCATCTCGGTCCCAGACGATCGTCCGTTCACCATTGCGCTGATCAATTAGAATGAATGCAATCTGGTTTCGAGCGCCCGGCGCCACTTCGGCGAACTCAACGTTGACGCCTTCGTCACGAATGGAAGCCAATCCGAACTCACCTTCATCATCAGAACCAAACCTTCCCGCGTACGCGGTTCTTAATCCGAGGCGTTGCAATGCGACCATGGCCGTCGCCGTTTGACCGCCTGCTGAGCGCCGGTGTTCGACCAGTCGAATCTTGCTGTCAAACTCAGGATAAGCGGGTACCACAACAAGATGATCGACCGCGTTCAAGCCAAAGCCGACCGCATCGAATTCCTTATTCGGGGGTAATTTGAAAGGAAAGTGCATTTAGGAAATGGTCTTTGATCTTGGGTCTTTGGGTCTTGGGTCTTGGTCTTGGGTCTTTGGTCTTTGAGACTTCGAACTTTGAACTTGGTGCTTTGAACTTCGATTGCCTTCCGCCTTCCGCCTGCTCCCTTCTGCCTTCCGCCTTCCGCCTTCCGCCTCTGCCGTCTGCTCCTGCCGTCTGCCTCCTGCTCCTGCCCCTTCTCTCGCTCTCTGTTAAAATCGAATAGTGCCTTTAGAAGAAAAGCTCAAAAACATTCCACGTTCAGCCGGGGTCTACCTCTATAAAGATACTGCCGGCAGGATCATCTATATCGGCAAGGCGAAAAACCTTCGCAGCCGCGTACGCACTTACTTCCAGGATGCCCGCCCTTTTGATCGCAAGACCGACGCGCTCGTCAGGCAGATCGTCGACGTAGAGTTCATTGTCACGGATAGCGAAGTCGAAGCTCTCATCCTCGAGGCCACCCTCACCAAAAAACATAAGCCGCGTTATAACGTCAATCTTAAAGACGATAAGTCGTACCCTCATCTGAAGCTGACTATCAACGAGCCATTTCCGAAAGTCGTCATTACCAGAAGGATTCAAAACGATGGCGCACTCTACTTCGGTCCCTTTCTGCCTGCGAGTCTGGCGCGCCGCACGATCGATGTCATCAACCGCACCTTTCAGTTAAGGACCTGCGATATCGAAATTGACGGCAAGGCGCCGCGGCCCTGTCTCGAATATCACATCAAACGGTGCCTTGGTCCGTGCGTCAAAGGACTCTGCACGCCGGCTGAGTATCAGGAAGCGGTGAAAGATGTGCGCCTCCTGCTCGAAGGCAGAAACAAGGAACTCGCGGACATGCTTGCCGACCGCATGGCGGAAGCTTCGTCCGAGCTGCGCTATGAGATGGCGGCGAAGTATCGCGATTTGCGCAAGACCGTCGTGCGGCTTTCGGAACAACAGAAGATGGCGACTACGTCCGAACGCGATGTTGATAGCTTCGCCTACTACCGCGAGGGGCGACAGCTGGCCCTACAACTTTTCACGATGCGAGAAGGCAACATTGTGGGACGGCGTGAATTCTTTTGGGAAGATATCGACGACGACTTCAATCCTGCATCCTTCCTCAGCGATGTCCTCGCTCAGTATTACTCGAGCGACTATGTGCCTCGCGAGATTTATGTCCCGGCAGACTTTGAAGATCGCGAGCTGCTGGAAAAGGCATTGAGCGATCGCAAAGGAAGACGAGTCAGGATCCGTTACTCGCAGCGTGGTGAAAAGCGCGACATGATCGACTTGGGTGAAAAGAACGCCAAGCTCGCTTTCGAACAACGCTTTCGCGTCTTGCGGCCTGATATGAAACTGGTGCTCGAGGAACTACAGGAGACACTCGAGCTGCCGCGGTTCCCAGCGCGAATCGAGTCGTTTGACGTGTCTAACATTCAGGGTGCCGAGAATGTCGCCGGAATGGTGGTTTGCGAGAATGGAAAGATGAATCGCTCCGAGTATCGCAAGTTTAAGATTAGAAGTGTGGAAGGCTCCAATGACGTCGCCTCGATGCGCGAGGCCGTGTTTCGTCGTTATCGCCGCGTGCTTGATGAAGGGAAGCCGCTGCCGGACCTGATTATGATCGATGGTGGCAAGGGCCAATTGCGCGCGGCTGCCGATGCGATGCGCGAGCTCGATCTGGAAGCCGTCGCTCTCGTAGGCATCGTTAAGCCGCCGTTCCGGCACAATGAAGTTTCACATCTGTTGATCAAGGGACGTGAGGACGAACCGGTTTATCTCGACTCGCATTCGCTGATCCTGCGCCTGCTGCAAATGATTCGCGACGAAACTCATCGTTATGCCGTCACCTATCATCGCAAACGCCGTGAGCTGCGCGACTTCACTTCTGAGTTGACGGCCATTCCAGGTGTGGGCGCCAAACGCAAGACCCGTCTCTTAAGACACTTCGGATCGATTCAGCGAGTTTCGCAAGCGAGCGTGTCGGAGCTTTCTCCTTTTGTTGGATTGAAGACAGCCCAGGAGATCACGGATCACTTCTCTCGACAACGAGCGCTCGCGGAAAGTGGCGTCGAGGCAAATCCGTAGGTTTTCATTAAGAGCTTTGTATTTAAAACGTGGGTTTGTCTCATTCCCACCTGCCTTCAGTCAGGTGATGAGTGTCGAGCGCGCGTTATCGAAATCTTTTAAAGGGTTTTCAGGATCGCCGACCAGATGTGCACTTGGCTAAAGCCAGGTGAGAATGAGACGGTCCGTTGAAGGACCAGGCCTCCCGCTATTGTGAAAGCTGAACAACTCGCTTAAGCTCTGTCCATCCAACAGGTTCGTTAACCGCTCCTTAAAAACAAATCCCGACACCTGGTTCGGCCACAGCTTCCGACCTGAACAAGGTGCCCTTCACAGGAGGATTGCCATGGCAAGTAAAGCCAGCATCGCCGGTCATCCGGTCCACCCGATGATCATTCCCTTTCCGCTCGCGCTCTGGACGACATCTTTTGTAACCGACCTGCTGTTCTATTTCACGCGCAGCTCGGTACTGCCGCTAATTGCCAAATTCTTGCTGGCGGCCGGTAGCATTGGGGCGTTGGTGGCGGCCGTGCCGGGCATTATTGATTGGCTCTCGATCAAACACCCCGGTGTAAAGCGGATCGCAGATTGGCACGCGCGCCTAAACATCATCGCGTTGTTGATTTTTGCGGCGAGCCTTTACTTGCGGATGAAAGCGGGAGGAGCTCACTACGTCGACTACGGGTTGAAGGTTCCGTTTCTGCTTTCGTTGCTGGGTGTGATTTTGATCGCAATCTCAGGCTGGCTGGGCGGCTCGTTATCGTTCGAGCACGGCGTCGGCGTCAAACCGCAGCACGATACGCCTGAAGACGAAGTTGCTAAGGTACGCTTTCCTTAACGATCAGCAGTCCAAAGTCTAAGGTCCAACGTCCAATGTCCGCTCACTAAGGTTAACATTCCCTAAACTCGAGTTTCGGCTGGAGACTTGGGGCCTTGGACCTTGGACTTTTTTTCAACCCTGAGGCTGGCCGCCTTTTGCTCCGGTGAATTCGTAAGAGATGTGCATCTTTAATGTGCCATCAAGCATCTCGGCGCGCACATCTTTTACATGAGCCTGCACTGCGCCATTGCTGGCTTTCACCGGAATCATCAGTTGCAGCTGCTGCGCTCGAATCAACTCCAACGGATTCACTCTCTGATCGATTGCGTTGCGAACAAAAACCGTGACGAAGTTGTTCGCGATGGGATTCACTCCCTCAAGATTAACTCCCTCAACCTCAACCTGCCCATAAACTGTCTGACTCGCTTGATCGAACCGTAGTCCGACACTTGTTTGTGCCCAACCTTTGAACTGCATGCAGTTGCCCAACAGATTGTAACTGCCACTGAAGGCGAGCGGCGCCTGCACCTTGCCGTTGATGAACTGGACTTCGGTCTTCACGTTGCTTCCCGTAGGGGCCAGCGTGATCGTGTTTGTGCACCCCTGTTGAAACGCCGCATCGCTCATGATCGCTGAGCCCGATGCGGGCCCGTTACGGGCCAAATGAAAGCTGGGTGCACCGAGATCTTTGAAGATCGTTCCCAGGAGTCCATCGACAAAGCCGCTGTTGAGACTGACGACAACTGTGCCAGCGGGATCGCCCGCCGCATCGGGAGCCGTTACCGCAACGCCAGGTCTTGATTTAGCGCGCGGAATTCCAAGTAGAAAAACCGCGAGTAAGGCTCCCAACAACAGGCCTACAAGCAGGACGATTAGATACTTCATCAGTTTCCTTCCTATCGCGGTGTAGGTGTTGCGGTTGGCGTCGGCGTCGGCGAGCTCGCCGGACTGCTGGTAACGCCCATGTTGCTTATCAGTGCCTTTACTAAGGACGCCGCTGCATTTGTCAGGGCGTCAATCTGCTGTCTTACCTGCTCAGGCGGAACCTTCTTGTAATCCAACGGCACTTCAAATAACGCAGGATCGACGATCATCGAAATGTCTCGCATCTCAGCGACAACCTTCGCGCCCCTCACACCTTGAACATTGCCACTCGCTTCGGTGTACAACTCTGAGCGCAACGGCAAACCGGTTTCTTTGTCGACAAAAACAAATGCCTCTGTACTAACGGCGCCGGCTTGCGTGTTGGTATTGGCCTCGTGTTTGTAGCGATACTTAAGCGCCGGCCGCCCGTTCACTGCTTCCTCGCCGATCGCTTCCACGCCCTGGAGTTTTTCCAAACGCGCCACCAGCTGTCCCGGCGTCATAAGTTTCTGCAATTGCACCCCCGTGGCCTCCGGTGTTAGCTCTGCGTACTGCTTGCGACTTGGAGCAATTGCGATGTGCACGCCACCCTTTTCGAGGTAAATCAGCTCCGAGTTATCTGGCAACTTGAAAGAGACGCGCCGGTCCGCGCCGCTGCGAGCGACTTCAGCTGACAACTGCGGGATGCCAATCGTTTTATCCCCGCCCTCAGTTTCAGCGGATAACACCAGCGTCGCGCGATAAGCGTCTGGTTCGCGCGCTGCGATCACCGAAGGGTTCACTGCGACATTCGCATTCGCGTTTACCGGCGTCAGGTTCGCGTTCGCCGATGTGTTCAAATTCACGTTCGTATTCCCCGCCGGCTGACAGGCAGCAATGAAGAAAGTTACGGCAAACAGACCCACGAGACAGACAACTACAGACGGTTTAACCTGGCTTTTCATAGACATCTCCGGAAGACTGGCGCTCTAGCACCGTTGATTTAAGAGGGGCGTGCAGGGGAAGGCGTAGCATACCACGCACTGAGCACGAGGGAAACCGCGCGGTGCTGTAAGGCAAACTGTTAGTTTGCGGCGCAAGCTAACAGCTTGCGCTACTCAAACATTGACTTGGCTTAACGTTTTCGGTAGAAGCGGTCTGCCTTTAAAAATTACCGCAAGCGAGATAACGATGAAAACTATTCCACTGCTGCTTGTTTTGGGACTCGCATTATCGCTGTGCAACTTAACTGACAAACTCAAAGGGGTAGGTTCGGGTGGCGGCAATAAGTCTGATCCAGCCGCCACTGGTGGTGCGGACGTCGAGACACCGGTACCGACTGCGGATCAGATCGCGGCGCTCGCTGGTGGTCAAACTGTTACCTGGGACAAGCAAGGAATGTCCTGGACCTTGCCGCCAAACTGGAAAGAGACTACGAACGAAACGTTGAGTTTGGTTTGGAGTGCGCCTGGTTCAAGTGCCAATTTGATCGTGAGCATCTCGCCGATGGACGAAAGCTTTCCCACCGACATCAGCATCCAGGCGTTTTACGACGGCGCTAAGACGCGCGCCAAGAATGGGGAAGTGGATGAATTGAAGTGGGTACAGATTGATGGCTTGAAGGGCGTGCAGTTCCGGGAATCAAATCCCGAGAAGCCGGATGGCATCCGGCGCTTACAGTGGCTTGCTTATCGCAAATATGCCGGTCAGGTGCAGATGGTGAATCTGATGTTAGCTTCTGATGGCAAAGACTTCCCGCGCCAACAAGATGCGATGTACGGGATTCTTTATTCGTCAAAGATTACGCACTAGAAAGGGATGGCGAGACGCGGAGATGGGGAGACGCGGAGATGGGGAGACGCGGAGATGGGGTGATGCGGAGCTGAGGTGACGTGCCGAGCAGGGCAGTATCCCCATCTCCCTTTCACCTAATCTCCCGATCACCCCGTCTGCTTTTCACCCCATCTCCCTGTCACCCCATCTCCCTTTCTCATTTCTCGCCTAGTTCTTCTTGATGTAGTTCCGGTGAATCCACACGTCCTTCTGGGCGCGGTCGCGAGTCTCAAAGAAAATCTGCTCCGCATCTTCCCCGGTCACCAGTCCGACGCGCGAGCTCACGTCCTTCTCAATTGCTTTGGTCTTCTCACTTTCACTGAGGAAAGTCTTGACGTGGTCCGCAGTCGTCGGCCGAAACTCAGTCTTCTGCAACTCGGCGATAGCCTCAATCGCATTCGCCTTCAAGAGTTTGGGCCATAACTTCTTGAACAGCACGTTCGAGCCGTACACGTCGCCACTGTTCACCTTGCCGTTGATCGCGAAGACATAACCGATTACGTCGCTCCTGTTGTTGACAATGCTTGCCAGCGCCTTCGTGTAGCTTTCGGCAGTCTCTCTAACTTTCTGATGTTCCACTGCCAACTGCAGGCTCGATTCCGACACGTCGGAATTAACTCGAGCACCGACATTCTGACTGAGTTTATCCTGCGCGATGCGGACGTTCTCCCAGACACTGCCTTGGGAATTAGTTCGCTTTGCGGCCAGCTTGATCTGTTTGGTAGACGCAACCTCGGAGGAACTGCTGAAGACTGTGCTGCGCTCATTGCCGCGTCCACTCCAGCGTCCATGCTCCACACAAAATGCCGAGATGGGCATTTTCCCCGAGCGGCTGGGCACGATTAGATCCACACCAATCATCCGATCCTGTTGCCCGCCTTTCACGATGTCGCCCGCCTGGACATAGATATCGTCATTGGAAACGTTTTCGATAGCGAGCTCGTTGACACTTTTTGTTTCGTAGACCACCACCTTCTTTTGCACCATGGCTTCCTGCAAAGTGATGAA
This sequence comes from Pyrinomonadaceae bacterium, assembly GCA_041750995.1. GTDB lineage: Bacteria > Acidobacteriota > Blastocatellia > Pyrinomonadales > Pyrinomonadaceae > PSRF01. The sequence continues at coordinate 119,540 of JBGSYG010000002.1, read as the reverse complement.
AGTCTTTCCCTCAAACGTGTTCTTGCCGTGTACGAGAAAGATTGAGAGATTTTTGTGAGTGTAAGGACCGGAGAGTTGATACTCGCCGACAGTAATCTTTACGGACTTCTGCATCGTTCGTGACTTTTGTTGTGCGGTGCTGATCGCCACGCCCGCCAAGACTGAAATCAGAATTACCCCCAATGTTAAGACAAACGCCTGATTCTTCATTCTCTTATCTCCTTAAGCCATTTAACGGCTCGTTAATAAAGCAGCTTGGAACGGCTCTCGGGAAAAGTTGTGTGTAGGATCTTCCTCGCCGCTCGCAATCGTCTGCGCGCGGTGCGCGAACGATACCGATTGCGATTCGAGATGCTGTTGCGAGAATCGCTTTGCGTGCTCTTCCCGTTCGTCGAATTCGATTTCGCAGTGCTACCGGAAGGACTCGACGTGGAGACTGTGGGCTGATTCGGGTCACGCGAAGCAGGTAGCTGTAAGACTTCTCTTTCATCGAAGATGGTCGACACTTCGAACACACTCCTACTCGGAACGCAAAGTGTGTTTGGCAATCGCGGCGCGGTGCCGGTCACAGCGTGCGCTCAATTTTGAGAACTCGCAGTCCAATTACTGCGGTTTGAAAAACTTTCCTTTGGGGAGACCGCCCGGCCCTGTGCTGGCCCCTGTGCCCCTGTGATCGAGGAGAAACCGCTTGATACCCGGGAGAGCCCGTGGCAGTAAGCCTAACTGGTTGGTAGAACGATAGTGGGGAGGATTCTTGCGTGCTTTGATTGAAAATTGCGGATCTGGCGTTGTCCCGGTGGGCCTGCCAGAGCGAGGTTCTGAGACGTTGGCCGTGGCTTTTCCTCCCGATGCGCTAGACCCGGGGACCTCAACTATGAAATGACTTGCAGCATCTCGTCATATAGAAATGAACGCCGACGACTGAGTGGTCAAAAACAGATTCAGAGCCTTTGGCGAAGTCTCGCGAGGATGTCATACACAATATCGTTGACAACCTAGCGTCATGGGTTTAAGTTGCCGCCATCCCAGGGGCGTCAAAACCCAATCCTTAGCGATCCACTTTACATAGGCAGTCGTGAACTGAGCTCTGCTGCGGCGGGTCAGTATCAAGCTCACATCGATTCCCAGACAGTGAGGAGGTTCTTCCATGCCACGCACGGATGAATGGACTTTGATGTTTTTCTTTGCGTCAGACGACCCGCTTTCCGCTCTGACTGTTTCGCAGCTAAAAGCAATCAAGGACGCCGGCTACGAGAAACATACAAACGTGCTCGTATATTTCGACTCCAACGAACGCGGCGTTCCTTTAAGACTTTTTAACGTTAACAGCAAGCGCAAACTAAGTAAGCGCCCGACGTTTATCGGAGATGGCTCCGATCCCTTCGTCCGCAATATGATCGACGATGAGATCGACAAGGAGAGCATCAACACAAAGATGCGCGCGTCGAAGAACATGGCGAAGGCGCTTAAAGCACCTCCCGACGCTATGAATGCGAAGGACTCCCTGGAAACCTTCGTGGGTTTCTGCCACGAAAATTTTCCCGCACGCCACTATCAGCTATTCCTCATTGGTCACGGAACGATTGTTGGAAACGACACCTTCCTTGGCGACAGCGATCCGGTGTCCGCAATTACCCTTAAAGAGCTGGAACAAATCCTGCGCGACTTTAAGAAAGCCATTTCAGATCATGGGACTTTCGAGTTGCTTGCGATGCACAGCTGTTGTATGAGCGCTCTTGAGGTGGCGTATCAACTAAAAGGAACTGCGAATTACATGATGTCGTCGGAAGGACTCTCGATTGTGGGCTGCTGGCCCTATCGTCATCTGCTGAAAAAGATATTTAACGATACGCGTCGCTTCCGAAGCAGCAAGTCCGCCAAGAAGTCAGACAGATCCAAAGAAATAAACGAGTTGCTTGAGGATCTTTATTACCTCTCGCTTTTCAATGCGACTGACTTTGCGCTCTGCGGCTACTCGCTTGACCTGACTTTGTGCAATCTCAACCCCGAGAAAGTCGATGACTTTTCCGAGACCTTTGGAAAATTCACTGAACGTCTCAAACAGACTCTTAAAGCGGACGAGGCTCAATTGGCATTGGATAAGCCCAACTCCGGACCCACTGAAACTGATTTGATTGTGGCAGCGCATTTGAAATCCCAGAGTTATTGGGAGGAGGACTACACCGATATCTACGATTTCTGTCGTTGCCTGAGCGAGAGTTGTGACCTAAACAATGAGTCGCAAAGGTCACTGAGTGACGCTTGTGAGAGCGTGATCGCGGCGCTGGAAGTGGATAAAAGAAGAGACAAGTTCGAAAGGCTGATTGTGCATTCAGACAACTTCGGCTGGAGGTACCAGTACTCGCATGGTCTCTCAATCTACTTTCCCTGGAGCCAACCAAGTGGGGATTCGAGTCGCGGCCTGCGAAACTACTCTAAGTACAACTTGAATGTAGATTTGAAAAAGAATTCCTGGTTGAGCTTTTTGCGCGACTACTGGAGAGTTACGCTGAGACAGCCTGAGCACGAAGAGCAACCTTGCTTCGAACGCTTGAGCGGCCAGGGTGGCACTGCCTTCATTGGTTCCTTGGGCGACAAACCAGGCGCCAGCTATGGCGACAAGCCGGGTGGCGGCTATGGTGGCGGTACTTGCTTCTGCCCATCAATTAAGAATTTTCCGGTGACGCCGACTCTGTCGCGGCAAACTAAGGTCTTCAAACGTTTCAACATAACCGAAGGAATCGTTAAGGCATTCGAGGCAGAATGAGATAGATGAGACTTCGCCCGCTGCTGTTAGTCGTCGTGGTATCTCTCGTGGTCGGTCAGCGCCCTGCGAAATCACAGCAGGCCGGAGAGATTCTGGAAAGAGAAGATGACGAAATAGCACGCACCGCGGAATCCCGGCGCAACGCTCTCTCAATTCTATTAGAGGGTGCGCAACAAGCAGCCAAAGCCGGCAACCAAACCAAGGCGGCTCGCTTTCTCAATCGAGCGGGTCGCCTTCAGCTGCGTTTAAGTTTGCCGCAGGAAGCATTGACGACTTATCAGGAAGCCCTCGCAGCAAGTCAATCAGAGGTTGCGACAAAAATAGAGAGCTTGAACGGGATAGGGGCAACTCAAGCTCACCTGGGTAAATGTGAGGACGCTCAAACTGCGCTTAAAGAGTCGCTCTCGCTAAGCGAGCAAACAGGAAACGTTCCGGGCAAAGCGGAAACCTTGTTAGTTATGTCTGATTGCATCAATCGGACTGATCACGCACTTGCTCTAAAAACAGCTCAGGATTCGTTGGCGCTCTGGACATCGGCGAACCACCGCTGGGGCATGGGCAAAGCCTATTCAGCAATTGGGCAGTATCAATTCACTCTTCAGAACCTGGCAGAAGCGAGTCAGCACCACGAAGCAGCGTTGAAGATTTGGCGAGAGTTGAATATTCGCGATGAAGAAGCCGAAGCCTTAATTAACCTCGGCTACATCGAATACCGGAGGGGCGCCTGGCAAAACTCGATTTCTTTCTTAACGCAAGCCCAGGGTCTGATTGACGAAGCTGACCATCCTTACAAAGCCGGTCAAATAACAATCGGAGTCGGGGAAGCTTTTCTAGAGAGTGGCTTGCCTGAAGCGGCGTTGACCCAGTTTCAGCGAGCGGCCCATTTCTTCCGTCGTTCGCAGGACCCACTTGCTGTTGCCGTGGTGGGCTGGGACAGCGGCAAGGCGTATTACGCTTTGGGAGACTACGCACAAGCTGTCGCTACTTTCGAACGCACCATCAAGGACGCCGAGTCGATTCATGAACCAAGACTGGTTGCCGTGTGTAATGAGTTTCTGGGCCAGACCTACCTTGTGCAAAACGAGTCGGTAAAAAGTCTTGCTCACTTGCAGACTGCGCTGCGTCTATTTGAAAAGGTTGGGAGCCGGATGGAACCGGCGCGGATTTACGCGCGAATCGCGCAGGTACATGAACAAGAGCAGAGATATCAAACCGCGAGAGAGTATTACCAAAGGGCGCTGGACACGTTTCGAGCCCTGTCTGACCGCCTGAATGAATCTGCCACGCTTTTCGCTTTGGCCGACTCGAGCTAAAGCAAAACAACTTGATGCTGGCCGAAGAGCTACTGAAGCGGTCGGTTGAAGTAACCGAGAATATTCGCCGCGTCTCGACGAGCAGTGACCTCGCGGCTGGTTTCTCTGCCACCATTCACGATCGGTACGAGAGTTATATAGATTGCTTGATGCGCCAGCATAAGCTGCGTCCGGATGCAGGACTCGCCGTGCGCGCGTTTGAGTTGAGTGAACGGGCACGTGCGCGTTCGCTCGCGGAACTGCTGCATGCGATGCAGACCAATCTAACGCCCGGAGTAGATCCACAATTGGCGGAGCAGGAGAAGTTGTTACGGCAAAAGTTGCGCGTCAAGGAAAACTATAAAGTGGCGCTGCTTGGCCGCGATCACAAGCAGGAAGAACTTCAAGGGTTAGAACAGCAACTAGTCCAGCTTAGCGAACAATACGAGCAGGTGCGCGCGCAAATTCACCAGCGGTTTCCCGCTTACGATCTGGCTACGCGGCCGACGAGTTGGAGCCTGAAAGACATTCAAGAAAAAGTAATCGCCGACGATCAGACGTTGCTGCTGGAGTACAGCCTGGGGACCGACAAGAGTTTTGTGTGGGCAATTAGTCACAACAGCTTTGCGAGCTATGAACTTCCGTCACGCGATCAGATCGTAGCAGCTGTTAAGAATCTGAGACGGCACCTAACCAACCCTGGTGCATCGAGCGGTGAACAGTATCCGGCAATTGCAGCCGCAGAATTGAGTCAACTAGTCTTAGCCACTGTCGCGCCGGAGCTAAAGAAGCAAAGGATTATCGTCATCGCCGATGGTGCATTGAATTACATTCCGTTTCAAGTGTTACTCGATCCAGCCACCAACCTTCCCCTCGTTGCCAACTTTGAAATTGTCACCACGCCCTCGGCAACAATTCTCGGCGAGCTGCGGCAGGAAGCAGCGCAGCGTCGGCCCAGCAAGACTTTTGCAGCTTTTGGTGACCCAGTGTTCGCTTCAAGCTATGCCCAGATCAAGAGCACAGAAACAGGGATCACGGCAGCACCGCAAGATTCTACGAACAGCTCCGGGATGAGTGCGATGCGCGATATTGAGCTGACAGGCGAACGCTTCGATCCTGCGTTAGTCAATCGACTCTTTTACGCCAAGCGCGAGCTCGCGAACTTACAGGAAGCTACAGTTGGCGGCGATTCTTTAATGGCCACCGATTTCGGTGCGACTCGTGACAAGCTGCTTTCCACCGACCTGACGCCTTACGCCATCCTGCATTTCGCGACGCACGGGTTTCTCGATCCCAAGCGCCCTGAGAGATCCGGTTTGGTTCTCTCGACCGTCGATCGCGAAGGGAAAGACTTAAACGGTTTCGTGAGTCTCGAAGACATCTATCAACTTAGAGCTCCGGTTGACCTCGTCGTGTTGAGCGCTTGTCAAACAGGTCTGGGCAAAGACGTACGCGGCGAAGGCCTCCTCGGGCTAACGCGTGGCTTCATGTATGCGGGCGCTTCCAGCGTGGTGGCTAGTTTGTGGAAGGTAGACGACGAATCGACTGCAGAACTGATGAAACAGTTTTATGCGAACCTGTTACAAAAAGGAATGACTCCTGCCGCGGCGCTGCGCGAAGCGCAGAACAATATCAGGCAACGACCTGGATGGAGTGCGCCCTACTACTGGGCAGCGTTTACGTTGCAGGGAGAATATCGCCAGGTCATCAAGCCGGCCTCGGCGCATCCAACTTATTGGCGCGTGATTACCCTCGGAACTCTGTTACTGATCTTGCTGGTAACTGCGGGCTGGTATCTGAGGAAGCGCTACTTCACTGAGAAGAAATAGTTTCCGGCAATTCGCCGCTCGACACGCTGATCACTAACCTCAAATAGTTTGACGATATATTGCCGGCGCTGTAGTTGCGCCGCTGTTATCTCGATCGTTAACGACCCTGGCTTTTGCTCAATTATTGAAGTTGGAATTGCTTCCCCCGTGTCACTTTCCACTTCCACGCGATAGTTCGTCGCTCTCGCCTCCTCCGGCAATAACAAATTCGCCCGCAGTGAGCCTACTGAATCGGGAAGTGTTATGAGCGTGTCACTCGCGCCTGCAGCCCGTGTACTGGGGCTGAGAGAAAGAGTAACGACTGCGTAGCTGGGCGGCTGTTTTGGTGAACGTAGATAAAACCAGGCACCCGCCATCACTGAAATCATCAGCACGATCGCAATTCGAGCAGTCCAGGTTTGCAAATTGAATATACTCGGCGGAATGCGTGAAGCGGCAACTTCGGCAGCTGCAGGTCGATGAGAAGCAACGTACCGGCGAAATACTTTCGCAAATCGCAGCTTTTGCTGGCGTTCCGGTGTACTAAGGAAATGTTGCTCAAACTGGGCTCGCTCGCTTTCCGTTAGCCTGCCCGCCAAATATTCATCCAGGAGCTCATCTTCCGCGGCTTCAATTTCAGCTAGTGAGGTATCGCCAGTCATGAATTTCTCTTCACAGTTTTCCTGGTCGCTGCCCGTGAGGTCGCCGAGCAAATATCGACGAACCAATTGCGGTGATTGATCAAACGTCATTTTACAAAAATTGCCTTCTGGTCTTGATCAGACCCTCCAAACGGTATGCTTTAGTCGGCAAAAGCGTTTCAGTTTGCCGGTGCCTGATCGAGGCAGGTTTCCATGCATTTTTGCAGCTGCAGTCGCAGCCGATGTGCCCGTATTCTCAACGCGTTAAGCGCGATTCCCAACTCTTCCGCCAGACGTTTCCGGTGATCGATCTTGGCGCCTTTTTCTTCTTGATAGTAGTCAAGCACCAAAAGCCGGCTTTTGCTCGGTAATTCCTGCATACAGCGTTCGAGACACGCGTATTCCCGTTCCAGTTCATCAATTGCTTCGAGGTCTTTCAGATCACGTGCCCGGCTGGTTTGCGGCAGTTCGTGCATTACTGGTTTCGTACGCACGTATTCGAGGTGAACCTTCTGCGCTACGCCGTAAAAATAGAGGGCGGGGTCGCCGGAGTATTTACTGACCAGTTCCGCGACTTTGGCGGTTACGCGATTGATCGTCTCGTCCGCCAAGTCGTCTGCCTCAGCGCAGCCGCGGCAAGTGAAAATCTTGATCAAGCGTAATCGAATCTTTTCGTACTTCTCTCCTGCCTGTTCGCGGTCCTCGTCCAGCCAACCTAGCAGGCTATCAAAAGCTTGTGGCGTTACTACCCAATCTTTTTTCATTTGGGGAGCTTAGGTGTCAGGGTTAATCGGTCGCAGTTGGTCACACAGATGGTTGGTATTCAATCCGGTGCGACAGGTTCGTACTAACGGCCTGGGCCGGCAGAAATGATATTCAGCGGATTCTTGGTGCGCGCTTCGGCTCGCTAGGTGGGGAATCTGTTAGGCGCGTCTACAGAGCCGACAGAATCAGTCTTCTTCAGAGACGATGGATCAGTCTTCTTAAGAGCCAACGGAATCGGTCTTCTTTAGAGACGGTGGAATGAGTCTTCTTTAGAGACGACGCAGTCTTCTTTATTATGACCCATTCGGTGCCCAGGTTGGTTAGATTCTCCAGTCGAGCCGAGTAAAACTTATCGAACGGAGGACTCGCGAAGATTAGTCGCAACGCCAAAAGTTGTCAACGCAGGGGTTGGAATTGAATCCAAACGAAGTTACTTTCTCTCGAATGAGGATCGCGGAACGACTAACTGCTCACTCACAATAGCTGGCAATAAGAGAGGGGTGTCAATTAGAATTACGGTAGGTTGATGATGTCGTTACTCTTCTCAAGAGTTGGGGCTGGTTTGTTCGTCGCACTAGCTTGCTCAATAACAGCGGTCTCATGCGCTCAAGTAGCTCGTCAGTCGCAGGGCCAAGCAGAAAACAAGTCCAGCAGCGTCGCGGCGCAGAACGCTAAGCGGAAAGACGTCCGCATCGCGATACCCGATATTAAGGGTTGTTTTCGTGATCAAATAACTTTCTACAAGGGCAAGGTCTTGTCTTTTCGTCGCAGCAGGAAATCGACCGAAATCACTGTGCGTACGGAATGGGATACAACCGAAAAGCTGGTTCAGCCAAACAACGGCAACTCGATCGAGTTTCGGTTTCAGGGTCAACCGCTCAAAGATGAAGCATGGAAACAGATCGAGACTCTCTTATCTGCTCACCCCGAGAAGGTTCGAGCGACCGTCTGGGTTTGTAAACAGGAAGACAATGAAGAAATAAAGGTAATCGACTGGAAGCCTCCGGAATTGGAATAGTCATCAACAGGACACTTTCCATGATCGGCATCGTTCGTTTCATCTCCGGTACTTGAGATGAGCCGCATCCATACGAGTTGACTGCCCTGCAGAAAACTTGAACATGCAAACATCATCGCTGTAGTCCATAAAGTTTTCGATAGGATCACCGCCAGTCTGTGCGGGACAGGTATCCCTTGCTGCCGGACAACCAGCCGCAGGGGATCGTTCCGCCGCGGTATCGTCAACCTCGTCGCCAGGGTCGTCACAACCACCCTGGAATGTGTGAAAGAGTCCGAGCCAATGGCCCACTTCGTGAGTGGCCGTATCTCCCTGGTCGTAGGGGGTCGAACTGCCGCCAGGAAGTGTTGAGTATCTAACTACAACGCCATCCACTCCAGCAGCGATATCCCACGGCCAGCGCGCCCAACCCAAGGTGGAGTCCCCAAGCTTAGCGGTGTAGAAGTTTAATGCCGACTTTCCGCCCTTGTTTAGCGCTTTAGCTGCTCGCTCAGCATCGGTCGGCGCCAAGCTATATGACATGTTAAACCAAGCGTCATTCGCAGTTCTGTCGACAGCCGCGAGCACAAATCGGAAAGGCGTGGGCGACCCAGTGCCACCTGGTCCATTGCCTGCGTACGCAACATTGAGCACATCTATTTGTCGTTGCACGTCCGCGTCGGAGATGTTCCCTTCACTGCCTGCTGCGTTCGTCAGGATATGGAAATAAACCGGGATCTCTACAGAGCCCGGCGCGCGTTCTTGGGGAATGCTCTCCCGCATCGCCTCTATTCGCTGCTCGATTGCCAGCCGTACAGCCGGTGGTGGCTCCTCGGTTGCACATCGCGGTCTGATTTGTTCAACGAATGCTTGCTGCGAGGCGAAATCGGCCTCACCTAAACTATACGGCTGGCTGATAACCTGAGATTGCCTATCGGGCGACGGAGTGATGGCTTGCTTGTTGGTGCTGTCTGTAGTCTCTAGCCGGCTGCAGCCCGACAAGAAAAAGACGCTCGTAATAATTAATGATGTGAGTAAGGTTGCAACGATCTCGAAACGAGTGTGGTTCGTTCTACTCTTAGTTGTCATTGCGCTCCTTTGAGAAATTAAACCGTTGCTCCGCACCCGATTAAACGACGCTCGTTGATATCGCAGCCCAGACAGTGCCGGGCAGTGGTTCAATTAACGGTGTCTTTGATTTTCCCCTTCTTGATATTTTTTGGCTGAATGTAGCCCTCGTAATACGCAATCTTGTCGGAAGTGACCACCGCGCCGCTTGTGTTGTAGAGCGTGTATTCCGCTATGACTCCACCGCTATGATCGACTCGGGCTCCGGCGAAGAACCAGATCAGGTTTTTTCTTGTACGGTTGTTTCCGCCGGCGCTCACCGATTTGATCTCGAGCCAATAGCTATTTCCGTTTCCCATAATTTTTTCGATGTCTTCCGACTTAATGAACAGGGCCAAAGCGTTAGATCCTGTGTCGTCAATCTTGACGAACTGATCCACAAATGCCTGGAACCGTTCACCTAAATCGGTCAAGCTTTTGACGGGCGCGTCTATCGCACTGATGGCGCCTTTCTTTGCGGCGATAGCTCCATCAAGAACACGGATATTGGCAATTTGGTTTGCTTCGCTGCCCAGCTTACCGAGTTCCACCAAAGCGTCAGTTTTCTCTGCCCACAATTTGCGTCTGAATGAAGAAATCGTTTCGTGAGCTAACGCTCCGTTAAGATTCTCAACAATGGCAGTCAAGCTTCTGATTTTCTCCTGGACTTCTTCAGCCTTGTTCCTTTGTGCGACTAAATTGTTAAGTTGATTTACAAGAGCTGGTTTGCCAGCCGTCTTTGTTTTAATGATCCGATCAGCTTCAGTCTTGAAGATAAAGAGTTGTCCAATTCTGAAGATTGTCTCCGAGTCTTCGATTCTGGGATGAAATACGCCTGGGTAGTAGAAAGAGGGGGTGTGCGACACGCACCCGACCGGCGCAGGCAGTTGAGTACACTGATAGTGATTTTTTAGCGCACGAAAAACTTCCGCGACCAGGGCGCTACTGTCTATCGTTACGGATGCGCCTTCGATCTTTGTTTCGGTTCGAAAGAGCGCCGCAAGGTCAATAAAGGATTTGATTAAAGTTGCGCCGGCTCCGATTGCCCCTGTAATTGCTGCCGTCTTCATACTGCTTCGGCTCGCGGGATTCGTAAGGGCTGTAAAACCCGCGCCGGCCGGGTCTATGCAATAGGTTGCTCTGAAGTGGGCGCTGACACCACTAGTGGCGTCCTCGCATAAGAGCTTTACGTAGTGATTTCTTAAGTCTTCAGTCTGACCTTTGAACGCCGGAAATAGTGCCTGATGAAAACGCCAATCCCTAACAACTTGGGCATCGTAGATCGCAAAATTACTCGGCATTAGGACGCGTGATCTGATTTCTTTACCAATCTCATTGGCAACTTCGGACATGGCCTTATAAGAAACCATCGCCGTTTCCAACCGTACTCCCTCATTCAGAGTGGCATTGCCTTCCAAGGGCGTCGCGGTCGGTTTTGGCACTTCTGGTTGGGCATCGCGAATCTCTTTTTTTGCAGCCGCGATGTCTCTCTCTAATTCAGCGCGGGTCTTCTCTTCCCGCAGCCTAATTATCTCCTCGCTCTCGGGCGTCGGTGTCGGGGTTTGGGCCGAGCTCGCAATCGTCCCGAACCCTAATAAAAACAATAAGAACAAAATGCGAAATGAAATGCGAGGGCTTCTTCTTTGCAGATGCCCGAGGCGGGTATCGTCGACGTAGGGGGCAGTCGCTACTGTATTCACGGTTTGTCTCCTTCTTAGGAACGAATGCGGGGTAGTGTCAATCATCTACAGATTCACATCTGATCCGCGCTTACATCTCTTCGTGATGTGAGGGATGAAAACATTTCAGCTGATGCGACTGCCGCCGATTGAACTCTCACTCTTCCGGGGATGAAATACTTTCGTCGTTGTCGACACAAATAGTCAGATGGTAATTACGTGAAAGAGTCAGGAGAGGGGAGGGTCGAGGTGTTGGTACGGGTCGAACGTCCGTAGGGGAAGAGTTAGTTTTTCCCGAAACTACCTTGACTAATCAGGTGGGTTGCGAATATAGATGCAGCGCCGACGAAGCCCACCGGCGGCATTTTCGATTCTTTCCGAGATTTCTTCCACAGCCTCCAATAATTTCAGTTTGTTAGAGCGTGGCCCCATGCAGGTATTCCTCGAAGCAATCAAATTCAATCACAATCTCGCTTCGGCGTCGTGCGACGCCTTTAATATTCGAAGGAATGAAACTGGAGTTGTTGCCGTACCGGAATGGCGACGTGGAATAAGCGTTAAACCGAAGGATTCGCCGGCAGCATACGCGCGGGACGAGTTGAACGGCAACTGCCCCACCATCAAGGTCACGTTCACACGCGATGATCTGACGGTAAAAGGCATCGAGATTCAGGCATTAAATCTTCCCGAAACCGAATACGTCCCCCGCGAGGACGAGTCCTACGAAACGATCGTATCAACCGTGCTTCCTCCGCCTCCGCGTCGCAATGATGTTCTCGGATGGATCCCGCCTCAACCAATAACCTTCTCGGAGAATGGCGAGATATTGAATCTCCGGGACTCAAAAATCTCGGAAGCGGGTGTTGGTGTTCATGTTATTCAATGGCAGTGGCAATATCGGCGAGACGACAAGGATTCCTGGCATGACATCCAAGAGACTACTCATCAAATCTATACGGTGCTGAATTTACCGCATTGCCCCTGGGTGCAAAAACCATACGAATCCAAGAACACCCACCTGCCGTGGACTGACGTGCTTGACTACGCCTGCCACTGGGCCAAAGGGCTGGCCAATCTGGATGATGTGGCAACCAGCATTACACAGTCCGTTCGCGATATCGAAAAGGTTTTTCACATCACTTACGATCAGGCGGCGTTTTACTCCGACCCAAATTTCGATTGCTCCGCTTTCCTGGAGTTGATGAAGGGGAGATTAAGTAAAGGCAGGAAGCTGAACTGCAGCGATTGCGCAACCGTGACATCAACGTTTGCAAACATACTGGGGTGTGAATTGTGGCAATCGGCAATGGAGGGCTCGACCGTAACCTTCGAAACAAACCCGATCCGGGTGTTCGGGCAAACTTGTTGGCGCCCCAAGGAGTTTCTGGCTCATGAAGTTGCCTGGAAAGGACAATGCTCCATTGGGGATAACCTGTTCGATGCAACGATTGAACTTGACGGCGATGCGCATCCGTCAATGCCACCGCAACGGCCTTTATTGCCTCGTAATATTCCATTCGGTGGATTTCGCGACCGACAGTACCTTTTCCGTTTGGTATCTCCAAAATACCCGGGCACGGTACAACCCCATCCGAATAGCCGTGTACACAGGTGTATTCGCCCGAACCCGGGAGACGGGACGAAACCAGTTAGTCCGAGATTGCTCGAGTTGATTAAAACCCATTATGGCTACGACAAGTGGCCGAAGGCGGCTACGTCCAGTCGTGTCTTCGGCACTCAAGAGTTCATAGGGAAGAGTCTCGAGTTGGCAAAAAACTTTCCCAGAGCTGAGATTTTTGTCGGTCCTGAATTAGTCAAAACTTCAAACAATCCACCTGCGATTCAAATGCTTCTGCGCTCGAGACTTGAGCAGCACATTCGCATTGATATTGATTTCTGTGCTTCGGCCGATGAGTCTCGCGACTTTCTTTTGCAACGGCTTGGTAGATTTGAGTCGGCGACGCTTCGCCAACGCCCGGAGATCGGTATTGGTGAGATTGCGTTTGTTGAACCCGAATCGGGAACAATACTGTTTGTCAGAAATAATCTCGTGGCACTGGTAAGAAATGCAGACACGAGGGTAGTGGACCTCACAGACTTCGGACGTGGCTTGGATCTGTTTTTTCGCCAATTGTTAGGCTAGAAAACCAGCAGTCCAGCGCGTCCTCTGAGCTAGGATCGAACGGCTGAGAGGCGCATTGTTTTAGTCGCTTGTGAAATGCAGTTCGCGTTGCTGAACGGTTTTGGTACTTGGATCACTCATCTACGGAGCAAGCTATCGCCCCGATGAACACATTGCTCAAAAGTTTACAGTCATAGAAAAATCTGTTCTCAGGAGGACACATCGATGGCAGATCAACTGGACGGACAATGGACATCTTTTGTAATCAACAGAATGACCAAAGGGGTAAAGCCAGACGGCAAGTTTAACCTGCAAGTCGTCTCGGGCCAGTTCAAAGGCGGCGACCACGATGGGAAGACATTGTCTTGCCCGAATAACTCAGCCACAAAAATCAAGTTGGTGGAAGACTCGTCAAAACACGAATATGACGGTGAAATAAAAGGAACGGTGTTTGGAGCGGTGAAGGTTATTGTGGGAACCTTTGTCGTACCGGATGATAAAGAGCGACTGGCCGGTCAGCAGGACGGGATTTGGATTGCGACTCAGCCCTAACCAGGACATTCGTTTTGGCTCGTAGGTTGGGAATGTCGGATATGTTTTTCGCTGAAGGTTCACGCGGGAAGTGGTTCGTCGGTCGAGCCAGGTGGTCAAAGTCTGCCGTCACCGTCTTATCGTTCTTAGTCTTATGGTCAACGTCAAGAGCGTCGGGATATGACGTCGTTTCCGCAAAAGCCTACCTGCGCGCGCTGGTTTCGCCAAACCAGGTTGGAATCGACGACGTCACCACTATCAGTCCAGGTCAACGGGCGACGCGCCAAATTAGAGGCGGCGAACATCAGTTGTTCCAAATCGCTGCTGGGGTTGGTCAATATCTGCGCGTCGCAGTGCGACCAACTCGCATCATTCTCCAAGTCACACTTTTCGATCCTAGCGGAAAACAAATCGTTACGACGAACAATCCCGCCGGCGGATCTGGGCCAATCTTTATCTCCGAGATCGCTGCTCTGTCAGGGGACTACAAGTTAGAAGTTCGTTCAATTGAAGCCTGGGCCAATCCCGGATCTTTTGAAGTAAACGTCGCAGAATTGAGAGCTTCAAATCCTGAGGATCTTCGTCTGGTTGAAGCGGAGCGATGGTTTGCAAAAGGACTTCAAGAAAGTGAGCGGCGCGCCTACCAAAATGCCATCGAGACCTACAAGAAGGCGTTGCCATATTGGAAGTCGATTCACCACTCTCACTGGGAAGCGCTGACTCACTATGCGCTGGGTCAAACACACTACCTGAAAAGAAATTTCATCGATTCGGACAAGAGCTATGCACAGGTCCTCGAGATTACGCTCGATCCAGACGATTGGAGGATTAGGGCGGCAGCTCTAAATGACCTGGGTCTGAATGCCAGGATCCAAGGCAAGAACGAAATCGCGATCTCGAGATTGAATGAGGCCCTAAGAAGTTTTGAGGAGCACGCAGACCGTCGGGGCCAGGCAAGCTCGCTTAACAATCTTGCTGCCGCGTACGGTCAGATGGGTGAATTGCGCAAAGCTCTCGATCTCACCCAACGAGCCTTACCGTTGCGCTTGGCCGAAAACTTTCAGTCGGGATTAAATAATCTAAGGAATACGTTGGGAAACATCTACGATCGGCTCGGAGATCCTGAGAAAGCTCTCGAATATCATAGCCAGGCACTTGTGAGCTGGCGGCAGTTGGCCCAGGCAAAGCAGTTAGACAGCCCCGACCGTTTAGGCAATGCGCTCAACAGTGTCGCGCTGGTTAGCGCGAAAGTGGGCAAGTGGGACGAGGCCGCGCAATACTTCGACGACGCGCTAAAGGTTCCCGACACGAGCCCGTCCCTGCGCGCAGCAATATTGAATAATCGGGGCGAATTCTATTCGTCTCTTGGCGACTTTGATACGGCAACACAGTATTTAGGTGAAGCCAATACCTTACTTAACTCACAGAAGACTCCAGACCCTGACCTCAGGGCGAGCGTACTATTTCAGATAGGCCAGATTCACCTGGCTACGGGACGCCTGAGTGATGCGATCGCACTTTTCCGAGAGGCTAAGCTGGCAAAACCGAACAAGCCCAAACTTGCCTACGTGCTCACCGCACTTGGAGACGCGTGGAGCCGGCAAGGCAATTTTGATGAAGCATTGAAGGCTTACTCAGAGGCGCTGGAAATTCAAATTCAGATCGAGGATAGGCGTGGACAAGCCCTCACTCGTCAGAAGCGCGGCGAGGCCTACGCCCTCGCACAAGACTCTCCATCTGCTTCAACGGAATACCAAACGGCGTTATCTCTCTGGCGAGCTGTGAAGGATCAACGGGGAGAGGCAGCAGCTCTTAACAGCATGGCCCTGCTCGAGCGCGACAGAAACAACTTAAGGGATTCGGTGCGCCGTAATCAAGAAGCTATCCAAATATTGGAGTCGCTTCGCACAAGTGTTTCTAGTCATCAACTGCGCACATCTTACTTCGCCAGTCATGAGAATTATTACAAACTAAATATCGACCTCAACATGTTGTCCTCTCGGACGGATCAGTCCAGGCAACAGGTTGCCGCCGCCTTCGCGGCCAGTGAGAGATCTCGAGCGCGCAGCTTGATTGACACGCTATTAGAAGTTCGTCTTGATTTGACTGAAAACGTCAGCGACGATCTAGTTCGACTCGAAAGCGAAATAGAGCGACGCCTGCGGGCCAAACTTGAAGCCCAGACGAACTTATTGAGAACCAGGCACATCCAGAGCGAAGCTGAGGCGATGGCAAAGGAAATTGCGGAGCTAATCAGACAACAAAGCGAGGTAAGAGGCAGAATTAGAGCCAGCAACCCGAAATATTCCGCGTTAACACAGCCGCAATTACTTACGACAGCGGAAATTCAACAGCAACTCGATGCCGAGACTCTCTTACTGGAGTTCGCATTAGGTGATAAGCGCAGTTACGCGTGGGTGGTTTCAGCGGATTCGATCAAAGGGTTCGAATTGGCGCCGCGTGAACAGATTGAGGCGGTCGCGCGACGAGTGACCGAAGCGCTGACAGCGGAGAATCGGCAAGAGAAAAATGAAAGCGTTCAGGAGAAGCGGTTGCGTGTCGACAAGGCTGATAAAGATTATGTCGAGGCGTCTGCGGCGCTGAGTAAGATGATAATTGAGCCGGTCGCTTCACTGTTGGGTACGAAGCGTCTGGTGATCGTCGCCGATGGGGCTTTGCAGACCATCCCATTTGGTTCGCTACCTATACCCACTGTTGCAAAGACTGCTTCTGCTGCAAACACCGATGCCAAGGTCCTTAAGAGTGACGCAGACCGCTTGACCACGAACGCAAGCGCGAAGTCATCTCTCCGCGTTCCCGTTGCGCCAAAACTTCTAATCTTGGAGCATGAGATCGTTTACCTGCCTTCAGCATCTGTGCTCGCCCTGCATCGTCGCGAGCTCGCAACACGCAAACCCGCTCCCTACCCTGTGGCAGTCATTGCTGATCCAGTATTCGACAATCAGGATGATCGTGTTGCCCGAGCAAAAGGCAATAGCAGTCAACAACGGAAGGATGCGGCCAAAATCAAGCCGGATACCAAGGCATCGCCCAAACTGAACGCCCAGAACTCAGCCGTGACGGCAGACGCTGCGAAGGACACTTCACCGATTGCGAGCGCCTTGCGAGATGTTGGTCTGGATCCGACTCAACCCCTACCTCGACTTAATCACTCTCGTGAGGAAGCCACGGCAATCTTAGAAGCCGCTTCATCGCGCCAATCTCTCAGTGCTTTGAATTTCAAAGCGAGCCGGGAGACGGCAACCAGTCCTGAACTCTCGAAGTATCGCATCATCCACTTTGCTACCCATGGAATCCTGGATCTCGAACATCCTGAATTGTCGGGAATCGCACTTTCGATGGTAGATGAAAAAGGACAGTCTCGGGATGGATATCTTCGCCTTCATGAAATTTACAACCTTAACTTGCCGGCGGAGCTAGTGGTGCTGAGCGCGTGCCAGACCGGAGTCGGCAAACAGATTAAAGGCGAAGGTCTCATCGCGCTCACTCGCGGGTTTATGTACGCGGGCGCGAAGAGTGTAGTGGCCAGCTTATGGAAAGTTGACGACGCAGCCACGGCTGCTTTGATGGCTGAATTCTACAAGCAGATGTTTACAAACAAACTCAAACCGGCTGCGGCATTGCGCGAGGCGCAACTCAAAGTATCTAAGGTGAAGCGCTGGCAGTCGCCTTATTACTGGTCTGGATTTTTTCTCCAGGGTGATTGGAACTAAGCCGTCTTTGACTTCACTTTGAGCTATACTCACGCCGTCCCAAGGTTACCCAACTCACACCTAAGGTGGCCAACCGCGTGTCAGAAGCACCACCCAATTCCGGGAATGTCGACGATGAGTTCGCGCACCCGAAACAACCTGTCGAACACACTAGGTGGGAATTAAATGGCGAAGCGTTTGACAAACTGCTTGAGCACTTTTCGTCCGACCGCTCTGAAGCTGGCGAGCAGTATGTGAAGATGAAGGTGAAGCTGGAACGTTTTTTCGAATGGCGCTCTTGTGCTTCAGCAGAAGAGAAGGCTGACAAAACGATCAACCGGGTAGCACGCAGGATATGTGAAGGAGAAGATATTCATAACCTTCCTGCATACTTTTTCACAGTCGCACGGCTGGTTTTCATGGAGTCGCTAAGAGATCGTGAGCATACTTCCGTTCCCTTCGAAGAGATTCCGGAAATGCCCGCGGCGATGCCTCTTGAGGACGAGCAAAAGGAGGCCCGCCTCCGCTGCTTGGATCGGTGCCTGGATCAACTGCCGATGGAAAGTCGGAGCTTGATTTTGAAGTACTACCATGACGAGAGGCGAGCTAAGATTGACCATCGCAGGCAGCTGGCTGACCTCTTGGGTATCCCTTTGAATGCCTTGAGGATTCGGGCGCATCGATTACGTATTTCCCTCGAAAAGTGTGTTAGGGAGTGCCTGGCCGAGGCGGCCTGAGGCGAAATCGAATTGGTTTAAGCTCACTCTATTTGGGGGGAGACGATTTGTCGGATACTGGAACAAGATCGACGGTCGAGAGGCAATACCTTTTGGGCGACGCTACGGAGGAAGAAAAGAGTCGCCTGGAGGAGTCCTTTTTTGCCGACGATTCACAGTTTGATTCCCTGGAACTTGCTGAAGAAGAACTTATTGACGCTTACATCCGCGATGAGCTCTCTGCCGAAGAGCAACGACAATTTAGGACAAAGCTCCTGATCTCTCCTCGAATCGCGGAGCGTGTCCATTTCGCTAAAGCCTTAAGAGAAACAGCTGATGCCTCATTTTCGTTGGCTGCACAAAACTCGATCGCGGACGTGCCTTTATCGATTTCGGTGAGCAAGCCAGAGTCCAAGTGGTGGGAAAATATCTTCCCCCAGCAGCCAGCATGGCGCACAGCAATGGCCGCGTGCTTCGGCCTTGTTCTTGTCGCAGGTCTCGGTTCAGTTTGGTTGCGCGTTCAAAATGAATCTGAGCGCCTGACCTCCGAACGCGCAGCTTTAGAGCAACAGAAGGCCGAGTTTGATAAGCGGGTTCGAGATGAGCAAACTCGAACTGAGCAAGCAAATGCCAACCTCCAGGGAGATAAGGATTCCCGCGTTGAAGACCCAAGATTAATTGACAAGCCGGAGGAACCAAAGAAAGTAGGAACCCCTCGAATTGGTTCTAGCGCACTTGCCCTGACGTTGAATCCAGGCTCTATCCGCAGCGAAGGCAGCCGACCTGAGCTGATTGCTCGTACCGACTCCACTACCGCCCAACTCCGCTTAGTTCTGCAACGAAACGATTATAAGAGCTATAAGGTCGCGATTAAGGGTGTAAACAAGAACAGGGTGGTATTTAGTCGAAGTGGGCTCAAGCCGCGAACAACTTCGGAGATAGTTATTTCTGTTCCCATGAAGGTCTTGTCGCCAGACGACTACACTGTCGACCTTTCCGGCATAACGGCATCACGCACTGCCGAGAGTGTTGACTATTACTATTTTCGAGTGCAGAAGAATGATCTACCTGCCCCAACCAAAAATCCTCTCCAGAATTCACCTTGATCACGCCTTCTCCCGCCTGAAGTAAAAGATTCCCTGATGACCGCCGGTTCAGACAAGGCCAGCACGAAACATTTCTTGCCTACCCGTCACATTAAACAGAGCCGTTGAAACAGGAAGTCAGAGCACTCAGGCAGTTTTCTGACTCTTCGCTACAGGAAGTTTCCGCGGTTGTGAATCCACAACTAGATCTTCTGAATATGAGGTGTGACTATGCAAATACGTTCGCTCGAAAGCCTTGCTTCACGAGTATCCACTGACCCGGAACTTGCGAACGCAATCAGGAATGACCCCGAAACCACACTTTCTGGAATTGCAGCAGAGGCGTCGGCGTTGACAACTGATAAGTGGACTTACCGAATCGTCGTTCTGTCGCTTGGTTTTGCCTTGCTGGTGGGAACGGTTGGGCTGATTGTCCTGTCATGGAAAGGCGTGCAAAGCGTTCCTGATGGGTTGGTCGCCATTGGCTCCGCGGCAGTGGGCGCTTTGGCCGGATTACTCGCTCCTCCGCCAAGAACCTAACTTTACTAACGATGTTTTCAACACCAGTTGCTCGCTAAGCTAGGAGGCTTTGATGCGCATCAAACGATTCTCTTCGATGATCACGTTTGCCGGAAAAGCATTTCTTATCTGTGTTATTGCAGTTCTTGCTTCGGCTAACCTCGCCAAGGCCCAACAGCCATCAATACATCAAATCGGTCCAGGAGTTTGGGTCGCTGGCATTCCTTCCGGTGAGTTCGAATACTTTGCCGCGCCGCAAACCGAGGGACATCAGCGGCAGAGTAATTGGTGCTGGGCCGCCACAGTCCAGATGGTGCTGAACTACAGGGGTGTACCTGTCAGTCAGGAACAAATTGTCCAGAGAATTTTCAATGGTTCTGTTCCTAATGTTCCGGGCCAACCTGATCAGATCCTAACTGCTTTGAGTGGGTGGGCTTTTACCCGCAACGGGCAGCGGGTAATGCTGAGTTCATCTCCGTTCGCTTTCGATGACAGTGAAATCGTCAGAGATCTGGCGGGACGTTGGCCTATCGTTGTTGGTGTAAGATCATCCCCCAACTCCGGACACGCTTTAGTGCTAACGGCTGTGACATACCAAGTGGATCAATGGAATCGACCCATAGTCCTGACCGCGATCCTCAGGGATCCGTGGCCAAATAGTCCCAGCCGCATTGAGGTCCCTTGGAATGTATTCCGACAGAATTGGATGTTCATGGCGCGGATGCGGATTCAACCTGTGTAAAACTTTCGGGTAGATCAACCATCAGTCTCCGACGTTGGCGCATCAGCATGAGGCACGAAGCATCTACGGCAACGTGCCTCATACATCCCCACAGCGCCGACGGCAACTCGCTCTTCTGATTCGAAAGTGCGCTGTGAATAGTTTGCCGGTTGGCCACACTTCATGCAGATGGCGTGAGTCTTCGTGATGTATTCAGCGATCGCGAGGAGTTGCGGCATTGGTTCCCAGGGCTTGCCGGTGTAGTCCTGATCGAGCCCAGCAACAATCACGCGCACACCCCGCTTGGCTAATTCATTAACGACATCCACCAGACCATTATCGAAGAACTGACCTTCATCGATGCCCACGACTTCGGTGTCGGGATCGATCCGCGCCAGTAGTTCGCTGGCATTGCGGATATTCGCAGACTCGTGACGCATCTCCGAATGAGAAACGATGTGATCGTTGGAGTAGCGCGAATCGACCTCAGGCTTGAAGACTTGTACCTTTTGTCTGGCAATCTTCGCGCGACGCAAACGCCTGATCAGCTCTTCTGACTTTCCGGAAAACATTGAGCCGGCAATCACTTCAACCCAGCCGGGCATGGTGCGCAGATGCGGTAGAGGTTCCTGATCCATTTTTATCAACTCAGCTGTGGGGTTCATTCAGTATACATTGCAGAATTATAGAAAGGGGCGAAGGCGGCAATCAGAGCTAGTTCAAAACTCATTGACCGCGTTACGAGATCGCGCGTGAGCACGCCCCATGCTCCCTCGCGACTGCGCACGTCGCGCTTACCAGAAACTTCGTCAATCACCAAGCCCAGCTCGGTGCGACCTTCGACAACTCGTTTAACGAGCGCGTCCGGGACGGTGATCGAAGGTGAGGAACCAAAGCACCCTTTGCTGCCGTCAGTGGCATAAGCCCAGCCGCGAAGAAACGTATGCCACTCGCCTTCGATCGAAATCGAATGAAAGCCGCCCTCGAGACCCACATAAATTTCCGCTTCCAGGCGCCGGTTCCGCAGGAGATCGCGAACGGCAAGGGCCCTTTCGCGGGCGCCTTGCATCAATTGCCAGTCGGTTAAAGGCATGGCCGGGATGTTTGTTTCCACGGCGCGCGCCACCACATTGATTTCTTTCCACGAACGATCGAGTTGCGCAATGCGTTCGATGCTGGCGCGAACAGCCATCACTTTGGCAGCTCTGTCCGAACCTACTGCGATGGTTTTGATTTGTGGCAGGGATGAAATAGATGGCGACCGATTCAAGAGTTGATTAACAGAAAGCAACTTGGAAACGCGTCTGAGGCTATAACACGGTAATACCGAACGTCAAAGACGTTCGGTATTGCATTTTGAGCTTTGTACTTTGGAACTTTGTTCTTGTTCTCTAAACCAGGCTAATGGAAAAAGCGTTAGTTCAATGCATGTATCAATGCCCAAAGCTCAAAGTTCTAAGTTCAAAGTACAAAAGTTCGTCTTTTGAAGTTGACTTTCATTGGTGCCGTTGTTGTAATCGAACCTAATCAAACACACCCGCCGAGTTATTGCCCGGAGGTTCTAAGATTGACTATCGACGAGCTGGTTTACGATTGGAACAACATCGCTCCGACCTTGCACGCGCCGCAACGTCACATCGGATTCGATGACGAGACGCTGCGCGACGGGTTGCAGTCGCCCTCAGTTCGCGAGCCTACCGTCGAAAAGAAAATCGAGTTGCTCCATTTGATGAATGCTTTAGACATCGATACGGCGGACATCGGGTTGCCGGGTGCTGGTGGTACACATGCAGCTGGTGTTGAGCGCTTAGCACGAGAGATTGCCGAGCAGAAGTTAAAGATTCGACCAAACTGCGCCGCGCGTACTCATCGCAGCGACATCATTCCAGTGGTCGAGATTTCGCAGCGCGTTGGCATTCCCATAGAAGCCTGCACCTTTATCGGTTCTTCCTCGGTTCGTTTCTTCGCCGAGGATTGGACCCTCGACAAGCTTCTGGCCCTCACCGAAGACGCGGTCACTTTTGCAGTGGGCGAAGGCATTCCGGTGATGTATGTGACCGAAGACACCACCCGCGCCGATCCTGAGACGCTGCGCGCGCTTTACACGACGGCAATTCGCTGCGGCGCGAAGGCTGTTTGCGTTTGCGATACGGTCGGACACTCGACTCCGGACGGCGCCCGCTCTGTAGTCAGCTTTGTGAAAGGCATCATTGAAGAGCAAGGCGGCGGAGTTCGGCTTGACTGGCACGGTCATCAGGATCGCGGTCTTGGTGTGATCAACTCGATCGCGGCAATTGAAGGTGGCGCCGATCAGGTTCACGGCTCCGCGCTGGGAATGGGCGAGCGCGTGGGAAACACTCCCATGGATCAATTGCTGGTGAACTTAAAACTCATGGGCTGGATTGATAACGACCTGTCCCGGCTGGGGGAATATTGCGCTGTGGCTTCATCAGCTTGCGATTGGTCAATTCCCCACAACTACCCGGTTTTCGGTCGCGACGCTTTCCGCACCGGCACGGGCGTGCATGCCGCCGCGGTGATCAAGAGTTATAAGAAAGGCGATCGGCAGCTGGCGGACCTTGTTTATTCAGGTGTTCCCGCGGGTCAGTTTGGTTTGGAACAAGTTATTGAAATCGGTCCCATGAGCGGGAAGTCAAATGTGATCTATTGGCTGGAGAAACGCGGCATTGAGCCCAGCGACGAACGCGTGAATAAAATTTATGCGCACGCCAAACAGGCGTCATGCATTTTGGCAGAGGAAGATATCCGCGAGCTCGTCTCGCAAACTTAACCACCTCGCAGACGATTCTCTGATGTAATCGATCTGTTCTTTGTCGTTCAATATTTTTCTCGTGGCTAACGGCTGAGGTGTACACCTTGCGCTTCACGAGACGCCTTGCTAGACTTCGTTCACTTACCAACTAGGAGCCCGACGCCAACTCGCGTCGTTCAGAGGGTTCCCCCAGACCCGCGCGTGCGGCGCTGTCTGATTTTCAAATCGATGGAGGTGCTTCGGTGGGCTTCAAAATCGGCCAGAAAGTCGTTTACCCTAACCACGGAATCGGAACAATCGAGCAGATAGAAAAGAAGCAGATCGGTGCTACAGCGCTTCCTTTCTATACCTTACGCCTCGCTGCTAATAATTCCCTCGTGCTCGTTCCAGTTTCCAATGCTACGGAAGTCGGCCTGCGTGCTCCCATCACGTCAGGTGAATGCGAGATGTTGTTAAAAGCACTCGCGGACGATTTCACTTCACCGGCGAATGATTGGAAGGATCGCTTCAAGGAATTCTCAGATAAGATGCGGACGGGCGATATCTTTGAAGTGGCAGACGTGCTCAAGCACCTGACGTACTTGAGCCAGATCAAGCCTCTCTCATTCCGCGAACAGCGGATGCTGGAACGTTCTCACTACCTCGTAATTTCAGAGTTGGCTGCCGTTTGTCGCCAACCGGAATGCAATATCGAACCGCGAGTCGAACAAGCGCTCGCGCGTGCATGCAGTAAACATGATCGACGTCCCGCGCGGGCCCAGGCCGCGGGCGCCACCGCCGGTCACTAATAACGCGTTTTCAATCTGGCTTTTGAAGAATACATCTCAGGCCCCGCCGCCTGCTTGTGTTCCGTTTGCGTCGGTCACCTTGGCTCGATAGCGGAACCAGTTGCCTCCCGTCGCGCTGCCAAGTCCTTTGTTTTTCCTTCATTTTCGGGCGCAACGGGCTCGCCTCCGTGGTCAGCCGCCTCTCTCCTCATGTATAATTCGGGACCGTTCCCATGTAGGTCGATTGGAACCCACCCCCTTAATTAAAGAATGTCGGAACCGCCAAGTTATCTCTACAATTTAATACTCGCCGATGGTGAGGCTGGGGCCTCCATGGGAGTTCTAACGGTCGCCCTGAAACTTGGGGTGGTCTTGTTGCTCGTCGCCGTTAACGGGTTTTTTGTTGCCGCTGAATTTGCCCTCGTTGGTGTGCGCCGCTCGCGTATTGAGACACTTGCCGCAGCCGGCAAGAGTTCAGCTAAGCGCCTGTTGGACCTGCTCGACAATCTGAACGCCTACCTTTCCGCTTCACAATTAGGAATTACGCTCGCCTCGCTGGGCCTGGGCTGGGTTGGCGAGCCTTTAATCGCGCGGATGTTGGAAGTCCCATTGTCAGGATTTTCTGACGCCTGGCGACACGGCATCTCGTTTACGATCGCCTTTGCCATCATTACCGCCCTGCACATCGTTCTTGGTGAACAAGCGCCTAAACTTCTCGGTCTGGAGAGAGCCGAGCGGGTTGCACTCGCCACCTCGCTACCATTGAAAGCGTTTTATCGGATCTTCCATTGGCCGATTCGTGCTCTCGATTGGGCTAGTGCCCGTACGGTCCGACTCTTTGGTTTAAAAGCGTCTTCGGAACACGGCTCGATTTATACCGAAGCTGAGTTGCGACAGTTGATCGACGTTTCGCGGCAAAGCGGTCATCTGCGCGCCGAAGAGCGCCGCTTGATCCATCGCGTCTTCGAGTTTTCTGACACGCTGGTGCGCGAAGCGATGGTCCCGCGCACTCAGATTGCTGCGCTTTCAAGCGAATGTAAATTGGAAGAGATCGCAAATGCTTTTGATAAGTATCGTTATTCGCGACTGCCGGTGTATCGCGAATCGATCGACGACGTGATTGGTTTTGTTCACAGCAAGGACATCATGCCGTACCTACTGCAGCCGGAGAAGTTTAAGTTGCAGGACGTGATTCAGCCTCCGCTCTACGTGGTCGACACCGCGCGGCTCGAAGACGTGCTGCGGCAAATGCAGAAGGGCAAGTCTCACTTCGGCTTCGTTGTTGATGAACACGGCGGCCTTGAAGGAATTATTACCCTCGAAGATCTGCTCGAAGAGATTGTCGGCGAAATTTCTGACGAACACGATGAAGAAGTCAACGAGCAGATTAAACAACTGAGTAAGTCGGAGTTTCAGCTAGAGGGCGGACTCGCCGTTCGCGATCTAAATCGCCGTTTAAAGCTTTCGGTTCCCGAATCAGAAAGCTACACGACCATCGGTGGGTTTCTTATGACTGTAGCGGGCCACGTCCTGAAGGCCAGCGAGGTGGTGCGACACAACGGCCTCGTTTTTAAGATTGAACGCGTTGAGCGCCGCCGCATTGCCCGGGTGAAATTAACTCTAACGCCGGAAACCTCCGAAGCGGAAAGCGAACCAACGTTAGGTGCCCGCGCGGCTGGATGAATGGCGAATCTGTTTTCGCATTCGTAACGAAGGGGCGTCCCTCTGTGGGCGCCCCGAATTGTTGGGAGGACGCCACGGGGCGACGCCCCTCCCAAACCCTCTTCATTCGATTCACTGTGCAACGTGCTAAAGTTGTCATCGGAAACGCTTTCTCATCATTTTCCTGGAGCTGACTAAAGATGAGCTGGATTGATCTGGTCCAAGCGCGAGAAATTCTCGATTCGCGCGGTAATCCGACTGTGGAAGCGGAAGTCACTTTAGTAGGTGGCGAAGTCGGAAGAGCGGCAGTTCCATCGGGAGCTTCGACCGGCGAGCACGAAGCTGTCGAGCTGCGCGATGGCGATAAGAAACGCTACCTGGGAAAGGGCGTCTTGAAAGCGGTGAGCAACGTTAACGACGTGATTGCCCCGGAGCTTGAAGGGTTTGATGCGCTAGACCAGGCCGAAGTTGATGCGGCCTTGCTGGCACTTGATGGCACGAAAACGAAATCCAAGCTGGGGGCGAATGCCCTGCTCGCTGTTTCGTTGGCCACCGCGCGCGCCGCTGCCGAGTATTTAGAAGTGCCGCTTTACAAATATTTGGGAGGACCAAACGGGCGCACCCTTCCCGTGCCCATGATGAACATCATCAACGGGGGCGCGCACGCCGACAATAATGTCGACTTCCAGGAATTCATGATTGTGCCAGTTGGCGCCGCTACTTTTTCCGAAGCCCTGCAAATGGGTGCGGAGATCTTTCACGCGCTGAAATCAGTTTTGAAAAAGAAAGGCTACGCGACGAGCGTCGGAGACGAAGGCGGGTTTGCTCCGAACCTGCGTTCGAATGAAGAAGCGATTGAGACAATTCTCCAATCGATTCCTCAGGCTGGTTACCAGGCCGGTGCTGATTGCCTGCTGGCACTAGATCCCGCAGCCAGCGAGTTTTACGATGGCAAGTCGTATGTCTTCAAGAAAAGCGACAAAAGAAAGTTGTCGAGCGACGAGATGGTGGCTTATTGGAAGAGTTGGGTTACTCAGTATCCGATCGTTTCGATCGAAGACGGCATGGCGGAAAATGATTGGAATGGGTGGAAGACGCTTACTGACGAGATTGGTCAGAGCGTGCAACTGGTGGGCGACGATCTGTTTGTTACCAACACCGAGTTCCTACGCAAAGGAATCGAGCTGGGCGTCGCCAACTCAATTCTGATCAAAGTTAACCAGATTGGCACTCTAAGCGAAACCCTTGATTGCATTGAGCTGGCTAAGACTAATGGCCGGACCGCAGTGATTTCCCACCGTTCCGGCGAAACCGAGGATCCATTCATTGCGGATCTTGCAGTGGCGACCAACGCGGGCCAGATTAAGACTGGATCGCTTTCCCGAACCGATCGAATCGCGAAATACAATCAACTTCTGCGCATAGAATCCGACTTACGATCCGCCGCTCGCTATCCGGGACGCTCGGCTTTTCATCAGCTATCGCCGAGTCCGGAAAATCGCGTGAAAAAGACGCGGGCTGCCAACGCTAAGCGATGACTACAGTGATCGAGTCATGGCAGAAGGGCGAGTTTGAGATCAGCACCGAGCGGCAACGTCTCGATCGGGAGATGATTCATGACTTCTTGTCACGCAAATCTTATTGGGCGCAGGGTCGCAGTTTGGAAGTAGTTAACCGCGGTATTGAGAATTCGCTCAGCTTTGGCATCTACCGCGGTCCTCAACAAATCGGTTTTGGGCGTGTCGTCACGGACTACGCCACATTCGCCTGGCTTGCCGACGTGTTTATGCTCGAGGAGTATCGCGGACACGGTTTAGGAAAGTGGTTGATCGAAGTGATCCTGGCGCACCCGCAACTGCAAGGCTTTCGTCGTTGGGCGCTTGCTACCAAAGACGCGCACGAACTTTATCGAGGTTTTGGTTTTAATGAATTGATGCGACCGGAACGCTGGATGGAACGTCCCGATCCCAATATGCGTGAAAGCCCGGACTACTGGCAGAAGACTTCCCCCTAAGAATTCTTTCCTGGCCCCACCATTCAGATGACAACTGCAAAAGGACAAAGCGGACCGCTGGCCCTGATTATCATCGACGGCTGGGGTTACTCAGAGGTAACTGAGGGAAATGCCATTGCCCTTGCAAACACGCCTTATTACGACGAACTGCTGAACAACTACCCGCACACATTGCTCGAAGCCTCGGGCACACGTGTGGGATTGCCGCCGGGAATCATGGGCAACTCTGAAGTTGGTCATCTGAATATTGGGGCGGGCCGCGTGATTCGGATGGATGTCTCGCGAGTAGATTACGAGATCTCGACTGGCGACTTCTTTGGAAATCGAGCGCTGCTCGCGGCTATGGATGAGGCTAAGCGTGGCGCGCGGGCACTTCATTTGATGGGATTGCTTTCTGACGGACAAGTGCATTCTTCCCTTGAGCATCTTTACGCGCTGCTGCGAATGGCCAAGCTTCAGGGACTCAATCAGGTTTTCATACATTGCTTTCTTGATGGTCGCGATACGCCGCCGCAATCGGCAATTCAGTACATTGCCGAACTGCAAAAACACATCGATGCAATCGGTTGTGGAAAGATCGCCTCCGTCGTGGGTCGCTATTACGCTATGGATCGTGACAAGCATTGGGAACGAACCCAACGAGCTTATGATTTGTTAGTAAGCGCAGTAGGCCTCCGGAACGTCTCTGCTATCGATGCCATCAAAGATTCATACGAGAACGGGATCACTGACGAGTTTGTAGAACCAATCGTCATCGTATCGTCCTCGGGTGAGCCTGTGGCCACGATTCAGGATGGCGACGCCATCATCTTCTTCAATTTTCGTCCCGATCGTGCCCGCCAGTTGACCCGCGCACTCGCGGTCACAGGCTTCAATGAATTTCCGGTCTCTGATCGACCCAGGATTAAGTTTGTGTGCTTCACTTTATACGACCGGACATTTGGCCTTCCTATCGCTTTCGAACCGCATGACCATCACAAGGTGCTGGCAGAAGTGTGGGCCGCAAAGACTGTTGAGAACTTTCGACTCGCCGAGACCGAGAAGTATGCGCACGTAACCTATTTTTTCAATGGCGGTGTGGAGAAAGAATATCTTTGCGAGCGGCGTCTCCTCGTACCTTCTCCCCGGATTGCAACTTATGATCTGCAGCCTGAGATGTCTGCCTTTAAAGTGACTAAGCAGTTATTGACTGCCATTGAGGCAAATGAAACGAAGATCTTTATCGTAAACTTTGCGAACCCTGATATGGTTGGCCACACCGGCAAGCTACACAAAACAATTGAGGCGTGTCAGCACGTGGATACCTGTTTGGGTTGGATCACAAAAGTTATGCAACAGGCCGGCGGAATCACGATGATCACCGCCGACCATGGTAACGCGGAGCAGATGATCAACCTGAAAACTGGTCAACCACACACCGCGCACACTTCAAACCCGGTTCCGTTTCATTTGATTGACGATGCTTCGCGCGGGATGCAACTGCGCAGCGGCGGAGCGCTCGAGGATGTAGCGCCGACGATTCTCGGTCTGCTCGGAATTGAATCACCAGAAGAAATGACAGGGCGCGATTTGCGGGAGTCGTAGCCTGCAATGAGTCGAAGTAAGTGAGTTACGGTAGTGAGTTTTGAGCCAAATAAGATTCTGGTGATCAACTTCGGCCAGCTTGGCGATGTCGTACTCAGCTTGCCGGCCTTGCGCTCAATTCGCGAGCGATTTCCCCGAGCACACATCACAATTGCCGTCGGTAAGCCCGGAGCCGAAGTGATAAACCTTTCAGGATATGGAGACGACACGATCGTTGTCGATCGCGTGGCGTTGCGTGATGGATTTAAGCCATTGTCATTGTTTCGGGTGATCGAGTTAGTTAAGGATGTGCGCAGTCGCAAATTCGATTTTGTGATCGATCTTCACAGTCTTTCGGAAACAAATCTTTTGGGGTTTCTTTCCGGCGCTCCTAAGAGGCTCTACT
Source organism: Pyrinomonadaceae bacterium (assembly GCA_041750995.1). Classification (GTDB taxonomy): domain Bacteria; phylum Acidobacteriota; class Blastocatellia; order Pyrinomonadales; family Pyrinomonadaceae; genus PSRF01. The sequence continues at coordinate 89,892 of JBGSYG010000002.1, read as the reverse complement.
CAAGAAGGCACGGGCGATCTCTCGAGTATCTGGCAAACTTCCACCCTCGCCCGCCGGCCGAAAAGGAAAGTTCCGAACGACATTTGATTGATCGATACCTGGACGTCCTGATCCCGCTGGGCGTAAAGAGCGCCAATCGCATACCCCGACTCAAAACCAGGAAAGCCGACGATCTAGTAGTAGATCGAATCCTGGGTCAAGCAAAAGTAGCGAAGGGAACTCCCCTGGTGGGATTGTTCCCCGGCGCCGGTCATCCGGGCCGCCGTTGGCCCTTAGAAAAATTTGCTGAGCTGGCTGATTACTTAATGCGCAATGACGACTTGAGGGTTTTGGTTTTTGCGGGACCTGAAGAACAAACACTCGTTAGTGAAATACGCACGATATTTCCTGCTCACACATTGATCCTCGATAACTTGACGATTACCGAACTGGCCGCCGCACTTGCTCGCCTTGCCGTTTTTGTTTCCAACGACACTGGTCCGATGCATATCGCGGTCGCCGTTGGAACTTCGGTCGTTGCCCTCCTCGACCGCCCAACTCCGAATAGCTTCGTGCCGATCGAGAGTCATCATCGGGTGATGTATGGCGAGCGAATTCACGATATCACCACCGATGAAGTCTATGCGGTCGCGCGCGAATTGCTGGTTGGCAATCGCATGTCAAACATCATCGCCAGATAAAGCCAAGCAATGTTCAGTCGTTCAGCGGTCTGCAAATTCCACTATGTCCTTCTACTAACCATCCTCGCTTTCAGTGGCTGCAGCGCGCCGACCGCTGAAACTCAGCCTCCCCATACTGAACAGGCTGGCCAAACTAATACCGGCGAATCCTCGAGTGCTGACCACTCGAACTTCATCGATGCCGAGCTCGCTCGCGAGATCGATCATTTGATTGATGACGGTGAGCTCGCCTCGGCGCGTTGGGGCGTGAGTGTGGTTTCCCTGAAAGATAGCCGTGTCGTCTACGAACGAAATGGCAATAAGCTTTTTACGCCCGCCTCCAACATGAAACTCTTCCCCACCGCCGTTGCCCTCGAATTCCTGGGCGCGGACTATCGCTGGCGTACATCTATCTATGCGACAACGTCACCCGACGCCGCTGGAAGTGTAAACGGAGATCTCGTGCTTTATGGGCGTGGCGCGCCGGATCTCACTGCCGTCGCCCGTGCTAATGCGGCGAACCGTAACTCGCTCGATCAACTCGCGTCTGATCTGTACAACCGCGGCGTGCGACGCATCCGGGGCAATGTGATTGGAGATGAAAGCTACTTTCGCGGCAATCCGCTCGGTGATGGTTGGCAGTGGAATGATGTTCAGTGGTACTACGGCGCCGAAGCCAGCGCGCTCTCAATCAATCACAATGAAACTTCCGTCAATGTACTTCCGCCAGAAAACCGGGAAACAGTTCCAGTGATACGTGTCGGTGATCAGACCGGGTACGTCACCGTTGAAAACAGAATGGTAATGGGTGCTGCCGGAGATCGAATGACGGTGGGCATACAGCGAGGACTCTCCGACAACGTAGTGCGCGTTTGGGGCACGTTCCCTCCGGGCAGCAAAGGCTTTGGCGCGAGGCTCTCAGTGCACAGGCCCGCACTATGGGCGGCCAAGATGTTTGTAGATGCGTTAAAAGCACGCGGCATCACAGTTGACGGACAAGCGCTTACTCGAGATGCAAACGAAGCAGTCGCTAATCGATTCGATCCACGGCAAGCGACTGAGATTGCCTTCGTTTTGAGTGGACCGTTGCGCGAGATCATCAAGGGCACGAACAAGGAAAGCATTAATCTTTACGCCGAGTTAATACTGCGAACTTTGGGTCGCGAGCGGGCCGCTTTGCTGGCGGCCGCAGGGCCAAGTAGTCGCGAGCCAGGTGACGATGAAATCGGTTTAGCAATCATCCGCCTCTGGATGAATCGATCACAGGTACCGATGCAAGGCGTGGCGCTTCATGATGGCTCCGGCCTTTCTCGTCTGAATCTCGTCACGCCGCGAACCTTTGTCCAGCTGCTGGCAGCGATGCAGCGGAGTCCAAACAGTCAGATCTTTCGCGAATCCCTTCCGCTCTCCGGTCGCGACGGCACCCTGGGTCACCGGCTCAAGGATTATGCCGAGCGCGTCGCTGCCAAGACCGGCTATATAACTTATGACGCGGCGTTGTCGGGCTACGTCACCACTTCGGAAGGCGAAGTCTTCGCTTTTTCAATCATTTGCAACGACGAGACGGGAAGACCAAGCAGCGGTCGCCTGATCGACCAAATTGTCGCGGCCCTCGCCTCCTACCCCGCCAGAACCCCAGAAAAACCCCATTAATGCATAGAATCGGACTGTGTTTTCCCTAGACAAACACTGTTCAACTAGCTATTATTGGCCTGTCGCGTTGCAAAGCGGCCCTCGGTTCTAGCAATCAAAACCCCTGCCTCACGTAAATTCAATCAAACTTGTCCGACACCTCAGCGACTCAGGAGTTAATTATGTTCACACGCATCAGCGCGCCTTTTCTTGTTGCCGTCGCCTTTCTGGCCGGTGGCAGCAGCATGGCTCAATCAAATCTAAGCGCGAAGGTTAATACCCTTCGGCCGGCTTCCGTCAGTGCTCCCGTCGAGACCGACCGTGTTAAGGACGGGCTGATCGGGCCAGTGCGCCGGGTGCGCACCGAAGTAGTTAAGTTGGCCGCCTCCGAAGGTCGATTTGTCGAAGGCAAGCGCTCGTTGATCGAGCTGGTTGCTTACGACGTGAAAGGCAATAAGGTTGAGAATCAATACTTTCCGGTCGCGGGTGCGACACTCACCGGCAAAGAGACCTACAAGTATGACGACAAGGGCAACATCAGCGAGATGATTTTGCTGAACGACGATGGCTCCTTAATGAGCAAGGAAACTTATAAATACGAATTCGACTTTGCTGGCAACTGGAACAAGATGATTACCTCCGTTGCCGTCGTCGATTCTGGCAAGATGAGCTTTGAACCATCAGAAATCACCTATCGCTCAATCATGTACTATCTCGATGAGAACATGGTGAAGATGGCGACTGCCCCGGCAACGACGGCCACAGCACCGCCAGCCGCGGTTCCAGCGCCGGGAAATCCCACGGGCAGCAGCACGGTGAAAACAAGTTCGGAGCCAAAGCCAGAACCTCCCGTCGAGGTAGCCGTAAACAAACAGCCTGCGGTTAACAAAACTGCTCAATCAGTTCCCGCGTCTTCAATGAATGGTGAGCGGCTAAGCGCCGGTAATCCCGTCGAAGTTAAAAACTCAGGAAGCTCGACCAGCTCACCGAAGGTTGTTCTTGATGAGGAACCTCCGCTGAGTTCGGCGTCCAGCTCAGCGCCCAAGCCGATTTTGAGACCAGTGTCCGGTGGCGTGTTGAATGGAGCCGCTACTTACTTGCCACCCCCGATGTATCCGGAAACGGCGAAGCGCATGCGCACTTCAGGTGTTGTGACAGTGGAAGTGGTAATCGATGAAAATGGAAAAGTGATTTCGGCTAATGCTGCGAATGGACCGGCGACTCTACGTGAAGCGGCAATTCAAGCAGCGTTGCGTGCCCGTTTCTCTCCCACCAAACTTTCCGGCCAGCCTGTGAAAGTGTTCGGCACGATCAGTTACAAATTCTCCCTCTCCCAGTAACTCAAGTTGCGGCGCCTGGTAACTTCCGGGCGCTGCCGCTTTTTTCCCCCTCCAACAAATCTCTCTTCCCGATTTAGGAGCTACTCTCATGGCATTGACGGGACACCTCAGCGACCTTTCACTTTCCGAACTCATCGAGTTCTTTTGTAATCAACGCAAATCGGGCCGCCTTAGAGTTCTCTATCCTCAAGGGTCGGGTTACTTCTATCTACAGGCGGGTTCCGTGGTCCATGCGCAGATTGGTGTGCTGCGTGGAATTGACGCCGTCTATTACGCGCTCACCCTCGCAAACGCGAAATTCGAATTCAGTGGTTCGGCGGAGGCCTCGGAGCGCACGATCAACCAGCCATGGACACAGGTAGTGCTGGAAGGATTACGCCGGCTGGACGAGGGGATCGCGCCGGCAGACGCATTTCCAGAGGGCTACACTCCCGACGCCGAGGATGGCAAGCCGATACCTAATACCTCGGAGAGTGCGCACGCGCACCACTCTCACGCTCCCGGATTTCTCTCGTTCATGACTACCGACTCTCCAAAGCGCAAACCATTATTTGTTGGAGCAGTTGCCTTAGCGTTGTTGGGCAGCGTCGCCGCCATCGGCGTCCCTGCTGGTTGGTACAATCGCGGCAAAGCCGTTGCTGTCGTGGCTGAGGCTCCGCCTGTTGTGACTCCCGCACCGCAACCGGAGGCTAGTGCTTCGCCGGAGGCTGTGGCCACCGAGTCACCTGTCGCAAGTTCAACTGAAGACGCCGCGGCATTGGCGGTTAGGAGACAGCGAGAAAGAGATCGCTTGAGAGCTCGTGAGGAGAAAGCGGCATTGAACGCGGGAACTACCCCAACAGCCGCGAGCACTTCAGGACCAAAGAAAGTTTCTGTGACAGTTACTTATGATGAGTCTGGTCGCGTCGTCCAGGCTTCCGGTGGTGATGCTTCCGCGTTGCGCATTGCGCGCCAGAAACGCTTCCCACCAGGAAAAGCCGGATCGGCAACCGTGACCATTCCGATTAACTAAAATTTTCGGAATTTAAAATTAGTTCAAGAGTTTAGCCAGTCCCAGCATTACCAGAAGCGCCCGCTTCAGACCCAGATGACGATCTCGTGGGTCGTACCATTCATCAATCGTATGCGGGTTCCCTGAGGTTCCACCTGCGCCCAGTGTAATTGCCGGAATACCCAACGCAATCGGAACATTCGAATCAGTTGAAGCGCGTTCCAACACCGACTTCCTTTCGAGAGCGCGAGTTGCTTCCTGGGCCAGTGACACAATGGAAGAGTTCGGCGGCGTCTCCCCGCTGGGCCGCTCACCGATCAGACTAAGGGTGAGTTCGAGTGGCGGCGTATCTTTTTGCCTGGTCGAGTTCTCCTGCTCGACAGCCTCGCGAACCCTGCGGCGAAAGAATGCGTCCAGTCTTACCAACTCGTCCTCGCTAATCGAGCGCAGATCAACTTCCATCGAAGCTTCGCTCGGGATCGCATTGATACTGGAGCCGCCACTGACGCGTCCAACGTTGAAACTGGTGCGCGGATCGAGTGGTGCCGGATACGAGGCGAGACTTGAGATGGCGCGACCTAATGCGTGAACCGGATTGGCTACACCAAAGTCGCCCCACGAATGGCCTCCGGGTCCGCGCAATTGCACACGATAACGACGCGAACCGAGTGCTCCATTAGTGATTTGTTCAAGACCGGCTCCGTCGAGACTGAGAAAAGCGGCGATTCGCCCCGCCCATTTCCCTGCGTTGAAAAGATGACGCACTCCGAGAAGATTGCCTTCGCCCTCTTCGCCGACAGTGCCGACGAATAGAATCGAAGTCTCGACCTGGATGTCGGTAGTGGTCAGGGCGCGCGCGAGTGCGAGCAGTGCAGTCAATCCGCAACCGTCATCTGAAATTCCCGGCGCTAGTAAGCGATTGTTGCTGCGGCGCAACGTCAAGTCGGTGGCTGCGGGAAACACCGTATCGAGATGCGCACTGACGACAAGCACGGCAGCTGATTGGCGACCCTCGTATAAGCCCAGACAGTTTCCGGCTTCGTCGATCTCCGTTCGAGCCAATCCACACTCGCTCAGTTTTCGCCGCAGGTGTTCAGCACGGAGCTGCTCCCCAAAAGGAGGCGCGGCAATGGCGCAGATCTCGATTTGCTCTTCCGTAATCTGCTCGGCTTCCGATTCGAAAAGCCGGAATGCGGCCTGAACTTGAGGTGCGGTCAGCAGTTCCTGAACCACGGAGTTTGAAGTTGCCGGGGTGCTCATTGAAGTAATCACGTGAAAAGCTGCAGCTTGGAACAAGAAATTATGAATATGTTGTCAGCATCTCTTTCCACTGCTAGGATCGCAATTGAGTTGCTTGTAGAATTGAACCCTCACAAACAACTTCGGAAAGCACTCTTGGGACAATCCCAGTCTAGCGCCCGAATTCGGAAACGTCTTTACCATGGCTCTTCTGAAGATCACTGATGCCAGCGGCCGCCAGTGGCAGTATAACTTTCCTGCGCAAGGCGTGTGCAATATTGGACGTGCGCCTGACAACGCCGTCGTAATTGACGATCCCCGCGCTTCGCGTTATCACGCCCACATAAAATCGGAAGACGGTCAATTCACAATCGTTGATGGCGCCGTGATCAATGGGCAACTGCGTCGTAGTGCCAACAAGGTCTTTATCAACGGCGAGCCACAACCGGAATGGGACCTCAAGAATGGCGATCGCATCACAATCGGCGCGAGTACGCTTCGCTTTGAACAGACTGTCGAAGAACGCACCAGCGAAGTCCGCTACGACGATAAGCCCCTGGGCCACACTCAGCTGCTAATCTCCGCCAACGACGTGATGACCAGCATGATGTCGGATAAACCGGGCGTGGTAACCGCCGCTCCGGTGCGCGACAAGATGCTGGATACGCTGCAACGCAAGGCCAACATCCTGAGCGCGCTTTACGAGATGAGCAAGACGCTGGGCTCCGAATTCAACCTCGAAAAGATATTTGCCAAAGCTACTGACGTCATTTTTCGGGCAACTCCGGCAGATCGCGTGGTCGCGCTGCTCGCGGAAAACAACGGTACTGGTGACCTTGAGGATGTGCGTCTGAATCCCATCGCCATGCGCGCGCGCGACGAACGGCTTGACGATCATGCGCGAAAGCTGAGCATCGGCCGAACCATTACGAGGAAAGTGATGCGCGATCGCGTGGCCTTGCTTTCGCAGGATGCGGCTTCGGACGCTGAGTTTGCCGGTGTCGATTCAATCGTTTCTCAGGGTGTGCGTTCCACGATCTGTGCGCCGCTCGTAGCCGAGTCGCGAGTGCACGGCGCACTCTATGCAGATAGACTCGATCCTTTCGCCGCTTTCAAACCTGACGATCTGGAATTGATTAGCGCGGTGGCCGCGCAGACTGCGATCGCGGTCGAAAATGCTCGCGCGCACGAACGACTCGCGCGAGAAGAAGTGGCGCGCGCAAACTACAGTCGCTTCCTCCCGGAGTATGTCGTGAAACAAATGCTCGACAATCCGGAGTCGTTCAAACTCGGTGGTGTGAATCAGACGATTACGGTGTTGTTTGCTGACATTCGTGGATTCACTCGCATCTCAGAACATGCGCCACCAGAGAAGATCGTAAGCCTGCTCAACCGCTACTTCTCTGCCATGACCGACATCATCTTCGCCCACGGCGGCACGCTGGATAAATATCTCGGCGACGGCCTGATGGCACTCTTTGGCGCACCGACGACGACTCCGGAAGATGCCTCGAATGCTTTGAATGCAGCGGTGGCAATGCAGCGTCGCGTCATCGGGATCAATCAGGAGCTGCGCGATGAAGGGCTTGTGGAAATTGGCGTCGGCATTGGCTTGCACACGGGGGAAGTGACTGTCGGATATATTGGTTCCGAGCGACGCTCGGAATACACTGCAATCGGCGACGCTGTTAACACTGCGTCGCGCCTCGAATCGAATGCACGCGGCGGTGAAATCCTGATTAGCGAAGCCACCGCAAAAGCGGCGGGCAACCGTTACAAGCTCACTAAGCGGGACCCGATTACCGTAAAGAACCGCGAGCAACCAGTTGTCTTATTCGACGTCGACTGGCAACGCTCGAGCGGAGCATTATAGATCCGGGTGGTCGGGTGGTCGGGTTTCAGGTGTCGGGTGTTGCGGTTCTTTTGAGGGACGGGGAGATTCATCATCCGGATGGACAACGACCCGACATCCGATGCCTGTCACTCGAGATCCGATTTTGGTAACACCGGCGAGGAGGATCGGAACTCAATGGTGAATAGTGGCCGGACAGTATGAACGTCCGCTTGCCTTCACCATTTGTGTTTGTAGCTTAATGTCGTTCATGAGCAAGACCAGTTCGTTCATGGGTCTCACCGCGCTGCGGAATCTTGTGTCTGATTCGATGGCGATTGACATGGGATCAGCGAGCACGATTGTGTCGGTCCGGGGACGCGGCGTTGTTATCGATGAACCCTCGGTCGTGGCGGTCGACAAGATGTCCGGCAACGTACTGGCCGTGGGCCTCGAAGCCCAAAAGATGCAGGGGCGAGAAGCTCGCGACGTCGCCGTAATCGCTCCGTTGATTGACGGAGTCGTGGCTGACTTTGAAACGACGCGAGCGATGCTTGACCATTTTGTGCAGGAAGCACGGAGTGGGTTTTCACACTTCAGCCGGCGCGCAATCATGAGCGTCCTCTCCGGCGTGACACAGGTTGAGCAAAGGGCTTTGCTAAGCGCCGCAGAGGCGGCGCATATCGGGCGCGTCTACATGGTTGAAGAAGGTCTGGCAGCCGCGATTGGTGCGGGTGTGGCAGTTGATGATCCGCATGCCTCCGCGGTTGTTGACGTGGGTGCCGGCACCACCAATGTGGCAACTATCGTTAATGGAACCATCATTGCTGCCCGTGCGGAGCGAGTCGGCAGCTCGGATATCGACGCTGCGATCATGGATCGGCTGCGACGTCATCGCGGCTTGACGATCGGCATTCCCACAGCGGAAAGAATCAAACTGGAACTGAGTAGCGCGCTCGAACCAAAAGATCAGAATCAGAAGATGGACGTGCGCGGCCGAGATGTTCAAACCGGGAGTCCCGGTGCTGTCAATGTCAGCGTTGGCGAAGTGTATTCGGTTACGCTTCCCATCATTCGCCGCATTGCTGAAGAGGTTCGTTCGACACTCACAGAGTTACCTGCCGAAGTTGCCGGCGATATCTATGATCGCGGCTTAATCCTCACTGGTGGCGGCGCTATGCTTCGCGGCCTCGCGCAGTACCTGCAGAAAGAGATTGGCTTAACAGTAACGGTAGCTGATGAACCGCGGTTGGCTATCGTGCGTGGTCTGTCCCAGATGTACGACGAACCTTTGCTGCTCAGGCGCGTGGCGCGCACTGAAGCCCATCCCTTGATCGATATGCAGGATGTTGCTTTCGAAAGCTTCGATTAAGAGCCAAAATGCCGATTGTCGATTGCCGGTCGCCAATTGCCGAATGTAGAAATATCACGCACTTCTTTTCGCAGGACTAATCGGCAATCGGCAATCTACCAACGACCTGTTTTCGTCTAACTTCCAGTTCTCATTTAAACCTTCAGCATGAGACTCAACGAAATCTTCAGTAAGCGCATCACGGTGGCCCGGGTCTATGGCATTCCCGTTCGCATTGATTATCGTTGGTTCTTAATAGTCGGTCTGAGCTCCTGGCTAATTGCCAGAAACCTGCAAAGCAACATTCTTCAGATGGGCGGCTTTCAATTGCCTCCGCTTGCCCCGGCGACGGCATGGGTATTAGGAGTAATTACGACGGCCGGCTTGTTTGTTTCAGTATTTGGCCACGAGCTATCACACGCTCTCATGGCACGCTTCGAAGGAATTGAGATCGAAGAGATCGTGCTTCACCCCTTTGGTGGCCTCGCGCGCTTACGGACTGAACCTGAAAACCCTCGCGCGGAGTTTCGCATCGCGGTTGCGGGTCCTACCGCGAGTTTTCTGTTTGCCATACTTGCCTTCGCCGGAAGCAAGATAGCTGCGCTCGGCGAATACCATGCAACCATCGTGGTTTTTTTCTTTCTTGCCTGGGGCAACCTGTTACTCGCAGTGTTCAATTTGCTGCCGGGTTACCCGCTTGATGGCGGACGTGTTTTGCGAGCGATCCTCTGGCGCAACAGTGGCAACATCTCGCAAGCGACGCGGATGGCGGGGATCTGTGGAGTACTAATAGCCGGGACCGTGATCCTGTTTGGTGTCTACATCATGATTGCGCCGAACTGGCGACCTGCCCAGCCGTACTTCATGGGCGTTTGGTCGATCGTCGTCGGACTGTTTCTGTTAGACACCGCCTGGAAGGTAGTGAGGAGTACACAGGGCGCCAGGCTCGTAACCGTGGGTGACGCAATGTCAGCTCCGATTGCGATTGAACCGGAGTTGACGATCACGCAATTGATTGACGACTTTCTGCCACTCCATCGGCAGACAAGTTTTCCCGTGGCTCTGAAGCAGCAACTTCACGGAATCCTCGCGCTCGAAGATTTGAAGTCTTTGCCGCGGGAGCGGTGGCGCTTGACGCGCGCGCGTGAAGTGATGCGGCCGATCGCACCGCGCTTTTTCGTTGAACCATCAGCCACGCTCGAGTACGCGCGCCAGCTCATGAAAAGCAACGGCGTCGGATCGCTTGCAGTAGTGAATAAAGAAGGCGAACTGGTGGGCTTTCTGCAAAACGGAAGACTGAGACCCCGCAACTGAGATTCGAACTGACATCCGGGTTAACCAAAACCTTAAGCGAAAATCGGCAATTGGAACTTGGGAACGGGTTGGCCGTTAGCGGGTAGTAACGTTCAGTCCTCCCAAAATCACTCTACTACCTCACCATTGCCACTCGCTTTATTTTCCGCGATAATCCAAACGGAGTAACAAGTCTTTCCCAGGGGTTCTCACTATGCTGGCGGTGCTGGGGGCGCTCTTTGCAAACGGGCTGATCACAGTTCTCAAGTTTATCGCTGCTGTTATGACCGGTTCGTCCGGAATGATGGCGGAATCGCTTCACTCGCTCGCTGACACCACTAACCAGGTGTTTTTGCTACTGGGTTTACGATTTTATAAGCGACCGGCTTCCGAGAAACACCCCTTCGGTTATGGGAAGAACGGTTCTTCTGGTCTTTCATAGCAGCGATTTTTATTTTCGGCGTTGGGGCTACTTATGCGATCTACGAAGGAGTCTCCAAGCTGCGACATCCGCACCCGCCCGAAAATCTGGAATGGGCTTACTGGGTCCTGGCAATCTCTTTTGTTCTTGAATTAGGTTCCATTGGCCTGGCGGTTTATCAGGAAGTGAAAGAGGCCCATCATGAAGGCTTAACGTTCTTCGACTATCTGCGTGAATCGAAAGATCCGACAGCGAAGACAGTGCTTTTTGAAGATTCGGCGGCTTTGCTCGGAATCGTGATCGCTGGCGTAGGTATCTACCTGACGGATCATCACACCGGTCCCGGCGATGGCGCGTACTGGGATGGCCTGGCGTCAATCACTATTGGAGTAGTGTTAGCCATCGTCGCGTTTGTGTTGGCACGATCGTCGCGCGGCCTTTTGTTGGGCGAAGCCGCAAACAAGAAAAGCTGTGTCGCGATCAAGGATGCGATTGAAAGTCATCCCAATGTGGTCAAACTTGTGGAGCTTTTAACGATGCACCTGGCACCCAAACAGATCTTGATTAACGCGCACGTTAACCTGCGTGATGATCTGAAACTTGAGGACGTCCTTCAGACCAATGAAGAGATTGAAGATTTGATCAAAGGCGCGGATCCGAAAGTGGAGATGATTTTCCTGGAGTCAGTGCGTGCCAGCGACAGTACGGAACAGAACGTTGTGCCGGAGCATATGGCCTGAGCAAGAGGGATTTCGGTTTACGGAACGGTGAAATCAAATTGTCCCTGCAGAATCGCAAATCCCCAATCCAGAATTTGAACAAGAGAGATGCTACTAATCCTGCCATACACGGAGTACCTCAGAAGACTAGCTGAACCGCGCAATATCGCGGATATCGTCATCGTCTTCTTGGTTGTGTATGCAGTTTTAAAGCTCGTCCGGGGAACTCGCGCCGCCCCAATGGCCGCCGGCATTGGCGCCTTTGCCCTTCTCTACTGGTTAGCCGCCCGCCAAAATCTCGCGACCCTCGAATTCATCTTGCGTGGTGGACTGCTTTACATCGGCGTCGCCATCATCGTGCTCTTTCAGGCGGAAATTCGTCAGGCGTTGATTAGCTTCGGCAACAAATTTCGCATGCCATTCACGCGGCGCCTAACCGGACAGTTTGGTGAAGGGGTCTACGATGAGATCGTGCTTGCGGCAACGACCCTGGCTTCAACCAAGACGGGAGCTTTAATGGTGATCGAGCGGAATGTGGGACTGAAAAACGTTACCGAAGGCGGTGTCAAACTGGACGCTGAACTTAGTTACGATTTGCTGGTCAGCATCTTCAATCCCGCATCCCCGTTACACGATGGCGCGGTCGTTGTCCGGCGGCATCGAGTTGCGGCTGCTTCGTGCTTTCTGCCGTTGACGCTAAATCCCAGACTCTCGCGTGACTTGGGTACGCGACACCGCGCCGCAATTGGTGTCACTGAAGATACAGATGCTGTGGCGGTGGTTGTGTCAGAAGAAACTGGTTTGATTTCGTTTGTTCAGGCAGGACAGATCAAGCGGGGGCTGGATGCGACAAAGCTGCGGGCCGCAATCTTCCAGGCGCTAGAGGCCCCAGCGAAACGCAGTAAAGAAAAAGAGCCACCCAAGTTGGTCGACAATGAGGATGAAGAGGTAGCGCCGGTTTAGGGATTTGCGATTGCGATTGCTAATTGGCGATTCGCGATTGTAACTCTCACGGTGCTCCATGAGGAATCAACCATTCGGCAATCGGCAAACTAAAGTCTAAAATCCAAAGTGCCCTACCAGGATATCGAAGACATCGACGTAGTAGCGCCACAGCGGCCGCCAACCTTTTTTGGGCGCTTGTTGCGCAAAGTGTTTATCGATGACTGGGGCGTTAAGCTGCTGGCGTTGGGAATTACTTTTGTCTTGTGGATGGCTGTCGCCGACTTCAACAAGCCGCGTACGGTCCGCGTTCCAGTTCAGCTGAATTTCGTTAGACCCAACAACCTGGATATCAGCAACGAGCCGCCGCGAACTATTGATGTCGAATTAACCGGCAGCCGCGAGCGGCTCAACAACATGAGGCTTTCCGACCTCGTCGCTACCGTGGACATCAGCGACCAGCCTGCCGGTGACCGCATCATTCGCCTCAATAATGAAAGCGTTCATATGGACCTTCCGGACGGCGTCAAGATCGAATCCTTCAAGCCGACTACAATTCCGATTCGCCTGGAACCAAATCTGGAACGGCAACTTCCGGTGGACATCAAACTCGTAGGACAACCTGCCGCCGGCTTTGAGTTCGTCAGCGCCACTGCACAGCCAAATGTAATCCGTGTAAGTGGCCCCGCAAGTCTCATTGGAAAATTGCAGCAAGCGCCTACCGAACTTATTTCGATTGAAGGAAAGAAAGGCAACTTCACAGCATTGGGCGTAACGATTGCTATCTCCGATTCCAGAGTCGAGGTAGGGAATCCCGTCGTGGATGTGGCAATTGAGATCGGTGAGAAGAAACGTCCTGCAACCACGCCGCTCAGTTCAACTTCCGCTTTTAACGATCAGCTTATTGCGGCAAAAGTCCGCAGTGCCTCGGTTCGATCTGCACATCAGATTCAATGACTTCCCCTTAACGACAGAACTTCGAATGACAACATCAACAACACGGCTCTTTGGCACTGATGGTGTGCGCGGTGAAGCGGGACGCTTTCCGCTCGACGCCGCGACTATGGCAACTATCGGCGCCTCGCTGGCAGTCCGGCTCGGCGCCTCACCGCTGATAGTGGTTGGTCGCGATACGCGTGAATCAGGCGAATGGCTGGAAAGATCATTAATTGCCGGCGCCTTGGGCGGGGGTGCACGTTGTGAGTCGGCAGGTGTAATCACTACGCCGGGCGTCGCGTTTCTTACTCGCACTCTCGGCGCTCAAGCAGGAGTCGTCATTAGTGCTTCGCATAATCCTTACCAGGACAACGGCGTCAAAATCTTCGCACCTTCAGGACGAAAGCTTGACGATGAAACGGAGCGTTTGATCGAAGCCGATATTTTTGCGGCCCAGGACTCGATCCCAGCGCACTCACAACCAGATTTGCCGGGTGTGGACCACAGCGCCGAGTTGCGCTCCCGCTATCTGGCTTTTCTCGAGCATGAAATCTGCACCGGCTTGTCACTACGAGATCAAGTCATTGTTGTGGATGCGGCAAACGGCGCTGCGTCTGAACTCGCGCCGGCGTTGTTCGCGAACCTCGGCGCGCGCGTGATTGCCATAAACAATCATCCGGATGGCCGCAACATCAATCTTAATTGCGGCTCGCTGCACATTGAAGAGTTGCAGCAGAAAGTTATCGCAAGCGAAGCTACGCTGGGCGTTGCCTTTGATGGAGATGCCGACCGCGCGCTCTTTGTCGATGCGCATGGAGAATTTGTCGATGGCGATGCGACGCTTTGGGTCCTCGGTAACAATCTCCTCGCCCGCGGTGAACTCAATCAAAACCTGGTCGTGGCTACCGTGATGAGCAACATCGGGTTGGAAATCGCTTTAAAATCACGCAATCTGAAGTTATTGCGCACGGATGTAGGCGATAAATATGTGCTTGAAGAATTGCTGCGGACGGGCGCGAGTCTCGGAGGGGAACAATCGGGTCACATAATTTTTCCCAGCATCAGTTTGGCTGGGGACGGCATGATCACGACGCTCTGTCTGCTACGGGCCATGACTCACGAGGACAAGCCGTTGCATGAGTTGACGGAAGGATTTCAGCGTTTTCCCCAAATACTCGTTAACGTCAAGGTACGAGAAAAGAAGCCCTTCAAAGACGTTCCCGCAGTTCAGGATCTGGCAGCTAAGACCGAAACAATACTCGGTGACAAAGGCCGCTTGCTGCTGCGTTACTCCGGCACTGAGCCACTGGCCCGGGTGATGATCGAAGGTGAAAATCACAGTGAGATTGATCGCCTTGCAAGCGACCTTGCCGCGGTAATTCGTGAACAGCTCGGCTGAATTTCGCCGGCGATCAATGCAATTTCTACATTCAATACTCGGAACTTTTTTCACTCTCCAAATTCTGGAAGTCACACTTTCTCGTTCAGAAAACGTAGCTTCTGAAAGAACTCAAAGGAAAGGCTTGAGACGCGCGTAATACTTTTCCGATCTGTTGCACGGCACAGGCGTTGCGATGTATATTGTGGGGCAAGAGAGACGGTTGGTGAATCCTCCGTCTCAAGTGGTTGCTGGGGTGAGGACAGTGACCACAAAAATGGATGGGCGCGACGCACTCCCACGTATGTCGCGCCCATCCGCTTTTTTAGCAAGCCTTCAGACTTTTTTCACGGTATCCTTGGTCTCTTCAGCGCTGTTCCGAAGCTGAATTTAGCCGGAGAGATTAGCGGAACCGGAGTCTGTTAGTGCACACCAAGACCCTGAAAGTAAACGTCACCCTTGCTCGCGAAAAAACCCACTATCAGATTCACGTTGGTGGCGGCCTTTTGTCAGAGGCAGGTGGTATTACACGCCAGGCCCTGGGTTCCCAATCACGTCGCACAGCTGTTGTTTCCAATCGCCGAGTTTTTGATCTATACGGCGCCAAACTAATCGGGAGCTTAAGGAGCAATGGCTTCCAAATTACGTCGTGGTTGATGGGAGATGGCGAGCGATTTAAGTCATTGGGGACGGCGGAAAAGGCGCTCCAGTTTTTTAGCAACGCTGGTCTCGAACGAACTGATGCAGTTATAGCGCTGGGCGGCGGAGTGGTGGGAGATCTAGCCGGTTTCGCCGCCGCAACGTACCTGCGCGGGATTCCATTGATCCACGTGCCGACTACGGTAACGGCTCAAATTGATTCCGCGATCGGCGGTAAAACTGGAGTCAATCTGCCTCACTCCAAAAACGCCATCGGCTCATTTCACCAGCCAAAAGCCGTGATTATTGATGTGGAAACGATCGAAACGCTACCACGCCGCGAGTTAGTAGGCGGTTGGTGCGAAGCTGTTAAGAACGGAGCGATCAGCGGCCGCAAGCTTTTCGAGCAGACCGTAACGTTCCTATCGCAAAAACAGAGTATCGCTTCGCCTCAGTTACCTGGTTTGATCAAATCTCATTGTGAGTTTAAGGCGGGCATTGTTGCCGGAGATGAGCGCGAGAGCGCGATGCGGACCGACAAGCAATCCCGACGCGTGCTCAACTTCGGACACACAATTGGTCATGCGCTCGAGGCCGTCACGAACTATAAGCGCTTTCGTCACGGGGAAGCCGTGGGTCACGGAATGCACGTCGCGGCTGAGATTTCAAAAAGCATGGGCCTGCTCGCGGCTTCGGAGTTAAAACTATTGTGCGACGGAATTAATTTGTGTGGTCCGTTGCCGCCGGCGGATGACCTCGATCCAAATGAGATCTTGCGTCTGACGCAGGCTGACAAGAAGAGGGTCAGCGGAAACGTTCAATGGGTATTACTCGAAGAGATTGGCCGGCCGCGTATTGTCGCGGACCAGGAAATTCCTCGACGTTTGATTCGCGATGCGGTCCGTCGCGGCCTGAAGTCCACTTGCTGAGGAACTTTTAAGGACGATAGCCATGATGAGCATTTCAAAGTCAGACCAACGCGGCAGTGCTCGACTAAAGTTTATTCTTTTTATGGCGCTGGTAATTTCGGGCGCCTATGTCGGGTATCTTTTTCTGCCGATCGCGTACCACGCATATGTTTGGAAAGATCTAATGCAACACAAAGTTGATGTGGCGGCGACGCAGGGATATCCCGCGACGTGGGTAAACGAGCAACTTAAGAAGAGCGCCCCTGAGTACGACGTTCCCCCCGATGCTGAAATCACCGCCACCCCACAGGATCAAAGGATCCAAGTTCGCGTGCAATACACCAAACCAATCGAGTTCCCCGGCTACACCTATCAGTACGAATTCGACCACACCGCAAAGAGCACCGAGTTCCTTACTATTAAATGAAACAAAACTGTTCGATTTAGAATTGCAGCTGAACAGTTCCAATCCGTGATCAGCAGAATGGCAGTCCGGAGCAGCGCCGCGAAATAAGCTAGCCAGGGGCAAGTGCGAAGCGCAGCGAAGCACGATGCCCCTGGATCTTGCCTGAGCAAAACCGAGCACTGAAAGTGCGACATGAAATTGCTGCTTCTGAAATGTTATGTCGCTCTTTGAGCGCTCAATCTTATTTGCAACCAGCATCAGAGGCTTCCTCGATTCGCGCTCGCCCTGGCTACCTTATTTCGTGCCGGTAGCGCTCAGGCAAGCGAACTGAGTTGCACCTCAAAGCTTGAATTCACCAACATGATTTGAGAAAAAAAAGACTTGGAGTTGTCCCTAAGAGGAAATTAGAAAAGGGCGCTGGCTTTTGATCCAGCGCCCTTCTTCATTTTAGTGTAGTTAAAGGTTAGCGTTGCGCCCCATCGAGAAACGCCTTTAGTTTTCGCGATCGCGAAGGATGACGCAGTTTGCGCAGGGCCTTGGCTTCAATTTGCCGAATGCGTTCCCGAGTTACGGCAAAGTGCTGCCCTACTTCCTCGAGTGTGTGCTCTGAGCCCGTGGTACCGAGACCAAAGCGCATCTTAATCACTTTCTCTTCACGCGGAGTCAATGTCGCCAACACTTCGTCAGTGATTTCGCGAAGGTTGGAAGCGACGACAGCATCCGCCGGGTTGAGAATGGACTTGTCTTCGATGAAGTCGCCGAGATGCGAGTCTTCTTCCTCACCAATTGGAGTTTCCAGCGAGATCGGCTCTTGCGCAATCTTCAACACCTTGCGCACCTTGGAAACCGGAATGTCCATCTTCTTGGCAATCTCTTCGCTGGTCGGTTCGCGGCCAAGTTCCTGCACCAGGGCGCGTGACGTGCGGATTAGCTTATTGATCGTTTCGATCATGTGGACGGGAATACGGATCGTGCGGGCCTGATCGGCAATTGCGCGAGTGATTGCCTGCCGAATCCACCACGTCGCATAAGTCGAAAACTTATAACCGCGACGCCATTCGAACTTGTCCACTGCTTTCATCAAACCGATGTTGCCTTCCTGAATCAGATCCAGGAACTGCAAACCACGATTTGTGTATTTCTTGGCAATCGAAACTACGAGACGAAGATTGGCTTCGACGAGCTCTCGTTTGGCTTGGCCGGTTTGCTGTTCGCCAATGGTGATTGCTTGCAACGAACGTTTTATCTCGACCGGACTAACACTGTGTTCGGCTTCGATCACCACGAGCCGCTTCTTGGCTGCCGAGATTCGGCGTTTGTATTCCTTCTGATCGTCCGGCTTGATGCGTTTCTTGCCGAGCTTTTCCGTAAAGCTTGCGATCTCTCGGTCTGATTCCCGCACTTCCTTCTGCACGGCGCGAATCGAATTGATTAGTCGCTGGCGGGCGCGCTCCGTCATGTTGAGGCGGCCGATCTCCTGCGCGATCTCGAGGCGCAAGCGCGCGACTTTCCGCCGCAAGCGCATCAGCTTCTTGCTCTTCTTGCCGCGCGTCGCCTTCTGTTCGGCACGAAGCTTCTCCCATTCCTTCAAGCCGTTCTTATAAAGCCTGCGGATGTTTTGAATGCCTTCGATCGTCCAGTTGCGATATTCCTCGGCCTTGTCCGCATCCTCGGCGAGCTCCGCTTGTTCCGAGAACAAAACGATCTCGCGAATATTGGCCTGACCTGCTTCGAGCTGCTCGCCGATGCGCAGCAGTTCCTTCACAGCGAGCGGCGAACGGGCGATGGATTTCTGTGTCTTTAGTTGTCCGCGCTCAATGCGTTTGGCAATCGCTACTTCGCCTTCACGCGTCAGCAGCGGTACCACGCCCATCTCGCGCAGATACAAGCGCACCGGATCATTTGTCTTTTCCAGCGCGCCTGCTGACAGATCCAGCTCGACATCCTCGTCGATGGCCTCGTCATCGTCATCGGGGACGGTGACTGCCGCCTGTTCGAGAAGTCGCTCATCGGAATCCGCTACCGGAATGTTCGAGCCTTCAAGTTTTTGCAGGACGTCTTCAATGTCGTCAGGGGACACCACATTGTCCGGCAACTCTCGATTGAGGTCGTCGAACGTTAGATACTTTTTGTCGCCACCCAGTTCCAGTAGACGGTCCATCACATCATCACGATCTTTATCTTCAATACCCAACTTATCTCTCCATTAAACGTTTGCGAGGCCTCGCTCTTAGCACTGTCAACGTTCCAAAAAGATGCTGCCAACGTTCCTAATTGTTTTAGAGAACGCTGGGCGAGTCCCAAATTGCGATTTAAATACAAAAATCTCAGTTACTCGTTTGCATTGCTTCCAGTCTCGGCATTAGGTCTGCCCGACGACGAGCAAGCTCAACCTGTTCCAATGTTAATGAATTTACCTTGTCGTTATCTTCCTCTCGTTCTGCCGCCGCCCGTTCTGCCATAATCTCGTCAATCCGATGATTGATTTTCATTAAGCGAAATGTCTGCACGCACTCCTCGGCGGCGTAGTGCTCATTCGAAGCGTGCAGGGATTCACTCATCAGCAACATTGGCAAGAGCCTTGTCGCCAGGGGATCCCCCTCCGTTTTTGCGCTGAGGGTCTCGAAGCTTACCGCTCCATGTTCCTGTTCGAGTTCGCGTAGCGCCCGGAATATCGATGCCGTCGGCAAATCCTCGTAGTCTTCAGCGTGCAGCAGCGGTAAGACCTGCCGTCGCAAATTCTCGTCGGCAAAGAGCACGCCCAGCAGACGCTGCTCAGCGGGCGTGGCTTCCGTGTGACCGCTGGCGCCGCGCTTTACGACGGTTCTTGCATCTTCCCCGCCGCGCAATGTCTGCCAAAACTCTCGCCGCAGTGACAGATCGCTGACACGCAACGAATCCATCGCAATATCAAAGTACTCACGCTTCTGAATCCGGCTGCGGACAGCGCGAATAAACGGGAGCACCTCCTCAATCGCGGCCTCTTTATGGGCTGGATTGGTAAGTTTGCGATCCCGTACAGCTTGATCGATCACGAATTGTATGTGGGGTTGTGCCTCGCCACGCCGCTGCTGATACTCGATTGCGCCAAACTTTCTGATGAATTCGTCCGGATCAGCGTTGTCCGGAAGCACCAGGACCTTCACTTCAAGGTCTTCTGTTAAAAGGATTTCGATGGCTTTCTTCGCCGCCTGCACACCCGCCCGGTCACCATCATAATTGACTACCACTTTACGCGCAAACCGGCTTAATAGTTTCACTTGCTCAGGTGTGAACGCCGTTCCCAAGCTGGCGGCGACGTTACGAATCCCAAATTGAAACGGCACAATGAGGTCAAGGAAGCCCTCCACCAGAATTGCGTAACCTTGCCGCCTGATTTCATCCCTCGTGAGGTTTAAGCCAAAAAGGTTGCGGCCTTTTATATAGGCTGCTGTCTCAGGTGAGTTTATATACTTCGCATCTTCATTCTTCAGAGTGCGTCCGCCAAACGCGATCGGCTTCCCCTGGATGTCCATAACCGGAAACATTAAGCGCGCCCGGAAACGATCGTACGAACCGCCTTCTTCTTTCTTAACGACTAGACCACTGCGATCGATCTGTATTTGGCTGGCGCCCTTTTGACGCAGGTGTGAAGAAAGCGCCTCCCAGCTATCGGGAGCAAAACCGAGACGAAAAGTTGTCCTGGTTTCATCGCTGATTTCTCGTTGCGAAAGATACTCGCGTGCTGCCTGGGCGTCGCGCCCGCCATGCTCAAGCTGTTGTTCCCACCACTCGAGCGCCCACTTATTAAGCTGAATGACGTCGTCAACTTCGCTGCGATGCGCTTCAAAACGACTATCGATCTCCAGCTTCGGCAACGGCACGCCGCTCTTTTCAGCGACGAGCTTGATAGCTTCAGGAAACGAGACGCGCTCCATCTCCATGACAAAGTTGAAAACACTGCCGCCTTTGTGACAGCCGAAGCAGTAGAAGATTTCTTTTGCCGGGCTTACCGAAAATGAAGGAGTCTTTTCTTTGTGAAAAGGACAGCAGGCCATCCAGTTTGCGCCCTTCTTCTTCAGGGTCACGTAATCCTGGACGACTCTAACAATGTCCGCCTGTCGTTTGAGATCGTCGATGAATGTTTGCGGGAAACGCATTTGAAAACAAACGTGAGTTAACGTTAGAAACTGTCTCGGCGGTCAGGGCTCGTTACTCGACTCCTACTGCCTCAACTCTACAACGGTGGCGCCGCTGCCACCTTGATCCTGGGGCGCCTGGGCAAAGCGCGCGACATGCGGGTGATCTTTCAATAGTTCACCAATGGCTCGGCGCAGTGCTCCCGTGCCATGACCGTGAACGATTCTTAATTGACTGGTCCCGGCAAGTGAAGCGGCGTCAAGAAATTTATCCACCGCGTCCACTGCTTCATCGGCTCTTTGCCCAATAACATTCAGCTCGGAAGCAGTCGTCTCCGGCGCCGTAAGCTTCACTTCCGGGCTGCGCGTGTCGCGCAACTTCGAAAACCGTCCTCCTGTTTTAGGAGCAGCGACGGCTTCCACTAGTTCAAGATTTTCAAGCTTCTCGCGCAGCCGCAACGACTTGACGCGCAACTCCACCTCACCATTCTTAATGCTGTCGACAATGCCAATTGAGCCGAAGGAGCGAAGCTTTACCTTATCACCTACGACAATCTCACGTCCCGCCGCTGCGACATATTGTTCGTCATCGCTCTGTGGTGCTGACTTGGTTGCCGCGGCTTGATTGGCTGTGACCACACTTCCGTCGCGAATGATCCTCACGCCGCGCGCTTGGTTTGACGCGTCGGCGGCGATAGTGTCTCGCGGACGCCCGGAGCCGGCTGCCTTTTGCGCTTCCCGTTTCAATTCGGAAACGCGGCGCTGCGCCTCCCGCTCGACCTTTAATCTCTCCGAACGATCCTGAATCGAAGCTACGAGTTCCCTTGAGCGTTTCTCAAATTCAGCAACAGTGCGGTCCAGCTGCTGCTGAAAATCTCGCGCCCGCTGGCTTTCACGTTTTTCCGCTTCGCGTTCAAGGGCGCCAAACTTTTCCGCCACTGCAGCACGTTCTTCAACGAGGGCTTTCGTGAGCTGCTGCGCTTCTTCAGATTCCAGCTTGATGCGCCGCAAATACTCGGTCGCCTGGAGGGTTGATTCTTTTACTGTCGCTGCTGCGTTGGCGACGATCTCCGGCTTGATGCCGAAGCGCCTGGCGATTTCCAAGCCCGATGAAGATCCTGCGACACCCACCAACAACCGGTAGGTGGGTTGTAGTGTCTTCTCATCAAATTCGACGCTGGCATTGAGCACTCCGCTTTCATTCCCCGCGTACATCTTCAAGCCGCTGTAGTGAGTCGTAGCCATCACATGCGCCCCGCAATTCTTGCGAAAGTGATCGACGACGGCCACTCCCAATGCTGAACCTTCTTCGGGATCGGTGCCGGTACCAACTTCGTCCAACAGCACGAGCGCTGGCGCCTGGCAAATTTCGATCATTCGGGAAATGTTGGCAACGTGTGACGTGAAGGTCGACAGATTCGCGGCGAGCGATTGATGATCACCGATGTCCGCAAGAATTGAGCGGAATAACGGTAGCCGCGCGGCGCGCGCGGGCACAGGCAAGCCGGACAACGCCATCAACGACAGCAGCCCGGCAGTTTTAAGGACCACCGTCTTGCCCCCCGCATTAGCCCCGGAGATGACCATCGAATCGTTGTGCTCGTCGAAGCCAAAAGAAACCGGCACCACCACGCCACCCGACGCTCGCAGGCTCTCTTCCAACAAAGGATGCCGAGCGTCGGTAAATTCAAATGCGTCTCCGGCGTCCTCGATCTCCGGAATCACGCAGTTGAACCGCTCCTGAAACATTGCTTTTGCATGGATGGCATCGAGTTGTGCGAGAGCGTGGGCCGCGCTCTGAATTGCGGGAAATTCCTGCCGTAACTCTTCGGTCAACCCAAACAGGATGCGGGCAATCTCCTGTGTTTCAAGCTCGCGCAAACTCTGCAACTCGTTGTTCGCGTCAATGGTGTCCAGAGGTTCGACAAAAGCCGTCGCGCCAGAGGATGAATAACCGTGGGCGACGCCTTTGATTCGTCCCTGGTGATCCGCTTTCACAGGAATAACAAATCGATCATTACGGATCGTGACTAACTCATCCTGAACCGCTTCCTCGGAGCGACGCATTAGGCTCTCCAGGGAACGCGTTATGCTCGAACGTAGGCGCGCGATTTCATGACGCACGCGAGCCAACTCTGGACTGGCACGATCATCGACCTCGCCGCTTGGCAGAATCTTGTTGGCGATGCGAGCAACAAGACTGTTGAGTTCTCGCGGCAGGTTCGCAACGATCTCAGATAAGACAGGCGATTCATCGCGCTCCGCCATGATGGAAGCACGCGCTGACAAGGCCTGGCTGGCCAGACGACTCAGATCGAGAATAGTGATCGGATCGAGCGCGGTTCCGGCGACACGTAAACGCGCGAGTGCTTCCGCCGGATCGTTGAGATCCGCAAACGACCATTTCACGCCGCGCTTTCTTAGCTGCGCACATTCCGCTGCGGCCGCAAGCTCCCTCTTGAGTTGAGCAAGATCGCCGATGGGCGCAAGCGCGGCGAGCTGTTCACGCCCCATCGGGGTTTGTGCCCCGCGCCTTAACAACACGCGAAGCTTGTCGAATTCGAGAATCTGAAATGCCTGTTCGTTCATTAGTAATTCAGAAGCGACGTTGCCGCCGTTCGCGCCCGCGAATGGCCAGCAGGAATAGTTTTGTCAGATCAAGCACACCGATCTCGACTTCTTCATGCTTGATCACTCCCCGCAGTGCTCCGTTGGTTGGCGCGCCCTGCAAGCTCACTTCGGCAGGCAGTGTTTCACCCTTCTCATCAACGAGCAGGGCCAGCTGTTCGTCGCCACGTAAGGCCACAATGAGATTGGTTGTGTTGCTCCCGTTGGCCGTCTGCTCCAGAAGGATGGCCGGATCCAGCACCGTTAACATACGTCCTTGCACCGCGACCACACCTAATACGGCGGGTGGAGCTTGCGGCAAGGGACTAGGCTGGCGCCACTCGGCGATGGTTGCGATCTCATCGGTAAGCAGTGCAAAGCGGACATTTCCTCGCCTGAAGATCTGCAGTAACGACCTATTTTCGTCACCTGCTGAGTCGGTAAACGTTCCTTCTGTTGCGATATTCATTATTTTTGCAGTGACCATCATATAACCAAGACGCGTTAAACGGTTACTGCGTGAAACAGGCGTTTAGTCTATGACTCCTGGTGCGCGGCAAGTCTCTGACTTGCCGAAGTATGCTGTTGCTTGGTGTAGGTCTTCGACCCTTGGGGTCAGAGACCCAGTCCTTCCCGAGTTGGCTGACGGCAAGTCAGAGACTCGCCGCGCACCGCTGGGTCAAAGACCTTGTAAAACCACAGTTGTTCGTCGCATAGTCAGAACCTTTTACAACTCGATCTTCCAGCCCAGCTTTCCGGCAGCATCGACGCAAGATAGAATCTTTCTACTAAAACCGAAAAAGCCATTGATCGCACAACATCCCGGCAGCAGGAGCAAAGCTAATGGACGAATTCGATCGTTATCGTGCGGCGATGAACGAGAAACTTCTTGGCAGCAATCATCTCGGCATCAAACGCTTTTTCGCGCTCGATACGCAGGCTTACGAAGACGGCGCGCTCGATAAACGTACCAAAGAGTTGCTCGGCCTGGTGGCTTCAACGGTACTACGTTGTGATGATTGCATTACTTATCACATCAAACAGTGCGCCGGCGTTGGCATTACCCGAGCGGAGTTTTTAGACGCGTTTAATGTAGCCCTGGTGGTTGGTGGATCAATCACGATCCCTCACTTGCGCCGCGCGATCGATCGCGTCGATCAAGTACTTAACGACAAAGACGGTGGGCCTGCAACCCCACATGCTCATGAGTGAATTGCTTTAGGAACGGCACATTGATCGTCATTCACAAAAAGAATAAGGAGTCTTAATTGCAAACGGTCTACGGAAGGAGTTTGGCGGGAGTAATTGCACTGGCACTTTTAATGTCGACGCTCCAGGTGCTTTCCACTGCAACTACAATGTCCAACAAGAAAGGTTCTGTCATGTCTGCACAAGAACAGGTCCGAGTGCGCGCGCCCGAAATAAGCGGCGGCCGCGGTTGGCTCAACACCGATAAGCCGCTTTCACTCGCAGCGCTGAAAGGTAAAGTAGTGCTGCTCGACTTCTGGACCTACGGCTGCATCAACTGCATCCACATCATTCCTGATCTAAAAAAGCTCGAAGAAAAGTATGCGCGCCAACTCGTCGTTATCGGCGTGCACTCGGCAAAGTTTGAGAACGAAAAACAAACTGAAAACATTCGGCGCATCATCCTGCGCTACGAGATCGAGCATCCTGTTTACAACGACGCTGAGTTTAAGGTTTGGGAAAGTTATGGAGTGCGCGCCTGGCCCACCCAGATTCTTATCGATCCGGCTGGATACGTGATTGGCTCAGTTTCCGGCGAAGGGAATTTTGACGTCATAGATCGCGCCATTGAGAAGACCGTGGCTGACTTTCGCCAGCGTGGTGAGCTCAACGAAGATCCCCTAAAGTTGTCGCTGGAGCGCGCAAAAGTCGGCGATCTGCCGCTCGCTTTTCCCGGCAAGCTGATCGCCGACGCGCAAGGTGATCGGCTCTTCATCGCCGACTCAAATCATAATCGGATAGTTGTTACGCGCCTCAACGGCACGCTTCTCGAAACGATTGGAACAGGTGCGCCCGGCGTCGCTGACGGTACTTACGACAAGGCCAGTTTCTATCGACCGCAAGGCCTCGCACTGGATGGCGACAGTCTTTACGTCGCGGATACAGAGAATCATCTGCTGCGCAAAGTCGATCTCAAGGCCCGTAATGTTCAGACCGTCGCCGGAACAGGCAAGCAGTCGAATAAGTATTTCGAAACGGGTCCCGCGCGCACTGTTGGCTTGAACTCACCCTGGGATCTGCAATTAGTGGGTAGAACGCTTTATATCGCCATGGCCGGCCCACACCAGATCTGGAAACTTGATCTGGAGAAAGGCGAAGTTTCGACGTATGCGGGTTCGGGCCGCGAAGCTCGTCGGGACGGACCATTGCTGGAAGCAGGTTTTGCGCAACCTTCGGGTTTGGCAACCGATGGCAAGCGACTTTTTGTTGCCGACAGCGAGTCGAACATTGTGCGGGCAATTGAATTCGCGACGGGAATGGTGACCACCCTGGTGGGCGGGGACCTTTTTGATTTTGGCGATGTCGACGCAACTGGGAACGATGTGCGACTGCAACACCCTCTGGGTCTGTTAGCGCTCGGAGACAAAGTGCTAATCGCGGACACATACAATCACAAGATCAAACAACTGGATCCGGAAACAAGAACAGTGAAATCACTGTTTGGCGGTGGTGGTCCGGGTCAGGCCGACGGAGGCGTCTCATCGTTTTATGAGCCCGGTGGTTTGAGCGTGGCAAACGAGAAGCTCTACGTCGCTGATACAAACAACCACGCGATCCGGGTCATCGATCTGAAAACGAAGACAACAACCACGCTACGCATCAAGAATCTGCAGCCACCGGCCGTCACCGCTAGCGTTACGAATGAAAGCGACTCAGGTCCTAACGCTGAGGAGATTGGCTTGCCGGCGCAGCGAGTGCGCGCGCGAAGCGAAGGAGCATTGATCATCCAGGTCGATCTGCCCGCTGGTTACCATCTAAATCCGATGGCGCCGCAGCGTTATCGCGTGTCTGTAGAGAAGGGATTTCCACAACTTAGCATCTTTGTCCTTGGTGGCAGTGGACCAGTAGTAAAAACCAAAGAAACAAAACAAACGTCGAAGAGCTTGCAGCTACCAATACGCATTCCGTTCACGACCTCCGAGCCCGGGGAGGGCGAACTCAAAATACAACTGACGCTCTTCTACTGCCGCGAAGACAACACGGGCACCTGCCGGATCAAGACCCTCGTGTGGCGCGCACCGATTACAATCGTCAAGGACCCAGCCGCTCAAACCGATGTCAAGATCCAGGGAAAGGTCGACGCTGAATGAGTTAGCCTGCGGAGCAGGCGTGAAGCGTAAAGCCTGTGGCGTAAGCCCTAGGTATAGAAGCAAACCACGACCAAGCCCGCGATGTGGGCGCAAGGATCCTCATCTGAAACTGGATAAGACGAACGCAATTTGTGAATGGCTGTCGCCCACTACGCGGGCTCTCTCAAATTCTTCCCCGCTACCCTGAAGCTTACGCCCCAGACTTTACGCGGAACGCGTGCTTTGCACGCTCGCCAGAGGCGCGCGCGGTGGGTTCTGCCTTTCCTAACCGGCAAATACGCGCCATATTTGAATTACCACCTAAAAGATTTTCCCCTCGCTTGCTCATGCCTCAACCAACGCGTAATATCGAACTCCCCTTAAACAATCTGATCCCAGGAGCAAAGTCGTGGCCGACAAACCATTTCTGACTGATATCAAGACTCTGCGCGAACGCGCGCGCCAACACATCGAAAAAGGGGCGATTACGCCGGGATACAGCGCGGACTTACCTACAGTTATCAAACTGCTCAACGAAGCGCTTGCTACCGAAATTGTCTGCGTTTTACGTTACAGGCGCCACTATTTCACGGCTTCGGGAATTCATGCCGAGGGAGTTGCCGCCGAGTTTCTGCAGCATGCAAATGAAGAGCAAGGTCACGGCGACTTGATCGCACAACGAATCGTGCAACTGGGAGGAGAGCCGAATTTCAATCCCGAAGGTTTGCTCACGCGAAGTCATGCCGAATACGACGACAGTCCGGGCCTCGTTGACATGATCAAGGAAGATTTAGTGGCCGAACGGATCGCCATCGATAGCTATCGCGAGATGATCAACTACGTGGGCAACGACGACACGACCACTCGCAGAATGTTGGAGGGGATTCTCGCGATGGAAGAGGAACACGCTGACGACCTTGTCAGCCTGCTTCAGGAAGTGGCGGGTTAGTATATTCGACCGCGGTTATGTCGCGCGCAATGATCAGCCAAGCTACAACTGCACTGTTCAAAACACCAGGTATTGTGTTGATTTGAAAAATAGAGGCGGCACTCTGTGGCCGCCCCGTGTTTAGAATTAGGGGGGCGCCCACGGAGGGACGCCCCTACGGAAAATCAGGGACAACCAAACAGCGTGATGCTTTGATATCGAAGCATCACGCTGGTTATCTTAGAAACTTGTCAGCCAGCCAACTCAACCCGACTCCACCACGGCCCACGATGTGTCGTAGCTGTGGCGCTATTGTGGGCGCCGGTGAACGTACCTGCGCGGTTTGCGGCGCCTCAACCTCCGCCCAACCTGTCACGCGCGCTTCTCAAACTATGCCAGATCGGGAAACCGTTCGGTTTGCCCGCGCGCTCATGGAGCGCCCCTATAAGTTCACAATTATTCTGCTGGCGACGAATCTCTTCGTCTACATGTTGATGTGGCAGTCCAGCGCCATGCGCTTCAGCGTGCTCGGCATTTTTTCCGGTCCGGTTCTGGTTGCTTATGGAGCCAAACTTAATTCTCTCGTCCAGGCCGGTCAGTGGTGGCGTTTCGTCACACCCATCTTCGTACACGTGAACCTGCTGCACTTGCTGGTGAACATGTACAGTCTCTGGATCATTGGTCCCTACGTGGAAAAACTCTACGGTGGTTCGAAGTTTGTTGTCTTTTGGGTGTTGACCGGCATCGCTGGTGTGGTTGCCAGTTACCTCACAGTCGTTAGTCCTGATCGTCCGCTTGGCTCCCTGGGCCGATTCCTCTTCAAGATTCATGACGACCCTTCGGCGGGAGCGTCAGGTGCATTGTTTGGACTGGTTGGCGTGCTTTTTGTTTTTGGCATCAAGTTTCGCCACGAGTTACCGGAAGGTTTTAAGAGAGCATTCGGGATTGGTTTACTGCCGATGATCGTACTCAATCTTTTCATCGGCTACGTCGGACGCGGCATCATCGATAATGCTGCTCACCTCGGTGGGCTCGCCGCCGGTGCTTTGTTGGCGTTAGCTGTCGACTACCGGCGCCCCGGTGAAAGATCAGGCGTGGCGATTGTTTGGCAAGTGCTACGCGCGGCGGCACTCGCGTTAGTCGCAGTCAGCTTCGTGCAGACTGCCCGACACTTTCGCGACCCCACGCCTGCTTCAGTGGCGTCTCTTCCTATCCAGATCACAACTACGGCACACGACTTTGTTGTCTATGTGAAAGCTATGAACGAGGCGCAGGAAGCATTCTATGCGGCGATCCAGGAGGATGATCTAAAACCTAGCGCGAGTGCGATACCGAATCTAAGCAACGCGCCATATCTGGATCAAGAAGCACACGAACTCCGTGAGACGATTCGAAATCTCTTACTGGAAACAGCGACGATAAATGCGCCGGAAACTGCAGCGAACAATGCTGAAGATATCAATCAGAAAAAGGCGAATCTGATCCAAAGATTTGGCGTCTGGGCCAAAGACTACAATGAATGGCTGAAGACGGCCGGCAAGAAACACGGGGGCTTGATTGAAGTGGCGCCCGAAAAGTCTCAATAGGATTCAAGTCGTTTGAAACTTAGATTTTTAGAGGAGAAGAGGCATGGAGATAAAGAAGGTTGGCGTGCTGGGCTGCGGGTTGATGGGTTCCGGAATCGCGCAGGTGGCGGCCAGCGCCGGGTTTCAGACTGTTGTGCGCGAAGTTTCTGCCGAACTCATTCAAAAAGGCTTTACTGGCATCGAGAAGTCGCTCGCCAAGTTTGCCGAGAAAGGAACTATCACGGCCGCCCAACAACAGGAATTTCGCGGACGCTTAAGTGGCACCACGAAGTTCGAGGACCTCGCGGACTGCGACATCATCATCGAAGCGATTATTGAAAACATTGAAGAGAAGCGTGCTACCTACAAGCAACTCGATCAGATTTGCAAACCAGAAACAATTTTCGCTTCTAATACGTCGTCGATCTCAATCACGGAAATGATGACTGCGACCAGGGCCGAGCGGCAGCAGCGTTTTGTCGGGCTACACTTCTTCAATCCCGTGCCCCTGATGAAGCTTGTCGAGGTAGTCCGCACGATCCTCACAGATGAGGCGATTTACGAACAGGCGATTGAATTTGGCAAACGACTGGGCAAAACTCCGGTACGCGCCAACGACACCACCGGTTTTATCGTGAACCGCTTGCTGGTGCCTTACATGCTGGATGCGATACGCGCGCTGGAGGAAGGTGTGGGATCGATTGTGGATATCGATACGTCGATGAAACTCGGCCTGGGATACCCGATGGGACCATTCACGCTTGGCGATTTTGTAGGACTCGATACGACTTACTACATCGCGGAGATCATGTTTAATGAGTTTCGCGAGAAGCGATTCGCCCCGCCACCGCTTTTGAAACGAATGGTGCTGGCCGGACTTTACGGTCGCAAGTCAGGAAGAGGTTTTTATGACTACAGCGATGCAAAGAATCCAGTGCCGATGAAACTGTCATAAAGAGTTTCGAGTTTCAAGTTTCGTGTTCCGAATAATTTTAACCGCCAAGGCGCCAAGATTCGCCAAGTTCGCCAAGCAAAAGTACGGCAACGTGCCTCAGCAATTTAATGCGGCTCTTATTTCATCTTAGCTGCAAACCTTCTTGGCGATCTTGGCGCTCCTTGGCGTCTTGGCGGTAAATGGTTCGAATGTCTTTTATTGATATCGAGCGACAGGACGGTGTCGCAATTGTGCGGCTCAATCGTCCGGAGAAATTGAATTCGCTAACCGGCGAGATGATCCGGTCGCTCAGTGATCTGTTTCGAGGTTTTGCCTCAGACTCCAGTTTGCGGGCGGTGATACTAACAGGCACGGGCGAGAAGGCTTTTTGTGTCGGCACGGACATCAGCGAGTTAGCGGCGAGCGATAAAGCCGAGGCGCTAAACATTTCTCAGCGTGGACAAGCTCTCTGCGATCTGATTGAGCACTGTCCGGTCCCCGTAATTGCTGCGATCAATGGTCTGGCGGTAGGTGGTGGTTGCGAGTTAGCACTCGCCTGTCACATCCGACTGGCCACGGCTAACGTTCGTTTTGGTTTGCCGGAAACCAGATTGGGAATCATGCCCGGCTACGGCGGCACGCAACGAATGCCGCGTGAGGTTGGCAGGTCACGCGCCTTCGAGATCATGCTCAGCGGTCGTGAAGTCTCCGCCGCGGATGCCGAACGACTAGGCCTCATTAATCGCATAGTAGAGACTGAGGATTTATTAACTGAGGCGCAGTCCCTCGCTCAAGACATCGCCCGACTAGCGCCTTTGGCGATTCGCGCATGTCTGGAGTCTGTAAGGGTTGGCCTGGAACTTACGCTTGCTGAAGGACTGGCAGTTGAGTCGCGCCTCTTCGCTGAGTTGTTTGCAACGGCGGACATGCGCGAGGGTACGCGGGCGTTCCTGGAGAAGCGAGCGCCGGCGTTCCAGGGCGAGTAAAGTCTCAAGTCTCAGGTCGCAAGTCTCAGGTCTTAAGTTTCAGGTTTCAGGTTTCAGGTCCCAGGATTACGTCGGAAACACTTCACCGCCAAGCCGCAGAGACGCAGAGGAAGGTTCGACCAGTTAGGCGGAGCGCTGACATCACAGGATAACTTCAGAACCACTGACAGTTGAAAGGCAGATCATCCGCCCAGATCATTTTTTGCGACTTGGCGTCTTGGCGACTTGGCGTCTTGGCGGTAAAGGGTTTACGACGTAAACCTGAATCCTGAGACCTGAAACCTGAAACCTGAGACTTGAGAGCTGAGACTTGAGCTATACTGAAATTCGACTTTAGCCTGACTCCAATCGCGGTGCGCTGGAACAACTTGCAACCAAAAACTCACGAAGGACAACTAAACGCCGCGGGATTTCGCTTTGCCATTGTGGCGAGCCGTTGGAACGACTTCATTAGTTCTCGATTGTTGGAAGGCGCGCTCGATGCGCTCGAACGGTTAGGAGCTAGCGCAGAAGCGATCGAAATCTTTAAAGTTCCCGGCGCCTTTGAAATTCCGCTCTTAGCCCTGACAGCCGCGGAGTCAGAAAAGTTTGATGCCGTTATCTGTGTAGGAACTATCATTCGCGGTCAAACACCGCACTTCGAGTACATCGCGAATGAAGTGACGCGTGGTATTGGACAAGCAGGTTTGGAAACAGGTGTTCCGGTTGTGTTTGGAATCGTCACTGCCGACAACGTGGATCAGGCGATTGATCGCGCGGGTGTGAAGTTGGGCAACAAGGGATTTGAGGCCGCTACTACGGCCGTGGAATTGGTAAATCTTTACAAGGAAGCGTTTTGAAAGGGATTAAGGATGAGGGGTGAGAGATGAAACGATGAGGGTGCCGCCACTTTCATCTCATCCCTCCGCGCTCATCCCTTTGAAATTATGGGGTCGCGACGTAAGGCGCGTGAATGTGCCTTGCAAATGCTCTTTGCCGCTGACGTAGCCGAGACATCTCCTGAGGAGGTGGTGCGGACCTATTGGGCCGAGCTAGGTGAAGCAGAGTTGGAAGCCCCGGCGCGCGACTTTGCTACGCGACTGGCTGCCGGAACCCTCGCGCGCCTGGAAGCGCTTGATGAGCGCATTCGCTCGCGCGCCGAACATTGGCGCATTACGCGCATGGCGGTAGTTGATCGCAACATCCTGCGCCTCGCAGTTTACGAATTTCTTTTCGAACCAACCCCGCGCACAGTAGCGATCAATGAAGCTCTCGAGATCGCACGCCGCTTTTCCACTTACGAAGCCACGCAGTTCATCAACGGCATCCTCGACGCCATCAAGCGCGATCTCGACGAGCAACAGCCGCAAGAGAACCTCACTCCCGTACCAGAAGATCTGGAAGCTGAAGATCCCGGCGATGAAGAGTCCGGCATTTAGGGCGCAGCGCAGTCAAAAGTCTGATTAGCCGATCAGCTCGGAGTATTGGCTCGTTCAGACTTCCTCGCCCATCACAGTCCTTCCTTCAATGAGGAGACCATTATGACCTACGGCTCCGCTCCAGCAGCTCCAACTCACAAGAGAATCTGGGCAGTGTTATTTATTTTTGTGGCCTTCACTTGTAGTAATGAAGGCAATGTCAGCCTCGAGTGGGGCGCAATCTGAAGAACGAGTCTTTCGGGCTGAGATACCCGAACACTTGCCCATCAGGGTAAGGATCGCAAAAGCTCAAGAGCAGGGATTCAAGAAGTTAAATAACGATAAGTGGCTGCGCGATTTTATGCTTGAGGTTACGAACACGGGTGACAAACCTATTTATTATCTCTATTTGCTGGTCCGCCTGCCAGAAACCAAGACTTATGCGGGCACCACCCTCCTATATCCGCTTTATTTGGCAGAAGTGAGTTGTCTAAAATTAAAATCGAAGCTGGGCCTGATGACATTCCTATCAAGCCCGGTGAAACCCACGTCTTCACGATTCACCGTGGACAGGTGGCGGCTTGGGAAAAGTCAGTCCGGGAGAAAAACCGACCGCAACCAAAACTAATCGAATTGGCGTTCCAAAAACTTAGTTTTGGAGATCGAAGCGGATACGGAGGCCCTGATGGGCAGAGAGTGCCTCATCCTCCAAATCAAATGATCAGATCGGGTCTTGGTCGCTGCGGCGATCACTCCAACAAGCGCCGACCCTCGATTGGCTTGTGGTTACTAAAGCGAGCAATTTAGAAAATGTACAAACGTTTGACTAGCCTCTTAAGACGCTAACGGCAACTGGTTCCGCTATCGAGCAAACCTCACAGATGTGAACGGCGCGCAAGCAGGACGTTGGGCCTGGGATGTGTTCTTGCAAAAGCCGTAGACCTGGAGCCGGAGGCAGGAGCAGACGGCAGGCCGCACTGGCTATGTTTGCTGCCTCCTGCCTCCTGCCACCTGTCTCCGTTTTCCCATTCTCCATTCATCATTTCCGATTTACTATCTAGCCGTGGAACTGCCACGACAACAATTCCTCTCGGAAAGCGAAGACCTCATCGATCAGGTCTTTGTATCCCTTGACGAGCTGCGCGAGCATCCAGCTCCGCAGCAACAACGCGAGCTAATTGCCCACATCTTCCGGCAAGTACATCGCATCAAGGGTTCGGCCGCATCATTTGGCTTCAGCGGTCTGGCGGAAATCGCGCACGAGTTCGAGCACCTGTTGAGCGCCATGCGCTCGGAGCGTGTGGCGCTCGAGGACCCACTCCTTGACGCTTGCGAAAGCGCGACTCTCGCGCTCTCTGAGAGTTTGACGCTGGCGGCGTCAGGTGTAATCGAACCCTCCCGTCGCGAACTATTCGCCACGCTGCGTTTGTTTTCTCCTCCTACCGCAGCCGATTCAGTTGTTGAAGCAGATCTGGAAAGCATTCTTTCCCAACTTCCAGCTGAGCTTTCCCAAGCCTTAACCGCTGAAGAAAAGCGCCGCATTGGGCGGCGGCACGCGGCGGGCACTTCGTTGTGGATCGTGGCGACGAGCTTCGAGATAGCGGGCTTTGAAGAACAGTTTTACAGCTTGAAGGAAAAGTTAGCTGAAGTTGGCGAGGTCATTTCAACTTCTCCCGCCATCGATCCCGCACAAGCCGAACGAGTCAGCTTCCGTATTCTGATCGCCAGCGATGAGAGCGTTCAGAGATTGGGGAGCAACTTACAAAGCTTTCCTAATATTTCGATCACGCAACTCGTTACGGGGAAAACTTCAGACTGGCAAGAACAAATCGACGCGCAGCCGGGTTCAACCGCAACGCTCGCTCAGGCGGCGAACTTCATTCGCACCGACCTGAATGATCTTGATCAACTGCTCTCGGCGACCAACGAACTCTCAAGGCTAACAGCTGCGGCCCTGGACAGTGGTCCGGGCGGGCTTCCAACCGACGAGCAATCTCAATTTCAGTCTCAGGCCCAGAAGATTCGACGCTCGTTTCTGCAATTGCAGAACGAGATGATTAGACTGCGGATGGTTTCGCTTGGACCGATCCTGCAGCGCGCGGCCCGCGCCGGAAGAGCCGCAGCGCGGGCGGTTAATAAGCAAGTTGATTTTGAAATCATCGGCGCAGATCTTCGGCTCGACAAGCTGCTCTGTGACGCGATCGCCGATCCGCTCGTGCATCTCGTCCGCAACGCCGTCGACCATGGCATCGAAACTTCTGAAGCTCGTGCCGCAACAGGAAAGCCGGCGCGGGGAAAAGTATCGATTGAAGCGGTTCGCAGCGGCAGCCGAACGCGCGTGCGTGTGGCTGACGACGGACGAGGTATCGATCCCGACGCAATCTCGCGGGCAGCGTCCAGGCTGGGAATTATTGATAGTCCTCGCGAACTTGATCTGTCGCTAAGTGTGCGCCTGATCTTTCGTCATGGCTTTACGACCCTGCCTGAGGCCTCGGAGATTTCCGGGCGCGGGGTGGGGCTCGACATTGTCGAAACTACGGTGGAGCAGGTGGGCGGAGAAGTAAGAGTTTCAAGTGAACCGGGACAGAGTGCCCTTTTCGAGATCCGTTTGCCGGTAACCTTCAGCCTCTTGGAATCAACGATAGTTAGAGCCGGCCAGAATTTTTACTGCCTGGCAAAGAGCGATGTGATCAAGACTGAAGAAGTCCTCGCCAGCGAAATTCAGGCTGACTCGCAGCGCACTGCCTCAGGTAATACTCCGCTTGTTCGTTTGCGAAACGTCTTCGGGTCCGAATTAAACGGCACGACTGAGAAATTGAGTATCGTTACTTGCGAGCTGCCACTAGACATTGCCCTCGAGACGGGAAAACTTGTTGAAACCCGCAATGGGAAAAAACTAATCGGGCTTGTGGTTGACAGCATTGCCGGAAGTGAAGAGGTGTTGGTCCGCAACCTCGGGCGCCACGCTGGCCGCTGGTATGGCGTTGCCGGCGCCACCGAACTTCAGGATGGGACAGTGGCGCTTGTGCTTGATTTGCCGCGACTGCTTGGTACCTTGAGAACCGCTTAGATTGGCTGTTGCCGATTGCCGATTAGTAACGGCTTTGCCGCCGGATGTGAGGCGGTGGCGCTGCCCCGCCTTAGCTGTCCTATCAACTTTTGGGGCTATGCCCTCAGTCTCAGAAAAAGCGGCCCCATTTGATGACGAGCGCGTCCCTATAGAAGACGGTTTCCCGAAGGATGCCGGGCAACACAACACTAAAGAGTAGCTAGCGGGGAATGAATTCGAGGGTCACGAGCTCACGCGCCGGTTCACCGAATCCTTCCACCCACTTCTGAGATGTTTTGGTGTTGAACTTCTCACCGTAGGCCGCGGTCACCGCCTTGCGCAGGCGAGTGCTCCGAGTGAACCTGGCAAGTACGGGGACTTCAAGTTTTCCGACTTGAATAGTTCCACGTGGTTCCACTCGGAACGCGCGAAACCATCCTGTTGGCTTGTCGTTCCAGGAACGCACGAAGAGCCGCTCTTCAATTAATACGGGCCAGACGCCCGTGAAGCGGTGCTCCGTGCCGGCACGCACCCCGAGTATTTTCGAGTTGCGCAACGCGTCGAGGACGTTATCAGCGAACTTGACCTCCGTAGGCTTAGCCATAGAAAAAGTATTTCATAACTCTTATTAGCTCGAGGTCACTCGACGCTTTCCCAGGTCGATCGCCTCAGCTCTGACGGCGAATTGAGTACAGCTTGTGTTCCGTCCGGATCAACAAGCGCTCGCCGACGAGGGCCGGCGATGCCTGCGCCATGTCGTCCAGCTCATTCACGTGCAATAACTTAAACTCCTCGCCTGTTGTGATCACGAAAGTCTGGCCTTCCTCACTCAAGCAAAACAGTTTGCCGTTGTAGGCCCAGGGTGATGTCGTGAATGCCGTTGCTCGGGGATCAATTCGCGTTTTGTAAATCTGCTTGCCGGTCTTAGCGTCAAAGCGGCTTAAGATGCCGGTCTCGGTAAGCGCGTACACCGCTCCTTCATACGCGAGGGACGACGGCAGATACGTGCCCGCGCGCGGCTGCGACCAAACCACATAATCGTTTGAGGTTTGATCTTTGCCGAGCGAGATATTACCCACAGCGCCGGGCCGAACCGCGAACAACGATCGCCCGCGCCCACCGTTGATATGAAGCAGTCCGTCATAAGCGAAAGGTGTCGGAATCGCCGAAATCGAGATACCCGACATGCGCCACAATTCTTTCCCCGCAAGATCGTAACTGACAACTTCGCCCGGTCCCGCTGCCACGAGCTCCGTTCGCAGCGCGTGCCGCCAAACAAAAGGCGTCGCCCATCCTGACCGGGCCGGCTGACCTTTGGCCAAATCTCGATTCGTGCGCCAGACCTGTTTGCCTGTCCTCTTGTCAAAAGCGGCGATGTACTGCTGCTTCTCATTGTCGTTCACAATCACCACCAGGTTCCCGGCGAGCGCCGGGGAACTTCCCGTCCCGAAGTCGAGATAGATCGGATTCGCTTCGAGTGGTGTGGTCCAAGCCTGCTTCCCTTTGAGGTCAAAAGCCCATAACCCCAAGTTCGCCACATACACATAGACGAATTTCCCGTCTGTCACAGGACTCTCCGATACAAAGCTGTTCTTGCGGTGTCGCCCGCCCGGCGGACGCCCTTTGTAAAACTCTTTCGTCCACTCCACCTTGCCGCTTTTCAGGTTAAGGCAATAGAGGAGGTAATGCAGCATCACCTCGTGCGGCAACTCCGAGTCGCGTTCGGTAACGCGCTTGATCACCTCATCCATGGGCAATCCTTGTTTCATCAGCTCGGCGACATACTCGTTCGAGTATTCCGTACCGATCTGCGGTGGCTTCGACTTGCCCTCAGTCGTTACGGTGGTGATGTACACCTTGCCGCCAGTGACGATCGGCGACGACCAGCCGCGGCCAGGAATGTCCTGCGACCATTCGACGTTCTCAGTCTTCGACCAGCGTTCAGCGAGTCGCGTATTCGCTGAAACAGGATTCGAGTCTGGCCCACGGAACTGCGGCCAGACGGCGTTCTGCCCGCGGACACTTGGCGACGCCAGAAACAGTGCGAACGCCAGAAGGGCGACACGCAAAAGAAGGTAAGAGTTGATGACTTGGGGATTACTATTTGATTCAGAACAAAGTGTATTCATGTTTGTCTCGTGTGCTCTAAATAAGGATGAATGAATTTCGCGCTTCGTACTAACGAGTTTCGGCCCGTCCATTATAACCAACCTTTAGACTCAATCAGAAAATTGGCGACGACGAGCCGCGAAGCCGCACTACTGTTTAGGCGGTGCCTTCTTGTTGATGAAGTCCGACAGTTGTTTGGCCAGGTCCGTCGACTTTAGTTGCTGGAGACGAGTAACGTGGGCGAGTGCGCCGTCGCGTTGGCCTAGAGAGGCCCGCGCGAGACCGGCGAGGTAGTGCGCGTCGGAGGAGTCAGGCGAGAGCTTAAGGACACGTTCAGCCGATGCTGCTGCCTCTTCGTATTTCTGAGCACCGTAAAGTGATTCAGCAAGAATTTCGTGTGCTAACGCATTGGTTGGTTGGCGTCCGGTCACGCGCCGGATGTTCTGGGCGGCCTCGTCGTAGCGACCTAAGGCGTTGTAGACGAGCCCTAAGCGCATCAGCGCCGGTGTGTTCTCGGGATCGATCTGGAGCATGCCGCGGAAAGCTTCTTCTGCCTCCTTAAAACGGCCAGCACGGAAATGGGCCTCGCCCGCCGAGTTGTAAGCGCGCAACGCTGCGTCCAGCGTTTCGTTGGCCTCCTTCTGGTGGCCGAGCCTAATCTGCGTGAGCGCGAGGTTGAAGAACGCCTGGCCATAGTCGGCATCCAGCTCGCACGCGCGGCTGAACGCGGCCGCCGCTTCCTCGAAGCGCCCACCGGCAAAAAATGCCGTTCCCAGGTTGTTGTGCGCTGCCGCGAGTTTCGGGTCAGAGCGAATCGCTTCCTGATACTCCTTCATCGCAGCGTCGATCTTGTTCTTCGCGAAAAGTTCGAGTCCGCGCTCGTTGTGCTGGAGTGCCTTTTGCTCCTCGCGCGTCAGGACACGCACAACGCCGCCCTTCCTGGTGGCCATCAGGTCAGAGGGGAACGTGCTGTCCGACTTTCCCTCTTCGAAGCGGCGAGTCCTCGTCTCTTCTACGGCGCGAGTCGACAACTCTCGCCGGTGCTGCATCAGCTGGTTAAGTTGATCCGCTGAGGGATTCGGTTGCGCACACACGTCCGGCGCCGAAGAGGCGGCAGCGAATGCAGCGGCGGCCAAAAGAGTGAAGGCATGGATTGCGGGGTGCACTCTCATCGATTTCATGGATGGCTCCAAACTCTGCGGCAAGGCTTGAAGGTTCTGATTCCCGTGGCGGGGAAGTTCCTAAAGTCCTTAAGCTCGGCGGCTGAGATTATACGCCGGACTAGTCTTGTGCAACAGACTTCCCTCAGCCGGTTCATTATCATGACATCCTTTACAGACCGTTTTAGTATGGGTCGACAAAATCAGAAGCTCCTTCGCTGCTGGCGGCCTTCCAGTTTTTCGTCCAAACGTAACCTCTATCATCAGTCCGTAAAGGATGGGATGATAATGAACACCTCCGTGGGTGCCCTATGATGAAAGCGTTCGGGGGCGGCCACGGACCGCACCTACACGAATTTACTGCTTCTTCACTTCATCCAAGACAAACCGCGGACGCAATGGTAACTTGCAGCACTCTGTCACTGATTCCGTTTGTCGGAGAACGAGCTTGAAGCAACTTCTTTCAGTTTTGATTACGCTTGCCGTTGCCGTCTCAGTCGTCGCGCAAACTGTTCCCCAGTCGCGTACCGATGCGTATCGCCGTGCTCATGAACGGCAAATCATCGCGGAGTTCGCGCGCTTGCTTGAGATACCCAACGTAGCTTCTGATTCGCAAAACATCCGGCGCAACGCCGAGCTCATTCGCGAGATGATGCAAAGGCGCGGGCTAAGTCCGCGCCTGCTCGAGACAGCTTCCAAGTCAGCGCCCCCCGCGGTGTACGGAGAATGGAAAACGCCCGGGGCAACTCATTCGCTGATCTTTTACGCGCACTACGACGGCCAGCCTACCGATCCCAGGCAATGGACCGAGACGCGGCCCTGGCAACCAGCCTGGCGTTCAGCTGCTTTGGAATCAGGCGGAAAAATTCTGCCACTGCCTGCTGAGGGTGAGCCGATCAATCCTGAATGGCGCCTCTATGCCCGCTCAGCGGCGGACGACAAAGCGGGCGTGATGGCGATTCTTACCGCCGTTGATGCGTTGCGAGACCAGGGCATTACTCCGTCTGTAAACCTCAAATTCTTTTTTGATGGCGAGGAGGAAGCGGGCTCTCCACACCTTGGAGAAATCATCGATCTAAATAAGGAATTGCTTGCCGCCGATGCTTGGATCATCTGCGATGGCCCGGTCCACCAGTCGGGCCGTAAGCAAGTGGTCTTTGGCGTGCGCGGCGACCAGAATGTTGACCTTACCGTCTATGGCGCGAAGCGGCCGTTGCACAGCGGGCACTATGGAAACTGGGCGCCGAATCCGGCAATGATCCTGTCCCGCCTCCTCTCCTCGATGAAAGATGATGCCGGACGCGTTTTGATTGCCGGATGGTATGAAGGGATCGAACCACTGGGCCAAGCTGAGCAACGGGCAATTGCGGAAGCGCCGGCCTATGACAAGGAATTGCAATCACAACTGGGATTCGCGCACGCGGAAGGCGCTGGGAAGAGTCTGCTCGAGCTAATCAACCTGCCCTCGCTAAACATTAACGGTGTCGGCAGCGGCGACGTTGGGGATCTGGCTCGCAACGTTATTCCCACGACGGCCACAGCGGCGCTTGATCTAAGACTGGTAAAAGGAAACGACTATCGCAGACAGGTGCAGTTATTGCAGGCACATCTTCGTAAGCAGGGTTTCTATGTCATCGATCGAGACCCGACCGATGCTGAAAGGAAGCAGCACGCGCTGATCGCTAAGGTGATTGTTCGATCTGGCGGCTATAACGCGGAACGCACTCGAATGGATTTGCCCATCTCATTAGCTTTGATTACTGCCGTGCAATCCACTTCCGCGCAACCAATCGTCAAGTTGCCAACGCTCGGCGGCAGTCTGCCACTGTCAATTATCACCAGCCATCTCCACACCGTCACTATAACGGTCCCGATTGCTAACTACGACAACAACCAGCACGCTGAAAATGAGAACCTGCGTTTACAGAACCTTTGGGATGGCATAGAGACGATGGCGGCAGTCATGTCGATGCGTTGGTAGGAGTGAGTTCAATAGGTTGTGCTGGCCGGGCTGCAGGGGTCATAAGCGTGTATCGGTAACCTATCATCAACTCGACACGCACGCGAGAGATGGGCTATGAATTAGCGATGAAGCGGAACGCGCCCGATAGAGTCGCAGCTACGGAAGGTCCCTCAACCGGCCGGCGTGCACGTTTGCACGAGATCATTTTCGAGGCTAATACGCGAGCGGGTCGCCTCTTCGACCTGGCGCTTATCTGGCTGATTCTTCTCAGCGTTGCAACCGTTATTCTGGAAAGCGTCCGGCGCGTCAGGATGCAGTATGGCGATCTCCTTTACGCACTTGAATGGTTTTTCACCCTTCTCTTTACTGCTGAATATTTGCTGCGGCTGCTGAGTGTGCGCCGTCCCCTTCGCTATGCGACGAGTTTCTTTGGCGTAGTTGATTTGCTCGCCATCATTCCTACCTATCTCAGCATCTTCGTGCCCGGCAGTCAGTACCTACTGGTGATTCGCATCCTGCGTCTGCTACGCGTCTTCCGCCTCCTGAAACTCTCCGAGTACGTCGAGGAAGCCGACACGCTGCGTCGCGCTCTACGGGCGAGCAGTCGCAAGATTAGCGTCTTTATCTCCGCCGTACTATTGCTCGTCGTCATAATCGGCGCGCTGATGTACGTCATCGAAGGCGAAGCACACGGTTTCACGAGCATCCCTGTCAGTATCTATTGGGCGATTGTGACGCTGACGACTGTCGGCTACGGCGATCTCTCTCCGCGCACACCGTTCGGCCAAATTCTCGCGTCAATCGTGATGGTGATTGGCTACGGCATTATTGCCGTTCCCACTGGTATCGTCTCAGTTGAACTCGCGCAAGCCACACGACAACGAAAAAGCGCCGGCCAACCGTGCCCCTCATGCGGAGCTGAAGGTCATGATCCGGACGCGCTCTGCTGCAAATATTGCGGCGCGAAATTGTGAGGGTAGTAGTGGGACGAGCGACACCTCGAACCAGCTATTTCGTCTTGGGCTTTAGTTCCCACAAGACGTTGACGATTACCCACCGACCATTGAATCTCGCCACATGCAGGTAGTCGATCCAGTCTGAAGCGATTATCTTTACACTCGCGGCGTTTTCGTAAACGTCGAGTACTGTCACATCCTTCTGCTGCCGATCTTTCGGTGTGTCTTTGCCGCCGCCTCTGCGTGTTCCCTGAACAAGGCTTAGCGCGCTCATCTGATCGAGCCGGCTTTGATTGTTCTGCGGATTTGTACGCGCAATTCTTTTAGCCAATTCTGGATGAAGTGCGCGTTCCATGCGTTCCGCACTCCCTTCATACCAGCCTTCAATGTAATCCAATGCGGTTTGCCGTATAGCTGCGGCATCGGCATTCGATCCGGTTGTTTGGGCGTGGGCAGAAGTAAGCGTTACTAAAACGAGTACGAACAACAGACAAAGATTTCTCATGGCTTGGTCCTTTCAACTTAATGGTCCTGGTAATATCAACGAAGTTTCATACAAAGGCTTGAACCTTAATGGCGCAGAGGTCTGAAGGGGCAGCACTCTGTGGCCGCCCCCGTGTTTGAAAATATTGGGGCGCCCACGGAGGGACGCCCCTACACCTGTTTTCACAATAATCAAAGGATTGGTTTTAATGTCAGCGGCTGGGGTTTGCAAAGCCTGGTTCCTGTTATGCGTCGCCGTACTTTCGTTGGTATTGGTCAAAAAGCGAGTGCAGCTCCGCAAATTTAATCTTCAGCGCGTTTGCGGAGATGGAGATCGGACTACCACACATATTGTAGTTAGCCTGATTGATTTTTCGTTTCACGGCGTTTCCCCTGTCGACATATTTCTGGGGATCTTTGACCTTGATGATCAGCATCTTCTGCTGTTGCATTTCGAAGATGTCAGCACCTATGACTTCTGACCAGGGAATAAACCCGGCGGCGACGGCACTTGCGTTGTCGACAATTCCTAAATTTGTGAACACAAGCCCAGGCTTTTTGTCGAATAGCTTTTTGATAAGGAATAGTGCGAGGAGCCCGAAAAGTATGATCGACACAACTCCCAGTGCCTGGACGTACATTGGGTTGTTAAAGAACAGCCTAAAACTGCGACTCGAGCGAATACTTGCCTCGTCAAGCGACAGCATCCAGATTCCGATCGCTACGAAGGCTCCTGCTCCAAGAATACCTAAAGCAATTTTAGTTTTGCTCAATTCGATTATTTTTTCGTCGCTGGGATTCATAGTATTGGTCGGGCGCGGGCGTCGTTAGCTGATCGCTTCTGTAAACTATCTCCGCTTCGAATAATACTCAATTTCACGATGCGTCGAAGAACACTGAGCTAAATCTCTCTTAACTAATTTTGCTGAAGTCACCCTTATCAAAACAGTGTGATCGCCATCTCGGCCTCCGATCGCGTAGCTCACAACAAGCCCTCAGCTGCGATGTTCTAAGTCGAAACGATCATGTAAACCAATGCTGCCAGTATTTGGGCCGCCAGGAAACTTCCAAGCAGAGCACTTAGTGGAATCAACGCCCTAACGCCTCTCGTCTTGAACAGATGATAGGGGATTATGATCGCCCACCCGGCTCCAACTAGCATACCGAGACAATAAAATAGCTTAACGGCAGACGCTCGAGGCTCGGCCTTCAGCCACCACACCAACGCGCAAAGAAAAGCAACGCTGTAAAGAAATTCAAACGTGGGCGAGGGTTCGATACCACCCGCGTAATAAATCCCGATACCGAAGTGATAGACGAAGATTAGTATTCCAAGCAGCACTAACATTGGGGTTGGTAAATAGCTCCGGTTGCTATGGTGCGAGCCCCTTAAAACCTCTGGCTCAGACGTGGCGCGGAAGAATTGGTGAAGCTCCTACTAACAGCCGCACCGCCCATACTCGAGTGTGCCATGAACAGAAATCATCGCCGCTATTCCCTTCCGGACCTCGGAGTGCTCACCTGAAGAAAAGATTAGCAAAAAGGCTATCACTCAGCTCAAGACTTCCTTAGGCGCTCACTGCACCGTGTACTCCAATGAAACTATCCCGGTCTGGTAAACTTTGTGACCGGTTAAGTGAAGTTTCTTTTGACTGGCCGGTTGGGCAAGCAGAGGAATCCCGCCACCGAGCAGGACCGGCATGATGGCAACCTCCACTGTATCTACCAGCC
Source organism: Pyrinomonadaceae bacterium (assembly GCA_041750995.1). Taxonomy (GTDB): domain Bacteria; phylum Acidobacteriota; class Blastocatellia; order Pyrinomonadales; family Pyrinomonadaceae; genus PSRF01. The sequence goes on along the minus strand of JBGSYG010000002.1, from coordinate 45,904 downwards.
CCGCCTCGAGAAGACAGCGAAAGAGAGAACCGCCACCAAACAGCCAGATGTCCTTTCCCGGCTCGGCGCGTAGGGCGGCCACCGTCTCTTCCGCGCCCTCGGCGATGATCGTAACCCCCGGGTAGTCCTGCTGCCGCAGCGTTCGCGAGAAGACGAAGCTTTTCACCCCAGGCGTTTCGCCTTTCTGCACATGTGCCATCGGCTCGAACGTCCGACGTCCCAGAAGAAACGTGTCGAACTGCTCGAAGATTGCGCCAAAATCGATCGCCGGATCCATGATGATCCAGTCCGCCTCGCCCTTCGGACCGGCGATGTACCCATCCAGACTAACGGCAACAGAATAGCGAACACGTCGCATAACTTCCTCCAGTCAATTCGCCGTGCGTTAGCTGCAAGCGCCGTTCGCTCCCGGCCGCGACCTCACTTTATGCGGCCATTTAACGCTAACAGCCGGGAGACGAGACTTTCGCCGATTATTTGATACTCACGATCGCTGAGTTTCATCTGATCGAGATCTTCATCTCTGTACTCACGCTGGGTGTAAAAACTGCTAAATGACCACGCTACCGGGTTAATGCAGGACTCACCTTTGACATCCACTACTCCATTCTCAGATCGAACAGCATCATCAATATTCGCCATCTCTTATTAAACCTTTTTACGAGGAGCCGAACCCTTGCCTCAGCGATACGTGTCGAACGGTGGACATCCAGCGGGAACGACTGCCCGGACTAGCGCAGTTGTTGATGAGAGAAACGCGATCTGGCTTTCGCTACAAGTTTGTTGGAGTCGCTTAGAAGGCTAAATCACAAACTTGATGCATGGCGTTGTTACGTTCGGCGCCGCGTTGCCAACGTGAGTGCTAGTCCGGTTCAGGCTGTCATTGCAACGAAGTGGTTATCAAGGAAAAGTATTTGTTCGCAAGCTCGGCGTCGCTGTTGAATCGCTGAAGCATAATACTCATGACAGTATTCCCCTTTCGAAAAGCAAATACCTCCACCCTTGTTCGTTCGCCGCCCAATATAAACTCAAGGTATTGCCCTTCCCGCTCCATGCCGCGAAACTGCCTTGTGGCCGTCTTGCCACTACCCTCAAGAAACTCGGCCCCGCGCGATTTAAATTCTTCACGCAGACCTTGTAGCAGAGCGTCGCGTGCTTCTTCCGGGCTGATCTCGCCGGAGTGAAGCTGGATTATGACCATAGGCGAGGTGGTCCCGTCTACAGTGATTGTAACTACGCCCCACTCCTTCGTGACAGAAACCTTCATCGCAGCGTCGTAGTTGAAGGATGTTCCGTGCCCCGCAAATTGAAGCACCTCCTTCCGGCGCAGGAGCAGTTCAACCCGCTCGCCTTTAGGCGTAACAATCGAGAATGTTTTCCCAGCGGCCACGTCGTATTTATTAGTCGCAACCTGAAGCTCGAATTCTGCGGGCTCCTGGTCTTTCGTCCCCTGGGAGTATGCCGGGCTAACCATTAAGCTGAGTGTGAAACAGAGCACCAACATTCCTTGTCGCACGAGGTATCTCCTTTTAGGAATCTCAAGTTGCCGTGTATCCGGATGGCGCGAGTGGCAATACCGAGGATGAATGTTCAGCACCACGAAGACCAGGTTGCAGACGTTTTATCGCAAACCCTGGGTATTCCTGTTCATATGAGGAATCGGCGTCGTCAGCTGAAAGGTCAAGAAACTGCGAACGCATGGTTAAAGAGCCGGAGAATCGTTATGCTCCCGATAACGACAAGAAATTCGGAAGACGTTACTCATGCCTTGGCTATACGTGTCGAACAGTGGCGCCCCACCAACCGGGAACAACTGCGGGGGACCATTGCAAGGAACTCGACATTTCGCTCGCCTAATTAGACCTTTACACGTCGGCGCCCTTTAGTCCTGCCTCCACGTCGGCGTCGCCTTTGCCCGCGACGTCGCAGCAGTGAATGCCGAGGGCGGTGAGGACGGAGACGATAGCGCGGTAGTTTGCGACCCTTTCCGACTCTTGGCCCCACTCCTTACCTTCGGTCTCGATGTTGGCAAAGCGGAGATTCTTGAACTTATCCCCGAGTTGGACAATAGCGGTGAGCGCGTCGTGAAGAGCCTTGTCTTTTTTCGCCTTCTCCGCCGCGTCCTCAGGCCGGGGTTCAACGAGCAGCAACTCACGAAGCGTGTCGGTCACCGCATTTATGATTTTCTCCGCAAGGATATCCTTCGCGATCAGGGCTTGCTGGCCCAGCTGGTCGGCCAGCCGCAGCCCCATAATCACGAACGCGGTTGACAGGTCCCCCTTGGACTCGCTGGTGGAGGCCTTCAGCTTTTGCGATTCAAACACGACGTTGGTTTTGGTCGTCTTTAACTTGTCGAAGTCCGCGGGGTTTGTCACCCAGACGACGTTGTCGGGATGCTCGGGGTCTCCGACGTGGCACTGCTCGATGTCATCGCTCAAGCACCAGCGGAAGATGTTGGTCATCCTCGGAGTATTGAGTGTCTGCTTCTCGCCGGACGTGCCGAACTTCTCCAGGATCAGTTTGCGGATGGTGGCGAGAATTTCGTCACTCTTTACCTTGTCGCGCTTGTCAACGTCGACATTCAGGTCGGCAACGCCCTTGCTCCCCATCTTCGCGCGGTAACTGGCGGTGTCGGTCAGCACGTTGTTGTGCAAGCCAACCACAGGGATTGTGAAATCGTTAGAGCACTCCTTGATCGTGAGGAAATACTGGCGCTGCGTGACGCCAAGAATCTCGTCCCCCTTCGTTGAAGACTTTTTGTCGGTGACGAAGGTCTGGCAGGCCTTGTCGTCGTCCAGGCACGCGTTGATGACTTCGGCCGGGAAGAGCGAGTTCGGATCTTGTTCGCCGTGCTGGGGGACTTGGATCCCCCTAGCCTTCAACGCGGCCGGGTCCTCCACCATCGCAAGGTTGTACCGGCAGTTGGTGTGCATCAAGCGCGCGGTCTTCCTCGCCTTCCGCTCGTCGTTGTGTAAGAAGACCACGCACGCGCAAGGCGGTTTGTTCACTGCGGGCTCGAACTTTAGCTGCGGCACGTCAGCCGCCGTCTTGGCCTTGCGCCTGAGACTGCCGTCACCACCCTGCGCGACATGCGTTAGCTCGTGCGCAAGCAGCCTCCTACCGTCCGGCGCACCAGGGCGATAGTGGCCGTAGTCAAAGACCACATGCTGACCGACGGTATAAGCCAGGGCATTCACAGCCCGCGCGGACTCTGCCGCCTGCGCATCGGTATGCACCCGAACACGGCTAAAGTCGTGGCCGAAGCGCGGCTCCATGAAGCTCCGCGTGGCGCCATCCAGCGGCCGGCCGGGGGAACGAAGTACTTCATTCACTATCTGCGAGGCTTCTACGTTACCTGCATTCAGAGTTGCTGTGCGTTGCACTACCGGAGCCTCCTGCTTGCACTCGTCGCACGCTGCACTTTCGCCACAGGCACACTTGCGCCGGATGACCTGCGAGTCCGGCATTCGCATCACCCGTTCCGCAACCTGATCTGCTTCCTGCTCAAATTCGTCCCCGGGAGTGTTGATCCGCAACTTTGGTCGAATCTTTATTGGCGCATTTTCATGTACAGGTATTTGGCTGAAGCTGTGGGCGAGGTGGGGTGAGGTCTTACCAGCCAATTCTACTTCGCGTTCCTCGGCATTCGGTTGCGCGCCTTGATTCGTGCGCTGTGAATGAAGGAGCGAGTTAACTCCCCGACTTTGCCCGAAGTGAGCCCGACCGAGCAGTGTCGTGTTGGCAGACGCATTCTGCTGAGAAGCCACCGGTTTCTGTACCAAAGTTCGCATGGTTAATCCCCTTTGGTTTGTTTAGAAGCCGAACGTCGGAGTTTGCGAGGCGTGAACGATTTAAGAATGAATAAGAGTTTCGCAGCTGGTTGCTTGCCACGCACCCTTGATCGTCTGGAGATTAATCCCAAACCGGCGTCTCAGACTACTCCCACAGCCGCCATTACGGTAAGTCTTTTATAGCTAAACTGTAGCTTTCCCGCTGTCGCCTTGCGATCCGTTAGGCTCCGACGCCTCTTGCGTAATCACTTTCAGCATCGGAACGCAGGCGATCTCGACCCCTGAGAGTAATCGATACTGCGAGCGTACTTGAGCAACATAGCCGGCTTTCTCGTAGAACGAGACTGCGTTCAAAGAGGCGTTCAGCCTTACCTGTCTGATGCCTCGAGCTCTCGCGCGCTCCTCCAGCTTCCGCAAGATCTCTTGTCCGATACCACGCCGGCCGGCTCCGGGAGAAACGTAGACGGCCTCAACCTCAGCAATCTCCTGGTTGAGCACGCCGAATCCCACAATGGAAGCGGCATCTTCCGCGACAAAGAATTCTTTACTGCGGATCGATTCTTCATAGCTTTCGGGCTTCTTGGGAACCCCCCAAGCCTGAATCTCTTCAGGCGTGTAGAGATCTGGGCGTATGCCCTTAACAGCAGCAGCATGCACGCAGCCGATCGAGTGGCAGTCCTCTTGTCGCGCTCGACGAATTTTAAGCATTTTGAAAGTGAGGCGACAGCATCTTCATATGGCTTCAGCTCGCGCCGCCGAATGCCCCTCCGTCGTACAGTTTTAAGAACTCCGCTCGGAAGGACCCTTTCACGGTTACAGGTTAAAGCTACGTTCTAGCAGGCCCCTGGCTCATTGTCGCAACGCTTACTGACAAGTATTACCGTTACCACCGCGACTGCGATGGCCACGCCGATGGCGATCTTCGCTCCCTGAGAAAGATTGTTTCTGTGCGTGGGTTGAATTTGCGGACGGGGGAACTTAACAACATTGCCTTCTGCTTTGGCATCGGCGACAAGTTTAAGTATCTCCGCTCGCAACTCATCATTCGCCACTTTACCCACCTCAGTAACGGTACCCGATCGGTCGGCCGTCCCGGGTGTTTTAGCGCCAGGCTTTTTTGGCGTATCGGCGAACGCCTGCGTCCCGGCGAGGGTGCAGACTAGCGCCGCGACGAGCACAATGGACGCGAATTTGTTGAGCATTGGTTCTCCTTCTCTTGGTTGTAAAGTGTGGTGATCTAGTACGAGTTTTATGAACGGATAAAGAATTGTGGTGCGATCGCGCCGTTCTCTGCAAGACTTTGTTGAATGGCTCTGAAAGACTGAATTTCAGCTCGAAGAAATTCGAGCCCTAATCTCTCCCGAAACCAAACAACCGCAAAATACCAGCTATCAAAAGTATCGCGCCGAAGAGCTTTATGATGATTGCAAAAAAGGCGAGGTTTAGAGAGCGTGATGCCACGGTTTCATCATGTGACATCCCGGGATTCTCATAACGTGGCCTAAAGCGACGCAGGATCCTTCGATCGGAATTATGAATTAACAACCACCAGCCAACACACGTCAACAACGCTCCGAACGTTATCAGTGTGAAGTCAATTAACAATTCCCGCATCATTAGAAGAACGCCTGGGATCACCCGCCGCGCACGAATATATCAAGCATTCAATTCTTGCGGATTAAGGCAACGCTATCTCGCGGCCGGGTGCATGCCGATGCTAGGCGATCGGGCCTAAGGCCGCAAGGCTGATCTGAATTGCTCAAAGCTTCCATCGAAGAAAGACACAGTGTGAAAAGCCTCCCCCGCAATAGCTTCTGCCACAGCCCTAGCCTGTTCTGCTGCCCTGCCAAAGACAATGATACGTGTGTTGTGGTCCTCCATCGGCAAACGGCCGTCGTCTTTGGCCGCCTTAATCTCACCAACATCTTTGCCAGGCTTAAGCCCACTTTGCGGAATGTTATGGGCCTGCGCAGTGCTGCCTGCCTTGAACTCGGCGGCCTCTCTGGCATCAATGAATACTGCGGTTCGGTCGTTCTCGACCACATATCGGATTCCCTCAGGCTCGATTTGCGTCACCCGGCCAAGTGCCCGCCAGACCGGGATGCCGAGTTGATATCTGCGGACGTTCGTGTAACCGGCATCCACCAGTTCAGCGGCCAGTCGCTTACTCTTCCCGCAAAAGGGCCCGTTGCAGTACAAAACTATCGGGGCTGCTTTGTTGCCCTTCAGTACGCGCCCGATCTCGGCGACATCAGAGACATAGAGTGAGATCGGCACTCCAGGCTTGGCCGAAACATTGACCGCCCCTGGGATATGACTCATCGCGTACTCTTTGAACGGGCGTGCGTCAAAGACAGTAGCCCTCTTCTCCGCGAGAATGCTCCGAACCTCTTCCGTTGAGACCTCCGTCGTTTTCTGGTCCGACTCCGTCAGTGTGGCTTGGTGAATATTTGCTGAAGACTGAGCGTGAGCTGGCGGAAGATAGACTGCCAGTGTCAGGAAAGCCAAGCAACACCAGTTACTAATTAACGTGATCTTCTTTCTCATAGCAATTCTCCGTTTCTATAATCAAAAGAACCTCAAGGGTGCCTAACGCCGGCTTCAGCTGCGGCGCGAGATCAGCATTCAAGCTGAACGAATAAGATTACTTGGAAGCATGCTATAGCGCCGTCAGCTGCAAGTTTTGTTCGACAGCGGTGAATCATCAGCAATAGACATCAAAGCCAACTAGTAATCTTAAAGAAACGAGCCGGTGCATCAGTTCAGGGTCGAGCTCCGGACCGCCATGACCACTCGCAGATCGCCAATAGCAGAAAATGTCGGTTTCATATCCCTCGTCCTGCAACTCCAAAATCTGATCCTCTTTGCCCGCCACTTGGCTTAGGATCCAGTCAATATGGCGACGAACGTCTTTTGAACCACCTGATCCTGGGAGGACAAGAACCATCCACCCACAGGCGCCGAGCGCTGGGGCCCAAGCGCCTGGCCTTTCTTCTGCGAATCCGATGGCGTAAGACCCAGTCGTGAGGAAACTACGTCCGGCTGAAGCTTGTCATGATAGATGCGGAGAGTCGCGTAGGTTGCTTTACAAGTTGGATAGTAGTCGTCGTACATAATGAGCAGCCCAACGCCGGCTTTCAGCTGCGGCGTGCGCGCAGCAGCTGAAGGAATAGATTACTTGAGAAACATAATATCGCACCGGCAGCTGCAAGGCTTTGTTGGGCGTCGGGCGATTGGCTTGCACGAGCGCCCTTCGTTATTCATCTTCCTGGAGGACGCCAACCTCAAAAACATCTTCAATCGGCCCTATGCCCGCTAGCTTCTTCGCAGCTGCCACATGATTAGGAACATGAGCAAGGAACTCAAGAAGGGTCTGCACGATTTCATCATCGCTAAACGCTTCTGGCTGCTCGTACAACTTATTGAGATCATCAACGTTATGATCCCAATCCGTCATATGAAAGGCGATGTCTTCGGCCACTTCTGACAGATCCATTGAGGTGGCGAAAGCCTTAGCAATTCTGGCTCTTAGAATTTCTTTGTTATTCACCGAGAACCTACTGCGTGCCTTGCCAGACAGAGCGCCCAACGCTTGGCTTCAGCGGCGCGGCGCGAACCCACACCTCCACGTGGCAGGAAATATCATGAAAGGGATGCTATCGCCGCGTCCGCTGCATGCCGTTGTTATGGTGCGTCCCACCCCTTGAAGGGCAAAACTTCAAGTCGCCGCGCCTTCGGAATGCACCGCGAATTCAAGTCCGCAGCTTGAATGCCTTGGCGACCTTGGCGTTTCTTTGCGGCTTGGCGGTTTCTTTTGAACAGCGGCCACCTCACAATGATCTCAGGCCCAGTCCAACTTTGGATGCATCGTGTGCCAGTTTGTGGCGCGCTCGTAAGCGTGGGCCACGCGCAATGGCGCGCCTTCCTCGTAGAGTCGTCCCGTGAACATGATTGACTGCGGCAGTCCTTTGAGAAAACCACACGGCACGCAGACCGCCGGATGGCCGGTCAGGTTTGTTACGAGCAAACTTGAGCTGCCAGGCGCGGGCGAAACAAACACGTCCCACCGCGACATCAGCGCGTCCATCTCGCGCATCAGCAACGTGCGCGCACGTTGAGCGCGAATGTATTCCACTGCGGGAATAAATCTTGAACTACGAAATGTGTTGGGCCAGTCGCCCGGTTCCTGACCGGACAGTGTGTTGATGTCACCACTCCGCGTGATGTCGTCGAAGGCAGTCGCCGCTTCGGCAACAAGAATGATGCGCAACGCTGCGGTTGAGAACTTCGGCAGTTCAAGCGGCTGCAGATTCGCGCCGGCTGCTTTCAATGCGACGAGTGCGTCTTCATAGATCTTCTTCCGTTCCGGATCCTGCTGCCCGTCAAACTCGGTCTTCAAATAACCGATCTTCATTTCGCTTAGCGGCCGCGTGGGTTCCCAGTTGAGGGGCACGTCGCCAACCGTCAGGTCGCGGTTATCAGGGCCATAGATCGCCTTCAGTGCGGCCGCGCAATCTTCAACGCCGCGACACATCGGTCCAATCTTGTCCATCGTCCAGCTCAAACCCATCGCGCCGTACCGGCTGACACGTCCGTAAGTTGGTCGCAACCCGACCACGCCATTACGCGAAGAGGGCGAGATAATTGAGCCCAACGTTTCAGTCCCAATTGAAAAACCAACGAGCCCCGCCGCAGTTGCAGCACCAGGGCCGGCGGAGGATCCACTCGAGCCAATCCGATCTTCTTCAACCTGCCAGGGATTTCGAGTCATCCCGGCAAACCAACGACCGCCTTGGGCGAGGGCGCCCATAGAAAGCTTGGCAACTAAAACTGCGCCGGCTTCGCGCAGGCGTTCAACTACTGTTGCGTCGTAGTCGATCATCTGGCTGCGATAAGGCTCAGCTCCCCATGTTGTTGGAATTCCCTTCGTGGCGAAGAGGTCCTTCGCGCCCCAGGGGATGCCGTGCAGCGGTCCTCGATACCTACCCCGTTTGATTTCAACTTCGGTCGCGGCTGCCTGTTGCAGCGCCAGTTCTTCGGTGAGCGTCACGACGCAGTTGAGTTTTGGACCGAAGCGTTTGAGCCGCGCCAGATACATTTTCGTTAGTTCGAGCGGCGAGACTTTTTTTGTGCGCACCAATTGCGCAAGCTGGATCAGCGTGGCGAACGCAAGATCTTCAACGGAACTGAACTTAGGAATCTCCGGCTTGCTCAGAATAAATTTCCGTTGCGTGATGTTGAATTTCTTTCCGGGCAGCGCAGGGTGAAAGAGAGTTGCAGGCTCAGTGTCGAGCGGAACCTTAATTTGGCGCAGCGTCTCGTAGCGCTCCAGATTCGTATTGACGTTTTGCAGCGCCATTTGTTTGTGTGCATCAGTGAGCTCAAGACCAAAGAGTTGTTCAGCGCCGCGCAGCATATCTTTATTCACACGCAGTGGCGCGGGAGTCGGAGTCGGAGTCGGCGTAGGAGACGGGGTCGGAAGCGGAGTCGGCGTGGGAGTTTGGGCGAGCGACTTGGTAGCAAAATTAGGCATCGTCGCCGCGGCGACACCGAGTGCCGGAACAAGCTTCACGAAGGTTCTTCTGTTAAACTTTTTGCCCTTGGAGTTGCTCCCATCGTTAGCTTGTACTTCACGCGCTATTCGCTTCATCTTTGTTTACCTGATCTTCTAATCTGAGCGTCATTCACTGCAAATCAAAGGGGGCCGACGGATGGCCGCCCCTACATCCCACCCGCGCTACGGTTTCGGCATGCTCTGGCCGCTTACGGGGAGCGGACTCCCATACTTCAAATGAATTAGTTTGGTGACTCCATCCGCTTGAATCGTGAGGATGTAAAGATTGTCGAAGTCAGTTTCCGGAATGATAGGAAAGCTGGGCCCGCCCAGCGCTGCGATAATTTCAGGAACACTATTGTTGTGTCCCGCTATGAAAATCGTCTCGCCGGCACGGCGTGCGCGAATCTGAGAGACCAGGTCTGAAGTTTTCTTTGCCTCCACCACAGTCACCGGCACCCGCAAGCTCTCTGACAACGGCTTGACTGTCTGCTGCGTCCGTTTGAACTGCGTTGCGTAGATCGCGGTAATGCCGCTGCTGCCAAACATCCGCGCGATCTCTTTCGCGCGCGCCTCGCCTTGTACACTTATATCCGGATCTTTGTTTTCCGGAGGTACGACCATCTTCTCGGCATGTCGTACGAGGATGATGGTTTTTGGTTGGGCAGCTTGATTTGCGGCAAACGAGCCTGAGAGCGAGCTCCCGGCAAACAGCACGGTTAAGGCAAAAGATCCAATGATGATTAGCAAGAGGGATTGGCTGCGTTGGTTATTCGTCATAGTTTTGAAGAGTCCTAACTGAAATCAAGTGGCCGCCTAACATATCACCGGCCTCGTCGGATTGACGATTGCAGATTGGCGATTGCCGATTGAATTGTAAGCCCATCTCGCGGCTTGCCGCCTTCCGTGCAGTAAGGCTTGCCTAAGAAGAGAGTATCGGGCCGGTAAGGTAAACCTTACCGCACAGAAAGCGGCTTGCCGCATCGCCAATCGGCAATCAGCGATGTCTACAGGTCGGATGCAAACGATTTCCGAAGGTGGTAGTCTATGAGCACATTCATCATCATTTATGTCGAAGTTTATTCGAACATCCAAAGCGTGAGGTAGACCGTTTGAGTCAGCAGCAAAAACCAGATTTATCGGAAGTAATTGCGGAAAATTTCGGGGCTAACGCAACTTATGTTGAAGGCCTTTTGAGCCGTTTCCGCAGCAATCCGGAGTTAGTCGACGAATCGTGGCGTGCTTACTTTGCCGAACTGCTTGGTGACGGCTACCAAGCCGCCTCAGGCACTGATAATTCTGACAATGGCAGCCGGACGACTGCCGCAGTCGTGCCGCCCGAACCGACGGCGCCACCTGTATCAGCTGCAGCGAAACCGGCACCGGCTAAAACACCCGCGGCGCAACCTGCCACTCCACCTGCTGCGCAAGGAGTTGAGTCGCAACCGATTCGGGGCGCTGCACTCAAGATCGTGGAAAACATGGAGGCCAGCATCTCGGTCCCCACTGCCACGTCCCAGCGCCGCATCCCCGTCAAACTGCTGGATGAAAACCGGCGGACCATTAACAAATATCTGGAAGAAAACGACCGCGGTAAGACTTCTTACACGCACTTGATCGCCTGGGCCATGCTGCGAGCGCTCGATGAATTTACGCGCATGAACGACGGTTACGCAGTGGTTGATGGCACCCCGACTCGTTTAGTTCGCGCAGACGTAAATCTGGGAATCGCGATCGACGTCGCCAAGAAGGATGGCACGCGCAATCTCCTGGTGCCGAATATCAAGGCCGCGAATAAGCTGCGCTTCTCGGAATTTCTGACAGCCTATGACGAGGTAGTAAAACGCGCTCGCGGAGGAAAACTTCAGATTCCGGATTTTCAGGGAACCACAATCTCGCTTACTAATCCGGGAACGATCGGCACAGTCGCCTCGACGCCGCGGCTGATGGCGGGTCAGTCCGCGATCATCGCGACGGGAGCAATTGAATACCCGGCGGAGTACCAGGCGATGGATGCTGAAGCTTTGTCTCAGTTGGGGATCAGCAAAGCCATCACCATCAGCAGCACTTACGATCACCGGATCATTCAGGGCGCCGAATCGGGTTCGTTTCTGGCGCGCGTCCACGAGCTGATTCTGGGAAAACACAATTTCTACGACAACATCTTTGGCGATCTTGGCGTCCCCTACCCACCCTTGCGCTGGAACGTCGATCGTAACCCGTTTTTCCTGTCAGCTGATCGAAGACACGAACAGACGATAAAGGAAGCGCGCGTGATGGAGCTGATCAACGCTTATCGCGTGCGCGGTCACTTGATCGCCGACATCGATCCGCTCCACGCGATGCCTTTGCTTTATCACCCTGAGCTGGATATTGAGACCTACAATCTCACGATCTGGGATCTCGATCGAGAGTTCATTACCGGCGGACTCGCTGGAACCGAGACTGCCCCGCTCCGCGAAATCATCGCCATTCTGCAACGCGCTTACTGCGGCAAAGTCGGCATCGAGTATCGTCATATTCAAAGCAAAGAACAGAAGGTCTGGATTCGTGAACAGATTCGCCGGCAGTTTGTCGAACCGCAGCCGATTGCGGCCGAAGTCAAGAAACAACTCCTATGGAAATTAATTTCCGCGGAACAGTTTGAGCGGTTCCTTCATACCAAGTACCTGGGACAAAAACGGTTTTCACTTGAAGGCTGCGAAACAATCATTCCGCTTCTTGATCAATTGATAGAAGACGGCGCCGCTCATGGTGTTGAAGACATTACGTTGGGCATGGCCCATCGTGGGCGTCTCAATGTGCTCGCTAACGTGCTTGGACATTTCTGCGAGCGAATCTTCGCCTCGTTTGAAGGCTCCGCGCATCCTTCCTTCCCGGCCGATGAGGGCGATGTGAAATACCATCAGGGAGCTGTAGGAGAACGCGAGACGGCTAGTGGCCAAAAAGTTCGACTCACTCTCTCGCCGAATCCAAGTCATCTCGAAGCCGTAGATCCGGTTGTCGAAGGAATGGTGCGCGCGAAGCAAGACGCGATGCGCGCTCAGGGTGCGTCACGCCAAGAGGTGATCGACCGCGCCTTGCCAGTGCTCTTGCATGGCGATGCAGCTTTTGCCGGTCAGGGGATCGTGATGGAGACGTTGAACCTTGCGGATTTGCAGGGCTACCGCACGGGCGGCACGATTCACATTATCATCAACAACCAGATTGGCTTCACCACCTCTCCGGAAGCAGGACGTTCGACAATTTATTCCACCGATGTGGCACGCATGACGCAGTTGCCCATCTTTCATATCAACGGCGACGATCCCGAAGCTGCTTATCGCGCTCTGCAAATCGCGCTCGACTTTCGCCAGGAGTTCAACAAAGACGTGGTGCTGGACGTTGTTGGGTTCCGCAAGCTTGGTCACAACGAAACCGACGAGCCCAGTTATACGCAGCCCTTAATGTATGCGCGCGTCAAAGCGCATCCCGGCGTGCGAACCACCTATTCGCGGAAGCTGATCAAAGAAGGAGTGATCGACGAAGCCGAGCTGAACGGAATGATTGAGGCGCGGATCAAACGCTATGAAGACGCTCTCAGCCGGGCGAAACAGGCAGTCTCGGAAAAGGAACCTGCGCGAGTGGCAACGCCGCGCGTGGAGCTCGACGGTTCTGAAATTATCGAGACCGGAGTTCCAGCGGAAACGATTAAAGAGCTTGCGCAGAAGATTGCCGTGATACCTCATGATTTTAATATCAATCCGAAGATGGTCGGCCAACTTGCACGACGCGCCAAGATGGGTGAAGGGACTCTGCCAATTGATTGGGCTTTCGCGGAAGCAGTCGCCTTCGGCTCAAGTGTGCTTGACGGTACTCGCGTGCGATTGAGTGGACAGGATTCGGGACGCGGCACGTTTAGCCAACGTCACGCAGTTTTATACGACACTCAAACAGGCCGGCGTTGGACACCTCTTTCTGAATTGCGGTCGCCCGCCAGTCCGGAAGCCCAGTTTGAAGTTTTTGATAGTTCCCTTTCAGAGGAAGGGGTGCTGGGGTTTGAGTACGGCTATTCCGTGATTGCTGCGGATGCTTTGGTAATTTGGGAAGCGCAGTTTGGCGATTTCGGAAATGGCGCGCAGACGATCATCGATCAGTACATTGCCGCTTCCGAGGATAAATGGAAACAGACTTCGCGCCTGACAATGCTTTTGCCACATGGTTACGAAGGCCAGGGGCCCGAGCATTCAAGCGCGCGACTCGAGCGTTACTTGCAACTCTGCGCCGAGAATAATCTTCAGGTTTGCAATCCGACTACACCTGCTCAGTATTTCCATCTGTTGCGACGCCAAACCAGGCCCGGCATGGAGCGACCGCTCGTAGTAATGACCCCGAAGAGTCTGCTGCGCCTTCCGGCTGCGACTTCGACAATCGCCGATCTTGCGAGCGGAGGATTTCAGCCCCTGATTCGCGATGCCGAGGTTCACGACAATGCCGGAGTGAAACGAATCGTGTTGTGCAGCGGCAAACTTTATTACGATCTGATCGAGGCGCGAAAGAAGTCCGGCGATCTGCAGGTCTGCATCGTCAGACTGGAACAGTTCTATCCGTTTCCGCTGAGGGCCCTCGAAGAAACGCTCGCGCTCTATCCCAACGCCACTCAGATTGTCTGGGCACAGGAAGAACCGAAGAACATGGGTGGCTGGACATTCGTCGAGCCGCGTCTAGAGAACTTGCTGCCCAAGTGTCAACGCGCGATCTATATTGGGCGCGCGCCATCAGCGAGCCCCGCCACCGGCTCCTATGCCATCCATCAACAGGAACAGGCCAGCCTCGTAAAGCTGTCACTCACACCTTCGTCGTCCAATGATGAAGCGATCGTCTAAAAGCTGAGCGGTCCCTGAAGAATAACAACTTGGCTAAAATGTAGGGCGGCACTCTGGTGGCCGCCCCCGTTTTGAAATCGGGGCGCCCACGGAGGGACGCCCCTACACTGACACGCGCGCTCTAAATCGGCCGCTGCTTTGCAATGCAAAGTACTTGACATAATAGCCCGAGGGGGCTATTCTGCCGGCCGATGGCGCCTACTTCCCAAATTTCACCAGTTCCGGAACAGCCTGTAGCGCTTCACGAGCGCGCCATGGACAACCTGCGATTTATTCGCGAGACCATGGAACGCGCTGGAGCCTTCACCGGTATTTCGGGCTGGGGCCAGGTGGCTATCGGCGCTACAGCGCTAATCGCGGCACCGCTCGCCGCGCAACAGCCTACGTTCAAAGCGTGGCTTTTGGTTTGGCTGGTCGAAGGCCTGGTGTCGCTCTTGATAGCAGGCTGGTCGATCGACCGCAAAGCGCGCACAGCGCAAATGCCTTTGCTTAGCGGTCCCGGGAGAAAAGTGGCCTTCAGTCTTTCGCCGCCGCTCTTAGTTGGAGCTTTGCTTACGGTAGTTCTCTATCGCGCCGGACTGATCAATGCAATTCCGGGAGTGTGGCTGTTGCTCTATGGCACGGGCGTGGTTACCGGCGGCATGTTCTCAGTAACGATTGTGCCGATCATGGGAATGTGCTTTATGGCTTTGGGGGCGCTGGCGCTTTTCCTGCCGCCCGCATTTGCGAATTGGTTTCTGGCCGCGGGCTTCGGCGGCCTGCACATTGTTTTTGGAGTGATAATCGCAAGGAGGTACGGTGGCTAAGTCAGCATTAAAGACATCTACACGCCGGCAAGCAGCGGCGCCGCGCGAACTACGCAGTGCTCGAGCAAGCGTGGCCGCGCCACCGCTCGATCGCCTGATTCATGAACGGATGCGACTCGGCATCGTCAGCGCCCTCGCGGCAAACGAGTCGCTAACTTTCAGCGATCTAAAGAGCCTGGTGGAATCGACAGATGGAAACCTGAGTGTTCACGCCCGCAAGCTCGAGGACGCTGGATACATAAGTTGCACCAAATCATTCGACGGCAGAGTCCCTAAGACTGAATACAAGTTAACTACGGCAGGGCGCCGCGCTTTGGAGAACTATCTAAACCACATGGAGACTTTGATTCAGAAAATGCGTAACACCTGAGTCCGCATTTTTTTTGCTCATGCACTTTGCGATGCAAAGGGCTTTGCTCAGTCGGCTAAACTGGAGATAAGCCATGTTCACGAACGTCAATCTTGCGGCGCCGCTGGGCGCGCTCGCACTGCTGGGAACCGGATGCTTGTTCCTGCTGCTTGCCTTGGCTTTCGTTCTTACACTCGTGAAGCGAAAGTTTCGTGCAAATAAGTTGGTGCTGGTCGCTAGTGCTTTGATTGTCGCCGCCTATGTAGGTGTGCTGCTCATTTTTTCCTTCAAGAGCAACGAGCAGGCGCTGGCGCGCGGTCAGGAAAAACACTTCTGCGAGATCGATTGCCATCTGGCCTACTCCATCGTCGACGTAACGGACTCCAACATATTAGGCGCGCCACCTCAGCAGGCTACCGCTGCGGGAATGTTTCGCAGCATCACTATCAAAACTCGCTTTGACGAAAATACGATCAGCCCCAACAGAGGCAACGGATTGCTGTACCCCAACAGCCGCGTGGTGACCCTCATTGACGAGCAGGGCAGGAAGTACCTCCCCTCGTCTGAGGGTCAGCGCGTTATTGAACAAAACCGCACCGGCGGCACTGCGATGACTTCGCCGCTGCGTCCGGGTGAGTCGTACACGACGACCGTCGTTTTCGATCTTCCTGCCGACGCGCGCAACCCCAGTCTCCTAATCAATGAAGGCGAGTGGCTCACACACTTCGTCATCGGACACGAAAACAGTCCGTTTCATAAGCTCACCAAATTTCAACTCTGAGAGACCAGGCTCTCTAACAAACCATGGAACAATTTGATGTCGTGATCGTCGGTGCCGGGCTGGCAGGGTTGCAGTGTGCTCGATTGCTTGGCGAGGCAGGCTTGCGAATCCTGCTTGTTGATCGCAAGGCGCGACTAACCGAGTCGATCCATACCACCGGCATCTTTGTGCGGCGAACGCTCGAGGATTTTGCGATCCCCGCAGATTGTCTTGGTCCCGCCGTTAGCCACGTCACATTGCATTCACCCGGGCGGCGTTGGTTTGAATTGTCGAGCCCACATGATGAATTTCGCATCGGCCGCATGGGTCGGCTCTATCAGCGTTTCCTGGAACAATCCCTGCGCAACGGAGTCGAATGGATGCCGGGGACACGCTATGGCGGCCACTCCGTACTGAAGAGTGATCTTGTTGTGCGCTTGAATGGAAATGGCTCGTCGCGTTGGATTAAGGCTCGTTACATCGTAGGTGCCGACGGTGCAAACTCGCGCGTCGGTCGCGAGCTGGGGCTCGACAGCAATACGGAGTGGATTGTGGGCGTTGAGGATGTGTTCAAAGGCGTACCTTTAAATGGGCCGCCACGCCTCCATTGCTTTCTCGATCGGGAGCTGGCTCCCGGTTACCTGGCATGGATAGCCAACGACGGCGAGGAGACTCATATCGGTGTTGGTGGGTATGCGGCGATGTTTGAACCGACTAATGCTCTCGATAAATTTCGTAACTCGTTAGGCGAGATCATCGATTTAAATACTTCTACCTGGGTGGAGCGACGCGGGGGGCGCATCCCCGTGGGCGGGGTGTTGCGTCGCATCGCCAATCGTCACGGATTGTTGGTAGGAGATGCAGCTGGAGCTGTCTCACCGTTAACAGCCGGCGGACTTGATCCGTGTATGCGGCTTTCAACTTTTGCCGCTCGCGTAATCACTCGTTATCTCGCTACTAATGATGCCACCGTTCTCGCAGGCTATTCGGGTGAACTGTTTCGCTCTCGCTTCACTTCCAGACTTTGGATGCGCGGCGTGTTGGCTCACCTGAATCAGCCGGCACTGGAAATTGCTTGTGCCGCCTTGCGTCTCCCGATCATGAACACCTTTGCAAGCCATGTATTTTTTGGTCGCGGATCTTTTCCCGACGTTCAGGAGCAACTCGCGCCGCAGGCGACAGCCTGGCAATCATGAGATTTAAGGACCTGGCTAACTCATCTTGTGAGCGAGCATGAAAGCAGTCAGCTGCACAAACGCGTTAAGTCGAACTGATAAGAGGAGGTCGAAGGATTTTGCGAATGGCGTTGCACCCACAACCACGGTGTGTGGCAAGCCACATTGTCCGGCTCGAGCTTTCTCGATATTAACTGTGAAACCGGGGAGTGCTGACTAACTAATGAGCGACAAGAGTAAGGAGTGTTCGGACATGACTAAGCGGATCATTGCCATTGCCTTCATCTTCGTGTGCGCTTCGATAGCGTGGGCGATACTGGGTGGGACGATCTTCTCACGTACCTATTCAAATGACCGATTGGCTGAAAGCCAGGTGATTTCCACTTGGGGTGCTTCCCAAAACCAATTGCCACCAACCGCTCTGTTTCGACATGTTATCCCCAAAACAGAAGAGGCTGTTGAAAACGGGAAGAAGGTAACCAAGACAGTTGAGGACGTCGTCATAACGGACCTCCCGTTGGAAAGCAGCAGAATTAATGTTGCCCTTGATCTTGAACACCGGCAGAAAGGGCTACTTTGGTTCAGCACTTACAAAGTCGATTTCTCAGGGGCATACACGTTTCGCAACATCAGCGAAAAAGAGGAGGCCGTCGTCTTTGCATTGCGATTTCCTACCACCGAAGCGATCTATGACAACCTGACTTTCCTCGTAGATGGCGCGCCGGTTCCGATTACAAATCAGGACAACTCGGCTGTTGGCGTCGTCAAAATCGCCGCCGGGAAAACTGCACAGCTCGCAGTTGGGTATCGCTCACAGGGATTAGATGAGTGGCGCTACAGTTTTGGCGGGCCCGCTGTCACACAAATCCGGGACTTCATTCTCAACATGAAGACGAACTTCAAAGATGTAGATTTGCCGGATAACACAATTTCGCCAACAGAGAAGCACGAAACTGAAAACGGCTGGGCGCTGAGCTGGACTTACTCAAACTTGTTGTCCGGATTCCAAATCGCCATGGTAATGCCGGAGAAACTTCAGCCGGGCCCACTTGCTGGACGCATCAGTTTCTTCGCGCCGGTGTCTTTGTTCTTTTTCTTCTTCTTAATGTTCATCATCACAACCATACGTGGCATCGAGCTTCACCCTATGAATTATCTGTTTCTTGCGGCTGCGTTCTTCTCCTTCCACCTCTTACTTGCGTATCTGGTCGATCACGTCTCGATCCACGTTGGCTTTGTGATCGCCTCAGCAGTCTCCATCTTTCTGGTAGTCAGTTACCTGCGGCTCGTCGTGGGCATGGGTTTCGCAAGTCGCGAGGCAGCATTCGCACAATTCGTTTATCTCGTCGCTTTTTCGTATGCCTTCTTTCTCAAGGGCTTTACCGGCCTTGCGGTCACCAGCGGGGCAATTGTTTCGCTGTTTGTCGCTATGCAGGTTACGGGGCGAATCCGCTGGGCAGACAAATTTTCCCTTAAAGCACCCGAGCAAACCGCTGCTGAACTGACTTGATTGTTAATAAATCACTGCGAGCAACGTCAACCGTTGTAGGCGTCTTTAGGTGGTTTAGTCGAGGAGATGACATGACCAGACTAAATCTGAAGGGAGAAGAACCGTCCAGGACAGATCCGGGATTCTGGAGGCGTCAATTTATGCCTCCCACGAGCGGCGCCCAGCGGGCCTTCGATGTGTTGTTCGGAGTAGTTGCTCCTGTACTTTGTTTTTTCTTTGACCCGATTGTATTCAAGGCTGACTTTACCGAAGGTCTGTTCTCGAGCTATCAGGCCTACGCTTACATGGTGAGCGGCGTAGAAATG
Organism: Pyrinomonadaceae bacterium; assembly: GCA_041750995.1. Taxonomy (GTDB): domain Bacteria; phylum Acidobacteriota; class Blastocatellia; order Pyrinomonadales; family Pyrinomonadaceae; genus PSRF01. The sequence goes on along the minus strand of JBGSYG010000002.1, from coordinate 26,789 downwards.
CTACTTCTACTTACCTGGTTGATTTGGGGCAAGCAGCTGCGACCCCGAACGGGTCTGGTGGGTGGGATCTTGATGGCCGGTGCGCTCTTTTCGGCAGTGATTGGCGTGCTCATTCTGCCTTTCAGCCTTTTGGGCTTGGTTTTGGGGATTGGCATACTCGGATTCATTCCGTTTCTCACGGCGCTGGTCTATTACCACAATGGACGACAGGCCCTTCAATCAGCGCGGGACAACTTTCCCGATCGCTCGTGGGTTCGGACGGTCGCGTTGGCTAGTCTCCTCGTATTGAGTGCGCCAGCTGCTGTGAATCTGATTGCGTCACGGTTTGTGTCGGCATCGATGAATGATGTGATTTACGGAAACCCGCAAAGTGCGGACCTGGCGGTTGACCAAATCAAATTCCTGCGTTTCCTGGCTCGACCAGAAGTGGATCAGCTGGTCTCGGCCTACCTGGCAGAAACAAAACAGTCGCGCAAGAGTGAATTGAAGCAACGCTATTCACGGCTCACGGGTGAGGACCTGGAGGAAAGGCTGAGGATACTAGCGGACTAGAGATCCTGATCAGTCTTTTCAATTATCTGAATTGACCCAAACTTTAGCTTTGGCTTTCTCGTACAGCCAGTGACCTCCTTTACGAGCCGGGAGCCCAATTCGCACAATGAAAGCCTTCTTCTCCTTTTATACCGACGCCCTAAAGATTGCCCTGCAGTCGATTTTTGCCCACAAATTGCGGGCTTTTCTCACATTGATCGGAATCATCATTGGCGTGGCTTCGGTGGTTGTAGTCGGAGCCTCCATTAGCGGCCTCAACACTTATGTCATCGACAAGATGTCGAAGGTGCTGGGCAGCAATCACTTCATGATTGCGCGCATGGCCTTTCACGGCCGGTTATCTGACGATGAATACGAGCGCGTCAACCGTCGCAACAAGATGCTTCATTGGGAGGACTACGAGTGGGTTCGCGATCACTGCATGTCGTGTGTGGAGGTCGGTGCTCAGCTCAACAGCGGCGTCGATCTTAAGCAGGACGGCATCGAGTTTCCCGGCGCGCGTATCAACGGCGTGACCTCCAACATGGTCGATATCGAGGATAAGACCATTGAAGACGGCCGCTTTATTTCCGGAGACGAAGTAGAACGCTCGGCCCTCGTTTGCGTTCTGGGCGGCGACATTAAAGACAAGTACTTCGCCAATACCAGTGCCGTCGGCAAGACATTGAAGATTCGCGGTTTGCCTTTTCGTGTCGTTGGAGTCGAAGAAAAGCGTGGTTCATTTTTCGGCGACTCGTTCGATCGCCAGGTCTACATACCCGTCACCACGCATCAGCAGATTTTCGGACGCAACGGTTTGCAAATTCACGGCAAGGGACGAGATCGCGCGACCTTTCAGGAAACGATCGAAGACGCACGCATTGCGTTGCGGAATAAACACCGGTTGAAGGGAAATGAAGAAGACGACTTCGGCGTAGTGAATGTTGAAGACTTAAATAATCAGATCGATGAAATGACTGGCAGCATCGCCGCAGTGGTCGTACCGATCACTCTCATCACACTCGTGGTGGGCGGTATTGTCGTCATGAACATCATGCTGGTGAGTGTCACGGAACGCACGTTTGAAGTTGGCTTACGCAAAGCAGTGGGAGCCACTCGCAAACAAATCCTGATGCAGTTTCTGATTGAGTCGGCAATCCTTTGTGTCCTGGGCGGCATTATCGGGTTGCTGCTCGCCTGGGGAGTAACGCAACTGATCACTACACTCGCTTCGATTACGATGACGATTACGATTGGCTACATTCTGCTGGCCTTGATCGTTTCCACCGCCATCGGCATGCTCGCGGGCATTTATCCGGCCTTTAAAGCAGCTCGACTTGACCCGATTTTGGCCCTGACGCACGCGTCCTAGTCATGAAACTTAAACTACCCAAAGGTGTACTGCGCGAAACGCTCGTGATGGCGCTCGATAGCGTGCGCTCGCACAAGTTTCGCAGCTTCCTGACCGTGCTGGGGATTGTCATCGGTGTGATGACCGCTATTGTGATCGCGTCGCTGCTCACAGGATTGAGACAAAACATCGTTGCCATGATTGAAGAGTATGGAACGAACAATATCTACGCGTTCCATCTCTCCACGGGTCCGCGCGTCAGCGAGGATCGTTCAGAACGGACACGGAAACCGTTGACGGTTGCTGATGCCGAAACAATCAAAGTGCAAGCCAGCGCAGTGGATGACGTAGCAGTTGTGGCGCCGAATGTTGGTTACGGCGGCGGACCTTTCGACGACAACGTTACTTATGAGGGTCACAATTACCGTTGGGGCAATACGCAGGGAGTAAGCGCTAATTACGCAGACCTTTCAAACATCACCTTGAAGGAAGGACGGTTCATCAGCGAGCTGGACGATCAACAGCGCGCGAATGTGATGGTGATTGGGGTCAACGCGGCGGATGCGCTGTTCCCGGGACAACAGACTCAGATCGCGGGCACGCAAGTGCGGATGGGCGGCTACAACTTTGAAATTATCGGCGTCCTGGAAAAACGCAAGGCAGGCTTCTTCGGCGAGAATGAGGAAGACAATGCCGTGTTCATTCCTCTCCGTACGGCACAGAAAGTTGCGCCAGCGCGCGGCTACCTGCTCTTTGTGATCCGCGCCCACTCGGGACAAGTGAATGAAGCTTTGAGCCAATCGGAAGAGATCCTCCGCCGAAGGCGTAATGTAAAGTTTGAAGCGCCGAACAATTTTGATATCAAAACCGCGGACAAGTTTATCGAACAGTTCGACAGCATCACGGCGATGGTTGGCTTGATCGCGATCGCGATTTCGAGTCTCGGCTTGCTCGTGGGCGGTATTGGTGTGATGAACATCATGCTGGTCAGCGTCACCGAGCGCACGAAAGAAATCGGGGTGCGTAAAGCCCTCGGAGCGCGTCGCAGAGATATCGTGCGACAGTTTCTTTTTGAGGCGATGACGCTAACGTTCCTCGGCGGCATTCTGGGCGTCGTGTTAGCCGTAGGCATCAGTCAGATAATTATGTTGCTGATTCCCAGCTTGCCGGCCTCCATTCCCACCTGGGCGGTGATGTCGGGACTAATTGTTTCTGTAGGCGTTGGATTAATCTTCGGTGTCTGGCCGGCGCGGAAAGCCTCACGACTCGATCCCATCGAGTGTCTCCGCTACGAATAGAAATTCAGTTTCGAGTTTCGAGTTTCGGGGATCGCGGGCGTCTCGCCCGCATGAGCGCGAAGCGCGATACCGGATCGCGGGCGTCTCGCCCGCATGAGCGCCGAGGGCGCTAGTTTTCATTTGTCTATCCGAGGTTTGTTCGCGCTTCGCGCTCATTGCGGGCGGGACGCCCGCAATCCTCCAAAATCAGCTCACAACATTTCTTTCAAATACCTCTATAATCGAACCTTGAGTTGTAATTGCTATGCGTCTTGGCGCGTTTGCGTCTTAGCGTTTGGATTCTTAATAAATGTTTACGCCTAAACGCGATTTCATCAAAGAGTTTCTAACTTACATCCAGGTTGAGAAGGGACTAGCGCGCCATACACTCGAAAGCTATGGTCGCGATTTGGCGCGGCTGCAATTGTGGGCCGACAAAGCCGGAAAACCACTCGCAGAGTTAACGCGCGCTGATTTGCGAAAGTGGATTGCTCATCTTTCGCGCGCCGGGCTGGCGCCTACTTCCGTCGCGCGGGCAGTCAGCTCCGCGCGAGGGCTGTTTCGCTTCATGATGCTTGATGGTCACATCAAACGTCATCCGACAGAGGATCTCGACACACCCCAACGCTTTGCCTACCTGCCGCAGTTTCTTACTGAAGATGAGATAAACCAGCTACTTGCCGCGCCTGACATTGCCACCGAGGAAGGGGTGCGCGATCGAGCTCTGATCGAAGTGATGTACGCGGCGGGCTTAAGGGTTTCGGAACTGACTTCGCTGAAGCAGGCAGATGTGGACGTGCAATCCGGTTTAGTGGTTTGTCACGGCAAGGGTAGCAAGGAGCGGCGCGTGCCGATTGGTAAGAGTGCTATTCATTGGTTACAACAGTACAGCGCGATTCGCGCGGGTTATGGGAAGCCGACCTCACCGAACTTGTTCCTTAATCGCGGCAAGCCAATCACGCGACAATTTGCCTGGTCGATGATCAAGCGTTATGCAAACAAGGCTGGGGTGAAAGATATCTCACCGCATACGCTACGCCACAGCTTCGCTACGCATTTGCTGCAGCACGGAGCCGACTCGCGCTCGGTGCAGGCGTTGTTGGGTCACAGCGATATCTCGACGACGCAGATCTACACGCACATCACGGATCGACATTTGCGGAACTCTTACGACAAGCATCATCCCCGCGCGCGGCGGAAGGCTTAGTTTCAAGGCCACGGCCGGGTGTCGGGTTTGCTGAAATGTTCCTGCTAACGAAACCTTCGCCAGAGCGAGTTCAAGATTTAATTGCCCCACACCGGGAATTGCCGTTTTCATATCCGGAGATTGGCGCAACGCGCACCACTCCGCCGCAGGGCTACAACGTCGATCATAATCGCGTGCAGCTCGGCGTTGGAGAGCTCTGCTTCAAACGAGCAGTTTCAGCAATCCGCAGTTGGAAACAATTCGACCTGGGCTGGGTTCAGGCACTCCCCGCGAATACGCCTATTGAAGTGAACGCGGCGGTGGGTGTACTCGCGCGGCATTCGGCATTATGGTCGTTCAACGTTTCTCGGATCGTTTATCTGATTAATGAGAGCGGGCCAATCGAGAAGTTCGGATTTGGTTACGGTACTGTTGCTACTCATGTGGAGCGCGGTGAAGAGCGTTTTACGGTTGAATGGCATCGTGACGACGATTCCGTCTGGTATGACATTCTTGCTTTCTCTCGACCTAACAAGGCAATCGTCAGACTTGGTTCCGCCTACGCCCGCAGACTGCAAAAGCGTTTCGCAAGAGAGTCTATGAAGGTGATGACCGAAGCGGTAAGGAGCGAAGGCGCTCGCTGAAACTGAGTCCTTATTCCCTCTAGCTTTGCCTCGAACTCAGATTAGGGATGATTCACAGCTTTGCCGCCGGATGTGCTGGCGCCCGCACTGCCGCGCCGTAAGAGTACTGAAATATTCAGAATCATGCCCTTGGTACAGGCCAGACGGCCAAATCCGAAAAATATTGCGGAACGCCTGTTGAAAGAGTAGAGTAGCGCCCGTTCGCTGTTCGCTGATTTCCAACCGACTCGCCTCAGCCAAATTGCCTTCGAGGCCGCCACAGCCACACCATTGTAATTGTATGGGTAGAACGCATGATGGGCAGACAAGTCGTTGCTATTAGGAGATAGCTAATGCAGCAGAGAATAGTCGGCACCAGAACCCTCAAAGTTACCCTTCCACGCAAGCGCGTGCTGATCGTCAATTGTTACTTCGACGACTCGCGACAGCCAATCCGTCGCACTTCGAAAGTTCCCCAAGCCGTTGGGCCAATCTATCTGGCCGGAGCCTTCGCACGAGAGTTGTGTGACGTTAGCTGTTACACCGAAGTGGCCAGCGGTCCATTGGAAGATGAGAAGCTGCTCTCCGGGATCGACATGCTCGTCTTGACCGGACTGACTAACAGCTTCGATCGTATGTTGCACCTCACGGCCTATGCGCGCACTAAAAATCCTAAGGTGATAGTTGTTGCGGGTGGCCCTCCCGTGCGTTCGCTGCCAATTCTTTCCCGCAAGTTTTTCGATTACTCCTGCATGGGCGACATCGAAGAGCTCTGCGATGTCATCAAAGAATCCTTTGGCGCTGCTTATGTCGCGGAGGAAATGTTGCCTCGCTACGACCTTGCTTACTGGTTGGGCCGGATCGGTTATGTTGAGACTACTCGCTACTGCAATTTCCGCTGCTCGTTCTGTTCCCTAACGGCAGAAGGTCACGGTTATAAAACTTACGACCTCGAATACATCCGCCGCCAAATCCTGGCGTCGGGAAAACGCAATCGCATGTTGTTTCTCGACAACAATTTTTACGGCAGCGATCGCGCTCACTTTCATGCGCGCCTCGACTTGATCAGCGAGATGCGCCGGCAGGGCCAGTTTCAGCATTGGGGTGCGCTGGTTACCAACGACTTCTTTCTGAAGCAGGAGAATTTAAGTCGGATAAAAGCAGCAGGCTGTGAGTTCTTATTCAGTGGCCTCGAGTCGTTTGATAACGACTGGTTACGTAACTTTAATAAGCTGCAAAACACGACTGCGCCCCAGGTCGAGATGATCAGCAAATCTCTCAATGCGGGAATCGTCTTCGCCTATGGCTTGATGGTTGACGTCACCACTCGCAGCGTTTCTGATTTGCGCCGGGAACTAAGATTTATTACCGGCACGCCCGAAATCACGCTGCCATCCTTTGTAACGCTTTCAATTCCGCTCCTGGGTACGCCTTACTTTTTCGAATGTCTCAAGCGCGGCTCGCTTCTTCCTGATACCAAACTGCGCGACATGGATGGCACGACGGTGCTGCAGAAGCCTTTGGATCCAATCAGTGAGGTCGTGAAGTTCGTTGATGATGTGCAGTCGCTTAAGGGGTACAGGCGACGCACTCTTAAACATGCGGCGGCGTTTGCCCGGCTCTATCGTTCAAAGCTCAACACTATGCAGCTGATGTTTGCCCTCGGAGCCGGCCTGATGGTGTGTGCGCAACCACTGACTGGATCGCTTGCGGGGCTGGGTTGGATTCGCCATCGCCCAAAGCCTCGCACTTACGTCAGCACCACTGAACCGCTTGATCATATGTACACGCCCGCTTTTCGCGTGGAATCGCGCTACGAAAGTTATTTCAAAGCCACCATGGTTACGGACAAAGGTGGAGCACTCCACAAGGACTTACTTGAGTCAGGCCTGCTACTCAATGCTCCGCGCACTGCAGCCGCAGGCGCCTGAAATCCTACGCCAGGAGATTCTGAATGCCCCCCTATAGAATAATGACGTTTGACGGTGGTGGTGTGAAAGGCGCCTTGATGGCCACACTCGTCAAACGCATCAGCGATAAATTCCCAAACCTACTTGAACAAGTGGATCTCTTTGCCGGGACGTCCACTGGATCGGTTGTGGCCCTCACCCTCGCTTCTGGTTTTAGCGCAGACACGCTCGTAAGTTTTTATTCTGAGGCCAACTTGCGCTCGGCATTCTCGCCTGCGCGGTTCAATTGGTTTCGCCCGAAATTCAGCAACGCCAACTTTCGTTCCCTGCTTGAAAGCCATTTCCCTGGTAACCCGCGTCTCCGGGATTTAACGAAGCACAATCTAGTGGCTCCTACTTTCAAGCTTGATAATGAAAAGCGGCAGGATTGGTGCCCGGTCTTCGCTAATAACTTTCCCGGTTCGGATCATCTCGATGAGTTGGTAGTCGACGTGGCACTGCGCAGCGCTGCGGCGCCGACGGTCTTTCCCTCGCACCAGGGACACATCGATGGCGGCATGGTGGCGAATAACCCCAGCACCGTGGCGATCGCGATGGCTCTCGGTCATAAAACTCCGCGACCTGCGCTTGAGGATATCCGCGTGTTATCGGTAGGGACGGGACTGACCCCGACGATCATAAATTTAGACACAACCAATTGGGGAATCATTCAATGGCTGCTTAATCCGTTCCGGAAACCTCAAACCCCACTGCTTAACATTCTGTTCGACGGCGTAGTCGAAGCGGACGCTTCGATGAGCAAGCATATGTTGAGGGACCGCTACATAAGAATAAACCCCAAGCTCGCGAAGCAAACAGAACTCGACGACTGGAGGGCAATTCCGCAGTTGATCCAAACCGCAAACGATTACGATCTGAGTCCTGCGATTGATTGGGTGGAGAAAAACTGGAATTAAGCCACCGGCCGCGTGCGGGCGCGTTCACGTTGGACGAGCAGGCGGCGCAGAATTTTTCCTGCCGGAGTCTTGGGGATCTCCGTAACAAACTCCATCAGCCTGATACGCTTATGCGGCGCTACCTGCTGGGCCACGAAATCCATAATCTCTTCTGCGCTGGCTTTGCTCTTGAGTACTACGAAAGCTTTGGGCACTTCTCCTGATTCCTCGTCAGGACTAGGAATCACACCGGCGTCTGCAACTGCCGGATGCGATAACAGGATCGCCTCAAGTTCCGCGGGCGCAACTTGCCGTCCTTTGTATTTGATTAGTTCCTTTAGACGATCGATCACAAAAAGCTGACCCTGCTCGTCTGCATATCCAACATCGCCGCTACGCAACCAGCCTTCCGTGTCGATCATCTCCTCGGTCGCCTGCGGATTACCTAAATATCCTCTCATGACCTGTGGCCCACGAATCCAGATTTCGCCTGCCTCGTTGGCAGGCAGTTCCGCGTGGCTTTCCGGATCGACAATCTTGCATTCGGTGTTCGGCAGACAATAACCAACTGAGCCGGGCGTATCGCGTTTTAAGGGAGCGCTCGCATGCGATAGGGGACTAACCTCGGTCAATCCATATCCGTATTTGATCCGGCAACCAAGTCGTTCCAGACACTCGACCGCCACACTGGGAGGCAGCGAGGCCGCACCGCAGTGGATCCACCGCAACTTTGACAGGTCATAGTCTTTCACTTCCGGCGCTCGAGAAAGCGCGAGGACGAGGGGAGGCACGAGGGGAGCAATAGTCACCTTGTATTTCTGCAATGCCTCAAGAAACTGTTTCAGCTCGTACCGCGACAGCGTAACGACTGTGGCTCCCTGCGAGAGTGCCAGGTTCGTCACCACATGTAGTCCATAGAGGTGATACATCGGCACGAGGCAGATCAGCGTGTCGTCCTCGGCCAGGGCGTCATTGCCCTGAATCTGGCAGAGCATGGCAACAAGATTCCGGTGGGTAAGCATGACGCCCTTGGGAAAACCCGTTGTGCCGCTCGAATAAGGCAAGGCTGCGAGATCTTCGTGAGGATTAATCGAGCGAACCGCAGGCTCGGCGTTGTGAGCTAATAAGGAAGCGAACGAAATGACATCGGTCGGACCATCACTATCGCCAATCACAATAAGTTTTTCGATACCTGCGGCTGCCGCTGCGTCACGGGCTTTGGCAAGCAGCTGAGGAATGGTAACCAAAAAGTTGGCAGCCGAATCACGTAGCTGCGTTTTGATCTCCTCGTCGGTAAAAAGCGGTGGCACCATCGTGACCACGCCTCCCAACGATGCGACGGCGTGAAACGTGAGAGCAAATTCCGGCGAGTTAGGGCTGAAAATGGCGACCACATCGCCTTTATTCAACCCAAGGTTAGCGAAGCCTGCTGCCAGACGGCGAATATGAGGGGTGAGTTGCGCGTAAGTGATTGTCCGGCCGGTCTCGCCCTCGATAATGGCAGGCTTGTCACCAAATTCCGCAGCGCGTTGCAACACAAAATCTGTCAGGGAGATTTCCGGAATCGCGACAGTGGGGTGAGGACTGCTGAATATCATTAAACACTCCTTAAGGGATTGCCGATTGGCGATTGGCGATTGCCGACTGGAAAACTCGGATTGTTGTCCTTAAACCGAATCCTTGAGTGTGGCGAACATCTCAATTGAAATAGACAATTTAAGTTGCCTGATAATCGGTAATCGGCAATCGGTAATCGCCAATCACTTGAATGGCTTGTCCCGTTCTGCGACTGCTTGTTTGAATCCAACTTCCCCTGCCCGCTTTTGAAATGAGTACCCTTCCTTTGTGTGCCGGGCGATGCCGTCGAAAATGGTGCCCAGCAACTGAGTGGTGTTCAGACCGTTCTCCAACATCGTTTGGTTAATCAGCAGCTTCATCATGATCAACTGATTGAGAGGAAGTAAGGCGACGCGTTCAAGTAGCTTTTCAAACTGCGCGTCGAGCTTCTCTGCAGGCGCCGCTTCCGTCGCCAGTCCCCATTCCACCGCTTGCGTGCCCGACAAACAATCGCCGGTAAAGAGCAGCCGCTTTGCCCGTTCAATGCCGATGCGATAAGCCCAATGGGCGGTAGTCGGCACTCCCCAAACACGCGCGGGCGGGTAACCAATCGAAGCCTTGTCTTCGATCACGATCAGATCGGCACAGAGCGCGATGTCGGTACCGCCGGCGACGCAGAAGCCTTGAACTTTACAAATCACAGGCTTGTCGCTGTAGAACAAACTCATGAAGCCGCGCACATTGCGATTCATCATGGCGAAGTCGAGCATCGGATCCCACACTTGATCGGGATTGTGGTTGTCGAGCTGGACGTTTGGATCCATGGGCGAGCCTGAGGGCCAGCTGATCAATTCGCCGCCTAACTTCTGCTCGGCGGTCAGCACCAAATCATAACCACCACAGAACCCCTTACCGTTCCCCGCAAGCGCAATTACATGCACGGTCGGGTCGAGATTCGCGCGCTCTACACACGCGGCAAGCTCGGCGGGCATCTCGAGTGTGATCCCATTCCCGCGCTCGGGACGGTTCAGCGTGATGCGGGCGATCCGCCCGGTCACGTCGTAAGTGAGAGTTTTCAGCGTATCCATCAATCCAACCTTTACCTAGAAACCGGGCACCAGCATGCGAGTCATCGCGTCGGGGTTCTTGATTCTCTGACTCGACATCCAGGCACTCGTTTCCGACAGCAGTTGATAACCATGGTCGCCGCCCACCATCTCGCCAAGGCGACGCCGGCTCGCCGCTGCATATAGTTCCATGTCCTGCTGCTTAAAAGCTGTCGCCGCCTCTGATAGCAGCCTTCCGGCCAGTTCCTGATCGCCTTTCCGGTTGGCAATTCCGGCACGGATCAGACTGGCGAAGGGAGTGGCCCACGCAACCTTTTCGCGCGCGATACGTTTCGCCATTTTCTCGGCAGTCTTCAAACGCCGTGACCGGTGTTTGCCCTCCGAAGTAGCTAACGCGGCGCGGGCCTGCAAGTGCATCGCTTCAATTCTTAAGACCTGGATGCGCAACAACAAAGAATCCTCGAGCGCTTGCCACTGGCCCTGAAGATGTTTCCACACCACTTCAGTATCTCCCGTGTATAGCTCGATTTGGGCGAGCGCCAGCATCGCACTGTAGTGTTGCAGATGAAATCCTTCGTGAGGCCAGGCCTTGAGAGCCTCAATCGTTTCTGCGCGCGCGCGATCAGGATCGTCGGCAGCGAGCCAAATCAGGTTAAGACGCGTTCGCAGATCAGTGGCGGCAAAGACATTCCCCTGTTCCAGGGCGGCCGCCAGCAGAGCGGGAACGCGGCGCGACACTTCGCCAATTTCACCGAGGTAGACCATCGCACTAAACAAGAACCGATGGGCAATCGACAACTCCCAGGTCACACCGGTGCACTGGTCACGCAGAATTTCCGCAGCTTGCTCGCAAAGTTCGGCCGCATTCTTCCAGCGTCCATTGACGTAGGCCGTGATGCCACGGGCCCAGGTGACGAGGCCGAGAGCGTGCGGATGTCCCACACGCTGGGCGAGAGCTTCCGCTTGTTGCACAACCTTGAGCGCGCGCGCCTGGGCGGGGACACCTCGTGAAGCACTCTGCGCCGCTTCAAACGCGAGGCCGCGGGCGATGCGGAACGGTTCTCCGGCGTTCAAAGCCAGCAGCAAGTGACGGCACTGAAAGTCCGCACCGCGAATCAAATCAACTGCGCCTAGCCCGGAAGCCACGGCCCAGCAGATATCGATGCGAAAAAGATCTGCTTCCGGAATTTCGCTCGCTTTGCGTTCCGTGAAATTGAAACCTCGGATGCGGATCTGAATGCGCTTAATCAATAGTGCCAGCAACGCGCGTTTGGGGCCCGTGGGCAAGGTGAAGCCCGCGGCTGTCAGTACTGATCGCACCAGCTCCAGTCCTTCTTTGATGTGTCCGCCGATCAGCAACTGCTCTGCTGCGCGGCGTCGCGAATCCAATGCTTGAGCTGCCGAAGTTTCCTGGGCCAGATCGAGATAGGCTTGTGCGGCTTCAGCAGGCCGACCGGCATTCACGAGGGCTTCGGCGAGTCCCCGCTTCATCGCAATCATTTCTGCTCCGCGCCCAGGCGCAAGTTCGAGCGCGCGCCGGTAGAAAACTGCTGCACGATCGAAAGCGAGTGCAACCGCTGCTTTCCTGGCGGCAACCGCCGCGTGTGTCGCCGCTCGCATTCGCTCCCCGGCGCCCATGTAGTGCTCAAAGAGCGATTCCGGATCGTCAATCCCACGCGTTTCAATTGCCTGAGCGAGCCGGCGATGAATCTGCATCACGCTCGTGCGATCAAGTTGGGCCGCGAGGGTTTCGCGAATTCGATCGTGATAAAGCTCAACCGTGTGTTCCGAACCACCGCTGCGGAGAAACTGCGCGGCGCGCAGCGTACTGACTAGCGGCAGTTCATCTCCCGAAAGTCCGGCGGCGTGAAATGCCACCTCAGGATTAATCGGCCGGCCCGCGACGGCGAGCGCATCGACGAACGGTCGCGTGCCTTTCGGAAGCTGCGCTAGTCGCGCATCAAGCATCACGCTCAAGTTGATCCCGCTTGTCGCTGATCGTTCACTGGCGGCGGCATAACGGGCCAGCTGCTCCAGCAGAAATGGATTGCCTCGCGCTTCGCGCGCGATTGATTCGACCAGAGTCTCGGCTTCGGAACCGAGTAGTTTCTGCGCCAGATCCCGCGCCTCAGTATCGCTCAGCGTTGTAACTCGCAGCTCGCGTCGCGTCTCAGTCCCTGCGGACTCCAGCAACTCCTCGAGAAAGGGTTTCGACTCGATCTCCTCAGTACGAAAACTCGCCAACAACAACAGCGGCGGTGAATCCGGTGGCCGCAACAACTCTTCTAATAGTGTAGTGCTGTCCGCATCCGACCAATGCAGGTCATCAATGTAGATCACCAGACGTAGCCGATCTGAGATTCGTCCCAGCAGTTCGCGCAAAGCTGCAAACGCGCGTCGTCGCAAGGTAAATGGATCGGGAATCTCCTGCTCGCGTTGTGGTGAATTGAATACCGAGTCCACTTGCAGCATCACCGGAAACAGACGCGCGAGTGCAAGCACGTCCCGAGGCATGAGCGCTGCTGCCTTCACTTCCGGCAACGCCATCAGGTACTTGGTTAGACTGTCGATCACGCCATCGAGCGCTTTGTAGGGAACCGACTCGCGCTCATAACAGCGGCCTTCAAGAATTACGGTGTCACCCTGATGTTCGCGTAAATCGTCGAGGAAGTTGCGGACCAGAGCCGACTTGCCCACGCCAGATTCGCCATGGACATAACAACTTACTGTTTGCCCCTGATGCGTCGCATGAAATGCATTCAACAGCTCGCGGGTTTGATGATCGCGACCGACAAAAGTACGCCTCTTCCGGGAAGGAACTTCTCGCGGAACCATCAAAGGCGCTCGCAGAGGTCCGGTGCGACCGTCGCCCAGAATCCGTAAGATTTCACGACCGCCTGGTCGTCGCTCAGGCGTGCGCTTCAAAAGTTGGACGCATAACTCATTGAGCTCCGCAGGCAAGTGGTGCACGAGTTCGCGGGGCGCTGGTGGATCAAGGTTTTGCTTGTCCATCATCACTTCAAAAAACTTTCCCGAGAACGGCAAGCGACCAACGAGTGCCTGATAAAGCATCACGCCCACGCTGTACCAATCGCTGGCCCGCGAAATCGGAAGCTGCGCTCCCTGCTCCGGCGACATGTAATCAGGGGTGCCAGCGAGGTTCACACTCTCATGCAGTCCGATACTTGCCACTTCCGCCACCAGACCGAAATCAAGAATTACAACCCGCCCTTCCCTGGTCACCAGAACATTCGACGGCTTGATATCGCGATGCAACTTGCCGGTTTCGTGCAACCCGTGAAGACCTTCGGCTAGTTGTCGCAGCGCATTGTTCAAGCGATCGATATCGAGGCTGGCCCTCGAGAGTCTGGTATTAATCGAAACCGGCTGTTGCGTATGCGGCTCCGCCGAGATCACTGGCACAGAATCCAGCTGCTGAGTTTCAGCTTCGTAGTTAGCGCCATCCTCTATCTTCGTATTCATGGACGTGCGTTGCATGGTTTCCGACAGCGACGTCTGACTTTGCCGCGCGCGATAACCCGGCCGCACGTACTCGAGGAAGTTGACGCCTTGCACCAACTCCATCGTGAAAAACCAGTAGTGCCCGTCTGACATGAATTCATAAAGCGAGACGAGATTGGGATGAGAGACGTCAGCCAGCGAGCGAAACTCATTCTTGAAGCGGGAGATGTGTGCGGCTTCGGTGCGGGTTAGCGCTTTGAGAGCTACTACTTTGTCGGTTTGACGATCGTAGGCTTCATAGACCACACCCATGCCGCCGGAGCCAAGGCGGCGACGAATTCGGAATCTGTCTGTTCCTATGAAATCGGCGGTCGAGTGGGACACTATTGGTAAACGCGGACGAAGACTTCAGATATTAAAGAGAACTCCGGAAACTTGATTGTAAGACGCGCATCAGGGATTGCCAATTGCCAATTGCCGATTGCCGAATGCGCATTGGCGTGCAACGACCGCTAATTCCCAAATGATGTAGCATAACCACTGAATTACGGAACCGCGATTGACCCAAAACTATTAATCGGCTATTGCCAATCGGCATTCGGCAATCGGCAATCTCTAATGACAAGCGGCGATTGAAAATTCAAGATCTGCAGGAGGCCTCATGGACTGGCGCGTACTCGTGACAACTTTCGGCGTTATCTTCCTCGCTGAGATCGGCGATAAGACTCAACTCGCGGCCATGACGATGGCGGCACAATCGAAGCAGCCCTGGAGCGTTTTTTTGGGAGCGGCAATCGCGCTGACTGCTGTGTCGGCTATTGGCGTGATCGTGGGTAGCGCCTTAGGAGCTTATTTGCCGATGCTTTGGATTAAGCGAGTTGCCGCCGCCGCTTTCATCTTGATCGGTATTCTGATGCTGGCCGGAAAATTTTAGAGTGCCTGCTTTCGGGCTTTGCCCTCCGTGCGCGGTAAGTCCTGCACCAATTGGCAGAGCCGCTTCGCTCGGCTGATCACGCGGCACCGGAAACCAGCTTCGCGATCAGAAATGCAGCTCCAGCGGCGACGCTGCCGATGAAGGCCGTTTGCAGGGCGCTACGTACCGGCTTCATTCCGGTAAACCGTCCTTTCACAAATCCAAAAATCAATAACGCGAGGAGCGTCGCCCCAATTGAAACGAGTAAAGCTCTCGCGATGTCGTCTGTAAAAATGTACGGCGATAGCGGCACAAATCCGCCCAGGGCATAAGCTCCGCCAATCGTCACCGCACTGATCAGCGCGCGCTTGGGATCAGGCTTCTCAAGGCCAAGCTCAAAACGCATCATGAAGTCGACCCACTGTTTCGGCTGCTTGCGCAGGGCTTCAACGATCGGCCACGTTTCCTTCTCGGTGAGCCCGTAAGACTGAAAGACTTCAGCAACTTCGCGCATCTCCTCGTGCGGAATCTCAACCACTTCGCGTTTCTCACGCTCGCGCTCCTTGGCGTAGTGCTCGGCATCACTCTTCGCAGCAAGGTAACCACCGAGTCCCATGGCGATCGCCCCCGCGGCAATCTCAGCGAGCCCCGCCGTAACGATTATGTGAGTGGAAGCGACCGCGCCTGTTAATCCAGCGGCAAGTGCGAACGGTACTGTTAATCCATCTGACATTCCGATCACGACGTCGCGTACAACTTCGCTGGCGGTGAAGTGACGCTCGGTGTGCGGTGTGTAGGGCATGTGCCTGGCCTCCAAGGGAGTATGCGTTTTGCGAATCATAACATTTGGTAGAGATGGAACGAGTTCTCAAAGACTGATCCATGAAATCGCAGGAAGGGTTGCTTTAGAACATTCTTCGGTTCGTTGCGTAGTACACTTCTTTCCCTTTGAGATTCACATAGGGAATTTATACCAATGCCGCTGGGCAAAGTGGTCAGCGTGCGAAGCACGCGATGAGTAAAGCCTAGGGCGTGAGCCCTAGGATAGCCGCAGAATGAATTAGCGAGCCCGCAGTGCGGGCGATAGCGTTCGACCATCTCTCGCCGGCTTCGCCGGCTTAACGCAATGAATGTCGCAGCTACCTAGGGCTTGCGCCCTAGGCTCTACGCTCGCCGCATGCTTCGCACGCTTGATAGCCAGCACCAGATCATGCAGGAGAATCTTTAATGCAACCTTTCACCGGTAAACGACAATCGTCTCGCGCATTGGTAGCTGCCCTACTCTGCGCGGCTCTTTTTTCCTCAACAGCGGCTTGGCAAGGAACCGCCACTGCGCCTGCTAAAGCGAAAGCAGCGCCAACGCTGACAGCTGCCGAGCGCAAAGCTTCGGACCGCGTCAAACTCGAAACGATTCGTGAAATCACTACTAAGCTAAGCGCTCCGGAGTTTGAAGGCCGCGGTACGGCGCAGCCCGGTGGCGACCGGGCGGCGCAGTATCTGGCTGATCGCTTCAAAGCGTTGGGTTTGAAGCCCGCTGGAGAAAACGGCACTTACCTGCAAACGATAAAGTTCAAGTTGGCTGAGGTGTTAAAGGAGACTGCGCTAACCGTGGGCGACGCGGCCTTAAAACATGGCAGCGATTACGTTGCGTTGCCGCCCTACTCGGCGAGCGAAGTTAACGCCACCAGCGATCTCGTTTTTGTCGGCTACGGTGTGGTGTCAGAAGAATTGAAGCGTGACGATCTGGCGGGCCTCGATCTAAAAGGCAAGATTGTTGTGTTGCTGAACGGTCAGCCGACTGAAGTTGATCTGGCTGCCTGGCGTCGCGCTTCCAACCCACAAGCGCGTGGCTTAAATATTTTCGGGCGGGGCGCAGCAGCGCTCATCGTCGGCAATGCGGGTTCAGCCACGCAACCGTTTGCGACGATTGCCAATTATCTTTCGCGACGCCGCGTCAGCCTTGCATCCACCCCGGAGCCGCCTTTCAAGATTCCGCCAGTGCTGCTTGCCAGCGATGCGGCGATGGAAAAGATCTTTGCAGGTTCTGAATCCACTTACGCGCAAATTCTTACGCAAGCGAAAACCGGCGCCAACGTTTCGCGCAGCTTGCAGAAGCAAGCCGACCTCGCCTTACGGATCAAGATGGGCGAAGCAAACGGCAGCAATGTTGTTGCGGTAATGGAAGGCTCCGATCCGGTACTGAAAGCGGAAGCCGTTGTCTATTCGGCCCACTACGATGCTTACGGAATTGAGGGCGGTCAGATATTTCCGGGTGCTGCCGACAACGCCCTGGGCACGGCGACGATCACGGCGATCGCCGAAGCATTCACGAAAGCCTATCCGAAACCAGCGTCCCGGCCGCGCCGTTCAATTATCTTTCTCGCCGTCACCGGTGAGGAATATGGACTATTCGGCGCGGAGCATTGGGTGAAGAATCCCACCTGGCCGCTTGAAAAGATTGCCGCTGACATTAACTTCGATGGCATAGGAACCGAAGTCTATGCTCCCGTGAAGCGCATCGTCGGGTTTGGGGCAGAGCATTCTGATCTCGGGGCGGTGTTAGAGGAAGTTACGATGGCAACGGGAAACATTGTGACACCCGATCCCATGCCCGAAGAGAATGCTTTCGTGCGTTCCGATCATTATGCGTTTGTGAAGAAAGGTGTGCCAGCCTTGATGTTGCTGGGCGCTCCTGCGGGGGATGTTTCGCTTTGGATTCCGCGAGCGCGCAAGTGGCTGGAGACTGACTATCACTCACCCAACGACACGATCAAACCTGATTGGGATTGGACCGGACCACAGACGCTCGCGCGCGTGGGAATGATCATTGGTCTGCGCGTGGCGAATGCTCCCAACGCTCCGGTATGGAACGCTAATTCACCATTCAATAAACCACGCGGCGCGAAACCGCCTGTGGGACAGTGAGTGTGTAGGGGCGTCCCTCCGTGGGCGCCCCCTTGGATTTCGGAACGCCCAAACGAAAGGGCCGTTCATTTACTAAAAATGGGGGCGCCGATTTGAAGTGCGGCGACTGGTCGCCGCTTTTGGCGCGTACTAATCGCAAGCGCCTTCTGCCTTCTGCCTTCTGCCATCTGCCTTCTGCCTTCTGCCTTCTGCCTCCTGCCATCTGCCTCCTGCCTTCTGCCTCCTGCATTCCCTGTAACTTTTGCCGCACTCATTTGTTTTAGTTAGTGTAGCGCACGCTATGGCGAGTGAAGACGAGGAGTTCACCACGCTGTTTCAGGATTTCTACCCCAGCCTTTGCAGGTTTCTTGAATGCCTGCTAGGCGGTCGTATCGCGCTCGCTCAGGACCTGGCACAGGAAAGTTTTTTGCAGCTCCACCGTAGCGCATGGGACGCAATGCCACCCGGTGAAGCACGTTTCTGGCTTTATCGCGTCGCTCGCAACTTCGCCGTCAATGAATTTCGCAAGGGTCAAACCCGCACCAAATTTTTTGATCGAGTTGTCGAAGTTATGACTCCACGAACGCGCAATCCGGAGGAAGAATATGAAGCGAAAGAGCGACAACAGTTGGTGCTGGAGATGTGGCAGAGTTTGCCCGAAGACCAACGCGTCGCTTTGCTACTGCGAGAGCAGGAACAATTGAGCTATCGCGAGATTGGCACCGTGCTGAACATTTCCGAGAGCAAAGTCAAAATCGACATTTTTCGCGCGCGCACAGCACTACGAGAAGATTGGACCAGGCGCTCTCGGGCCGGGGCAACAGTCGCCACTAAAGAGCTAAAACGATGACGTGCAATCAAACAGAAAAAGTTTCGCTGCTAATCGACGGTGAATTACCAGCGCTCGAGATCACAGAAGTTAAGAAACATCTTAAGGAGTGCTCGGACTGTACCGCCGCCCACGAATCATTTCTGCTCTTGCGCAGTCAGCTAAGTAGCTACGCAAGCACTGTTGACGCAGCGGCGATTGACGCAGCGCTGGCAAAGATCGTTTCGCCGCGCGACAAATATGACACGCCAGCTGTCTCGCGCGGTTGGCGCGAACGGCTCGCAGCGTTCGGCTTTGGTGGCACTGCAACTCCGCGCTTTGCTGCGGCCGCCGCTTTGGTCGTGCTCGCCGTTACCATTGGCATCGTGTCGCTGTTGCTGAAGCGCCCGGATCCCGAGCTCGCCTCGGGTTCGCCGTCAACTCCGATTACAGCAGGGACGCCGGACCAGGTTTCGGGCACTCGTAAACCGCAAGTTCAGAAACCAGCAGGCGCTCAACCGGCTACGCCACCCGCAAAACCAAAGCCCGCGCAAACTCCAGCGCGCAACGTTCCGCGAACGCCTCGCCGTCGCCCGGATACAGCGCCGAACTACTCGGCCATCGAAGCCAATGTCGCGACGAACGATCAAACTTTAGAAGGCGCGGAAGTTGAACTCATAACCGCGCGTCATCTCGAGCAGTCTGAATTACTGCTGCGAGCGTTTCGGAATGTGCGATCGGCAAATGGTGGTAAGGCGCCAGAGATTCGTTACGAACGACAGCGCGCACAAAAGCTGCTCTACCAAAATATGCTGGTGCGCCGTGAAGCCGACGCCAAGGGAGACGTGCAGGTGTCCACCCTCCTCGGCAGCCTTGAACCAATCCTCCTCGACATCGCCAATCTAAGCGACAAACCGCGTAACGAAGAGGTAGTCGCAATTAAGGATCGGGTGGAGCGCAAGTCTCTGGTTCCCCTCTTACAAATAAATTCGGCTGCGGTAGCCCGCGCCTACGATTAATTCATGTACTTCCCCCATAGAGGCACAGAGAACACGGAAATGGCCCAGCGAATCTTGTCACCGCTCGATCCTGCGCTGCTCTCGTGTTCTCTGTCCCTGTGTGGTGAATTTGCATCGCTAATTAATTGCTTGAGGAACAAACAATGACAGTCTTTTTTCGCTTATTGAAACAACTGGGTGGCCTGGGCCGTTCGCCGCTCGGCCTTGCGATCCTAATCATTCTCGCGCTCTCGTTCGCCGGCATCGTGCGGACGCGCCAGGCGTTCGGTCACGACCAGGACGTGCAGAAGCTCAATCGCTTTGTGCAGACACCGCGCAGTAATCCGGCCGCGATGAAAGCGTTTCGTGAAGGACGCGATTTGATCGAAGGCGAGAAATGGCAACAGGCCGCGGAAAAGTTTGACGGCTTCATCAACGAGTATCCCAAGGACCGCGACGTGGACGCGGCGCTTTACTGGTTCGCTTATGCCTTGCACAAGCAGGGCAAAAAAGATGAAGCAGCGGCGCCGCTCCTGCGCCTGATCAAGAACTTTCCCAACTCAAGCTGGCGCCGCGAAGCAGATGCCATGCTGGTGGTGATGGGAAGGGGCGAAGCTGTTCAGCAGGCGCTCGATCGCAACAACTGCGAAATCAAGATCCTCGCGCTCCAAAGTCTGTTTCAGGCAAATGAGGATCGTGCGATCAACTTTGTCACCGAGGTACTGCAGTCAAATTCCGAAGCAACCTGTCCGGGAATCAAAGCCGCTGCCGTTTCATTGCTGGGTTCACATGGCGGCGCGCGCGCCACTCCGATTCTGCTGAATCTAGCGCGGCAACAAGGCGATTTGAAATTGCGCCTCACGGCGATTAGGCGTTTAGGCGAACAGAATGGTGATTCGATCGCCGATGAGCTCGTGAAACTTTATGAGGCAGATCGGACCAAGGAGATTCGCTTACAAGTTCTGCGGGCGATTGCGGAAATGCGCACCGCCCGCGCGCAAGCGAAGCTGATCGAGATTGCTCGCAGCACCGATGACCTCGCTTTGCGACAGGTCGCCGTCCGTTACCTTGGTGAGCAAAACGATGCCGCGTCGCTTGATGAGTTGATTCGTCTCTTCGACGCAGATCGGACCCCGGAGATTCGCAGCCAGGTGCTTCGTGCTCTCTCGGAACACGATTCCCCGAAGGCTCAGGCCAAGTTACTCGATATCGCGCGGAGGGGTGAAACACCCGAGCTGCGCATCGAGGCAATTCGCCGGATCGGAGATCGCGGGAACTCCGCCTATGACGATTTGCTGCAACTTTTCAACTCAGAAACAAATGAGCAGATCAGGCAGGGCTTAATTCGGGCTTACGCTGATATGGACGATCCGCGCGCGCGCGCCAAGTTGTTCGAAATCGCGCGCGCCACTGAGAACTTGGACTTGCGCATGTATGCCATTCGGCGTTTGGGAGATAAGGACGACGAACAGACGACGGATCAACTCATTGGCCTCTATGACTCTGAGCAGGACGTGCAAGTGAAGGGCATCCTGATTCGCTCGTTTGGCAATTCAAAGCAAAAGAGCGCCATCCGCAAGCTGATTTCGATTGCTCGTGACTCGACGTCGGTCGACCTTCGCAAACTTGCCGTACGCATGCTGGGTGAAAGTAAGGATCCCGATGCACTTAAGTTTCTTGAAGATTTGTTGAAGTAGGAAAGGGTGACGGGGATCGGGTTTCGCGGATCGGGTGCCGGATACCAGTGACGGAAACCAGCGGAGCCGGGAGATTGTACCGCCTTCAGGCGGTTAGCCCGGAGGGCGAGTAGGCCAGCCGTTTTACGGCTGGTTATCTGGGCCAACCAGAAATGCAGGCTGCTTTAGCAGCCTTCTGCAAAGGCCTTTGCAACGGCCTCAACAAACTTCTAGCCAGGTAACTTCCCTACCTGCGAGTTTTGATCAGACCCCGATCCCGACACCCGACATCCGGCACCCGACACCCGTTACCCGACACCCGTTACCCGACACCCACACTTGATACCTGAGTTCGAAAAGGAAAAGTCACTATGCAAAAACTCTCATCACTTGTTTTATGCCTGGCATTCGCCGCTACCGCCTGCGCTCATAATTCGGCTCCGCTGACTGTCGCTGACGCCGCGGTAGCTGAAACTACTGAACAATCCACGCGAGACCAGTCAGTCGCCGTGGCGCTGCAGGGTTTTACCACCGTCGAGGGAGCGGATCTCGCCGCGCGACTCGAAGCGGCTACCCAACGCGCTCGCTCCAAGTCAGGTCCATATTGGTCGGCTTACTCTTTCGATGTGCGTCCGAATGTGGCAATCGATCCGGGGGTGCGCGAGTTTCATGGATCGATGAATACAGTGGGCGACACTTCTGTGTTCGTAGGCACTACCGCGGGTGGAATGACTGTCGAAACGCGAAACCTCGCAGTATTTCTCTTGCGTGAATCCGGCAACAACGCGGTCACGCGCATGGAAGTTTACAACCTTGAACGAAAACGCGAGTACAGCGGTTATCCCGTTTACTGGCTCGGTCGCGCAAACAATGAAGAGAGCTTGAACTACCTGCGCGCCCTGGCGGCGGCCGCGCCGCAAAGCCTGCTGAGCGAGCGCGCCGTGCTTGGCATCTCGCTGCACGACGATCCGCGCGTAGCAGCGATGCTCAAAAACTTCATCGGCACTTCGCAAAACCAACGCATTCGCTCGTCGTCAGTCTATTGGCTGGGCCAAGTAGGCGGTGAGCAAGCATTTTTATCTGACTTGGTTCGCAATACTGGTGAAGAAGTTAAGTTGCGGCGGCAAGCAGCGCACGCAATTGGCGAAAGCCGTGATCGAGGCGCGCTTAACATGCTGCAAGGTCTTTACGAATCGGTGAAAGAAGTCGAGGTACGACGCGCGATCATTCAGGCTGCAGGTAACAATCAGGAGCAGGAAGCCGCTTTTGCTTTCCTTATGAAGGTCGCCAAAAGCGATCCGGAAAAACAAGCCCGGCGCACGGCGGTACAGCAGCTTGGTGACTTTGAGCGTGCGAACATCGTGGAAGAACTGTCCAAACTTTACGCCGGAGAGACTGACGCGGAAGTGAAGAAAGCGGTTCTGCATGCGCTTGCCGAAACCAAGAGTGCTGGAGCTCAGGCGCGCCTGCTCGAACTCGCGAAGTCGGAGCCTAATCCCGAATTACGCAAGCGTGCGATTCATGTGCTCGCTGAGCGCGGTGAAGCGGCGGTCGGCGACCTGTTGAGTCTGTATGACGCCGAGCGAACTCCCGAGGTAAGGCGCACGGTTCTGCAGACGCTTTCCCAGATTAAAAGCACGCGAGTGGAAGACAAGCTATTCGCGGTGGCGCGCAACGACGAGAACGTTGACCTACGGCGCCATGCGATTCGGCTCCTGGGTGAGCGTGCCGGAAAACGGAGTCTGGAGTTTTTGAGCGACACGGTACAAAGCAACGATGGCAATACTGAAGTGCAGATGCAGGCCGTCCGGGCGATTAGCGAGCGCAGCGCTGATGAAGCAGTGCCGCTCTTAATCAAGATCGCGAAAACGCATGCGAATCAACAAGTGCGCAAGCAGGCGATCAGGGCCCTTGGCGAATCCGGCGATCCGCGCGCAGTAGAGTTTTTTAGAGAAGTGTTGGCGAAGGAATAGTTAGGAATCAGAAGTCAGAAGTCAGAAGTAAGGGACAGGAGGCAGGGGGCCAGTAGCCTTCGCAAAGCGGCTTTGCCGCCCACCCGTGCGGTAAGGCTTGCCTTACCGTCAGGGCTCATCGAAACCTTAGGCGCGAGGCTTAGCCTCGCGCCTTTCTCTTTTTTCCGGGCAGAGTCCGCCTTAGCGGTTTGAGCGTGCGAAGCACGCGTGCAGCGTAGAGCCTAGGGCGTAAGCCCTAGGAAAGGATGCGGAGGAAGATTATAAGCCCGCGAAGTGGGCGGCGGTTTAAGGCTACTGTCGCCCGCTCCGCGGGCTCAGCTAAATTGCTAACATCCCCACCTAGGGCTTACGCCCTAGGCTCTACGCTGCCCGCGTGCTTCGCACGCTCAATTTTCGAATACCGATTTCTCGCCATTAATCCACCGGCCCGCACCTCACTCGCTGCCTTCTGCAAAATCGTTATAAACTGCGTGCCGAGGTGAATGCCCAGTGACTGAAACCAATACCCTAAACGAAGAAACACCAGAAGTCGCAGACGATCAGCAGCCTGCCCAGAAGTGGGTCTATCTCTTTGAAGAAGGCAGCGGCGACCACAAGACCCTGCTCGGCGGCAAAGGCGCCGGCCTTTGCGAAATGACGCGCGCGGGTCTGCCCGTCCCACCCGGCCTCGTGGTCACCACCGAAGCCTGTAACGCCTTCTTCGATAACGGCAAACAGTTTCCTGAAGGTCTTTGGGACCAGGTTACGGAAGGTTTGCGCGCCATTGAGAAGAAAGTGGGAAAACGTTTTGGTGATCCCGCTAATCCTCTTCTCGTGTCCGTCCGCTCAGGAGCGGCCTTTTCGATGCCCGGCATGATGGATACCGTCCTCAATCTGGGTCTCAATGAGGTCACGGTTCAAGGTCTCGCCGCCCAAACCGGAAATCTACGTTTCGCACTCGATGCCTACCGCCGCTTTGCTTCGCTCTTCGGTGAAATCGTAATGGGCGTTGCTCACGAAAAATTTGAACGCGTGATGGATCGGTTCAAAGCACAAACCACAGGCGGCAAAGACACTGATCTGAAAACTGATGACTTACGCGACATCATTGCCGCCGAGAAACAGATCATCCTCGCCGAGCAACACGCCATCCCCGAAGATCCCTACGAGCAATTGCGCGTAGCGATTGCCGCAGTCTTCAACTCCTGGATGGGCCGGCGCGCGGTGGACTATCGCCGGATCAATCGTATTCCGGATTCGCTCGGCACTGCCGTCAACGTGCAGGCGATGGTGTTTGGCAACATGGGCGAGGAAAGCGGGACCGGAGTAGCTTTCACACGCAATCCCTCGACGGGAGAAAAGCAACTCTATGGCGAATATCTATTGAACGCGCAAGGCGAAGATGTTGTCGCCGGCATTCGCACGCCGCACCCAATCAGTGAATTGAAAAAGGAACTGCCGCAGGTTTACACACAGTTCGCATCGATTGCGGAGCTGTTGGAAAAACACTATCGCGACATGCAGGACGTCGAGTTCACGATCGAGCGCGGCAAACTTTGGATGCTGCAGACGCGCACGGGCAAACGCAGCGGCGCCGCAGCGGTACGCATCGCGGTGGATATGGCGCAGGAGAAGTTAATTGATCGGGGCATGGCTATTCAGCGCGTCTCCCCTGAACAAATCGATCAACTGTTGCATCCGACGGTGGATCCTAAAACCAATGCACCCGTGTTGGCAGTTGGCTTGCCGGCCAGCCCGGGAGCCGCGCAGGGTAAGGTTGTTTTCAGTCCCGACGAAGCGGAGGAGCTCGCGCGCGAAGGCGCCAAACTCGTTTTGGTGCGTCAGGAAACTAGTCCCGACGATTTCCATGGAATGGTTGCCGCGCAAGCGATCGTAACGGCTCGCGGGGGCATGACCAGTCACGCTGCGGTCGTAGCGCGTGGCATGGGCAAGACGTGCGTTAGCGGCGCCAATGCCCTGGAAATCGACTACGGGCAACAGCAATTCACAGTCAATGGCACGGTGGTTACCAAGGGCGACTGGATCACTGTCGATGGTTCTACGGGCCGCATTTTTCTAGGACAAATTCCTACAGTGCAGCCCACGCTGCGTTCTGACTTTCACGAGTTGATGAACTGGGCCGACAAGTTTCGCAAACTTCGCATTCGCGCAAACGCCGACACACCACGCGATGCGAAAGTGGCGCGCCAGTTCGGCGCGGAAGGAATCGGCCTCTGTCGCACCGAACACATGTTCTTCGGCGATCAGCGACTGGCAGCGATGCGCGAAATGATTTTGTCGGACGGCGCCGGCGCCCGCGAGAAAGCCCTGGAGAAACTGTTGCCGCTCCAACGCGGTGACTTTTGCGGGATCTTTCGTGAAATGTCCGGACTGCCTGTCACGATTCGTCTGCTTGATCCGCCACTTCATGAGTTTCTTCCCAGCGTTGACGATCTGCTTAGCGAGCTCGCCGAACTGAAGCTGGCGGTGCGTCTTGCCACCACCCTGGGAGACATGGACAACTTACTTGATGAAATTGACGAGAAGCGACGCCTGCTGCGCCAGGTGATTCGCACGCGCGAATCCAACCCAATGCTTGGGTTCCGTGGTTGTCGTCTCGGCCTGTTATTTCCCGAAGTTACGCGCATGCAGTGTCGCGCGATTTTCGAAGCTGCTTGCCAGGTCCAGGGTGAAAGGAAAAAGGTGACGCTGGAAATTATGGTGCCTCTCGTTTCTCTTAGTGAGGAGCTGCGCCAACAACGCGAGGTGATTGATGAAGTAGCGAAACAAGTGATGGGTGAGCAGGGCATGACGGTGGAATATCTTGTCGGTACCATGATCGAGTTACCGCGCGCCGCTTTGATGGCGGAAAGCATTGCAGCGCATGCGGACTTTTTCTCTTTTGGTACTAACGACCTGACGCAAACAACTTTTGGTCTCAGTCGCGACGATTCCGGTCGCTTCCTGCCAACTTACATCGAGCGCCGGATTTTGCCGGATGATCCATTTCAAATGTTGGATCGCGAAGGCGTGGGCCAACTGGTAAGAATTGGTTCGGAACGCGGTCGCGCTGCGAAGCCCGACTTGAAGATCGGCATCTGCGGCGAACACGGCGGCGATCCCAGCTCGATCGCTTTCTGCCAGGAGATCAACCTCGACTACGTGAGTTGCTCGCCGTTTCGTTTGCCGGTAGCGCGTTTGGCGGCAGCCCAAGCCGCCTTGTCGTTGAAACCAACAGACTCAACAGCATAAGTTTCTTACCGCCAAGTCGCCAATATGTAGGGGCGGCACTCCGTGGCCGCCCCCGTTTTCCACCGAACGGCGGCGCTACGATAACAACGCCGTTCACCGCAAATTCGCCAAGAAACGCCGAGTTTGCCAAGGAAATTAGGACAGTATAGATCTGCTGTGGAAGGACACTGTGCGCCGTTTTTCCAAAAGGGGCGCCCACGGGGACGCCTCTTCGGATTTCTAAAAGCTTGGCGCTCTTAGCGTTCACTTGGCGTCTTGTATGTTTAGTCAGCAAGTTCTAGCTTGCGCTGGGTGTGACAGATCGTTTGCGCCTGGGTCATTGAAGACCGCCGCCAAGCTTGGGTCGTCACACCCTAATCCCAAACTAGCCCGAACAGTTGCCTGGGC
>JBGSYG010000001.1:0-4892 GCA_041750995.1 Pyrinomonadaceae bacterium | reverse complement strand
TATCCAGAAAACACGGCGGGCTGGGTCTCGGACTCGCCATTGTGCGCCACTTGGTCCAGGCTCACTCGGGCACCGTCCACGCGACGAGCGCGGGCGAAGGATTAGGTTCGACCTTCACCGTCGAGCTTCCGCTGATCGCTGGCGCGCTGCCGCACCACCAGCAAGTGTTAGTCTTTGGAAAAGCGGAGCGGATAACGGCTTAAACAACCACGGCTAAGCCTGGGACGGATGCAATCAAAAGCGAAGTTTGTGTTTGGCAACTACGATGATCGGGGATTCTCGCTTTCATCCAACAGATGGAGGACTTAAGATGCACGACCGGCGGGTAGATCTTCATGATCGGCGCGTACAGGCCTGATGCGCTTATGACCTTCTAACCAAAAGACGATCATGGCAGTTGTTCAGAGAAAATTATCTAACACATTTAAGAAGTTTTTCGACTCGGAGAAGTCGAGCGGCATTTTGCTCATCATCTGCACGGTCGTTTCGCTTCTACTCGCCAATTCAATCCTCGGCGCAAATTACCTGAGCATTTGGCAGAGCTATGTCGGAGGCCTCAGCGTCGAGCATTGGGTCAACGACGCGTTGATGGCGATTTTCTTTCTGCTCATCGGCTTAGAATTAGAGCGCGAGCTTTATAACGGCGAACTCTCGAATTTCAGAAACGCGCTGCTCCCCATTTTCGCGGCATTCGGCGGCATCTGTTTCCCCGCACTGATTCATTTCGCTTGGAATGCGGGAACGCCAACGCAAGCCGGAATCGGCATCCCGATGGCGACCGACATCGCTTTCGCGCTGGGCGTCCTTGCGCTTTTGGGCAGCCGCGTCCCCGCTTCGCTGAAAGTGTTTTTAACCGCGCTCGCCGTGATGGACGACTTGGGCGCGATCATCGTCATCGCCATTTTCTACACGGCGCAACTCTCGGTCGCCTATTTAGTCGGCGCGCTCGTAGTTTTCGGCTTGCTCTTTGCGCTCAATCGTTTTCGGGTGATGAGTTTAATCCCCTATCTCATCGGCGGCGTTTTAATGTGGTTCCTGATGCTGAAGTCGGGCGTTCACGCGACAATTGCCGGAGTCCTGCTCGCCTTCGCCATTCCTTTCACTGGCAAGCAAGATGACGAGGAATCGCCCTCGCACCGGCTCGAACATGTTTTGCATAACCCGGTCGCCTTCGTCATCCTGCCAATTTTCGCGCTGGCAAATACGGGCATCGTCCTCGGCGCGGGCGCGCTGCAAAGTCTGACGGCGAACAACAGCTTGGGGATCATCTTGGGACTTTTAATCGGCAAGCCCGTCGGGATCACGCTCTTCAGTTTCGTCGCCGTCTCAATCGGCGTTTGCCGCCTGCCGCTCGATCTGAATTGGAAGCACGTGTTCGGCGCGGGACTTCTTGGAGGCATCGGATTCACGATGTCAATTTTCATCACGAACCTCGCCTTCGTCGGCGAAGCAGAAGTCATTAACGCCTCGAAAATGACGATCTTGCTTGCGTCATTAACGGCGGGTTCAATCGGTTTTCTATGGCTCAAACTGATGGGCAAGCCCGAACCCAGTGATGACGACATGGACGCCATGGACTTTGAAGCGAATGAAGTATAGGTACGGGATTCCGCAGTTATGAATACTGTGGGACGCACCCCAAGATTAAGATCTATCCAGGCTTCGCAAGAGCTTTCGTAACAACTCTCAGTGGCTTAGTAGGAGAAATTCCTGTACACCTGGGTCGTCACAAGAGAACCGTGAACAGTCGTTCTTGAATGCAGTCCACATGGCGGCAGTCACTCTATGAGTGCATCCACCTAGTCGGCTGAGTGGTCTCACCGATTCAAGACCTCGTTCGAGTCCCTACCATAGCAGTAGCCCAGCTTCCATTCAGAGCATATAGGTCTTAGTTCATGAGGTTAGAAGATCGGACACAGAATCTACCGGTACGTTTGCGCACAATACAAATCTTAGCGCTTGTGCTGCTCGGCATCTGCGTGGTTCGGCTTTACAACCTACAGATCGTTCACGGCGACTTCTACCGTGAGCGCGCTGTCAATCAAAGGCTTCGCTCGTTGGCTATTCCGGCGCCGCGCGGCGCGATATTGGACCGCTATGGCCGAGTACTTGTGGATTCGCGTCCAATCTACGACGTTATCCTGCAACGCGAGACAGGCAGAAATCCCGATCTCGACGGCCTCTCAGCACACGTGCCGACGGTGTTGGGAATTGACCCCGACTATTTGCAGGAGAGATTTGCCGAGATCACGACCAACCCTGCCTACGAGTCGATCCTCATCAAGGAAAACGCCACCGTTGGCGATATAGCCTGGGTAGAGGCCCATTCGCTGGAGTTTCCCGCGCTGCAAATAGAACAGCGTCCGCAACGTCGCTATCCGAAAGACGGTTTATTAGCGCATGTGCTCGGTTATGTCGGTGAGATCAGTTCTCGGCAACTTGAAGAGCCTCAGTACAAAGAGAATGGTTACAAGGCTGGCGATGTAATTGGTCAGAAAGGATTGGAGGCAACCTATGACAAGTATCTTCGGGGGCGAGAGGGACACCGCACCGTTATTGTCGACAGTCGCGGACGAATTAGAGACGTTATAGGAATCATAGAACCCAGCGTGGGTCAGGATTTGGTGACCACAATAGATTTGGACTTGCAGCAGGCTGCGGAAGAGCAACTACGAAACTCACCATCGCAGCGTGGCGTGATAATCGCAATGAAGCCCAACAACGGGGAAATTCTTGCGCTAGCTTCTTACCCCACATTCGATCCCAACTTGTTCACCGGGCGAATTGCCACGAAGAAAGGCCGGGCCGAGTATGCGGCGTTGCTCCGCGACCCTGACACACCACTTTACAACCGCGCAATTCAAGGCCGCTACCCGCCAGGATCCACGTGGAAAATACCTATGGCCGTGGCAGCCCTTCAACAAGGCGTGATTACTCTCGACGATTCGAGACTGCTTTGCGACGGAGGTATCCAGATCGGAAATAAGTTCACTCGCTGTATGGGCCATCACGGCAAGCCGGATTTGCATACGGCAATCATGAAGTCGTGTGACGGCTATTTCTACCGCTTGGGGCTCAAGATGGGACTCCCTGGGATTATGATGATGGTCGATGAGTTTAAGCTTAATGAGCCGACCGGTATTGACCTGCCTCATGAGTTAGTTAGTTGGACTCCGTCGCCTGAATTTAAGGCACGCTTTAATCCTCAGGCTCCGGAGTGGACGGACATCGACACCGTCTACGCATCGTTTGGTCAGGTGTATGACTTTGTAACCCCTATTTCGCTGTTGCGCGCCATCGCTGCGGTGGGGGTCGGAGGCAGCTTGCCCGCACCCCACCTGCTAAAGGAAGTACGTGCCCGTGGTAATCCCGGGGAAGAGAGCTATCGTCCGCCAAGACAATATGCCGGGATTGACGCTGGCGTGGTGAAGATGACAAAGGAACAAGATGGCGCAGTAGTAAAGGCGATGTGGTCGGTAGTTAATGAGGCTGGTACGGCGAGTAGCATCCGCAAAGCCGGCCTCGACATCGCCGGCAAGACTGGCACTGCACAAGTTGTGGGACTCGGCAAAGACGTTGGCAGGAACAAGGACCACTCCTGGTTTGTGTCTTATGCGCCGGCATTTGAACCTGAGATAGCGATTCTGGCGCTGATTGAGAACTCAGGCTTTGGATCACGACATGCAGCCCCCGCAGCGCGCGCTCTCTATGATGTCTATTTTGACAAGGGACGGAGACTAAACGAAGAACAACAAATTGCCCAGGTCCCAAACCTTTAGCGCCGGGACGTTAAGACGCAGGGCGCGTATTCACACTGTTCTCGGCCGGTTTACCAACGGCTAACTTTGAAGTCTAAAGAATCAGGCTGAATGTTAGCTGACGACGCGCGGCAAGCTTGGCCCGTCATTGGCGTTGCAAAGAATGAGGCGTGTATAAGGGTTGCAACGACAGCTTCGCGCCACAATTACGACAGCAACGAAAGCAGTCAAGGCGCGTAAGATGCTTGAGTGGGGCCCCCGAACAGTTGCGCGCCATTGGGTTAACCGTAACAGCAGAAATCAAAGAAGGCGATCCTCAGTGCGTTCTAATTGATGAAGTGCAAAATTGGAGGCCGACTCGACTTTCGTTGGTTCGCATGGGTTCACTAGTAACCTTGAAACATTCCGCGGGTAGCGTTTCACCAGGGCTGGTGACGGGCGCTCCTTGCTCGGTTGAGATCGTACGTGAGCGCAGAGAATGAAAATGCTGTGACAGTCTTGTTCGACTCCTTTGACATCACCCGCCAGAGCTTTCCTAACTTGAGGAATGACCCGTGCGGAAACCCTAATAATGCTCTGGATAACTGAATGTTACTTCCATTCTCATGCGGCTCTGCTGCGCCCACGATTCGGTTTAAGACCATCGTGTGAGGGAAAAATTCTGAGCGACGGATGATTGCTACTGAATACATCCTGCTAGGCGTTGCGGTGCTGCTACTACTGAGTATCGTCGCTAGCAAAGCGTCAGCGCGGCTCGGTGTGCCGTCACTGTTAATCTTTCTCGGCGTTGGAGTGCTCGCAGGGTCAGAAGGAATAGGCAGGATTCCATTCGATGACCCATACGTCGCACAGTTTCTCGGCGTAATCGCTCTCGTCTTTATTCTTTTCGCTGGCGGACTGGATACGGCATGGGAAAGCGCGCGCCCGGTGGTGGGAAAAGCCATCGCACTCTCGACGCTCGGCGTGCTCGTGACCGCGGTATTGGTTGGGGCGTTTGCCGCAGGGGTACTCGGTTTCTCGCTACTTGAAGGTTTACTGCTCGGGGCGATTGTCTCCTCAACGGACGCCGCGGCGGTGTTCGCCGTTTTGCGAGCGCGAAGCGTAGGCTTGAAGGGGCAGATTAAACCGCTTCTT